>JAEUIC010000024.1 GCA_016795285.1 Planctomycetota bacterium | reverse complement strand
GCGCGGGGCCCCCCCCCCCCACCCCGCCGGCCCCCGCGCCGCCCCGCGACGCCCTCGCGCCGAAGCGCGGCGTGCGGCGCGCGGCCGGAGGTCGCCCCCCGGCCGCGGCCGTCGCTCCGTCACTCGAGGACGAGGTCGAGCCCGAGGCTCGCGCCGCCGATCTCGAGCAGCGCCTGGTCGGCGACGTTCGGGTAGGCACCGAACGGCTCGCCGAGCTCGCCGATCACCCCGTCGTCGTCGCTGTCGACGCCGCACCGCACGAAGTAGCTGCCGCGCGCGACGCCGGCCAGCGAGAATGCGTAGCCGTCCGTCGCGCTCACCACGCTGCGCTTCACCACGGTGACGCCGTCGTCGGCGACCAGCTCGATCACGATGTCGCCGACGTCGGTGACGCCGCCGGCGCCTGCGGTCAGGTCGACCAGCAGCGAGTCGTTGCCGCCGTTGCTGGCGACGTCGAGCTCGATCTGGTAGTCGCCGGCGACCAGCCCGGTCCGATCGGCGACGAGCTGCCAAGTGAGGTCGCCCGCGAGCGGTTGCAGCGTGAGCCAAGCGGTCGTGGCGGCGACGCCGGAGGGCGTCTGCACGCTGCTCGGCGTGACCCCCGTGACGGTGAGCACGCCGCCGCCGACGTTCTTCGCCTGCAGCACGAGGCGCGTACCGGTGGTCCCGAAGTCGATCTCGTCGGTCGGCAGCGCGAGGACCGCGGTGGCGTCGTTCACCGCCGCCGCGGCATCGACCACGCCGTGGCCGAAGGATTCATCGAACCCGACGGCGCCGTAGTCGACGGCGGTCGAGGTGAGGAGGTCCGCCACCTCCGCCTGCGTCAGCGCCGGCGTCTGCGAGAGCAGCAATCCGACGACGCCCGAGGCGTGCGCGCACGCCATCGAGGTGCCGGCGAGGTTCTGCAGCGACCCGCCCACGCCGACGCCGACCGTCGACCAGATGTCGCGCGCCGACTGGCCGAGCACGTTCGAGCCGCCCGAGCAGGCGATGTCGATCTCGGGGCCGGTGTTCGAGTAGTAGGCGACGTCGCCGTCGAAGTCGACGGCGGCGACCGCGATCACCTCGGGGAATGCGGCCGGATAGAGCACGGCCTGGCCGTTGCCGTCGTTGCCGGCTGCAGCGCAGACGATCGATCCGGCGTTGATCGCCGCGGTGATCGCATTGCGCATCGTCGTCGACGGCGAACCGAGGCCGAGGCTCAGGTTGATCACGCCGGCCGCCTGCGCGGGCAGCACTCCTGCGGCGTTGCTGAGCCGCGCGGCGTAGCGGATCGCCTCGGAGATGTCGCTCACGCTGCCGTTGCCGTCGGTGCCGAGCGCGCGCAGCGGCATCAGCTCGGCGTCCCAGCAGATGCCGGTGCCTTGCGTGCCGTTGTTGCCGCGCGCGCCCATCGTGCCGCCGCAGTGGCTGCCGTGGTGGCTGTTGCCGTTGAAGGTCCCCTCGTCGAACGGATCGGGATCGCGACCGTCGCCGTCGCCGCTGTTCGAGCCGGAGATGTAGTCGTAGCCGTCGGCGCCCATGTTGGCCGCGAAGTCGACGTTGTCGTCGCGCGCGCCGGTGTCGACGATCGCCATCACCACCGACGAGGAGCCGGTGGTGATGTCCCACGCGGCCGGGAGGTTCAGCAGGTCGTAGTGCCACTCCTGGACCGAGGAGTAGCCCGGGTCGTTGGGGGTGGCGAGCGTGCGCGCGATCCAGTCGGGCTCGCGCCACGCCACGCCGCTCGCGCCGGCGAGCCGCGCCGCGGCGACCAGCAGCTGGCGCGACTGCTCGCGGCGGCGGGCCCGCTGGCTCGCGGCGCCGTTCAGCGTGCGCACGGCGGGGCCGCGCCACTGCGCATTCGGAGCGACGCGCACCAGGTCGTGGCCAGCGGGGCTGCTCGATTCGCGCGCGAGCGAGAAGCCGTGCGGAGCCGGTGGCAACGTCAACGCAGCGGCGACGTCGCGGCGACCGAGCAGCAGCCGGCCGGCGACGAACTCGGGCAGCGACGGATCGGCGAGCAGCAGCGCGAGGCGCGCGTCGGGGAGCGCCGCGAGCGACGCGACCAGCCGTTCCGCCAGCAGCGCATCGGGCGCGAGCGCGGGCGCCGCGGGGGGCGCCGGCGCATGGGCGCGGCGATCGAGCGCGAGCTGGTAGCGCGCGGAGCCGGCGAGCGTGCCGACTGCGAGGTGCCAGCCGGTCGGCTCGGCGCCGGCGGTGAGCTCGAACTCGAGCGGCGCGCCGTCGGCGACGAGGCGCTCGAACGAGTGCGGTGCGCTCGTCTCCTCCTCGAGCTCCGTCGTGGCGCGGGCGGAGAAGAAGTGGAGCGACGGCGCGCCGTCGGCGGAGCGCGCCGCGAAGGAGACCTTGAGCGTCGTGCCGGCCGGCACCTCGACCTGCCAGTGGTCGAGGCCGAGGTCGAGCGTGGCGACCAGCGAGCGGACCGCTTCGCCGGCGGGCGCGAAGGGGCGCCGGCCCGCGAGCGCGAAGGCGCCGTCGTAGGAGAGGAGCTCGCCGTCGGCGCGCAGCACGTGGAGGAAGAGGCCGTCGTACGCGAGCGCGGCGAGGGCCCCGCCAGCCGCGATCGGCAGCTGCTTCAACGCGCCGAGCGAGCGGGCGCTGCCCTGCTGCGCGAGCTCGATCTCGAAGAGCGCACCGCTCGCCGGATCGCAGGTGAAGAGGCGTTCGCGGCCGCGCGCGAGGTCGTGCGCCGCGGCGAGGTGGCGCAGCCCCGAGCGGCCGAGGTCGTGCAGTGCCAGCGCGCTGCCGTCGTCGCCGTCGAAGGCGAGCAGCCGCGTGGTCGGCGCGCTCTCGTCCAGCACCAGCAGCGCGTCGAAGGCCGCCGCGGCGCCGGCCGGCGCGACCGGCAGCGCGAGCGCGAAGCGCCGCTTCACGTAGCCGCTCACGCGCGGCGTGACGTCGACGCGGGCGCTGCCGTCCCGCTCGGCGCGCACCAGCAGCAGCTCCTGCTCGCGGCGCGCGACATGGGTGGTCGCGGCGGCGCCGCCGACCACGTGGCGCCGCTCGTCGGAGGAGAGCGCGCCGCGCGTGACGAGCTCGGCGGTCGCGTCGCCCGCGCTCGCCCCCTCGACGAGCGCCTCGAACTCGAGCGCGAGCGCGGTGGCGCCGACGCCATGGCGCGGCGTGCCGGCCGGCGCGCTCGGCAGCGGCTCTGCGCGGCCGAGCGAGTCGTTCGGCTCGCGGTCGAGCGCGAGGCCGGAGCCGAAGACGGTGGCGTCGGTGATGACCGAGCCAGAGAGCGAGGCGCCGGTCGCGCCACCGCCGCCGCCTCCACCGCCGCCACCCGCCGCCAGCGCGGCGATCGGGGCGAGCGGCCAGCAGCCGCTCGCGAGCGGCAGCGTTGCAGCGAGGAGCAGCGCGACGAGCAAGGGGTGGCGGCGCATGGTCACTTCTCGACGACGATCGTCTGGCGGTAGAGCGTCACGAAGCTCGAGAACGCGGTGATGACCACGTCGACGAGCGTGAACTTCGTGGTCACGCGGTAGTCGCGCACGGGACCGGTGAGCGCCGCCGAGTCGACCGGATCGAGCGGCACGAGCCCCCACAGCGCGAACCACTGCGTCTCTTCCGTCACCTGCGGCGTCGGGCCCTGCGGGCCGCGGCCGACCGTGTGGGTGAACGTGAAGCAGCCGGGCAGCAGGGCGCACAGCGCCAGCGGCGCCGCGAGGCGCAAGAAGGACTTCCGCATCGCTCTCTCCTCCATCGCGCGCCGGAGCGGTCGCGCGTTCCCGCGATCATCGTTGAAGCGGCGCTCGCCGCAAAACCGGCCGGGCGCCTCGTCGACTGCCTGGCGCGCGAGTCGCGCTCAACCCCACCGCACCAGCGTCTGGTCGAAGATCCACTCGGAGCCGGGCCGGCCCGGCCGCACGCGCACCGCGAGTCCTTGGCGGCCGGAGCGACCGCACGCGATGGTGGCCGTGAAGCGCTGCAGGCCGTCGGCGTGGCCGGCATGGCTCGCCGGCGCGACCACCGCGTCGACGATGCGGCCGTCGCCGTCGGTCGGCCCGTGGACCACCTCGACGACGAGGTGGCTCGGGTCGATCGGGCCGCAATCGAGCGCGATCGCCACCGGCAGCCGCGCGCCGAGCGGGTGGACCGGGCTCGTGTCGACCCGCACGTCGGCGATGCGCACCTTGGACCACTCGCCGTTCACCATGCGCCACCAGTCGTTCAGCGCGCGCAGGCGGCCGCGGTTGGCGCCGGTCAGCTCGCCCTGCACGCGCAGCGACTGCGCGTAGAAGCGGGTGGCGTACTCCTCGAGCATGCGATCGCTCGAGAACTGCGGCGCCAGCCCGCTGATCGACGCCTTCATCATCTGGCACCACTGCGCCGGCACGCCGTCCTTGTCGCGCGCGTAGAACGCGGCGGCGACCTCGTGCTCGAGCAGGTCGTACTCGGAGAGCGCGTCGAGCTGGTCCTGCATCTCCTCGTCGGGCGCGGCGTGGCCGTTGCCGATCGTGAAGCCGTTGTCGCCGCGCCACCCCTCGCACCACCAGCCGTCGAGGATCGACATGTGGAGGCCGCCGTTCAGGACGACCTTCATGCCCGACGTGCCGCTCGCCTCGTAGGGGCGCCGCGGGTTGTTGAGCCAGACGTCGACGCCCTGCACGAGGATGCGCGCCAGCCCGATGTCGTAGTTCTCGACGAAGACCAGCCGGCCGAGCAGGTCCTCGCCCCAGCTCTCGCGCACGATCTCGCGGATGTACTTCTTCGCTGGCTCGTCCTGCGGGTGCGCCTTGCCGGCGAAGACGAACTGGATCGGCCGCTCGGTGTGACGGCAGATGCGCTTCAGGCGGTCGAGGTCGCGGAAGAGCAGCGTGGCGCGCTTGTAGGTGGCGAAGCGGCGGCAGAAGCCGACCGTCAGCACTTCCGGGTCGAGGGCCCGCTCGGCGCGCCGCAGCTGCGCCGGCGAGACGATGCCGCGCTGCGCCTGGCGCAGGAGCCGCGCGCGCACCTCGTTCACGAGGCGCTGGCGGAGCCGGCCGCGGCTGCGCCACAGCTCGGCGTCGGGGATCTCGCGCACCTTCTCCCACACCGTGGCGCGCGTCTGCTGGGAGATCCAGTCGGGCTCGAAGTAGCGATCGAAGAGGCGGCGCATCTCGGCGGAGAGCCAGCTCTGGCCGTGCACGCCGTTGGTGACGTGCGCGATCGGCAGCTCGTCGGCCTGCAGCATCGGCCACAGCCCGCGCCACATCTCGCGCGAGACGTCGCCGTGCAGCTTGCTCACGGCGTTCTTGTGCTTCGCCATGCGCAGGCCGAGGATCGTCATCACGAAGCTCTTGTTGGCGTTCCCCGGCTCGCGCTGGCCGAGCGCGATCAGCTGCGCGTCGGGGATCCCGAGGCGCATCGCGTAGGGGGCGAAGTACTCGCGCATCCACTCCGGGTCGTACTCGTCGTGGCCGGCCGGCACCGGCGTGTGGGTGGTGAAGGTGTTCACCGCCGCCGCGAGGTAGCGCGCCTCGTCGAACGGGAGCTTCTCCTTCTCCATCAGCCGAGCGGTCTGCTCGAGCGTGAGGAAGGTGGTGTGCCCCTCGTTCATGTGGTAGGCGTCGACCTCGATGCCGAGGCTGTGCAGCGCGTGGACGCCGCCGATGCCGAGCAGGATCTCCTGCTCGAGGCGGACGCGCTTGTCGCCGCCGTAGAGGCGTTCGGTGATGCGGCGGTCCTGCTCGGTCGCCTCGGGGAGGTTCGTGTCGAGCAGCAGCAACGGCACGCGCCCGACGTCGACCTTCCAGACCTGGGCGCGCACCACGCGGGCGCCCATCTGCACGTGCAGCACGAGCGGCCGTCCGTCGCCGCCGCGGACGAGCTCCATCGGCATGCGCGAGAAGTCGTTCTCGGGGTAGAGCTCGGTCTGCCAGCCGTCGTGGTTGATCTGCTGCTGGAAGTAGCCGAACCGGTAGGCGATGCCGACGCCGACCAGCGGCACGCCGAGGTCGCTGCCCGACTTGAGCAGGTCGCCGGCCAGCACGCCGAGGCCGCCCGAGTAGAGCGGAAGGCACTCGTGGATGCCGAACTCGGCGGAGAAGTAGGCGACCCGCTTGCCCTTGAAGTCGGGGTAGGCGCGCTCGAACCACGATGTGCGCGTCCGGTCCTTGTCGAACGCCTCGAGGACGTGGTCGAAGTGGGCGCGGAACGAGGTGTCCGCGGCGAGCTGTTCGAGCCGGCGCGGATCGATCTCCCCGAGCAGGCGCACCGGATTGCTCGCGCAGCGGGCGAACGCTGCGGAGTCGATGCGCTGGAAGAGGTCGACCGCCTCGGGGTGCCAGCACCACCAGAGGTTCTTCGCCAGTTCGAGGAGCCGGGCGAGCGGCTCGGGCATGCGCGGGGCGACGTGGAATTCGCGGACGTGGGGATTCATGGGGGTGGGATCGGGCGCCTCTCGGAGAAAACTTCAGTCTGAGAACGCGGCGCGCCGGTTCAACTGGCGAATCCTCCGCGGCTGCGGCCGCGGTCGCGCCTCGCGAGGAGCACGTCACCGATGGACGGACTGCCGCCGCTCGAACCCTTCGCTCTCGCCGGGCCGGCGGGCCGCATCGAGGGGCGGCTCGAGCTGCCCGATCCGCGCCGCCATCCGGCGCCGCGCTTCCTCGCCGTCTTCGGCCATCCCCATCCGCTGCACGGCGGCACGATGCAGAACTCGGTGGTCGTGCACGGCGCGCGCGCGCTGGCGGCGGCGGGCGGCGCGGCGGCGCGCTTCGACTTCCGCGGCGTCGGCCGCAGCGAGGGGACGCACGACGGCGGGCCGGGCGAGAAGCAGGACTACCTCGCGGTGGTCGCCTGGTTGCGCGCGCGCTGGCCGGCGGTCGCGCCGCTGCTGGCGGCCGGCTTCTCGTTCGGCTCGATCCGCGCGCTCGAGTGCGCGGCCGACGGCGCCGCGAGCGGCTGGCTCGGCGTCGCGCCGCCGCTGACGATGGAGAAGTACGCCGGCCACGTGCCCGAGCGGCTCGCCGCCCCCGCGGCGCTGGTGCTGGCCGGCGCCGACGAGCTGGTGGCGCCGCCGAGCGCCGCCGACAACGCGCGCCGCTTCGCGCAGCTGCGCGCCGTCGAGACGATCGACGGGGCGGGCCACCTCTTCTTCGGCCGCATCAAGGAGGTCGCCGCCGCGATCGGCCGCGTCGCCGAGGAGCTGCTCCGATGAAGCCGCTCCTGCGAAGCGCACTCGCGCTCGACGGCGATCCGCTCGCGTTCGCCGTCGACGTGGTCAGCTGGCCGCTGCAGGCGGTGGCGGTCGCTTGGACGTTCTCGCGCGTGCCGGTCCACTGAGCGCCGCGGTCCGGGTTGCCTCCGCTCGCAAGCGCGCGACGATCTTGCGGGTCGCCGTCGTGATGGCGAGTTCGCGGAGTTCGGCCGCGGTCGCGAAGCGGGCGGGGGGGCGCGGTCGCGTGTCGAGCGTGACGGCGAAGGCGCGCAGCGCGACGCGGCGGTTCGAGATCACCTGGCGATGGAGGAGCAGCTCGTCGCCGATCTGCGGCGCGCCGCCGAACTGCGCGGCGAGTGCGCGCGCGAGCAAGCGCCGGCACTGCGCCTCGTCGGGTGCGGCGCTGCCCGACTCGAAGGCGGGCAGCTCGAAGAGGTCGTGCAGCAGGCCGGTCGGCGGGCGGCGGCGCAGCAGGAAGCGCGACCCGCGGCGCACGACGGCGACCAGCCACGTCTCCTCGCGCAGCGCCGCACGCGGGCGACTCTGCGGCAGCGACTCGACCGTCCCGGCGGCGCGCGCGCGGCAGCCGTCGCGCCACGGGCACTCCTCGCAGCGGGCGGCCGCGAAGGGGAGGCAGACCGTCGCCCCGAGCTCCATCAGCGACTGGTTGACGTCGCCGGGCGCGTCGCAGTCGACGAGCGCTTCGGCGAGCGGCCACGCGCGCTTCTCGAGCGGCGCGCCGTCGAGTTCGGCGAGACCGGCGAGGCGCGCGAGCACCCGCTTCACGTTGCCGTCGAGCACGGCCGCGCGCGTGCCGTAGGCGATCGAGACGATGGCGCCCGCCGTCGAGCGGCCGATGCCGGGCAGCAGGACGGCGGCGGCGACGTCGCGCGGGAAGCGGCCGCCGGCGTCGCGCGCCAGCAGCTCCGCGGCGCTCTTCAGGAAGCGGGCGCGCCGGTAGTAGCCGAGCCCCGACCACGCGGCCAGCACGTCGTCCAGCGGCGCGGCGGCCAGCGCGAAGAGGTCGGGGAAGCGCGCGAGGAAGCGGTCGTAGTAGGCGAGCACCGTCTCGACGCGCGTCTGCTGCAGCATGATCTCGGAGACCCAGATCGCGTACGGGTCGCGCGTGCGCCGCCACGGCAGGTCGCGATGGGCGCGCCGATACCAGGCGAGCAGTTGTGTGCGCCGTTCGGCCAGCGCGGGCAGCTGCTCCCGCGCCGCTCCGCGCTCTCCCTCGCGCTCGCCCTCGGGCTCCGCTGCGGTCATCGCGGCGACGCTAACGTGCCCGGCCGCGGCGCGAAACGACGCGCGCGCGACGCCGCCACGGCAAGAGCAGACGCAGGAGCCACGATGGAGCCGGCCGCGAGCGGCGCAGCTGCGACGCTCACCTACTGCACGAACGTCCATCCCGGCGCGACGCTCGCCGAGGTGGAGCGCTCGCTCGACGACTTCACGGTCGCGGTGGCGCGCCGGTTCGCCGGCTCGGCGCCCTTCCCGGTCGGCCTCTACGTGAGCGCCGCGACCGCGGCCGAACTCGCCGATCGCGAGCGGTGCGCCCGCTTCGCCGACTTCCTCGCGCAGCGGCGGCTCGCCATCGCGACGTTCAACTGCTTCCCGTTCGGCGGCTTCCACGGCGAGCGGGTGAAGCTCGCCGTCTACCGGCCGAGCTGGCTCGAGGAGGAGCGCGTCGCCTTCACGCTGGCGGCGGCGCGCGCGGCGGCGGCGCTGGTGCCGGCCGGCAGCGTCGTGCCGATCTCGACGCTCGGCGGGAGCTGCAAGCTCGCCGGCGACGATCCCGCGATCCACGCCGCGCTGGCCGTGAACCTCGCGCGCACGGCGGCGGGACTCGCGCGGATCGCGGCGGAGAGCGGCCGCGAGATCGTGCTCTGCCTCGAGCCCGAGCCCTACACGACGCTCGAGACCAGCGAGGAAGCGGTCCGCTTCTTCACCGGTCCGCTGCGCGGAGCGGCGGCGCGCGCGGCCTTCGTCGCTGCCGGCGGGTCACCACCGAGCTTCGAGTCGATGATCGTGCGCCACCTCGGCCTCTGCTACGACTGCTGCCATCAGGCGGTCGAGTACGAGGAGCCGGCGGCGGCGCTCGCGCGGCTGCAGGGCGCCGGCATCCGCGTCGGGAAGATGCAGCTGTCGAGCGCGCTCCGCGCGACGGCGGGCAGTGCGCGCGGCCGTTCCGTCGCGGCGCTGCGGCGCTTCGCCGAGCCGCGCTGGCTCCATCAGGCGTTCCTGCGCAGCGGCAGCGGTGCCATCGAGCGCCACCTCGACCTCGAGGAGGGGATCGGCGCCTTCGAGCGGGCCGACGCCGATGCCGAGCTGCGCGTCCACTACCACGTGCCGATCGATCGCGAGGAGATCGACGGGCTCGCCACGACGCGCAGCGATTGGATCGCCGCGGTGCGCGCCGCTCGTCGCACCGCCCTCACCGCTTGCTACGAAGTCGAGACCTACACGCTGCCGCAGCTCCCCGCCGCGCCGAGTCGCGACGAGGTGATCGCCGAGCTGGTCGGCGAGCTGCTCGCCGCGCGCCGCGAGATCGACGCCCGCTGACCGGCGGACGGCCGCTCGCGCGGCGGATCGCCCCCTCGAGCGGTGGCGCGGATCGCTGGTCCTGACGGCGTGATTCGCGAACCCGATCGTCGGTGTCGGAGATGCTGATGACGCCGGTAGAGCGTCGATCGGCGACCTTCAGAAATCCGTCACGCACGATCCGAGAAGCGCTATCAACTTCCGACGAGCCGACCGCAGATTCCTCCCTGGCTCGCGTCAGGGGCCTCTGCGAGGCGCTGGATCGTGTGACCTCCACGGAGCATTCCATGCGGAGCCGACTGTTCGGCGTCGCGATCGCGGTGGCTGCCGCGCTCGCTTTGACGCCCGACTCCAAGGGTGGCTGATGCGGCGGTGGGGGCGGCGGAGCCGCCCGATCCGGTGGAG
>JAEUIC010000010.1 GCA_016795285.1 Planctomycetota bacterium | reverse complement strand
CGGTTGGTTGCCTTGGTCGTCGAGGCTCGCCAGTCGCATCGTGCCGGTCGCGCGGTCGTAGACGAACGCGTCGACCTCCTTGTTGACGTCGACCGCGACGAGATTCTTCGCGTAACTGCGGAACGCGACCAGCCGGCCGTCGCGCGAGAGGCTCGGGCAGTCGGAGTCGCCGTTCCCCGACGCGCCGCCGAGCCCGTTCGAGATGCGCGTCACCGCGTCGGTCGCGCGCTCCCAGAGGAACACGTCGAGCGGCGGGTGGTCGTGTTTGGCGAGGTCGCTCGCCCGGCTGGTGAAAGCGATGAAGGCGCCGTCGGGCGTCATCGCCGGCGAGACCGGCCGTCGTGTGGCTCACCAACTGCGTCGTGCCCGTGACCTGATCGCGCAGGTAGACGTCGCGCTTGCCATTCGCATCGCCCGCGACCAGGCCGTCGCGCGCCGTGACGAAGACGACGAAGCGGCCGTCGTCGGAGTGGGCTCCGCAACGGCCGATCTCGGAGTCGGCCGGGATCTCGCTTCCATCGGGCGCGACGCTCGCGCACTGCGTCGACTGCGCTGCGGCGGCCGCCGCGAGCGCGACCCATGCCGCGATGCTGACGCCGCGACACCACCCCTTGGTGGCAAGCAGTCCGCTGGGCAACCCGCGCTCCTTCCCGTGCGAGCGGTGCGCCCGCTGCGGACGCTGCTCGCGAACGCGCTGTTGCATCGCCCCAACGTTTCGGTCGGCAACGGCTGCGACGGTCACGGTCCGCGCGCCACGCTGGAGGAGGAGCCTCGGTGGCTCAGCGGTGCGCTGGCTGGCGCTCCCGCTCGCTCCCGACGCACGGCGTCGCGAAGAGCGGGAGGCCAGTCAAGACGGAACGGCTCAGGTCGATACGCAGAAACCAAGCGTCGAGCAAGCCGCGACCAGGTTGAACAGCTTCCACCACTTTCGCACGGTCATCTCCATCGCGATCCGCAACGGTGCGTTGCGACACGGGCTCGGAGATTGCAACGGCCATGCCGCGGCCGATGGGGCGCCTTGAGCGTCGCGCGGCGATCGAGTCGCAGACGGCCTCGTCGCGCGCTGGTGCGAGACGCGCGTCGCGCTCGCGGGCGGGAGAGTCGTCGGGGCGGGAGGCGTCATCGACCGCTGCAGCCTCCGCAACCCGGCGACGGCTCAGGATGATCCGAAGGCTCCGTTCATGCGCACCTCCGCATCGCTTCGCTCCGCGCCTGCCGGTGCGTGGGCGCTGCGCGGATCCTGCGTCGGTTTGTACGCCCTGCCATGGCATTGCGACGGCGCGGCGCGCCACGCGGATGACCCGGCCTGCGGCATCGCGCCTGCGGCATCGCGCCTGCGGTGGTGGGCTTCGTCCGCTGCCGATGTCATCGAGGTCGTGGCAGCAGCCGGGCCCGAATTGGAGAGCGGGACTTGTCGGACGACGCGAGACGCGCGGCGCTCGGGCGTCCTGATCGTCGCCGACCTCGAGTGATCGGGTCGCGCTGCCGCTCGAAGTGGTCGGGCGAGGTCATGCGCGCACGCCTTGCTGTGAGGTGGCGGCATGGCGATTGCCGTACCGAGCTCCGGAGCTGGCTCGATGTCGGCCGGTCCACCATTCCGGATTCCCTCGAAAGGCACCTCATGAAGATCCACCTCGGGCTGATCGCCCTTTCCGCTCTTGCGGCTGGATGTGCGTCCGACGCCAAGGACGCGATGCGCAAGGACTCGCGCGGCAACTACGCCTCGACGGCGAAGTACAACGCGATGGAGCGCGACGAGTTCGAGGCCGCGATGCGCTCGGGCCTGCGCGACTTCGACGAGCGGCTCGGATCGCTGAAGCGCGAAGCCGAAGCGCTCGGGCCGGACGCGCTCGAGGAGTACCATGACTCCCTCGACGGCCTGATGGAGAGTCGCCGCGAGTTCGCCGCCGAGATCGAACGGCATGACTCGATGCTCGCCGCCGACTGGCCGGGCAATCGGGAGCACGTCGCCGAGATGTACGTCGAGCTGCGTGAAGACCTCGACGACTCCTACGAGGACGTGGTCGACGAGTCCTGATCCGAACGGACTCGCCGTCGGCCGCGAAGTTCTCCCTCTCGATTGCGCCGGGAGGTCGCCTCCTGGCGGCCGTTCCCGGCGCGATCGCGGGGGGGCTCACCGACCGCATCACGCCACCGCGCTCGCGGTTCGCCCCGGCACCGCCCGCGCCCGTGCGATGGCTTCCTCGGGATGGTCGCGCACGACGGGCGCCACCTGCTGAACCTGGCGAGGTCTGCTCCTCGCCGCGGCTGCCCCGCTCGAGGATGCCTCAGAGCAGAGACTCGAGGAGCGCGGCGCCGTGCTCGACGAGCTTCTCGCGCCACGGACGGTTGCGCCACGCCTCGAGGTCGATCACGCGCGCACGTGCGGCGTCTCGCTCGAAGGTGGCGATCAACTCGCGCGCGAAGCCGTGGTCGTAGACGTTCAGGTTGGATTCGTCGTTGAGCCGGAACGAGCGCGGGTCGAAGTTCGTCGAGCCGACCGACACGAAGAACTCGTCCACGACGAGCACCTTGCAGTGGAACATCGTCGGCTCGTACTCGAGGATGCGCGCGCCGGCCTCGAGCAGGTCGCCCCAGAGGGCGCGCGATGCGCGCCGCACCGTCTCGACGTCCATGCACTCGCCCGGCGTGATGATGTTCACGGCGACGCCGCGGTGCAGCGCCTGGACGAGCGCCTCGCGTGCGAGGTCGTCCGGGATGAAGTAGGCGCTCGACAAGTGGATCGACCGCTCGGCGGCGGCGATCGCGAGCAGGTACATCATCTCCATGCTCTCGCTGCCGCCGGACGGCGAGCTGCTGAAGACTTGCGCGGGCTGCTCGCCCGCCGGCTCGAGCGGCGGGAAGTAGTCGATCCCGTCCAGCACGCGGCCCGTCGTCTTGACCCAGCCATCCATGAAGGCGGCTTGGAGCTGGGCGACGACTGGACCCGCGACGCGGAAGTGCGAGTCGCGCCAGTGCTCCGAGTCCTGCGCGTCGCCGGTCCACAGCCCCGCGATGCCGACCCCGCCCGTGAACCCGATGCGGCCGTCGACGACCAGGATCTTGCAGTGGAGCCGGTTGTTCAGCCGCCGGAACGAGTACCAGGCGGGCGGATTGAACTTGTGCAGTTCGACGCCCGCCTGCTCCATCAGCTCGATGTCGTCCTCGTTCATCCGGCCGCTGCCGACCCAGTCCACCAGAATGTGGACGTTCACTCCGGCTCGCGCTCGGTCGGCGAAGGCGGCGGCGAACTCGTGCCCGATCTCGTCCGACCAGTAGATGTAGGTCGCGAAGGTCAGGCTCGAGGTCGCGCTGCGGATCGCCTCCAGCATCGCCGGGAAGATCTCGTTCCCGTTGTGGAGCGCATCGACGTGGTTGCCCTCGACGATCGCCGGCCCGCAGAAGACGCCCATGGTCCGCCGGAACTGCGGATCGTGGACGGTGTAGGAATGCGCTGGGGCGTGCCGGAGCACGCTCCCAGCGCACGACGGCGTCAGGAGCGCGAATCCGGTGAGGACGGCACGGCTCAGCCGGTTGCCACGCAGAAACCAAGCGTCGAGCAAGCCGCGGCCAGGTTGAACAGCTTCCACCACTTTCGCATGGTCATCTCCATCGCGATCCGCAACGGTGCGTTGCATCACGCGCTCGGAGATCGCAACGGCCATGCCGCGGCCGACGCGGCCGACGCGGCCGCTCGCGGGCGGCGCTCCTGTTGCAAACGCGTGCGACTGCACGCCGCCTTCCCGAGAGCTCCGCTGGCTCCATGTAGTTTCTAGAAAGCCGGCCCGCGCGACGCCGCCGCGTCGCGACGCCGCCGACGCTGCCCCGGCAAGCAGCGAGCGGGCTGCGGCATGGGCTGTGCTGAACCGGACGGCGGAGGCTCTCGATGCCAAGATCGCCGTTTGAACGCTCGGGCAAGGCGCGGACAGGAATCCTGCTGTGGCTCCTCGGAATCCCGCTTCCGCTGATCCTGATCTTCTACTTGCTGAAGGGCTGCTCGTGACCGCGTGGAGCGCTGGCCGGTTGCATTGACGCAGCCAGCGCTCGTCCGCGTGCTGCCGCTGTTCGCCGCTCGAACTCCGCGGCGCGCAGGCGCCCGTCCCGTGGCAGCGCTGCAGGTTCCCCTCGGCGGGCTCGCGTCTCGCCTTCGACGCTGCGGCTTCGACGGCTCGGCTGCGTGCCATCGTCCCACTCCCATCCACCAACTCTCCGATCTCGAAGGATGACTGCATGTCCATCACCCAATCGTTCCCGAATGCCGCCCAGAGCCCCGTGAAGCCGGTCGCCAGCTACGACTCCCGTGTCTCCGTTCCAGACGGACGCTTCAACTTCCGCTGGGGCGCGGTGCTGGCGGGACTCGCGATCGCGATCGCCTGCAACGTCTTCTTCGCGGAGATCGGCCTCTGCCTCAATCTCGGGATCATCGATCGCAACAGCAGCGGCGGTGCCGTGGCCGTCGCGAATGCCATCGCATGGCTGGTCACGGGGCTCGCTGCCCTCTTCGGCGGCGCCTGGGTCGCCGGCCACATGTCCAGCTCGAGGACTCGGGTCGAGGGCGGGCTCCATGGCCTCGCCGTGTGGGCTGCCGGCGCGGTCGTGATGCTCGCGCTCGCCTTCACCGCCACGGGTGTCGTCGGAAGCGGGATGCTGAGCCTGGTCGGCAAGGGGCTCGAAGGTGCGGGCAAGGCGGCCGCGCTGGCCATGCCGACCTGGGACGGGATCAAGCAGGAACTCGACGGCGCGCTGCAGCGCAACGGCGCCGATCCGGCCGCGATGGGGGGCAGCGGCGACGCGGCGACCGGCATCGCTGCCGCCGATCCACAGACTCGCCTGCTCGACCGTTCGCGGCTCTTCGAGCTCGCCGGCCGCCACTTCACCATCGACGGCGCGACGCCGCCCGCCAACGAGCGGGACGAGCTGGTGCGCCTGATCGCCAGCCAGGCCGGGATCTCGCCTGCGGTCGCCGAGCGGACCCTCGCCCAGTGGGATCGCGTGTGGGACGGTGGCGTCCAGCGCTACGAAGAGGCGAAGGCCGAGGCGGCGCGGGTCGCGGAGGAAGCGCGCGGCATGGCGATGGTCGCGGCGGGTTGGGCGGCGGCAGCGATGCTGCTCGGCGCCATCGCGGCCCTCATCGGCGGCGCGATCGGCTCGTCCGCGCGGCTGCGGAGCCTCGCCTGCGAGCCCTTGCCGGTCGTCCGGGCGTGAGCTCGCTCCCTCCGGCGAACGGTGGCGGCGACGGCTCGCAACCTCGCGACGCGGTCGATGCGGCGCTCGAGCCGTTCCGGCGGCGACCCGAGAACCGCGAGCTGACGACCGACCAAGGCATCCCGATCGCGCAGACGGACGACTCGTTGAAGGGCGGGCCGCGCGGGCCCACGCTCCTCGAGGACTTCCACCTGCGCGAGAAGATCATGCGCTTCGACCACGAGCGCATCCCGGAGCGCGTCGTCCACGCGCGAGGCTCCGGCGCCCACGGCTTCTTCCGCGTGTACGAGTCGCTCGAGGAGTACACGTCCGCCGACTTCCTCTGCGATCCTTCGGCACGGACGCCGGTCTTCGTGCGCTTCTCGACGGTGGTGGGCTCGCGCGGATCGGCCGACACCGCGCGCGACGTCCGCGGCTTCGCGACCAAGTTCTATACGCAGCGCGGGAACTTCGACCTCGTCGGCAACAACATGCCCGTCTTCTTCATCCAGGACGGGATGAAGTTCCCCGACCTCGTCCACGCGGTGAAGCCCGAGCCGCACCACGAGATGCCGCAGGCCGCGTCGGCGCACGACACCTTCTGGGACTTCGTCTCGCTGGTGCCCGAGACCATGCACATGGTCCTGTGGGTCATGTCCGATCGCGGCCTGCCGCGCAGCTACCGCATGATGGAGGGCTTCGGCGTCCACACCTTCCGCCTGGTGAACGCCGCCGGCGAGGCGGTCCTCTGCAAGTTCCACTGGAAGCCGCTGCTCGGCGCCCACTCCCTGGTCTGGGACGAGGCGCAGGAGCTGGCCGGGCGCGATCCCGACTTCCATCGGCGCGACCTGTGGGATTCGATCGAGCGCGGGGACTTCCCGGAGTACGAGCTCGGCCTGCAGATCGTGGCGGAGAAGGACCAGCTCGCCTACGGCTTCGACCTCCTCGATCCCACCAAGCTGCTGCCGGAGGAGCTCGTCCCCGTCCGGCGCGTCGGCAAGCTGACGCTCGACCGCAATCCCGACAACTTCTTCGCCGAGACCGAGCAGGTGGCGTTCTGCGTCGGCAACGTCGTGCCGGGCATCGACTTCACGGACGATCCGCTGCTGCAGGCGCGCCTCTTCTCCTACCTCGACACGCAGATCACCCGGCTCGGCGGCCCGAACTTCGCCGAGTTCCCGATCAACCGTCCGGTGGCGCCGGTCCACAACCATCAGCAAGATGGCTTCGGTCATCGCGCCATCCACACCGCGCGGGCGCTCTACCACCCGAACTCGATCGAGGGGAACAGGCCGTCGCTGGCGGCTCCCCATCCCGCCGGCTTCACCCACCGACCGGAGATCCTCGTCGGGCAGAAGACGCGCGAACGCAGCGAGTCGTTCGGCGACCACTTCACCCAGGCGCGCCTCTTCCTCCGCAGCCAGTCCGCTCCCGAGCGGCGCCACCTGCGCGATGCATGCCGCTTCGAGCTCGCGAAGGTCGAGCGGCTCGCCATCCGCGAACGCGTCGTGGGGCTGCTCCGGCAGGTCGACGACGAGTTCGCCCGCGAGGTCGCCGTCGCGATCGGCGTCACCGTCGAGCCTCCCGATGCGGAGGCTCCCCGGACGCGCGCCCCCGATCTCGCGAAGGGGCGCGCGCTCGCCGCCGCGCCTTCGCTCAGCCTGTCGAACTCGCCGCTCGATTCGATCCGCACCCGCAAGATCGCCGCCCTGGTGACGGCCGGCGTCCGCAGCGACGAACTCGACCTGGTGACCACCGCCCTCTGCGGTGCCGGGGCCCACGTCGAGGTGATCGGCGAAGCGCTCGGCCTCGTGCGATCGGCGGAGGGCCAGCCGGTCGAGATCGACCACACGTTCGCCACCGCGGCATCGGTCTTCTACGACGCGATCTACGTCCCGGGCGGAGCGGCGAGCGTCGAGCGGCTCGTCGCGCTCGCTCCAGCGCTCCGCTTCGTGCGCGAGGCGTTCGCCCATGCGAAGGCGATCGGCGCGACGAGCGAAGGGGTCTTGCTGCTCCGCGCGGCCGGCCTCGCGGTCGCGGTGCCCGAAGGGAGCCGCCTCACCGACGAGCGCGGCGTCGTGGTCGCCGGCGAGGGGCAGGCGCAAGCGTTCGTGAACCAGTGGATCGAAGCGATCAAGAAGCATCGCCATTTCGACCGCGAGGGCGATTCGCCCACGCGTTGACGGAGCGAGGCGCCGACACGGGGTCGGCGCCCACAGCGACTCTCTGACCTCGGAGTGCAGCACAGTGAAGAAGGGCAGCAACGGACCGCTCACGAAGGAGCAGGTGACGGAACTCGTTTACCAGGCGCTCGAGACCGAACTCGGCGGCGTGAAGATCTATCGCATGGCGGTGAAGTGCGCGCAGAACGACGAGCTGCGCGAGGAGTGGGAGAAGTACCTCGGCCAGACCGAGACCCACGTCGAGAAGCTGCAGGAAGTCTGCTTCGCCATGAAGCTCGATCCCGACCGCGACACGGCGGGTCGGAAGGTCGTGCGGCACATCGGCAAGTCGCTGGTGAAGGCGATGCAGATGGCGCTCGACTCCGGGACGCCGGAGGCCGCCGAGCTCGTCGCCGCGGAGTGCGTGACGCTCGCCGAGACGAAGGACCACATGAACTGGGAGCTCCTCGGCTTGGTCGCGAAGAAGTTCTCCGGCGAAGGCGCGCGCGAACTCGTCGCGGCATACGAGACGGTCGAGGACGAAGAGGACGAGCACCTCTACCACACCACCGGTTGGGCGCGCGAGCTGTGGGTCGCGTCGCTCGGCTTGCCGGCCGTGCTTCCGCCGCCCGAGGAGGAGCAGCACGTGAAGACGGCGATCGGCGCCGCGCGCGCGAAGGCGGGCGCTCGCTGAGGCCGACGGACGCGGTGTCGTTCGAACGCGGTGCCGACGGATGCGGCGATCGAGCATGGGCGAGGCAGGCGACCAGGTCACCACCCGGCGCGACCTGCGCACGGGAACGCCGGTCTGGCTGCGGAACGGGAACGTGCGCGTGGCGTCGACGCCGCTCGTCGAGGACCTCGCGGTGGAGGTCGCGATCGTCGGCGCCGGGGTGAGCGGAGCGCTGGTCGCCGACGCGATGCTGCGCTGCGGCAAGAGCGTCGCCGTGCTCGATCGCCGCGGCCCGGTCCTCGGTTCGACTCCGGCGAGCACGGCGCTGCTCCAGTTCGAACTCGACCAGCCGCTCGTCCACCTGACCCGGAAGATCGGCCGCGAGCGTGCGGTGCGGGCCTACTGGCGATCGGCGACGGCGGTCGACTTCCTGCGCGGACGGATCGCCGACCTCGGCCTGCGTTGCGGCTTCCGCGAAACCGAATCGGTCTACCTGCCCGGCGACGTGCTCGGCGTGAAGGAGCTCGCACGGGAGGCCCGGGCGCGCGCCTCGATCGGCCTGCGTTCGCGCTTCATCGGCGCGGACGAGCTGCGCGCGTCGACCGGCATCGAGCGTCCGGGCGCCGTGCTGTCGAGCGGCGTCGGGCAGGTCGATCCGGCGGCGCTCGTCGCCGGGTTGTGGCGCTCCGCCCTCTCGCGCGGCGCGCGCCTCCACGCTCCGACCGAGGTCGTCGGCATCGACTCGGGCCGCCGCCACGTCACGCTCACGACCGCGGACGGGGTCGCCGTGCGCGCCGGCCACGCCGTGTTCGCCACCGGCTACGAGCTGCTGAAGCTCGCCCGTTCGCGCCGCCACGAGGTGGTCTCGACCTACGCCATGGCGACCGCGCCGCAACCGCAGCGCCTCTGGCCGAGCCGCTGCTTGATCTGGGAGGCCGCCGAACCCTACCTCTACTTGCGCACGACGCCGGACGGCCGAGTGGTCGTCGGCGGCGAGGATGTGCCGTTCTCCGACGAGGGCGAACGCGACGCGCTGCTGCCGACCAAGATCGCGGCGATTCGCCGCAAGCTCGCGAAGCTGTTGCCGGACCTCGACACGACGCCGGAGTTCGCTTGGGCGGGCTGCTTCGGACAGACCACCACCGGCCTTCCCACGATCGGCGCGCTCCCCGGCGCGCCGCGTTGCTTCACCGTGCTGGGCTACGGCGGCAACGGCATCACCTTCAGCGCGATCGCGGCCCAGGTGATCCAGCGAGCCGTCCTCGGACTCCCCGACCCCGATGCCGACCTCTTCGCGTGGGCGCGCTGACCGACGCAGCAGCAGCAGATTGCAGACAACGGCTCGCGGCGATCGGGCGCTCCGCTCGCTACGGCTCGAACGCACGGGAGAGCGCGCGCGGGACGCGGTCGGGCGAGGCGCGAACGGCATCAGCGTGCGTCACGACGCGAGCGTTCGCTCGCTTCCAGCCCGACGCTGTTGGCACGCGCATTGTGTTCATTCCAGCAGCGGGAGCCATTCGTCGCTCCCGATCGTCCGTCGAATTCCAGAGGATCGTCAACATGCGTTTGCATTCGTCCTTGATCGTCGCCGCGTTCGCCAGTGCGGCGGTCGTGGCAGTGTCCGCCCAACAGGACCCGCGTCCGCAGGACCAGCGTCCGCAGGATCAGCGTCCCCAGGATCAGCGTCCGCAGGACCGTGGCATCGGCGCGGGCCGCGCGGATGGCCAGGACGCGATGGAGTCGACGTCGCGCGACGGCTTCCTCGCCACCTGGATCCTCATCGAGAACCGCAACGAGATCGCGCTGGCGCGACTCGCCAAGGACCGCGCGCAGTCTCCTGAGGTCAAGAAGTTCGCGCAGTCGATGACGGACGACCACGGCAAGCTCGGCCAGAAGCTCCAGCCGTATGCCGCGAAGGTCGGCTACGTCGCCGCTTCCGACACCCGCGGCGAGAGTCGGGGCGAAGGCCGCGGCGAGACCGGCGGCGAAGGTCGGGGCGAGCGGCGCGACGGCAATGACACCGGGCGCGACGATCAGTCCGGTGGCCGCACGTCCGATGGCCAGACGAAGCCGACGAACGGCAACGATCCGCAGCAGGATCGGTCGGGCGAGTCGACGTCGCGTCGGGATGACGCGCGCGGCCAGCGCGGCTCGTTCGGCGACACGATGCACGTCTCCTTGCTCCAGGATCTCGGGGCGCAGTGCCTCCAGAGCGGCCGCAAGGAGCTCGAGCAGAAGTCGGGCGACGAGTTCGATCGCTGCTTCATGCTGATGCAGATCGGCGGGCACATGAAGATGCACGACGAGCTCACCGTGTTCGAGAAGCATGCTTCGCCCGAGCTGAAGGTCGCCTTCACGGAGGCGCGCAAGTCGGTCGAGATGCACCTGCAGCAGGCCAAGGACGTCTCGAAGCGGCTCGAGGCGGCCGCCACCAAGACGAACGAAGGTCGTTGATCCGAGACTGAAGTGAATGACGGGAGCGGGGTGCCGACACGACGTCGGCACCCCGCTTCGCTTCAGACCACGACGGTTCGCTCCGTCGCTCGAGCGGCCGCTCACACCCTCGGCGGTTCGGCGCCCCCGCGACCGTGCCGCGCCGCGATCCGCTGGGTCAGCTCGGCGCCGTACAGCACGATCAGCGACGAGTAGTAGACCCACACCAGCACCAGGACCAGCGAGCCCGCGGCCCCGTAGGCCGAGCCGATGGCGGCGCGGCCGAGATACTGGCCGATCGCGAACTGGCCGACGATGAAGAGCCCCGCGGTCAGGAGCGCGCCGATCCACACGTCACGCCATCGGATGCGCACGTCGGGAAGCACCTTGAACAGGAGGGCGAAGAAGAGCGCGTCGCCCGCCAGTGCGACCACCGAATGGAAGATGCGCCCGACGAGCGCCTGCTCGCCGCTCAGCTCCCCGAGCGGTCCGGAGAGCAGCGAGAGCAGGCTGCTCGCGAGGAACGAGACGAGCAGCAGGAAGCCGATGCTCGCCACCATCGCCAAGGAGGCGAGGCGGTGGCGCACGAAGGAGAGGAGCGTCGCCCGCTTGCGCGGTGGAGCATTCCACAGGGTGTTGAGATCGTCCTGCAGCTCGATGAAGACGCCCGTCGCGCCGAAGAGGAGCGTCCCGATCCCGAGCAGCGACGCGAGCGCGCCACGCTGACCGTCGGCCCGCTCCGTCGCCACGCTGCGGAGCAGCTCGGCGGCACCGCGGCCGAGGACTTGCTCCATCTCGCCCGAGACCGATTCGAGGATCCTCGTGCGGTCGACCACGAGCCCGGTGAGCGACAAGGTGATCAACAGCAACGGTGCCAGGGCCAGCGCCGCGTAGTACGCGAGGGCGGCGGCCATCCTCATGCCGTCGTGCCGTCGGAGCTCGCGCGCCGAGTCGACGAGGAGGGTCGCGGCAGCGGCTAGCTTCATGGTGGAATCGCCTCCTCATGGTGCGCCGCTCGGAAGGGGGCGAGCCGACCGTCCCGCCCGCCGCGCGAGCCCGCGCTGCGCCTGCGCCAGCAATTGCGCGACCGCGCGGCGATGGCGCGGGGCGGGGCCGAGCAGCGCGGCGAGGTTCTGCGCGGCGCGCGCCGTCTCGGGGTGGGTCGGGCCGAGCGACTGCTCGTAGAGCGCGAGGGCGCGCCGCTGCATCCGCAGCGCCGGTACGCGGCGACCGCGCTGGTGGAGCAGCGCCGCGAGGTTGCCGAGGTTGACCGCGACCTCGTAGTGGTCGCGGCCGAAGTGGCGCGCGAACCAGCGGAGCGCGCCGCGCAGCAGCCGTTCCGCCTCCGCGAGCCGCCCGACGCCGATCAGCACCGCCGCCAGCGCGGCGCGATCGGCGACCGTGTCGGGGTGGTCGGGGCCGAGCGTCGCCACGTAGATGCGCGCGGCACGGCGCGCGAACGGCTCGGCGCGCCGGAACTGCTCCTGCTCGTGGAAGAGGCCGCCGAGGTTGTGGCAGATCGCCGCGACCTCGGGGTGGCGCGGCCCGCGTTCGCGCACCGTCAGCGCGAGCGCGGCGCGGTAGAGCCGCTCGCCCTCGGAAAAGCGATCGGTGTACTTGCACCAGATGCCGAGCTGGTTCATCGCGCCGGCCGCCTCCGGATCGCGCGGCCCGAAGCGCCGTCGCGCCAGCGCGAGTGCCCGGCGCAGGCAGCGGCCCGCCGCGGCGTAGTCTCCCGCTTCGCGCAGCCGCATGCCGAGCTGCCCGAGCGCGCGCCCGTGCATGCGCGCCACCTCGACCGCGCCGCGGTGGCGACGCGCGGCCCTCGCCAGCAGCGCCACGGCCGCCTCGCTCCGTGCCACCGCGCCGCGCCGGTCGCCGCGCCGCGCCGCGATCTCCGCCGCGAGCGCGAGCGCGCCCCCGACGTCGGGATGGTCGGCGCCGAGCCAGCGCGCGAAGCCGCGCCGCGCCGCCTGCGCCGCGCGCTCCGCCTTCGCCACGTCGCCCCGCTCGAGCGCCGCCTCGGCCGCCGCGAACTGGTCGGCCGCCCGCTCCGTCGCCACCGTCGCCGCACTTGCGCCTCGGTTCCGTCCCATCGCGCCGTCTCCCGTCTCCCGTCTCCCGTCGCACGGGAGCGACGAAGCGCTCCTCGACTGGGGAACTTCTCCGGGGCGTACCGGCGCCACCCCCGGCCCGCCACTCTCGCTGAATTTCGTTGCCCAGTTCGGCGCCGCTCCGGCTCTCCTCGGGACATGCCACCGCCTGAACCACCCTTCCCCGCGACGGCGACCTTCCTCCAGCACGACCGCGGGCGGCCGGGCGCGCTCCTCCTGATCGGCGGCGCGGCGCTGCTCGTGCTGATCGCCGTCTGGCTGGTGGAGGCGCGCGTCACGCTGCGCGAGCGGGTCGCGGGCGCGCGCATCGAGGTCGATCTCGCCGACCATCCGGTCGATGCGCCGCTCGCCGGTCGCGTGGCGCGCCTCGCCGTCTCGCTCGGCGGGGAGGTCGCGGCGGGCGATCCGCTGGTGCTCCTCGACGACGAGTCGGCGCGCCTCGCGCAGGCCGCCGCGAAGGCGCGCACTGAAGACCTCGCCGCGCGCGAGGCGGCCGCCGCGCGCGAGATCGCGGCCGATCGCTCCGCGGCCGATGCGCTGCCGGCCGCGCAAGCGGCGCGCGAGGCGGAGGCGCGCCTGCAAGCGGAGGCGGCGCGCATCGAGGCGGCCGAGCTCGAACTCGCGGCCGTCACGCGCGAGGAGCTCGCGGTCGACGGCACGCTCACGCGCGACGAGGCGCGCGCCGCCCGCAGCCGCGCGGCGATGGCGGCGGCGCGTGCGCGCGCCCTCGAGCTCGCCATCGAGCGCATCGCTCCCGAAGTGGAGGTCGAACGGCGCGATCGGCTCGCGCGGGTCGCGACGCTCGAGGCAGCGGCCGTCGAGCTCGCTGGCGCCGCCGCCGCCGCCGCGTCCGAGCTGCGCCGCTGCGAGCGCGAGCTCGCGCTGCACGTCGTCCGCGCGCCGATCGCCGGCCGCATCGCCCGCCTCTCCGATCGGCGGGTCGGCTCGGTCGTCGAAGCGGGCGCGCAACTGCTGGTGATCGTCCCGCGCGGCACGCCGCGGGTGGTGGCCGAGGTCGATGCGCGGCTCGCCGGTCGCATGCGCGTCGGGCAGCGCGCCCGCCTCGAGTTCGAGCGCTTCCCGTGGACGCGCTTCGGCTTCCGCCACGCGACCTGCGCCGCGCTCGGCAACGCCAGCCGCGACGGCACCCTCACCGCCGAGCTCGACCTCGACGAGGACGCCGGCTCCGCGATCCCGCTCGAGCACGGCGCGCGCTGCGATCTCGAGATCGACGTCGAGGAGGTCGCGCCGCTCGACCTGCTGGCGCGCTCGGTCGGCCGCCTGCTCGAGCCGAGCCGATGAGCGATCCGCGCCGCCGTTTCCTCTGCCCCGAAGTGGTGCAGTCCTCGGCGATGGACTGCGGACCGGCGGCGCTGCAGGCGCTCGCCGCCGGCTGCGGCCTCGAGCTCGGCTACGCGCGCTTGCGCGAGGCGTGCCGCACCGAGGTCGACGGCACCTCGATCGATGCGCTCGAGGAGCTCGCGCGCCGCGTCGGCCTCGATGCCACGCAGCTGATGGTGCGGCCCGACGCGCTGCTCGAGCGCGGCGCGGGTCTCCTGCCGGCGATCGTCGTCGTGCAGCTCGAGGGGGGGCTGCTCCACTTCGTGGTCGCGTGGCGGCGCCTCGGCCCCTTCGTGCAGGTGATGGATCCGGCGATCGGCCGGCGGTGGCTCCGCTGCGAGCGGTTCCGCGAGGAGCTCTTCGTCCACGACCACCTGCTGGCGAGATCGGAGTGGGACGCCGCGCAAGCGGCGGCGCCGGCTGCCGAGCGGCCCGACCTCGAAGTGCGTCCCGCCTCGCCCGATCCGCGCGACGGCACGCCGCGCGTCGCGTTGCGCGGCGCGGTGCTGGTCGCCGTCCGCGGCCGCCGCGCGACGGCCGGCGAGACGCTGCCGCCCGAACTGGCGCGCGCCGTCGGCGAGCGGCCGCCGCGGCCGTGGCGCACGCTCGCCGCGATCGCGTGGCAACGCGCACCCTTCGCGACGATCGGCCTTGGCCTCGCGGCGCTGCTCGCGGCAGCGGGCGGGCTCGCCGAAGGGTTCGTGCTGAACGCGCTGCTCGAGATCGGCCGCGACCTCGCGGCGCCGCTCCAGCGCGCCGCCGCGGGCGGCCTCTTGCTCGCCTTGCTGGCCGCGCTGCTCTTGCTCGAGGCGGGGCTCGCGAGCGGCGTGCAGCGGTCGGGCCGCGCGCTCGAAGCGGAGGTGCGCACCCGCTTCCACGCCAAGATCGCGCGGCTCGAGATGCGCTGGTTCTCGGGGCGACCGCTCTCCGACCTGGCCGAGCGCGGCCATGCGCTGGCGCTGCTGCGCGAGCTGCCGCTGCTGGCCGTGGAGCTGTTGCGCGGCGCGACGACGCTCCTCTTCGCGGCCGGCGCGCTGGCGTGGCTCGCGCCGGCGCTGGCGCTGCCGGCCGCGATCGCTGCCGTGGTGGCGTTGCTGGTGCCGCTCCTCTTCGCGCCCGCGCTCGCCGAGCGCGACCTGCGGCTGCGCACCCATGCGGGCGTCCTGGCGCGCTTCGTGGTCGACGCGCTGCAGGGACTCGCGCCGATCCGCGCGCATGCGGCCGAAGCGACGCTCGAGCGCGAGCACGAGCGGCTGCTCGGCGAATGGAGCCGCTCGGCGCACCGCCACTTGGGCGTCGCGCTGGCGATGGAGCGCAGCGCGTTGGCGATCGGCCTGCTCGCCGCCGGCTTCCTGCTCGCCCGCTTCGCGCGCGGCGGCGGGGCGCCGAACCAGGCGCTGCTGGTCGCGTGGTGGGCGCTCGCGCTGCCGGCCGCCGGCGCCGAGATGGCGCGCGCGCTGCGTCGGCTGCCGGCGCTGCGCAGCGTCGTGTTGCGCCTGCTCGAGCCGCTCACGGCGCCCGAGCGCGACGACGTCGACCACGCAGGCGGGGCGCCGGCTTCGGCGAACGGCCAGGCGTCCGCTTCGGCGAACGGCGCTGCTCCCGCCGCGGCGCTCTCTGCTGCGCCCACGTGCGGCGTCGCGTTGCGCTTCGAAGGGGTGAGCGTCGCGGTCGGCGGCCACCTGCTGCTGCGCGACGTCGACCTCGCCGTCGCGGCCGGCGAAGCGGTGGCGATCGTCGGCGCGTCGGGTGCCGGCAAGTCGAGCCTCCTCGCGCTGCTGCTCGGCTTCCATCGCGCCAGCAGCGGCCGCATCACCGTCGATGGCGGCGAGTTCGACGCCGCCGCCGTCGCGGCGCTGCGCCGCGCGACCGCGTGGGTCGATCCGACCGTCGAGCTCTGGAACGAGAGCCTGCTCGACAACCTGCTCTACGGCCACCCGGCCGATCGATCGGTCGATGCCGCGACGTTGGCCGCCGATGCCGATCTGAAGGGGCTGCTCGCCGCGCTGCCCGACGGCCTGCTGACGCCGCTCGGCGAGCGCGGCGGGCTGGTCTCGGGCGGCGAAGGGCAGCGCGTCCGCTTCGGGCGCGCGCTCGCGACGCCGGCGCCGCGCCTGGTGCTGCTCGACGAGCCGTTCCGCGGCCTCGGCAGCGAGCAGCGCCGCCGCCTGCTGGCGACCGCGCGCGCGCGCTTCCGCGGCGCGACGCTCCTCTTCGTGAGCCACGACCTCGCCGCGGCCGCCGACTTCCCGCGCGTGCTGGTGGTCGACGACGGCCGCATCGTCGAGGACGGCGCGCCGGCGGAGCTCGAGCAGCGCGCGGACGGCCGGTTCCATGCGCTGCGCGCGGCCGAAGCGGCGTTGCGCGACGAGCTCTTCGGCCGCGAGTTCCGCCACGTCGCGCTCGAGGGGGGCGTGCTGCGCGAGGAGGTGGCGCCGTGATCGCCGGCCTCGCGCGTCTGGCGCTGCTCGAGCTCTTGGCGCATGCGGCGTGGCTCGCGGCGTGGTGGTGGCTCGGGCGCGCGGCGCTCTCGGGTCGGCTCGAACTCGAGTGGCTGCTGGCCAGCGCGCTGCCGTTCGCGGCGTGGTTCCTGCTGCACGCGGAGGCGGGGCGGTGCGCCGGCGTGCTGGCGGTGGCGACCGGCCGCTCGTTGCGCCGCGGTGCGCTGGAAGGAGCGTTGCGCCTCACCGCCGAAGAGGTGCGCGGTCGCGGGCTCGGCGCGTTCCTCGGCCAGACGCTCGACATCGAGGGGATCGAGCGGGCGCTCGCCGATGGGGGCGGCGCGCTGCTCTCGGGCGCGATCGGCCTCGCGCTGGCGCTGGGCACGGCGCTGCTGCTGCCGGGAGCGGGCGGGCTGGTGGCGGCGCTGCTGCTTGGCGTGGCGCTCGCGGCGTGGCTGGTGCGCCGCCTCTTCGCGGCGCGTCGCCGCGCGTCGGCGCGCCGCCTCGAGCTCACCGATCGGCTGATCGAGCGGATGGCGGGCCAGCGCACGCGGCTGGTGCAGGAGGAGCCGGCGCGCCGCCACGAGGCGGAGGATCGCGCGCTCGCGGCGGCGCTCATGGAACAGCAAGTCGAGGAGCGCCGCCGGCTCGCGCTCGAGACGCTGCTGGCGCGCGGCTGGCAGCTCGTCGCGTTCGCGGCGCTGCTCCCCGCCTTCGCGACCCACCGCCTCGAGGGCGACCGCTTCGCGGCGGCGGTCGGCTTGGTGCTCTTCGCGGCGCAATCGCTGCAGGCGGCGACGCGCGGGGCGGCGTCGGCGGTCACCGCGCTCGATGCGTGGCGGCGGATCGCGCCGCTGGTCGAAGCGGGACGCCGCCCGATCCGCAGCGGCGACGCGCGGATCGCGGCGCGGCGGCCGGCCGCGGAGGAGCGGGCGCCGCCGGTGGTCGAGGCGCGCGCGCTGCAGTTCGCCCATTCGCGGCGCGCGGCGCCGGTGCTGCGCGACGTCGACCTGGTCGTGCGCCGCGGCGAGCGCCTGCTGCTCGAGGGGGCGTCGGGCGGCGGCAAGTCGACGCTGGCCGGCGTGCTGGCCGGCTTGCGCGAGCCGACCTCGGGCGTGCTGCTGGCGGACGGCGTCGATCGCGCGGCGCTCGGCGATCGCGAGTGGCGGCGGCGCATCGCGCTGGTCCCGCAGTTCCACGAGAACCACGTGCTGCAGGCGCCGCTCCTCTTCAACGCGTTGATGGGGAGGGCGTGGCCGCCGAGCGACGGCGACCTCGCGGCGTGCGAGGAGCTGCTGGCGGAGCTCGGGCTCGGCGACGTGATCGCGCGGATGCCGGGCGGGCTCGGGCAGCTGGTCGGCGAATGCGGCTGGCAGCTCTCGCACGGCGAGCAGGCGCGCCTCCATCTGGCGCGCGCGCTGCTGCAGGAGCCGGCGGCGCTGCTGATCGACGAGAGCTTCGCGGCGCTCGACCCGGCGACGTTGCGGAAGGTCCTGGCCGTGGTGCGGCGGCGCGCGCCGACGCTCCTGGTGATCGCCCACGCGTGAGCGCCCGCGGGGCGCAAGATTTCCGCCGCTTTCTTCCCCAGTTCGATCGCCGTCCGTCGCTCCTCGGGGTGGCGCGCTTGCGAGCCGGTGACTGCAGCCCGTGGTCCCTCGCGAACGGCCTCATGCAGCGAACCAGGAGCCTTCCATGTCGACGATGAATCGCGCCCTCGAAGTCCGCACTGGCGTCCGCGGCGGCAAGCGGACCTTCAACCACTCCGCGCTGGTGGTCCGCACCGGCGTCCGCGGCGGCAAGCTCGCGGGCAACCACTCGGCGGCCGCAGTGCGCACCGGGCTGCGCGGCGGCGCGCGCCGCAAGTGAGGTCCGCGGAGCGGGGCAGCGCTCGCCCGCTCCACGAGTCGTGACGACCGCGCCTCGCGCCGCCCGCGCGGGGCGCGGTCCACCGCCCGCCGGCCCCGCGCCCGGGGGCGGAAGAATTCCTCCGCTTTCTTCACCAGATCGACCGCGGCCCGTCGCTCCTCGGGGTGGCGCGCTTGCGAGCCGGTGACCGCAGTCCGCGATCCCTCGCGAACGGCCTCAACGAACGAACCAGGAGCCTCCCATGTCGAACGTGAATCGCGCCCTCGAAGTCCGCACCGGCGTCCGCGGCGGCAAGCTCGCGGCCAACCACTCGGCCGTCACCGTGCGCACCGGCGTCCGGGGTGGCCGGCTCGCGGCGAACCACTCGGCGCTGGTGGTGCGCACCGGCGTGCGCGGCGGCAAGCTCGCGGCGAACCACTCGGCCGTGGCGGTCCGCACCGGCGTGCGCGGCGGCAAGCTCTCGGCGAACCACTCGGCGGTGACGGTCCGCACCGGGCTGCGGGGCGGCGCGCGCCGCAAGTGAGGTCGCCGGAGCGGGGCCCCCTTCGCCCGCTCGACGAGTCGTGACGACCGCGCCTCGCGCCGCCCGCGCGGGGCGCGGTCAATCGCCGGCCGGCAGCAGCGCGCGCAGCGCCTCCGACTCGCCCTTGCGGCCGGCGCGCTCGAGAAGGATCGCGAGGTCCTCGGCCCACTCGGGGTCGTCGAGGGCGCGCTGCCGATCGTCGCGCGGGTCGCCCGTCCGCTCCGCTTCGAGCAGCGCGATCGCCTCGCCGGCGCGTCCGGCCCCCTGCAGCGCGAGCGCCGCGATGTGGCGCGCCATGCGGGTCGAGAGGTGGTCGCGACCGAGCGCCCGGCACCACGCGGCGTGGTGCGCGACGGCATCGCGCGCCGCCTCCTCCCACTTGCCGCGCATGGTCAGGATCACCAGCAGCTGGTACTGCCGATCGAGCGCCATCACGTCGTCGACGGCGAGGTGATCGGCGACCAGCGCCACCACCTCGCGCTGCAGCGCCTCGGCCCCTTCGAGATCGTCGCGCCCGACCAGCAGGCCGGCGTGGTTGTGGCGCGCGACCAGCGTCACCGGGCTCGTCTCGCCCAGCACGCGGCGCAGCCGTTCGATCGCCTCCTCGCTGCGCGCGAACGCCTCGTCGGCGCGTCCTGCCGCCCCGAGCAGCTGCGGCAGCATCGCCAACGAAGCGAGCGTCTCGTGGTCGTCCGGCCCGAGCGTCTGCGCGCGGTCGCGCCAGGTCGCCTCGAGCTGCTCGATCGCCTCGTCGGTGCGGCCCGACTCGTAGAGGGAGATCGCGAGGTTGTGGCGCAAGGTGAGCGTGGCGCGGTCGCGCGAGCGCAGCGACCGCTCGGCCACCGCGATCGCCGCCGTGAGCTTCTCGATCGCTTCGTCGTTGCGATCGAGCCCCGCGAGGGCCGCCGCGAGCGTCGCTTGCGTGTCGCACCACGCGCGCGACGCCGTCTCGCCGCGCGCCTCGAACCACCGTTCGACCGGCAGGAGCAGGTCGAGCGCGAGCTGCGGATGGCCCGACTGGAGCTCGAGCACCGCGTGGTCGATGCGCACCGCGATGGTGCGCGGGTCGTCGTCGCCGGCGCGCGCGCGCCACGTGGCGAGCGCCGCCTCGAGCAGCGGGCGGGCGCGCTCGAGCTCCCCGAGCTTGACGAAGCTGGCGGCGAGCGTGTGCTGCATCGCGGCGCGCACCTCGGGCTGGTCGACGTAGTTGCGCTCGAGCTGGTCGGCGGCGCGCGTCAGCAGCGCGAAGGCGGTCACCTCGCGGCCGTCGACGCCGGGGTCGATCGACTCGAGGATCCCCGCCAGCAAGCTTGCGTGCTCCTGCGAGGTGCGGAGCGCCGCCTCGATGCGCCGGGTCGCGCCGCGCTGCAGCAGCCAGAGCGTGGTCGGGCCGCCGCCGAAGAGGAGCAGCGCCAGCGCGAGCGCCGTGGCGAGCGCCGGCCGGCGGCGCGCGAAGCGCCAGGCGCGCTCGAGCGGGCCGGCGGGGCGCGCGACGATCGGCTCGCCGGCGAGGAAGCGGGAGAGGTCGTCGGCGAGCGCGGCGGCGGAGAGGTAGCGGTGCGCCGGCTCCTTCGCGAGCAGCGTGGTGACGATCGTCGCGAGGTCGCGCGGCACGTGGCGCTGCGCGGCGAGCGGCGCCGGCTCGCGCTCGCGCACCGCCTGCAAGATCGCCTGCAGCGTCGGGCCGGCGAAGGGAGGCGCGAGCGTGAGCAGCTCGTAGGCCATCGCGCCGAGCGAGAAGAGGTCGCTGCGCGCGTCGAGGTCGGCGTGGCCGGTCGCCTGCTCGGGCGAGGCGTAGTGGGGCGTGCCGAGGAAACCGCCGCTCTCGGTCAGCGTCGCCTCCGCTTCGACGCTCGCGAGGCCGAAGTCGAAGAGCAGCGCGCGGCCGTCGGGGCGCAGCAGCACGTTCGAGGGCTTCACGTCGCGATGGACGACGCGGCGCGCGTGGGCGTGGTCGAGCGCGCCGGCCAACTCGAGCAGCAGCTCTGCGACGGCGCGCGGCCAGCTCTCGCTTCGCGCGCGGCCGAGGTCGGCGCCGGAGAGCGTCGCTGCCGTCGCGCCGCGCGCGCGCAGCTGCGCGAGCCGCGCGGCGACCGTCTCGCCCGCGATCCACTCCATCGAGAAGTAGGGGACGCCGTCGCTCTCGCCCGCCTCGAAGAGCCGCACGATCGACTCGTGCTCGAGGCTCGCGACGGCGCGCGCCTCGCGCAGGAACCGTTCGCGGCGGCGCGCGCTGGCGGCGACGGTCGGCGGCAGGATCTTGAGCGCGACGCGCCGCCCGAGCGGCTGCTGCAGCGCCAAGTAGACCGTGCCCATGCCGCCGCGGCCGAGCTCCGCGAGCAGCTCGTAGCCGGCGATGAGGGGCCGCTCGACCGGCCGCACCAGCGCCACTTCGCGCGCCAGCGCCAGCAGCTCGACCGCTTGCGCGCGCAGATGGGGGCGCTCGGCCACCAGCGGGTCGAGGTCGATCGCCTGCGCGCGGCCGAGCGCATCGACGAGGCGGCCGAACAGGCGGTCGAGCCACGCCTCGTCGGAGGAGGGCGGGAAGGCGGCGTCGTCGGCGACGGGCGGCGCGTCGCTCACGACCCCGGCTTCCCCTGCAGCGACTGCGAGCGCAGCAAGGCGAGCCGCCGGGCGTAGAGCGCCGAGCCCTTGCGGAAGCGGTACCACGCCTGGTCGACCGTGATCGCGAGCGTCGCCGCGACCGCTTCCATCGTCTGCTCGTCGAAGAGGTGGAGGCGCACGACGTCGCCGAGTTCCGCGGGCAGCCCGGCGAGCGCCTCCTGCATCAAGCGCGCCCGCTCGCGCGTGCCGACGATGCGGCTTGGCGTGGTGGAGCCGGCGGGCAGCAGCTGCTCCAGGCCCGACACGGCGCCGAACTCGAGACCCGAGAAGAGCAGCGGCCGCTCGCCGCCGCCGCGCTTCTCGCGCGACAGCGTGCGCGCCAAGTCGCGGATGCGGTTGCGCGCCAGCGTGATGAGCCAGGTCCGGTAGTCGCGCGGACCGGTCCACGCATGCTGCTCGCGGTCGCGCCACGCCACCGCGAGCGTCTCCTGCCAGAGGTCCTCGGGCGAGCAGGCCGCGAGCAGCGCCGGCCCCATGCTGCGCTCGATGACGACGAGCAGCGAATCGGGAGAGACGCTCTCGATCAGCGCGTCGAAGCGGCGCGGATCGCGGTGGGGCGGGAGCTCCGCCTCCTCGTTCGGTCGAACCTGCGCCACGCGATCCCCCTTCCGGCGGCCAGCGAGGGCGGCCTAGCGGCCCGCCACCTTCGCGCGCAGCTCCTCGGCCCAGTTCAGCACGACGTGGATCACGAGCGGCTCCTCCTCCCACGCCGCCCGCTCGACCATCGCGAAGCTCCCGTCCGGCAGCACGCCGTAGCCGGCGAAGTCGAGCATCGACTCGGCCGCTCCCGCGCGCAGGCAGTCGAAGAGCTTCACCGCCGGAGCGACGCGCAACTCCTTCCCCTCGGGGAGGAGCTCCGCGCTCCACATCGCGTAGAGCGCGTCGAGGAAGTAGACGCGCTTGCCATCGTGCGAGAAGCGCGGCTGCGTGCCGCCGTCGGCCGAGACCTGCAGGTTCGGGCCGTCGCCGCGCAATGCCCCGACGTAGACCTGGCGGCGCCCCGACTCCTCCGAGCAGTAGACGAGCCACTGCCCGTCGGGCGAGACGCTGCCCATCAGCTCCTTGGCCGGACGGTTGCGCACGGGGGTGAAGGAGCGCTCGGCGTAGCTGTAGATCTCGAGGTTCTCGTCGCCGGCCGCGTCGCCGACGGCCCTGCGAACCAGCACTCCCGACCCGTCGGGCAGCTCCTGCTGCGGGAGGCACGACGAGCCGATGTCCGACGCGACGATCTCCGGCTCGCCGCCTCTCGCGGGCCAGCGCGCGAGGCTCGTCACCCCCGTCGCGTCGGTGTACGCCGTGACGATCCTCGCTCCGTCCCTCGACCACGCCGGGGAGTAGTTCTCCCCGCGCGACGTCAGCGACGAGAGCGAGCGTCGCTCGAGGTCGAGCACCCACAGCTCGACCTTCTTGCGCAGCGTGGCCAGCACCGCTCGTCGCCCGTCCGGAGCGATGACCGGTTCGCCGTAGTAGTTGTCCGTGCCGTCGAGCAGCGGCGAGCTCGCGCCCGACTCCTCGACGCGGATCAGGCGTCGCCCGCTGCCGAGCCGTCCGCCGGGGATGTAGGTGAACGCGCCGCTCGTCGACGCCGCGATGCAAGCGCTGTCGGTCCAGAGATCGGTCCGCACCGGGTCGAGCGCGACGGTCGCTTCGCCCACCGCGACGCCCCGCTCCCGATCGAATCCCACCGTCATCACCGTCGAGCCGCGCGTGAAGAGCAGTCGGTCGGGAGCGAGCAGGCGCGGCTCCGTCGCGACGCGGAGCACGCTGCGCAACTTCCCGTCGGCGAGCGAGATCGAGACGAGGTGGTAGTCCTCCGTCGTGAATCCGTCCCACGCGCAGGCGAGGACGTAGCTCGCGCCCGGGATCGCCAGCGGGGCGAGCAGCCCGAGCACCGTCGTCTCGCCGTCGACGGTCTTCACACCGGGGCCGGTCCTCGCGAAGAGCGCCGGAGTCCCGCCGCTCGCGCTCACTCGCCACGCTCCGTTCGCCCCGTCGCACCAGACGATCGAGCCGTCGTCGGTCCATGCGACGCCTTGGTCGACCGTCGCGTCGGAGAGCGTCTGCGTCGGCCCGCCATCCGCCGGCATCTTGAGCAGCGTCGACTCGGCGAGGAATGCGATCCAGCGGCCGTCGGGCGAGAAGCAGGGACTCGACGCCCCCTCGGTGTGGGGCAGCACGCGCGCTTCGAGGCGGCCGATCTCGCGCATGCAGAGGACGCTCTGCGCCTCCTTCTCGGCGGCGAAGACGATCCGGTCGCCGGCGGGGCTCACGGCGAGGTTGGTGCGTCGCCCGAGGTTGGCGGTGAGCGTGCAGCCCGGCGGCGGCGTGATCGTGAAGCGGACCACCGGCGCGTGGTCGCGCGCAGCGCCCGAAGCGCGATCGGCGCGCCCCGTCCAATAGGGCGAAGTCGCGCCGAGGAGCGCGATCGTCGCGCCCGCGATCCAGGGCAGGAGCTCGCGGCGACCGCGGCGCGCGCGAGAGAGTGCCGCGCCGCCGAACTCGTGCAGCGCGTCGCGCGGCGGCTCGCCGCTCGCCAGCGCGATCCGCGCCTCGCCGATCGCCTGCAGCCGCAGTTTCGCGTCCTTGCGCAGGCAACGCTCGATCAGCGCGCGCACGCGCGGCGGCGTGGCGGCCGGCAACTTCTCGAGGTCGGGCTCGCGCTCGATCACGGCGGCGAGCACGTCGGTCAGCGACTCGCCGGCGAAGGCGCGCTGCGCGGTGAGGCACTCGTAGAGGACGCAGCCGAAGGCCCAGAGGTCGACGCGTCGATCGATCGCCTTGCCGCGCGCCTGCTCGGGCGCCATGTAGGTCGGCGTGCCAAGCAGGCGGCCCGCCTCGGTCGAGAGCACGCTGTCGGTCGAGCTCTTCGTGTCGCCCGCCTCGCGCGCCGGCTTGGCGAGCCCGAAGTCGAGCACCTTCACCTTGCCGTCGGGCGTGAGGCGGACGTTGGCGGGCTTCAAGTCGCGATGGATCACGCCCGCTTCGTGCGCCGCCTCGAGCCCCTCGGCGATCTGCCGGCCGACGTCGATCGCCTCGGCGATCGGCAGCGGCCCGCGCTTCAGCCGCTCCTCGAGCGACTCGCCGGGCACGAGCTCGAGCACGAGGAAGCAGAGGCCGTCGACCTCGTCGACGCCGAAGATCTGCGCGACGTTCGGGTGGTTCAGCGAGGCGAGCGTGGTCGCCTCGCGGCCGAACCGCTTCAACCGCTCGGCATCCTCGGCGAAGTGGGGCGGCAGCACCTTGATCGCCACCTCGCGGCCGAGCTTCGTGTCCTTCGCGCGATAGACCTCGCCCATCGCCCCCGCGCCGAGCGGGGCGAGGAGCTCGTAGAACGACAGCTTGGCACCGGCGGGCAGCGGCATGGGATCCCGGAGCGGGGAGCAGGGAGCGGTCGCGCGGGCGGCGCAGGATATCGGCGCTTCCTCCGGAAGGGGGGGCGGCGCGTGGCCCGTCGCCGTCGCGGTCCGCCCGGCGCGCCGAACCGCGACGGACGCCGGCCGGACTCAGGCCGCGGGAAGGCGACGCCATGCGCGGGGAATCCTCCCGTGCACCCGTGGCGGCCGTTCGCCGCGCGGAGACGCGAGGCTCAGCCTGCGCGCGTGCGCCGCTCGATAGGGAACCCACCGGACCCGCTCCTCGGTTTCGAGCGAGTCGACGCGAGGAGTGCCCGATGCCCCGGAGCTCGATCGTCCCGACCGGACGAGTCATCACGTTCGGCGAGGATGAGCTGATCGTCAGCAAGACGGACTGCAAGGGCGTCATCACCTACGCCAACCGCGTCTTCCAGCGCGTCTCCGGCTACTCGGAGCGCGAGCTGGTCGGCGCGCCGCACAGCATCATCCGCCATCCGGCGATGCCGCGCTGCGTCTTCAAGCTCCTGTGGGACACGATCGGCAAGGGCGAGGAGATCTTCGCCTACGTCCTGAACCTCGCCCGTTCCGGCGACGAGTACTGGGTCTTCGCGCACGTCACGCCGAGCTGGGATGCCGCCGGGAAGCTGGTCGGCTACCACTCGAGCCGGCGCGCGGCGGACCGCGACGCGATCGAGAAGGTGAAGCCGATCTACGCCACGCTGCTCGAAATCGAGCGCCGCCACTCCGACCCGCAGGCGGCCATGCAAGCGTCGACGGCAGCGCTCCTCGAGCTGCTCGGGAAGGCGGGCGTCGAGTACCTGGAGTTCGTCTTCAGCATCACCTCCGACTCGAGCCTCGAGAGCTCGACGCGATGAGCCCGGTCGGCCTCACGTCTGCCCAGTCCAGTCGGCCTTCGCGACCGCCTTCCAGCGCGCGCGGATCGCTTCGGCCTGCTCCTTCCGCAGGGCGCCGGCACGCAGCAGTTCGGCGTTCTGCTTCCAGCGCTCGGGCTTGGTGGTGCCGACGATCAGCACGTCGACGCCCGGCTGCATCGCCGTGAAGCGCATCGCGATGCCGGCCGGCCCGTCGGCGTCCTCGCGCTTCCTCGCCTCGCCGAAGGCGAAGTCGTAGCGCAGCTCCTGCAGCCGCTTCCAGTACTCGAGGTGGTAGCCGTTGCTCGGCGCCGCGTCGTGGCGCCACACCGCGTTGGCGATCGGCCGCTTGGCGATCACGCCCATCCCCTTCTCGGCGGCGAGCGGCAGCGTGAGCTCGATGCACTCCTGGTCGCACAGGTTGATCGAGGTCTGCAGCGAGTCGAAGCGGCCGCACTCGACCGCGTAGCGCGCCGCGGCCGAGTCGCCGCTGTAGCCGATGTAGCGCGTCTTCCCCTGCTGCTTCGCCGCCTCGAGCGCCTCGATGCACTCGCCCTTCTTCAGCTCCTCGAGCGAGCAGGAGTGGAGCTGCACGAGGTCGACCGTCTCGGTCTTCAGCCGCTTCAGGCTCCGCTCGATCGAGCGCAGCAGCGCCGCCTTCGACCAGTCGGCCGAGCCGCCCCCCTCGACGAAGTGGCCGCACTTGGTGAAGAGGAAGAACTCCTTCCTGCGCTGGCCGACCGCGGCGCCGATCAGCGTCTCCGACTCGAGGTAGCACTCGGCCGTGTCGATGACGTTCAGCCCGGAGTCGAGCGCGCCGTTCAGCAGCTTCGCGACCACGTCGGGCGCCGCCTGCTCGTAGCCGATCTCGGCGCCGCCGAAGCCGAGCAGCGCGACCTCCATGTCGGTGCGCCCGAAGCGGCGGCGCTCGAGCGGCGCGGCGGCGGGGGTGGCGCCCTGTGGTGCCGCGACGGCCGCCTGCGCGCGCAGCCGCGCCAGCGGGGCGAGCGAGAGCGCCGCGGTGGTCGCGGCGGCGTGGCGCAGGAACGAGCGGCGGGTCGAGGCGGATCGGGACATGGCGTGGCTCCGGAGGGGCGGACGGCGCGGCGTCATTCGCCGTGCTTGCGTTCGATCGCGTTCGACAGCTGCTCGCGCTCCTTGGCGATCTTCTCGGCGAGGCCGCCGAGCGCGGCGCCTTGCCCGCCGCGAGCGATTCCATCAGGAAGGCGTGGGCGAGGTGGCGCTCGACGTAGAAGTCGACGCTCGCGACGGTCGCATCGCCGTCGGCGAGCAGCACGCCGGTCACCGCCTTGCGGTCGGGGGAGGTGCGCATGCCCGAGACGGAGAGCTCGTTCCAGTAGGCGTCGTTGTCCTTCGCTTGCCGGCCGGCCAGCACGAAGAGCTGGCACAAGAGCCCGCGCTTCGCTTCGGTCCGCGCCACCGCCGCCTTCGCGGCCGCGTGCTCCTTCAGGCCCTTGTGGCGCGCCGCCGTCGCCAGCACGTCCGCGGGCGGCGAGCGGAGCCACAGGGCATCGAGCGCGTCGGTCCACCGCTCCGCCGCGAGCAGCTCCGTGAACTGCGCCTTCTTGATCGGGACGACGCGGCCGTGCGCCTTCTTGGCCCACGGCACGGCATCGAAGAGCGTCGGCGCCTCGCTCGCCAGCCGGTCGAGCAGCGCTTGGCGCGCGCTGCCGCTCGGGTCGCCCCATGCGGCCGCCAGGCGATCGAGCTCGCCATCGGCGTCGAAGCGCTTCTTCTCCGCGCTGCCGCCCGCCTTCGCCGCGCCGCCGGCGCCGATCGCCCACTCCTTCAGGTCGAGTTCGAGCGCGGTGCGCTCGGCGAGGCCTCCGACGTCGTCCGCGATCCGCTTCTTGTCTTTCGACGCCAGCGCGGCCAGCGCCGCGGTGAGCAGCGCCGCGGGCGACGTCTCGAGGCCGAGCGCCTTCTCGATGGCGGGCTCGACGTCGTAGGGGCTGCCGACGTGCGCGACCTTGCCGTCCGCCCCGATCACGAACGACGTCGGCCAGCTCTTCACGCCGTACGCCTCGACCACCCGCTTCGCGGGATCGGAGCCCATCGCGAAGGTCCAGCCGTTGCGCTTCGCGAACGGCTCGAAGAGCTCGACCGTCTCGTAGGAGATGCCGAGCACGACGAGGCCGCGCTCCTTCAGGCGATCGTGCAGCGCCTGGATGCGCGGCATCGCGCGCACGCACGGCGCGCACCACGTGCCCCAGAACTCGAGCAGCACCACCTTGCCCGCCAGCGATTCGGGCGACGGCGGCTTCGCGCCGGCGGCGAGGTGGCACCACGATTCGAGCTCGTAGCTCGGCGCCTCCTCGCCGACCTTCGGCGCCTGCGCGCGCGCCTCGGGGCAGCTGGCCAGTGCGGCGAACGTCGCCGACACCGCGAGGAGCAGCGGAACGAATGGGCGCATGGCAGCCGTCTCCTTCGAGCGCTCAGGGAAGGAACCGCGCGGCGAGGCCGGGAATGTAGCAAGCGGCGGTGCGCGCTGCGTCGTCCGGCGTCGCCGCTGGTGCCGCCGCCGCTACGACTTCGACTTCGCCTTCGCGACGACGAGGCGATGGAGCGTGCCGTCGAGCATCACCGCGTAGAGCTCGCCGTCGGCGTCCTCGGCGAAGCTCGCCACGTTCTTCGGCTGCTCGAGCAGCGTGCCGTGCACCACCAGCGCGCCGTTCTCGTGGCAGAGGCCGAACAGCGTCCCGAGCGTGAAGTCGGCGTAGACGTAGACGCCGCGCAGCTCGGGTTCCGCTTCGCCGCGGTAGACGTAGCCGCCGGTGATGCTGGTGCCGATGCCGTGCTCGCCCGTCTTGGCTTGCTTCGCCTGCGCCGGGGTGTGTGCGTACTCGAGGACCGGCTCGAGCAGCTCGCCGAGCGTCGACTTCGCCCGGAAGGGATGGAACCCCTCGCGCACGTTCCAGCCGTAGTTGCCGCCCTTCACGACGAGGTCGACCTCCTCGAAGCGATCCTGGCCGACGTCGCCGGCCCACAGCTCGCCCGTCTCGCGGTCGAAGCTCATCCGCCAGACGTTGCGCAGCCCGTAGGCGTAGATCTCGGGGCGCGCGTCGGCGTGACCGACGAACGGGTTGTCGGCGGGGATCGCGTAGGGGCGGCCGTCAGCGGCGGCGTCGCGCCGGTCGACGTCGATGCGATGGATCTTGCCCAGCATCGTCGCGAGGTTCTGGCCGTGGTTGTGTGGATCGCCGGCGGCGCCGCCATCGCCGCAGGTGAAGTAGAGGAAGCCGTCGGGACCGAAGCCGAGGAATCCGCCGTCGTGGTTCCAGTAGGGGCGCTCGATGGTCAGCAGGATCCGCTCGCTCGCGAGGTCGCCGCGGTCGCGATCGTCGGCGGCGACGGTGATCTCGCTGATCACGGTGCGCTTCGGCTCCTGCTGCGAATAGAAGACGAAGCAGCGCCCGTTCTCCTTCCACTTCGGATGGCAGGCGAAGCCGAGCAGCCCCTCCTCGTTCTCGACGTAGGGGCGGCGCGCGGAGAGGTCGAGGAAGGTCTTCGCGTCGCTGCCGTCGCCCCCCTTCTTCGCCACGACGATGCGGCCGCCCTGCTCGACGATGAAGAGGCGGCCGCTGCCGTCGGGCGCCTCCTCCATCCAGATCGGCCGCTCGAGCTTCAGCTGCGGCAGGATGCGGCGCAGCTCGAGCTTCGGCAGCGACTGCGCGGTGGCGGGCGCGGTGGCGCCGACGAGCGTCGCGCAGAGGGTGACGGCCGCGGCGAGCGCGAGTCGGACGGAATGGAGCAGCATGCGGGGCGACCTCACGGAGGGCGGTGGAGGGCGCCGACGATAACGGCACGCTGCGAGCGCGCCGTCGCGGCGCCCTACCGCTCGGCGAAGCGCGCTTCGCTCCACGACTGGTTCAGGCGGTAGGCCGCGAGGCGCTGCTCGATCGCCGCGATCAGCTTCGCGTCCTGTCGATCGCGCGCGAGCTGCAGCGCCTTCTCGGCGCTCGCCACTGCGGCGGGGTAGCGGCCGGCCGCCGCCTGCGCCGCGGCGACGAGGTCGGTGACGCGCGCGCGCGACTCGTCGGTGGCGATCGAGGCGAGGTTGCGCGCCCAGCGCAGCGCCTCGTCGGGGGCGCGCTTCGCCGGATCGGGATGGCAGGCGAGGATCCAGGCGAGGTGTTCGGCGGCCACCGGATCCTTCTTCTGCGCCAGCACCTTGCGGTAGTGGGTGCACGCTTCGCCGGCGCGGCGCGTCGCCTCGAGCGCCAGCGCGAGATCGAACTCCGCGTCGAGGAAGGCCGGCTCGAGCGCGAGCGCGCGCCGCAGCGGCGCCTCCGCGTCGGCGAACCGCCCGAGCCGCGCGAGCGTCCCGCCGAGCCCGCGCAACGCGCTGGCATGGGTCGGATCGAGGTCGGCGGCGCGCTGGAACGAGCCGAGCGCGCGCGCCAGCAGGCCGCGATCGCGCAGCACGAGCCCGAGGCTGTTGTGGGCGTTGGCGTTGTTCGGGTCGCAGGCGACCGCCGCCTCGAAGTGGGGCAGCGCCTCGTCGGGCCGCTGCATCCCCATCAGCACGATGCCGAGGTTGTTGTGCGCCGCCGACATCTTCGGGTCGAGCTCGAGCGCGCGGCGGAGCGACGCGGCCGCCTCCTCCGCGCGGCCCGCCAGGTGGAGCGCGAGGCCGAGGTCGTGGTGGGCCGCCGCGCTGTTCGGCGCCTCGCGGATCGCGAGCTCGAGGCTGGCGAGGTGCTGCCGGTAGTCGCGCTTCAGGAAGTCGCGCTCGAGCAGCGCGCGCTGCGCCGGGTCCTTCGGCAGCACCTGGATCCAGAGGTCGGCCATCTCGTCGCTCGAGCGCGCGCCGAAGGTGACGCGCACCGGCGGGCGGCTCGGGTTGCGCGGGTTGCCGGCCGAGTTGTCGTAGACGTAGCGCATCGCCACCTCGCTGCCGGCCGGCAGCTCGATCGGCGCGGCGAAGCGGTACTCGTCCTGCCAGTTGAAGTCCCAGTCGCGGATCGCGAGCAGCCGGCGCACGGTGCCGTCGGGCAGCGCCGCCTCGCTGCTCATCTGCCGCGCGAGGTAGTGGGCGTGCGGGTAGACGCCGAGCACGGCGACGTCGATCGGCAGCGCGTAGCGATCCTCGACCACGTAGCTCGCCTCGCCCGCGGCGATCTCCATCGTCTTCGAGCCGATGCGCAGCAGGAACGGCCGCTCGGTCGGCGGCGCCTTGCTGAAGTAGAGGCCGATCTGCGGCGCGACCGGCTCCGGCTTGCCGCTCGGCAGCAGGTGGAGCTGCAGCAGGAGGTCGGCGCCGGCCGGCAGCTCCCACGCGCGCGCCTCGTTGCGCTCGAGCGGAAGGCGGCCCGGCGTCCAGCCGACGAAGTGGCCGTCGGGGCTCTGCGCCTCGCCGAGGTCCATCCCGCCGAAGCCGACGCCCGGATCGGCGGCATCGGTGACGCGGCAGTGGCGGTTCCGGTCGACGAACAGCACCGCGTGGTGGACCACCTTCGGGTTGCCGGGGCGCAGCTCGACGGCGCAGACGTAGCGCGCTTCGGGGAACGGCACCGGCACCACGAGGTTGCGGAAGACGTCGCTGCCGTCGGCGGGGAGGAGGTAGGGCGGATCGACGGTCAGCACGAGGTCGGGCTCGCCGAGATGCCAGCCGGCGGCGAAGACGGGCGGCGCGGGGCGCAGCGCCGGATCGCCCTCCGGCGCGTCGGCCGCGGCCCAACGCGACAGCAGCGCGAGTTCGTCGGCGGTGAGGCGGCGCTCGTGCGCGTAGCCGAGCCCCGGGTCGGGCAGCCACGGCGGCATGAAGCCCGACTGCGTCACCTCGACGATCTGCCGCGCGTGCGCGCGGGCGTCGGCGTACTCCTGCAGCGAGAACGGCGCCGATTGGCCGGGACGGTGGCAGAGGACGCAGTGGCGGTCGAGCAGCGCGGCGACGTGGCCGGCCCAGGTGACCGGCTCGTCGGCGTGCACCGCGACCGGCAGCGCGAGGAGAGCGGCGAGCATGCGCGAGCCTCCGGGAGCGTCGCGGGCGAACGCGTCGCGAAGGGGCGCGACGGACGCGCGCGGGCGCGGGCCGGCAAGGTAGCACAGGAGCGGGGCGCGCGGCGCAGCGCGCTGGCGAGCGGCGCCTCGGTCAGCGCGCCCGCGCGACCGCGAGCGCCAGCGCGAACCCGTCGCCGCCGCCCTCCGCCGCGTAGTGGGCGGGCAGCCGGGCGACCACGCTGAAGCCGAGCGCGGCATAGCAGGAGAGCGCCGCGGCGTTGTCGGCGCGCACCTCGAGCGTGAGCCGCGGCCGGCCGAGCCGGCGCGCCCGGGTGGCGAGCGCGGCGACGAGGCGCCGAGCGAGGCCGCGCCGCCGCCACTGCGGCCGCGTGTCGAGCGCGACGATGCGCAGCGACGCCCCCTCGCTCCACCAGACGAGCGCCGCGAGCAGCTCGGCGCGGCCGTCGGCGCGGCGCCGCTCGAGCAGCAGGCCGCGCGAGCGCTCCATCGCCAGCAGCGCGCGCCGCGCCTCCGACGCGCCGGCGCCCGCGAGCCGTGCCGTCGCCGCGTGGTCGGCGCGCCGCACCGTCCGCAGCCGCGCGCCGACCGGCCGGGCGCTCACGAGAGGGTGAGCACCTTCGACTTCTTGTTCACGCCGATCGCGGTCATGTTGGCCGAGAGCGCGTCGAGCAACCTCGTGAGGATGTCGATCGCGGTCGTGCCGTACTGCACGCCGGGCGTGTGGTTGCGCGACATCGAGGCCGCGTTGCCGCCGCCGGCGCAGCCGGTCCAGACGAAGCAGAGCTGGTTGGTGGTGCCGACGCGATTCAGCTGGTACCACCAGTAGAGGACCTCGTTGTGGCCGACCGAGTCCTTGCGGATGGCGAAGTGGAGGTCGGGCTTCACCTTGTCGGTGCCCGCCTCGAGCGTGAAGGTGACGTGGAAGTCGAGCGACTCGCCCTTGCCGGCGATGTTGAGCAGCCGCTGCAGCCCGTTCGAGGTCACCTTGTAGTCGAAGGTCTTGAGCGCGGTCAGCAGCAGCTCTTCCTCGACCTGGATCGGGTGGAGCGTGGCGGTGCTCGTCCCCTTCGGCACGATCTCGGGGAAGAAGAAGAAGCCGGGGTGCATCTGCTTCGTCTGGACCTCGGTCGATGAGACGGCCATCGGGTCGCTCCGTGGGGTAGGGGGAGTGGATCGCTCTCGATCCGGACGAACGGGATCGGCGCGGCGCGCCCTTCATCGCGCGGAGCGGCACGAGCCGCTCGAGCGGCACGAGCCCCACGAGCCCCACGCCCGGGAACGCGAAAGCCCCCCGATGCCACGCAGGCGCCGGGGGGCGGACGACGATCGCGCAACGACAGGGTGACGAGCGCGTGCGCGGCGTCGTCCCGAATCGCTCCTCGGTCAGAACTGGTCAGAACAGGTCAGAACAGGTCAGAACTGGATCGGGCAGCCGTAGGCCGGCGTCTCGGGCAACGCGACCTTCTTCTTGGCCAGCAGCTCCGCGATCGCCGCGTCGACGTGGTTCACCTTTCCGACCGCTTCGGTGCTGCCGTCGTCGATCGCGCCGCGGTAGGCGAGACGCCCTTCGCGGTCGATGACGCACATCTCCGGCGTCACCTTCACGCCGTACGACTTCGCGACCTTGCCGTCGCGATCGAGCAGCAGCACGTCGGGGAGCTTCCACTCCGCGACGACCGTGCGGCTGCGCTCCTGCGCCCGGTTCTGCGTGGCGGCCGGCGCCGAGTGGATCGCGAGGAAGACGACTTCCAGATCTTTGTACTTCTTGCGCAGCGCCTCGAACGTGCGCGCCTTGTAGTGCATCTGCACGACCGGGCAGTCGGGGTTGAACCACTCGAGCACCACGACCTTCCCCTTCAGCGCGGCGAGCGTGTGCTCCTTGTCGTCGAGGTCCTTGAGCGCGATGGCCGGTGCCAGCTCGCCGACCTGCGCCGCCTTCACCTGCTGCGCCGGCGTCGCCGGGTCGGTCGGCGGCTGCTGCGGCTGCTCCTTCGGCTTCTCCTGCGGCGGACGCGGCGGCCGATCCTCCTGCGCGACGCCGACGCTGCCCACCAGCGCCAGCAGCGCCGCGGACGACGTCGTCCGCCACGCGCTCCTCCAGTCGAATCGCATCGTTCTTCTCCTCGTCTACTCCGAGATGGGGACGCCCGTCCCTCGCGGGACGCGAGCGATGAGGAGCCTGGCCAGGCCTGCGCGCCTCTCCGCAGCTGCCGTTCCAACGCCATCCGCCATCCCAGCGACGGCGCTGCTGGCGCGCTGCGCCTCCCTGCGTGGCGGATGGAACGCCGCTGATTCCGCCAGCGAGTGCGGTTGCGAGCGCGCGCCTGCCGCGATTCGGCGCGTGCCGAATCGAACGGTCGCGCGGCGGCCCGCGCTCACGCGCTCAGCGTTCGGGCGCGAGGCGCTGGACGCGCGCGAAGTAGCGCTCCATCCAGACGCGATAGCGCGGCGGGAACTCGTCGACGGAGCGGCGCTGCAGCGCCTCGGCCTCCTTCGGCGGCAGCACGCCCCAGCGATCGCTCACGTCGAACTGCTCGAACGTGCCGCTCGCGCCGATCGGCTGCGGCGTCGCGATCGACTCCTCGTCGCCCCCGCTTCCGCTGCGTGGCGCGTCGTTGGTGGACGCGTCGCCCGCGCGCTGCTCACCGTGTTCTGCATGGCCCGCCGGGCCACACGATCCGCCCGGTCAGCCAGCGCCGAGCGGAGGCTTGAGGCGCGTCTGCTCCTCGCGGCGCTCCTCGCGCTGGCGTGCCAGCTCGATCAACTCGTCGAGCCGCGCGATCACCTCGCCCGCTTGCTCGTCGGCAGCGGCGAGCCGCGCGTCGAGCGTTCGCCACGAGCCGTCGCGCCGTGCGCCCTCCGTCGGCGCCGCGCTTCCGAGCAGCTCGTCGAGCGAGCGCATCGAGCGGCGGACGCGCGCCATCAACTCGCGCGCGCGCTGCGTCTCGGGATCGACCGCTTGCGCGGCGGCCTCGTGGCCTGCGCTCGCCAAGGCGCACCACGCGACGGCGCGCAGGAGACCACGCTGAACCACTCGTCCGTCCATTGCACTACTCCTTGGAGCGGGGAGTCGACCAGAGCGGTCGCGAGGGTAGTCGGGCCGCGAACGATCGGGAAGCGGTGCGAAGCGGCGGCGGCGCGCGTCGGCGCGGTCAGCCGTCGAGTTCGGCGATGCGGGCGGCGCGGATCTGCACGCGCTCGCCGCCGCGCGAGAGCTCCTGGAAGCCGAGGTGGCCGCGGCGCGGACGCTGCGCGAGCGGCACCGCGGGCGTGCCGTCGTGGCGGAGCACCTCGGCGGTGGCGCGGTCGAGGTCGACCTCCTGGATCGGCTCGCCGTTCAGCCACGCGCGCAGCGACGGTCCGCGCAGCTCGACGCGCAGCGTGTTCCACTCGGTCGGGCGGTAGAGCTGCAGGCGCGGCGCGACGGCGCGGTAGATGCCGCCGGTGAGCTCGGAGGGCTTCGCCTCGGGGTTGTAGCGCAGGTCGGCCATCTGGATCTCGAGCGCGTCGAAGGCGGGATCGCCGGCGAGCGGCGCGCGCAATGCGAGTCCGCTGTTGCCGCGCACGCCGAGCTTGAACTCGAACTCGATCACGAAGTCGCCGTACTCGCGCTCGCTCAAGAGCCAGCTGCCGCGCGGCTCGCCGCCGAGCAGGACGCCGTCCTTGACCTCCCAGCGCGTCTCCGCCGCCGGGGGCTCCTTCACGTCGGCCCAGTGGCGCACGACGAAGCCGGCGGGCGCGCCCTCGGCGGGGAAGAGCGGCCGGAAGTCGAGCGGGCGTTGCGCCGCGCATCCGCAGAGCAGGAGCGCGAGCGCGACGGCGTGCAGCGTTCGAAGCGGGAAACTCATCGCACGGCTCCACGGATGGGAAGGAAGGCGCGACAGTCTCGCGGGCCGCAGGGCTGCGCGCCACCGTGCCGTGCCAGCAGGTGCCGGCGCGCAAGCGGCTTCGCAGCTACGCTGCCGCCCCCATGTTCCTCCTGAAGAGCATCGATCTCATCGCGCTGATGGGTCTCTTCGTGCAGACCTTCGTGGCGTGGGTCTTCGTCGCGATCTTCGCGTCGATCCGCCGCCGCGAGCGGTCGTCGACCGCGTTCACCCGCTTCCTCGGCTGCTTCGCCGCGCTCGCCTGCGCGCTCACCTTCGTCAGCGTCCGCTTCTTCCGCACGCACGACGTCGACCGCAGCGACGACACCTGGGCCGAGGGGCGCTTCGCGGCGACAGCCTGCTACGTCGGCTACCTCGGCTGCAAGGCGCTCTTCGCCGTGCTGCTGGTGAGCGGCTCCGCCGATCTCGGCGGGCGCGCGCCGGCGCGCTGGATGCGGCGCAGCGCGCTGCCCCTGGTGGCGGCGATGGCGGGCGCGCCGCTCCTGCTGCGCGACGTCAACCTGCTGCTGATCGTGCAAGCGCCGGTGCTGGTCGCGTGCGCGGCGCTGTCCCACCGCGCGCTCGCGCGGCTGCCGGGCGACGGGTCGGGTCTGCGGCTGGTGCGCAGCGCGCTGGTCGCGCTGGCGGTGACATGGGGCATCCACGCGTTCGCCGTCCTGCTGCTCGAGGTGGTGCCGGCGCTGCGCTACCTGCTGGCGATGAACTCGATGCTCGACCTCGGTGTGCAGCTCGCGCTCGGCACCGGGCTGATCATCTGCATGCTGCAGGAGTCGCACCGACGCGCGCGCGCCGCCGAGGAGGAGCGCGAGCGGCTGCAGCGGACGCTCGACCGCGATCAGCGCTTGCGGGCGCTCGGGACGCTCGTGTCGGGCGTCGCGCACGAGCTCAACAACCCGCTCACCGTGATCCTCGGCTACGCCGACCTGGTCGGCGAGCCGGGCGCCGAAGCGAACGCCGCGCAGGTGATCCGCGAGCAGGCGGAGCGTTGCCGCGGCATCGTCCGCAACCTCTCGGCGCTGGCGGGGCAGTCGGTCCATCCGTGCGAGGAGCTCGAGGCCGCGCGCCTGCTCGAACGGGTCGAACGGGGCATCGCGAGCGAACTGCTCGCGGACGGCCGCCGCATCGAGCGCTGCGCCGAGCCGGGGCTCCGGCTCTACGGCGATCGCGTCGGCTTGGAGCAGGTGCTCACCAATCTCGTGGTGAACGCGCTGCAGGCGAGCCCGCCCGGCGGCGTCGTGCGCGTGACCGCGCGACGCGCGGCGGGGGGCGCCGAGCTGCTGGTCGACGACCAGGGAGAGGGCATCGCGGAAGCGGCGCGGCCCCATCTCTTCGAGCCGTTCTTCACTACCAAGGGACCGGGGCAGGGGACGGGACTCGGCCTCTCGATCGCGCACGCCATCGTCCGTGCGCACGGCGGGTCGATCGCCGCCGAGGCGGCGCCGAGCGGGACTGGCGCCCGCTTCCGCGTCCGCCTGCCGCCGGCGCCGATCGGTGCGGCGGCGCCGGAGGTCGCGCCGCCGCTGCCGGCGGGCGGGCGCCGCTTGCTGATCGTCGACGACGACGCGGGCGTCCGCTCGGTGGTGCGACGCCATGCGGAGCAGCGCGGCTGGGTGGTGGCGGAAGCGGCATCGGCCGAGGCGGCGCTGGCGGCGACGCAGCGCGACACGCGCTTCGATGCGCTGCTCTGCGATCTGCGCATGCCGGGCATGGGGGGCGTCGGCTTCCACGACCGCCTCGCCGAGCTCGATCCCGACGCGCTGCGCCGCACCGTCTTCGTCACCGGCGACCTCGCGGCGCCCGACCTCGCGGCGTTCGCGCGGCGCTGTCGCCGGCCGCTGCTCCAGAAGCCGTTCGACTTCGGGGTGCTCTTCGCGGCGGTCGACGGTCGCGGCGGCGGGGGCGGTGGTGGCGGCGGCGGTGGCCATCACGGCAGCAACGGGGAGCGCCACGCATGACGAAGGGACGACTGCTCCTCGGCGCGCTCGCGCTGCTCGTGGCGGCGGCGGCGCTGTTCGGGCCGAGCGTGGTGCGCCGCTTCGTCGACGCGCGCCTCGACGCGGCGCACGGCCGTGCGCTCGAGTTCGATCTCGTCGACACGAGCGGCGCGCGCTGGAACGCGGCGCAACTGCGCGGCAAGACGGTGGTGCTCAGCTTCTTCCGCTCGCACTGCGAGGGGTGCCTCGCCGAGCGCGACGCGATGCGCGCCTTCGCCGAGCGCCTCGACCCGGCGCGCGCGCAGCTGCTCGGCATCTGCATGGACCGCGTCGAGGAGTACCCGGCCGAGACGACGGCGGCGACGCTCGAGCGGATGGGCTACCGCCATCCGGTGTTGTTCGCCGACGCGCCCTTCGTCGACCGCTTCCACGGCGCCGGCTGGGCGCACGTCACCCCGATCACCTACGTGGTGGGCAGCGACGGCCGCATCGCGCGCCACCTGCGCGGCCACCAATCCCTCGAGTCCCTGCTCGCCGCGGTGCCGGCCGAGGTGGTGCGCCCCGCCGCGCGTTAGGCCGCTTTGCAGCGCACCGAACGCGCCGTCGAAGCAGTGCTTGACGGTGTGGACGAATTGAACGATACTCCTGGGCAATGACCGTTCACGGAGGCGCGCACGCCACTCCGCCGGCCACCCTCCGGAGCACGCCGATGACCTCGATCCCCGCCCTCCTCTGCAGCGTGATCGCCGCCGTCGGCGACCCCGCGCCAACGCAGGCCCCCGTCCCGCCCCCGCTGCCATCGGCGTCGGTCGCCGGCGAACGGGCGGTCGACCTCACCGTCGCGCCGCCGGCAGGGGAGACGCGCCTCGTCGCGGGCGAGGCGGAGGCGCCAAGCCGCGTGGTCGACGGCGTCTGGATCGCCGGGACGAGCCGCATCCCGACGCCGCTGCCGGTCGGCTACCCGCCGCCGACGGCGCCCGGTCGGATCGAGCTGAAGAGCTACCCGCTCGTCCGCAAGGCGGAGGCGACCGCCGAGTTCGGCCCCGAGTTCGGCCGCAACCTCGCCTTCTTCAAGCTCTTCAACCACATCCAGCGCAACTCGATCGCGATGACCTCGCCGGTCGAGATGCGCCTCGATCCGGCGGCCGACGACGCGGCGACGCTCGAGGGATGGTCGATGGCGTTCCTCTACCGCGAGCCGACCATGGGAGCGCTCGGCGCCGACGGCTCGGTGGAGGTGGTCGACGACGCGCCGCTCACCGTGCTGTCGATCGGGATTCGCGGCGACTACTCGGCGGCGCGCGCCTGGAGCGAGGCGGAGACGTTGCGCGCGCAGCTCGCCAAGCTGCCGGGCTGGCGCGCGATCGGCTCGCCGCGCGCGCTCTTCTACAACGGCCCCGAGGCGCGCGACGCCGATCGCTGGGCCGAGGTGCAGCTCGTGATCGAGCGCGAGCCGGCGCCGGTCGAGCAGAAGAGCCCGGCGAAGAAGCGCCGCCGCGTCATCTGAGCGCGGCGACCTGCGCGGCGAGCGCGTCGAACTGGCCGAGCGTCTGCTGCGCCTTCGCATCGCCTCCTTCGGCGGCCAGCAGCAGCAGCTCCTGCGCGCGGCGCGGATCGTGGTCCACGCCGCGTCCGGCGAGGTGGAGCACGGCGAGGTTGTTCTGCGCGGGCGCGAACCCCTGCGCCGCGGCGAGCCCGTACCAATGGGCCGCGGCCGCCGGCGCGCGCGGCACGCCCGAGCCGATGAAGAAGAGGTAGCCGAGGTTGTTCTGCGCGGCGGGATGGCCGTGCAGCGCGGCGTGCGCGTACCAGCGCGCCGCCTTCGCGTCGTCCTCGTCGCAGCCGAGCCCGTCGTCGTAGAGCAGGCCGACCAGGAACTGCGCCGCTGGATCGCCCGCGACGGCGAGCGGCCGCCATTCGCGATGCGCCGCGGCGTAGTCGCCGGCCGCGAAGGCCGCGTCGCCCTTCGCGCGCGACGCGGTGCAAGCGGTGCCGGCGAGGAGGGCGAGCAGGAGCGCCGCGGCGACGCACGCGCGGCGGAGGGCGTGGTGGTGGTTCATGGCCGGACGATCGGCCGCGACCCGGCCGCTCCATGAATCCTCCATGAAGAGCGCGCGGAGCGCCGCCTCGCCCGCTTGGTCGCGACTCCTTGCGCCGCCTTCACGTGTCTTGATGCGGCCCTCGCGATCGCCACCCCGCGCACTTCGTCGAGTGTGCGGCGTCGTCGCGAATCGGCGCCTGCCACGGCGCGCCGCGCGATCGGCCGGGACGGCGCGCCCGCGAGTGCGCCCTGCGGGAGCCGCTCGATGGGTGATGCCGCCCGATCGGGACGCGTCGACCTCCATCTCCACTGCTTCGCGTCGAACGTGACCGACTACTTCGCGGCCAACCGCCTCGCGATCCCCGAATCGTGGTCCGACCCGTTCGCGCTCCATCGCGACCTGATGGCGCAGGGGATGACGCTCTTCACGCTGACCGACCACAACTCGATCGACGGCATCCGGCGCGTGCGCGATGCCGGCCACGCGGGCGTCTTCCTCAGCTCGGAGCTGACCGCGACCTTCCCCGAGGACGGCTGCAACGTCCACATCACGGTCGCCAACGTCACCGAAGCGCAGTTCCGGGAGGCCGACGCGCTGCGGCGCAACGTCTACGAGCTGATCGCGTGGTGCGAGGAGCAGGTCGCGCGCGAGGCGGAGCGCGGCGGCAACCGCATCGCGTGGTGGATGACCCATCCGCTGATGAGCACGCAGAACCGGCCCTACGGCCGCGAGGGAGCGCTGGCGCTGCCGCACCTCGAGAAGGCGCTGCTGCTCTGCCCCGCGCTCGAGGTGCGCAACGGCACGCGCACCAAGGTGCTGAACGAGCTGACCCACGAGTGGGTGACGCGGCTCGACGCGGCGATGCTCGAGCGGCTCGCCGATCGGCACGGCATCGCGCCGCGCGGCGAGACGCCGTGGCGCAAGGCGACGCTCGCCGGTTCCGACGACCACGCCGGCATCAACCACGGCCGCACCTGGACCGAGTTCCCGCTGCCCGAGGGGCGTGCGGCGACGCCGAACGACCTGATCGACGCGATCCGCGCGCGCGCCGTGCGGCCGGCGGGCGCGCACGGCGGGCCGATCGCGCTGGCGCACGCGATGCTGAAGCTGCTGCACGACGGGCGCGACGGCTCGCCGGCGGTGGCGCGCGCGCGGGCGGCCGGCGCCGCGCCGCGCACGGCCGGGCAAGCCGAGAGCGGCACGAGCTTCGGCGGCTCGATCGGGACGCTGCTCGCGTGGGTCTTCGAGCCGGGGGCCATCGGCGGCCTCGAGCGGCTGAAGCTCGGCTGGCGGCGCCGCGTCCTCGCGCGGCGCGTCGCGCGTGCGGAGCGCTCCGGCGTCGACCGCGCGCCGTTCGAGGAGCTGCTCGAGGGCGAGGCGCACGCGCTGTTCGCCGACCCCGCCTTCGCGGCCGAGCTCTCGAAGGCGACGCGCACCGACGACCGCATCTGGAAGGTGGTGAGCACGCTGGTGAACCGCGTGCTGGCGCGCTACGCGCGGCGGCTCGCGAGGGTGGAGCGCGGCGACCTCGTGCGTGCCGTCCACGAGCTGGTGGCGATGGTCGCCTCGCACGTGATGGTGTCGCTGCCCTACCTGGTCTCCTACGTCCACCAGAGCTCCGATCGCTGCATCGCGCGCGACGTGCGGCGCGCCTTCGAGCTGCGCGCGCACCAGCGCGCCGTGCTGGTCACCGACACCTTCTTCGACGTGAATGGCGTGGCGCGCACGATCCAGCGCATGCTGGCCGAGTCGCACGCGCGCGGCATCGACTTCACCGTGATGAGCTGCCTCTCGGCGGCCGACGAGGAGCGCTGCCGCTCCGACCGCCAAGCGCGCGAATGGCTCGATTCGGGCCGCTTGAAGCTGTTCCGGCCGGTGCTCGAGACGGCGTTGCCCGGCTACCAGGGCCTCGCGCTGCGCATGCCGCCGTTCCTCGAGATGGTGCGCTGGCTGCAGGAGGAGGGGTTCACCCGCATGCAGATCAGCACGCCCGGCGCGGTGGGCGTGGCCGGCCTCGCGGCGGCGAAGCTGCTGCAGATCGAGACCTCCTCGACCTACCACACCTGCTTCCCCGAGTACGTCGAGAACTACACCAACGACATCAGCCTCGAGGCGCTCGCGTGGCGCTGCATGATCCTCTTCTATCACGCGGTCGACGAGGTGGTCGTGCCGTCGAAGTTCGTGGCGCGCCTGCTCCACGAGCGCGGCCTGCGCAAGAAGAAGCTCCTCGTGCTCGATCGCTGGGTCGATCCGGAGCGCTTCCATCCGCGCTTCAGGACGCCGGGGTTCTGGCGCGAGCGCGGCGTCGCCGACGAGGAGTCGGTGGTGAAGTTCCTCTACGTCGGGCGGCTCGGCGTCGAGAAGAACCTCGACCTGCTCGCCGACGCCTTCCGCGCCTTCTGCCGCGCCGATCGCGCCGTGCACCTGCTCTTCGTCGGCGACGGCCCGCACCGCGCCGCGCTCGAGAGGAAGCTCGCCGGGCTGCCGGTCACCTTCGTCGGCTTCCTGCAGGGCGAGACGCTCGCGCGCGCGATCGCCTCGGCCGACGTGAAGGTCTTCCCGAGCACCACCGACACGTGGGGCAACGCGCCGCTCGAGGCGCAGGCGTCGGGCTTGCCGGTCATCGTCACCGATCGCGGCGGGCCGCAGGAGCTGATGGTCGACGGCGAGACCGGCCTGCGCGTCCCGGGCCGCGATCCGCACGCGCTGCTGCAAGCGATGACGTTGCTGCTCGATCCGGAGCGGCGTGCGCGGATGGGCCGCGCCGCGCGCGCCTACGTCGAAGCGAACGTCGTCGAACGCCCCTTCAGCGCGATCCTCGATCCCGAGGCGCACCGGCGCCGCACGAAGGCGCTGCGCAAGGAGCTGGCGCGCCTGGCCGAGCTGCCGCCACTCGCGCCCGAGGATGGGGACGACCTCGAGGAGGAACTCGTGGCGCCGACGGGAGTCCGCGCATGAGCCTCGCTCCTTGGCTCCTGGCGCTCGGCGGCGGCGCGGCGGTCGAGCTGCTGCGGCGCGGTCGGAGGCGCCTGCAGCTCTCGCTGGCGAAGCACCCGTCGCTGCGCGGCCACGCCCGCATCGCGCAGTTCCTCGCCCGCCGCCTGCCCGCCTACGAGTTCGACGAGGCGCGCGCGTTCGGAGTCGATGACGCGCCGGCCGAGGTCGTCGCGCGGCGGCGCGCCGCGTTCACCGCGCTGGCCGCCCGCCTCGCCGCGCGCGCGCCGAAGACGGCGGCGGCGGCGAAGCGGCTGCAGGAGCTCCTGCCCGACTCCGAATTCACCGGCGCCTACCGCGTCCCCTTCCCGTTCCGCCGGCTGGCGCGCGAGCGGCTGCCCTACGGCGGCGTGGTCGCCGCGACGCGCGGCCGCCTCGTCGAGGATCTCGACGGCAACGAAGCGCTCGAGCTCGGCGGCTCCTACGGCGTGAACGTGCTCGGCTACGACGCCTACAAGGGCTGCATCGAGCGGGCGGTGCAGCGCGCCGGCGCGCTCGGGCCGCTGCTCGGCGCGCTCCATCCGGTGGTGGAGGAGAACGCGCGGCGGCTCTGCGCGCTCTCGGGGATGGACTCGGTCTCGTTCCACATGTCGGGGACCGAGGCGGTGATGCAGGCGGTCCGGCTGGCGCGCTACCACACGCGCCGCTCGCACGTCGTGCGCTTCACGTCGGCCTACCACGGCTGGTGGGACGGCGTGCAGCCCGGGCCGGGCAACCCGCGCCCGCCGCACGAGGTCTACACGCTGAAGGAGATGGACCCGGCGACGCTGCGCGTGCTCGAGACGCGCCGCGACCTCGCGTGCGTGTTGGTGAACCCGATCCAGGCGATGCACCCCAACGGCGCTGCGCCGACCGATTCGATGCTGATCAGCGGCTACGCGGCGGCGCGCTACGACAAGGAGGCCTACCGGCGCTGGCTCCTAGAGCTGCGCGACGTCTGCACGCGGCGCGGGATCGTGCTGATCCTCGACGAAGTCTTCCTCGGCTTCCGCCTCGCGATCGGCGGCGCGCAGGAGTACTTCGGCGTCCATGCCGACCTCGTCACCTACGGCAAGACGATCGCCGGCGGGCTGCCGATCGGCGCCGTTTGCGGCAAGCGCCACCTGATGAAGCGCTACCGCGACGAGCGCCCCTCCGACGTCTGCTTCGCGCGCGGCACGTTCCACTCGCACCCTTACGTCATGGCCGCGATGAGCGAGTTCCTCGACCTCCTCCTGCGCCCCGAGGTGCGCGCCGGCTACGCCGACCTCGACGCCCGCTGGGACGGCCGCGCCCGCCGCTTGAACGAGCGGCTGGCTGCCCTGCAGCTGCCGGTGCGCGTCGCCAACCTCGCCTCGGTCTTCACGACGCTCTACGTGCAGCCGTCGCGCTACCACTGGCTCTTCCAGTACCACCTGCGCGCGGCCGGCCTCGCGATGAACTGGATCGGCACCGGCCGCTTCATCTTCAGCCACGACTGGAGCGACGCGGAGTTCGACGACTTCGCGGCGCGCTACGTCGCGGCCGCGCGCGCCATGCGCGACGGCGGCTTCTGGTGGCAGGACGCGGCGCTGACCGCGAAGGCGATCCGGCGCCGCGTCCTGCGCGAGCTGCTAGGCGCCGTGCTTCCGCGCCGCCAGGAACTCGGCGTCGAACCGCTCCCCGCGCAGGAGCTGCAGCGGCGCCCGCCAGTAGAGGGCGACGTCGTGGAACGGGTCGGTGAGGATCTTCGTGGCCCACGCAGCGCCGGTCAGCAGGTCGCGAGTGGCGACCAGCCAGGCGGTGCGCGCGAGGAGCGCCGCCACGCCGAGCGCGATCCAGGCGAACGCGACGCGGCCGAGGAAGCCGCCGAAGTCGGCGTGGGGCGCGAGCGTCCCGAACAGCGACGGGGAGAGCCATAGCACCAGCGGGATCGCGACCCACGCGGCGAGCAGGACGATCTTGCGGCGCAGGTTGTAGCCGACCTTGATCGCCTCCTTGTGCTGGTGGGTCGCCTGGTTCACGTGGTCGTAGCCCTTCGGCTCGAAGAAGAAGTGGCCGGACTGCCGCAGCACCATCGCGCCGAGCCAGCCGAGCAGCGCCGCCACCACCGGCTCGCTGAAGAGCAGCGCGTAGCAGGCGAGGAAGCAGCACGCGCTCATCAAGTGGAGCGACTGGTTGATCCGGCAGTGGTGGTAGTAGCGGTGGTCGTCGAGCCGCTGCACGCGCAGCTCCTCGAGGAAGGTGCGGCGAGGCGCGGCGGCGATCGCTTCGTTCATGGTCGGTTTCCTTGCGGAGAGGGGGTCCTTCCAGTCGGCCGCTCGATGCGGCGCAGGAGCGGTTCGCCGGCGCGCACCACCCGGCCCTCGACGACGCCGGGGCAGGGCTCGAAGCCGCCGCTCGCGAAGACGAGGAGCGTCGAGCCGTGCTCGAACCAGCCGAGCTCGTCGCCCTTCCGGTAGCTCGCGGCGCAGGCGATCCGGTTCGGGCCGGCGTAGCGCAGGTCGAGCGGGTGGGGCAGCGCGCGCAGCCGCACGCTCGCCACGAGGATCGCGGCGACCGCGACCAGCGTCAGCGCGCGATCGGGCTCGCCGAGATCGAGGTCGAGCACCACGCGCTCGTTGCGGCAGAAGAGCCGCTCGACCCGCTTCAAGGCGATCGGGTTGACGTTCCAGGTGTCGCCCGAGACGTAGTCGACGCGGTGGAGCCGCGCGTCGCACGGCGCGTGGAAGCGGTGGTACATCGTCGAGCGCAGCCGCAGCGTGAGGTAGCGGCCGGAGCGGTGGCGCTCCGCGAGCGCGGGATCGGGCAGCAGGTCGCGCAGCGCGTAGGGGAAGCCCTTCGCCTGGTAGGCGACCGCGTCGACCACTTCGCCGCACGCGCCGACCACGGCGTCGCACGGGCTCGCCACGATCGCCGGGTCGGCGACGAAGGGGCGCGCGCCCGGCACGAGCTCGCGCACGAACACGTCGTGGAGGCTCCGGTAGCGCCCCGGCTTCATGTCGGAGAGGTCGAGGTCGGGGGCGAAGCGGCGCCAGATCCAGAGCGAGAGGTTGCGCAGCCACGCCCCCTCGAGCTTGCTGAACCAACCCATGAAGCGGGTCGCGGCGCGCCGCGGGATCCGGTTGGTGAGCAGGAAGTTCAGGTCCTCCTGCAGGAAGAGGCGGGCGAAGCGCGCGCCGACGCGCGACGGGGCTGCGGCGCTCGGCGCCGCCAGCGGCGGTGCGGGCGGTGCGATCGGCAGTTCGGCGGCGGTCGTGCGATCGGCCATCGCCGCGTTGTAGGGGCCCCGGATGGAGGGCGCGTGATGACTCGATGAAGCTCCGCGCCGACGTGCCGCTGGCGCGCGTCGCGGGGCGGCGGCAAAGTCGCGGCCCATGGAAACCGGAACGAAGACGGCGCCGCGGCCGGCGCCGCGCCTGCCGAGCCTGCTCGAGTGCGGCCTCTTCCTGCTCGCCGCCGTCCTGTTGATGTACGGGATGCTCACCCCCGCTGGCCTCGACCTGAACAACCAGGCGAAGCTCCTCGGGGCGACCGCGCCGCTCTTCGTGCTGCTCTGCCTGGTGACGGCGATGGCGCGCCGGCTCGGCCACTCGTTCGGCGAGCTCGAGGGGGCGATGCGCGCGGGGATCGGGCTCGCGCTGCCGGCGGTGCTGATCCTCGTGGTGGTGGGCGGGCTGATCGGGGTGTGGAGCGGCTGCGGGACGATCTCGACGCTGATCCACTACGGCCTCGACGTCCTCTCGCCGGGCTGGTTCCTGCCGGCGACGCTGGTGCTCTGTTCGGTCGTCTCGCTGGCGTGCGGTTCGTCGTGGACGACCGCCAGCACGGCGGGCGTCGCGCTGATCGGCATCGGGACGACGCTCGGCTTCGATCCGGCGATGGTGGCGGGCGCGGTGATCAGCGGCGCCTACTTCGGCGACAAGCTCTCGCCGCTCTCCGACACCACCAACCTCGCGCCGGCGATCGCCGGCACCAACCTCTTCGCTCACGTCCACTCGATGCTCTTCACCACGCTCCCGGCGTGGCTGATCTCGCTCGGGCTCTTCGCGTGGCTCGGGGCGGACCACGCGAGCGGCGGCGCGACGCAGGCGGCCGACATCGCCGCGATGCAGGCGACGCTCTCCTCGCTCCACACGATCTCGCCGTGGCTGCTGCTGCCGCCGGTGGTGGTGCTGGTGCTGGCGGTGACCAAGCGGCCGGCGCTGCCGTCGCTGGTGGCGGGGATCGCGGTCGCGGCGCTGCTCGAGCTCTTCGTGCAGCGGCCGGCCGGCACCTCCTTCGGCACGCAACTCCAGGTGGTCTGCCTGCAGTTCTTGGACGGCTTCACCGCGACCACCGACAACAAGAGCGTGAACGACCTGCTCACTGGCGGCGGCATGAGCTCGATGCTGGGCACGATCCTCTTGATCACCATCGCGACCGCGATGGGCGGCGTGCTGGAGAAGGCGCGCTACCTCGAAGTGCTGATGACGGCGCTGCAGAGGCTGGTGAAGCGGCCCGCCGGACTGGTCACCGCCACGATCTGCTCGTCGGCCGGCGCCAATGCGCTCCTCTCCGACCAGTACCTCGCCATCGTGCTGCCGGGCCGCCTCTTCCGGGCCGCCTATCCCAAGTTCGGCCTCTCGCCGCGCGTGCTTTCCCGTTCGCTCGAGGACGCCGGCACGCTCACGTCGCCACTCGTGCCGTGGAACTCGTGTGGCGCCTTCATGGCAGGGACGCTCGGCGTGCTGACGGTCGACTACCTGCCCTACGCCTTCCTCAACCTGCTCAATCCGCTGATCGCGATCCTCTTCGCGTGGATCGGATTCGCCCAGTTCAAGTACGACCCGGCCAAGGACGGCCCGCTTCCGGCGCCCGCGTCGGCGAGTTCGGGGCCGCCCACCCCTTGATCGCCGCAGGATCTGGCGCAAAGTCGCGGTCCGTCCGCTGCACCGCAGGCTCGCGCGAGGTCCTCCGACGATGTGGAACGCCGTGCCCCTCTCCTTGGTCGGCGCGCTGGCGCTGATCGCCGCGTCCGGTTCGGTCGGCGACGCGCGCCCCCTCGCGCCCGCTGCGCCGCCCGCTGTGCCGTTGGCCGCTCCGCTCGCCGATGCGGCCGTCCGCTACTCGCGCGACATCCGGCCGCTCCTCTCCGACCGCTGCTTCACCTGCCACGGTCCCGACGACAAGAAGCGGCGCGGGAAGCTGCGCCTCGACGAGGCGGCGGGCGCGTTCGCGGAGCGCGAGAGCGGCGCCGCCATCGTGCCGGGCGATCCCGACGCGAGCGAACTGCTCGCCCGGATCGGCAGCGACTCGCCGAAGCACGTGATGCCGCCGCCGAGCAGCAACAAGAAGCCGCTCGACGCCGAGGAGCAGGAGCTGCTGCGCCGCTGGATCGAGCAGGGCGCCGTCTACGAGCCGCACTGGGCCTTCGTCGCGCCGCAGCGCCCGCGCCTGCCGGCAGTGGCGCGCGGCGACGCGATCGAGAACGCGATCGACACCTTCATCGTCGCGAAGCTGGAGAGCGAAGGGGTCGCGCCCGGCCCGCGCGCCGACAAGGAGAGCCAGCTGCGCCGCCTCTTCCTCGCGCTCACCGGCCTGCCGCCGACGCCCGAGGAGCAGGAGCAGTTCCTCGCCGACGCTCGCCCCGACGCCTACGCGCGCCAGGTCGATCGCCTGTTCGCCGAGGAGCCGTGGAAGCGCCGCTCTGCCGAGCACCTCGCCACGCCGTGGCTCGATGCGGCGCGCTACGCCGACACCAGCGGCATCCACACCGATGCCGGCCGCCAGATCTGGCCGTGGCGCGACTGGCTGCTCGGCGCGCTGCGCGACAACCTGCCCTTCGATCGCTTCGTCACCGAACAGCTCGCCGGCGACCTGCTGCCGAATGCGACGCTCGAGCAGCGCGTCGCCAGCGGTTTCCACCGCAACCACGTCACCACCGACGAGGGGGGCGCGATCGCCGAGGAGTACCTGGTCGAGTACGCGGTCGATCGCACCGCCACGACCGGCAGCGTCTTCCTCGCGCTGACGCTCGGCTGCGCGCGCTGCCACGACCACAAGTACGACCCGATCACGCAGCGCGACTTCTACGGCCTGCTCGCCTTCTTCAACTCGATCGAGGAGCCGGGGCTCTACTCGCAGCTGCCCGATCCCAACCGCGCGTTCGAGCCGGCGCTGCCGGTGCCGAGCGCCGCGCAGCAGGCGCGCTTGGCCGCGCTCGAGGGCGAGCTGGCGGCGGCCGAGGCGGCGCTCCAGCAAGTGCCGCCCGAGGAGCAGGCGCAGGAGGCGCAGTTCCTCGCGGAGAAGCCGGTCGAGGCGGGGATCTCCTTCGCGGCGAGCGAGGTGGTCGGCGCCGAGGCGGACGGCGGCGTGACGCTCGAGGCGCGCGAGGACGGCTCGTTCGTCGCCGGTGGCGCCAATCCGGCGACCACCGACTACCGCTTCGTGCTGCGCACCGAGGCGAGCGGCTTGAACCTGCTGCGCCTCGATGCGCTCGCCGATGCGGCGCTGCACGGCCGCGTCGGCCGCGCGCCGAACGGCAACGCGGTGGTGAGCGGCATCGCGCTCGAGGCGGTGTCGCGGCGCGACCCGACGCAGCGCGCGGCGGTCCGCTTCCAGTGGGCGTGGGCCGACGTCGAGCAGGAGAACGGCGACTACCGCGTCGTCAACGTGCTCGACACCGAAGACGACCTCGGCTGGGCGCTCGCCGGCCACCAGCGGCCCGGCTCGCGCGTCGCGCTGCTGCTGGCCGAGCAGCCCTTCGGCTTCGAAGGGGGCAGCGACCTGCACGTCACGCTGCAGTTCCGCTCGGTCTATGCGCAGCACACGCTCGGCCGCGTCCGCCTCGCGGTCGGCTCGATCGGCGCGGCGGGGCGCGCGATGCTGCCGGCCGCGGCGAGCGGCTGGTACCGCGCCGGCCCCTTCACCGGCGTCGGCACCGACCAGCTCTACGCCACCGCGTTCGGTCCCGAGTCGGCGGCCGCCTTCGACTTCCGCCGTCCGCCGGTCGAGGGCGGGCCGGCGTGGCGCTACGACGTCGAGGCGCGCGACGGCCGCGTGAACGACCTGCCGGGCGGCACCGGCGCCACCTATCTGGCGCGCCGCCTCTTCGTGCCGACCGATCGCTCGCTCGAGGTGTCGCTCGGCAGCGACGACAGCTTCCGCCTCTTCGTCGACGGCGTCGAGGTGGCGGGCCGCAACGTCGATCGCGGCGCCGCGCCCGACCAGGATCGCGCGACGATCGCGCTGAAGGCGGGCCTGCGCACGATCGTGCTCAAGATCGGCAACACCGGCGGTCCCGGCTCCTTCTACTGGCGGGCGCTCGATCGCGACGGCGAGCTGGTCGGCGGCCTCGTCGCCGCGCTGCTGCCCGAAGCCGTGCGCTCGCCCGAGCTCGCCGCGCAGCTCCACGAGGGCTGGAAGCAGCGCTTCTCGACCGGCTACCGCGAGCGCACGGAACGGGTCGCCGCCGTGCAGCGGGAGCGCGCGCAACTGCTCGCCGGCGTGCCGCAGACGATGGTGATGAGCGAGCTCGCGGCGCCGCGGCCCACCTACGTGCTGCTGCGCGGCGAGTACGACAAGCCCGATCGCGAGCAGCCGATCACGCGCGCGATCCCGGCGGCGCTCGGCGCGCTGCCGGCCGGCGCGTCGCGCGATCGGCTCGGGCTGGCGCAATGGCTGACCAGCCCGACGAACCCGCTGCTGGCGCGCGTCGCGGTCAACCGCTGGTGGGAGATGCTGTTCGGCACCGGCATCGTCGCGACGTCGGAGGACTTCGGCCTGCAGGGCGAGTTCCCGAGCCATCCCGAGCTGCTCGACTGGCTCGCCGTCGAGCTGCGCGAGAGCGGCTGGGACGTGCAGCACGTGCTGAAGCTGATGGTGAACAGCGCGACCTTCCGCCAGTCGGCGCAGGCGCGGCCGGCCGTGCGCGAGATCGATCCGGGCAACCGCTGGCTCTCCTGGTTCCCGCGCCGCCGCCTCACCGCGGAACAGCTGCGCGACCAGGCGCTCCACGTCGCGGGGCTGCTGGTGGAGAAGGTCGGCGGTCCGAGCGTGAAGCCCTACCAGCCCGACGGCCTCTGGAACGAGGTGGCGATGCCCGCCTCGAACACGCGCACCTTCGTGCGCGGCGAGGGCGAGCAGCTCTGGCGGCGCAGCCTCTACACCTACTGGAAGCGCGCCTGCCCGCCGCCGTCGCTGCAGACCTTCGATGCGCCGACCCGCGAGTTCTGCACGATCCGGCGCACCTCGACCAGCACGCCGCTGCAGGCGCTCGTGCTGTGGAACGACGAGCAGTTCGTCGAGGCGGCGCGCGCGCTGGCGCAGCGCACCTTGCGCGAGCCGGGCGACGACGCGGCGCGCGTGACGCAGCTGCACCGCCGCTGCACCGGCCGCCCGCCCGAGGCGCGCGAGCGCGAGCGGCTGCTCGCCGCGCTCGGTCAGTTCCGCGCGCGCTACTCCGCCGCGCCGGCCGACGGCGAGGCGCTGCTCTCCGTCGGCATGGCGCCGCGCGAGGCGACGCTGCCGGTCCCCGAACTCGCTGCGTGGACGCTGCTCGCGAGCGCCGTCCTGCAGCTCGACGCCACGATCGCCGGGAGCTGAGCCGATGGATCCGAACCGCGAACGCGACCTCTTCCTCACCCGGCGCCGCTTCTTCGCGCGCGGCGCGCAGACGCTCGGCGGGGCGCTCGGCGCGACGGCGCTCGCGCAGCTGCTCGGCGGACGAGCGGCGGCCGCGACGGCGCGCGACGGGCAGCGCGGCGTGCCGCACTTCGCCGCCAAGGCGAAGCGGGTGATCTACCTCCACATGGAGGGGGCGCCGAGCCAGCTCGACCTGTTCGACTACAAGCCGGGCCTCGTCGACCGCTTCGACCAGGAGCTGCCCGACTCGATCCGGATGGGGCAGCGCCTCACCGGCATGACCAGCGGACAGGCGCGCTTCCCGGTCGCGCCGTCGATGTTCCAGTTCACGCGCTACCCGAACCGGATGGACGGCGCCTGGATCAGCGAGCTGATGCCGCATCTGGGCACCGTCGCCGATCGCCTCTGCTTCGTCCACTCGATGCACACCGACGCGATCAACCACGAGCCGGCGATCACCTTCTTCCAGACCGGCCACCAGCAGCCGGGCCGGCCGAGCTTCGGCGCGTGGGCGAGCTACGGGCTCGGTTCGGCCAACGCGAACCTGCCGACCTTCGTGGTCCTCATCACGCAGGGCTTCGGGAACATGCAGGCGCTGTCGGCCCGCTTCTGGGGCAGCGGCTTCCTGCCGAGCGAGCACCAGGGCTGCAAGCTGCGCAGCGGCGGCGACCCGGTGCTCTACCTCGGCGATCCGCCGGGCGTCTCGCGCGACGATCGGCGCAAGGTGCTCGACCTGGTGGGGGAGCTGAACGCCGCCGAGGCGGAGCGCACCTTCGACCCGGAGATCGAGACGCGCATCGCGCAGGCGGAGATGGCCTACCGCATGCAGATGTCGGTGCCCGAGCTCGTCGACCTGTCAGGCGAGGAGGCGGCCACGCTCGAGATGTACGGCCCCGAGGTCGGCAAGCCCGGCACCTTCGCCGCCAACTGCCTCTTGGCGCGCCGCCTCGCCGAGCGCGGCGTGCGCTTCATCCAGCTCTACATGCGCGGCTGGGACCAGCACGGCAACCTGCCGGGCGAGATCCGGCTGCAGGCGAAGGCGGTCGACCAGCCGATCGCCGCGCTGATCCGCGACCTCGAGCGGCGCGGGCTGCTCGAGGAGACGCTCGTCCTGTGGGCGGGCGAGTTCGGCCGCACCGTCTACAGCCAGGGGACCCTGGCGCGCGACAACTACGGCCGCGACCACCACCCGCGCTGCTTCACGATCTGGATGGCGGGCGGCGGCATCGCGCCCGGCATCACCCACGGCCGCACCGACGACTTCTCCTACAACATCGTCGAGGACCCGGTCGACGTCCACGACCTCCACGCGACCCTGCTCCATCTCCTCGGCCTCGACCACGAGCGTCTCACCTACCGCCACCAGGGCCGCGACTTCCGCCTCACCGACGTCTCCGGCCGCCTCCTGAAACCGCTGCTGGCGTAGCCGCCCATTCCGGCCGGTGGCGGGGAGTTTCCATCCACCTGGGTGGCGGGGAGTTTCCGTCCAGCCCGGTGGCGGGGAGTTTTCGTCCGGTTCGCGATCTTTGCGCGGGGGCGACGTCCCGCTCGAACTTCAGACGGCTGCCGCGCGCGGCGTCAGGTAGAGATCGTTGGGGGGCGATCGACGGCGCTCGGAGCCCGCGAGCGCGTGACGCGTGATCGCAGCGACTCGCTCGGCGTAGTCGCGATCTTCGGCCAGTCGAGCCGCATGGCGACGTGCCCCTGCGCACGCTGCCGAACGGCTGCATCCGGCGACGCGCGCGACTTGCAGCCACGACAGTCCACACAGCTCTCGAAGCAGTCCGCGATGGAGGTCGCGATGGGCGGCAGCCGGAGCGGGCCAGCGTGGGCGGTGCGCGCCGCCGATCGCTGTCGCCGATCGGGCCGCCTGCACCGCTTTCGCCAGCGAACGCGGCGTTGTCAGCGGGACGGGGAACTCGCGTCCGTCGGCCACTCGCGCGCGTCGCCGCAGCCATTCGACGAGCGCCGGATCGGACGCGCTCGAGAGTGCGGTCCACGGGTCGGGCTTGCCGCTCGATGTCGAGCCGAGGCGCTGATCGATCATGAATCGCGCGTGTTCGATCTCGTTGGCGCCGGCCGGTCGGCAGCGGCGCGGCGGCGTGGCGAGCCAGCGGCGGCCGCGGCGCGTCGCTCTCCAGTGGACGCTGCACCAAGGGTAGTCGCTCGGCCGCGCGACCAGTCGCGCCGCGACGGCGTTGTCGGCGATGTAGACCCGGACGGCGCGCTCGTACTCGGCGTGCTCGATTCGTCGCGACGTGAAGCGGGCTCGGAACAGCGACCCGTCGCGATCGCGGCTGCGATTGAACCAGCGCACGTACTCCCAGGCGATGCGGCCAATCGTTCGCGAGAGCTCGCCACGGACGCTTCGTACGAGGAGGTGGAAGTGGGTCGACATCAAGGTGAATTCGTGCAGTTCGAGCGTGCCGGCTCGCACCGCCCGCGCCAACAGCGACTGGAAGTAGCGACGATCGCGCTTCGTCTCGAAGACGGCGCGACGAGCGAGGCCGCGGTTCATCACGTGATGGAATGCGCCGACGTCGTCGCGACGAGCTGCTCGTGGCATGGGAGGATCCTCCGGCGCCACGGACGTCACGAGGACCGGAAGGTGACGTCGACCGGATGGAAACTCCCCGCCACCGGGCGAGACGGAAGCTCCCCGGCACCGCACGAGACGGAAACTCCCCGCCACCCGGCTGGACGGAAACTCCCCGCCACCGCTACGGCAGGGCGGCGCGGAGCGCGGCGGCGTCGCGGGCGAGGGCGGCGAACTCGGCGGGGAGGAGCGCCTGGTGGCCGTCGCAGAGCGCCTCCTCGGGCTTCACGTGGACTTCGACGAGGAGGCCGTCGGCGCCGGCGGCGATGGCGGCGCGGGCGAGCGGCGTCACGTAGCGGCGCACGCCGGCGGAGTGGCTCGGGTCGAAGAGGATCGGCAGGTGGGAGAGGTGCTTCACCACCGGGATCGCGGCGAGGTCGGGCGTGTTGCGCGTCGCAGTCTCGAACGTCCGGATGCCGCGCTCGCAGAGGATCAGCTTCGCGTTGCCGCGCGCCAGCACGTACTCGGCGGCGAGCAGCAGCTCCTCGATCGTCGCCGCGAGGCCGCGCTTCAGCAGCACCGGCTTGCCGGCGCGACCCACCTCGTCGAGCAGCGGGAAGTTCTGCATGTTGCGCGCCCCGACCTGCAGCACGTCGGCGTGCTGCACGAAGAGGTCGAGGTCGCTCGGCGCGAGGATCTCGGTGACCACCGGCAGGCCGGTCCGATCGCCCACCTCGCGCAGCATCCGCAGCCCCTCGGCACCGAGTCCGCGGAACGCATAGGGCGACGTGCGCGGCTTGAAGGCGCCGCCGCGCAGCAGCTGCGCGCCGCCCGCCTTCACCGCCTCGGCGATGGAGAGCAGCTGCTCGTACGACTCGACGGCGCACGGCCCGGCGATCAGCACCGGCCGCGGCCCGCCGATCGCCACGCCGCCGACCTCGACCACGGTCGACGCGCGGCGGAACTCGCGGCTCGCGAGCGGGTAGGGCGGCGCGACGTCGACCACCCGCTCGATGCCCGGCAGCGCGGCGAGCGCGTCGCGAAGGCGCGCCGCCCCGCGGCCGATCACGCCGAGCACCGCCCGGCCGTCGTCCTGCGCTTCATGCACTTCGAGGCCGGCCGCTTCCGCGCGCGCGACCACCTCGGCGATCTCGGCGCGCCCGGCGCCAGGTTGCATCACCACGATCATGGGGCGGCAGAGAGTAGCAGCCGGGCCGCGCGCTCCCTGCCCGCGCAGGGCAGCGCTTCGGCCGGTCGTCCGGAACGTCTCCCGCGCTGCGCGCCGGGCGGGGCCCCTCCGCGCCCGCTCAGATCTCGAACGTGCCGACCAGCTGCTCGAGCTCCTCCGCCATCCCCGACAGCGCCTCCGCCGCCTGCAAGGTGTCGCCGGCGTCGCTGGTGGTGGTCGTCGTCGCCTTGGCCACCGTGGCGATGTTCTGCGTGATCGCGTTGGTGCTCTGCGCGGCCTGCGTGGCGCTGCGCGAGATCTCCTTGGTGGTCGCCGACTGCTCCTCGACGGCGCCGGCGATCGACTGCTGCAGCTCGTGGATGCGGCGGATCACCTGCGTGATCTGGCCGATCTCGCCGACCGAGCTCTGCACGTCCTGCTGGATCGCCTCGATGCGGCGCGCGATGTCGCCGGTCGCCTTGCCGGTCGCGTTGGCGAGCTGCTTCACCTCCTGCGCGACGACCGCGAAGCCCTTGCCCGCCTCGCCGGCGCGCGCTGCCTCGATGGTGGCGTTCAGCGCCAGCAGGTTGGTCTGCTCGGCGATCGAGGTGATCACCTTCACGACCTGGCCGATCGCGTTGCTGCTCTCGGAGAGCTTGCCGATGGTCGCGTTGGTCGAGTCGGCGCTGCTCACCGCCTCCGCGGCGATGCGCGCCGCCTCGGCCGCGTTGCGCGCGATCTCGTGGACCGACGCGCTCATCTGGTCGGAGCTGGTCGCCATGCTCTGCACGTTCTGGTTCACGGTCGAGGAGGCGCTCTGCGCCTGGTCGGCCTGCGTCGACGCCTCCTTCGAGGTGCTGCCCATCCGCCGGCTGACGGAGCGCAGCTGCTCGGCGGCGGTGGCGAGCCCTTGCGACGTCCTCGCGATCGCGCCGATGCTCTTGCGCAGGTCCTGGAGGAAGCGCGACAGCCCGCTGCCGACCTGCCCGATCGCGTCGTCGCCCTGCAGCGCGATCTCCTGGCGCAGGTCGCCCTTCGCCGCCGACTCGACCACCGCGACGATCTGCTCGACCTTGCGCTGCAGTTCGCGCGCCTGCTCGCGCTCGCGGGTGGCGGCGAGCTGGACGCGCCGCTCGTTCTCCACCTTGTCGGTGATCCGCTCGAAGCTGACCATGCGGCCGAGCGCCCGGCCGTCGCGCGCGGCGATCGGGCTCACCGTCACCGCGAGGTGCTCGCCGGAGATCTCGACCTGCAGCGCGCGCGGCAGGCTGGCGAGCGGGGCCGCCGCCGCCGAGCGGAACTCCGGATTCCCGCCGAAGAGCAGCTCGACCGGCAGGCCGAGCAGCGCTTCGGGCGCGGCCGGCAGCGTGTCGGCGAGCTTCTTCAGCGTCGCCTGCGCGGCGGGGTTCAGGTAGCCGATGGTGCCGTCGTTGTCGGCGTAGAGCATCCCGATGGTCGCGTTGCTGGTCATCGCCATCACGCGCGCCATCTCCTGCTCGGCGTGACGCTTCTCGGTGACGATCTCGTAGCTCACCATGCGGCCGAGCAGCCGCCCGTCGCTGCCGCGGATCGCGTTCACGGCGACTTCCGCCGCCTCGGGGCCGATCTCGACGGTGGCCCGCGCGGGCAGCGCCGCCGGATCGGTGGCCAGCGCGGCCGCGAACTCGGGCGCGGCGCCGAACATCGTGGCGACCGGCTGGCCCATCATCCGCTCGCGCGGCGGCAGGTGCTTCTCGAGGCGGCGCAGCATCGCGCCCGACGCCGGGTTCATCGCGCGCACGATCCCTTCGGAATCGACGTAGACCATCGCTGACGTCGCGCTCGCGGTCATCGCGGTGAGCCGCTCGACCTCCTCGCGCTGGCGCGCCACGGCGACCCAGTCGACCTGCTCGGCATGCAGCGCCTCGCGGATCCCCTGCAGCGCCCGATCGAGCGCGTTCGCCATGCGGGAGAGCTCGGTGCCCGCGTCGTCGCCGACGTCGACCCGGCAGGAGAGGTCGCCCTGCGCCACCGCTTCGAGCGCCGTCATCGACCGCTCGATCGGCAGGACGATGGCGCGCGCCGTCCGCCGCGCGTACCAGGCGAGGAACGCCATGCCGGCCAGCGCGACCGCGCCGATGCTCCACGCCGCCGCGCGGATCACGCCGCGCGCGACGTCGCCCTGCGCGGCCGCCACCGCCTCGATCAGCTCGCCGCACGCGCCGTTGGGCTCCTCGAGCCCGCGGAACGCCTCCTCGAACTTCGGCAGCTCGCGGCGCGCGGCCGCCGGGTCGGCGACGGCGAGGTCGGCGATCTGCTCGCAGCGCGCGACGTACGCCTCGAGCGCCGGCTGCACCTCGTCGAGCGCGGCCGCGATCTCCGCGCCGAGCTCGCACTTCTTCACCTCGGCGAGGTTGCCGCGCAGCTCGCCGGCATCCTCGTCGACCGCCTTGCGCATCTCGCGCCGCTCGGCGGCGTCCTCGCTGACGACGAGGCCGAAGATGTCGGCGCGCAGCGTGTCGTGGTACATGTCCATCAGCGCGTGGTGGCGCGCGGCGGACGCGACCTCGATGGTGCGTTCGAGCGAGTCGTGGTTGCGCGCCAGCGAGGCGAGTCCGGCGCCGCCGCAGGCGATCGCCAGCACCATTCCGATCAAGCACATCGCGGTGAGCCGCGAGCGGACGCTGTTCTTGCCGAGCACTGCGATCCTCCGGGGTCGGTCGCGCACCAGCGGCGACGCCCGTTCGATCGGCAGGCGGCGGTAGGGAAGTCGACCCCGCGACCTGAGGAGTTTCCCTCAGGTGCTCAACGCGGACGCGCCGCGCGCCTCACGGCGCCGCGCTGCGCGGCAGGTGCGAGCGGCGCAGGAACGCCTCCGCCAGCCGCTTGCGGCGCAGCTTGCGCACGAGGATCACGACGCCGTCGAGCTCGATCGTCTCGCCGCCGCGCGGCGCGCGCCCGAGCCGCTGCTGCAGCCAGTCGGCGAACTGGAGCGGCCGATCGCCCGCCACCGGCTCGCCGGGCGGCGGCAGCGGCAGCCCGCTCTTCTGGCGCAGGTTCTCGTAGGCGACGCCGCCGCCCGCGATGAAGCCGTCGCCGGTCGGCAGCAGGTGGTTCGGCAGGCGGTCGAACTCGTCCTCGATGTCGCCGACCAGCTCCTCGAGGATGTCCTCGAGCGTGACGAGGCCGCTGTTGCGCTGCTGCTCGTCGGTGACCAGCGCGATGTGGGTCCGCCCGTGCACCATCTCGTCGAGCGCCGCCGAGATCGAGCGGCTGCCCGGGATGCGCGGCAGCGGCCGCGTGATCGAGCGCAGCCCGGGCGACCCGTCGCCCATCTTGAGCAGCGCCACGAGGTCCTTGAAGGTGACGTACCCCTCGATCGTCTGCGGGTCCTTCTCGTCGCGCGCGACCGGGAAGCGCGTGTGCATGTCGAGGTGGGCGCGCACCAGCGCCTCCTCGAGCGTCGTCTCGATCGGCAGCATCGAGATGTCGGCGGCGGGCAGCGCGATCTCCCGCAGGTGGCGGCTCGCGAGCTGCGCGGCGGCGGTCACGATGCGCTCCTCGCGCGCGCCGATCAGCTTGGCGGTGCGCGCCAGCGCGGCGGCAGCGGCCAGCTCGTGCAGCGACGAGGCGTCCTTCACCTGCGGCCCGCGCTGCCCGCGCAGCTTGGTCAGCGCCGCCAGCAGCAGCTTCACCGACCCTTCGAGGACGTTCACGGCCGGCGTGGCGATCCACGCGAAGCCGGCCATCGCCGGCGACAGCGCGCAGACGACGCGCTCCTTGTAGCGGATCGCCAGCACCTTCGGGGCGAGCTCGGCGAAGACGATGGTGAGCGCGGCGAGCGGCACCACCGCCGCGGCGAGCGCCAGCAGGTCGGCGGTGCGCTGCGAGAAGCCGAAGGACGCGACCAGCTTCGGGGCGAGCTCGTTGCCGACCGACGCGCCGCCGTAGGCGCCGGTGATCGCGCCCATCAGCGTGATGCCGAGCTGCACCACGGCGAGGCTGCGCTCGATCTGCGTCTTCATCGCCAGCGCCTTGGCGGCGCCGCGCGTGCCCTGCTTCACCAGCGAGGCGAGGCGCGCGGTCGAGACGGCCGACAGCGCCATCTCGTAGGCGGCGAAGAGCGCGTTCAATCCGAGCAGGATCGCGACGACGAGGAGGTTGGTCAGGTTCGGCATGAGGGGCGGGGATTATGCCGTCGCCACGCCAGGAGATGCTCGGCGCGGCCGGCACGCGGGGCGCGCGGGCCCGGGCGCGCTTGCGCCGCGGCCGCCGCGAACGCGAGCGGCAGCCCGGCGAACGCCTCGTCGAGCAGCTCGGGCGCGGCGAAGGAGCGGCCGCCCGCTTCCGAGTCGCCGACCACCAGCACGACGAGGCCGCCCGGCGCGACCACGCGCGCCAGCTCGCCGCCGATCGCGCGCAGCGCCGCCACGTAGTCGCGCGCCGCCGCCGCCGGCGCCGCGTTCGCCTGCGACCGCCGCCCGAACTCGTGGCGTTGCGCGGCGGCGAGCGGGATCGAGAGCAGGCGGGCGCGCAGTTCCACGATCGCGTCGTAGTCGTAGGTGCCGAGGTAGGGGGGCGAGCCGAGCGCGAGCGTCGCGACGCCGCTCCGCCACGGCAGCGCGCGCGCATCGGCGAGCGCCAGCCCCGCCGCCGGCGCGCGCCGCGCCGCCGCGTCGAGCGCCGCCAGCGCGTCCGAGAGCTCCGCGGCGCGCTCGGCGAAGGCGCGCGCGGTGAAGCCGGGCGCGATCCGCTTGTCGGTCGGCGCGGCGTCGGTCTCGGCGCGCCGCCGCGACACCTTGGTGAGCAGCGACGACAGGCAGAGCAGCAGCGCGGCGCGGCAGGCGGGATCGCGCTCGTGGTCGAGCCCGCGGCCGAGCGTGTCGAGCTCGTGCAGGACGTGCGGCTCGAACCAGCCGGCGAGGTCCGGCGGGATCGCGTCGATCTCCGGCGCCTCGTCGCGGCCGATCCGCTCGTCGTAGGCGCGGCGCGCCAGCCGTTCGCCGGCGGCGCGCAAGCGCGCGCGCTGCGCCGGAGAGCTCGCCGCGCACTTCTGCCGCGCGAGCAGCAGCGCCAGCGCGTTCACGTCGCTGCCGAGCGCGCGCCGGCCCGCCGCGCGCGCCTCGACCAGCACCGTGCCGCTGCCGCAGAAGGGGTCGAGGACGGTTTCGCCCGGCCGCGAGAGGGCGGCGACGAGGTGGCGCGCCAGCAGCGGATGGAGGCGCGCCGGGTAGGGGTGGAAGCCGTGGGTCAGCTCGCGCCCGTCGCCCTGAGCGGCGCGCCACGCCGCCGCCAGCGTCGCGGCCAGCGCCGGCTCGCCGCGCGTCGCGATGGCGCCGTGGTACTGCGCGAAGCTGCGTCGCTGCCGCTCAGCCATCGACCGCTCCGCGCGCGCGCCGCCGCCAGAGGAAGAAGGCCGCCGCCAGCAGCGCCATGCCGCCGAGGAAGAGCAGCGCGAGGCGCAGCGAGTGGCGCGGGTCGCGGATCAGCTCGGCGCCGGCGAACGAGTAGACCAGCGTCGCCGGCGCCTGCCCGATCCCGGTCGCCAGCAGGAACGGCAGCGCGCGCAGCGCCGTGAGGCCGCCCGCGTAGCTCACCACGTCGAAGCTGACGAACGGGATCAGCCGCAGCACCACGACGGCGAGCAGCCCGTCGCGCGCGAAGAAGCGGTCGACCCGCGCCAGCGCCGCGGCGGGGAAGAGGCGCAGGACGAACGGGCGGCCGAAGGCGCGCGCCAGCGCGAAGCAGAGCGCCGCGGCGAGCTGCGCCGAGCCCCACGAGATCAGCGCGCCGAGCCACGGCCCGTAGATCAGCGCGTTCACCAGCGTGAGCGGCACCGCCGGGATCGGCGCGGCCAGCGACTGCAGCACCATCAGCAGCGAGGTGATGATCCAGGCGCGATCGCCCCACGGCAGCAGGAACTCGCGCAGCTGCGCCACGCCCGCGGCGACGTCGCGCTGCAGCAGCAGGCGGCCGGCCGTCACCACGAAGTCGCGCGCCGCCGGCCACGCCGCGAAGAGGAGCGCCGTCGCGACGAGCGAGAGCAGCGCGACGCGGCGCGGCCAGCGCGGGGCGGCGAGCGGCGGCGGGGAGGCATCGGTCGCGCTCGGGGAGCGCGGGGAGTCGGGGCGGTCGCTCATCTCACCTCGGGGCAGCGGCGTGGATCCACGCCAGCGCCGTCGCCGGCGGCGTCGAGTCGGCGAAGTGGGTGCCGTAGTGGAGGGCGACGATCTTGCCATCGCGGCCGATCAGGAAGTCGGCCGGCGTGCCGCCGATCCCGTCGCGCAGCGCGTCGCGCCAGCGCGGCGCGAGTCCGTGGGCGCGCGCCTCGCGGATGCGCGCCAGCGCGCCGGGCTTGAGCAGCGCGAGCCAGCTGCTCCCGATCCCGTACTCGCGATAGACCCGCTTCTCGGGGTCGGCCAGCACCGGGAAGGGGAGCGCGTGCGGGCCGACCGCGTGGTCGCGCAGCGCCGGCGCCGGCGAGTGGAAGACCCGCACGAGCGCGACGTCGCGCGCGACGAACTCGGCGTGGCGAGCGGCGAACTGCCGCGTCGAGAGCACGCAAGTCGGTCAGGTGGCGTAGCGGTGGAACGAGAGCAGCCACATGCGCCCGAGCAGCGCCCGCGAATCGAAGGAGCCGCCGGCGGCGGTCGGCAGCGTGAACGGCGGCGCGACGGCGCCGACCTCGAGCTTCTTCATCTCAGGACTCCGGGACGGACGCAGGGGCGCGCAGCCGCCGCGCGCCGATCGCGGCGAGGAAGAGGGCGAGCGCCGACAGCAGCAGCGCCGCCACGCCATTCAGCAGGGCGACGCTGATCGGCGCGCCGCTCGCCGCCGCTTGCGCCGCTTGCGAGAGGTTCGTCCAGGCGATGTGCAGCAGCGCGGCGAGCGTCGTCGCCAGCACGAAGAGCAGCGGGGCCAGCACGAACGCGAACTTCCGTCCGCTGCGCTTGAGCCACACCGCCAGCGTCACCAGCGCCAGCGCGGCCAGCAGCTGGTTCGACGCGCCGAAGAGCGTCCAGTAGCGGCGGTAGTCGTCGCGGTCGCCGGCCAGGAGCAGCGCGGCGGGGGCGGCCAGCGTCACCAGCGTCGCCCCGGCCGCGCCCGCCCTGCCGCGCCAATCGAACAGCTCCTGCACGATGTAGCGGCCGAGCCGCGTGCAGACGTCGAGCGTGTCGAACACGAAGGTGGAGAAGGCCATCGCGCCGAACGTGGTGGCGAAGGCGAGGTGCTCCTCGCCGATGGCGAGCGTCACGAAGCGGCCGATGCCGTCGCCGTAGATGCGGCCGGGCGAGAGGCCGCTGCTCGCGGCCGGCGAGACGATCATGATGGTCGCCAGCGCGATCAGCGCGACGAACGCCTCGGCCAGCATCGCGCCGTAGCCGACCGGCCGCGCGTGGCTCTCCTTGTCGAGCTGCTTGCTGGTGGTGCCCGAGCAGACGAGTCCGTGGAAGCCGGAGCAGGCGCCGCAGGCGATCGTCACGAAGAGGAAGGGCCACGCTGCGCCGGTCGCGCCGCCGGCATCGAACCCCTTCCAGGCCGGCTGCTCGATCGCGTAGCCGCCGCAGAAGAGGCCGAGCGTCCCGGCGGCGAGCGCGCTGTAGAGGACGAAGCCGCCCAAGTAGCCGCGCGGCTGCAGCAGCAGCGAGACGGGGGTCACCGAGGCGACGCCGCAGTAGGCGAGGATCAGCAGCGTCCAGGTGCGATGGTCGAGCAGGAAGTGGTGGGAGAGGAGCGTGCCGCTCCAGGTGGCGAGGAAGGTCGCCGGCACGAAGAGGAGCGTCAGCAGCCAGAGCGGCAGGCGCGGCAGGCAGCGCTGCAAGACGCCGAGCAGCAGCGCGAGCAGCAGGTAGAGGCAGCTCGCCGCCGCCACCGCGCCGCCCTTGTGGAACCCCTGCGCCGCCGCGAGCTCCTCGCTGCCGTCGACGAAGGTGCCGGCCGTGAGGTCGGCGAAGGCGACGATCACGTAGACCAGCGCGATCGCGATGAAGCCGAGCAGCGCGCGGCCGGCCGGCGCGCCGAGCTGCACGCGCGTGATCTCGGCGAGGCTCGTGCCGCCGTGGCGCACCGACGCGGCGAGCGCGAGGAAGTCGTGCACCGCGCCGATCAGCACCACGCCGACGGCGATCCACGCGAGGCAGGGGAGCCACCCCCACGACTGGCAGGCGACGATCGGGCCGGCGATCGGCCCCGCGGCGGCGATCGCCGAGAAGTGCTGGCCGAACAAGTAGAAGGGGCGCGTCGGCACGAAATCGACGCCGTCGGCACGCTCCCGCGCCGGCGTCGCGCGCGTGTCGTCGAGCGCGAGCTGGCGCGCGACGTAGCGGCCGTGCAGCCGGTAGCCGACCGCGAGCAGCAGGAGGAAGGAGAGCGCGATCAGCGGCAGGGCCATGGCGCGGGGATGCTAGCCCCGCGCCGCGCCGCCGCGCTCGCTCAGACGGCGACGGCGGTCGCCGCGACCTGCTGCTCGAGCTCGCCGGCCAGCGAATCGAGGCTGTCGGCGGCGCCCTGCGTCTCGCTCGCGCCCTGCGCGGTCGTCTCGGCCGCCTTCGCCACCGTCGTAACCCCCTCGACGATCTCGCTGGCGCGCGTCGCCGCCTCGGCGACGTTGCGGCTGATCTCCTGGGTGGTCGCCGACTGCTCCTCGACCGCCGAGGCGATCGAGTTCTGGATGTCGTGGATCCGCGCGATCACCTTCGAGATCGCGGCGATCTCGCCGACCGCGCGCTGCACGTCGGACTGGATCGCGACGATGCTCGACTCGATGTCCTTGGTCGCCTTGCCGGTCTCCCCGGCGAGCTGCTTCACCTCGTTGGCGACCACGGCGAACCCCTTGCCCGCCTCGCCGGCGCGCGCCGCCTCGATGGTGGCGTTCAGCGCCAGCAGGTTGGTCTGCTCGGCGACGTCGTGGATCACCTTGATGACGCGGTCGATCTTGGCGCTGCTCTCGTTCAGGCGCTGGACCGTGTCGTTGGTCCCCTTGGCCGCCTCGACCGCCTGCGCGGCGATCTGCGACGCCTCGGCCGAGCTGCGCGCGATCTCGCGGATCGCCGAGTTCATCTCCTCGGAGCTCGCCGCGATGGTGTTCATGTTCTTGTGGACCGTCTCGGTGGCGCCCGCCACGCGGGTCGCCTCCTTCGAGGTCTCGCCGGCGCTGTCGGTCATGCGCACGCTGATCGCCTTCAGCTGCGTCGCGGCGGCGGCGAGCGATTGCGCCGTGCGCGACACGCCGCTCTCGGTGGCGAGCTTCTGGGTCACGTCCTCCCAGCTCACCATCCGCCCGCTCAGCTCGCCCTTGCTGTCCTGGATGGCGCAGACCTGCGCATCGAGGGTCGTCTCGCCCACCTCGAGGCGGAGCTTGCGCGGCAGCAGGTGGATCGGCGCGGCGAGCGCGGCGGCGAACTCGGGCTGCGCGCCGAACATCGGCGAGGCCGCGGCGTTCATCAGCCAGCCGCGCTTCGGCAGCGCCGACTCGAGCGCGCGCAGCGACTTGCCGGCCACCGGGTTCATGGCGCGCACGATGCCGGCGGTGTCGACGTAGACCATCGGCGTCAGCGCGTTCTGCGTCATCGCCTCCACGCGCTCGAGCTCGCTGCGCTGCTTGGCGACCGCGGCCCAGTCGACCTCGTCGGCGCCGAGCGCGGAGCGGATCCCCTCGGCGGTCGCGTTCATGGCGGCGGCGAGCCGGCCGATCTCGTCGCGGCTCGAGTGGTCGAGCCGTGCGGTCAGCTTGCCGGCGGCGAGCTGCTCGAGCAGGCCGATCGAGCGGTCGATCGGACGGACGATCCCGTTGGCGAGCAGCTGTCCGGCGACCAGCAGGATCAGCGCGCCCGCCAGCGTGATGCCGACCATGAGCGCGTTGCTGCTGGCGCGCGACTCGGCCGAAGCGGCTTCCTCGCGCGTCGCGACCGCGCCGACCACGTCGGCGAGCGCCTCGTTCTTCTCCTCGAGCTCCGAGAAGGCGGCGACGAAGGTCGGCAGGTCGCGCTTCGCCTGCGCGCGGTCGCTCCCCGCCTCGGCCACCAGCCGCTCGGCCGACGCGACGTAGGAGTCGAGCGCGGGACGCGCCGAGGCGATCGCCGCCGCCGCTTCGGCGCCGAGATCGATCGCCGCCGTCTCCGCGAACTTCTCGCGGAACGTCGCGGCGTGGTCGGCGAGGTCGGCGCGGATCGCGGTGAACTCGTCCTGCTGCTCGGCGAGCAGCGCCGCCAGCACGTCGGCGCGCAGCGCGTCGTGCATCATGTCCATCTCGAGGAGGTGGGCGACGGCGTCGTTCACCTCCTGCGAGCGGTCGATCACCTCGCCCGCCGACTGCAGCGCGACGTACCCCTCGGTTCCGACCAGCGCGGCGGTCGCGACGCCGGCGAGGCTGATGGCGGTGAGCTTCTTGCGGAGCGTCCAGATCATGGGGGAGCGTCCTCTGCCTTCGAACGGTTCGGAGCGGCCGGGGCGAGTCGGAAGCGGCCGCGGTCCCGATCGGCCAGCGGCGCCCGCCGACTGGAGCGCGGGCGGCGGCGGCGCGCCGCTCGAGTGGCTCTGCTTGCCGCCCGCCGTCGGCGGCAGGGCGTCGCTTGCACCGCTGCTCGCGCGGGGCGGCGCCGCGTGGCGCGCCGTCGATCTCCCCGCGGCGCTCCAGCGACCCGCCGACCTCGCGGACGCGCTCGCGGCGCAACTCGGGGCGACGGGCGTCGCGCGGGTCGGCGTTGCAGGGTTCTCCCTCGGTGGCCAGCTCGCGCTGGCGTTCGCCGAGCGCCATCCCGAGCGGGTCGCCGCGCTGCTCCTCGTCGCCTCCGGCGCCCCCGACCGCGCGCGTGGCCGCGCGCTCGCTCGCAGCGCGCCGCTTGCGGCGCTGCTGCCGACGATGTTCCTGCGCCGCCGCGCCGCCGCGTCGCTCGCGCCGGCGTTGCAGGTAGCCGCTCCCGAGCAGCGGCGCGCGCTCGAAGGGTGGCTCGCGCAGGCGTCGCGCGCCGAGCTCGCCGCGCCGCGCGCCCGGCTGCAAGCGAGCGATCGCGAGGGGGCGATCGCGCCCGCCGCGTTCGCGCGGCTCTGCGCACCCGTGCACCTCCTCGAACTCGGCGCCGACGAGGTGATCGCGCCGGCCGAGGCGGCGCGGCTGCGCGCGCTCTTCCCGCAGGCGACGCGCGAGACGGTGGCGGGGCTCTCGCACGCTGCGCTGCTCGCGTGGCCGGAGCGGCTGCTCGAGCGCGTCGCGACCGCCCTCGCCTCGCTCAGAGCTGGAGCAGGTTCTCGCTGAAGAGGCCGGCGCCGTCGAACCAGCGGCGCGCGACGCGCAGTCCCGCGGCCGCGGCCAGCGCGTCGATCTCCTCGACCGAGTACTTCCAGGAGTCCTCGGTGTGGATCGTCTCGCCCGCGGCGAAGCGGACGCGGACGCCGAGCAGGTCGAGCGTCGCCTCCTGCGCCCGCAGGCTCTCGAGCTGCATCTCGACGCGCCCCTCGTCCGCGCGCCAGAGCGCGCGATGGCGGAACGCCGCGAGGTCGAAGTCGCCGTCGAGCTCGCGATTCATGCGCGCCAGCAGGTTCAGGTTGAAGCGCGCGGTGACGCCGGCCGCGTCGTCGTAGGCCGCTTCGAGGCGCGCCGCCTCCTTGCGCAGGTCGACGCCGAGCAGCAGCGCATCGCCGGGCGCGAGGCGGGCGCGCACGCCGGCGAGGAAGCGCGCCGCCTCCTCGCGCGCGAAGTTGCCGACGTTGCTGCCGAGCCACAGCACGAGCTTCTTGCCCGGCGCCGCCGCCGCGAGCTGCGCGAGGCCGGCGCCGTACTCGGCCGCGATCGCCACCACCTCGAGCGCCGGGAAGCGGGCGCGCAGCGCGCGGGCGCTGTCGGCGAGCGCGGCCGGCGAGATGTCGATCATCACGTAGCGCAGCGTGCGCTGCCGCTCGAGCAGCGCGGCGAGCAGGTGCTGCGTCTTCGCGGCGCTGCCGCTGCCGAGCTCGACGACGGTGGCGTCGCGCGGAGCGTCCGCGGCGATCGCGGCGGCGTGGCGCAGGAGCAGCTCGTCCTCGGCGCGCGTCACGTAGTACTCGGGCGTCGCGCCGATCGCCTCGAAGAGGCGCGAGCCGACGTCGTCGTAGAACCAGCGGCACGGCAGCGACTTCGCCGGCGCCGCGAGGCCGCGCCACGCATCCTCGGCGAACTGCGCGAAGGCGGGCAGCGCGCGCCCCGGCCGCCAGCCCGACGCCGCGAGGCGCGTCGCGAACCGCTGGAGCCGCGCCGCCAGCGCCGGCTCGCGCGCGACGCGCGTGCGCAGGGCGGCGAGCGCGGCCGGGTCGTCGCTCGCGACGAGTCCCGGATAGGCGTCGCCGACCACCGCCCGCAGCGCCGGCTCGCGCGCGGCGAGGAACGGGCGGCCGCGCGCCAGCGCCGCGGCGAGCTCGTCGGCGGTGCGCACCAGCGCGAGCGCGCGCCGCTCCGTCGCGTCGATCGTCGTCGTCGTGTCGATCGACCGCAGCCCGACCGCCACGGTCGCGACGCGGGCGCGCGCCTTCGCGAAGGCGGCGCGGCTCGAATCGGGATCGGCCGCGAGCACCCACGCGAGGTGGGGGAAGGTCTCGGGGTGGGGCGGCGCGTGGAGCCGATCGCCCGCTTCGACGCACGACGCCGCCGCGAGCGCCGGCGGTTCCGCCAGCGCGGCCAGCGTGGTGGCGCGCGGCGGCTCGAGCACTTCGTCCTCGCCGAAGTGGCAGCGGTAGGCGACGGCGTGGCGCGGTCGCCCGGCGTCGCCGCGCGCATCGCCGTAGGAGGGCGTCTCGCCCAGCGCCGCCTCGATCGCGAGCTCGAACGGCTCGCGTCCTGTCGCTCGCGCGAAGAGCGGCCAGAGGCCGTGGTCCTCGCCGAGCCGCCCGTTCACCTCGATCACGCGCGGCCCGTCGCCGCTCGCGCGCAACTCCACCGAGAAGCCGGCGGCATCGAGGCCGACCGCGCGCACGGCGCGCTCGCCGGCGTCGCGGAGCGCGCGGCCGGTGGCGCCGTCGACGTCGGCGGGCAGGAGGTAGCCCTCGAAGTAGAGGTGGGGCGGCGGCGTCAGCACCTGCTCGAGCGCCCCGAAGGTACGCGCGACCCCGCCGACCGCGAAGCCGTCGCACTCGATCGGCAGGCCGGCGACGAAGCTCTCGCAGAGGAAGTGGCGGGTCGGATCGGGGCCGGGATCGAGGCGCGCGGCGCGCGCGAAGGCGGCGAAGCGGGCGACGTCGACGGCGCGCGGCAGGGCGGCCGCGAGCCGCTCGATCGCCGCGTCGAGCTCGCCCGCATCGTCGACGCGCGCGACGTGGCGCGCCATGGTCGAGGCGAACGGCTTCACCATCAGCGGGAAGCCGTGCGCCGCCGCGAAGCGGTGCGCGTCGCCGCGCTCGCGGCAGACGGCGAACTCGGGCTGCGGCACGTCGGCGGCGGCGAGCGCGGCGCGCGTCAAGTGCTTGCCGGTGCAGCGCAGGACGGCGGACGGCGCGGGGCCCGGCAGTCCGCGCGCCGCCGCGAAGAGGGAGCCGCACGGCAGCGCCGCCTCGCTCTGCAGCAGGACGCCGTCGAGCGCGCGCAGCTCGGGCGCGGCGTGCAGCGCGGCGAGCGCCGCCGCCACCTCCTCGGCGGGCGGCAGCGCGATCGCCGCGGCGTAGAGCGCGCGATCCTCGTCCGCGACCCAGTCGTCGGCCAGCACCAGCTCGATCGAGCGCGCCGCGAGCCACTCGCGGTGCGCGCGCAGCTGCGCCCGCCGCACGCGCCCTTCGCCGGGATAGAGGTGGAGCAGTCGTCGCATCGCGCCCTTTCGCCGAGCGGAGCGCGCGGCGGGGCGATCATCGGCGAGCGGCGGCGGCGCTGCTACTGTGCCGTTCCCCATGTGGCACCCGACCCCCGCGCTGCGCCACCCGCTCCCGCCGGCGAACTGGCCGACTGCGGAGGAGGCGGCGCGCGGCCGCTGGTTCCGGCCGATCGCGCTGGCCGGCACCACCCTCGCCACGCGCACCTGGGTGCCGGCGATGGTGCCGTGGCGCGCCACCGACGACGGCGAGGTGACCGACGACGTGGTCGAGTGGTACGCCCGCTTCGCCGCCGGCAAGCCGGGCGCGCTCGTCGTCGAGGCCACCGGCATCCGCGACGTGCCGAGCGGGCCGCTGCTGCGGATCGGCGACGAGCGCTTCGTGCCGGGGCTCGCGCGGCTGGTCGAGGCGGTGCAGCGGGCGAGCGGCGGTGCCACCCGCCTCTTCGTGCAGCTGATCGACTTCCTCGCGGTGAAGCGGCGCCCGAGCAAGGAGAAGTACTTCGGCCGCCACCTCGTCGTCGAGCCGCGCCACGGCGCCGCGCTCGCAGCGGCGACCGGCGACGAGCGCTGGCGCACCGCGCCCGAAGCGGAGCTGCGCGCGCGGCTGGCCGCCGCCGACGAGGCGCTGCTCGATCGCGTGCTCGACGAGCGGGAGCTCGAGGCGTACCGCTTCGGCTACCGCGAGCGGGTCACCGACACCCACTTGGACCACGTGCGCGAGCTGCCGCGCACGCTGCCGCCGCTCTTCGCCGCCGCGGCGCGGCGCGCCCGCGCGGCCGGCTTCGACGGCGTCGAGCTCCACTACGCGCACGCCTACACGATGGCGTCGTTCCTCTCGCGGCGGAACACGCGCACGGATGGCTACGGCGGCTCGCGCGAGCGGCGCGTCCGGCTGCCGCTCGAGGTGATGCGCGCGGTGCGCAAGGCGGTCGGCAGCTCGTTCACGGTCGGCGTCCGCTTCCTCGGCGACGAGGTGATCGAAGGGGGCATCCGCATCGAGGACGCGACCTGGTACGCCGTCGAGTTCGCGCGCGCCGGCTTCGACTTCCTCTCGATCAGCAAGGGCGGCCGCTTCGAGGACGCCAAGCAGCCGGCCGTCGGCGCCGCCGTCTACCCCTACACCGGGCCGAGCGGCTACGAGTGCATGCCGACCGTCCTCTCCGATGCGAAGGGGCCGTTCAGCCGCAACGTCCCGTTGGCCGGCGCGATCCGCCGCCGGTTGCGCGAGGTGGGCTATGACACGCCGGTGGTGACGGCGGGGGGCATCGCGACCTTCGACCAGGCCGAGCAGATCCTCGCGCGCGGCGACGCCGACATCGTCGCGGCCGCGCGCCAGAGCCTCGCCGACCCCGACTGGTTCGAGAAGGTGCGCCGCGGTCTCGGCGTCGAGGTGCGCCGCTGCCACTTCACGAACTACTGCGAAGGGCTCGACCAGATGCACAAGCAGGTCACCTGCAAGCTCTGGGACCGCCTCGACCACGACGACCCGGACGCGAAGCGCAGCGCCGACGGCCGCCGCCTCGTCGCGCCGCCGTGGAGCGCGCCGCACTGAACCAGTGGTGCGTCGCGCGGGGCGCGCCGCCTCTTGGTGGGCGCGTCGCGCGGGGCGCGGCGTGTGGCTCAGCGCGCCCCTGAATCGGCGGGCGGCGCCAGCAGCTCTTGCGCCCCCTTCCACCAAGCGCGCCAGCGGGCGACCGCTTCCTTGCGGAGCCGCTCGTCGGCGTTCGCGTCGAAGGCGAAGTTGCGGCCGGCCAGCGCCACCAGCAGCTGATCGGCCCACGCGCGCGCCTCGCCGTCCTGCAGCTCGAGCGCCACCAGCAGCAGCGGGACGAGCGCGCGGCGGCCGTGGTCGCGCAGCGCGGCGAGCACCGCCGCATACCGCTCCGGCTCGCTCGCCTTGGCGGCGACGATCCGCGCCGGCAGCGCGTGGTGATCGAGCAGCCGCAGCCCCTCGCGCACGTCGGCGCGCCGCGCCGGCTCGGTCGCCACGATGCCCGCTTCGTCGAGCAGCGTGTCGAGCGCGCTGCGGTTGGCGAGCGCGCGGATCGCCTGCGCGATCTCGTCCTTGATGCCGCCGTCGGGCTCGAGCGGCTGGCGGGCGATCAGCGGCGCCAACGCCGCGGGCTGCCCCATCTGCCCGAGCGTGCGCGCGGCGAAGCGGCGCACGTGCGGCCGCTCGTCGGCGAGGCGGCGCGCGAGGTCGCCGACGCAGTCGGGGCTCGCCGCGCGGCCGACGGCACGGAAGAGGCGCTCCTGCACCGTGCCGTCCGGCTCGTCGAGCAGGCCGAGGAGGTCGGTGACGATCGCCGCGGTGGCGACGTGGGAGAGCACCTCCGCCGCGTCCTGGCGCGCCGCGAGGTCGCTGCTGGTGCGCAGCAACTGGAGCAGCGGCGCCTGCGCCGAGGTGCCGAGCTCCTCCTCGAGGCGGCGCATCGCGACGGCGCGCTCCACCTCGCTGCCGCCGCCGCCGAGCTTCGCGAGCAGCGGCTTGGCGAGGTCGGCGAGCGAGCCGGTCACCGAGAGGCTCCGCACGTCGGGGAACTTCTCGTAGCGGTAGTAGACCTCGAGCATCAGCGCGCTCATCGCGGTGCCGTAGACGCGGCCGCCGAACTCGTGGTGGACCCCCTGCGAGTCGAAGCTGCCGCGCCGGCACCCCTCGTTCTGCTTGTGGATCCGCTGCAGCAGCGCCGGCACCATCGCGTCGTTCCAGCGCTGCCACGGCTCGCCGCCGATCTGGAAGAGCGCGAGCGTCGCGTAGTAGGCGAAGTAGAGGTCGGTGTGCTCGACGCGCGGCAGCTGGCGCAGGCACCACTCCTTGCCGACGGTGAGCGCCGGATGGTTGCTCGGCGTGCCGAGCGCCTGGCGGCAGACCATGCCGACCGCGGTCAAGCGCGGCTCCTGCGTCGCGAAGTCGAGCGGCTGCTGGTAGCCGACGCGGTAGTAGGCCGGCTCGGTGACCCGCTCGATCCACTCGCGCGCGCCGCGGAAGCCGGCCACCTTCAAGCGCGCGTCGTGCGCGGCGACCAGCGCCAGCACGACCCAGCCGGTGACCGAGGTGTCGGCGTCGCTGCGCGCCTCGTAGCGCCAGCCGCCGAGTTCGGGGTGCTGCGCGAAGACCAGGAAGTCGACCGCCTTCTGCGCCGCCTGCTTCAGGAACGGGTCGCCGCTGGTGCCGTAGCCCTCGACGAGCGCCTGCGTGGCGAGCGCGTGCTGGTACATGTACCAGCCGCTCGTGGTGGTGAACTTGCCGTGGTCCTGCAGGCGGCTCACCAGGAAGTCGAGCCCGCGCTTCACCGCCTGCTGGTGGGGGCCGAGCTCGATCGTGCTGCCGCCGTGGATCAGCGCCAGCAGCGAGAGCCCGGTGAGGCCGACGTCGAAGTCGTAGCTGCCGGTGCCGCCGCACGCCTCGCCGCGGCAGCGCGCCGCGAACCCTTGCGCGCCGAAGCTGCCGTTCTCCCCCTGGTGGCGCACCAGCCAGTCGAGCGCCTGGCCGACCGCCGCCTCGGTCTGCCGGCTGCCGCCGAGCCGGCGCGCCAGCGCGAAGCGCTCCTCGGGCGAGAAGACCTTGAGCGGCGCGTCGGGCGATTGCCGCTTCTTCCCGCCGGCGAGCGGCGAGGCGGCATCGAACGCGGCGACCTCCTCGGGCTTCGTCTCGAGGCGCGGCGTGAAGGCGTCGCGCGCTCCCTTCCACCAGTCGCGCCACCGCTTCACCGCCGCCGCGCGCGCCGGCGGATCGAGCGTCGCGCCGAAGCCGAAGCTCTGCGCCGAGACGTGCTGCAGCGCGAGGTTCGCCTCGCCGCGCACGACTCCCGAGCTGTCGTCGAGCAGCGCCAGCAACGTGTCGAGCGCGAGGTCGCTCCCCTGCGCGATCGACTCGGCGACCGAAGCGACGGCGACGGCGCGCGCGAGGCGCGTCGCGAAGCCGCGCTTCTCGGCGGCGGGGTCGCTGCGCGCTGCGGTCAGCGCTCGGCTCATCGCCGGCAGCGCCTTGCCGCCGAGCGCGAGCAGCGCCTCGAGCTCGTCGCGGCAGGTGTCGTGCTTGGTGCGCGCGAGCTTCCCGATGGCCGCGTCGACCGCCGCCTGCTCGTCGAGCGAGAGCGTCGGGAAGGTGCGCCGCCAGCCGAAGTCGCTGCCGCCGAAGTTCTGCGTCCAGAGCGCGTGGGTGGTGTCGGTGCCGACGCCGAGGTGCGGTCCGCCCGAGACCATGCCGCGGTGGTGGCCGGGGCTGTGGTACCACCCCTCGAACGCGCCGCGCCCGCCGCCGCCGCCCGCGTAGCAGTTCTCGCCGACGCCGCCGCCATAGCCGGCCACCCGCGCCCGATCGGAGGGCGTGCGCAGCTTCTCGGTCGGCGAGTCGTGGCCGAAGTAGCCGAGGTCCTTCATCTCCTGCGAGTGGCCGCGCGCCGCCACCACGAGCCGCTCGTCGAGCTCGAACGGCGCGAGCAGCAGCGTGCGCCGGTACTCATTGGTCGCGACGTAGTTCGAGTGCTCGTCGGGATCGGCGCTGGTGAGCGCGGTCGCGTTCCAGCGGTCGAGCGCGTCCCAGAAGTGGTCGCGCAGCACCGCGCGCTCCCACGGCGAGAGTTCGGCGCGCAGCAGCTCCTCGGCGCGCTGCAGGAACGGCACGAGGCGCCCCGACTTCCAGAGCACCAACGCGTAGAGCACCTCCTCGAGTCCCGCGCCGGTGCGGCCCGGCAGCACATGCACCTTCGCCCCCTGCGGCGAGAGCGCCGGGAAGGGATCGGCCACCTCGCCGTGGAAGGCGCGCCGGTAGTCGAGCAGCGCGGCGAGCGCCGGCTCGAGCCGCTCGAGGCGGTAGAGCAGCGTCTCGGCCGCGCGCGGATCGAGGCGGGCGAAGGCGAGCTCGTCGCTCTTGCGCAACGATGCGTAGAGCTTCGCCTTCTCGGCCAGCTGCTTCCTGAACTCGTCGACCTGCGGCTGCTGCGGCTTGTCGTAGGTGGCGATCAGCGCCAGCGCCGCGCTCGCCACCGGCTGCCACGCCTCGAGCTGCGCGAGCCGCTGGCGGCGCAAGCTGGCGCTGATGCGGTAGGACTGGATCCAGTCGCGCGGCCCCTCGTGGAGCTGCGCGAGCTCGACCACGATGCGGTCGGTCGCGGCGACCAGGCGCGGCGCCAACGCGTCGAGCGCGCCAGCCGGCGTGTCGACCACCTCGGAGAGCAGCAGAGGCGCTTCGCTGCCGAGCGCCAGCTCGAGCCGCTGCGCGAGCGCCTCGAGGCCGCGGCGGCGGTTCACCTCGGCGGCCGGCAGGAAGCGGCCGCGATGCCACTCGTAGCCGCCGTGGGGGAGCGCCTCGCCGCGCTGCTGGGCGAGCAGCGGGTCGATGCGCTCCTTCAGCGTCGGGTCGGCGCTCCACGCGGCGTGCAGCTGCTCGGTCGCGGCGGCGTCGAGCCCGCGCCAGAAGGCGAAGCGCGCCAGCTCGACCCGCTCGGCGGGCGCGAGCGGCAGCGTGACGAGGAAGGCGAAGGTGAGCGGCGCCGGGAAGCTCGCCCACGCCTTCTTCGCCACCACCCCTTCGCGGGTGAGCGTGGCGCCCTCGAGGTCGGCGGCGCTGACGACCAGGTCGCCATCGGGCCACGGCAGCGGCTGGCCGTGGCGCGCGGCGTCCTCGATGCGCGCGACGAGCTGCGCGAAGAGGCTCGCCTCGCCGAGGAAGTCGGCAGCTTGCGTCGCCACCTCGCGCGCGAGCGCTTCGTCGCGGATGCGGGCGACCAGCGCGGCGAGGCGCTCCTGCGCCGGCGCGAAGGCGAGGCTCCGGCGCGCCGCCTCGAGTTCCGCGAGCAGCGCCGTCACCTCGCCCGCGGCGAGCGGGGCGGGCTCGGCGGGCGCCGGCGCGACCGGCGCCGTCTCCTGGCGAGCGACCAACAGCAGGGCGAGCAGCAGGTGGAGCATGGGCCCGAGTTAGCGCATTTCCTTCGCTTCGTCACCAGCCTGCCGCGCCGCGCGAGTCCGGCCGCGATCGTGGGCTAGAGTCCTGCGCCGTTCGTCCCTGCCCCGATGGAGGCGCGCGCGCCCGTGAAACGAGATTGGCCGCTGCTGGCGGCGTTGACCATGACCGGGCTCGCCGCGCTCGCCCTCGAGGTGCTCTGGTCGCGGGCGATGATCCCGTGGGTCGGCGGCACCGCCCTCTCGCAGATCACCACGGTCGGCATCTACATGGCCGGCCTCTTCGTCGGGTCGGCGCTCGCGGTGCCGCGCCTCGCGCGCGTCGCCGACCCGCGCGCCGCCTTCTTCCGCGCCGAACTCGCGGCGGCGCTCCTCTCGCTGCTGGCGGTGATCGGCATGCCGGCCGCCGATCCGCTCTTCGCCCTCTTCTCGCAGGGCGACCTGCTCGGCAGCGCGGCCGGCTCGGTGCTGCGCGGGCTCGCCGGCGCGGGGCTGATGATCCCGGCGACGATCTTGATGGGCTACTCGTTCCCGCTCGCCATCGCGGCGTTCGAGGCGAGCCAAGGCGGACGCGGCAACGCGGCGCTCGCCTACGGCGTGAACACGGTGGGCGCGACGCTCGGCACGCTGCTCGGCGGCTTCGTGTTGGTGCCGCGCTTCGGCGTCACGCAGGGCGCGCTGATCGCGGTGGCGGCCGACGTGGTCGCGCTGCTGCTGCTGATGCGGCTGCCGGCGCCGCGCGCGCTGCCGAGCGGATCGACGCGCCGCGCGCCTGCGACTGCGGCGGCCGGCGCGGCGCCCGCGGGCTCGCTCGCGCCGCCGCCCGCCGTGGCGCCGAGCGAGTGGCCGATGCTGCTCTCGATCTTCGTCGGCGGCATGGTCTCGCTCGGGCTGCAGGCGGTCCTCTTCCGCGTGCTCGGACTGCTGCTCGGGCCCACGGCGCGCGCCTTCACCGTCGTGCTGGCGGTCTACGTCGGCGGGCTCGGCTTGGGCTCGCTGCTGGCGAAGCGCGTGGTCGAGCGCGGCCCGGCCGTGGCGAGCCGCCTCTACCTCGCCTGCTGGTGGATCGTCGGGCTCTGGGGCCTCTTCGTGCTGATGCGCGTCGAGGCGCTGACCGGCCTCGTCGCGGGGCGGCGCAGCGGCGGCGTCGAGTACTCGCTCGCCGATCAGCTGCAGCTGCGCGCCTGGATCGCCACCGTCGTCCTGCTGCCGATCACCGCCGCGTTCGGCGCCTCCTACTCGGCCGCGGTCGCCGCTGCGCCGACCGGCGATGCGCGCCGCGCGAGCCGCCTCTACGCCGCGCTCACGCTCGGCAACATCGTCGGCCTCGGCGTGGTCGCGTGGGGCGTGCTGCCGAGCTTCCGCCTCGATCGCGCGCTGCTGCTGGTGCTGGCCGTCGCGCTGGTGACGCCGCTGCCGGCGCTGGTGGCGCTGCCGATCGGCCGCGGCGCGCGCGTGATCACCGCGGGGGCCGGCGTGGTCGCGGCGTTCGCGGCCTGGTTCCTGCTGCCGGGGTGGCCGCAGAAGGTGCTGCACACCGCCGCCTACATCCCGGGCTACGCCGCCGGTGCGCCGCGCCAGAGCAAGGAGGTGGTCCGCTACCACCGCTCGGCCTTCGAGACGTCGGTGACGGTCGTGCAGGTCGGCGAGGACCTCTTCCTGCAGCTCGACGGCAAGACGACCGGCTCGACCGACGTCGACGATCAGGCGACGCAGGCGCTGCTCGGCGCGCTGCCGGCCGCGCTCCATCCCGATCCGAAGCGGGCGTTCGTCATCGGGCTCGGCACGGGACAGACGCCGGCCGAGGTGCTGCGCCATCCGGTCCTGCGGGTCGACTGCGCCGAGATCAGCCCCGAAGTGGTCGACGTGATGGGGCTCTTCGCGCCGGTGAACCGCCGCTGCGACCTGGACCCGCGCTTCCGCATGCTCGAAGCGGACGGCCGCACCGTGCTCCGCTACGGCGGCGAGCAGTACGACCTCGTCATCTCCGAGCCGAGCAACGTCTGGATCCCCGGCGTCGCCCACCTCTTCACGCGCGAGTCGTTCGAGGACGTGCACGGCTGCCTCGATCCGCAGGACGGCCTCTGCGTGCAGTGGGTGCAGGGCTACGGCATGCAGACGGAGACGCTGCGCACCATCGTGCGCACCTTCCTCCACGTCTTCCCGCACGCGTCGCTCTGGTTCTCCTCGTTCGCGCAGCCCGACATCTGCCTGGTCGGCTCGATGGCCCCGTACGCGCTCGACTTCGCGGCGCTCGAGCGGCGCCTCACGGCGGCGCAGGTCCCCGACCCGAGCAGCGGCGGCCGGCCCTTCGATGCGGTCGAGCTGCTGCGCCACTTCGTGGCCGGTCCCGAGACGCTGCGCCGCTTCGTCGGCGAGGGCCCGCTCACCACCGACGCGCGGCCGAGCCTCGAGTACGCCGCCGAGGAGGGGCTGATCGGCGCGAGCGAATCGGTCGGCACCAACCTGATCGCCAACCTCTCCGAGCCGCCCTTCGCGCTCTTCGCCGACGGCGGCGCGGCGCTGCCGGCCGCGCTGCGGAGCCAGCTCGCGCGGCGCGCCGACGCCAATCGCGAGCTCGTCGTGCGCCTCGCCGACACGGCGCGCGCCGCCGCGCTGCTCACCTCGCGCGGCCTCGCCGAGTGCGAAGCGCTGCTCGCCCGCTTCCCCGACGATCGCGCGCTGCGCCACGCGCTGGTCGGCACCCTGATGTTCAACTTCTCGATGCAGCTGCAGGAGAAGGCGGGCGACGACGCCGAGGTGCTCGGCCTCATGGGGCGCACCGCGCGGCTCGACCCCGACCATGCCGAGTCGCTCAAGTTCGAGGCGATCCGCCGCTTGCCGGCGCAGCAGGTCGATGCGGTGCTGGCGCTGATGGACCGCCACGCCGCCGCGCTCGAGCCGTGGCGCCAGATGCCGCGCGTCGACCGGGCGCGCTGCCTCGCGGCGTTGAACCGGCTGCCGGCGGCGATCGCCGAGCTCGAGGCGGTGGTGGCGCGCGACCCGTGGTTCTATTCGGCGTGGCGCGAGCTCGAGAAGCTGGCGATGGCGGCGGGGCGCCCGGAGCTCGCCGCGAAGGCGCGTACGCGCCTCGCCGAACTCGCCGACGAGGGACGCACGCGCGCGAGCCAGGAGCGGCTCGCCGCGGAGATGGCGGCGCAGGCCGAGCAGGCGAAGCCGCCGGCGGCGAAACCGGCGGGGGCGGCACAGCATTGACTTCGCCGGCGCCCGGCCGGATCGTCGCGCCCCTCTTCCCCGGAGTCCTCGCCGCGATGAGCGCTGATCCGTCCGCCGCGCAGGGCGACGCCCGCCGCGCCGCCGTGCTCGATGTCTACGCGCAGGCCGCGCTCGCCCCCGACGCCTCGCTCTGCTGCGTCGACGGCGGGACGTGGACGCTGCCCGACCTCGTCTTCCCGCCGCGCATGCTCGAGATGAACTACGGCTGCGGCTCGACGGTGAGTCCCGACGACCTCGCCGGCGCGCGGCCGATCCTCTACGTCGGCGTCGGCGGCGGGCTCGAGGCGCTGCAGTTCGCCTACTTCCGGCGCCGCAAGGGCGGCGTGATCGCGGTCGATCCGGTCGCCGAGATGCGCGACGCGGCGCGCGCCAACCTGCGCGAGGCGGAGCGGCTGAACCCGTGGTTCAGGAGCGACTTCGTCGAGATCGTCGAGGGCTCGGCCGAGGCGCTGCCGGTCGCCGACGGCGCGGTCGACGTGGTGGCGCAGAACTGCCTCTTCAACGTCTTCGTCGACGGGGACCTCGCGCAGGCGCTGCGCGAGGTGGCGCGCGTGCTGCGCGTCGGCGGCCGCTTCTCGACCAGCGACCCGATCGCGACCCGGCCGATCCCGCAGGCGCTGCGCGACGACCACACGCTGCGGGCGCGCTGCGTGTCGGGGTGCGTCAGCTACGAGGCGTACGTCGCCGCGATCCACGCGGCCGGCTTCCAGCAGCTCGTGGTGCGCGCGCGGCGGCCCTACCGGCTGCTGACGCCGACCGAGTTCCCCGCGCTGCGCGAGGAGCTGCTGCTCGAGAGCCTCGACCTGCTGGCTCTCAAGGGGCCGCGCCACGAGGCGGCGCCCGACGTCTACACGGGGCGCTGCGCCATCCACGTCGGCGCCGGCACGTACTACCGCGACGACAAGTTCCCCTTCCCGTCCGGGATGCCGATGCAAGTCTCCGATCGCGTCGCCGCCGAGCTCGCCGCGCGCGCCGACTTCCGCGTCACGCCGCCGACCTTCCACGCGCGCGGCCCGGGGTGCTGCTGATGGACGGAGCTGCGAGCGGTGCAGCGAGTGGCGCGAAGCGCGTCCGCTTCCACGTGGTGGGCGGCTTCCTCGGCGCCGGCAAGACGACCGCGCTGCTGCGCCTCGCCGCGCAGTTCCAGGCCGACGGGCTGCGGGTCGGGCTGATCACCAACGACCAGGCGGCGAACCTCGTCGACACCGGCGCCGCGCGCGCCGGCGGCTTCCGCGTCGAGGAGGTGGCGGGCGCCTGCTTCTGCTGCAAGTTCGACGACCTCGCGCGCCTCGCCGAGAAGCTGCGCGTCGAGGAGCGGCCCGACGTGCTGATCGGCGAGCCGGTCGGCAGCTGCACCGACCTCGCCGCGACGGTCGTGAAGCCGCTCGAGCGCCTCTACGGCCAGCACTACACGCTCGCGCCCTACTCGGTGCTGGTCGATCCGACGCGCGCGCGCCAGCTGGTGCTGCAGCGCGGCTTCGGCGGCTTCTCGGCGAAGGTCGCCTACCTCTTCCTGAAGCAGCTCGAGGAGGCCGACCTGATCGGCCTCAACAAGGTCGACCTGCTCGCGCCCGCGGAGCGCGACGAGCTGCAGGCCGCGCTCGCCCGCGAGTTCCCGAAGGCGCGCGTGCTGCCGCTCTCGGGCCTCACCGGCGAGGGGTTCGCGGATTGGCGCGCGCTGCTCTCGGAGGCGACGCCGGCCGGCGCGAACATCGCGGCGGTCGACTACGACCTCTACGCCGAGGCGGAGGCGGAGCTCGGCTGGCTGAACCTCGCCTTCGCGGTCGCGGCGCCGCGCCCCTTCGATGCCGAGGCGCTGGTGCGCGACGCGGTGGCGGCGCTCGCGCGGGAGCTCGCGACGCTGTGTCGCGGCGAAGAGGGCGAAGTGGCGCACGCGAAGATCCTCTTCGAGGCGGACGGCGCGACGGTCATCGCCAACCACGTCGGCGGCGGCAGCGCGGTGCGCGTCTCGCGGCCCGGTCCGCTGCGGGCGAGCCGCGGCCGCCTGATCGTGAACGCGCGGGTCCACCTCGCGCCGGAGCGGCTCCGCGCCGCCGCCGATCGGGCGCTCGCGCAGCTCTTCGCGCCGCTCGCCGCCACCGCGACGCTGCTCGACGCTGCGCAATTCCGTCCCGGTCGGCCGGTCCCGATCCACCGCGACCGGTCGACTTCGGGTTGAGCGCCTAGACTCGCGCGGCCCCCCCGGAGCCGCCGCGCGTGCCCGAGCCCGATCGCCCCTCCTCCGACAGCGACCGCACCGCCGCCTTGCGCGAGCTGGTGGCGATCTGCATCGAGCGGTTCGAGGCGGAGGGCGAGCGGGTCGTCGACCGCCTCGCGGCCGAGCATCCGTCGCACGCCGACGCGCTGCGCCGCCGCTTCGAGCGGCTGCGGGCGCTCGGGCTGCTCGGCGGCGGGGCGCCGCGACCCGAGATCCCGACGCTGCTCGGCGACTTCCGCCTGCTCGAGAAGCTCGGCGAGGGCGGCATGGGGGTGGTGCACCTCGCGCAGCAGCTCTCGCTGCAGCGGCGCGTCGCGCTCAAGCTGATCCGTCCCGAGCTGCTCCACTTCGGCCACACGCGGCAGCGCTTCCGGCGCGAGATCGAGTCGATCGCGCGGCTCCACCATCCCGGGATCATCACGATCCACGCGGTCGGCGAGGAGAACGGCCTGCCGTGGTACGCGATGGAGCACGTCGCCGGCGCGACGCTGGCCGAGGCGCTCGCGGCGCTGCGCGGACGCGATCCGGCGACGCTCGTCGGCGCCGACCTCGCCGCGGTGGTCGCCGAGCGCGCCCACGCCGTCGCGCCGCACGCGCCGCGCGACGAGACCGACGGCGACGCGAGCTGGCTCTACGAGGGGAGCTGGTCGGACTGCTGCCTGCGCATCGCGCGCGCCGTGGCCGACGCGCTCGACCACGCCCATCGGCGCGGGGTGCTCCATCGCGACGTGAAGCCGTCGAACGTGATGCTGACGCCGACCGGCCGCGTGCTGCTGCTCGACTTCGGGCTCGCGGTCGGCGACGACTCGGAGCGGCTGACAAGGTCGCAGAGCTGGCTCGGTTCGCTCTCCTACGCCGCGCCCGAGCAGCTGCGCGGCGACGGGGCGGCCATCGACGCGCGCAGCGACGTCTACTCGCTCGGCGTCACGCTCTACGAGCTGCTCACGCTGGCGCTGCCGCACGTCGGGAAGAGCGTCGAGGCGCTGGCGCGCTCGATCGAAGCGGGCCGGCCGCCGCCGCCGCGCGAGCGCCACCGCGGCCTCGCATGGGAGGCGGAGACGGTCTGCCTCGCCGCGATGGATCCCGATCCGGCGCGCCGCTACGCGACCGCCGGCGACTTCGCGCGCGACCTCGGCAACGCGCTGCAGCGCCGGCCGATCGAGGCGCGCCGCCCCGGCCTCCTGCTGCGCGCGCGCCGCTTGGCGCAGCGCCACCCCGCGCGCGCCGCCGGCCTCGCGCTGGCGATCCTGGTGCCGCTGGTGGCGCCGCTCACGTGGGCGCTGGCGGAGCAGGGCAAGCGGCGCGAACTGAAGGAGGCGTTCGATCGCGAGGAGGCGCTCCATCGGCAGGCCGACGTCGATCGCCGCCGCGCCGACGGATTGCGCCTCGCCGCGCTGGCGACCAGCCTCGCCGACAGCGATCCGACCCTGGCGCTGCTGGTGGCGATCGAGGCGGCCGAGCGCACGCCGGGCGCGCTGGCGCGCGACGCGCTGCTGGCGGCGCTCGCGACCTGCCACGAGGAGGCGGCGCTGATCGATCGCGAGAGCGATTGCCTCGACGTCGCCTTCCGCCCCGACGGCGCGCTGCTGGCCACGGCGGGCTCGAAGGGGCTCGTGCGCCTCTGGTCGGTGGCGGAGCGGCGCATCGTCGCGACGCTGTCGGGCCACGACGACGCGGTGGTGGCGGTCGCGTTCAGTCCGGACGGAGCGTGCCTCGCGACCGCCGGCGTCGATCGCGTCGTGCGGCTCTGGCGGGTCGCCGACGGCGCGCTGCAGGGCCGCATCGAGGGGTTCGCGAGCGCGTTGCGCGGCGTGGCGTGGCTCGATGCGGAACGGGTGGTCGCGTGGGCGAACGATCCGCAGCTGCGCCTCGCCGCCGGCCGCGACGGCGCGCTCGAGCGGGTCGTGGAGCTCGCCGTCGAGGGGGCGCCGGCGCTGCCGCTCGCGGTGCGACTCGATCGCGGGCGCGCGCAGGCGGCGGTGGCCACCGATCGCGGCGCGGCGCTGCTGGTCGACCTGGCGGCCGGCGCGAGCGCACCGCCGCGCGTCTTCGCTGGCCACTCCGGGTCGCTGGTCGCGGCGGAGCTCCACCCGCTGCAGCCGCTGCTGCTGACCGCCGGCAAGGATGGGCGCGCGCTGCTGCATGACGTCGCGAGCGGCGCCGCGGCGGGTGGTGCGCGCGGCGCGGCCGATGCGGTGGCGCCGCGCGAGCTGCAGGGGGGCGCCGTCGGCCTCGCCGCCGCGCAGTTCTCGCCCGACGGCACCAGCCTCGCCACGTTGGCGAGCGACCACCGCCTGCGCCTCTACGGGCTGCAGAGCGCCGCCCCACGCGCCGAGGTCGTGGCGGCGTGGCGGACGGCCGCCGCGCTGGCGTGGTCGCCCGACAGCCGCCTCGTCGCGGTGGGCGGCACCGACGAGTCGACCCGCGTGGTGCGCGCCGAGGATGGCGCCGTGCTGGCGACCTTCACCGTCCACGAGCGGGCGGTGCGCGCGGTCCGCTTCAGCCCCGACGGCCGCCGCCTCGCCACCGCCGCCTTCGATGCCCATCTCTGGCGCACGCCCGATCCGGCGCGGCGCGACGCCGCCGAGGGGCATCGCGACCGCGTGCTGTGGGGGACGCTGGTGGCCGGCGGCGAGCGGTTCGTCACCGTCTCGACCGACGCGCAGGCGATCGCCTGGGACGGCGAGCGGCGCCGCGCGGTGGCCCGCTACGCGCACGAACGCGGCCATCCGAGCCGCTGCGCCGAGAGCCCCGACGGCGCGTTGCTGGCGACGGCGGGCAGCGACGGCACGGTGCGCCTCTTCGCGCTGCGCAGCGGCGTGCAGCTGGCGCGCTGCACGCCGGGCGGCGTGGTGCGCATCATCGAGTTCGCGCCGGACGGCAAGCACGTCGTGGTCGACGATCCGACCTGCGTGCCGCGCCTCGTCGACTGGAAGAGCGGCGCCGTGGTCGCGCGGCCGCGCAAAGGGGTGAAGGGGCACGACGGCGCGATCATGGACTTCGCCTTCGACCCGAGCGGCACGCGATTGCTGACGGTGGCGCGCGACCACGCGCCGATCGTCTGGAGCTTCCCGGCGCTCGAGCGCCAGCTGCTGCTCGGCGGCGCAGGCGAGGCGCCGGACCAGGAGCGCGGCCACACCGAGCACCTCCAGTGCGGCGCGTGGAGCCACGACGGCCGCTGGATCGCGACCGGCGGGCTCGACACCACCGTGCGGTTGTGGGACGCGGCGGACGGCCGGCTGCGCGCGACGCTCGCTGCGCACGACTTCGAGATCACCTCGCTCGCCTTCGCGCCCGACGACTCGCTGCTGGCCACCACCGGTCAGGACGGCGTCGCGAAGCTCTGGAACGTGGCGACCGGCGAACGGTGGAGCACGCTGTCGGGCTTCGACGAGATCGTCTGGTCGGCCGCCTTCGTCGAGCAGGGGCGCGCGCTGGCGGTCGCCGCTGCGGATGGCGTCGTGCGCCGCTTCCCGGTCGACCCGCTCGCCGAGGCGCTGCGCAAGAAGCCGCGCGACTTCACCGCCGCCGAGCGGCAGGCGTGCGAACTCGACGGTGCCGCCGACTCGATCGCCGCCACCGCGCTGGTCGCGAGCGTCGCCGCACGGCACGTGCGCGCGAGCGAGGTGGTCGCCGCGCTCGCGGCCGATCGGACGCTGACCGACGGCGTGCGCGCCGCCGCGCTGAAGCTCGCCGCCGAGCTGACCGATTCGCCGCAGGAGCTGTCGCGACGGGCGTGGTGGGTGTTCCGCGGCGCGAACGCGCGGCCCGACCCGGTCGCGCTCGAGCGCGTCGAGCTGGCGGTGGCGCTCGCGCCCGACGCGACCGACCACGTGCGCAGCCTCGCCGTCGCCAAGCTGCGCAACGGCGACCCGGCCGGCGCGCGCGCGCTGCTCGAGCGCAAGGACGTGCTCGACGCGCGCGGCGACCTGCTCGAGGCGCTGACGAGCCGCGCCTTCCTCGCGCTCACGCTGTGGCAGCTCGACCTGCGTCCCGCCGCCCGCGAGCGGCTCGCCGAGGCGCTGGCGCTGCGCGCCCGCATCGAAGGCCGCTCCTCGCTCGACTGGGCCGACTACTTCCTGAAGGAGCCGCTCGCGACCGTGAAGGAGTAGCCGCGCGCCGTGGTGGATGTGCCCCGCCACCGACCGTGGTGCAACTGCCCCGCCACCCTCCCCCGGCGCGCTGCGCAGCAGCCGCGCCCGCCACCCGCCCCCGCGGCGCGCTGCGCAGCAGCCGCGCCCCTCGTCCACCCCGGTCAGATCAGCTGCGTAGCGCCGCTCCTCCCGCGCTCGTCCGCCCGCCACCGCTCCCGGCGCTACGTCAGCTGCATCGCCCGCCGGCGCCGCGAACTCCGTTCGTCGGCGCCGCGCGCACTTGAGCTGCGATCGCGGCGACTCCTCCCGCTCTCAACGCGCGCTCGCAGCCTTCGCCGCCGCGATCGGCAGCTCCAAGTGGAGATAGGCCACCGCCATCTCCTCGAACGTCTGCTCCCCGAACCGCACGCTCTTCGCCGGATCGGGATTGGCCGGATTCGCGCTCGAGTTGTCGAACACCGCCACCATCCGCAGCGCGTCGCCGGCCTGCAGCTCGATCGGCTGCGCGAACTCGTAGGTGTGCTGCCACTCGAAGTCGAAGCGCGGCACGTCGAGCAGGAGCCGCGACTCGCCGCCGCGCTCGAGCAGCAGGCGGAACGACTTGCCGCGCAGGTGCATGTGCGGCATCGCGGAGAGCAGCCGCGTGGGCGCGACGATCGCGCTGCTCGCCTCGACGGTCGCCGCGTCGGCATGCGGCGGGATCACGAAGCTCATGTTCATCACGGTGCGCGCCACGACTTCGTGGGTCGGCGCCGCCCGCGTGAAGCGCAGCGCCATGCGCGTGCGGTCGCTCGCCTCCTTGCCGTCGGGCGTGTAGTGGAGCTGGAAGAGGAAGCGCGAGCCGGCCGCGAGCCGTCGCGCGCGCCCCTCGGCCAGCACCAGCGGCCGGCCGCCCGGCACGTGTTGCGCGAAGTGGTTCCGTCCCTCGAGCGAAGCGGGGCTCTGCAGCGCCTGTTGCGGCGACTGCCCCGGCTCGAGCAGGAAGACCATCACGTGGTGGGTCGCCGACGGCGCGGTGGGGGCGATCTCGATGGCGTCCACGAAGCGCTCGGCGTCGAGCTGCGGGTCGACGATCACGTAGCGGTAGGGGACGACGCCGGTCGCCGGGATCGGCTGCGGCTCGGGCAGCTCGACGACGAGGTCGGGCGTGCCGATCGACCAGTCGCCGGAGGGGAAGGTCGGCGCGGGCGGGGCGTCGGCCGGGTCGCCGAGCTTGGCGCCGCTCGCGGCCCAGAGTTCGAGGAGGCGCGTCTCCGTCTCGGTGAGGCGCCGCTCGTTCAGGAAATGGCCGAAGCGCGCGCTCGCATGCCACGGCGGCATCCGTCCGCTGCCGGTCACCTCGGCGATCATCGGCGCGAAGCCGGCGGCCGTCTCGGCGTCGAGCAGGCTCATCGGGCCCGCCTGGCCCGGGCGGTGGCACTCGGCGCAGTGGCGGAAGAGGATCGGCGCGACGTCGCGGTGGAAGGTGACGTCGGCGTCCGCGTCCTTGCGGTTCAGCCGGCCGACCAGGCAGCCGGGCGCCTCGGTCCGGTCGGGATCGATCGTCTCGCCGGCGAGCGCCGCCTCCATCGCGGCGATCAGGAAGTCGTTCAGCGGCGCGGGGCGCGACGCGCCGACCGAGTACTGGTCGTCGACGGCGCCGCGGTAGATCACGCGGAAGTCGCCGTCGAGCAGGAAGACCTCGGTGGTCCGCTCCACCTCGAGCCGGTCGGTCACTCGCTGCTGCGGATCGAGCAGGATCGGGAAGTCGATCTGCGCGTCGCGCGCGAACTGCGCTACCTCGTCGGCGTCGTCCTGCAGGTTCGGGTCGATGCCGAGGAAGCGCACCCCGCGGCCGCGCCACTCGCGCTCGAGGCGGCCCAAGCGCGGGGCGAGCTTGCGGGTGATCGGGCACTCGACGCCGGTGAAGGCGAGCACGGTGAGGGCGCGGCCCGGCTGCTCGGCGTAGAGCGAGTGGCGCGAGCCGTCGGCTGCCTCGAGCAGGAAGTCGGCGAGCGGCTCATCGGGGCCGACCATCGCCGGTGCCGTCATCGCTGCCAGCAGCGCCAGCGCGGTCGCGGTCATCGGTTCACTCCTGCGCGCCCGCGCCCGGCGCGCCGGCCGGCGGCGGCGCCTTCGGGTCGTACCAGTCGAAGTAGCCGATCATCATCTCCTCGAACGACTGGTCGCCCCACGTGACCGTCTTGCTCGGGTCGGGGTTGTGGGGGTTGCCCTTCGAGTTGTCGTAGATCGCGGTGAGCACCACCTTGTCGCCGCGCTTCAACTCGATCGGCACGAGCGGCTCGTAGGAGATCTGCCAGTTGAAGTCGTAGCGCGGCACGTCGAGCAGGACGCGCCGCACGCCGTCGCGCTCGAGCTCGTAGCGCATCGCCTTGCCGCGCACGTGCATGTGGGGCGTCATCTCGAGCAGCAGGCCGTCGCGCTCGATCGTGCGCGCCGCGGTGAAGGTCGCCTCGGCGTCGTGCGGCTTGATCCGGAAGTCGAACTTCATCACCGCGTCGTTCTTCAGCTCGGTCACCACCGGCACGCGGGTGCGGCGGAAGGCGACGCGGGTGCGATCGGTCGCGGCGGTGCCGTTCGGGTTGTAGTGCAGCTCGAAGAGGAGCGTCGACCCCTTCACGATGCGGATCGCCTGGCCGTCGGGCAGGTTCATCGCATCGGTGCCGGGCGCCCAGCCGGCCAGCGCGCCGAGCGAGAGGACGCCGACCGGGTTGCTCAGCACCTCGCTCGCCTTCTTGCCGGGCGGCAGCACGTAGGCGATCACGTGGTGCGTCTGCCGGCGCGCCGTCGGGCTGCAGTCGGAGGCCTGGATCCACTGGTCCTCGGTGAAGCCCGGGTCGACCTCGGCGTAGCGGTACTGCACCACCCCTTCGGCCGGGATCGGCTGCGGCTCGGGCAGCTCGATCACCATGTCGGGCGTGCCGATGCGCCATTCGGGGTCGGCGAAGATCGGCGGCGCGGGCGCCTGGGCGAGGTCGCCCTGCGGCGCCCCCTGCGCCGCGAAGAGCTCGAGCGTCTTCTTCTCCGTCTCGGTGAGGCGCCGCTCGTTCTTCCAGCGACCGTGGCGCGGATCGGCGAACCACGGCGGCATGCGCGTCGACGCCGTCACCTCGGCGATCATCGGCGCCCAGCCGGCCGCGTCGTCGTAGTCGAGCAGCTCCATCGGCGCCGGCTGGCCGGGACGGTGGCACTCGGCGCAGTGGCGGTGGAGGAGCGGCGCGACGTCGCTCGCCCAGTCGACCTGGCGCGGCTTCGCGCTGGCCCAGAGGTCGGCGCCGCTCTCCGCCACCTCGGCGGGGTCGATCTCCTCGCCGGCCAGCAGCGCGTCGAGCGCGTTGCCGAGGTAGTCGTTGTTGGCGCGCTCGGCGAGGCGCGCGCCGTCGAAGCGGTCGTCCGCCGGGCCGTGGTAGACGACCTCGAACTCCTCGTCGAGGACGAGCAGCGTGCCGGTGCGCGCGACGCCGCCGTCGGCGGCGACCACGAGGTCGGGATCGCGAAGCAGCGGCACCGCCGCGCGGGCGAGCGGAGCGGCGAGGCGATCGCGTGCCGCGGGCGTCGCGCGCGCCGCGCCGGCGCTCACTGCGAGCCAGGTGATCTCCTCGCTGCCGCGCGTGGCGGCGGCGGCGCCGATCGCGTCGGCGGCGGCGACGGAGGCGGGGTCGTCCGCCTCGAGGAAGGCGAGCACCGTGGCGCGCCGGCCCGGGCGCGCCGCGTAGAGCGAGTGGCGCGTCCCCGCGAGATCCTCGAGCAGGAACTCGGCGAGCCGGCGGCCTTGCGGCGCCGTCGTGCGGGCGGTGGCGCGCTCGGACGCGGCGCGCGCGGGCTCGGTGGAGAGGAGCGCTGCGGCGAGCAGGAGGGCGATCACGTCACTTCTCCTCGATGTAGTCGATGTAGCCGATCATCATTTCCTCGTAGGTCTGCTCGCCCCAGAAGACCATGCGGTTGGGGTCGGGGTTGAAGGGGTTGCCCTTCGAGTTGTCGTAGGCCGCGGTGCAGAGGAGCGTCTCGCCGGCGGCGAAGCGGACCGGTTCTTCGGGCAGGTAGAAGTTCTGCCAGTTGAAGTCGTACTTCGGCACGTCGCAGAGGACGCTCTGCACTGCGTCGTCGCCCTTGCCGCTCACCTTCTCGAACTTGAAGGCGCTCCCGCGCGTGTGCATGTGCGGGAACATCGAGATGAGGCGCGTCGCCTTCGGGAAGGTGAACGAGGCAGTGGTGACGTAGCGCGCCTCGTTCGGCGGGATGCGCAGGTTGTAGGAGAAGACGCCGCGCGTCTTCACCTCGTCCTTCGGCGGCGTCGCGCAGAACTTGAAGCCGAGCTGGCACTGGTCGCTGGTCGCCTTGCCGTTCGGCGTGTAGTGCAGCTGGAAGAGGAACTTCGCCCCCTTCTCGATCTTCTTGCCGGCGCCCTCGGGATAGAGGTTCGGCCGGCAGCCCGGCACCTGCACCGCGAAGTAGCCGGCGCCGATGATCGAGCCGTCCTGCAGCCCCGACAGCGCCGAGAGCGGCGACTTGCCGGGCGGGATGTAGAGCGCCAGCACGTGGTGGGTCGCGTCGCGTGCCGTCGGCCGGATCTCGCACGCCTGCACCCAGAGATCCTCGGTGATCTTCGGGTCGACGAGCTCGTAGCGGTAGTCGACGTAGCCGTCGGCCGGGATCGGCTGCGGCTCGTCGAGCTGGATCACCAGGTCCGGCGTGCCGATCGCCCAGCCGCCGTCGTCGTAGACCGGCGGCGTACGCTTCTGCTTGGCGTCGCCCTCCGGCGCGCCGGCCGCGGCCCACCGCGCGAGCAGCGCCTTCTGCGTGTCGGTGAGGCGCCGCTCGTTCTGGAAGCGGCCGTGGCGCGGATCGGCGTGCCACGGCGGCATGCGGCCGTTGCCCGTCACCTCGGCGATCTGCGGCGCCCACCCCTGCGCGTCGTCGAAGTCGAGCAGCGCCATCGGACCGACCTGCCCCGGCCGATGGCAGTCGGCGCACTCGCGGTGGAGGAGCGGCGCGACGTCGCCATGGAAGGTGACGGCGCGCGTGCTGGCGGCGAGCGGCCGGCCGGGCGGCTCGGTCGCGGCGACGGCCGGCGCCTCCTCGATCAGCAGCGCCTCGAGCGCGTCGGCGACGAACTCGTGGCGCGCGTGCGCGGAGCCGTCGGCCGGCCGATCGTCGAGCGCGCCGCGGTAGACGACCTGCAGCTCGCGATCGAGCACGACCGCCGCCGCTCCGCGCGCGAGCTCGAAGCGCGGCGCCACGCTGTTCTGCGGATCGAGCAGCAGCGGCTCCGGCAGGCCGTTCGCCTTCGCGAAGGCCGCCGCCGACTTCGCGTCGCAGTCGGCCGTCGCGTCGATCAAGAGGAAGGTGAAGCCCTGGTCGGCGTAGTCGGCGACCAGCCGCGCGATGGCGGCGCAAGCGCGCGCGCTGACCGGGCACTGCTCGTCGAGGAAGAGGACCACCGTGCCGACCCGGTCCTGCCGCTCGGCGTGCAGCGAGACGCGCGTGCCGTCGCTCGCCTCGAGGAGGAACTCCGGCGCGAGCGCGGCCGGCTCGCCGGGGGCGGCGGGCCGATCGCCGCCGCGGGCCGGCGCCAGCGGCGCGGTGGCTGCGAGGAGGAGGAGGGCGGCGAGTCGGGACGAGCGGGCCATCGGTGCGTTCCTCGGGACGGGAGCGAAAGGCCCGCGGGGTTCTAGCACGGCCCGTCTCGCCCCGCGGGGAGGCGCACTACGGGCGAGAGGTTGCAGCGGTTCCGGACGAGTCGGGGCGTCGCCACTTCCCGAGCCGCCGATCGCGCAGCAGCTTGGCGAGGCGCCGCTCGCCGTCGCGGGCGAGCGCGCCGCAGCGACCGAGCCAGCTCGGCCACCCGGCGCTCGCGCGCAGCAGCAGCTTGCCGCGCGTGCGGCCCCAGCGGATCACCGGATGGTGGCGGCCGATCAGCGCGACCCCGGCCGGGATCACCAAGCTCGCCGGGTTGAGCGGCATCACGATGCCGAGCAGCCCGACCGCCAGCACGATCCAGCCGGCCAGCGAACGGACCCGGCGCCAGAACGTCGGTGGCTCGCTCGAGTGGATGCGCAGGCGCGGCGGCGCGGCGCGCTCCACCCCGCCGGTCAGCAGGCGGGGGAGCGCGGCGCGGCGGTGGCGGCGCAGCGGATCGCTCATCCGGGGAGCCGCTCGAGCGGCGGCAGGTCGGCCGGCACGAGGCCGGCGCCGCGCAGCGCCGCAGCGAAGCGGTCGAGCGCGTCGGCGCCGCGCGGGCCGAGCTCCGCCGTGAGGTCGTTCACGTAGAGGTCGACGTGCTGCCAGATCGCGGCCGGCGCGAGCTCCTGCGCGTGGCGCTGCATGGTCGCGAAGGCCGCCTCGCGATCGGCGCGCGCGGCCGCGAGCGAGGCGCGCAACGCCTGCGCGAGTCGCCGCTGCACGTCGGCGCCGAGCGCCTTCCTCGCCAGCAAGCCGCCGAGCGGCAGCGGCGCGCGCTGCGCCTCCTCGTAGCGGGCGCCGAGGTCGGCGACGCAGGTGAGCCCGAGCGCGCGGTAGGTGAAGCGCCCCTCGTGGATCACCACGCCGGCGTCCGCTTCGCCGCGCAGCAGCGCCGGCATGATCGACGCGAAGTGGACGTGGCGCACCTGCGCGACGGCGGGCAAGAGGAGGCGCAGCAGCGCGTGCGCGGTGGTAGCGGCGCCCGGCGTCAACACGCGCGCCTCTGCGCCGGGTGGCGGCCCCGCGCGCGGCGCCACCACCAGCGGCCCGACGCCGAAGCCGATCGCGGAGCCGACCGGCAGCACGCCGAAGTCGCGCGCGAGATGGAACGCCTGCGCGAAGCTCGCCTTGCCGACGTGGAGCGCGCCGCTCGCGAGCTCCTCGTTCAGCTCCTCGATGTCGAGCAGCGCGAAGTCGAGGTCGAGGCCGAACCGCTCGCTCGTCCCGGAGAGCAGGCCGTGGAAGAGGAAGGTGTCGTTCGGGCAGGTCGAGAGGCCGACGCGGAGCTTCATCGCGGCAGCGCCTCGAAGAGCTGCTCGAGCGCGCGGCGGCAGGCGGCGAGCGCCGGTTCGATCTGCCAGCTGGCGTGGTCGCGATCGCCCGCCTCGTTGCTGACGCCGCGCAGGATGGTGAGCGGCACGGCGGCCAGATGCGCCGCCAGCGCGACCGCGTAGCCCTCCATCTCCTCGGCGAGCGCCTCCGGATGGCGAGCGCGCCGCGCCTCCGCCTGCGAGCGCGAGCCGGCCGCCGCGGCGACCGAGAGCAGCGCGCCCGTGCGGGCGCCCGCGCGCGACGCGTCGAGCGGCGCCAGCAGCGGCGCGAGCGGCAGCGCGCCGTCGCCCGCCAGCGACGGCGCGAACGCGGGCACCAACGAGGCAGGCAACGGCGGCTCGCGCAACGGCACCACGCGGTCGTCGACGCCGGCGCCGAGCCCGTCGCACGCGACGCGGCTCGCCACGAGGAGGGCGCCGACGGGCAGCCGCTCGCGCTCGAGCGTGCCGGCGATGCCGGCCAGCACGACGAGGTCGGGATGGAGCTCGGCGATCCAGCGGCCGGACGAGGCGCCGGCGGCGGCGAGCCCCCAGCCGGTCAGCGCGACGCGGAGGCTCCGCCCCGCGAAGGTCGCGAGGCGCGGCGCGCCGAGCCCGCGGCCCGCGTCGCCGAGCAGCAGCTCCGCTTCGCGCGGCGTCGGGATCAGCAGCAGCGCGCGGCGGCGCGGTGCGGTCACGACGTCCTGAAGTCGTAGAGCGCCGCGTGGGCGAGCGGCGGCGCGGCGCCGCGCGGCACCAGCAGGCGGCGCACCTTCCAGAGGTCGTCGAAGACGCGGTACTGGAGCGCCGTCGTGTCGAGGTAGTGGACGCCGTCCGAGCCGCCGGTGCCGACGCGCCGGCCGATCATCCGCTCGACCATGCGCGCGTGGCGCTGGCGGAAGATCAGGAACGCTTGCTCGAGCTGGACCACGAGGTCGAGCACCTCGCGCGGCCAGGAGAGCAGCGGCAGCTCGCGGTAGAGCTCGAGGAAGAGGGCGGCGGCGCGCACGCGGCGGCGCAGCGGATCGGCGCGCACCTCGGCGCCGTCGCGCAGGAACTCGCGCGCCGCCGCCTTCTCGGCCGCGTAGAGCGCGGCGACCTGCGCGTCGGCGATGCCGCTGCTCTGCGCCTGCGCGAGCGCCGCGTCGACCTCGCGCGCGTGGCAGGCGAGGAAGCGGTCGAGGAAGGCGTCGACCTGCACGGCGTCGTCGCGCATGGCGGGCGTCGAGCCGTCGATGGGGGTGCGCGCCAGCCACTTCTCGAGCGCCGCCTTCAGCGTCGGGCGCGGATCGGCGACGCGCGCGGCGACCTTCTTCTCGGCCCAGCCGGCGATGCCCGCCTTCGGCCGGAACGCCTCCATCACGTCCTGTCCGGCGAGCTTCACGCGCCCGCTCGACTCGAGTCCGAGCAGCATCTCGACCTCGCGGAACTGCGGCGACTGGAAGCCCGAGGCGGGGGCGAGCTTGTTCCTGAACTCGAGGAAGTCGCGCGGCGCCATGGTCTCCATCAGCGCGAAGTGCGCCGCGGCGAGCTCGAAGGTCTTCACCACGCGGCGCAGGCCGGAGGCGGCCGGCGCGATCTCCTGCTCGTCGACCAGGTCGCGCGCGAAGACGTCGCGCACCCGCTCGAGCTCGTGGAGCGCGAGCTTGAACCAGAGCTCGTCGACCTGGTGGACGACGATGAAGAGCAGCTCGGCGGGCGCCAGCGTGCGCTCGTCGCCGTCGATGCCGCCCTGCAGCGCGAGCAGCTTCTCGAGCCCGAGGTAGTCGGAGTAGTTGGTGGCCACGCGCGCCGTCCTCCGCGTCAGCCGCGCGGCGCCAGGAACTTCGCGCGGTAGTGCTTCAACTCGATCAGCGACGCCCGGATGTCGTCGAGCGCGCGATGGGTCTCCGGCTTCGGCGGCGCGGAGCCGGCCACCTCGGGACGCCAGCGCCGCGCCAGCTCCTTCAGCGTGCTGACGTCGATGCAGCGGTGGTGGAGGAAGCGGTCGACCGCGCCCATCTGGCGGTTCAGGAAGAGGCGGTCCATCCAGATCGAGTTGCCGCAGAGCGGCGCCGTGCGCTCCTTGCAGTGCTGCTGGAGGAAGCGCAGCGTCTCGAACTCCGCCTGCGAGGGGCCGACGGTGGCGGCGCGGCAGCGCTCGGTGAGGCCGTTCTTCGCGTGCATGTCGCGCACGATCGGCTGCATCGCCTCGAGCACCTCGGCGGGCCGTGCGATGGCGTGGCAGGGCCCCTCGGCGACGATCTCGAGCGAGTTGTCGGTGATCAGCGTGGCGATCTCGAGGATCACGTCCTTGCCGGGGTCGAGCCCGGTCATCTCGAGGTCCATCCAGACCAGCAGGTCGTCGCGTGGTGGCATGGGGCGGGAGCATAGCCCGCTCGGCGCGTGGAGCGGGGCGCGACGATCGGCGGCGATCAGCTCGCGGTGGGGAGTTCGTCGCGCCAGCGCGCCGGCAGCCAGCCGGCGAGCAGCGCCGCGGCCGGGACGACGTAGAGCGCCGCGTCGGCGTCGCGGAAGCGGATCGAGCCGTAGAAGATCAGCGCGGTGAGCAGCGTCGAGAGGACCGGCGCCAGCACGATCCAGGTCGCCGCGCGCCGCCGCACGAGGCAGAGCAGCGCACCGAGCAGCGCGAGCGGCCCGACCACGAGCCAGCTCGCCGCGAAGCTCCAGTAGACCGCGCGGTTGCTGGTGGTGCGGAAGGCCGAGTAGTGGCGCACCACCTTCATCGCCAGCAGGCGCGGGAGGTCGGCGCGGTCGCTCTTAAGGAACTCGAAGCCGTAGCGCCAGCACGCCGCGTCGTTCTCGAGCTCGTTGCCGTCGAGCGGATGGTCGGCGTCGATCAGCGAGTCGATCGGCATCCAGCTGCCGACCAGCTCGGGATCGGCGGCGAGCACCGCGTTGTTGGCGCCCCAGAAGGTGAAGCCGCCGATGGTGGAGAGGGTCGCCTTGCCGAGCGCCTGCTGGTTGCGGACCACCCAGGGCACCAGCAGCAGCGCCGACGCGATGCCGACCACCACCACCGCGCGCAGCCGCGCGCCGCGCCGCGCCGCCGGCGAGAGCAGCGCGCCGGCCGCCACCAGCAGCCCCGCGAAGGCGACCTGCGGCCGCGTGAGGAGCGCCGCCCCGAAGGCGAGCCCGGTCAGCAGCGCCGCTCCGCGCCAGCGCGCGCCGTCGTCGACGCGCCGCAGCAGCCGCACGCCGAGCCAGCAGGTGAGCGCGATCCAGAAGCCGTAGGGCACTTCGGAGAGGAAGTGCATCGAGTAGTAGAAGTGGCCGGGCAGGAAGGCGACTGCCAGCGCGGCGAGCAGCGCGGCGGCGCCGCCGAAGAGCTCGCCGGCGAGGAGCCCTGCCAGCAGGCAGCTCGCCGCCGAGAGCGCTGCGAACCAGAGGCGGCCGGCCGCCCAGTCGCGCCCGAACAGCGCGTAGATCGGCAGCAGCGTCATCGAGGTGCCGGGCGGCCGGCGGGCGGTCGGCGTGCCGTCGGGCAGCGTGTAGCCCTCGCCGTTCGCCACGCGCCACGCGAAGAGCTCGTAGTCGAGCTGGTCGGGGTTGCTCTCGGCGTCGGGCGGGGCGGAGAGCCCCTGGAACTTCGCCGCGACGGCGACGCGCAGCGCGAAGGCCACCACGGCGATCGCGATCAGCACGAGACGCCAGTGCGCCACGACGAAGGGGCGCGATGCGCGAGCGGGACCCATGGGCGCGGACGATATCGACGGCCGGTTCACCGCGGCTTGAGGTCGAGGCGGCGCACGCGCGGCCACATTGAGAGGCGCTGATGGCGCGAGAGCGGCCGGCGCAGCGCGTCGACCGGCGCACGCCACTCGACGGCGACCCCGGCGGCGCGCAGTGCCAGCACGCACTCCTCGAGCTCGAAGCGGGCGAGCGCGCGCTCGACGTAGAGCGGCAGCGGGGCGCCTTGCGACAGCAGCGCGAAGCGCGGCGGGGCGCGCACCGCATCGAGCGGGCGGCGCAGCAACAGCTCGAAGCTCGGCGGCGCGTCGCGCACGACGAGGCTCTCGAAGAGTTCGGGGCGATGCGTCGCGGCGAGCAGCGCGACGACGCCCCACGCGCCCTCGGCGACGACGCGGCAGCGGATGGGTCGGGCGGCGCCGTTCGCGCCACCCGGCGCGGCGCTCGCCAACGTGAGCACCTGCTGGACGGCGCGGTCGAGCGACTCGAGCGGGCCGCCGAAGCCGACGAGCGCGAGGTCGGCCGGAAGGGGCGCGAGCTCCTGCACCGCGAGGTGGAGGGCGGCGCGCGGGCCGAAGTCGGAGAGCGCGAGCAGCCCGAAGCGCTGGCCGCCGTCGCCGTCGGCGCGCAACGGCGCGACGCCGCTCGCCGGCGAGAAGTGGAGCGCCCCGTCGAGCGAGAGGTTCGGCGGTTCGAGACGCCCCATCCGCTCGAGCAGCGGCTGCGCGCGGTCGGGAGTCTCGAGGTGCTCCTGGCGCGCGAGCGCGAAGTGGAGCAGGTCGGAGTCGTAGCGCGCGCGCAGGTACTCCTCGCCGAAGACGGCCGCGTCGGCGAGCGTCGCGCTGGCGGCGGCGCCGCCGACCGCGGTCGCGGCAGCCGGTTCGGTGAGCGGCGTGCAGACGGCGGCGCCGCAGCGCGCGAGTGCCGCGGCGGCGGCGCCATCCAGCAGCAGGCGCGCCGTGCGATCGGTCGCCTCGGGCCGCGTCGCGAGCCACGTGAGCAGCTGCGCGATCTCGTCGGCGGCCACTTCGGCGGGCGAGCTGCCGACCAGCCGCAGCTCGGGGTCGTCGAGCGAGTCGAAGCTCGCGTTCATGCGCCGCTCGCCGCCGCCGAGGAAGTCGACGGCGACCAGCGGCTCGCCCTCGGCGAGCAGCGCCGCCTGCAGCGCGAGCGCGCTCGGCTCGGACTTGCCGAGCGGCGCGCCGCACGCGAGCAGCGTGATGCGCGTGGCGGCGGCGCCGCCGCGGGCCGGCACTTTCGGCCGGGCGAGCAGCGTCGCGACTTCGACGTCGGGGCGCACCTCGAGGATGAGCCGCTCGAGCTCCCCCTCGGGCGCGACGCGCCGGTCGACGGGGCGCACGGCGAAGAGCGGCGGGACGCCGCGCGGCGCGAACTCGGCGACGAAGAAGCCCGGCGCGGGCGGTGGCGCGGCGAACGACTCGGCCGGTGCGGCGGGTGCAGCAGGCGCGGCGGCGCGCGCATCGAAGTCGCGCAACGCGGCGGCGAGCGGCGCGCTCGCGGGAGCGGCAGCGTCGTCGGCGAGCGCGGTGAGCGCGAGGTCGTTCACGGCGCCGCTGCTCGCCACGTGCAGCGTGAGCGGGGCGCCGGCCGGCTCGGTCGTCACCAGCAGCGGCGTGCCGTCGAGCGCCGCGACGGTGAGGCCGCCGCCGGCGTGGAAGGTGAATCGCAGCGCGTAGGCGAGCCCCTCCGGTTCGGGAAAGTGGGTGAGCGGCGTCGCGGTGGTGCTGCGGCCGGCGGCGTCGAAGAGGCGATCGTCGGGCGCGTCCGCGGCGCGCACCGTCCAGTGCCAGCGCGCCCCCTCGAACGGCTCGAAGCGCAGCGTCAGCCGGCGGAGCGGTGCGGCGGGGCCGGCGCGCAGCTCGATGGCGAGGTCGGAGCGCCCCTCCTCGCCGAGCGTGAAGCGGAGGTCGCAGCGCTGCGGCGCGGCGCGCGCATCGATGGCGAGCTGCCGCTCGTCGCGCCGTGCCGTGGCGGCGGCGCGCGCGGCCGTCGCCGGCGGGGCCGACGCGGCGACGCTCGGAACGGTGACGCTCGGAACGGCGATCAGCGCGAGCGCCAGCGAGAGACGCGACGCCCCCCTCATCAGCTCGCTCCGGACGACGCGGCCGCGCGCTCCTTCTCCTCGTACTTCCCCTTGCGCGCGATGCGCAGCACGATGCCGAGCGCGATGCCGAGCGCGAACGAGGTCGCGACCACGCCCCACACCGGGAAGCCGTCGATCCAGTCGGTCAGCGCCTTCAATTCTCTCTCCTCGCCGCGCCCTTGGCCGGCGCGCTGCGCTTGCTCCCCTCCGCGGCCGCGCGATCGAACGCGGCGCCGTGGAAGACGAGCGACTCGGGGACGTACTCGCTGAAGTAGTCGCGGCCGTGGCCGCCGCTGCGCAGATGCCACTGGTGCGCCACCTTGCGCCCCTCGAGGATCTCGTGCAGCTGCGCGTTGGTCTTGTCGAAGCCGTAGCGGTCCTTGTCGCCGCAGTCGAAGTAGATCTCGAGCGAGGCGAGCGTCTCGACCGGCAGCGTCGCCGCCAGCTCGAGCGGGTTCCAGGCCTTCCAGTGGTCGACGTCGATCGGCCAGCCGTAGACCGGCTTCCACTGCGGCGCGAACTGCTTGATGCGGTCGGGCAACTGCGTCGGATCGACCGGATAGATGGCGGCGCTGTGGGCGCTGACGGAGCCGAACACGGTCGGATGCTTGAACGCGACGTTCAGCGCCCCGTAGCCGCCCATCGAGTCGCCATTGATGCCGCGCGCCGCGCGGTCGGCCACCGTGCGGTACTTGGCGTCGATCGTCTCGACCAGCTCGGTCGCCAGGAAGTCGCCCCACGGCGCCTTCGTCTCGAGCGCGTTCACGTACATCGAGTTCTGCCCGTCGGGGCAGACGACGATCATCGGCGGCACCTTGTTCTCGGCGATCAGCGCGTCGAGCGTCGCCGGCGTGCCGCGCTCGGCCCACTTCCCCGCGTTGCCCCAGAGGCCGTGGAGGAAGTAGAGGACCGGGTAGCGCTCGCCGCTCTCGTCGTAGCCGGGCGGCAGGTAGACGGCGACGTTCAGCGTGGTGCCGAGCAGCTTCGCGTCGTGGCGCAGCGACTCCATGCGACTCGCGCTGGGGGCGGCCGGCGCGGCGACCGCTTCGCGCTGCGGCGCCGGGGTCTCCTGCGTCGGGGCGCCGAGCGGCGCGGCGAGGAGCGGGGCGACGAGGCTGGCGAGGCCGGCAAGGAGGGCGGCGTGCGTCATCGGCGGGGCTCCCAAGGCGCGCGCGAGGCGCGGCGCCCGTCGCGTGGGGCGGGGTGCAGGGCGGCGGTCGAAGCAGCGATCGAGGCGCGCGGTTCTATCCGTGGCGCGCGGCCGCGGCCACCGCCCGCTCGCGCCCCTTCGCCGGCAGCGCCCCCTCGAGCTGGAGGAGCGCCACCTTCTTCGCGAGCCCCGACGCGTAGCCGACCAACTTCGCGTCGGCGCCGATCACGCGATGGCACGGGATGACGATGGCGATCGGGTTCTGGTTGTTGGCGCCGCCGATGGCGCGGGCGGCGGCCGGCATCCCGATCGCGCGCGCGATGTCGCCATAGGTCGCGGTCGCCCCGTACGGGATCGCCCGCAGCGCCCCCCAGACGCGCTCCTGGAACGGCGTGCCGCGCGCGGCGAGCGGGACGGTGAAGTCGCGCCGCTGCCCGGCGAAGTAGTCGCGCAGCTCCCGCTCGAGGCGATCGATCAGCCGCAGCGCCGCGCGCGGGGCGAGCGACGGCAGGGCGCTCTGGGGCGGGCGCGGCTCCTCGGGATCGGCGAAGCGGAGCGCGCGCACGGCGTGGCGATCGGCGACCAGGAAGAGCGGGCCGACCGGGGAGTCGACGAAGCGCTGCGCGAGGAGGCTGCTCTGCATTTCCATGGGCCGCTCCGTGGGGCGACGGGCACCGCACACCCGCCGCCGCGGGGAGTCTCTACGGCCCGCCGCGCCGCTCGTTCCCGATCTATGCTCCCGGCCGTCATGCGCCTCATCACGCTCCACCGCATCCTCATCGCGACGATGGTCGCCTTCCTCGGCTACTTCGCCTGGTACCAGGTGAAGCGGTGGCAGGCGAGCGGCTCCGCGGCGGCGCTCGCCATCACGGTGGCCTGCGTCGCCGTCGGCCTGGCGCTCACCTGGTACATCACCAACCTGAAGCGCTACGTGCAGTTCGAGCCGCCCGCGACGGAAGCGGCGCCCGAGAGCAGCGCGCCCCCGGAGTCCCGCGAATGAACGGCCCTTCGACCGGCCTGCTCGAGCCCTCGCCTCCCCTCGCGCCGCGCGGCGGCGGGGGTGGCCCGCCGAGCGGCGGCAGCGGGCGGGGCGACGGCGGGCGGGAAAGCGGTGGTGCCGGGAGACGCGAGCTGCCGCTCACCAATGCGCGGCTGCTCCTGATGCTGGCGCTGATGGCGTCGACCATGCTCTTCGCGGGGCTGATCGGCGCCTTCCTCGTGCTGCGCAAGGCGACGCCGATCTGGCCGCCGGAGGGGTCGCCGCCGCTGCCCGAGTGGCTCGGCTGGAACTGCGCGTTGGCGGTGGCGAGCAGCGCCGCGCTGCTGGTGGCGCACGTGGCGCAACGGCGCGGGCGCGGCGGCGCGATGAAGGCGGGACTGGTGGTCGGCACGCTGCTGGCCGGCGCCTTCCTCGCGCTGCAGTGGTTCGGCTGGCAGGAGCTGCGGGCCGCCGGCTTCCTGCCGCGCAGCAGCAACTACGGCGGCAACTTCTGGCTGCTCACCTCGCTCCACTTCGCCCATGCCGCGGCGGGGCTGCTGCTGCTCTTGCGGGCGAGCGTCTTGGCGCTCCGCGGGTACTTGATCGATCGGATGGGCCCGAGCGTCGAGATCGCCGCGGTCTCGTGGCACTTCATCGACGTCGCCTGGATCGTCATCTACTTCGCGCTGCACGCCTGACGCGCACCGCCCTCGCGGCGCGCCGCTCCGGCAGATGCGGCGCGCGAAACGAGGAGCGGAGCATGAAAGAGGCAGCGAGCCTCGCGCGCGCGGCGTTGGCAGGGTGGGTGGCGCTGGCGCTCTCGATCGGCGTGATCGCGCCGCACGCCGCTGCGCAAGCGGAGCTGACCGACCTCGATCGCGCCGTGATCGCCACGCTCTCCGCGACGCGCGACACACCGCGCGCCAGCTTCCACTTCGAGGAGGGGGCGTTCCCCGCGGCCGCGCTCGACGCCGCGGTGGCGGCCAACGTCGCGGAGATCGCGGCGCTCGAGAAGACGCTCGCGATGAAGTACCGCGGCAAGGTCCACTTCTTCCTCTACCGCGACGTGCCCGACATGGCGGCGCGGACCGGCGCTGCGGCCGGCACGGTCGCCTTCTCGACCGGCACCGTGAGCGTCCATCAGGCGCACGACTTCCGCGGCTGCCATGAACTCGTCCACATCTTCGCGCTGCAGTTCCCGCCGCAGGCCGATGGCGCCGGCGCCGACGGTTTCGTCGTCGAGGGGCTCGCGACCGCGCTGGCGAGGCATGACGAGCAGATCCTCATCGCCGACTGGGGCGCCTGCCACGCGCGGCTCGGCACGCTGCCCGATTCGCTGCAGGAGTTCCGTCGCCGCTGGCCCGACGGCGCGAAGCAGGGCGTCCATCCCTACCACGTGGCGGGCGCCTTCGTCGGCTGGCTGGTGGAGAAGCACGGTTTCGCCAAGGTGAAGCAGTGGTACGTCGACTCGACCGAGGCGCACCGGTGGCTCGGCAAGGGGTTCGGGCAGTTGGAGAAGGAGTGGCGCGAGGCGATGGCAGAGCGCGAGCCGCCGAAGGAGGCGCTCGACCACGTGAAGCGCAAGCTCGGGCTCCTGCTCGATCCGCTGCCCGAGGCCTACGCGAGCGCCAAGGGGACGACGCTGCTCGCGAGCGGCGGCGGCGGCGGGCGCGGCTTGCCGAGCGGCCTCGCGGCGGAGCGCCCCGATTGCTGGAGGGTGGAGGGGGGCGCGCTGGTCGGCCGCAACGACGGCGCGTGGAGCCACCTCGCGACGACCGCGGCGCATCCGGCGCGGGTCGGCGTGCGCCTCAAGCTGCGGCTCGTGCGCGGCGACGCGGTCAAGCTGCGCGTGAACGGCGACCGCGAACTCGTGCTGGCGAACTGGTCCTCCTTCCTCGGCGGCGGCGAAGGGTTCGTCGGCAACGATCGGCAGAAGATCGTCGTCGGCCAGTGGCACGAGATCGTGCTGGTCAACGACGGCGGCCGCGCGCGCGCCTGGCTCGACGGCGCGGGCCTGTTCGACGTGCCGGGCATGTGGGCGAGTGCGGGCGCCGGCGCGCTCGGCATCGCCGTCGAGAAGGGGGAGGTCGAGGTGGCGCGGTGGGAGGTGTTCGCACTGCCGTGAACAGGGCGACGCGGCGCACGGCGATCCATCACACCGCTACGTCACACCGCCCCTCGCCTCACACTGCGACATCGAACTCGCGCAGCGCCGCGTTCAGGCTCGTCTTCAGGTCGGTCGACGCCTTCCGCTCGCCGATCAGGAGCGCGCAGGGCGTGCCGAATTCGCCGCCCGGGAACTTCTTCGGGAGGGTGCCGGGGATCACGACGGCGCGCGCCGGGACGCGCCCCTTGGTGATGCGCGCCGGCACCGCGTTCACGTCGACGATCGGCGTCGACGCGGTCAGCACGACGCCGGCGCCGAGCACCGCCTCGCGCTCGACGATCACCCCTTCGACGACGATCGCGCGGCTGCCGATGAAGCAGCCGTCCTCGATGACGACCGGCTGCGCTTGCGGCGGCTCGAGCACGCCGCCGAGGCCGACGCCGCCCGACAGGTGGACGTCGCGGCCGACCTGCGCGCAACTGCCGACGGTGGCCCACGTGTCGACCATCGTGCCGCTGCCGACGTACGCGCCGATGTTCACGTAGCTCGGCATCATCACGACGCCCTTCTCGAGGAAGGCGCCGTAGCGGCAGATCCCGTGCGGCACGATGCGCACGCCGGCCGCCGCGAGGTTCCTCTTCAGCGGCACCTTGTCGTGGAACTCGAACGGGCCGACCGTGACCGTCTCGAGGCCGCGCAGCCGGAAGTAGAGGAGGATCGCCTGCTTCACCCAGGCGTGCGTGGTCCACGTGGAAGGCGTGCCGACGGCGACCGTGGCGAGCTTCTCGGCGACGCGCAGCTCGCCCGCATCGAGCGCGGCGATCGCCTGCTCGACGGCGGCGACCAGCGCCGGCCGCTCGCTCGCGAGGTCGTTCGCCGCGAACGCTCGCTCGATCCGCTCGCGCGCGGCGGCGAAGCGGGGGGCGTCGCCGCTCGAACCGGCCGGTGGCGTCGATGGGGACGTCGGTGGGGGAGTCGCTGCGCTGCTCATGGGGCGAATCCTTCGAGCCGCTCGATGGCGAGCTTGGTGTCGGCGTCGTTCGCGACCAGCGCGAAGCGGACGTGCTGCTCGCCGCCGACGCCGAGCCACGAGCCGGGGGTCACCAGGAGACCGAGCGGCAGCAGCCGCTCCGCCAGCTCGACCGAGTCCTTGAAGCCGGCCGGCACGCGCCACCAGAGGTAGAAGGTCGCGGCGCCGCCTTCGTGCTGCCAGCCCTTGCGTTGGAACAGCGCGAGGAAGAGGTCGCGGCGGCGCCGGTAGGTGGCGACCACGCCGGCGACGTGCGCATCGTCGCTCCACGCTGCAGCAGCCGCCGCTTGCACAAAGTCGGGCGTCGCCACGCCGACCGCCGGCCGGAAGCGGGCGAGTGCCCCGATCAGGCGCGGATCGCCAGCCACGAAGCCGCTGCGGTAGCCGGTCATCGAGCTGCGCTTCGAGCACGAATGGAACGCCAGCACGTTCGTGAACCGCGGGGCATCGCCCGCGACCAGCAGCGAGGGCGACGGCGCGCCGAAGCAGAGGTCGGCGTAGCACTCGTCCGACGCCAGCACGAAGTCGTGCCGCCGCGCCAGCGCCGCGAGCCGCGCGTAGAGCGCCGCGTCGGCCTCGGCGCCGGTCGGGTTGTGCGGGTAGTTGATCCACATCAGCGCCGTGCGATCGAGCAGCTCCGGCGTCAGCGCGGCGAGGTCGGGCTTGAAGCCGTGCGCGCGCTCGAGCTTCACCGCATGGTGGGTCGCGCCGGCGTAGGCGGCGCCCTGCGCGTAGACCGGATAGGCCGGCTCGAAGCAGACCACCGTCTTCTTCGCGGAGGCCGGATCGATCAGCGCCAGGTGGGTCGTGAAGATCCCCTCCTTGGTGCCGTTCAGCGGCAGCACGTGCGTCTCGGGATCGAGCGGCACGCCGAAGCGCCGCTGCACGTAGCCGGCGATCGCGCCGCGCAGCTTCGCGCTCCCCTTCACGCTCGGGTAGGAGCTGATCTCCGGCACCGCCGCCTTCATCGCGTCGCGCAGGAAGGCGGGCGTCGGCTCGCGCGGATCGCCCATGCTGAAGTCGAGCATGCGCTGGCCGGCCGCTTCGCGCTGCCGCTTGATCTCCATCAACTTCGCGAACGGGTAGTCGCGCGCCGCTTCGAGGATCGGGTTCAGCTTCACGGGAGGACCTTCACGGGGAGGGCGTCACGGATCGGGCGTCAGGCCGGCTCGACCGCGAGGCCGAGGAAGGCGCGGAAGAGCGCGAGCGACTCGACCATCTTCGCGATCGACGCCTGCTCCGCCTGCTGGTGGGCGAACTCGGGCGCGCCCGGCCCGCAGCTCACCGCGTCGAGCCCCATCGCGCTGAAGCGGCCGACGTCGGTCCACGCCTGCTTGGCGCGCACCGCGCCGGCGAGCGCGACGAGGCGATCGCAGGAGGGGTTGCCGGTGGCGACGCGGCCGGCCGGCGCGAGGTCCTTGAAGACGACCTCGGCGAAGCCCTCGGCCAGCGCGGCGACCTGCGCGCGCGCGTCGTCGGCGCTGCGGTCGGGGGCGAAGCGGAAGTTCAGGTTCATCACGCAGGTGTCGGGGACGACGTTCTTCGCCTTGCCGCCGCTGATGCCGGTGATCGACATCACCTCGCGGTAGTCGAGGTCGGGGCGGCCGGGCGGCGACCAGCGCCGCTCGCCGCGCTCCGCCACCTTCTGCAGCAGCGGCGCCGCGGCGTGGATCGCGTTCTTGCCGAGCCACGGCCGCGCCGCATGGGCCGCCTTGCCGCGCACGGTCAGCTCCGCGTGCATCGTGCCGAGGCAGCCGAGTTCGACCGCGTTGCTGGTCGGCTCGACGCAGATCGCGAAGGCGGCGCGCGCCAGTTCCGGCCAGTCGCGCGCCACCTCGATCAGCCCCGACTCGGCGTAGGCGATCTCCTCGCGCGCGTAGAAGACGAAGGCGGGTCGACACGGCAGGCGAGCGGCGGCCGCCGGGTCGCGCGCCAGCAGCGCGGAGAGCTGATCGAGCAGCTTCCAGAGCACGGCGAGGCCGCTCTTCAGGTCGCTCGTGCCGAGCCCGTGGATCGTGTCGCCGTCGCGGCGCGGCGGCAGGTTGCCGTTCACCGGCACCGTGTCGAGATGGCCGCAGAAGACGACGAGCGGCGCGTCGGCGCGCGCGGACAGGGCTGGCAGCGTCACGACGAGGTTGTCGCCGGTGCGCAGCACGGCGCGGCCCGCGACCGCGCGCAACCGCGCTTCGAGCCAGTCGCAGAGCGCCTTCTCGTCGCGGCTCACCGACGGGATCGCCGCCAGCTCGAGGAGCCGCCGCGCGAGCTCCTCGCCGAGCTCCGTGCCGAGCGCTGCCGTGCCGCCTTCGCTGTCGCCTGCGCCCATCGGACGATCCTGTCGAACGATCGCGTCGCCTCTGCCGCAATGAGGCGCGGGAGCATAGCGGTGGCGCTCCCGCAGTTTTGGCGGCGCGAGGCGGCGCGAGCGTGCGCTAGAAGGCGCCCGTCGCACCGGAGGCGCCGATGCACGACGTGACCCTGCTCCTCACCATCACGGTGAGCCTCGCCTGCGCGCTGCTCTTCGGCGCGATCACCCAGAAGCTGCGGATGTCGCCGATCGTCGGCTACTTGCTGGCCGGCATCGCGGTCGGTCCGCGCACGCCCGGCTTCGTCGCCGACGGCGCCGTCGCGGCGCAGCTCGCCGAACTCGGCGTGATCCTGCTGATGTTCGGCGTCGGGCTCCACTTCCACCTCGATGACCTGCTGCGGCTGCGCAACGTCGCGCTGCCCGGCGCGTTGGGGCAGAGCGCGCTCGCGACGGCGGCGATGGCGCTGGCGGCCGGACCGCTCGGCCTCCCGCTCTCGGCCGGCGTCGTGCTCGGCATCGCCATCGCGGTGGCGAGCACGGTGGTGCTGGCGCGCCAGCTCGTCGATCGCGGCCTGCTCGCCACCACCGAGGGGCGCACCGCCATCGCGTGGCTCGTCGTCGAGGACCTGCTGACCGTGGTGATCCTCGTGCTGCTGCCCGCCTTCGCGCCGGCCGCTCCCGACGCGGGCGGAGCAGGGGGCGCGGCCGCGCCGGCGGCGCCGGGCTTCGCGATGACGCTGCTGGTGACGCTCGCCAAGGTGGGCGGCCTCGTCGTGCTGGTGCTGGTCGGCGGGCGCAAGCTGGTGCCGAAGCTTCTCGGCGCGATCGCGCGCACCCGCTCGCGCGAGCTCTTCACGCTCGCGGTGCTGGTCCTCGCGCTCGGCATCGCGGTCGGCTCGGCCGAGCTGTTCGGCGTCTCGATGGCGCTCGGCGCGTTCCTCGCCGGCATGGTGGTCGGCCAGTCGGAGTCGAGTCACCAAGCGGCCGCCGACGCGCTGCCGATGCGTGACGCCTTCGCGGTGATGTTCTTCGTCTCGGTCGGGATGCTCTTCGATCCGCGCTCGCTGCGTGACGATGCGCCGCTGGTGCTGGCCGTGCTCGGCGTCGTGCTGCTGGTGAAGCCGCTCGCGGCGCTGCTGATCGTGCTCTTCTGCGGCAAGCCGCTGCGCACCGGGCTCACGGTCGCGGCGGGGCTGGCGCAGGTCGGCGAGTTCTCCTTCATCGTGAGCGAGCTCGCGCGCGCGCACGGCCTGGTCGGCGGCGAGGCGTCGAGCGCGATCGTCACCGCGTCGATCGTCTCGATCACGCTGAACCCGCTGCTCTTCCGCGCGGTCGAGCCGGCCGAGCGGTGGCTGCGTGGCCAGCGGTGGCTGCGCCGTCGCCGCCTCTTCGCGCGCAGCTTCGCCGAGGCGACGCCCGCCGACGCGGCGGCGGCGACGGGGGCGGGCGCGCGCGCCGTGGTGGTCGGCTACGGGCCGGTGGGGCAGACGCTCACGCGGCTCCTGCGCGAGTTCGACCTCGCGACAGTGGTGATCGACCTCAACTTCGACACGGTGAAGCGGCTGCGGCGCGACGGGATCGCGGCGATCTGGGGCGATGCGTCGCAGCGCGAGCTGCTCGAGGCGGCCGGCGTCGCCACCGCCGACTTCGTGCTGGTGACGCTGCCCGATCCGGCGACGCGCGATCCGGTGATCGAGGCGATCCGCACGCTCCATCCCGGCGCGCGCGTGCTGGTGCGCGCGCAGCGGCTGCAGGAGCGCGAGTCGCTGGCGCGCCGCGGCGTCGAGGCGGTGGCGTACGAGGAGGCGGAGGTCGGCGTCGCGCTGGCCGCGCTGCTGCTGCGGGCGATCGGCGTGCCGCCCGCGACCATCGCCGCGCGCACCGAGCAGGTGCGGCGCGAGACGTCGTTGGCGGTGCCGCTCGCGGCGCCGCTCGAAGGAGAGAGACCCGTGGAGACGCGTTCATGAGCAGCCCCTTCCTGCCCGATCCGAAGCCGTTGGCGGCCTGGAACGCCGCGAAGATGGGCAAGGCGACGCTCTTCGCGGGGACGCACCTGATGGCCGGCTGGAACGCCTTCGAGCCGGGTCAGGAGCACGCGAGCCACGCCCACGCCGGCACCGACAAGCTCTACGTCGTGGTCGAGGGCGAGGGCGAGTTCGAGGTGGCCGGTGAGCGGCGGCGCCTGTCCGCCGGCGCGCAGGTCTTCGCGCCGGCCGGCGTCCCGCACGGCGTCAAGAACGTCGGCCCCGGCCGCCTGCTGGTGCTGGCGGTGATGGCGCCGCCACCGAAGGGGAGCTGAGCCACCGCGCGCTCAATCGCCCGAGCCGCGCGTCGGTTCCGCGGGGCGCTCGGTCGCGCTCTCGAGCGTGATCGTCACGTCGGTCGCGATCCGGTCGAGCTGCACTGGTTGCAGCTCGCGCGCCACGATGCACACGTCGATCGGGAGCGTGGGAGTGACCAGCGCGGCGCCCTCGTCGTCGGCGCCGATCCAGGCGAGCGAGCGCGAGGCGGGCGCTCCGTCGGGCGGTCCGTAGAAGCAGCGCGCCGGCGCGCTCGCGCCCCGATCGCGCCGCACGTGCAGCCGCAGCAGATGGAGCCGGCCGCGCAGGTCGAGCGGTTCGACGGCGGCGATGAGTTCCGGCTCGACGGTCGCCGCGCCGAGCGCGAGTGCCAGCGCGGATGGCTCCGCTTCGGCGTCCCAGTCGGCGCCGAACCAATCGTCGTGGAGGACCGCCTCGAGCGTGTAGCTGCCGGCCGGGAGTTCCGCGCAAGCGAAGCCGCCGTCGGGCGCGAGCGCGACGAACTCCGGCGGCGCCTGCGGCGCAAGCGCGTCGCGGACCAGCACGCCGAGCGACGCGGGCGGGATCGTCGGGTCGAGGAGCAGGCGGCCGGCGAGCGCCCCGCGCCGCTCGACGCGGGGGAGCGGCTCGTCCGCGGGCAGCTCGAGCGGCGACTCGCTCCCCGCGGGCGCGCGCTGCCGCGAATCGGCGTCTTCGTGCACCTTCGCCGTGTCGTCGGACGTTCGGCGCATCGCGAGGTCGATCCCCGCTGGCGGGCAGGGATCGGGCAGCGCGGGCGCGCGTCCCTGCGCGCGTCGGCTCGCGAGTTCGGGTGAAGGGGGCGAGTCGCCGCTCCCGCGCGACGCCGCGCCGATCGGGAACCAGCCGGCGAGCGCCGCGGCCACGGCCACGAGCGCCAGCGCGGCGAACGCGAGCGACCGCTGATGGCGGAGAGGACTCATGCGCGACTCCCGCCGGAGTGCGGCAGAGCGGGTCCCGTCCGGCAAACCGCGGCAGCCGTCGCGCTATCGTTTCGCCCCTTCGCGGGCGCGAGCCGGTGGCTCGACCGCCCGTTCGTCACGCTTCCGATCGCGGACTTCCCCTCGCCATGTTCTTCGTCTTCCTCGGCATCGCGCTCGCCGACTTGCTCTTCCTGGCGGCCTGGCTCGTCCTCGGCTACCGCGTCGACGGCGAGGCGGCGCGCGCGCAGCAGCACCAGATCGGCGGCCTCATGGTCGCCATCCTCACCGTCTTCGCGCACAGCGTGACGTTCGTCTACTTCCTCGGCACCGGGCTGGCCGTGAAGGAGGCGCGCAAGAACTGGGGGATCGACGCCGGCTTCATCAAGCAGACGCGGCGCTTCAAGCTGCTCGCCTATCCGATCGCGATGGTGGCGATCGGCTTCACCTGCGCGACCGGCATCCTCGGCGGCGCGGTGCAGAGCGGCGACGTGCCGGTCGTGGTCCATCGGCTGCTGGCGTTCGCCGCGACCGGGACGACCATTGCCGCGTTCGTCGTGTCGCTACGGCTCATGCTGCGCAACGGCTTCATGATGGCCGTGATCCGCGGCGAGGTCGCGCAGATCAAGGAGGCGGCGGCGCGCGGCGAGACGGTGATGGGCGTCGGCGGCAGCAAGCCCGAGCTGCTGAAACGCCCCGACGAGGTGAAGCAGGCGCCCGCCGGCTTCCTGGCGTCGCGCGCGTGCCTCTTCCTCGCGATCAGCACGTGGGGGCTCTACGGCTTCCTGTGGGCGCAGCACTCGACGCACGGCAAGTGGGCCGATCTCGGGACGGTCGGGTGGATCCCGTTCGCGGCGGTGTCGCTGCCGTTGCTGGTGGGGGCGGTGTGGTTGAAGGCGCGGCATCCGTTGCCGGGGGATGTCGATTTTTGAGTTGCAGCTGACATCGGCGCCGCGGGCGCGGGTCGAACGTCGCCCGGCGGTGGAACGGCGCCGATGCAGCTGAACTCCGCGCCGGCGAGGCTGCGCGGCGCGCAGCTCGCCTCTCGGGGCTTGCTGCTGGCGAACGGCTGCGGCCGGAGGCCGCAGCGTTCGCAGCAGAAGCCCAGCATGGGGAGGCGGGCGGTGGACGGGGGGCGCCGCCGGGTGGGAGCGGAGCGCGGGAGCGGGCGCTGGACGCGGCGGCGCGAGCGGTGGACAGCGAGCGGCTTCGGGTACGCAGCGCTCGGCGAGCGGTGGTGGAGTGCGAGCGGCTGCGGGTACGCAGCGCTCGGCGAGGGCGGTGGAGTGCGAGCGGCTGCGGGTACGCAGCGCTCGGCGAGCGGGGACGTAGCGCTCGGCTTGGGGGTCAGGGGCGGTCGTCGCCTTCGTCGGTGTAGCCGAGCGCGCGCAGCTCCTCGAGGAGCTTCGGGTCGGGGCTCGTTCCTTCCTTGCGGGAGGTGGCGTGGAGCGCGCGGGCGCGTTGCTGGCGCGCGAGTTCGGCGTCGAGCAGCGCGGTCAGTCGCTGGACGATCTCCCCGTTCGCGCGCGCGACGTCCTTCTGCTCGTGCGGATCGGCTTCGAGGTCGTAGAGCTGCAGCTCGTTCGCGCGCACGCGCAGCAGCTTCCAGCGGCCGAAGGTGACCGACGCCACGCCGCGCTTCAGGGCGGCGACGCCGAACAGCGGGCGCGGATCGTGGTCGTGCAGCAGGACGTCGACGCCGCGGCATTGCGCCAGGAACGCCGCATTCGCGAGTGCGGGCGCGAGGCCCATCACCGTCGGCCACACGTCGAGCGTCGACAGCGGCGTCTCGATGACGGCCGGCGCGACGCCCGGCACGTGGACGTAGAGCGGCACGCGCAGCAGCTCGTCCCAGCACATGCCGTGGCCGTAGAGATCGTGCTGGCCGAGCGCGGTGCCGTGGTCGGCGATCGCGACGAGGACCGTCTCCTCCTCGCGCCCCGCGCTCCGCAGCTTCGCCAGCAGCAGGCCGAAGTTCTCGTCGAGGTAGCGCAACGCGCCGTCGTACTGGTGGTGCGAATCGGTGATCGGGTGGGGACGGCCGCCGCGCTCGATGACCTGCTTCACGATGCCGCGCTCGGCGCGCCACGCCGCGGCGGTCGGCTCCTCGGAGAATCGGTCGAGGTGGTGCTGCGGGATCCACTGCGAAGTGAGCGGGTCGTGCGCGTCGTAGAGGTGGATCCAGGCGAAGAAGGGCCGCTCGCCGCACTCGGCGATGAAGCGCGCCGCCTCGGCGACGACCTCCTCGCCGCGGCGCCGTGCGTTGCTCGGCTCGCTCCAGACGTCGAACCCCTGGTCGAGCCCCGACGCCCGCTTCACCGGGGTCGCCGCGACGAACGCGCCGGTGCGCATCCCGGCCGCGCGCAGCGCTTGCGCCAACGTCTGCAGCGTCGCGCTGGTCGCGAGCCCCTCGTCGGCGGTCAGCGCGTGGTTCGACAGCACCCCGTGCTCGTCCGGCGCGACGCCGGTGAAGAGCGACACGTGGCTCGGCGTCGTCTGCGCCACCGGGGTGAGGCAACGCGCGAACCGCAGCGATCGTTCGCCGAGCGCGCGCAGCTGCGGCATCGTGTCGCGGAAGTAGCCGTAGCAGGCGAGGTGGTCGGAGCGCAGCGTGTCGAGCGTCACCACCACGAGGTTGCGGACGGCCGGTCGCGCGCTGGCGGGCGGTGCCGCCGCGGGCTCCTGTGCGGGCGCGGACGCGGCGACGACGAACCACAGGGCGGCGAGCGAGCGGGCGGCGACGCGGTGCATCCGGCGGCTCCGAGGGAGGGCGCGTCGCGGAGTCGCTGGCGTAGCGGCGGCGAGCCGACGGCGATCTTGTCCCGCGTTGCCGAGGAACGCCAGGGGCGCCGCTGCGCCGAGCCGCTAGCGTGCCGCGCCGCGCAGAGTGAAGGCGCGGAGTCGGTCCGCGAAGTCGGTGCGCGTTAGGGGACGGCGATGCTGCTCGGGGCGCATGTGTCGGTGGCGGGCGGGCTCGAGAACGGTCCGGTCGAGGGGCGCTCGATCGGGGCCGACGTGATCCAGGTCTTCACGCGCAACCAGCGGCAGTGGGCGGCGAAGCCGGTCACCGACGAGGAAGCGGTGACGTTCCGCGACAGCCTCGCGAAGCAGTCGATCGGCGCGGTGATGTCGCACGCCTCCTACCTGCTGAACCTCTGCGCGCCCGATCCGGCGGCGCGGCGCAAGTCGGCGGCCGCGTTCAAGGCGGAGATCGAGCGGTGCGCGAAGCTCGGCGTGACGCTGGTCAATTTCCATCCAGGCGCCCACCTCGGCTCGGGCGAGGCGGCGGCCATCGCGGCGGGGGCCGAGGTGCTGCGCGAGGCGATCGAGGAGACGCCCGACGCGACGCACGTGAAGTTGGTGCTCGAGAACACGGCGGGGCAGGGCTCCTGCGTCGGCCACCGCTTCGAGCACTTGGGCGAGTTCCTGGAGAAGGTCGGCTACCTCGAGCGGATCGGCATCTGCCTCGACACGCAGCACTCCTTCGCGGCCGGCTACGACCTGAAGAGCGAGGCGGGCTACGCCGACGTCTTCGCCGAGTTCGACGCGAAGGTCGGCCTGCAGCACCTCGTCGCCTTCCACCTGAACGACTCGAAGGTGGCGCACGGCGGGCGCGTCGATCGCCACGAGTGCCTCGGCAAGGGGACGCTCGGCTTCGAGCTCTTCGCGCGGCTGATGAACGACCCGCGCTTCGCCGCGCTGCCGGGCTTCCTCGAGACGCCGGCCGGCGTCGCTGGCTGGAAGCGGGAGATCGAGCAGCTGCGCGCCGCGGTGATGGTGGCTCCCGCCTCGGCCGCCGTTACTCGAGCGCCGAAAGCTGCACGAGCTGGCGGCGCGCCGGCTCCGCGAAGCGGCTCGCGCCGTGCGAAAGGCGCGTGAGCTCGACGCGCGCTTGATCGGCTCGCGTCAGCAGCAGCAGCACCTGCGCCAGCGCGTAGCGCGCCTCGTCGTCGAGCGGCGGGCTCGCGGTCGCCACCGCGTCCTGCAGCCCGGCCAGCGCACGCGCCGGATGGCCGCCCTCGAGCAGTGCGATCCCGTGCAGGTAGCGGACGGCGGCGGTCGCCTGGTTCGGCGCGACGCGTTCCAGCGCCAGCGCGAGGCCGGCGTGGTCGTGCTGCTCCAGCGCCGCCTCGAACTCGGGGCCGAGCTGCGCCAGCAACTCGCCGCCGAGCAGCTCGAGGCAGCGCGCCCGCTCGAGCGGCGGCGCCGGCGCGACGGCGAGCGCCCCGATCGCGCGCGCCTGCGGCGGGAAGAAGCGGCCGCGGAACGGCCCGACCACCAGCACCACCGGCACCAGCACGGCGAGCGCGAGGAAGAGGAGCAGCCGGCGGTTGCTGGAGGAGCGCCGCGCTTCAGGACGGGTGGGTGGGGTCATCGCGTGCTGGTCATAATCGGCCGCGCTGCGAATCGTGCGGGCGCGCTGCGCCGCGATCGCGTCGCGCCAGCGGGGCCCCCTTGATCCCGATCGTCTCCGGCAACCTCGGTGTCGACGCGCTGCTCCACGCGCGCGCCGGCGCTCCGCCGCCCGGAGCCGCGGCGAACGAGGCGGCGATCGCGCGGATGGCGGCGTTGGGCGCGGGCGGCGTCGAGGAGTACCTCGCGTGGGCGCTGGTCGAGCCGGCGCGCGACCGCTTCGACTGGAGCGGCGCGCGCGCGACGGCCGCTGCGGCGCACGCCCGCGGGCTGCGCTACCTCGTCTATCCGTGGCTCCACGTGGTGCCCGAGTGGTTCCGCGCGAGCGGCGATTTCGTGCCGCTCGAGTGCCTCGAGCACGGCGCCACCTGCGGCTGGCCGTCGCCCTTCGCGCCCGCCACGCTCGCCGCGTTCGAGCGCTTCTTCACGGCGCTGCGCGCGGCGCTCGGCGACGCGATCGACGCGCTCTGCGTCGCCTTCCCGGCCGACTACGGCGAGGCGGGCTTCCCGACCGGCATGGCGACCTGGGTCAACCCGCTGCCGCCGCCGCACGACCATGTGCATGCCGGCTTCTGGTGCGGCGACCCCCATGCGCGCGCGGCGTGGGAGCGGTTCGCGGCGGAGCTCGGCGCGCCGCGCGACGCGCGCGAGCTGCTGCCGCGGCAGGGCGGCCGGCCGCTGCTCGCCCGCTTCCTCGCCGAGGCGATGGCGCGCTTCGCCGATCAGCTGCTCGGCGCGGCGCGCGCGGCCTTCCCGGCGACGCCGCTCTGGATCAAGGTCGGCCACGGCGGCGAACTCGCCGAGTACGGCGTCGATGCGACGCTGCTGGCACGCGCGGCGGCGCGCCACGGCGCCGGCGTGCGCACCACGCAGGCGTCGCTGCCGTGGCTCCATCAGCAGCGCCTGGCGACGCCGTGCCGTTGGTTCGCCGTCCCGTTCGCCAGCGAGCCGCCCGCCGACGTCGGCCGCGAGGCGGTGGCGGCGCGCCTCTTCGACGACGCGGCGACCGGCGTGGTCGAGGCGTTCGACTACCCCGAGTTCCTCGACGGCGCGCGCGACCTGCTCCGTCGCGACGGTGCGCTGCGCCGCGGCGTGGCGCCGCTCTGCGACGTGGCGCTCCACTTCGCGCGCGACGCGCTACACGAGCAGGAGGCGCTCGCCCTGCCGCCGCAGCTCCATCGCCTCGCCGATGCGCTGCGCGATCGCTTCGACTTCGCCGTGGTCGATCGCACGCTGATCGCGGCGGGGGCGCTCGCGCCGCTGCGCGTCGTCGGGCTGCTCGAGGGGGCGCTCGACGGTTCGCGCGAGAGCGTCGCCGAGCAGGAGGAGCTGCTGCGCTTCGTCGCGAGCGGCGGGACGCTGCTGGTCGGCGCGGGCGTGCGCTGCGACGCGGGACCGCTGGCGCGGCGGCTCGCGCCGTTGGCCGACGCCGGCGCTGCGCTGCGCCTCGGCGCGACGCCACCCGCCTCGTCCGTCGTGCGCATGGGAACGCCCGGCGAGGAGCAGTGGCTCTTCGGCGAATGGCACGCGGCCGAGGAGGCGTGCCAGTTCGTCGGCGGCGCGGCGCGCGGCGAGCGGGCGCGCTGGAGCGGCGCGGGCGCGGGGCTCCTGTTGGCGCGGCCGGCGGGGCGCCGCGCGCTGCTCGAGCTCGAATGCTGGAGCCATCCGCGCTTCGTCGGGCAGCGGCGGAGCGTCGCGCTCGACGGCGTGCCGCTCGGCGAAGTCGATCGCGCCGGGCTGCAGCGGTTCGCGGCGTGGTTGCCGGCGCCGAGCGACGACCGCGCGAGCGCGCTCAACTTCGGCGGCGACCTCGTCGTGCCGGCAGAGCGGGGGCTTGGCGCCGATCGGCGCGCTTTGGGCGTCGCGCTGCTCTGGTGGCGCGTCACGGCCGAGGGCGAGCCGGCGCTGCCGCTCGCGGCGGCGGCGCCGCCGCTCTTCACCGCGACGATCGAGCGCGAGCGGCTCGCGACGCTCGAGGGGCGCTGCGGGGGCGGCGCGCTGCTGCGCCTTGCGAGCGGGCCCGAGGCGCGCTTCGTCGCGCTGCTCGAGGCGCTGGTGCGCGAGCGCTCGGAGTGGGGGCGCCGAGCGCCGCGCGTGGCAGCGGGCGTGCGCCTCGCCCGCTTCGCCGACGGCTGGCTCGCCTGGAATCGCGGCGGCGCGCCGGCCAATCTCGCGGGGCGCTCGCTGCCGGCCGGCGCGCTCGGCTTCGAGATCGATCGGCCCCCTGGAGCGACCGCGTGACGCGCACCGCCCGCCGCCTCGTCCCGTTCGGCACCACCATCTTCAGCGAGATGACGGCGCTCGCGCAGCAGCACGGCGCCATCAACCTCGCGCAGGGCTTCCCCGATTTCGAGGGGCCGGCCGAGATCGTCGCGGCGGCGCAGCGCGCGCTGGCGAGCGGCGCGAACCAGTACGCCCGTTCGCTCGGCCACCTGCCGCTCGTGCAGGCGATCGCGGCGAAGTACCGCGCGCGCCACGGCCTCGACTTCGACCCGCTGCGCGAAGTGGTGGTCACCTGCGGCGCGACCGAGGGGATCGCGAGCGCGCTGCTCGGGCTGCTCGATCCGGGCGACGAGGTGGTGCTCTTCGAGCCGTACTACGACAGCTACCCGGTCGCGGTGGCGCTCGCCGGCGCGACGCCGCGCTTCTGCCCGCTGCGCTTCCCCGACTTCGCGCTCGACGAGGCGGCGCTCTCCGCCTGCTTCACGCCGCGCACGAAGCTGCTGCTGCTCAACACGCCGCACAACCCGACCGGCAAGGTCTTCACGCGCGCCGAGCTCGAGGTGATCGCCAAGCTCTGCCGCGAGCGCGACGTGGTGGTGGTGAGCGACGAGGTCTACGAGCACCTCACCTACGACGGCGCGACCGCGCTGCCGATCGCGACGCTGCCCGGCATGCGCGAGCGCACGCTCACCTTGTCCTCCGCGGGCAAGACCTACTCGCTCACCGGCTGGAAGATCGGCTGGGGCGTCGGCCCGGCGGCGCTGGTGGCGGCGGCGCAGGCGGCCCACCAGTACGTGACCTTCTCGGTGGCGACGCCGCTCCAGGCGGCCATCGCCTTCGCCATCGAGCAGTTCGCCGACGCCTACTTCGCAGAGCTGCAGCGCGACTACCGCGAGCGGCGCGACTTCCTGGTGGAAGTGCTGCGCGAGGTCGGCTTCGAGCCGGCGGTGCCGCAGGGCGCCTACTTCGTGCTGGCCGACTTCACCCGCCGCTTCGCGCCGGAGCGGCACGGCGACGACCGCGCGGTGGCGCGCCTGCTGACCGAGCGGCACGGCGTCGCGGCGATCCCGCCGAGCGTCTTCTACGGACAGGATCGCGACGGCAAGCGGCTGCTGCGCTTCGCCTTCTGCAAGCGGATGGAGACGCTCGCGGCTGCAGCAGAGCGGCTGCGGGCGATGGGAGGTGCGCGATGATCGTCGCGGGACTGCAGCTCGACCTCGCCTGGGAGGAGCCGGAGGAGAACTTCCGCCGCGCGCAGGCGCAGGCGGAGCGGGCGGTGGCGGCGGGGGCGCAGTTGCTGGTGCTCCCCGAGATGTTCAACACCGGCTTCTCGATGGAGGCCGCGCGTTGTGCCGCCGCGGCCGAGCGGACGCGCGCGTGGCTCGCGGCGTTGGCACGTTCGCTCGCCTGCCACGTGGGCGGCGGCTTCGCCGAGCCGGCGCCGCCGGATGCGATCGGCAGCGGCGCGCGGCCGCGCAACGCCTTCGCGCTCTTCGGCCCCGACGGCGTCGAGCGGCTCCACTACCAGAAGCTCCACCCCTTCTCGCTCGCCGGCGAGGCGCGCCACTACGCGGGCGGCGAGGCGCTGCCGACCGCCACGATCGACGGCGTCCGCGTCACCGCGGTGATCTGCTACGACCTGCGCTTCCCCGAGCTCTTCCGCGCCGCGGCGGCGCGCACCGATCTCTTCCTGGTGCCTGCCAACTGGCCGGCGAAGCGCAGCCACGCCTGGCAGACGCTGCTCGCCGCGCGCGCGATCGAGAGCCAGTGCTTCGTGCTCGGCGTGAACCGCGTCGGCGAAGCGGGCGGCGAGCCGCACCGCGGCGACTCGGCGCTGCTCGATCCGTTCGGCGTGGCGCGCGCGTCGGCGAGCGAACGGCCGGCGATCGTGGTCGGCGAGGTCGACGCCGCCGAGGTGGCGCGCGTGCGCGAGCGCTTCCCGTTCCTCGCCGATCGGCGCCCCGAGCTCTACCCGCGGCTGTGAGGTGGCCGCCTGCGGCGGTGAGGTGGCCGCCTGCGGCGGTGAGCGACGTGCCGCGCGGCGCTCAGACCTTCCAGCGCCCCTCGACCACCAGTGCGCGCGCCGGTGCGGCGCGCTCGAAGAGGTGCGCTTGGATGCCCTCGGCGCGGGCGCCCGCGACGTTCTCCGGCCGATCGTCGAAGAAGACGGTCTGCTTCGGGTCGAGCGCGAACTGCGTCAGCAGGTGGCGGTAGATCGCGGCGTCGGGCTTCACCAGCCGGATCTGCGCCGAGATGACGATGCCGGCGAAGCGCCCCCAGAAGGCGTGGCGCGGTCGCAGGTAGTCCCACGTGTCGTGCGACATGTTGGAGAGGACGTAGAGCGCGACGCCGGCGCGGTGGAGCTCCTCGAGGAAGGCGAGGCTCTCCGGCATCGGCGTGAGCGACGTCTTCGCCGCGTGCACCAGCCGGCGCAGCAGCTCGAGCGGCGCGCCGGTCCGCTCGCGGAAGCGCAGCAGCGCATCGGCTTCGTCGAGCGTGCCGCGGTCGAGATCGACCCAGTCGGAGTGGTCGAAGATGGCGCGGCGGAACTGCTCCGCATCGCCGCCCGCCGGCAGGTGGTCGCGCACCAGCGCCGGCGGATTCCACGACAACAGCACGTTGCCGACGTCGAAGACGACGTTGCGCGGGAGCTTGGCAGCCATCGTCGTCCCCTCCGCGATCCCCGTCCGCCGCCGCGGCTGGCTCAGATCCCCATCGCGTGGAAGCCGGCGTCGACGAAGAGCACCTCGCCGGTGACGCCGCGCGCCATCTCCGAGAGCAGGAAGATGCTGGCGTCGGCGACCTCCTCGGTCGTCACGTTCTTGCGCAAGGGCGCGCGCTCCGGCATCTGGTCGAGCAGCGTCGAGAAGCTGCTGACGCCGGCCGCCGAGAGCGTCTTGATCGGGCCGGCCGAGACGGCGTTGACGCGGATCCCGTCGGGGCCGAGGTCGGCGGCGAGGTAGCGCACCGACGCCTCGAGCGCCGCCTTGGCGACGCCCATCACGTTGTAGTTCGGCACCACGCGCTGGCCGCCGAGGTAGGTGAGCGTCAGCACGCTGCTGGTCCGCTCGCCGCCGCCGGGCCCGCCTTCGCCACGCACCAGCAGCGGCCGCAGCGCGCGGCAGAGCGCGGTGAGCGAGTAGCTCGAGATGTCCTGCGCGATGCGGTAGCCCTCGCGGCTGGTGTCGACGAAGCCGCCGGCGAGCTCCTCCTTCTTGGCGAAGGCGACCGCGTGCACCACGAAGTCGAGCGTGCCGAAGGTCGCCTTCAGCTGGGCGGCGAGGCTCTCGATCTCCTCGTCGCGCGCCACGTCGCACGGGAAGTAGTGCTTCACGCCGAGGCTCGTGCCGAGGTCGACGACCCCCTCCTTGAAGCGGTCGTTGGCGTAGGTGAGCGCCAGCTCGGCGCCGTGGTCATGGGCCGCCTTCGCGATCGCCCACGCGATGCTGCGCTTGTTGGCGACGCCGAGGATCACGCCTTTGCGGCCCGAAAGAAGCATGCCGGTCCCTCTGCAAGCGTTCCGACGCGAACGTCGACCGCGAGCCCGCCGAGCGGGGCTCGCGCGCCTTTGCGTGCGTCACGCGAAGCGCGGCACGTTACTGGCCATAGCCGAGTTGCTCAACCGCCGCGTCGGCGCGCGGCGGCAGCGGCCCGTCGTGCAGCACCCACGTGGCGAGCCGCTCGGCGGCGGCGGGGCAAGCGAGCGGCGCGGCGTCGAGCGCGCGCGGCGGCGGCAGCGGGAGGCGCTCCTGCGTCTCGACGAGTTGCACGGCGAGCAGCAGCGTCGCCGCCGCGTCGAAGTCGCCGACCAGCTCGAAGGCGAGCGTCACCGGCTCGCGCGACTCGGCCAGCACGAACTCGAGCCGCCCGGCCGCCGGCGCGAGCGAGCGCGCGACGGCGCCGACCGGCGTCGTCACCAGTCCCTCGATGGCGAGCGCGCTGGCGGGCGCCGTCTCGACGCGCAGCGCGAGCCGCTCGTTGCGAAAGCACGGCGAGGCGAAGGTGACGGCGATGCGGGCGCCGCGTGCGGTGCGCCAGAGCTCGGTCACGGTCGCGCCGCGCGCCGCGTCGGCGGGGCGGCGCTGGAAGGCGGGCGCGCTGCCGAGCGTGGTGCGCGCCACGCTGCGCCGCGCGGCGCGATCGAACCACTCGACCTCGAAGCGGCTGCCCGGCATCGCGAAGGTCGCTGGCGTGGCGTCGCGCGCGGCGAAGTCGAAGCGGATCGCGCGCGGCAGCAGCAGGAAGGGCGCGCCTGCATCGGGCGCCGCGAGCGGCACGAAGAGCGCCGTCTCGCCGGCCGCCAGCTCGACGCGCGTCGGCTCGGCGCCGTGCGCCTCGTGCCATTGCGCGAAGGGATGGAGGCGCAGCCAGCCGTGCGGGCGGGCCGGCAGCTCGATCGTGCGCGGGCGCCAGCTCTCGTTGGCGAAGTGGAGCGGAGCGGCGTCGCCTTCGCGCGGCGCGTTGCGCCAGAACTCGAAGCCGGCGGCCAGCGCGGCGAGCTGCTCCGCGCTGGCTGCGTCGGCAGCCGGCAGCGCGAGCCACGCGGCGCCGCGCTCGCGCCCCGCCGCCGCGCGCGCCGCCGCTTCGGCGACCGATCCGCTGACGTCGAGCGGCGCCGGCGGCTCCACCACGAGGTCGACGAAGCGGCTCCAGAAGGGCGACGGGCGGCTGCCGTGCGGCGCCAGCAGCGCGAGGCGCGCGTTCGGGCAGAGCTTGCGCTCGGTGGCGAAGAGTTCGCTCCAGCCATTCACCAGCGCGGCGCGCGCGGCGGCGTCGGTCGGCCACGCGCTCGGCAGCTCGTGGACGATCCAGGCGGGCGCTCGCACCTTCTTCTCGTGCTGCAGCAACGCGACCAGCGCCTTGCGCGCGGCGCGCAGCTCCGCGTCGCCCGCGAGCGGGAGCGGCGTGCCATCGGCCTGCGCGAGTGGCACGGTCAGCGCCAGCGGCGTGTCGGACTCCGCGAGCGCCGCGACCGCGCGACCGAGCGCGCCTGCGGGCAGTGTCGCGGCCGGCGCGAACCAGCGATCGCGCGCGAAGGCGTCGATGGAGAGGAGCGCGAGCGGCCGAGCGGTTGCGCCGAAGAGCGCCTTCGCGGGGGCGCCGCGCGGGGCGAGCGCGGCCAAGAGCTCCGCGTCGCTGGCGGCGAGTTCGCTGGCGGCCACGGCGAAGAGCGGCTGCGGCGGAGCGTTCGGCGTGCGCTGCGCCAGCCAGCGCGCGAGGCCGGCGGAGTCGCCGCTTCGCTCGTCGCCGGCGCCGATCGTCGCGAGCGAGGACCAGGGCCAGTCGTGCCAGCCGTCCGCCGCCGGCAGCGCCGCCCGCAGCGGCCGCTCGCGCAGCGTGACGCGCGCGCCCTCGACCACGCACTCGCCGAGCGGATGGTCGAGCGCGACGAAGAGGCCGTGGTCGGCCTGCGCCGGCTGCCCTTCGCCGCCGCCCTCGAAGCGGCCGCTCGCGAGCGTGAACTGCTCGACCTCGACTTCGGCGAGGAGGCGCGCGGCGCGCGCGGCGTCGCGCGTCGACAGCCGCACCTGCTTGGTGAGCCACGGCGCGTTGCCGTCGGCGCCGTAGGCGACCGTCACCGCGAACGGCGAGTCGGGGGCAGCGAAGCGCAGCAACACCCCGCGCTTGCCGAGCTCCGCGGGCAGCGCCGCGAGCCGTTCGAGCGGCAGCGTGCCGGCGACCACTTCGCTGCCGTCGTCGAGCAGGAAGCGGAACTCGCGACTGCCGAGCGCGATGGTCGTGCCACCCGCTTCGAAGCGGGTCGTCGCCGCGCTCCTGCCCGCTGCGTCGAGCGCGAAGAGGCGGCGCGCGCGGCCGCTGTCGACCGCGAGCTCGGGGCGGCGCAGCGCCGCGCCGGCGTGGGGCGCCGCGAACGACGCGGCGAGTGGCGGCGCGAGCGCGAGGAGGAGGGCCGCGAGCGCTGCCTTGCGCAAGCGGGTGGTCGAGCGCGACGATGGGTCCATGGCGGCCATCTTGCCGGCCGCCGGTCCGATCGCGAGGAGGGCGCCATGCGGTGGAACGGTGCGATCCCGCTGCTGATCGGCGGCGTCGTGGGTGGCGCGGCCGGCGGAGCGTGCGCGGCATGGCTCTTGGCGGCGCCGCTCCGTCCGGCGACGACCGTCGCGGTGCCGCCGCCCGATCGCCTCGAGCAGCTCGCGCGGCGCGTCGCGGAGCTCGAGCGCGACGCCGACGCAGCGCTGGCGGCCGTCGCGTCGGCGCCCGCCGCGCAGCGCACCGAGCTCGACCCGGCGCCGCGCCTGCCGGCGATCGAGGGGGCGGCGCGCGCGGGCGCGGGCGATCCTGCGGCGCTCGACCCGCGGCGCCTGCTCGCCGAGTACGTCGCCTCGTTCGAGGGCGGCGGCGAAGGCTCCGACTTCTTCCGCATGGCGGTGGCGGCCTACGCGTGGACGCTGCGGCGCGACCTCCATGCGATCGTGCTCGATCGCGCGGCCCCCGATGCGCTGCGGCTGCAGGTGCTCGCGATGTTCGGCGGCGGCAGCTTCCGCGGCGACGCCGAGACGATCGACGCGCTGCTCGAGCTGCTGCGCGCCGGCGGCTTCGAGGCGGCGGAGCTGCAGGCGCTGGCGCTGCTCGGTCGGATCGGCGATCGGCGCACGGCCGAGTTGATCGAGGCGCTCGCGCCGGCGCTGACGCCGCTGCGGGTGCGCGCGGCGGCGTGGGACGCGCTGGTCGCCCTCTGCGAGCGCGGGGCCGAGGCGGTGCTGCTGCGGCTGCTCGAGCGGGAGAGCGACGCGGAGGCGCAGGAGCAGCTGCTGCGCCGCTTCCACGGCGTCGATGCGGCGGCGACCTTGCGCGCGCTCGAGCTCGCCTCCCGCTTGGCCGACCGCTCGCCGCGGCTGCGCGGCGCGACGCTGATCGGCACGCAGCGCGACGCGGCGTTCGTGGCGCTCGCCCACGAATGGCACGGCCGCGAGCCGGACGACGAGGTGCGCGCGCGCCTCGCCGCTGCGCTCGAGGAGCAGAAGGCGCTGCCGGCGTGGCACGAGCTGCAGGCGTGCGGCGAGCCGAACGCGCCGATCGGCAACGACGACCAGCGGGCGTGGGCGCCGGCGACGGCCGACGGCGGGCGCGAGTGGATCGAACTCGACTACGCGGCGGCGCAGGTGGCCGATCGCGTCACCATCCACCAGACCTGCACGCCGGGCGCGATCGTCGAGGTGGCGGTGGCGGGGCGCGACGGCAACTTCCGCTCGGTCTGGAGCGGGCGCGAGCGGGCGGCGACGGCGGGGCCGTTCACGGTGCGCTTCGATCGGCAGGACGACGTGGCGCGCGTGCGCGTCGTGCTCGACACGGCGCTGACCAGCGGCTGGAACGAGATCGACGCCGTGCAGCTTGCCGGACCCGACGGCGCCGCGTGGGCGAGCGGCGCGCGGGCGAGCAGCCGCTACGGCCAAGTCGGGGGCGCCAGCGCGACGGCGCGCGAGTTCGACTTCGCCCGCTTCTTCGGACGCGACGGGAGATGACTGCGATGAGCCTTCTCGCCCCGCTCCTCGGCGCCGCGGCGCTGGCGTGGCCGCTGCAGGAGGGCACCGCACCGCAGCCGCCCGCCGCCGATCCGCGCAGCCCCGGCACCCTCGCCATGGCGGCGCGGCTGGCCGAGATCGCCGCGCGCCAGGATCCCGAGAGCATCCCGTGGCTCTCGCGCGAGCGGGTGCCGTTGAGGCGCGCGGCGGTGGCGGGCGCGCTCGGCAAGGGCGTCGCCGAGGCGAACGCGCGGCTCGACCTCGCGATCGATCTGCTGCAGTCGAACGAGCCGGAGGCGGCGCTCGAGGAACTCGCACAGGCTGAGACGGCCACCGCGTCCGGGGGCAACCTGCCCGCCGCCCTCGCGCGGAAGCTCCGCAGCTGGCGGGCGATCAGTTGGCTCCGGCTCGGCGAGGTGGAGAACTGCCTCGCGCGCCACGTCTGCGAGTCGTGCATCCTGCCGATCGCGCACGGCGCGCAGCACGTCGAGCGGCGCGGCTCGGAGAACGCGATCCGCGAGTACGAGGCGCTGCTGGCCGCCGATCCCGAGGATCGCGAGTCGCGCTGGCTGCTGAACGTGGCGCACATGACGCTCGGGACGTGGCCCGACGGCGTGCCGGAACGCTTCCGGCTGCCGGCCACTGCCTTCGCCTCCGATCGCGACTTCCCGCGCTTCCAGGACGTCTCCGCCGAGTGCGGCGTCGACCTCTGCGTGCTGTCGGGCGGCATCGTCACCGAGGACCTCGACGGCGACGCGCGCCTCGACCTGGTGATGACCTCGATGGGGCCGCTCGATCGCATGTGGGTCTATCGCAACCGCGGCGACGGCACCTTCGAGGAGCGCGCCATGGCGGCCGGCCTTGCGGGGATCACCGGCGGCTTGAACCTGATCCACGGCGACTACGACAACGACGGCGATGCCGACCTCTTCGTGCTGCGCGGCGGCTGGTTCGGCGAGGAGGGGGCGATCCCCAACTCGCTGCTGCGCAACCGCGGCGACGGCAACTTCGACGACGTGACCGTGGAGGCGGGGGTGCTGAGCCTCCATCCGACGCAGACCGGGGTCTTCGTCGACGTCGACCTCGACGGTTGGCTCGACCTCGTGATCGGCAACGAGTCGATCCCGGGCGCCGGGACGCGCGACCGCTGCGAACTCTTCCTCAACCAGCGCGACGGCACCTTCCGCGACGTCGCGAGCGAGGTCGGCGCGGCGATCGACGACTACGTGAAGGGGGTCGCGGCGGGCGACTTCGACAACGACGGCCGCGTCGATCTGTTCTATTCGTGCCGCGGCGGCGTGAACCGCCTGCTGAAGAACGAGAAGAGCGCGACGGCGCCCGGCTTCCGCTTCCGCGACGTCGCCAACGCGGCGCGCGTCGAGCTGCCGCGCATGAGCTTCCCGGCGTGGTTCTTCGACTACGACAACGACGGCTGGCAGGACCTCTACGTCGGCGTGAATCCCGCCTTCGGCGGCGATCGCACCGAGGAGGTGTGGCACATGTATGCCCGCGAGCCGCGCATCGCCGAGACGCCGCGGCTGTTCCGCAACGAGAAGGGGAAGTTCCGCGACGTCACCAGCGAGATGGGCGTCGGGCGGGCCGGCTTCGTGATGGGGTGCAACTACGGCGACCTCGACAACGACGGCTGGCTCGACCTCTACCTCGGCACCGGGGCGCCCGACTTCCGCGCGCTGCTGCCCAACAAGATGTTCCGCAACGCGGAGGGCAAGCGGTTCGAGGACGTGACGACAGCCGGCGGCTTCGGCCACCTGCAGAAGGGGCACGGCATCGCCTTCGCCGACCTCGACGACGACGGCGACCAGGATGTCGTCGCGCGGATGGGGGGCGGCTTCACCGGCGACATCTACCGCACGTCGCTCTACGAGAACCCCGGCTTCGCGGGGACGCACTTCGTCACGTTGCGGCTGCGCGGCACGCGCTGCAATCGCAGCGCGGTGGGGGCGCGGATCGCGGTGCAGGTCGCCGATGAAGGCGGCCTCCGGACGATCCACGTGACGGTCGGCACGGGCGCGAGCTTCGGCTCGAGCTCGCTCCAGCAGGAGATCGGCCTCGGGGGGGCGTTCGAGATCGCGGCGATCGAGGTGCGCTGGCCGGGCGATCCGCAGCCGCAGCGCTTCACTGGCGTGCCGCTCGACTCGATCGTCGAACTGGTGCAGGACCGGCCCGAGTGGACGAAGCTCGCCGCGAAGCCGTTCCGCCTCGGCCGCGCGCCCGCGGAACCGGCCGGCAACTAGCGCGGTCGTCGTGGCGCATCGCCGTCGCCGGCGATCGCCGGATTACCGCGCATCGCCGTCGCCGGCGATCGCCCGATCTCAGCGCGTCCCGCCGCCGAGCTTCACCGGCTTGCGCGTGACGGTCTCGAACGCGGTGGCCCCCTCGACCAGCCGGTAGCTGCCGTCGAGCGGCGGGCCGGCGAGCGTCTGCTCGAGGCCGGAGCCGGGCCAGCGCACGTGGATCGCGCGGATGGCGGTCGCGGCGCCGAGCCCGATCTCCTGCTGCAGCGAGGAACTGCCGAAGCTGCCGCCGGTGTTGACGGCGAGGTGGATCGATCGTTCGCCGTCGAGCGTCGCCACGTCGACGCGCAGCCGCGCTCCGATGGCGCTGCGGTTCGCTTTCACGCCCTGCAGGCGCAAGGTGATCGAGCGGTTCGCGTTGCCGGGATTCTCGAAGAGCACCTTCGGGTAGAGGTCGCCGGGGAAGAAGCCGCCGACCGCGAGGACGACGTCCTGGTCGCCGTCGTCGTCGAGATCGGCGAAGGCGACGCCGTGCCCCTTCTGCAGGTGGCCCATGCCGACCGCCGCCGTCACGTCCTGGAAGCCCTTGCCGGCATCGTTGCGGAACGCCCGGTTGGGCAGCAGCGCCGCGAAGTCGGGCGCGCCGTTGCCGAGGTAGAAGTCGAGCCATCCGTCGTTGTCGAGGTCGCCGAAGTTCGACCCCATCGAGAGGATCGCGCGATCGACGCGCTGCTCGCGCGAGACGTCCTTGAAGCGCCCCTCGCCTTCGTTGCGGTAGAGGCGCGGCATCTCGACGCGCGCATCGGCGTGGCCGGCCATGAAGCTGCCGACCGTCTCCGACATGCCGGGGGTGAAGCCGGCGTTGGTGGCGACGAAGAGGTCCTGGCGGCCGTCGTTGTCGTAGTCGAAGAACCAGCAGGGGAAGCTCATCTTCGGCATCTCGACGCGCGCCTTCTGGGTGGCGTCGACGAAGCGGAAACCCGGTCCGCCCGGCGTCGGGTCGGCGACGTTGCGCAGCAGGAGGTTCGTGTTGGCGCGCCGCGAGACGAAGAGGTCGGGGCGACCGTCGTCGTCGAAGTCGCCGGCGACCACGCCCTTCACGAACGCGGTCACGCTGAACCCCGCCGCCGACGCGACGTCCACGAAGGTGCCGTCCCCGCGATTGCGCCACAGCTCGCTCGAGTGGTTCAGTCCGCCCGGCGACGTCTCGTTGCCCACCACCAGGTCGAGCCAGCCGTCGCCGTCGAAGTCGCTCCACGCGGCGGTCTGCGTCGGATGGAAGGTGAGCAGTCCCGCCGCTTCCGTCACGTCCTCGAAGGTGCCGTCGCCGCGGTTCTTCAGCAGCGAGTTGGGGATGCAGCCGTCCTCCTGCAGCCAGGCGCCGCGCAGCACGAAGACGTCGTCGAAGCCGTCGTTGTCGTAGTCGGCGTGGACGAGGTTCAGCCCGCCGCACAGCCCGTCGAGCTGTGCCTCCTTCGAGGCGTCGCGGAAGGTGCCGTCGCCGTTCGCGAGGAAGAGGCGCAGCGGGTCGGCGAAGCCGATCGAGCTGGTCATCACGTCGAGGTCGCCGTCGCGATCGAAGTCCTCGATGGCGACGCCGCCGGAGATGGTCGCGTTGTCGATGCCGGCGGCCACCGCGACGTCGGCGAAGCGGGGCAGCGGATGCTCGGCGTCGTAGATCGGCGGGCGCAGACGGTGCGCCTCGGGGACGCCGTCGGGCCAAGTGCCGAGCGTGCTGTGCGCGAGGTTCAGCAGCCAGCGCGCCTCGTCGTCCCTCGGGTCGCGGGCGAGGATCCGCTCGAAGACCGCGATGGCGCCCAGCGACCCGCGCTGCTCCGCGTGCAGCGCATCCTCGGCGAAGGGGGCGATGCAGGAGGCGCAGCAGTGGCGCGCGAGGCAGTTCTCCTGTTCGCCGAGCCGCAGCCACGAGGTGCCGAGCGTCCGCTCGATCTCGGCCGAAAGATCGGCGCGCTTCCCGGGCGGCGCGCTCTCGAGCGCGTCGGCGGCGCGGCCGAGCTCCTCGATCGCCGCGAGCGGATCGCCCGACTGCAGGAGCTCGACGGCGAGCTTGTGGCGCAGGTCCGCCTCCCGCGGCGTGGCGAGGTTGCGTTCGACCTTCTTGCGGTAGAGAGGGACCCGCTCGACGCTGAGGAACCGGCACCGCTCCGGGTCGGCCCGTTGCGCGCAGTCGCGCAGGAGCGCGGCCATTCGCGCGTTCGAGGGGTAGCGAGGGGGAGCTGCCGGCGGGTCGTCCGCGCGCGAAGCTGCCGAGGCGGGACCGCTACCGAAGGCGCTCCAAAGCAGGCTGCAACCCAGGGCGAGCTGGGGGCGCGGTAGGCGTGAGAACGGGAGCAAGGGAAGGTCTCCGGCGGCAGGTGCGCCCGATGCGATCGGCCTGGCGGTTGCCGAGGGCGCGCTCGTCCGGCCGGCCGCGCATCTGGCGTGCCGGCCACGACCGCCGTGCCGTCGCGCGGCCGCTTCCCCCGTCGATCACTGCTTGCGCGGGGCGACTTCGGGCGGGGGCGGCGGGCGGGACGCCTGCTGCACGGTCGCCGCCAGCTCGGAGATGCCGGTCAACAGCGCGGTGCGCGCCGCCGGGTTGGGACCCGCTGACTCGAAGCCTTGGGCGCGCGCCTCCTCGCCGGCCGCAGCCAAGCGGGCGATCCCGTCGGCGAGC
>JAEUIC010000034.1 GCA_016795285.1 Planctomycetota bacterium | reverse complement strand
GGCGCTTCAGCGTCGCGTCGATGTAGCCGACCTGCGCGTACTCCTCGAAGCCGGCCACGCCGTCGTCGAGGACGACCGTGTCGCCGTTGGCGAGGTCGCCGTCGATCGAGGCGACCTCGATGAAGCGGTCGCGCGCGGCCGCGTCGGCCGTCAGGAAGATCGCGCCCGACGCGTCGAGCGCCGTGCGCTCCGAGAGGACCTGGCGGCCGTAGTAGACCGGCAGGTTCGCGGCGGTGAGGGCTTGGCCGATGTTGCCGTCGCCATCGCCGAGGAACTCGAGCGGGAGGTCCATCGGCAGCGCGAAGTCGTAGGTCGAGGCGTCGGCGACAGTGTCGTAATAGAAGCGGTCGTTGGTCGAGAAGGCGGTGCGGCCGACCACGACGGCGAAGACGCCGGGGTTGGCGACGTCGGCGCGGAACACGGTCAGGTGGATCGTGTTGCCGTTCGCGAACTGCGTGGTGCTGCTGCTGATGATGAACGCGACCTTGCCGTCATCCGACGTGAAGAGCGTCGAGGCGCTGGCGGCGGCGGGCATCGTCCCGCTGCCCATCGCGCCGCTCACCGAGCCGGTGACCGTGAAGGCGGTGCTGCTGCTGAAGGTCACCGCGATCGTCTCGGCGACCGCGTCCGACGCGAGCGTCACGGCGCTGATCGACGAGCTCGACGGGTTGGTGCTGATCGCCGCCGCGAGCGTCCCGCTGCCGAGCGCGCCGCTGTCGGTGCCGGTTACGGTGAACGCGGTCGACGAGGTGAAGTGGACCACGAGCGTCTCGGTGGCGGTCGCGCCGACGAGCTTGCTCATGGCGCCCTTGTTCGACGTGCTCGACGACTGCAGGCGGCCGGCGAAGTCGACCGGCAGGCCGCTCGAGGCGCCGTTGGGCGACGCGAACGGGAAGACGTGCTGGTAGTTGGCGGTCGGGCCGACCAGCAGCGTGCTGGTGGCGTCGAGCGTCTGCAGCGGGATGTCGTCGCCCTCGTCGTCGGTGACGGTGAACTCGATGCGCGGCTTGTCGCCGGCGGCGAAGTTGCCGCCGGGGCCGGAGCCGCCGGTGATGGCCGAGATGGTGAAGTTGACGCCCGGGTTGATGGTCGAGTCGACGAGCGGATGGACGTGCGCTTCCAGCGTCGAGAGCGGATTGCCGAGGCTCGGCGCGCCGCTCGGTGCATGGCAGTCGAGGCACGACGAGTCGTCGGCCTGCGGATCCATCTGGAGCTGGTTCGCGACGTAGGGCAGCGTCCAGTTGATGTCGTCATGGCAGCTGCCGCAGGCGCGGCGCGACGGCTGCGAACGATGCAGGTCGCCCTGCGCCGGAGCGGTGAGCGGCCCGCTGCCGTCGGGGTCGCCGTGGCACTTCGAGCACTGCGTCGCGCCCTGCAGCATCGTCGCCTCGAGCGACTTCTGGGGCGACGTGAGCGCCGAGTAGCCGAAGTCGCGCGGCATCGAGGTGTTGAGATTCGGCCAGACCGGGAAGGCGACGTTCGAGTAGTCCTCGGTGTCGCCGTCGTCATCCGTGATCACGTAGGGGACCGCCGTCGCCGCGTAGTTGCGCGAGCCGTCGGGGTTGGTCGCCACGCCCAGCACCGACGGCAGGTGGAGGCCGTCGTGGAGCTTGTGGATCAGCACGCGGAAGTCGAGCGAGATGCCGTCGCCGCTCGCGTCCTCGGCGCCCGAGGTGTGGCAGAGGACGCACTGGTTGGCGGTGCGGATCGAGCCGCCGTGCGCGCGCAGCTCGACGTGGCACTGGTTGCAGTTGTCGGTCTTCACCACCTCGCGGGCGGTGATCGTCGTCTCGCCGCCGAACAGCACGTCGTGCGTGACCTGCCCGACGTCGCGGAACGGCTCGCCTTCGACCGTGTACTCCCAGCGCCCCCAGAGCGCCACGGTGTAGGTCCCGGCCAGCAGCGCGTCGCCCTGCAGCTCGCCGTCGAGCGCGCCGAAGGTGGCGGTGTCGTTGATCGGCGCCCCGTAGGTCGCCGGGATCGGGTCGACGAAGCGATAGGTGTAGGTCCCGTCGCCGTTGTCGACCGCAGCGGTGAAGAGATCGTCCTGCTGGCCGATCACCGGCTGGTAGTTGAAGGTCGGGCCCGACAGCAGGATGCGGCCGCGCGTGAGCTCGGAGAGCCCCCAGTCGCTGCCGTCATCGCGCTTCACGGTGAAGGTCACCGCCATTCGATCGCCTGGGACGAAAGTGCTGGCGGGGCCGGTCGCGCCGGTGACCGAGACGATCTCGAAGTTGACCCCCGGTGGGTCCTCCCACTTGGTGAGGACTTGCAGCAGCGGGGTCGTCGGCGTGCTGCCATCGACGCCGTCCGTGCCGTCGTCGCCGGCGCAGGCGGTGGCGAGGAGGCTCGCGAAGAAGAGCGAGCGGCGCCCGAGATGAGTGGCGCGCCGGGGCGAGTGAACCGCGGTCATCGAGAAGCCCTCCGAAGTCGACCGGTGCGGCAGCGTCGTCGCTGTCCTGAACCGGCGGCGGGCTCGCAAGGGCAAAGATGGGACCGTTGCGGAAACCGATCTTCTCCCCGGGGAGGACGAGACTGCTTTTCGATCGGAAACCGATCGTCTGGGAAACGCCTCCGCCGGAGACGGTGATTGTCACCCGACGGTCACAGCGAATGGATACGGCAGTCCACTTAGGCTCATTTCCGAACTGAGTGCGGGGACATTCACCCGTCAACAGTTCCAAATCGGGTGAATCGTCCCAATCAATGGGGCGGTGATGAGGACGGCCCGAGCTCGACCGATGGCGCAGGAATGCCACCCGCGCCTGCCGATGTTGGGCGCTCGCCAGGCAGTCGGCCGATCGCGCAATGGAATGAGCGCCTCCTGCCACCGGAATCCGCCGAGCGGCGACCCGCTCGCCGACACGCCGCGGACGGCCGCGGCATCGACGGGCGCCCGGCAGTCGAGGGACGATCCTGAAGTTCTTTCCGATCGCCGCCGATACTGCCGCAGCGGTCGCCCCCCGGAAGGTCCGGAAGGAACGACCGCGCCCGGACGTCGTCCCGCGCGCGCCGATCGAGAGCGCGTGCGGTCCGGCCACGAGCAAGGAAGGCGGCCTGATGAACGCGCTCCCCACTTCGCCGATCTCTGCGCGGCTCGCGCAGCTCAACGCCGCCGGCCAGTCGGTCTGGCTCGACTTCATCCAGCGCAGCATGCTCCAGGACGGTTCGCTCGCGCGGATGATCGAGAGCGACGGGTTGCGCGGCATGACCAGCAACCCGGCGATCTTCGAGAAGGCGATCGCCGGCTCGAAGGACTACGCCAAGGACCTCGCCGCAGCGGGCGCCGAATGCGTGCGCGATCCGAAGGGGGTCTTCGAGCGGCTCGCCATCGCCGACATCCAGGCGGCGTGCGACCTCATGCGGCCGGTCCACCAGCAGTCGCGCGCGATCGACGGCTACGTGAGCCTCGAGGTCTCCCCCGAACTCGCCTTCGACCGCGTCGGCACGCTCGCCGAGGCGCGCCGCCTCTGGAAGGCGGTCGATCGCGCCAACCTGATGATCAAGGTGCCGGCGACGCCGCCCTGCATCCCCGCCATCCGCGAGCTGCTGGCCGACGGCATCAACGTCAACGTCACGCTCCTCTTCAGCGTCGACGCCTACGAAGCGGTCGCCGACGCGTGGCTCTCCGGCATCGAGCAGCTCGTCGCGAAGGGCGGCGACCCGAGCCGCGTCGCCTCGGTCGCGAGCTTCTTCATCAGCCGCATCGACTCGCTGATCGACGGCAAGCTCGATGAAATCGCCAAGAAGGCGGCGACGCCGGCCGAGAAGGCGCGCGCCGAGGCGCTGCGCGGCAAGGTCGCGATCGCCAACGCGAAGCTCGCCTACCAGCACTACCGCACGCTGAAGGGCGGACCGCGCTGGGCGGCGCTCGCCGCGAAGGGGGCGCAGCCGCAGCGGCTGCTGTGGGCCTCGACCAGCACCAAGAACCCCGCCTACCGCGACGTCGTCTACGTCGAGCAGCTGATCGGCCCCGAGACGGTCGAGACGATCCCGCCGGCGACTTACGACGCCTTCAAGGACCACGGCGTCGTCGCGTCGACGCTCACCGCCGATCTCGACGGCGCCACGCGCACGCTCGCCGAGCTCTCGACGTGCGGCGTCTCGCTGAAGAGCGCCACCGATGCGCTGCTGGCCGATGGCGTGAAGATCTTCAAGGACGCGTTCGACAAGCTGCTGGCCGCGGTGGCGAAGGCGGGCGGCACGCCCGTCGAGCCGAGCAGCAGCAGCGGCGCGCGCGTCACGGTCCGCCTGCCGGCCGCCATCGAAGCGGAGCTCGCCAAGCTGATCGCCGACTGGACCGGCGGCGGCAAGGTCGCGCGGCTGTGGGCCTCCGACGCGAAGCTCTGGAGCGGCGCCGACGAGGCGAGCTGGACCGGCTGGCTCACGCTCGTCGATCGGCAGCAGCAGCAGCTCGCCAAGTTCGCCGAGCTGGCGAAGGACGTGAAGGAGAGCGGCTTCACCCACGTCTGCCTGCTCGGCATGGGCGGCTCGAGCCTCTGCCCCGAGGTGTGGGCCGAGACGTTCGGGAAGCTGCCCGGCATGCCGCAGCTGGTGGTGCTCGACTCGACCGACCCGGCGCAGCTCCACGCGACCGAGCGGCGCATCAACCTGACGCGCACCCTCTTCTGCGTGTCGAGCAAGTCGGGCAGCACGCTCGAACCCAACATCTTCAAGGCGTGGTTCTTCGAGCGCGTGAAGCAGGTGGTCGGCGCGAAGGAGGCGGGCCGCCGCTTCCTCGCCGTCACCGACCCCGGCTCGAACATGGAGAAGGTGGCGCAGGCGGACGGCTTCCGCCGGATCTTCCACGGCGAGAAGAGCGTCGGCGGCCGCTACTCGGCGCTCTCCGACTTCGGGCTGGTGCCGGCCGCGGCGATGGGGCTCGACGTCGCGAAGCTGCTCGAGCGCGCGGCGGCGATGAAGCGCGCCTGCATGAGCAGCGCGATCGCCGAGAACCCGGGCGTCCACCTCGGCCTCGTGCTGGGCGCGGCGGCACGCCAGGGGCGCGACAAGCTCACCGTCGTGACGTCGCAAGGCGTCGCCGACTTCGGAGCGTGGATCGAGCAGCTGGTCGCCGAATCGACCGGCAAGGTCGGCAAGGGGCTGATCCCCGTCGATCGCGAGTGCCTCGGCGGTCCCGAGAAGTACGGCGCCGATCGCCTCTTCCTCAGCTTCGAGCTGCCGGGCCAGGTCGACCCGCGCACCAGCGAGGCGCTCGCCGCGCTGGCGGCGGCCGGCCATCCGGTGGTCCGCATCCCGATGGCCGACGCCTACGACCTCGCCGGCGAGATGTTCGTGCTCGAGATCGCGACGGCGGTGGTCGGCGCGGCGCTCGGGATCAACCCGTTCGACCAGCCCGACGTCGAGGCCAGCAAGATCGCGACGAAGAAGATCACCGCCGCCTTCGAGCAGACCGGCGCCCTGCCGGCCGAGCAGCCGTTCTGGAAGGGCGAGGGCGTCGAGCTCTTCGCCGACGCGCGCAACGCCACGGAGCTGCAGCAGGCGGCGGGCGGCGGCGCGTCGCTCGCCAAGCTGCTGCGCGCCCACGTCGCGCGGCTGAAGCCGGGCGACTACGCCGGCTTCCTCGCCTACGTCGACATGACGGCGACGCACGAGTCGCTGATCCAGAAGATGCGCCACGAGCTGCGCAACGTGAAGCGCGTCGCCACCGTGATGGGCTTCGGCCCGCGCTTCCTCCACTCGACCGGGCAGGCCTACAAGGGCGGCCCGAACTCGGGCGTCTTCCTGCAGATCACCTGCGCCGATGCGCATGACGCCGCGGTTCCCGGCGCGAAGTACAGCTTCGGCGTCGTGAAGGCGGCCCAAGCGCGCGGCGACTTCGAAGTGCTGGCCGAGCGAGGGCGGCGCGCGCTGCGCGTCCATCTCGGCAGCGACGTGGCGGGCGGCCTCGCGAAGCTGGCCGCGGCGATGACGGAGGCGCTCACGTGACCGATCCGATCGGGACCTTGGGGAGCGCGCTGCGAGCGAGCGCCGTCGAGCCGATCGCATCGGGCAAGCCGGTGGGGCCGTGCGCGCTGGTGATCTTCGGAGCCGGCGGCGACCTCACCAAGAGGAAGCTCATCCCCGCGCTCTACAACCTCGTGCGCGAGCGGCTGCTGCCCGACGACTTCGCGGTCATCGCCTTCGCCCGCCAGCCGCTCGGCGACGACGGCTACCGGACCAAGCTCGAGGCCGACATGCGCGAGTTCGCGACCAGCGAGCTCACGTCCGAGCAATGGGGCTGGTTGAAGGAGCGCGTCTACTACTGCCAGGCCGACTTCAACGAAGGGGACGCCTTCCAGAAGCTCGCCGCGGTGCTGGCGCGCGTCGAGAAGGAACGCAACACCCGCGGCAACGCGCTGTTCTACATGGCCACTGCGCCCGAGTTCTTCGGCGAGGTGGTCGGCAAGCTCTCGTCGGCCGGCCTGACGCAGGAGGTCGACGGCCGCTGGCGGCGCGTGATCGTGGAGAAGCCGTTCGGCCGCGACTACGAGTCGGCGCGCACGCTGAACACGGAGCTGCGCCGACTGCTCGACGAGCGGCAGATCTACCGGATCGACCACTACCTCGGGAAGGAGACCGTCCAGAACCTGATGGTGTTCCGGTTCGCGAACGGGATCTTCGAGCCGATCTGGAACCGCCGCTACGTCGACCACGTGCAGATCACGGTGGCGGAGACGGTCGGCGTCGAGACGCGCGGCGACTACTACGACAAGAGCGGCGCGCTGCGCGACATGGTCCCGAACCACATCTTCCAGCTGATCTCGCTGGTGGCGATGGAGCCGCCGATCAGCTTCGAGGCCGACGCGGTCCGCGACGAGCAGACCAAGGTGCTGCGCGCGATGCAGCCGATGACGCCGGAGGAGGTGCTGGCGCGCACGGTGCGCGGGCAGTACGGCGACGGCCAGCACGGCGGCAAGAAGGTCGCGGCCTACCGCTCGACGCCGAAGGTGCGCCCCGACTCGCGCACCGAGACCTACGTCGCGATGAAGCTCAACATCGACAACTGGCGCTGGACCAACGTGCCGTTCTACTTGCGCGTCGGCAAGGCGATGAGCCGCCGCTACACCGAGATCGCGATCACCTTCAAGCGGCCGCCGTTCACGCTCTTCCGCGACACGCCGGTCGAGAAGCTCACGCCGAACCAGCTGATCATCAAGGTGCAGCCCAACGAGGGGATCTCGCTGGTGTTCGGCGCGAAGATGCCGGGCGCGACGGTCCGCCTCGGCGGCGTGCAGATGGACTTCAAGTACGCCGACCACTTCGGCTCGACGCCGTCGACCGGCTACGAGCGGCTCCTCTACGACGCGATGGCGGGCGACGCGACGCTCTTCCAGCGCGCCGACATGGTGGAGGCGGCGTGGAAGGTGGTGGCGCCGGTGCTCGACGTCTGGCAGTCGCTGCCTCCGCGCAGCTTCCCCAACTACGTCGCCGGCAGCGCCGGACCGAAGGAGGCTGACGAGCTGCTCGCGCGCGACGGCCGCAGCTGGCGACCGGTCGAGTAGCGCAGTCGAGTCGCGGCGTTTCGATCCGGGAGCGTTCCGCCGCCGCAAACCGCACACGGCGGCCCGCGTGGTCACCGTTTCGCCGCGAGTTGCGCCTCGAGCTCGGCGAGGCGTGCGCGCAGCGGCGCAACCGCCTCGTCGACTTCAGCGGCGGTGTAGCGCGGCGTGATGCCCGACGGGCAGTTCCAGTCGTGCGACACCACGTCGATCACGAACACGCGCTCGATCTTCCCCCGCAACCCGTCGACCGCGACGCGCGCAACCAGCTCGCGATCGGCGTCCGCATCGACGACGCGCGCGTGGCCGAGCAGCTTCAACCGCTGGCGGGCGGGGTAGTCGATCAGGAAGAGCGCGACGCGGTCGTTGGCGGCGACGTTGCCCGTCGAGAGGAGCTGCCGGTTCCCGCGCAGGTCGGCGAACGCGACGGTCCTCTCGTCGAGCACCCGCAGGAAGCCGGCCGGGCCACCGCGATGCTGCACGTAGGGCCAACCGTCGCGATTCACCGTCGCCAGGAAGAAGCTGTCGCGCGTGGCGATGAACTCCTGTTCGGCCGCGCCGAGCGGATCGCGTTCCGGCGTGCCGTGCACCTCCTGCGCGGCGCCGTATGCCTTGCGCTGCGCGGCCAGCACATCAGCAGTGAACATCGTCTCGAGGTAACGGCCGGCCATGGTGAACTCCGAGCGAGGCGGCGCGTGCACCGCCTCGCGATCTGGGGAATGGAGATGCGCGGTCGCGCGGGCACGCGGCGCGCGGTCGAGGTGCGCCGGCCAGCGCGCGCCGGCCCACCCCTCCCGTGCACTGCGAAGCTCGACGCGATCAGAAGACCAGCGTGTGCCAGCCGTCCGCGACGTAGCGGCGGAAGCTCGCGAGGCCGGGCGTCCCCTTCAGCGCGTGCTGCTTCAGCTGCGGGACGCCGCACGCCTCGACCCCTTCGCTCGCGCCGAACACCTGCGCGCAACCGCAGGAGGCGCCCTGCACGGCGGGTCGCACCGCGTCGTAGAGCGCGTGCGCCGGGTGGCCGAGCTTCGTCA
>JAEUIC010000030.1 GCA_016795285.1 Planctomycetota bacterium | reverse complement strand
GCGTTCGCCCGCCCTGGTGGGCGGGGGTGGATCGAGACGCGGCGCAAGCGGCGGCGGCGCATCACCGCCCGCGCCGCGGCGGGCCGCGCGGCGACGGCGGCCGGCGCGCGCGTCGCCGTCGACAACACCTTCCTCTCGCCGCTGCTGCAGCGGCCGTTCGAGCACGGCGCCGACCTCGTGGTCCACTCGACCACGAAGTACCTGAACGGCCACAGCGACGTGGTCGGCGGCGCCGTGATCGCGCGCGACGCGGCGCTGCACGAGGAGCTCTCGTGGTGGGCCAACTGCCTCGGCCTCACCGGCGCCCCGTTCGACAGCTGGCTCACGCTGCGCGGCGTGCGGACGCTCGCGGCGCGCATGCGCCTGCACGAGGAGAACGCCGCGCGCGTGGCGGAGCTGCTCTCCGCGAGCCCGCTGGTCGAGCGCGTCTGCTGGCCCGGCCTCGCGAGCCACCCGGGCCACGCGCTGGCGCGCCGCCAGCAGGACGGCTTCGGCGCGATGCTCTCGTTCGAGCTCGCCGATCGGCCGGGCGCGGTGGCCGCGTTCGTCGAGGGGCTCGACTGCTTCACGCTGGCCGAGTCGCTCGGCGGCGTCGAGAGCCTCGTCGCCCACCCCGCGACGATGACCCATGCGTCGATGAGCGCGGAGGCGCGCGCAGCGGCCGGCATCTCCGATCGGCTGCTGCGCCTCTCGGTCGGCATCGAGGCGGCGGACGACCTGCTCAGCGATCTTGCGCGCAGCCTCGATCGCGTGGCGGCGCGTCCGCGCGGCTCGGCACGAGGATCCGCGGCCAGCCGTCGGCGAGCGGGTGCAGGGGCTCGCCGATGAAGGCGGCCAACCGCTTCAACGCGGCCAGGAACTCCGCGAAGCGCGCCACCCGCGAGCGCGCCAGCACGCGCGAGTCGACGCCGGAGCCGCTCGCCGGCGCGCCACGCGACTCCTCGACCAGCAGCTCCACCTCGGCCGGCGGCAGCTGCGCGAGCGCGGCCCTCACCTTGGCCAGCACGCGTCCGAACTCCTGCGTCGCGCGCAGGTGGCGCATGCGCATGGCCGCCTCGTCGGCGCCGAAGCGCTCCGCGAGCTCGGAGAAGGGCGTGTCGTACCACCAGCGCAGCGCGATGACGTCGCGCCGCTCCGGCTCGACGAACCAGAAGGTGAGGCGCGCCAGCGCGACGCCCTCGCCGCGCTCGTACGCCTCGCTCGGCGAGCCGTGCTGGCCGCGCGGCGGATCGGCCGCCATGCCGGTGTCGCTGCGGATCTGCAGCTCCGGCCCGGCGTTGCGCTTCTCGGCGACGATGAGGCGCCGGTGGTAGTCGGTGACGACGTGCTGCACCATCGAGCGCAGCAGGCCGCGGAAGCGCTCGAGGGCGCCGTCCTGCTCGTTCGGGGAGTAGCGCAGCAGCCGGATGCCGATGTCCTGGACGACGTCGGCCGGCTCGACCTTGGTGCGCAGCTTCGGGCCGAGCGAGCGACCGACCTGGTCGGCGAGCCACGCCTGGTGCAGCTCGAAGAGCGCCGCGGCCGCGAGGTCGTCGCCGCCCCGCCACCGCGCGAAGAGCTCGCGCGTGCGCGTCTCGAGCATCGAGTCGCCGCGAGCCGGCGCCGGCGCCGGCTCGGAGGTTCCGTCGCTTCCCATGGCGACGAGGGAAGCGCGCCGGGGCCGTGCCGTCAACGTCGGCGCGCGGCCGCCCCGACACGCACGACCTGCAGCGTGTTCGAGCTGCCGGGGGTGAGCGCGTGGCCGCCCACCAGCACCGCCACGTCGCCCGCCGCGAGCTGCCCGGCCGCCTCGGCGGCGCGCACGCCCGAGGCGAACAGCCGCTCGAGGTTGCGCGGCACCGGCAGCACGCGCGCATGGACGCCGCGCCAGAAGGCGAGCCGGCGCGCGACGGCCGGGTCGGGCGTGACCGCGAGGATCGGCTGCTCGGGGCGGTAGGTGGCGACGATCGCGGCGGTGCGCCCCGAGCTGGTGAAGGGCAGCAGCGCGCGCGCGCCCGAGTGGTCGGCCAGCGCGACCGCGGCGCCGGCCAGCGCGAAGCTGAAGTCGTGCGGCGGCGTGGCGGGCGGCGCCTCGGCCGGCACGTCGATGCGCACGCGCCCCTCGACGTGGCGGGCGACGCGGTCCATCGCGGCGACCGCCTCGACCGGATAGCGGCCGTTCGCCGTCTCGCCCGACAGCATCACCGCGTCGGTGCCGTCGAGGATCGCGTTGGCGACGTCGGAGACCTCGGCGCGGGTCGGCGTGGCGTTCTCGATCATCGACTCGAGCAGCTGCGTGGCGGTGATCGCGAAGGAGTGGCGGCGCAGCGCCTGCTTCAGGATCTCCTTCTGCAGCAGCGGCACCGCCTCGGGCCCGAGCTCGACGCCGAGGTCGCCGCGCGCGACCATCACGCCGTCGGCCGCGTGCAGCAGCGCATCGAGCTCGTCGAGCGCCTCGCGCCGCTCGATCTTGGCGATCACCAACGCGCGACTGCCGAGGCGGCGCAGCTCGCGGCGCGCCCCCTCGACGTCGGCGGCGTTGCGGACGAACGAGAGCGCGACGGCGTCGACCGCGAGCGCCGCGCCGGTCGCGAGGTCGCGCCGGTCCTTGGCGGAGAGCGCCGGCACGCGCAGGCGCGAGTCGGGCGCGTTGATGCCGGAGTGGCTCCTCACCTCGCCGCCGCGCGCGACGACGCAGCGGATCACCCCGTCGCGCACCGCCTCGATCGAGAGCTCGACGCGGCCGTCGCGCAGGAGGAGCCGCTCGCCGCGCCGCACGTCGCGCGCGAGCGCCGGGAAGGTGGTCGGCAGCGTCCGCGGGGCGCGCGCGGTCGCGGCGGTCGCGCGCGGGCCGATCCAGATCGCCTCGCCGCGCTCGAGCGCGAGCGAACCGTCCGCCGCGCAGAGCGACGCCGGCAGCGCGCCGAGCCGGATGCGCGGCCCCTGCAGGTCCTGCAGCAGCGCGACTTGCTTGCCGGCGCGGCGCGCCGCGGTGCGCACCCGCGCCGCGAGGAGGCCGTGGCTCGTCGCATCGCCGTGCGAGAAGTTGAGGCGCGCGACGTCGAGCCCCGCTTCCACCAGGGCGCGCAGCACGGCCGGCGACGAGGAGGAGGGGCCGAGCGTGGCGACGATCTTCGTGAGGCGCATGCGGAGGGGATCCTCGGGAGGAGCGGCCGCGCGAGTATCGCGGTCGAGCGGCCGCGCGCCACCTGCGAAGCGGGCTACGATCGCGCGCATGACTCCCCACCCCGCTCCCGTCGCCGATCGCCGCCGCTTCCTCGCGCAGGCCGGAGCGGCCGTCGCCGGCCTGCTGCTGCCGCGCGCTCCGCTCTTCGCGGCGCCGCAGGTCGCGCCGCGCCGCACGCTGAAGAAGGCGGTCGGGCTCGGCATGGTCGGCGAGGGGAAGACGCCGCTCGACCGCTTCCTGCTGCTGCGCGACCTCGGCTTCGACGGCGTCGAGATCGACCGCCCCGCCGAGTCGCCGCTCGACGAGCTGCTCGACGCGCAGGAGCGATCAGGCGTGCGCATCCACGGCGTGGTCGACTCGGTCCATTGGGGCGCGCCGCTCAACAGCGCCGATCCGGCGGTGCGCCGCCGCGGGATGGAGGGGCTCGAAGCGGCGCTGCGCGACGCCAAGGCGTGCGGCGCGTCGAGCGTGCTGCTGGTGCCGGCCGTCGTGAACGCGGGGCAGCCCTACGACGAGGCGTGGACGCAGAGCCAGGAGGCGATCCGCGCGGCGCTGCCGCTCGCCGCCGAGCTGAACGTGGTGATCGCGGTCGAGAACGTGTGGAACCAGTTCCTCCTCTCGCCGCTCGAGGCGGCGCGCTACGTCGACGAGCTCGGGAGCCCGTTCGTGCAGTTCCACTTCGACATCGGCAACGTCGTCAACTACGGCTGGCCCGAGCAGTGGATCCGGCTGCTCGGCGCGCGCATCGCGAAGCTCCACATCAAGGACTACAGCCGCAAGAAGCGCGACGACGCCGGACTGTGGCGCGGCTTCGAGGTCGAGCTCGGCGAGGGGAGCGTCGACTGGACGGCGGTGATGAAGGCGCTCGACGGCTGCGGCTACTCGACGGCGCCCGGCGGCCGGTGGGCGACCGCCGAAGTGGCCGGCGGCGACCGCAAGCGGCTCGAGCAGATCGCGAAGCAGATGGACCGCCTCTTCGCGGCGAGCTGAGGGCGGGCGCGCCGATGGAGCGCGAGCCGCGAACGCTGTTCGGTCGCTTCAGCGCGCTCGCGGCGCTCGCGTGCGTCGCGCGCCGGCGGCGGCCTCGATTCGGAGGTGCCGCGGCGCGAGGCTCGTGACGCGTGGCTCATGGAGCGTGGCACGCGGCACCGCCCGCCCCCCGCCGTCGAGCGGGGACGGGCGGCGACGGCCGTCACGCCGCGCGCCCGCGCGCGAAACGGTGGTCGAGCGAGAAGCGGCCGGCGCCGCCGGTGAGGAGCGCCAGCGCGATGCCGATCACGAGCAGGTGGTACTCGAACCCCTCGCCCTGCTGCGCGCCGCTCCAGTTCATGAAGAAGCCGTGGCTCGCGTGGACCGTGGCGATCGCCCCGACCATCACCGCCACCATGCCGAGCGCGGCGAGACGGGTGAGCGCGCCGATCGCCAGCGCGATGGGGCCGAGGAACTCGATCGCGATCACCAGCAGCGCGACGATCCACGGCAGCCCGACGGTGCCGGTGAGGAAGCCCATCGTCCCGTCGAAGCCGTAGCCGCCCCACCAGCCGAGCACCTTCTGCGCGCCATGCGGGAACATGACGACGGCCAGCGCGAGGCGGAGGAAGAGGCCGCTCCAGTGGGAGCCGGTGCCGAAGAGGAGGCGGTGGAGCCGGCAGCCGAGCCGCTCGGGCGAGGTGGCGGTGCAGGCGGGAGCGGCAGAGCCGGGGCCGTGAGCCGCGCGCGCAGCGGCAGCGACGCCGGAGCCAGCGAGCGGCGCGGCGCCGGAGGGGGGCGAGCGGCGGGAAGGAGTTGGTTGATCTGTCATCTATTTCTCCATGCGAGGGGGGCGAAGGGAAGTCGCGAGCGGTCGAGCCGCTCACGCCTCGGGTTGGTGGTTGCGGATGCGGGCGAGCAGCCCGATCAGCGTGGCGAGTTCGCGCGCCGAGAGGCAGTCGAGTGCCGTGGAGTCGAGCGCGTCCATCGGCGCGTCGAGATCGGCGAGCAGCGCCGCCCCCTCCGCCGTGAGCCGGCACCAGACCTGGCGGCGGTCGCGCTCGAGGCGGTAGCGCTCGACGAAGCACTTGCCCTCGAGGCGATCGATCAGGCGGGTGATCCCCGGGGTCTGCTCGATCATCCGCTCGACGATGTCGAGGGTCGGCAGCCCCTCGGCGCCGGCGCCGCGCAGGATGCGCAGCACGTTGTACTGCTGGAGCGTGATGTCGTCGCGAGCGGCGAGGACCTTGGCGACGCGGTTCTTCAGCGCCTCCGAGGCGAGGAACAGCGCGACGACCGCCTCCTGCCCCGCCGACCGGAACGGCCGCGTCTGCTGGATCGCCTCCTGCGTCGTCGTCGCTCGTTTCATGCCGTGACGATAGCACATATAGTTGACGCGTCAACTATCATCGTCTCGCGCGTCGCTCGGTCGTTTTCGACTGGTGCCAAGGCCGCGGGCCGCGGCGCAAAGCCCGGACGCTGGGCGCGCGACGCCGGGCGTGGTGCAACCGCCCCGCCACCTGCCGAGCGCTGCGTACCCGCAGCCGCTCGCTGCGCCCCCCGCTTTCAGCGCGCGCGCTGGGTACCCCCAGCCGCGCGCCCGACGGCTCATCGCGACGGAGTGCGGTTCTGACCGCCGTTTTCCCCCCGCCACCTGTGCGGTTCCGACCGCCGTTTTCTCCCCGCCACCTGCTGCGCGAGCGCTGCGTACCCGCAGCCGCTCGCCTTCGCCGCGCGCTGGGTACCCCCAGCCGCGCGCCCGCGCTCGCTTCAGCTGCATTCGGCGCCTCGCGCCGAATGTCAGCTGCAAGACCCGAGAGGCGAGCTGCGCGCAGCGCAGTCTCCGCCGGCGCGGCGTTGAGCTGCGAGCGTCAGCTCGTCAGCTCCAACGCACTCTTCTCTTCCGGCTTCGGCGTCTCGTCCGGCTTCTTCTCGCCCCCGTCCTTCTTCGCCTCGCCCTCGCCTTCCTTCTTCCCCTCTTCCTTCTTCTCTTCCTTCTTCCCCTCGTCCTTCTTCTCCTCCGTCTTCGCCTCCTCCTTCGGGGGCTCGGGGGGCTTCGGCTCCTGGTAGGTCGAGGGGCGCGGGCGCAGATCGCGGAAGAGCGACTCCTTCGCCTTGTCGTAGGCGAGGCGACCGTTCACCACGGCGTAGTAGACGAAGCTCTCGTAGTCGAGCAGCTCGCCGTCGAGGAGGATCACGTCGGCGTCCTTGCCGACCTCGAGCGAGCCGACGCGGTCGTCGATGCCGAGCACGCGCGCCGCATTGAGGGTGAGCGCCGCCTCGGCGGCCTCGCGCGGCAGCCCGCCGCGCACCGCGAAGGCCGCCTCGAGCGTCGGCGTGCGCAGGTCGCGTTCGACGAGGCCATCGGTCCCGAGCCGCGCCGTCGCGGGGATCACCGCCACCTTCACGCCGCCCTTCCAGAGCAGCGCGGCGTTCTCGATGGTCGCGCCGTTCGGGCGGTTCAACCGCGGGTCGCGCTCGACGCGCGGCGTCATCGGCGTGACGACGCAGGAGATGCCGGCGCGGCCGAGCTCCTCCGCGACGATCCACCCCTCCGTCGCCCCGAAGACGACCGCCTTGAAGCCGTACTCGGTGACCAGCTTCGCGATCGAGCGGAGGTCCTCCGCCGTGAAGGCGTCGAAGCGCGCGATGGCGTCCCCGCCGAGCAGCTTCAGGTACTCCTGGTTCACGCCGTCGGGCTTCGGCTCCTCGGCCGGCTGGTTCGCGGCGCGCTGCTGCTCGAAGAGCTTGCGCTTGCGGAGGAACTCGCGCGCGTTCTCGAAGTCGTCGCGCACGCGGCGGCGCTCGTCGCCGCTCTGGTAGCTCATGCGCATCAGCAGGTTGCTGCGCAGCAGGAGCCCGTCGAGCGTGCCGTAGGTGAGCTTGCCGGCGCTGTTGCCGGAGACGATCGTCGTCCAGCCGCACGCCAGGCCGAAGGTGACGTTGTAGGAGAAGACGTCGGTGGTCAGGTCGAGCGGCTCGGCGCCGATCACCTGCGCGGAGTTGACCGCGATCAGGCCGGGATAGAGGTGCAGCCCGGTCGCGTCGATCGTCGCCGCTTCCTTCGGGACCTCGACGCCGTAGCCGAGCGCGTGGATCTTGCCGTTCTTGCAGAGCAGCGTCGCGCCGCGCAGCACGCCGTCGGAGATCGTGTGGACGTCGCCGTTCAGAATGGCGAGCCAGCGATCCTTCTTCTCGTCCTTCTTCTTGTCGTCCTTCTTCTCTTCGCCCTTCTTCTCGTCGGGCTTGGCGCTGCCGTCCGGCTTCTTCGGCGCGTCCTCGGCGACGGCGAACTGCGCGCGCGCCGGCAAGGCGAGCGCGGCTGCAGCGACGAGGGCGGCGAGCATCTTCAGCGAGGATCGCATGGGCATCAGCTCCGGCTCTTCGGCGCGCGCGTCCACGCCACCTTGCCCTCGACGACGACGCGCTCGAGCGACGCCTGCGCGTCGAACGGGTCGGCCGTCAGCACGATGAAGTTCGCCCGCTTGCCCGGCTCGAGCGTGCCGAGCTCCGCGCCGACGCCGGCGGCCTCGGCCGCATGCTTCGTCATCGCGGCGATCGCGTCGGCGCGCTTCATGCCGTTCTTGACCAGCTCGGCCACCTGGAAGCGGTACGCCCCCAGCACGTCGGCGGCGTCGGACGGCGGCGTCAGGGCGACGCGCGCCCCCGCCGCGGTGAACTTCGCCGGCACGTTGACGAGGTCGATGCTGCCCTGGATGTAGGAGAGCCAGGGCGCCAGCACGACCAGTTCCTTGTTCTCGCCGACCTTGTCCGCGACCCAGTGGAGGTCCGTGCCCGGCACGCCGGAGAAGGCCTGCGGCCAGTTGAAGGCGCGCGACACCTCCGGATAGAGGACGTGGGCGACCTCGTGCTCCTTCGCCACCTCGAGCCAGTGGAGGTAGGTGGTCGCGCCGCCGAGCTTCACGAAGAGCGAGCTGCCCGGCTTCTTCTGCACCAGGTCGACGAACGGCTGCAGTTGCGGCGCGATCGGCGGCGGCTGGAAGGTCTCCTCCTTCTTCGCCTCGGGCTTCGCCTCCTCGGGCTTCGGCGGATCACCCGCCTTCGGCCCCGACGGGGGAGCGTTCGGAGGAGCGTTGGGCGGCGCGTTCGGCGGCCCGCCGGAGGGCGCGCCCGGAGCCCCGCCTTGCGGCGCCTGCCCCTGCTGCTTCTTCGCCTCCTCCTCCTTCTTCTTCTGCTCCTCGGCGGCCTTCTTCTTCGCCTCGAACTCGGCGCGCGCCTTCTCGACCTTCTCGATCTCGCGCTTGGCGCCGCCGATCGCCTCGCTCAGCATCCGGCGATCCTGCGCGACGTTGACGAGGTTCGCCTTGATCGCCCCCTCGTCGTCGATCACGTAGCCGTCGCCGACGTCAGCGGTGCGCACCACCATGCAGCGGCCCGGGATTCCGCTCGCGCCCGGCGCGACCAGCTGCAGCGTGGTGAAGCCCGCGGCGAGCGCCGCATCGAAGGCGCCCGGCCCCGGCAGGAACTCGTCGGCGACCTTCACATCGGCGCGCATCCCCTGCCGCTGGTAGTCGAGCAGCGAGAGGCGGCTGTGCGCGTGCACGTGGCCCGGCATCACCACCATCTTGCTGGCGTCGATCACCTCGCACGGGAAGGGCAGCTCGACCTTCTCGCCGATCAGCTCGACCTTGCCGTTCTTGATGAGGAGCGTGACGTCGCTCTTCTCCTCGCCGGTGCCGGTGATCAGCTTGCCGCAGCGGATCGCGACGTAGCGATCGCCGGCATCGGGAGCGGTCGTCCGCGCGGCGAAGGCGACCGGAACGGGTCCGGCAGCGAGCGCCAGCAGCAGCGCGACGGAGAGCTTGCGGGTCAGGGTGCGCATGGACGTTCCTCGTCGCGGATCAATACCGCCGGCCCATGGTCTTCGAGTCGTACGCGATGCGGCCGTTCACCACGGTGAACAGGCACGCGCTGGACGGATCGACCGGGTCGCCGGTCCACAGCGCGATGTCGGCGTCCTTGCCCGCCTCGAGCGAGCCGACGCGATCGAAGATGCCGAGCGCCTGCGCCGGCACCCGCGACAGCGCCGGCAGCCCGCGCTCGCGCGGCAGGCCGAAGCGCACGGCGTAGGTCGCCTGCAGCGGCAGGTTCTCCTGCGGCAGGACCGGCGCGTCGGTGTTCACGCCGAGCTTCTGCTTGCCGTTGCCGGTGCGCAGCCATTCGGCGCACAGGCCGGCGATGCGGCGATCGCGGCGGTCGTAGTGGATCGAGCGCGGGCCGACGATCACGAACATGTCGCGCTTCGCCGTCTCGGCGCCGAGCTCGCAAGCGTCGAACTCGGAGTGGTCGAGCACGGTCCAGAGGCCGAGCTCGTCGTGCAGCATCTGGATCGTCTCGGCGACGACCTGGTAGATCTGCGTGTGGACCGTCACCGGGAACTTCTTGTCGATCAGCCCGCGGAAGCCGTGGAAGTAGGGGCTGTACTCCGGCTTCGCGCCGCGCCCCTCCTCGAAGGCCTTCCACGCCGAGTGGTACTTCTTCGCGCGCAGCAGCGTGTCGCGCGTGTTCCAGTTCATGAACGAGCGGCCGATGCCGTACCAGTAGCGCTCGGGGTTGCCCGACTGCGCGATCTTGAGCGAGCCGGGCGAGCGCACGACGACGTCGTCGATCGAGCGGCCCCACGTCTTGATGATGGTGCCGAAGCCCGACATGTTGTTGCCGGAGCCCGGGATCACCAGCACGGTCGTCACGCCGCCGGCGAGCGCGTTGCGGACGTTCTCGTTCTCCGGGTCGATCGTGTGCAGCGAGTCGAGGCCCGGGTTGCTGAGGTAGACGCCGTCGTTCAGGTCGGAGAGGCCGCCGCCGACGTGGTCGTGGCAGTCGACGAAGCCCGGCACCGCCCAGAGCCCCTTGCCGTCGATGACCTGGTAGCCCTCGGGGATCGCCACCTCCGATTGGCGGCCGACCTTCTCGATGCGGCCGTCCTTCACGAGGATCACCGCGTTGTCGACCACCGCATCGTTCTCGGCGACCGTCATCACCTTCGAGACGACGATGGCGAGACGTGGCGCCGGCTCCGCAGCGGTCCCCCACCGCGGCGCCCCGCCGATGCCCGCAGGAGATGTCGCGGGAGATGCAGCAGGAGCTGCAGCGGCCGGCGCCACCAGCGGCGCCGCAACGGCGGCATCGCTCGCCTCGCCCGAGTACGGCGCGAGCGGCGCGACCAGCAGGGGCGCGAACCATCCGAGCGAGAGGCTCATGGCTTCATCTCCAGCGCGATCTCTTCACCTGCGACGAAGACCTTCTGCAGCCGCGAGCTGAACTCGAACGGGTCGCCCGAGAAGACCAGCACGTCGCCGTGCTTGCCCGGCTCGAGCGAGCCGACCGCGTCCTCGATGTGGAACATGCGCGCCGGATCGATGGTGAGCGCGCGCAACGCCGCTCGCGGGTCCATGCCGAGCCGCACCGCGTAGGCGGCGTTCAGCGCGAGGCCGCGCGCCGTCGTGATGCCGTTGCTCTGGAACGCGACCGGGATCCCGAGCGCCGACCACTCGGCCGCCGGCACCCACCGCTCGCGCGACGCGCTCGACTCGACCGGGCGCGCGGCCGGCGCCGCATCGCCCTGCGGCCGCGGCCGCCGCGGACCGTCGCCGCCCGCGGGCGCCGGCGCCTCGCCGACGATCGCGACCGTGCGCGGCACCTCGATCACCTCGGGGACGACGATCCCCTTCACGATCCCCTTCCAGTCGGCGAGCGGGAGCCGGTGCAGCTCGTCGGCGCCGAGCAGCACGACCTCGACCTTGAACTCGGCGAAGACCTTGAGCGCGTGCTTGATGCCGACCGCCGAGTCGCACTCGAGCAGGATCGGGATCTCGCCGGCGAAGACGCGGCGGAACGGCTCGAGTTCCGGCTTCAAGTCGGGCGCGGCCGGCCTGCCGTCGGCGCTCTTCTTCTTGCCCTTCGAGACGGTGACCACCTCGACGAAGGTCTTGTCGGTGCGCACCGCGGAGAAGTCGAACGCGAAGCGATCGCCGAGCTTCAGCTTGCCGACCATGTGGTCGTCGGCGTCGAGCTCGGTCTCGATGGTCGGCTTGCCGATCGGGATGTCGACGTCGATCTCGAGCGTGAGCGTCTTGCCCGACAGCGAGCCCGCCACGTTGCGCGGATCGTCCTCGTCGCCGAACAGCGCGGCGAAGGTGCCGCTCACCTTGTCGCCGTCGAGCTTCAGGTTCATCGAGCCGCTCATCGGCTCGGGCATCGGGCCGCCCGAGACCGTCACCGTCCACTTGCCGGTGACCGGGTCGGCCTTCTTCTCCTTCGACACCTCGGCGGGCGCCTCGTCCTTCTTCGGCTCGGCCGCCTTGGCCGCCTCGGCCGCCGCCTGCTCGGCGCTCTTCTTCTTCTGTTCCTCGTTCCACTTGGCGAGCTCTTCGGCGTGCTTGATCCACGCGTCGGAGTAGCGCTTCGCCTCGCCGAGCTGGCCGCGGTAGCGCTCGGCCGTCAGCAGCGGATCGAACGGGCCGCGCCAGAACATCTTCACGCCGGCGAGACCGTCGACCACGCGCGCGGCGCGCGTCGTGCCCGCCGTCTTGAGGGCGACGATGCGCGAGCCGGCCTGGTGCGCCTGCCACGTCTGCACCAGCGCCGTCGTCACGCCGTGGCGCGCCACTTCGAGCGCCATCTCGTCGGCGCCGGCGACCGCCTGCAGCAGGTCGAAGTCGAGGCTCAGGTTGGTGCGATCCTCGCCGTACTCGAGGTGCGAGTTCGCGTCGAGGAAGCCGGGCGTGATGACCGCGTCGGGCCCGACGTCGATGATGCGCGCGCCGGGCGGGATCGCGACGTTGGCGCCGACGGAGACGATGCGGCCGTCACGGATCGCCACGCCGCCGCCGCGGATCGGCTCGCCGACGCCGGTGAGCACGGTGCCGCCGCGGATCACTACGGTGCCGCCGCCGCGACCCGCCGTCGCGCGGCTCGTCGCAGCGGCCGGTTCGGCGGCGAGGCGCCCCTCGACGAAGACCTTCTGCACGTAGCTGCTGCGCAGGAACGGCTCGCCGGAGAGCACCACGAAGTCGGCGTCCTTGCCGGGCATCAGGCAGCCGACGCGGTGGCCGACGCCGAGCAGCTCGGCCGGCACGCGCGTCAGCGCCGCGACCGCCTGCTCCGTCGTGAGCCCGCCGCGCAGCGCGATGGCGCCCGCCAGCAGCAGATCGGACGGCGCGGCGCCGGGCGGCGTCGCCAGCGCGACCTTCACGCCGCGGCGCACCAGCTCGGCGGCCGACTCGGGCCGCAGGCGCGGCGCGTCGACGTCGGGCATGCCGCGCTCGGCCGGCGGACGCTCGAGCGAGAGGCCGATCTCGACGACGACCGGGTAGCGCGCCGCCGCCAGTTGGTCGGCGACCAGCGCCCCCTCGGCGGCGCCGACGATGATCGCGGGATGGCCGAGTTCGCGCGCGAGCTGCGTCGCGCGCAGCAGTTCGGCCGCCTCGTCGGCGGTGATGCGCAGCGGACGGCGCGCCTGCACGGCGGCGGCGAGCGCCTGGCCGGAGAGGTCGCCGCTCGCCAGCGTGCCGCGCGCCCGCGCGAACGCCTCGCGCACGCCGAGCAGCTGGCCGACGCGGGTGGTCGGCAGCTGGCGCTCGGCGGGGAGGATCGGCTGGTCGGCGGCGGGCGGCAGCGGCGGGTCGACGCGCGCCGGCGGCTGCAGGCTCTGCGCGCCGAGGTTGATCTCGAGCGCCGACTGGCGCGCGAGGAACTCGGGGCCGCCGCCGCGCGAGGCGAGCTTGGCGACCGCGCCCTGCCCGCTGACGAGGCGCCGCTCGCCGCAGGAGAGGTAGACGGTGGTGACGCCGCCGAGCAGCGTCGGCCGCCAATCGGCGAAGGAGTCGAAGCTGTCGGCCGGATCGAAGTGGGCCGCGACCGCGTCGTCCTTCCAGACCGAGTTGGCGATGAAGTCGGACGAGCCACCGAGCGTGGTCGTCGCGTCGATCAGCCCCGGCATCACGACGGCGTCGCCGAGGTCGAGCACCACCGCGTCGGGCGGCGCCTCGAGCGTGGCCGCCACTTCGGCGACCTTGCCGTCGACGATCAGCAGCGCGCCCGGCGAGAGGTAGGGCGCGACCTTCGAGCCCTCCGGCGCGCCGGTCCAGATGCGGCCGGCCTTCACGAAGAGCTTGGCCGGCGGATCGCCGCCGAGCCAGGAAGCCGCGGCGGGCGGCAGCGCGGATCGCGGCGCCGCGCGCAGCGGCTCGGCCGCGCGACTCGCCGTCGGCAGCAGCGCCGCGCCGAGCAGCGCGGCCGTCGCGGCCAGGATGGGAGCGGTGCGATGCACCATGTCAGGACTCTCCTTGCGGCACGCGGAGCGGCATCACTTGCCCGAGCCCGAACCACCGCCGGCCGGCGGCGCGGCGGGCGGCTCGGTGGCGGGCGCGGCGGGCGCGGCGGGCGCGGCCGGCGCTGCGGTCGGCGCCGCCTCCGCCGACGGAGCGGCGAGTTCCTGGCCCGTCGCGAGCTCCTTCAGCCGGCGATCGGTCGCGCGGTCGTAGGCGAGGCGCCCCTCGAGGAGGAGCTTCTCGACCACCGTCGCCTGGTCGAGCGGATCGCCCGAGAGGATCGCGACGTTGCCCCACTTGCCGGGCGCGATCGAGCCGAGCGTGTCGCCCATGCCGATCGCGTCGGCGGCCCACTGCGTCACCGACTTCAGCGCGACGTCGCGCGCCACGCCCTCGCGCACGCAGCGCGCCGCCTGGTACCAGAGGAGGCCGTCGGCGTTGAAGGCGAAACCGTTGGGCTGCAGCACGAACGGGAGGCCGGCATCGGCGAAGACCTTCGGGACGAAGACCTCGCTCTCCTTGCCGGTGAGCGGGTCGGTCTCCTTGTGGACGAGGGCGCCCGAGAGGATCACCGGCCGGCCCGCCTGCTTCAGCGCGCCCGCCGCCTTGTGCGCCTCGGTGCCGACCACGAAGACCGCCTTCTCGAGCAGCTTCGCCTCGCGCAGCCACGCGATGCCGTTGCTGACGTCCATGGCGCGATCGCAGTGGACGAAGAGCGGGATCTCGCCCTTGCTCGCCCGCCAGAGCGTCCGCCAGCGCGCGTCGAGGTCGTCGATGGTGACGTGCGCGAGGCCCTGCTTCGCCGCCTCGTCGGGCAGCACGAGGACCTTCTCCTCCTTCTTCTTCTGCTCCTCCTCGTAACGCCGCTCGGCGACCGCGTCGACGTGCGCCTTCAGGTCGGCGAAGGCGCGCCGCAGCTCGGCGAGCTGCGTCATGCGGTTGAAGCCGTTGCGCGGCGTGATGGAGATCTTCAGCGCGTAGTCGGGGCGCACGGTCATGTACTCGACCATGTCGCCCTGCGGCCGGATGATCCGCGACAGGCCGCCGATCACCGTGTTGTTGCCCTGGATCGCGTGCACCGTCGTGATGCCGGTGCGCAGGCACTCCTCGTACTCGGCCGAGTTCGGCTCGATCGAGTCGTAGACGTTCACGAACGGCGCGATCGGCATGTTCTCGTTCGGGATGTCGAGGCCGACCTGCGTGTGGGCGAGGATCATCCCGGGGAAGACGACCTTCCCGTCCGCTTCGAGGACGGTCGCCGCCGCCGGGATCGGCGTCTCGGGGCCGCCGACCGCGGTGACCTTGCCGTCCTCGATGACGACGATCCCCTTCTCGATGCGCGTGCCGTCGGGCTGCAGGATCGTGCCGCCGCGCACCGCCGCCGAATCGCCGAGTGCCGTGGTCGCCGCGAGGAGGGAAGCGGCGAGGAGCGACGAGAGGACCATCACGAGTTCTCCTTGCGGAACTTGCCTTGCAGGTCGAGGACGGGCCGGCCGTGGATCAGCACGAGGACCGGCTTCGCGGTGTCGTCGAACGGCATCCCGTTCCAGACGACGAGGTCGGCATCGAGGCCGGGAGCGAGGCGGCCGACGCGGCCCTCGAGCCCGACCATCGCGGCAGGATCGGAAGTGACCGCGCGCAGCGCCCGCGCGCGATCGAGGCCGTTGCGGATCGCCACGCCGGCCTGGCGCGGCAGCCCGCCCTCGCCGCTCGCATCGGAGGCGGTGAGGCAGAAGGGGACCCCCTTCTCGGCCAGCAGGCGCGCCGTGTCGAGCGCCGGCTGCGCCGCCTCGAACTGCTCGAAGGTCGAGTCGGTCGTGCGCACCGGGCCGAAGATCACCGGCAGCTTGCGCGCGACGAGCAGGTCGATGCACTGCGCCGCCTCGGTGGCGTACTCGTAGGTGAACGACAGGCCGAACTCGTCGGCGAGCTTCACCGACGTGTAGAAGTCGAGCGCCTCGCGGACCTGCATGCGCAGCGCCGTCTTGCCGGCCAGCACGTCGGCGAGCGCGCGCATCGCGTCGGGCTCGAGGCCGTCGTTGCTCGGCTTGCCGGCGTCGCGGAACGCGATCGCGTCGTGGAACGCCTTGCGGAAGACCCACGCCGAGCCCATGCGGGTGGTCGGGCGGCGGGCGGTGTAGTTGACGCCGCCGAAGCGGCTCGGGCTGCGGTTGCCGGCGCCGCGCTGCGAGCTCTCGGGGCCGAGCGTCGCCTTCACGATCGGCTTCACCGCGACGCGCCGCTCGCCGATCGGGCCGCCGGTCTTGACCGCCGTGCCCTTCGCCGAGATCACCGACGACGCTTCGCCGGTGATGAAGACGGTGGTGACGCCGTCGGCGACCAGCCGCTCGAAGTCCTTCGAGTAGAGGTCGAGCGCGTCCCACATGTCGAGCTGCGGGATCACCTCGCTGCCCTGCTCGGCCGAGCCGAACAGCGCCGAGGTGCCGAGCTGGCAGGCCGCGTCGACGAGGCCCGGCGTGATCACCGCGTTGCCGCAGTCGATCACGTTCGCGCCGGCCGGCAGTGGCAGCGATTGGCCCGCCGCGACCACCTTGCCGTCGAGCAGGATCACGAGGCCCGGCTTGAAGACGGTGCCGTCGCCGACGTGCACCTCGGCCGCCTGCAGCACCAGCGCGTCGGCGCGCAGCTTCTGCGCCGAGGGATCGGCAGGCACGCTGTCCGCCGCGTGGACCGCGGCGAGCGCGAGGGCGCCCGGTGCGAGGAAGCTCTGCACCAGGATCATGGGCGCCAGGATCATGGCGTCTCCTTCTTGGCGACAGCGGCGCCGCCGACCAGCACGAGATGGATCTTCGCGGCGAGGTCGAGCGGGTCGCCGCCGTAGACGACGAGGTCGGCGCGCTTGCCCGCTTCGAGCGTCCCGGCATCGCCGTCGGCGCCGAGGAGGCGCGCCGGCACCGCGGTCAGCGCGAGGCGCGCCGCCTTCGGATCGAGCCCGGAACGGACGGCGAGCGCCGCGGTGAGGCGCAGCGCCGCGCCATCGCCGTTGGCGGTGAAGGCGACCGGCACCGCGCGCTCGGCGAGGAGCTTCGGCAGCCGCGTCTCGCGCTCCGGCGTGTCGAGGTCGTACGCGCCGAGCACCACCGCCTGCGCGCGGCCCGGCAGCAGGTCGAGCGCGTCCTCGGGATGGATCGGCTGCAGCAGCGCGATCGAGCGGCCGGCGGCGCTGAACGCATCGAGCGCCGTGCGGATCTGGTCGGGCGTCTGCACGGCGACGAGGCTCGCGCCGGCGGTCTTGGTGGCGTCCTGCGCGAGGAGTTCGCGCAGCCGCGGCAGCGCGCCCATCCGCGAGGTCGGCACGCGGTCGCCGGGGAACGCTTCGTCGCTCCAGGTGAAGCGCAGCGGCCCGGGGCCGACCAGCACTGCGCCGCGGCCGTGGTCGTCGCGCGTGCGCAGCAGCGCGAGGCGGCCGCCGACGATGTTGTCGCCGCTCGGCGTCAACGCGACGGTCGTCACGCCGGAGCGCGCGGCGGCGAGGAAGCTCGAGTGGTCGGGCTCGAAGGCGTCGGCCGCGGCGACATCGGGAGTGAAGGCGCGCGCCGGCTCGGCGAGCTGACCGGCGGCCCCGAGCGAGGTGGCGACGTCGACCATCCCGGCGCAGGCGATGCCGCCCGGGAACTCGAAGGTCGCCGCACCGGCCGGCGGAGCGGCGCCGCCGAGCGACTCGATGCGGCCGTTGCGCACGACGATCCAGCCGCCCGCGCCGAGCGAGCCATCGGGCTGCACGACGCCATCGACGCGCAGCGCGACGGGGGCGGGTTGGCGCAGCGAGGCCGCGGGCGGCGGGCCCGAGGCGATCGCGAACGCGGCAAGGAGGGGAATCGCGAGCATGTGCTTGTCGGAGCTCCTGTCTTGCGAGGTCGAACGGTCGCGCAGCGCGGCGATCGGTCAGCGCTGCAGCACGCTCGCCCCCTCGACGAAGACCCGTTCGATGACCGCCGACGACGAGAAGAGCTCGCCGCGGCTGATGACGACGTCGGCGTGCTTGCCCGCCTCGAGGCTGCCCACCTTGTCGCCGACGCCGAGCAGCGTCGCCGCGCGCGACGTGATGGCGGCGAGCGCCTCCTCGCTCGGCAGGCCGCCGGCGACGGCCGCCGCGGCGCTGAGCGACAGGTGGCGGGTCGCCTCGGGCGAGCGCCCGGCCGTGGTCAGCACGACGGTGACGCCCGCGTCGGCAAGCGTCGCGGCCGCGTCAAGGTCGTCGCTGCCGAGGTCGTGCGGTTGCACGACGACGACCGTGATCGAGCGGGCAGCGAGCTGGTCGGCGAGGTCGGCCGCCTCGCCGCCGCCGGTGACGCTCACCTTCAGCGGATACGTGGCGAGCAGGTCGAGGAGGTTCTGCAGGTCGGCGGCGCCGCCGTAGTAGACGTTCACGCCCGCCTTGCCTTCGAGCACCTTGCGCAGCGCCTCGCGCGGCTCTTCGCGGTTGGGGCGGCCCGGCTTCTTCGGCTCCTCCTTCTTCGCGTCACCCCCTTCGGGCTTGGCGGGCTCCTCGAGGAGCTCGGCGTAGGAGACGCCGTCGGTCAGCGTCAGCGCGTGGTGGTCGTGCGCCTCGCGGCGGCCGCCGTCGCTCGGGAGGCCGCAGTCGCACATCCAGCCGAGCGTGTCGCGCAGCCAGTTGAGGAAGGGCGTGTCGTGGGTGTGGACGCGGCCGGGACGGGGGCGTCGCCCCTCGCCGCCGGGGCCGCGCCGGCCGCCGTCGCCAGGGCCGCCGGCACCGGGGCCGCTCGGCGCCTCGGGCTTCGGGGCCGCTTCGTCCTTCTTGTCAGCGGAGAGCTTGGTCCCCTCCTTGGCCGACTTCTCGAGCTCCTTCTTGTACTCCTCGAGCTTCTCGGCGTACTCGTCCCACGCCTCGATGTATTTCTGCGTCGCGGCGAGCTGCTCGCCGAAGGTCTTCCATTCGCGCAGCCGCATCGACGGCCGACCGACGTTCCCGCCGAAGGTGACCGCGAAGTCCCCCTCCTCGCGCAGGAAGACGTCGCCGCCGCGCGCCCGCTTCAGCTTCACCACCGCGCGCGCGCCGTCGAACAGTGCGCGGCGCGAGACGACGCCGACCGTCGTGACGCCGCCGCCCCACGCCGCGCTCATCGCGTCGGAATCGAAGAGATCGAGTGCGTCCGCGACCCGGCTGGTGAGGCTGCCCTCGCCGATCGCGCGGCTCTCCGGGTCGAGGAGCAGGGTCGACTCGACGTCGATCAGCCCGGGGTAGACGTGCTTGCCGGTCGCGTCGACGACGTTCGCCCCTTCGGGCACCGGCAGGTCGACGCCGACCGCCTCGATCTCGCGGCCGCGCAGGATGACCGTCCCGTTGGCGAGGACGTCACCGTTGCCGACATGCACCGTCCCTCCGCGGATGACGGTGGGCGGTCGATTCGGCCCGAACTGGGCGAGGAGCGGCGAACCGAACGTCGCCAGGGCGACCGCCGTCCCGAACGGGACGAGCAGCCGCCGCGGCCGGGCTTCCTTCTTCATGAGCGGGCCTCGGCAGTTGCGGAGGGTCGACCCGATCGAGCGGAGCTTCGGCGCCGTCGCGCCGAGGAATCCCAGTCGATCGGCAGACCTGCCAGACAGCGAACCAGACAACGAACCAGCGAGCGTGCGTGCGGCGAAACCGGATCGCGGATCGAGCCAGCGTCGCGCCCCGGGAACGACCGGCGGGGACAGGACGTGGAGTTGCGGCGAGGAACGTGCGGCGAACTGCGTGACCGTGGGTGTCGTGGAAGGGCGGGCATTGTACGGGGGTCGAGAGTGGCCACAAGCTGCCAACGAACCGGAGAAGCGCGCGGGAGTCGGGGGCTGGAGCCCACGGCTCGCCCGCGACGCGTGCCGCTGCACCGGTTCGTGCTGCGCCACCGGGTCGTGCCGATCGTCCAGGTCGTGCTGGCCGCCGCGCTCGGTGTTGCGGCGTCGTCACGAGCAGCGTGGTACGACGCACCTTCGGTTTCGATGCGCGTCGAAATCCTGGCGCCGTGCGGCACGCTCGACGCACCGCCGACGCGTGTCTGCTGGTCCGCGACCGCGCCGATCGCGCAGCTGCAGCTCGAACTCGGCGGCGACCCGCCCCACCCGTGGCTGCGGCGGCGCTTCGCGGAGCCGACCCGCAGCGGCTCGTTCGCACTGACGATGGACGAACGGTCGGCGATCGAAGAGGCGCGGCCGCCATCGATCACCGCGATCGCGCTCGCGAACGACGGCGAGTGGCTCGCCGAGTCGGCGGGAGCTCCGCTCTCGATCGCGCCGGAGGAGGAAGGCTCACGCGTGCGGCCGCGCTAGGCCGCGCGCCGACGTCCGCGGACCGGCGCCCCTTCGGAGGCGCGGCATCGGCGCCTACCGGTTTTCCGTAAGTGTCAGTTTTGCAAAGACTTGGAGCGCTTCGTCACCGCCACCGGAGCACTGGCTACTGCAAGGTTCCGCGACCCGACTTGCCGTCGCGCCGGTCCCTCGCCCCACTCCGGCTCGCGGCTCACCTTGGCTCGCCCCCCTTTCGAGGAGTCGACGACGATGCACCCCGAGACTCGACGCTGGCCGTTCGCTCTCCCCTGCGCGCTCGCGGCCTTCGCCTCCGCTGCCGCGGGCCAGACGATCAGCAACGGCGACTACGCCGTCCGCCTCGATCCGATCGGAGTGATGGTGGCGCCGCCCGCCGAAGGGCTCTGCACCACCTACGGCCCGATGATCGAGTTCACGCGCGGGACGGCCGAGTGGTTCGGAGTCTCGTTCGACCGGCTCGGTGGCCATGTGAGCGCGGTGGGCGCCGGCCCGATCGCCGACTACGCGCGGCGCACGCCGGTGACCCCGGTCAGCAGCAGCTTCACCGCCGGCGGCGCGGTGATGGTCAGCAGCGTCGGTGCGCTCGAGATCGAGCACACCTTCTCCTTCTGTCCGTTCACCGGCGCGCTCGTGATCGGCGTGACGCTGCGCAACAACGGCAAGGCGCCGATCACCAACGTCGTCTACTCCCGCGAGTGGCGCAACGACACGCTGGTCGGCGGCACCTTCCCCGTCGAGTGGGCGCCGGCGCTGCCGCCCGGCCCGAGCGACGTCTGGCGCATGGCGTGGATGCCCAACAACATCCTGCCCGGCACCACGCAGGGCGCCGTCCTCGCGGTCCACTCGACGCTCTACTCGCCGAGCTCGGGCCTCGGCCCCGCCGCCGACGACGTGCCGCTGCGCCTCTGGACCAACTCGCGGTTCCCGACCGGCCTCGTGTTCGGCAACACCTACGGCATCAGCTTCGGCGACTACGACCACGACGGCTGGATCGATGTCGTGAACGCCGACGGCGAGGCGCTCTGGCGCAACCTCGGCGGCAGCGACTGGGTGAAGCAGGTCGACCTGTCGACCTGGATGACGAAGATCACGCGCTACGGCTGCGCCATGGCCGACTACGACGGCGACCAGCTGCTCGACATCTGCGACGAGCCGCGCAGCGGCGGCGCCTTCTTCCTCCACGCGCTCGGCAACGACCTCTTCGAGGAGGTGGCCGGCAATCCCGCGATCGTCGACGTGCGGCCGCAGGCGCCGTGCGAGACCAACTCGGTCGCCGACGTCGACGGCGACAGCTACCTCGACTGGTTCTTCCCGGTCTACCCCGACTGGATCGGCGGCCCGGGGAACTACTTCCTCCACAACCAGGGCCCCGACGCGAATGGCGTCTACTCGTTCAAGGAGCTCTCCGGTCCGGCCGGCCTCGACAATCCGCCGCAGCCGGTGAATCGCCCCGAAGGCGCCGAGTTCGTCGACGTCGACCTCGACGGCGACCTCGACCTCTACTGCAACAACACGATCTACCGCAACGTCTCGACGCAGGGCAACCCGCTCTTCGAGGCGATGACGGAGAACGGCTCGGGAGTGGTGTTCAGCAACGTGCTCGACGAGGGCGGCGGCTTCCTCGACTACGACATGGACGGCGACATGGACCTCTGCCTCGCCTTCTGCGACAGCACGAAGGGCGTGCGCATGTTCGAGAGCAAGGGCGACGGCACCTTCGTCGTCCAGCCGAAGAGCGTCTTCGACTCGTTCAACACCGGGCTCTGCCTCGGGCTCTCGTTCGAGGACTGGGACAACGACGGCGACATCGACGTCACGTCGAGCGAGGTCTTCCGGCGCAACCAGTTCCAGGAGAGCGGCGGCGATCGCCACTTCACGGTCGCGACCCACAGCATCCCGGCCGGTCACGTCACCGATGCCACGCCCGCGTGGGGCGACTTCGACAAGGACGGCGACCTCGACTCGGCGCTCGGCAATTGGGCGGAGCGCGGGCGCCTCTACGAGAACTACACCTACGACGGCACCACGCCGTTCGAGAGCAAGCGCCACGTGCGCGTGCGCGTGATGCGCGACTCCGACCGCTTCGACGACGGCCTCGAGTCGGAGTTCGGCGCGCAGGTGACGATCGTCCCGTTCGACCACCCGACCGACACCAACCGCCGCACCAAGGTGGTCTCCACTTCGGCCGGCTACCTGAACCAGAACGAGTACGTGCTCCACTTCGCGCTGCCGATCGATCCCGATCCGGCGCCCGAGAAGGACGTCCACTTCCGGCTGATCGTCGACTTCAAGGGGACTGCCGCGCAGAAGACCGTGCGCGTCGATCGCCACGTGAACCCGGTGCTCGGCGACTTGGACCTCGCGCAGCTGCACGATCGCGAGATCGTCGTCTTCCGCAGCGGCCGCGTGCAGATCGACGGCTGCGACTTCGTGCCGGCCGCGCCGCTCGAGCCGCTCACCACCGTCAACGAGAGCCTCGTGCTGGCCGGCCTCGACACGCCGATCGCGGCGCCCGTGCCCGCTCCGTCGAGCGACTGGTTCGTCGGCCTCGAGATCGACACGAGCGGCGCGACGGCGGCGCAGCGCCTCGAGGAGATCGTGCTGGACGGCAAGTTCGCCGCGACGGTCGACTGCAACGGCGTGCCGGCCAACTTCTTCGTGTGGGACGTGACCGATCCGCTGAACCCGGTGCTGGCGGCCGGCGGCCTGCGCAGCTACGGCATCCGCGCGCGCAACGACCGCAACTACCACCCGCTCGACGCCACGCTCGAGCCGGGCCGCGTCTACCGGCTCGCGGCGCGCGTGCAGGCGCTGCGCGCCACGCCGTTCGCCGGCCCGCGCATCGACGGCCCCTTTCTCACCACCGGCGGCCTCTCGTTCCAGGACGTCTCGCCGTGCGACGGCCTCGCCATCGCCGGCGCGACGGTCGACCCGACGCAGATCTACCTCACCGTCCGCTTCCGCAGCGAGCCGACCGGCGCGTGGGCCGACCTCGGCGAGTCGCTCGCCGGCACCAACGGCGCACCGCTGCTGACGATGAGCGGCGACATGCGGCCGCTCACCTTCATCACCGCCGACGTGACCGGCGCGCTGCCGAACGCTCCGGCGTGGATCGTGGTGGGCCTCACGCCGACCTGCATCCCGTTCGCCGGCGGCGTGCTGGTGCCGGCGCCCGACATCGTGCTGTCGGGGCTCTTCAGCGACGGCAACGGCGCGTTCAGCTTCAGCGACTGCATCGCGAGCGACGTTCCGGCCGGCGAGAGCTTCTTCATCCAGGCGATCGTGCTCGATCCGGGCGCGCCGGAAGGGCTCGCGATGACCAACGCCGTGTCGGGCACCACCCCGCACTGAGCGGCGGTGTCCGGAGCCTCGGTGTCCGGAGGCTCGCTGCGACTCGTGATCGCTGCTCTCGAACGGCGCGCGCCGGGGGTCGACCCCCTCGGCGCGCGCCGGAGCGCTTACTTCGGCAGCTCGGGGAGCTCGGGCCGGATCGGCAGGATCACCGAGTCGGGGATCTCCACGGCGAGGTCGTAGCTGCGCGTCTCCGCCAGCCCGATGCGGCGATCGTCGGCGTGGATCTCGCGGCGATGCGCGAGCAGCACGCCGTCGACGCGCCGCCAGTCGGAGAAGAGCTGCCGATGGCGCGCCATCGTCCGGAACGAGAGGTCGGCGGTGACCGGCAACTCGGTGCGCACCTCGACGACGACCGGCCCCGCCGGATCGATCCACGCCTCGAACGGCGGGCTCAAGCCCGGCAGCTTCACCGCCAGCCCGATGCGTCGATCGGCGCCGCTCCCCTCGTACGGCAGCGGCTTCAGTTCCTCGGCGGCGAGCAGGTTGTACGGAAGCTGCACGACCTCCCAGTCCCACTCGACGTGCTGCTGGGTGCCGCCGGTCGCGTACTGCAGCGAACCGAGCTGCGGATGGACGAACTCCTCGCGGTTCAGCATCACGCGCAACTCGCGTTCGCCGCCGCGGTACTCGAGTTCGACGCGCACCGTCTGGTCGGGGCGCATCCACGTCGTCGCGATCACCTGGTTGCCGAGCTGGCTGCCCGTGCGCAACAGGTAGAGATCCTCGACCCGCTTGAAGCGCAGCGTCCGCCACCGCTCGGCGCCGCCCGCGACCTCCACGAGGCGAGCAATGAGCTGCTCGATCTCCTGCGGGGTCGGCAACTCGCCGCGCTCGACCGTCGCGAGCCGGAGCGGCGCCGCCCCCTCGAAGAGCGGCGGCGGCGGCGGCGCTTCGCTGCAGCACGCCAGCACGCCCGCGGCCACGCCTGCCAAGAGCGACCGCGGCAGCCGCCGCGCGCGCCGCACGGCCTCGTTCACGCCTTCGCCTTCCGCAGCCGCTCGACCAAGGTCGCCACGATCCATGCCGCCACCGCTCCGCTGCCTGCCGCGATGCTCGCCTGGAGCGGCAGCTCCTTGCTCGACATCTGGTACGCGAAGTAGCCGACCGCGCCGCCGATCGCCACCGCCACCAGCAGCAGCAGCGCGTCGCGCCCGCGCCGCTTCCACGGCGACGGCGGCGGAGCGTCGGGCGGCCGCAGCAACCGCACCTCGCTGCGCGCCTCGCCGAGCCCGACCGCGAGCCGGCGGATCTCCTTCTCCTTCTCCTCGGAGCGCTCCTCGGTCTTGTCGAGGCGGTGTTCGAGGTGGCGGATGAAGCCGTCCGCCCCTTCGCGCAGCTTCACGTTGGCGGCGACCTCCGCCTCGAGGCGCGCGATGCGGACGTCGCGCTCGTAGACCGCCTTCAGCGCCGCGTCGAGCCGCTCCTCGAGTTCCTCGAGCGTCGCGCGCGTCTCCTTCGCCTCGCTCTCGAGCCGCAGCACGGTGCGCCGCGCGTCGGCGAGCGCGGGCTCGAGCGATGGTGTGGCTTCGGGCGCCGGCGCGCGGGCCGCTGCAGCGGGCGCGACCGCCGCGGGCGCGCTCGACGTCGATGGCGTCGGTGACGTGGTGGACGTGGCTGACGTGGTTGGCGTCGGAGCGGGCGCGCTGGGCGGCGCGGCTCCGATCGCCGCCGCCGTTCCAGCGGGCGACTGCGACTGCAGCGCCTTCTGCTTCAGCTCGGGCGAGGTGACCTGCGGCTTGTCCGATTCGCCCGGCTTGCCCGGCTCGAAGCGCACCTGCAGCTTGCCGTCGCGGATCGCGTCGAAGATGCGCGGCAGCGGCAGGCCGAGCAACTGCGCGGCACGGCTCACGGAGAACCAGCCCTCCGCCTCGCTCGGCTGCGCACCGCTCGCCATGCCCGCTGCCTCCGCGGTCGGCGCCGGTTCGAGCGCACGCGCCGCCGCTGCCGCTCCGCCGTTGCCCATCGCCGGATTGCCGGCGCCGCCACCTCTCGACCGCTTCACATCGCACCTCCCGACGAACGGCGCGGGAGTATAGGAGGTGCGCTCGCGATGCGCCGGCTCGTGGTGCGGCGCGGTGCGCTCAACCGGCCGGCGGTGCGTCGGGAGCGGGCGCGGCGAAGCCGATCGGCGGCGCGGCGTCGGCGAGCAGCGCGGCGGGATCGAGCGTCCCGCTGCCGATCTCGACCGCCGGGCCGGCGAGCGTCGCCGGCTGCCCCTCCCCCTCCCAACGGACGGTCACCTCGCCGCCGAGCAGCGCGACGGCGACGTCGGCCGGGAAGCCGTGCACCAGGCGCGCGACGATGGCGGCAGCCGTCGCACCGCTGCCGCACGCCAGCGTCTCGCCGGCGCCGCGCTCCCACGTGCGTTGACGCAGCCGGCCGTTCGCGACCACCTCGACGAACTCGACGTTGACGCGCGCCGGGAAGCGCGGGTCGCGTTCCAGCGCCGGTCCGACCGAGTGGACCGGGTAGCGCGCCACGTCGTCGACGAAGACGACGGCGTGCGGGTTGCCGAGCCGCAAGGCGGTGAGGCGCAACGTGCGTCCCGCCAGGGCGAACGGCTCGTCGCGCGCGGGGAGCTCGGGCGGACCGGCCATCGGCACCGCGGCGCGGCGGAAGTCGGGCACGCCGAGCGTCGCGGCGAGGCGGGTGGCGCGGCCGGCGGCATCGATCTGCTCGACCTGCATCGCCACCACGCCGGCGCGCGTCGCGATGCGGAACTCGCGGCCGACGCGGCGGCGGTCGTGGAGGAACTTGCCGAGGCAGCGCAGCCCGTTGCCGCACATCTCCGCCTCGCTGCCGTCGGGGTTGAACATCGCCATGCGCGCGTCCGCAGCGGGCGCGGCCGGCAACACCACGAGGAGCCCGTCGGCGCCGATGCCCCGGCGGCGATCGCAGGCGGCGCGCGCGAAGGCGCCCCAATCGGGCAGCGTCGCCGCGCAGCCATCGACCAGCACGTAGTCGTTCGCGCAGCCGTGCAGCTTGACGAACGGGAGCGCGGCCGGAAGCGATGGCGGCGGCGGGGTCGGCGGCGGGGGCGGCAGCGTCACGGCCCGTTCGCCCTCACGGCGCCGACGACGGATCGCGCGGCGCGTCGCCCTCGAGACGCGCCCGCGCGCGCACGTTGACGACGATCACCGTCACCAACCCGCAGAGCAGCAGCGCCGGGACTCCGAGCATCAGGTAGACGCTCGAATTGAAGGCAGCACCGAGTCGGTCGCTTTGGGCACGATCCACCTGATCGTAGGCGGAGTCCTTTCACATCGCGCATTGCGCCGCCGCGCGCGGCAACGGGCCGCCGAGCAGCAGCGCCGCCAGCACGAGCCAGCGCGCGAGGCGAGCCACCGCTGCGACGCGTTCCCGCCCCGGCGCGCGGAACGTGGCGGCGAAGCGAGCAAGCGCTGGAGCGAGCGGCGACATGGCGGCGGAGGTTAGCGCGGCGCCGCGGCACCGGCGGGCGGCTGAGCGCCGGCCTCCGGACTTGCAGGCGCGACAGGCGGGTCGAAGGTGCCCGAGTAGAGGAACCACCAGATCACGACGCCGGTGATCGAGACGTAGAGCCAGATCGGGAAGGTGACGCGCGCGAGCTTCTTGTGGCGCTCGAACCTCTGCGTGAAGGCGGCGCGCATGGTCAGCAGCGCCAGCGGGACGACGCTCGCGGCGAGGATCGTGTGGGTGAGGAGGATCGCAAGGTAGATCGTCTTCGCCGTGCCGCTGCCGGGGAACGGGGTGTGGCCGGCGGTCGCCTTGTGGATCAGGTAGCAGACCAGGAAGACGGTCGAGGTCGCGAAGGCGGCGAGCATCAGCCGCTTGTGCCGCTCGCGCTGCCCGCGGCGGATCGCGACGAAGCCGCAGACCAGCAGCAGCGCCGCCAGCGCGTTGAGGCAGGCGTTCAGCGTCGGCAGGTGGAAGGCGAGCAGCGCCATCGCGGGACGGACCTCTTGGGGGATCGCTCGGCAGGGGGCGCGGCGACGCCCTCAGTTCGCTTTCGAAGGCAGCTCCGCCTCGTCGGCACCGGCATCGCCCGCGAGCAGCAGGCGGATCGCATGCGCCGCACTGGCGAGCCAGTCGGGATCGAGCGTCGTGTTCACCATCGAGCGGATCCGTCCCTGGCGATCGACCACGTAGAGCTTGGTCGAGTGGACGATGTCGCCCGCCGCATCCTTCTCGCCGAACGGCGCGAAGAAGCCGAGGCAGACGTCGGTGACCTGCTGCTTCGTGCCGGTGAGCCAGTGCCAGCGCAGGAACTCGCCGCCCTGCACGCGCGCGAAGGTGGCGAGCTGATCGGGCGTGTCGGCCTCGGGATCGACGCTGATGCTGAGGAAGTCGACGTCGGGCTCCGCGCGGAAGCTCGCCAGCAGGGTGCGCACCTTCTGGGTGAGGTCGACGCACGGACCCGGGCAGCCGGTGAAGAAGAAGTTCACCACGGTGACGCGGCCGCGCTGCTGCGCGAGCGGATAGGGGCGGTTCTTCGCGTCGATCAGCTCGATCTCCGGCATCGGCCCCCACACCGCGAGCTTCTCGCCCTTGCCGATCGCCGCTGCGGCGCCAGCCGCAGGATCAGCCGACGGATCGTCTGCGCCGCTGCGCAGCCGCTGGATCGCCACCGCGACCAGCATCGTCAGCGCGAGGCCGAGTGCGATCGGCGCGAAGGAGCCCGGCTTGGCGGCGGGCCGCGCGCCATTCGGCGCCGGCGGCGCGGTCGACTCCGGCGCAGAGGCCGGCGGATTCGGCTCGATCGGCTGGTTCATGACGAGCGCCCCTTGCGGCGCACCCACCACGTCGTCGCCCCGACGGCCAGCGCAGCCGCGAGCAGCACCTCGAAGATCACGACGCGCGGATTGGGTTGCGCAGTGGCGGTCGGCGGGCGGGTCGGATCGGCCAGCACGTGGTCGAAGAGCGTGACGTAGCCGATCGCGAACAGCACGAGGACCGCGACACCTGCTGCAAGCGCGAGGCCGAAGCGGCGGATGCGGCGGCGCCGGGCCGCTTCGTCGATCGGCGGCGGCGGCGGTGGCGCCTGGGCGGGAGGAGCGCCGGTGGCGGCGCGGCTTTCCTCGCGTTCGTGCGGGTTCATGCTTTGAGCGCCAGGAGGCAGAGGATGCCGGGGAGGTAGATCAACGACGCGCGCATCACCTGCCGCGCCAATGCGTCGCTCCTCTCGCGCCAGAAGCGGAACGCCGGGATGGCGAAGCCGAGGCCGAGCACGAGCGAGCCGACCAGGTAGACCGGCCCCGCCATCTGGAAGCGGAACGGCAGCAGCGCGACGAGGCAGAGCGAGACGGCGTGGACGCAGATCTGGCGCGACACCAAGGCGCCGTCGGGATCGCGCTCCGGCAGCATCTTCAAGCCGCCCAACTCGTAGTCGCGCCGGTAGAGCCACGCGATGGCGAGGAAGTGCGGCAGCTGCCAGAGGAACATGATCGCGAAGAGGGCGTAGGCGCCGCGGCCGAGATCGCCGGTGGCGGCGGTCCAGCCCAGCACCGGCGGCAGCGCGCCCGGCACCGCGCCGACGAAGGTGTTCAGCGTCGTGTGGCGCTTCAACGGCGTGTAGACGAAGAGGTAGCTGACGAACGCGAAGACCATCAGCGCCGTCGTGAGGCCGTTGATGCGCCATGCCGAAAGGGCGAGGCTCGCCGCGGCCAGCACGCAACCGAGCAGCGTCGCGAACCGGACGCCGACGCGCCCGGCCGGCAGCGGCCGATCGGCGGTGCGCGGCATGCGGGCGTCGATGTCGCGCTCGAGCACCTGGTTCAGGATGCCGGCGGCCGCCGTGATGCCGCCGATCGCCGCCAACGCCTCGAGCAACGGCAGCAGCCGCACGTGATCGAGCGGCGCGAGGTAGCCCGCCAGCGCCGCGAGCGCGCCGGCCGCGACGATGCGCGGCTTGGTCAGCACGAGGAGATCGCGCATCGACGGCGCGCTCATGCGGCGGTCCCGGCGGCGGTCTCGACGGAGGCGCCGCCGGCCAGCGCGCGCGTGCGGACGACCACGAAGCAGCTGGTGCCGAGCAGCGCCGCGCCGGTGATGACGTGGAGCACGGTGACCAGCGGATCGGTGCGCGTCGCCACCGCGAGGAGGCCGAGCAGGAGCTGCAGGAAGACGAGGCCAGCCAGCGCGAAGACCGGCCGCAGGAGGCGCCCGTCGAGCCGCTCGACCGCGCTGGTGGTGGCGACGAGGCGGCCGATCGCGATCAAGACCACGAGCGCGAAGCACATGTGCAGCACGACCGCGCTGTCGCCGAAGGTCGGGACGCGCGACTTGGCGACCGTGTGGCGCACCAGCGCGCCGAAGAAGAGCTGCAGGTAGATCACGGCGAAGGCGAAGCGCGCCGCCTTCACGAGCGACGGCGGCGCCGCGAGCGGCGCCCCGGAGCGGCGCGCCTCGCCGGCGTCGCGCGCCTCGCGCGAGAGCAGCCACGCGGTGACGATCGAGAGGCAGAAGAAGGTCTGCGCCAACATGCCGTGCGCGATCGAGACGGCGGCGGGCAGCTTCATGTGGACCGTGAGCCCGCCGAGCCCGCCCTGCACGCAGACCAGCGCCAGCAGCCACGCGCCAAGCCGGCGGCGCGTCGTCGTCTCGCCGGTGCGCCAGAGCCACGTGGCCAGCACGATCGTCAGCAGCCCCACCACCATGCCGAAGACGCGATGGTTGTGCTCCAGCGCGATCAGGCCGCTCACCAACCCGCGCAGGTACGGCGCGATCGGGTTCAAGTCGCCGTAGGTGGTTGGCCAGTCGGGCACCGCGAGCCCGGCGTCGTTGCTGGTCACCGAGGCGCCGAACGCGAGCAGGCAGAAGGTCGCGACGACGTGGAGGCAGGCGAAGCGGTGGCGCGCAGGGAGGTGCGGCCGAGCGGCCTCCGGACGAGCGGAGGCGCCGGAGCGATCGAGCTCGCCCGACAGGTCAGCGGAGGGGGCGTTCGCGTTCAACGACATCTACCTCTCGCCCCGCCGCGCCTCGCCTCCCCCTCCGAGGCGGATGCGTCGGGGAGCATCGGCCCGGCCGCTCGCGTCGCGGGCCGGGCGCTGCCCTGCGCCGATCGCGCTGCCGTTCAGTGGGCCGGGTGCGGCGGGGGCGGCGTGCCGCCCGTCGCGACGATCGGAGCGGCCGGTGCCGCGGCCGTCGAGCCGCCGTAGATCGTCTGCATCGGCATCCACTGCGGAGCGTAGTCCTCCTTGCAGTTGGGATTGCTGTACTCGTACGGACCGTGGTACACGGTCGGCACCGGGCCGATCCAGTTGCCGTGCGGCGGCGGCGTCTGCGTCGACCACTCGAGCGAGTTGGCGTGCCACGGGTTGTCGCTGGTCGCCTTCTTGCCGAACAGCAGGCTGCCGAAGAAGTTGGCCAGGAAGATGAACTGCGACAAGCCGAGCAGGATGGCGCACCACGTCATGAAGACGTTCATGCCTTCGTACGGCGCGAGGAAGTCGTAGCCGCGGAAGCTCGCGTAGCGGCGCGGGTAGCCGCCGAGCCCGATGATGTGCATCGGGAAGAAGACGCCGTTCATGAAGATGAACGTCAGCCAGAAGTGCACCTTGCCCCACGCGTCGTTCATGTGGCGCGCGAACATCTTCGGGAACCAGTGGTAGATGCCCGAGAAGATGCCCATCACCGAGCCGGTGAAGAGCACGTAGTGGATGTGCGCGACGATGAAGTAGGTGTCGTGGATGAAGATGTCGAACGGCGCGTTGGCCATGTAGATGCCGGACAACCCGCCGATCACGAACATCGAGACGAAGCCGAGCGCGAAGAGCATCGCGGGCGAGAAGGTGATCTGCCCGCCCCACAAGGTGCCGAGCCAGTTGAAGACCTTCACCGCGCTCGGCAGCGCGATCATGATCGTCGAGATCATGAAGGTGGTGCCGAGCACCGGGTTCATGCCCGACTGGAACATGTGGTGACCCCACACCACGAAGCCGAGGCCGGCGATCGCGGACATGGAGTAGACCATCGGCCGGTAGCCGAAGATCGGCTTGCGCGACCAGACGGCGATGACGTCGGAGACGATCCCCATCGCCGGCAGGATCATGATGTAGACGGCGGGGTGCGAATAGAACCAGAAGATGTGCTGCCAGAGGATCACCTGGCCGCCGCCGGCATTCGGCACGGTCTCGCCGGTGAAGATCAGCCCTTCCGGCAGGAAGAAGCTGGTGCCCATGTGCCGGTCGAAGAGCAGCATCGCCATCGCCGAGGAGAGGACCGGCGTCGCGAAGAGCTGCAGGATCGAGGTGATGAACGCGGCCCACGTCGTGAGCGGCATGCGGAACAGCGAGAGCCCCGGCGCGCGCAGGTTGACGATCGTGGTGATGTAGTTCATCGATCCCATGATCGATGAGGTGCCGCCGATGATGACGCCGATGCACCAGAGCGTCTGGCCGGGTCCGGCCGTCGGAGTGACGACGTCGCTCAACGGCGGGTAGGAGGTCCAGCCGGCGCCGGCGCCGATGCCGGCCGGGTCGACGAAGAAGCTGGCGAAGAGGATCAGGACCGCGCAGATCCAGGTCCAGAACGAGAGTCCGTTCAGGAACGGGAAGGCCATGTCCTTGGCGCCGAGCTGCAGCGGGATGACCCAGTTGCCGAAGGCGCCGGTGAGCATCGGGATGATGACGAGGAAGATCATCACCGATGCGTGCATCGTGAAGGCGACGTTGTACCACTCGGCCGGCATCATCCCGTTGCTGTTGCCGAAGACGCCCGCCTCGCCGACTTCGCCCGCGTTGACGAGTTCCGGCTCGAGGTGCTCGCCCCACAAGAGCTCGCCGAGGATCGGGAAGGGACGGTCGTTGTCGATCTTCGCGAGCTCGGCGTCGAGCTCGGCGCCGGTGAGGCCGCGCGAACGCAGCTCCTGCACCTGCTCCTCGGTCGGCTTGGCGCCGGCCGGGTAGGCGATCTGCCAGCGGACCATCAACGCGAGCAGGCCGCCGACCATCAGCGTGAAGAGGCAGCAGAACAGGTACTGCAGCCCGATCACCTTGTGGTCGGTCGAGAAGACCCACTTGCGGAGGAACGGCAGCTCGTGGTGGCCGTGACCGGCAGCGGCGTGATCCGCGTGGGCCGGGGCGGGGGCGGTGGTCGACATGTCGATCGGCTCCAAGCCGTTTGGTTCGTTCTTCGGGTCAGCGCGGACGGGGGGTCACTTGGCGGCGGCGCGCGCCTTGGCGGCGGCCGACTTCGTGTGGCTCCACGCCTCCCAGTCGGCGCGCGGCACGGCCTTCAGCTGCATGCGCATCTGCGAGTGACCGAGCCCGCAGAGCTCGGCGCAAGCGATCTCGTAGCTCTCTTCCCAGTCGATGAGGGTGCGGCCGTCCTCGGAGTAGCGCGAGTCGCCGGTGAGGTGCTTCTTGTCGGGGCCGGGCGACGTCATGCGCTGCACGTCGAACCAGACGTTGCCGAGGTAGCCCGGCACCGCGTCCTGCTTCACGCGCAGCACCGGGATGAAGAGCGAGTGGATCACGTCCTGCGACGTGAGCATCACGCGGACGTTCTCCTCGGTGGTGGCGTTGCCCTCGGCGTCGATCGGCTCGAACGGGACGTTCAGGATGTTCGTCTCGGTGAAGTCGTCGTCGGTGCCGAGCGTCTTGTCGTCACCCGCGTAGGTGACGTTCCACGCGAACTGCTGGGCGACGATCTTCACCGTCGTCTGGAACTCCTGCGGGTAGTCGGAGTCGGTCGGGTTCTTGATGGTCGCCCACGTCTTCGTGCTGGCGACGCCGAGCGCGACGAGGATCACCGCGGGGATGATCGTCCACGCCACCTCGAGCGAGTGGCTGCCGTGGGTGTAGGTCGCCTTGCGGGCCGGGTTGCGCTTGTACTTGAAGCAGAAGTACAGCATCACCAGCTCGACGCCGACGAACGTCACCATCGTGATCCAGAAGATCCAATGGAAGAGCGTGTCGACTTCGTCGCCGAACGAGGAGTAGTGCGGCGGGAGCCACCACTTCCACGCTTCGCCGAACTCGGGCGGTCGAACCTGCTGCATGAGCGCCTCCGGGGCGTCGTTCCAAACAACCGGCCCGCGACGCGCTCGGCGCCGCGGGCCGGACGGGCGTCCGTCACTTCTTCAGCGTGAACTCGGCGGTGGCCACCTTGCCGGCCTCGACCGTGACGGTCGCGGTCTGCTCGCCGAGGGACTCGTGCTTCAGCACGAGCGTGTGCGTCCCGGCCGGGACGTTGGCGATGGTGAACTTGCCGTCGGTGCCGGTGACCGCGAAGAACGGGTGGGTCTTCACGGCCGCCCACGCCCCCATCCACGGGTGCACGTCGCACTTGAACTTGATCCAGTCGGCGGAGTTGAAGGTGCGCTCGCGAACGCCGGGCGCCGGCATCGCGAAGTTGTCTTCGGTGTTCTCGTCGCCCGTCGGGATGTAGTGGACGTTGTGCAGCGTCGGGTCGGAGCTCTTGATCTTCAGCTTCTGGCCGGCCTGCAGCGCGAAGACGTGCGGGATGTAGCGGCAGCCGACCTGGTCGACGACCGCCGGCTCGGCGGGCACCTCGTACCGGTCGTTCGTGTCGATGGAGACCAGCGCGTTCGCGACGGTGTTGTCGGCGTTGACGACGAGGTCTTCCTTGTAGATGGTCTCCTTCACCGCCTTCGCGCAGTCGGGGTTGCCCGACAGGTCGAGAGCCTCGGGAGCCGGCCGCGCGCCGTCCCACTTGACGACGCCGGTGATCGAGCCAGCCGTGGCCGGATCGACCTTCTTCAGGCCGCCGCTCTGGGCTGCCGCCGCACCGTCGCCGGCCGCGGGCGCATTCGCCGCCGTCGGATTCTCCGCGCCACCGCGGATGGATTTGCGGCTGCGGGACTCGCCGCCGCCGCACGCCGCGCTGATGGCGACGCCGGCGATGCCGAGCGCGAGCATCCAGAGGGTCTTGTCGTGCATTCGCTTCATGTTCGATTTCCTAGGAGGAGGTGAGGAGCCGATTCAGCTCCGCAGCTCATCGCAAATCACTCGCCCCGCGCCTTCTTGGCGACCTCTTGGTAGTCCGCGGCGAAGGAGTCGGAGAAGAGGTAGTCGCGCAGCAGGTCCATTTCGCGGACCGGGTCGTTGATGTCGGGGTCGACCGACGGTCGCACCCCGCCCTCGATCTTCCAGAAGGGCGGCATGCGCGTGCCCGGCTGGTAGACCTCCGGAACCTCGAGCCAGTGGCGCACCCAGTTCGGCGAGAGGCGCTCCCGGGCGAGGCTCAGGTCGGGCGCCATGTCGGCGGGCGACTTGCCCGTCGGGACCACGCCGCCCGGCATGTGGCAGAGCACGCACTGCAGCTTCTGGAAGAGGTTGCGCGCCTTGTCGAGGTCGTCCCCGACGAGCGGCTGCGGCCGCGCGCCGTACGGATACTCCGACTCGTACGTGAAGCCGCCGCCCTGCCGCTCGTAGTTGCGCGCCACCAAGTCGTGGAAGAGCTTCACCTTGGTGTGGTCGGCCTTGCGCAGCTGCGCCTCTTCGTAGCCAGGGAAGTCCTTCCTGAACTTCGTGGCGAGCGTGTCCCACAACTCGCGCTCGGTCGACGTGTGCCACACCTTCTCGTGCGCGAAGTAGGCGACCACGTCGTTCAGCTCGGCCGGGGTGAAGCCGAACGTCGGCATGCGCGCCTTCATCCAGGGCCGCAGGTGCGCCTTCGCGCCGTCGCCCTTGCCGAACACCGGGTCGTGCAGGAACGACGTGAGCCACGCCGGCTGCGTCCGTGCCCCCTGCCCATCGAGCAGCGGCGGGTAGTACGCCTTGCCTTCGTCGCCGAGCTGGAAGTTGCGGATCTCGCCGCCCTCCCCGTAGAGGAGGTGGCAGCCGATGCAGTTCTTCTCGCGCACCAGCAGCGCGCCGCGCTCGACCGCCTGCTCGTCGGCGGTGAGCTGCCGCTTGATCGACGGCGCCGTGTTGTCCTTCACCAGCGACAGCACGAAGGTCATCACCGCGTCGCGATCGGCGTCCGACATCCCTTCGGTCAGCTGCGAGAACTGCGGCATCTTCAGCTTCTCGAACGGCTTCTTGTCCTTGCCGCGATCGTAGAAGCGGGTGTTCTTCAGCTTCTGCTCGAGCCAGCTCTCGCGATTGAACTTGGCGACCTCGGGGTCCTTCCACTCGAACTCGACCATGCCGAAGTCGAGCCGGTCGGCGTGCTTGCTGCCCCAGCCGTTCAGTTCGGCGCCGATCGGCTTGGCGTCCTCGTAGCCCGGCACCTCGTGGCAGCCGAAGCAGCCGTAGTGGTTCAGCAGGTACTCGCCCGCCTTGCGGCGCTTCTCGAGCCCGCTCATCGCCGCGATCTCCTCGGCGGCGCGCGCGGCGGTCATCCGCTCGGTCAGCTTCTCGAGCAGGATCTGCTCGAACGGCGCGTCGTCGGCCGGCTTCGCGAAGCTCTTCTGCTCGAAGGCGACGTTGCGCCTCGTCATCAGGTAGGCGACCAGGTCGGCCGCCTCCTGCTCGGTGAGGCGCAGGTCAGGCATGTTCGTCGCGGGCCAGAGGCTCTTCGGATCGAGGATCCAGGTGTAGAGCCAGTCGGGCGTGACCTTGCTGCCGATCCCCGACAGCTCCGGGCCGTGGCGCAGCTCGCCGAGCTTGTCGGTCGGGAAGTCGTCGATGCCATGGCAACCCATGCAGCCGACGCCGCCGAACTCGCCGAAGAGGACCTTGCCCTTCGCCGCGTCCCCGCTGCCGGGGTAGCTCTTCAGCTGCTGCGGCGAGGAGAGGTTGTAGAGGTAGGTGACCAGCGCGGTGATCTCGGCCGCGTCGCGCCCCGGCTCCATCGAGCGGTTCTCGCGATGGAAGAAGGCGGGCATCGGCGTGGACGGCCGGAACGACGCCGGCTCGTCGACCCACTTCAGCATGAAGTCGAGGTCAGCGAACTTCGACGTCACGTGGCCGAGCGGCGGGCCGGTGCGGCGCACGCCGTCGAACGGCTCCATCTTGTGGCAGCCGAAGCAGCCGAGCTTCGAGACGATGTCGCGGCCGCGGTTCCACTTCTCGGCGCCCGGGATGTGCACTTCGTCCTGGTGGCACTTGTAGCACGACGCCTCGAGGAACCGGGAGCCGAGCATGGGGTATTCCCACTCGTGCACCGGGTGCCAGTGGAGCTCCTCTTCCCACACCTCGCGCTCATGCGCGTCGCTCGGCGTGTGGAAGGTCTTGGCGAACCCCACGCGCTGGTTGCCGCCGCCGTGGCAGCCGGAGCAGCCGAACCGCTCCTGGTTGTGGGGCGAGAGCGACGTGCAGAAGAGCTCGGGCTTGCTGTGCGAGCGGAACGCGCCGCTGTCGTCGTCGTTCAGCAGCGGGTTCTTCTCGTCGCCGAAGGTGACGTGCGCGTTGCCGGCGGGGTAGTCCTTGAAGCGGTCGCTCGCCATGTGGCAGGAGATGCACATGTCGACCTTCGGGACCGACAGGAAGTTCAGGTCGTCGAGGATCTCGTTCACGACGATCTTCCGCGGCGTCAGCGTCGGCGCCATGAAGTTGAAGAAGATCGAGTTGCGGAACTTGGTGAAGCCGCGCTCGGCGTCGAACGAGTCGGCGCGCTTCTCGAGACGAGCGACGTCGCGCTCGAGAGCGACGAGCTTGGCCGCCACGTCGCCGTCCAGCGCGTCGAGCGCGGCGAGCGCCTGCTGCGCCGCATCCCGCTCGGACTCCGCCTGCTTGTTCTCCTCGTCGAGCTGCTCGTAGGTCCGCTTGAGGTCGAGGTACTTCTCGTAGGCCGCCTTCCCCTCCTCGGTCTCGGGGGCCTCGAGCGCGTGCTCGCCGAGGTGGTGGGCGAGCTCCTCGTAGATGAAGCGCTCGGCCTCGAAGCGCGCCTTGGCCATCTTCATCTCGGCGTTCTTCACGTCGAACCGGAACTGCGCGTCGTGCAGCGCCGTCGCCAGCTCGGGACGGCGCCGCTCGTCGCCGTCGCGCATCCGGCGCAGCCGCTCGATCTCGTCGCGCAGCTCGCCCGCGGTGTCGACGCCGTCGCCGATCACCTTCTCGCCGCCCGCGGCGTCGAACGCCGCGCGGCCCTGGCGGACGGCGAGCTCGCGCTCCATCTCGAAGAAGCGGCCCTGGTAGCCCTTGAACTCCCGGTCGTGGTCCTGCACGACCGACGCGACGTAGGCGACCGTCAACACGGCCACCGAAACGAGGAACCAGCGGTTCATCGCCTTCACGTCGAAGAAGGTCGCGCCTGCGTCCTTGATGCGCTCTTCCGCCACGTCTCCGCTCCTGGTCGTTGCGTCCGGCTGCTGCTTCGAGGCCTCGATCCCGTGCTGCCTGAGCTCTGAAGTTCAGCTCAGATGTTCAGGAAGAGCTCTTGGATGTTCACGATGAACTGCAGGTTGAACGTCCAGCGCAGCACCATCTTGATCGGCATCGCCACCATGATCAGGAACATGATCATCATGGTCAGGTAGCGCGGGTTGCCCATCTGGGCGACCATCTTCTTGCAGACGGTCTTCGCCAGCAGCATCGGCGTGATGGCGAGGTAGCCCACCACCAGCGCGATGCCGGGCAGCTCGCGCAGGAACCAGCCGGTCGGGCGACTGGTGCCGAGCCACTGCTCCCAGAAGATCTGGCTGAACTGGATGTTGACGGTCGGCTCGACCTTGTGGAGGTTCCACGGCTCGAAGGGGCCGAAGAACGCCTGGTTCGGGCCGCGCAGGAACGTCATCAGGATGATCATCGACACCCAGAGGACGATGAACCCGAAGAAGAACGACGTGATGGCGAACGGCCGTTCCTTGAAGGTGTAGTAGCCGTTGCCCTTCGGGTTGGTGTCGACGTACGGGATCGCCATTAGGCCGTTCACGATCAGGCCCGGCAGGATGACGCCGGCGAGCCACGGGTCGAAGTAGACCAGCATCTCCTGCAACCCGAGGAAGTACCACGGCGCCTTCGACGGGTTCGGCGTCTTGTTCGGGTTGGCCGGCTCCTCGAGCGGCGCCTTCAGCAGCAGCGCCCAGATCAGCAGCACGGCCGTGCCGATCAGCATGCAGAGGAACTCGCTGTAGACGAGGTCCGGCCAGGTCAGCACCTTCTTCGGGTTCTCGACCGCCTCCTCGGGCAGCTCGCCGCGATCGATGCGGCGATCGTTCTTCACCGCGCGGTAGAGCGACAACCACGAGAAGAACCCGACCAGGAACAGCATGAAGATGATCGGGATGTTGTCGGGCTTGGTGATGTTCGCCTTGAAGCCCGGGTCGCGGATCGCCCAGACGAAGAAGACGACGGCGCCGAAGAAGATCGTCAGCGCGACCTTCGGTGCCGTGAAGAACTCCCGCCACTTCAGCATCGCGAAGACCGCGACGGTGAAGATCAGGAAGAAGCGGCTCGGGTCAGCGAGTGCGTTGAAGAATTCCTTCACGCCCGTCCCTCGAAGTTCGTCGGAGCGGTCAGCTCCGATCCGGGGTCATCGATCCCACCAGCAGCTGGCCTGCGGTCACAACGGCCCGGAGATCCCGCCATCCTTGCGGATGCGCCAGAAGTGGACGGCCATCAGGATGGTCGCCACCAGCGGGATGAAGATGCAGTGCAACACGTAGAAGCGCAGCAGCGTCGCCTCGCCGACGAACCGGCCGCCGAGCAACGCGAAGCGCATGTCGTCGCCCGAGTGGACGAGGTTCACGTCGTCGATCGAGATCAGCGACGAGAGCGGTCCCTCGTAGCCGGCGATCGGCGTGGCGCGCGCCATGTTCGAGCCGACGGTGATGGCCCAGATCGCGAGCTGGTCCCACGGCAGCAGGTAGCCGGTGAACGACAGCAGCAGGGTCAGCACCAGCAGGATGACGCCGATGTTCCAGTTGAACTCGCGCGGCGGCTTGTACGAGCCGGTCATGAAGACGCGGAACATGTGCAGCCAGACGGTGATCACCATCGCGTGCGCGGACCAGCGATGGATCTCGCGCATGATCCCCATCGGCACGTGCTCGGCCATCGCGATGATGTCGCGGTAGGCGTACTCGCCGGTGGGCCGGTAATAGAACATCAGCAGGACGCCGGTGATGACCTCGACCAGGAAGAGGAAGAAGGTCAGGCCGCCCATGCACCAGGTGAACGAGAGGCGCAACCCGGACGTCCGCACGTTCACCGGGTGGAGGTGCAGGAAGACGTTCGACAGCACCGCGAGCGACCGGTTGCGCACCGTGTTCGGGTAGCCGTGCCGGAAGACCGAGCGCCAGATCTGGCTGTCCTTGATCTGGTCCATCAGGCCGGGCCGCGGCACGTAGGTCTTCTGCGGCGGCGCGATGCGCGCGTCGTCCTTCTTCGCGGCCGGCTTCGCCGCGGTCGCCGCAGCAGGCGCGGCCGCGGCTGGCGTGGCTGCCGCTGGCGTCGCCGCTGGGGTCGGCGCGGGCGGCTTCGGGGGACCGCCGCTGCTCGGCGATTGCGGATTCTCTTCGGCCATCTCGGCCCTCCTGCAGAGGCGCGTTCGGCAGCAGCCGAGCGGCGCCTACGGCGCGATCACACGTAGAGGAACGACTCCGGGTTCGCCCACTCGCCCTTCTCGCCCTGGAACTTCGCGCTCTTGTCGATCATCACCTGACCGTCGTCAGCGAGACCGATGCGGTAGCGCTCGAGCGGACGCGGAGCCGGGCCCTCGAAGTTGATGCCCGTCTTGCGGAAACCGGAGCCGTGGCACGGGCACTTGAACTTCTGCTCGCCCTCGAGCCAGTTCGGCGTGCAGCCGAGGTGCGTGCAGACCGTCGAGAGCGCGTAGAGCCCGAGTTCGTTGCGCACGACCCAGGTGCCGAACGACGCCTTGAAGCGCTCGTCGACGCGGCCCGGCGCGAACTCGGTCGGCAGGCCGGCCTTGAACTGCAACGGCGGCTCGTACGTGACGTTCGGGAAGAGGTAGCGCAGCACGTAGAAGAGCGTGCCGACCAACGACGAGAGCGCGAAGAGGCTCCAGCTCGCCACCAACATCCAGTCGCGGCGATGGAGCTCCTTCGGTTCCCAGACGAGTTGCACCTTCGGACGCGGCGCCGCGGGCTTCGCCGCCGCCGCCGCCACACCCGGCGCAGCCGCAGCCGCAGCCGGCTTCGGCGCTGCCGCGGGTGCGCTCGCCGCCGCAGGCGCACTCGGCGCAGCCGCACCAGCAGCAACAGGCGCACGCGGCGCCGCCGCAGGCGCAGTGGGTGGCGCGGCCGGTGCCGCGGCCGGAACCGCGGGCGGTGCAGGAGGGGTCGCGCCCGCAGCGGGCGTCGGCTTCTCCGGGGTATCTGCCATCGAGCTCTCCTGGCTTCGTCTCGCCAGACCGACGACGGCGAACGTGACGAGCGCAACGACTCGGCGAAGCGCGTTCCATCCACGCGCTGCGACCGCCGCTCTCACGTTCCGTGGCCCGGGAAGAAGCGGCGGACCATACCGAGCGTGGAGAACGCTCGCAACGAGGCGAAAAGATGCGCCGCGCGCGACTTTCTCCGCGCTCCGATCACCCCACTGCGCTCAACCGTCGAGCTTCGCCAGCAGCGCCTTCGCGCGCGCCTGGATCGCCGGGTTCTGGTCGTTCGCGGCCACCGCCACCGCTGCGCGCAACGACGCGACGCGCGCCGCGTCGACCTGCTTCAGCGTCCAGATCGACTCGATCGCGATCAGCGCCGACGCGATCGGCGACGCCGCCGGATCGAACGAGTCGACGGAGTAGTGGCCGTCGTCGGGGAAGCTCAACCGCTGCGACTTGAGCCACGCGCGATCGACCATCGTCTCGAGCGTCGGCAACCCCTCCGCTCGCCCGCACTTCGCCAGCGCCAGCGCCGCGTTCATCGCGACCCACGCGTCGCCGTCGCGGTTCAGCTCGAGCAGGGCCGCCACCCACGACTCGGCCGGCGCACCGCCAGCGACGATCGCTTTCCGACCAATCGAGCCGAGCGCGGCCGCCGCCGCCGTCCGGATCCCGACGTCGCCGTCCTTGACGGTCAAGAGGACGGCCGCCGCCTCCCCTTCTGTGCCGTTTCCGACCTTCGAGAGCGCGCGCATGTGGTTGATCAGCTCGGTAGTCGCCGCCTGCCCCACCGGGCTCGTGCGATCTTCGGTCGCTTTCAGCACTTCGGCGACCTGCCCGATCCGCCCCACCAACAGCGGTGCGGCTTCCGCGTCACCGATCGCGCTCCAGAGGATCGCCACCCAGTTCCGGATCCGCGTGTCCTCGGGGCCATCGACCGTGAAGAGGGCGCGCAGCCGCGCGCGGAGCGCGGGGGAGTCAAGTCGCGCCGGCTCCTTCAACGCGACGTCGGTCAGGTTGGCCGCCGCCTGCCACCGCTCGTTCACGCCGCCGGTCTCGACCTCGTTCATCCAGTCCTCGACCGTCTTCTCCGTCCCGACGACCGAGCCGACGCCGATGAAGATCGCCACGATGACCGCGACGATCAGCAGCGGCACCAGGAAGAGCGGCACCAGCATCTTGGGGCCGGTCGTGCCGCCCGCCGCGGGGGCGCCGAGCGTCTCGAGGTCGAGGCCGTGGCCGTTGGTCGAAGGGTCGCTCAAGTTCGCGCTCCGGGGACATGGATCGGGCGGCGGACGATAGCGGTGGCGCGCGCGTCGAGGCGAACCCCGGGCCAGCGGTCGGAGCCGCGCCGCCCTTCGCGGCGCACCCTGACCGTAGATCGGCGCCCCCCTCCGCGCCAAACTCTTCGCGCCCATGAGCAAGGCGCTGCGACACTCGAAGATCGTCGAACTCGTCCGCGCCGGCGGTGTCGCCAATCAGGAACAGCTGCGCGCGCTGCTGCGCGACCACGGCTTCGAGGTGAACCAGTCGACCCTCTCGCGCGACCTGCGCGAGTTGCTGCTGGTGAAGGGGGCGAAGGGCTACCAGCTGCCGCCCGACGCCAGCGCCGCGCCGGCGGCGCGCAAGCTCCCCGCCGCGCTCGCCGAGTTCCTCCTCTCGGCGATCCCCGCGCAGAACCTCGTGGTGCTGAAGACGGCGCCGGGCCACGCCGGTGCGCTCGCCGTCGTCCTCGATCGCGAGCCGGTCGCCGGCATCCTCGCCTCGCTCGCCGGCGACGACACGATCCTCCTGATCGCGCCCGACAGCGCCACCGCGTCGACCGTCGCGGCGACCCTGCTCGGCATGGCGCGGACCCCTTCCACGTGACCGCGTTGCGGAGCCGCCGATGACTCTCTGGGGGGAACTCCACTCCGAGCCGCCCGACGCCCACTTCGCCGCCTTCTCGAGTTCCTTCGCCTGCGATCGCCGCCTGCTCCCCTACGACCTCGAGGGGAGCCGCGCGTGGGCCTTCGCGCTGGCGCGCATCGGCATCCTCACCAAGAAGGACGTGCAGCAGATCGGCCGCGGGCTGCGCGCGATCGGCAAGCGGGCGCGCGCCGAGCCCGGCTGGCTCGACCAGCACGCCGAGGAGGACGTGCACAGCTTCGTCGAGGCGCGCCTGCACGAGCTGATCGGCGACGCCGCGTGGCGCCTCCACACCGGCCGCAGCCGCAACGACCAGGTCGCCCTCGACGTGCGCCTCTACGTGCGCGACGTCGGAAGGCAGCTGCAGCGCGCGCTGGCCGACTACGCCTTCGAGCTGCTGCGCTTCGGCGAGCGCCACCCCGACGTGATCCTGCCGGGCTACACCCACCTGCGCCGCGCGCAGCCGATCCTGCTGCCGCACTACGCGCTCGCTTACGTCGAGATGGCGTTGCGCGACCTCGAGCGCGTCGGGCAAGCGAGGAAGCGCGCCGACGTGCTGCCGCTCGGCAGCGCGGCGCTGGCCGGCACCGCCTACCGCGTCGACCGCGAGCGGCTCGCGCGGAGCCTGCGCTTCGCCGACTGCACCGACAACAGCCTCGACGCCGTCTCCGATCGCGACTTCCTGGTCGACCTGCTCTACGCCTGCACGATGACCGGGCTCCACCTGTCGCGCCTCTGCGAGGACCTGATCCTCTACTCGTCGCAGGAGTTCGGCTTCTTCGCGATGGGCGACGACGTCTCGACCGGCTCGAGCCTCATGCCGCAGAAGCGCAATCCCGACGCCTGCGAGCTGGTGCGCGGCAAGAGCGGCCGCCTGGTCGGCAACCTGAACGCGCTGCTGGTCCTGCTGAAGGGGCTCCCGCTCTCCTACAACCGCGACCTGCAGGAGGACAAGGAGCGGCTGTTCGACTCGGTCGACACCACGCTCGCCTCGCTGCGCGTGATGAAGACGGTGGTCGCGGGGTTGAAGGTCGACGTCGCCGCGTGCCGGACGGCGGCGGCCGGCGGCTTCTCGAACGCCACCGACCTCGCCGACTACCTCGTGCGCAAGGGCGTGCCGTTCCGCATGGCGCATCGCCACGTGAGCCGCGTGGTGCGCGAGTGCACCGAGGCGGGCCTCACGCTCGAGACGCTGCCGATCGAGCGCTACCGCGCCATCTGCGACGTCTTCGCGCCCGACCTCTACGAGCAGCTGACGCTCGACGCGGTCCTCTCGGCGCGCGCGGTGCGCGGCGGCACTGCGCCGCTCGCGGTCCACCCCGCGATGAAGCGGGCGCAGAAGCGGATCCTGCGCGCGCTCGGCTCGCCGGCGTGAACGCGCTGCCGGTCTTCCTCTCCGCGCAGTGGCGCGCGCTGGTGATGCTCAACTTCGAGGTCGACCCGGCGCTGCTCGCGCCGTTCGTGCCGGCCGGGACGCTGCTCGATGCGTGGCGCGGCAAGACGCTCGCCAGCGTGGTCGGGTTCCGGTTCCTCGAGACGCGCGTGCGCGGCGTGAAGATCCCGTTCCACGCCGACTTCGACGAGGTGAACCTGCGCTTCTACGTGCGCCGCGAGGTCGGCGGCGAGGTGCGCCGCGCCGTGGTCTTCGTCAAGGAGATCGTGCCGCGCCGCGCCATCGCGTGGGTCGCCAACACGCTCTACGGCGAGAAGTACGTCGCGCTGCCGATGCGCCACGAGGTCGCGCTGCCCGGCACCACCAGCTACTCGTGGCGCCATCGCGGCCGCTGGGATCGCCTCGCCGCCACCACCGTCGGCGCGCCCTCCGCCGCGCTGCCCGGCTCGGAGGAGGAGTTCATCACCGAGCACTACTGGGGCTACGCGGCGCAGCGCGACGGCGGCACCGTCGAGTACCAGGTCGAGCATCCGCGCTGGAACGTCTGGCGCGCCGAGAGCTGCACGCTCGACGTCGACGTCGCCGCGCTCTACGGCGAGCGGTTCGCGCCGTTCCTGCGCGGCGCGCCGAGTTCGGCGCTGGTCGCCGATGGCTCCGACGTGATCGTGCGCAAGGGGGCGCGCCTCCCCGCGAGGTGACCCTCCCGTGACGGAGCGCGCGGGCGGCCGGGCGATGACCTCCCGCATGAGCTGCTTCGCGACCGTCGGAAGCGATCTGCGCCTCCTCCCGCTCGACCAGCTGGCCGCGCTGGCCGCTGCTGCCGGCGACCCGCTCGCCGCTGCCGCACGCGCGCGCGAGCGGATCGGCGCGCGCGGCGCCATCGCGCTGGTCACCTGCAATCGCGTCGAACTCGCGCTCGCGACCGAGCGCCACCCCGACGCGGAGACCCTCGCCGCGGCCTACGCCGCCGCTTTCCCGGCGCCGATCGAGCCGCACGCGCTGCGCGCGGCCGCGGGCGAGGCGGCGCTGCGCCACCTGCTGCGCGTCGCCTGCGCGCTCGAGTCGGCGGCGCTCGGCGAGGAGCAGATCCTCGGCCAGGTGCGCGAGGCGCTGCAGCGCGCGCGCGACGCGGCGGCGCTCGATGCGACGCTCTGCTCGGCGTTCGACCTCGCGCTGCAGGTCGGCAAGAAGGTGCGCCGCGAGACCGACCTCGCGCAGCTCGGCTGCGACCTCGCGCGCCTCGCGCTGCGCCACCTGCGCGCGGAGCTCCACGCGCTGCCTGACGCACCGCCGCTGGCGCTGGTCGGCACCGGCGCGATGGCGGAGGCGCTGCTCGCCGCGCGTCCGAAGCAGGCGCGCGCCGGCTGGCTCGTGGTCGGTCGCGACGCGCGCCGCTGCGCCGCGCTCGCCGCGCGCCACGGCACCGCGTGGCAGACGCGTGCGGAGTTCCTCGAAGCGCGCACGCCGCTGCGCGGCCTGATCGGCGCCACGTCGTGCGAGCAGCCGCTCTTCTCCGCCGAGTGGCTCGCCGCGCGCCTGCCGCTGTGCGCCGGCGTCGTCGATCTCGGCCTGCCGCGCAACGTCGATCCGGCCGCGCGCGACCGCTTCCATTGCGCCGACCTCGACGACCTGCGCGCGCGCGCCGCCGACCACGCCGCGCAGCTCGCCGGCGTCGTTCCCGCCGTCGAGGCGTGGATCGAGGCGGCCATCGCGCGGCGCGGCCACCTCTTCGTCGAGCGCCGCGAAGGCTGCGCAGCGCGCGCTGCGCCGATCGGCGCACCCGCCCCGCTCGCGTGCCGAGGAGCGTTGCGATGATCCGGCTCGGCACCCGTGGCAGCGCGCTCGCCCTGCGCCAGTCGGGCTTCGTCGCCGAGCGGCTGCGCGCCGGCGGCCTCGCGGTCGAGCTGGTGACCATCGCCACGCGCGGCGACGCCAGCGATCGGCCGTTCCGCGAGCTCGAGGGCAAGGCGTTCTTCACCAAGGAGCTCGACGAGGCGCTCGAGTCGCGCGCGATCGATCTCGCCATCCACTCGCTGAAGGACCTGCCGACCGACGATCCCGACGGCCTCGTCACGCTGCCGGTGCTGCCGCGCGCCGATCCGCGCGACCTGCTGCTGGCGCGCCGCGGCGTGCGGCCGGCGTCGAGCGACGGCGCGACGCGCGACGGCGAGCTGCGATTGCCGCGTGGCGCGCGCGTCGGCACCAGCTCGGCGCGCCGCTTCGCGCAGCTGCTGCACGCCTGCCCCGGCATCGACGTGGTCGACCTGCGCGGCAACGTGCCGACGCGCGTCGAGAAGCTGCGCCGCGGCGACTACGACGCGATCGTGCTGGCGGCCGCCGGCCTCGAGCGGCTCGCCCTCGACCTCTCCGACCTCGACGTCGTGCCGCTCGATCCGCCGCGCTTCCTGCCGGCGCCCGGCCAGGGCGTGCTGGCCGCGCGACTGCGCGCCGGTGAGCCCGAGCTCGCCGCAGCGGTGGCGGCGCTGGTCGATCGCGACGCGCGCGACGCCGCGGAAGCGGAGCGCGCGCTGCTGGCGCGGCTCGACGGCGGCTGCAGCTTGCCGCTCGGCGCGCTGGCGCGGCGCGAGGGCCAGGAGATCGTGCTGCACGCCTGCCTCGCGCGCGAACTCGAAGAGGGCCGGCGCGAGCTCCGCCACGTCACCGCGCGCGGCCCGGACGGCGAGACCGCCGCAGCGCTCGCCGCCGCGCAGCTCCTGCAGCAGCCGATCGTGCTGCTCACCCGGCCGAGCGGCCTCGATGCGTCGCTGCTCGCCCATCTGCGCGAGCAGCGCCTCCCCCACCTCTCGCAACCGGCGATCGACTTCGTCGAGCGGCCGACCGACGGCGCGCTCGTCGCGACGCTCGTCGCCGCGCGCGCTGCCAGCGACACGATCGATGCGTTCGATGTGATCGCCTTCACGAGCCAGCGCGCCGTGCAGAGCTGGTTCCACCACCTGCGCGCCGCGCGCGTCGCGGAGCACCACCTCGCGCGCCGCGCCCCGCGCTACGCCGCGATCGGTCCCGCGACCGCCGCCGCGCTCGCGGCGCACGGCGCCGCCACCTCGCTGGTCGGCGACGGCAGCGGCGGACGCGCCTTCGCGCAGCTCCTCGCCGCGGAGCTGCCGCGCGGCGCGCGCGTGCTCCACCCTGGCCCGCTCGAGCCGGAAGGCACGCTCGCGCGAGAACTCGACGCCCGCGGCTTCGCGGTCACCGCGCTGCCGCTCTACGCGACGGTCGCCCTCGACGACGATCCCGAGCTGCCCGACGCGCCGCTGGTCGTGCTGCTCTCGAGTCCGAGCGCCGCGCGCGCCTTCCTGGCGCGGCCGCGCGTCGCCGCGCGCCTGGCGGCGGCGCCCGCTTCGCTGCGCTTCGTCGCGGGCGGCGCGACCACCGCCGTACAGCTCGCGGCGCTGCAGGTGCGCGACGTCGTGACGGCGGCGCTGCCGACCGGCGCGCCGCTCCTCGCCGCGCTCGCGACCGCGCTCGCCGCCGCGCGCGCCCCCGCGCTCGTTTCGAACCTGGAGACGCCATGCCCGCGCTGAGTCCATTCGCCCGCCTGCGCCGCTTGCGGTCGAGCGCCCCGTTGCGCGAGGCGCTGGCCGAGACGCGCCTCCATGCGGCGCAGCTGATCCAGCCGCACTTCGTGGTCGAGTCGCGCGACGCGCGCACGCCGATCGGCGCGCTGCCCGGCATCGACCGCGTCGGCCTCGACGCGCTGCTCCGCGACGTGGAGCGCGACCTCGCGCTCGGCATCGCGAGCGTGCTGCTCTTCGGCGTGATCGACGATCCGGCGCTGAAGGACCCGCACGGCCGCCGCGCCGCCGATCCCGACGGCCTCGTGCCGCGCGCCGTCCGCGAGCTGCGCCGCCGCTTCGGCGCGGCGCTGGTGATCCACACCGACGTCTGCCTGTGCGCCTACACCTCGCACGGCCACTGCGGCTTCGTCGAGGAGGGGCGCGTCCTGAACGACGCGAGCCTCGCGGCGTTGGCGGCGATGGCGCTCGCCCACGCGCGCGCGGGCGCCGACTTCGTCGCGCCGAGCGACATGCTGGACGGCCGCATCGCCGCGCTGCGCGCCGCGCTCGACGAGGCGGGCTGCACGACGACCGGAATCCTCTCCTACGCCGCGAAGTTCGCCTCGGGCTACTACGGCCCGTTCCGCGAGGCGGCGAGCTCGGCGCCGCAGTTCGGCGACCGGCGCACCTACCAGATGGACCTGCGCAACGGCCGCGAGGCGCTGCGCGAGCTCGCCGCCGACGAAGCGGAGGGGGCCGATCTGCTGATGGTGAAGCCGGCGCTCGCCTACCTCGACGTGCTGGCGCGTGCGCGCGCGGCGACGCGCCTGCCGCTGGTGGCCTACAACGTGAGCGGCGAGTACGCGCAGGTGAAGGCAGCCGCCGAGCGCGGCTGGATCGACGAGGGCGCGGTGGTGCGCGAGAACCTGCTCGCCTTCGCGCGCGCCGGCGCCGACCTCGTCATCACCTACCACGCGCGCGAAGCGCTGCAGAAGGGATGGTTGCGATGAGCGGCACCACGAGCGGCGTCTTGAGCGAAGCGCGCAACGGCGCGATGGCCGGCTGGGTCGAGCGAGCGCGGCGCGTGCTGCCGGGCGGCGTCTCCTCGCCGGTCCGCTCCTTCCGCGGCGTCGGCGAGGAGCCGCTGCTCGCGGCGCGCGGCGCCGGCCCCTACGTGTGGGACCTCGAGGGGCGCCGCTACGTCGACTGCATCCTCTCGTTCGGCCCGCTCCTCTTCGGCCACGCCCACCCGCGCATCGTCGAGGCGGTGCAGCGCGCGGTCGCCGACGGCAGCTGCTACGGGCTCACCTCGCGCGGCGAGGTCGAACTCGCCGAGCTGCTGCTCTCCGCCCTTCCCTTCGCGGAGCGCGTCCGCTTCGTGAACAGCGGCACCGAGGCGGTGATGACGGCCATCCGCCTCGCGCGCGCGGCGACGAAGCGGAACGTCCTCCTGCGCTTCGAGGGGTGCTACCACGGCCACTCCGACGCGGTGCTGGTGCGCGGCGGTTCGGGGCTCCACGCGCTGCCCGACGCCTCGTCGGCCGGCGTGCCGCCCGGCCGCGTCGCCGACACGCGCCTCGTGCCGCTCGATGACTTGGACGCGGTCGCCGACGTGATCGCGCGCGAGGGCGACCAGATCGCGGCGTTGCTGGTCGAACCGGTGCCGGCCAACTCGGGGCTGCTGCTGCAGCGCCCCGACTTCCTGCCGACGCTGCGCAAGCTCGCCGACTCGTGCGGCGCGCTCCTGATCTTCGACGAGGTGATCAGCGGCCTGCGCGTCGCGCCGGGCGGCGCGGCGGAGCGTTTCGGCGTCGCGCCCGATCTGGTGACGCTCGGGAAGATCGTCGGCGGCGGGCTGCCGGTCGGCGCGGTGGCCGGGCCGGCACGCGTGATGGACCTGCTCGCGCCGCTCGGCCCCGTCTACCAGGCGGGCACGCTGAGCGGCAATCCGGTGGCGATGGCCGCCGGCCTCGCGAGCGTGCAGCTGGCGCTCGACCCGCTCGAACGGGCGCAGCTCGACGCCTGCAGCGCGGGACTCGAAGCGGCGCTCGCGCCGGTCTGCCGCACCGCCCCCTTCTCGCTCACGCCGCTCTTCTTCGGCAGCATGTTCTGGCTGTGGACCGGCGACGGTGCGCCGCCGCGCCGCGCCGACCGCGCAGACGCGCTGGTGCGCCGCCGCTTCGCTCGCCTCCACGAGCGGCTGCGCGCGCATGGCGTGCTGCTCGCGCCGGCGCAGGACGAGGTCGGCTTCGTGTCGAGCGCGCACGACCGCGCCGTCGCGCAGGAGTTCGCGGCGGCGCTGAAGCGATCGCTCGCCGACCTCGCCGACGACGCGACGCTGCGCTCGCCCGACTGAGTTCGCCCGCCGAAGGAGCCGCCATGACCGCGACCACCGCCGCCGATGCCGCCCGCGCCGCCCGCTTCCGGCGCGCCCGCGTCGTGCTGTTCGCGGTGGTCGCCCTCTGCCTGGCGCAGATCGGCTGGTGGATCTACTTCCAGCTGCGCGAGTCGCGCCGCGACGTCGCGGCCGCGGTGCAGCTCGGCGACACGGTCGACCACGCCGAGTCGGTCCGCCAGAGCCGCGTGCGGATGGCGGTCGCCGAGGGCGGATTCCTGGCGGCGGCGCTGATCGGCGGCGTGGTCAGCATCTACTGGCTGATGGGCCGCGAGCTAAAGCGCGAGCACGAGCAGAACCAGCTGCTGGCCGCCGTGAGCCACGACTTCAAGACCCCGCTCACCTCGCTGACGCTCGCCGCGCAGTCGATCGAGATGAACCGCGGCAGCGACGCCGATCGCGCCCGCCTCGCGCAATCGCTAGTGGCCAACGCGCGCCGCCTCGAGGACCTCGTCGACAACGTGCTGGCGGCCGGGCGGCTCCACGCCGGCAAGCTGCGCGCGACCTTCGTGCCGCTCGACCTCGCCGCCGAAGTGGAGCGCGGCCTCGCGCAGCGCGCGCCGCTGCTCGAGGCGCGTCGCGCCACGCTGGTGCGCCGCCTCGCGACGGGGCTCTGCGTGCGCGCCGATCCGTCGCTGCTGCAGAGCGCGCTCGGCAACTTGCTCGACAACGCGCTCAAGTACTCGCGCGAGGCGCCCCACCTCACCGTGACCGTGGAGCGCGACGGCGCGACCGCGAAGCTCTCGGTCACCGACCGCGGCGTCGGCTTCGAGCCGAACCGCGCGCTGCTGCTCTTCGACCGCTTCCAGCGCGGCTCGGCGCCGGCCGATCGCAGCCGCCCCGGCCTCGGCCTCGGCCTCTGGCTGGTGCGCGAGATCGTCGCGCTGCACGGCGGCGGAGTGGCGGCGCACAGCGGCGGCCCCGACCAGGGCGCGACCTTCGCCTTCACCTTGCCGCTGCAGGAGGCGCAGTCATGACCACAGCGCTCGCCGCCCGCCTGCTGGTCGTCGAGGACGATCCCGACATCGCCGAGGCGCTGCGCATCAACCTCGCCCACGAGGGCCACCTCGTGCAGGTCTGCGGCGACGGCGCGCAGGCGCTGGCGCTGGCCGAGGTCGGCGGCTTCGACCTCGTCGTGCTCGACGTGATGCTGCCGGGGCTCGACGGCTTCGAGTTCTGCGCGCGACTGCGCACGGTCGACGTCGACACGCCGATCCTCTTCCTCTCCGCGCTCGGCTCGACGGCCGATCGCGTGCGCGGCCTGCAGGCGGGCGGCGACGACTACCTCGCCAAGCCGTTCGACCTGCGCGAGCTGCTCGCCCGCGTCGCTGCGCTGCTGCGCCGGCGCGAACGCGCTGCGACGCCGGTCTACGGCCGCGGCGTGCTGCGACTCGGCGCCGCGCGCGTCGACCTGAAGAGCGGCGAGGTGGTCGTCGACGGCGTCACCCACCGCTTGAGCGGCAAGGAGTTCGACATCCTGCGCTACCTCGCCGAGCGGCGCGGCCAGGTGGTGCGGCGGGGCGAGCTGCTCGACAAGGTGTGGGGCCCGCAGGCCGACCCGACCGAGCGCACCGTCGACAACTTCGTGATGAAGCTGCGCCGCGTGATCGAGGCCGACCCGAGCGATCCGCGATGGCTCCACACCCATCGCGGCATCGGCTACCGGCTCGCCGTGACGCCCGAACCGAGGAGCTCGACATGAGTCCCACCGCCCCGCTCGCGGCGCCCTCCACGCCACCGCTGGCCGCGACGCGACCGCTGCTGCTGCGCGCGCTCGCCGGCGAACCGGTCGACCACCCGCCGACCTGGCTCTACCGCCAGGCGGGCCGCTACCTGCCCGAGTACCGCGCGCTGCGCGAGCGCATCAGCTTCGGCGAACTGTGCGCCGATCCGGCGGCGGCGTGCGAGGCGACGCTGCAGCCGATCCGCCGCTTCCCGCTCGACGCGTCGATCGTCTTCTCCGACCTGCTGGTGCCGTTCGAGGGGCTCGGCTGGACGATCCGCTACGGCGACCACGGCCCCGAGGTGATCGACGGCCCGCGCAGCGCGCAGGAGGCGGCCGCGCCCGCGCGCTTCGAGCCGAACGACGCGGTGACGGCGCCGGCGCGCACGCTGCGGCTGCTCGCGCGCGAGCTGCCGGCGCACGTCGCGCGCATCGGCTTCGCCGGCGCGCCGCTCACCCTCGCGCTCTACCTGCTGCAGGGCAAGGGGGCGAAGGGGTTCGAGAAGGCGCGCGCGCTGGCCAACGCCGACGAGGCGAGCTTCGCCGCGCTGCTGGAGAAGCTCGCCGACGCGGTGGCGAGCTACCTCGCGCTGCAGGTCGAAGGGGGCGCGCAGGTCGTGCAGCTCTTCGACAGCTGGGGCGGGCTGCTGCCGCCGTCGCAGTGGCGCCGCCTCGTGCTGCCGGCCGCGCGCCACCTCGTCGCGCGCGTGCGGGCTCTGGGCGTGCCGGTCTGCTGGTTCCTGCGCGGCTCGGCCGACCACGCGCGCCTCGCGCTCGAGACAGGCGTCGACGCGATCGCGGTCGACTGGACGCTCGACCTGCCGGAATTCGCGGCGACGCTGCCCGACGCCGTGACGGTGCAGGGCAACCTCGATCCGGCACTGCTGCTCGGCGCGCCCGAGCGGGCCGCCGCCGCCGCTCGCGAGCTGCGCCGCGCGATGGCGCCGCGCTCCCGCTTCATCGCCAACCTCGGCCACGGCATCACGCCCGAAGCGCGCCCCGAGAGCGTCGCCGCGCTGGTCGAGGCGCTCGTCGGCGCGCCGGTCGCCGCATCGAGCGCACCATGAGCCTCGCCGCGCCGCGCGTCGCCGACGAACTGCTGGCCAAGTACGGCCGCAGCGGCCCGCGCTACACGAGCTACCCGCCGGTGCCGAGCTGGAGCGACGCGGTCGGCCCGCGCGCACTGGCCGCGGAGCTCTCGACGCTCGGCCGCGCGCCCGCGACGGCACGTGGCGTTGGCGCGATCGCCGACGCCGAGATCTACGTCCACCTGCCCTTCTGCGCGCAGCTCTGCACCTTCTGCGGCTGCCACACCTTCATCACGAAGAAGCGCGAGCCAGTCGAGCGCTACCTCGCGACGCTCGCGCGCGAGGCCGAGGCGACGGCGAAGGCCGCCGGCCGGCCGCTCGCGATCGGCGCGCTCCACTTGGGCGGCGGCACGCCGACCCACCTCGACGAGGGGCAGCTCGCGCAGCTGCTCGACCTGCTCGAGGCGCGCTTCGACTTCTCCGCCTGCCGCGAACGCAGCCTCGAGGTCCATCCGCACGTCACGCGGACGACGCAGCTCGACCTGCTGGCGGAGCGCGGCTTCGCGCGCCTCTCGATGGGCGTGCAGGACCTCTCGCCCGAGGTGCAGGCGGCGATCCACCGCTTCCAGACCCACGAGGAGACGGCGGCGCTCTTCGCCCACGCGCGCGCGCGCGGCTTCGAGAGCATCAACGTCGACCTCATCTACGGGCTGCCGAAGCAGACGCTCGAAGGGTTCGCGCGCACCCTCGACCAGGTGATCGCGATGGGGCCCGATCGCCTCGCGGTCTACGGCTACGCCCACGTGCCGTGGCTGAAGAAGCAGCAGCGGGCGATCGACGAGGCGACGCTTCCGGCGCCACCGCTGCGCCGCGACCTCTACGAGCTCGCCGTCGCGCGCCTCGAGGGGGCGGGCTACGAGTCGATCGGCTTCGACCACTTCGCGCGGCCGACCGACCCGCTCTTCGCCGCTCGCGCCGCCGGCACGCTCACGCGCAACTTCATGGGCTACGCGGTGCGCCGCGCCGACCACGCGTTGGGCCTCGGCCCCTCCGCGATCGGCGAGCTCGACCGCCTCTACGCGCAGAACCACGACACGCTCCCCGACTGGAGCGCCGCGATCGAGCGCGACGGCCTCGCGACGCGGCGCGGCTTCGCGCTGTCGGCCGAGGATGCGCTGCGGCGCGACGTGATCCGCTCGCTCCTCTGCCTGCTGCGCGTCGACGGCGCCGCGATCGGCGCGCGCCACGGCGTCGACTTCGCCGCCCACTTCGCGCCGGAACTCGAGCAGCTGGCGCCGTTCGTCGCCGACGGGCTGCTGGCGATCGACGGCGCCACGCTCACGCTCACCGGCGCCGGCAAGTACCTCGCCCGCAACGTGGCGATGCGCTTCGACACCTTCCTCGAGAGCGCGCCCGCCGGCAGCGGCCCGCGCTTCTCCCAGACGGTCTAGCCATGCATCGCGAACTCGCGACGACTGCGCGCGCGCCGATCGGCGTGGTGCTGATGAACCTCGGCGGCCCCGACCGCCCCGAAGCGGTGCGCCCCTTCCTGCTCGAGCTCTTCCGCGATCCGGAGGTGCTGAAGCTGCCGGGCGGCGCGCCGGTGCGCCACGCGCTGGCGTGGCTGATCGCGACGCTGCGCGCGCCCGGCGTGAAGCGCAACTACGCGGCGGTCGGCGGCTCGCCGCTCTTGCCGCGCACGCGCGCGCAGGAGCGGGCGCTCGAGGAGCGGCTGAACGAGCAGGCGGGCGAGCGGCGCTTCGTCGTGCGCACCGCGATGCGCTACTGGGCGCCGCGCGCGCGCGACGCGTTGGCCGAGCTGCAGGCCGCCGGCGTCGAGCGGCTGGTCGCGCTGCCGCTCTACCCCCACTCCTGCCGTGCCACCACCGGCTCGAGCTGGCGCGAGCTCGACGCGCTCGCGGCGCAGGAGCTGCCCGCGCTGCCGCGCACCTTGATCGAGAGCTACGCGCGCGACGCCGGCTACCTCGCGGCGCTGACGCGCTGCGTCGAGGAGGGGCTCGCGCAGGCGCGCGCCGCCGGCCACGGCGAGCCGACGCTGCTCTTCTCCGCGCACGGCCTGCCGCAGCGGATCGTCGACGCCGGCGACCCCTACCTCGCCGAGATCGAGGCGACCGTGGCGGGCGTGCGCGCGCGTCTCGCCGACTTCGCCGGCCCGGTCGAGCTCTCGTTCCAGAGCCGCGCGGGGCCGGTGAAGTGGCTCGAGCCGGCCACCTCGACCACGCTCCATCGCCTCGGCGCGGCGGGCTGCAAGGCGCTGGTGATCGTGCCGGTCAGCTTCGTCTCCGACCACATCGAGACGGTGCACGAGATCGACATCGAGCTCGCCGCCGAGGCGCGCGCGGCCGGCATCGCGGCGTTCGTGCGGACGCCCGCGCTCGACGTGCGGCGCGACTTCATCGACGCGCTGGCGGCGCAGGTGCATGGCGCGCTCCGCTGACGTCGCCGCCGCCCCGCACGACCTCGTCGTGGTCGGCGGCGGCCTCGCGGGGCTGCTGGCCGCGTGGCGCGCGCGGCGAGCCGATCCGACCGCGCGCGTCGTGGTCCTCGAATCGGCCGCGGCGCCGGGCGGCGTGGTGGCGAGCGAGCGGCACGACGGCTTCCTGGTCGAGCGCGCCGCCTCGTCGATCCGGCGCGGTGCCGCCGCGATCCACGCGCTGATCGAGGAGCTCGGCCTCGCGCCCGAGCTCTGCGCGGCGGGCCCCGCTGCCGCGCGCCGCTTCGTCCTCCATCGCGGGCGGCTCTGCGCGGCGCCGTCGGGTCCCCTCTCGCTGCTCGCCACGCCGCTGATCGCGCCGCTCGCGAAGCTGCGCCTCCTGCGCGAGCCGTTCGTCGCGCGCCGCGCCGGCGGGCCGCACGACGACGAGACGCTCGCCCGCTTCATCGAGCGGCGCTTCGGCCGCGGCATGGTCGCGCCGCTGCTCGACGCGGTGGTGACCGGCATCTTCGCGGGCGATCCGGAGCGGCTCGAGGCGCGTTCCGTCTTCCCGCGCATGGTCGCGCTCGAGGAGCGCCACGGCTCGCTGGTGAGGAGCCTCCTCCATCGCGAGGCGCCGCCACCGCGGCCGCTGCTCGCCGCGCTGCGCGGCGGGACGGGCGCGCTGGTGGCGAAGCTTGCGGCCGCGCTGCCGCCCGACGCGCTGCGCTGCGGCGTGCGCGTCACGCGGCTGGCGCGCGCGGCCGATGGCACGTGGCAGATCGACGGCGAGCAGCGTCCCGGTTTCGCCGCGCCCGAGCGCCTCTCGTGGCGCGCGCGGCAACTCTGCCTCGCGCTGCCGGCGTGGGAGGCGGCGCCGCTGCTGGCGCCGCTCGATGGAGCGCTGGCGGCGGAGCTCGCGGCGATCGCCGCGGCCAACGTCGCGGTGGTCGCCATCGGCGTGCGGCGCGAGCAGATCGGCGCCGACGTCGACGCGCTCGGCTTCCTGGTGCCGAAGGGCGAGCGGCGGCCGCTGCTCGGCGTCCTCCACGAGAGCGCCCTCTTCCCGGAACGGGCGCCGGCCGGCCACGTGCTGCTGCGCGCGATGGTCGGCGGCGAGCGGCTCGCGCTGCCAGACGATCCGGACGCGATCGCGCAACTCGCGTTCGAGCAGGTCGCGCCGCTGCTGCGCATCGACGGGACGCCGCGCTTGCTGGCCGCCTTCCCCCATCGGCCCGGCATCCCGCAGTACCGGCCGGGCCACGCCGCGCGCCTCGCCCGCATCGACGCGCGCCTCGCAGAGTGGCCGGGGCTGCTGCTTCGCGGCTGGAGCTACCGCGGCATCGCGCTCGATGACCGCGCGCGCGAGGCGAGCGCGCCCAGCACGACCATCGCGAGCCCGCCCGTCAACGCGGCAGGAAGCGCAGCACGTCGCTCGCCCACGGCGTCCAGCAGCCGACCTTGACGCCGACGCCGCGCAGCAGCGCCCCCGTCCACTCGTTGCAGGTGGTGATGGCGCTGTAGTGGCCGTGCGCCTCGTAGAAGCGGTCGTAGGGGGTGTAGCCCGGCGCAGCGATGAGGCGCGCCGCGCCCGATTCGTCGCGCGCGAAGGCGGCCAGCACGCCGTCGACCAGCGTCCGGTACTGCGCTTCGGAGAGCACGACGACGCGCCCGCGCTCGTCGCTGGCGGGCGGCGTCCAGCGCCACGAGACGTGCAGCGCCGACGCCGCGAAGCCGCTCACCGACTGCAGCGCCGTGGTGAAGCGCAGGTCCCTCCAGGTCGGCGTCTCGAGGTAGAAGTCGCGGCTCCCCCAACCGAAGGCGACCCACTCGAACTGCTCGTCGACCGCGGCGAAGTCGCGGCGCGGCACGACGCTCGTCCAATCGATGACCGCCGTCGTCGCCGGCAGCACGAGGTCGGTGTGGACGCCGTTCGAGAGGACGCCGATGGTGATCCCGCTCGCGGGCGGCTGCCAGTCGCCGTTCACCGCCACGCGTGGCAGCGCCACGACCGCGGCACCGTAGAGCAGCAGCAGGCCGAGCAGTGCCGCTGCCGCGCGCTTCAGCCAGCGCAGGACCACCGTGATTCGCCGCATGGCGCGCGACGCTACCGCGGCGTATGCATGGGCCGCGCGCGCCGCCGTTCGAGCGCGTTGCGCCCCCGGACCACGGCCCCCCGACGCGGAGCGAGTCGATGGGACGAGCGACCGAACTCCTCGCTGCGACGCTCGCGGCCGCGGGGCTGCTCGCGGCGCCGGCCCGCGCGCAACTGCTCGACAAGGGGCGGCTGCTGGCGGAGCAGCGCTTCTGGGACAACCGCGACTTCGACTGGTACGCGGCGCAGATCCCCTTCTTCGAGTGCCCCGACGCCGAGCTGACCACGACCTGGTACTACCGCTTCGAGCTGCTCACCAAGCACCTCACCTACGGCTCGCCGAACAGCGGCTACTGCTTCACCGAGTTCATCGACCGGCCGCACTGGTCGGGAGCGTACGGCGCGATCAGCTGCCCCGCCGGCCACCAGCTCTACGAAGCGCGCTGGCTGCACGACTCGCGCTACGCGCACGACTACCTGCGCTACTGGTTCCGCACGCCGGGCGCGCAGCCGCGCAGCTACAGCACGTGGCTCGCCGACGCGGCGTGGGCGGTGGCGCAGGTCCATCCCGACGACGCCCTCTTCGCCGAGCTGCTGCCCGACCTGATCGACGATTGGGAGCGCTGGGCGGCGCGCCACTTCGTGCCAGCGATCGGCCTCTTCTGGCAGACCGGCCACGACGACGGCATGGAGTTCAACATCAACAGCCGGCAGACGCGCGATCCGATGCGCGGCGGGCCGGCGTTCCGGCCGTCGTTCAACGCCTATCGCTTCGCCGACGCGGTCGCCATCGCGCGCTTCGCCGATCGCTACGGGCAAGCCGACGTCGCCGTCCGTTTCCGGGAGCGCGCCGAGGCGCTGCGCGCCAACGTGCAGGCGCTGCTCTGGGACCCGCGCCGCGAGTTCTTCTTCCCGATGGCGCGCGACGACGAGGAGCGCGACGGCCAAGTCGTGAAGGCCGGCACGCTCACCTACCAGAGCGGCCCGTTCGCCGGCAGCCCGTACGGGCGCGAGCTGATCGGCTACGTGCCGTGGCAGTTCGGGCTGCCCGAGCGCGACGCCGGCTTCGAGGTGGCGTGGAAGAAGCTGATGGAGAGCGACGGCTTCTCCGCGCCGTTCGGCCCCACCACCGTCGAGCGCAAGGATCCGCTCTTCCTGCTCGAGCCGAGCTGCTGCTGGTGGAGCGGCCAGTCTTGGCCCTACGCGACCACGCAGACGCTGAAGGGGCTCGCGCTCGTCCTGCAGGAGCGCCAGCAGTCGGCCGTCACGCGCGCCGACTACGCGAAGCTCCTCTCGATCTACGCGCGCTCGCACCGCAGGGACGCCGTCCCCTACCTCGCCGAGGCGCTCCATCCCGACAGCGGCTCCTTCGAGGGGCACGACAAGCCGGGCCACAGCGAGCACTACTTCCACTCGGGCTTCGCCGACCTCGTCATCACCGGCTTCGCCGGGCTCATGCCGATCGACGCGCGCCGCGTCGCGGTGCGGCCGCTCGCGCCCGAGGAGTTCGACTGGTGGGCGCTCGACGACGTCGCCTACGCGGGGCGCCGCCTCGCGATCGCGTGGGATCGCGACGGCACGCGCTACGGGCTCGGCAAGGGGCTGCACGTGCTGGTCGACGGCGAGCGCGTGGCGGGCGCTGCATCGCTCTCGCCGCTCGAGGTGGAGCTGCCGGTGGCGGCGCGCGGCGCGAGCGGCGCTGCGAGCAGCCGCGCCGGCGCGCCGCTCGACGTCAACTTCGCCGTCAACAACGACGGCACCTGGTTCCCGCGCCTCGCCGCCAGCTACACCGCGCCCGGCAGCTCCTTGGCGAAGGTGAACGACGGCAGCTACTGGTACCACGTCGCGCCCGCGAACCGCTGGAGCTGCGCCGGCTCGCCGAACGACCATGACACGCTCGAGGTCGACTTCGGCGTCGAGCGGACGCTCCACACGATCCGCCTCTACCTGCTCGACGATGCGGCGCAGCCCGAGTCGCCGTTGCGCGCGCCGGAGCGCATCGAGCTGGCCGCGTGGCGCGACGGCGCGTGGCGGCCGCTCCCGCTCGACGCGCAGGCGACCGAGGAGCTCGCCGACCCGCACGGCCATCGCGCCAACACCTTCCGCTGCGCTCCGACGGCGGTGGCGAAGCTGCGCGTCACGCTCCACCACGCCGAAGGGGCGCGCTCCGGCCTCACCGAGCTCGAGGCGTGGGGGCCGGCGCAGCTGCCGCTCGCGCCCGCTCCGCCGCCGCCCGGCAACCTCGCGGGCGAGCGGTTCGGCGCCGGCTTCCCACACGCCACCGCCTCCTTCACCGATCGACTCGGCGGCAGCGCGGCCGCGACCATCGACGGCATCACCCGCTTCGAGGCGCATCCGGCGAATCGCTGGACCTGCCTCGAGTCGCCGCACGCGCAGGACTGGCTCGAGATCGACTTCGGACGCGCGGTCGTGGTCGGGCGCGTCGAGGTCGCGCTGGTCGAGGCGCACGGCGGCATCGCGCCGCCCGCCGACTGGACGCTCGAAGTCGACGCAGGCGGCGGCTTCGAGGCGGTGCCGCTGCTGCACCGCGATCCGCCGGAGCCGAGCGCCGGCCGCTGGAACGAGGCGCGCTTCCCGCCGGTCGCTGCGCGCAAGCTGCGCCTCCTCTTCACCCACCGCGACGCGGCGAGGAGCGGCGTCACCGAGGTGCGCGCCTGGAGCGAGTGAGCCGCCACCGCCGCGGCGCGCGAATCAGCCGGCGCGCACACGCTGCAGCACGCCGCTCGCGAAGGAGAGCGCAGAGCGGGCAGCCGCGAAGGTCGAGAGGTCGGCGACATCCCGTTCGGGATCGACCTCGACCAGGCCGAGCGCGCGCACCTTCGACTCGCGGCCGCAGGCGACCACCGCCTCGAAGAGCTCGTGCGGCGCGAGTCCGCCCGGCCGCGCTCCCGGCGCCCCCGGCACGTGGCAGCGGTCGAGCACGTCGAGGTCGACGTCGACGTAGATCGCGTCGACGCGCGCCGACAGCTCGCGCAGGAACTCGGCGACGGTCGCCGCGACGCCGCGCTCGCGCAGCTGTTCGACCGTGCGCCAGGTCGAGCCCGCCGCGCGCGCGACCGCCGCATAGTCGAGCGAGTTGGCGAAGCTCTGCAGGCCGAGCTGCACGACGTTCGCGCCCGGCAGCCCGTCGGCCAGCAGCGCGCGCACCGGATTGCCGTTCGAGAGGCCCCCCTCGAGGTCGCGCAGGTCGAAGTGGGCGTCGAGCGTCAGCAGGCCGACGCGGCGCAGGTCGTCGCCGAGCGCGCGGCAGGCGGGCCGCGTGATCGCGTCATGGCCGCCGAAGACCAGCGCGGCGGCGCTGCCGTCGAGCGCCGCGCGGACCGCCGCGCGCGCCGGCTCGAGCAGTTGCGCCAGCGGCAGCGTGACGAGCGGCGCGTCGCCGTGGTCGCGGACGATCAGCTCGCGCAGGTCGAGGTCGGCGGCGAGGTCGGCGGTGCTGAGCCGCGTGAGGCGCTTCCGGATCGCCTTCGGGGCGAGCTCGCAGTGGCCGGGCGTCACCGCGCCGAGCCCGACCGGCAACCCGACGATGCCGAGTCGCGCGCGCGCCGTCGGCAGATGGGCGCCGGCGAGCCAGTCGCTCGCGCGCGGCCAGCGTGGATCGATCGCCATGGCGGCTTCGCACCCCTCCCTCGAGCGGCGGACGGAGCGCGCGGCGGCGCTCGGTGCCGTGCTTCGCCTGCAGCGCGCGATGGTAGCGGCGGCGCCGTGCGATGATCGGCCGCCATGAACTGGCGCCCACGCCGTCCGCTCCACTTCGCGCTGCTCGCCGTCGCGGCATTGCTGTGCGCGCCACCGGCCGGAGTCTGGTGGCTCACGCGGCCGCAACAGCGCGAGGCGGGCGTGCCGCCGTCCGGCGAAGGGCTGGTCGCGAAGCGGGTCGAGATCGCGTGGCCGGGCGGCGCGCCGCTGATCGGCTGGGACGTCGCGATCGTCGATCCGCGCGCGGCGCTGCTGGTGCTGCACGGCCGCGGCAGCTCGCGCGGCGCGATGGGCGTGCGCGGCGAACTGCTGGCGCGGCTGCGCTGCGCGTCGCTGCTGCTCGACCTGCCGGGCCATGGCGAGAGCATGGCCGACGTCGTGACGCTCGGCGCGCGCGAGGCGGACGCGGTGGCACCGGCGCTCGCGTGGCTGCGCGCGCGCTGGCCCGGCGTGCCGCTCGGGGCGCTCGGCATCTCGATGGGCGGCGCCGCGCTCTGCCTCGCGCCGCGCACCGAGCCGCTGCGCTTCGTCGTGCTCGAGTCGACCTACGCGACGCTGCCGATGGCGATCGAGGCGCGCATCGCGCGGTTCCTCGGGCCGCTCGCGCCCGCCTTGGCGCCGCTGGCGAACGGGACGTACCGCTTCCTGACCGGCGTCGATCCCGCCGCCGTGCGGCCGCTCGACGCGATCGGCGCGCTCGGCAGCCCGCTGCTGCTGCTGCACGGCCGCGACGATGCGTCGACGCCGTTCGCGCAAGCGGAGCTGCTGTTCGAAGGGGCGAAGCGCCCGAAGGAGCTCGCCGCCTTCCCCGGCGCCGGCCATGAAGACCTGCTGAAGCAGTCGCCCGACTTCTACGCGAAGCTGCTGCGCGCGTTCCTCGACGCCCACCTGCCGCGCTGACCGGTGGCGGTCGCCGATGGCGGCGGCGCGCTGATCGGTGGCGGTCGCCGAGCGCGACGGGTCACTTCGCCGCGCGGCGCGGGGCGAAGCCGATGCGGCCGTGCGGGTAGTCGAGGACGAGGTCGTGCTTCTCGAGCAGGTCGCCGCCGATCGTGCCGGCGCTCCACGGGTCGGCCAGCGCGCCGCGCGGATCCTCGACGAAGATCGCGGTCGGCTGGTCGACGACGACGCCGCCCAGTTCGAACCAGTCGACCAGCCCGATGCGCGCCTTCGTCTCGCCGCCGACGCCCGACAGTCCATGGAACGGCGCGGTCGGCCGCCCCGCCAGCAGCCCCGCCTCCTGCACGTAGCGCGTGTGGAAGATCACCGCGACGCTCGCCGCACCGGTGTCGAGGCGGAAGAGCGCCGTCTCGTCGCCGTCATGGCCGAAGGTGCACTCGACGTGCGGGTGGTTGCCGTGCAGCACGAGCGGCCGCCACGTGACGTCGGCGCGCGCGAAGGTCGCCGGATCGGCGATCTCGACGCGACCCGCCTGCATGTCGACGGTCGCGACGACGCGCTGGAAGAAGTCGTAGCCGATGATCCCGGCGAGCGGCTCGCCGAAGGTCGCGGAGAGCGAGTCGAGCTCGAAGCCGGTGAGGTGCGGTCGCTCGAGCGTCGCGGGGCCGACCCGCAGCGTGCTCCCGTCGTGGAAGCGCGCCGCCGTGCGGGTCGCGCCGGCGCCGCCGACCAGCACCTCGCCGAACGGCTCGTAGCCGAGCTTCTTCGCGACGTCGGGATCGACGACCATGCCGCCCGCGCCGCTGTCGAAGATCCAGCGGCCGTGGTCGGCGCCGTCGAGTTCGGCGCGCACCAGCAGGTGGCCGGTCGGCGCGACCTTGCAGTCGAGACGTGCCGGGCGCGCGGCATCGAAGCGGGTGTCGGCGGGCCGCGCCGCCGGGAAGTCGAAGGCGCCCGGCAGCGGTTCGACCAGCCGCGCAGCAGCGATCGTCCAGCGGCTCTTCTGCCCGCTCTCGTCGAGCTCGCAGGCGTGCGGAACGGCGAAGCGCTGCGCGACCTCGCGCCAGTCGGACCACTGCCAGACGCGCGCCCCGCGGTAGTCGCCGATCTCGAGCCGCGCCGGCCGCGCCGTTGCCGCGTCGAGTTCCACGCGCGCGGTGAGCAGCCCGTCGCGCGCGCGCAGCTCGAGCGCGCCGTCCGCCTCGCCGGTCACCAGCAGCGGCCCGTCCGCCTCGCACCAGCTCCCCGACCAGAGCGCGAGCGTCAGCAGCGACTGCTCGCGCGCCTCGAGCGCGGTGCGGATCGGGATGCCGGACGAGTCGACGCGCCAGGTCGAGGTGGCGTCGCGGCCGGAGCGGGTCGCGCGGCGCGAGTCGTGGCGGAGCGCGAAGCGGCCGTCGGGCGCCACGCGCAGCTGCCACGGGCCGGCGAGCCCCTCGACCGTCGCCTCCCCTTCGAGCAGCAGCTCCTTGCCGCTCGCGCGCCAGCTCGCCGCGTCGTTGGCGGCGCGCGCGCGCTCGAGCAGCGACTCGGAGGTGGCAGCCGCTGCAGCGGGAGCCGGAGCGAAGAGCAGCGAAGCGGCGAGCGCGAGCGCATGGAGTTCCATGCGCCGCATGATTCGGCGGCAGAGCGGCGCGGTCAACCCGGGGAGTTCGACCGCGCTCGGTCAGCGCCGGTTCACTCGTGCGACGTGACGCGGAAGGCGTCGGCCTGCAGCAGGCCGCCGCTCGCCGCACCCGAGGTGGTGAGGCGGAAGTAGGCGACCCCCTCCTCGTCGACGTAGTTGGCGGCGCTGCTGGTGATCGACGCGGTGACCGTCTCCTGGCTGCTGCCGGTGATCGAGCGGGTCCAGAGCGCGACCCACGTCCCGTACGGGTAGCTCCAGGTCGACCAGTCGTAGATCCAGAGCGTCTCGCTGCCGCCCGTGCAGTTCGAGTAGGCGCGGGTGAACTCGACGTCGAGGCGCGACGGCACGCGCGGCGCGATCTTCCGCACCGGCATCTCGCAGTAGATCGAGCCGCCGCTCTGCCCGCAGGTGAGGAGCTGCCCGTCGACGCGGTAGATCTCGGCGAAGCCGCCGGTGACCGTCGCGTTGTAGGTGCCGACGTCGGAGGGCGCGTAGGTGAGGCCCGGGCCGTCGTCCCACTCGAGCGTGAAGAGCGGCGTGCCGTTCACCGTCAGCGTGTAGTCGGGCGCGAACGAGCTGCCGCGCGGCGACGGCGGGCCGGCGAACGGGGCGATCACCTCGCGCCGCCCCTGCAGGAAGAGCGGCAGGCGGCGGTGGCCGCTGACGACGCGCGTCGCGTTCGGCCGCTCGAAGCCGACGCCGAAGAAGCGGATCGACTGGCGCGGATCGGAGAGGGCGCGCGTCGGGTCGCGCGTGCGATCGCCGCCGACCGGCGCCGCGAAGAGGAAGCGCGCCGCCTTGCTGCCGCTCGTCACGCCTTGCACGCGATCGACGGCGGCATCGCAGTCGACCTTGCCGTAGCCGGTGTACTCGCCCCACGAGCCGTAGATCGTGGCGTCGGCGGTGTCCTCGAGCGCGGCGCGCACGTCGGCGTTGGTGGCGGCGGGGTTCGCGGCGAAGAGCAGCCCGGCGAGGCCGGCGACGTGCGGGCAGGCGGCCGAGGTGCCGGCGAAGCCGGTCGTGTAGCCGCCGCCGATCGTCGTGGTGGCGATCGAGACGCCCGGCGCGGCGACATCGACCCAGCTGCCGTAGTTGGTGAACCAGGTCGGGTTGTTGGCGCCGTCGGTGGCGGCGACCGAGATCACGTGCTCGTAGCTGCCGGGGTAGTAGGGGATGACGGAGAGTTCGTTGCCGGCAGCGCCGACCAGCACGAGCCCCTTCTGCCAGCAGTAGTCGACGGCGTCCCGCTCGGCGGCGGTGACGTCGTCGGCGTAGAAGCTCATCGAGATCACCTTGAAGCCCATGTCGGCGCAGTAGAGGAACGCCGGCACGTTGGCCGAGTCGTAGAAGTAGCCGGTGTCGAGCGCCGCCTTGATGCCGGCGACGCGGCACTGCGGCGCGACGCCGCTGACGCCGATCGCGTTGTCCTGCGTCGCCGCGACGATGCCCGCGCACGCGGTGCCGTGGCCATGCACGTCGTTGGGCGTGCCGTCGAGGTAGGCGAAGTCGTAGCCGTTCACGTCGTCGACGTAGCCGTTGCCGTCGTCGTCGATCGCGTTGCCGGCGATCTCGCCCGGATTGAACCAGACGTTGCCGGCGAGGTCGGGGTGGGTCACTTCGAGGCCGGTGTCCATCACCGCCACCACCACCGACGGATCGCCCTTCTCGGTGTCCCACGCCAGATCAGCGGTGATGTTCTGCAGGTGCCAGTGGTTCGGCCAGTAGGGGTCGTTCGGCACGTGCGCGAGCCGGCGCGCGTGGTCGAGGTCGGCGCGCTCGATCGCCGGCTCGGCGGCGTACCGCTCGCGCGCGGCGAGGTGGGTGCCGTAGGGCACCGCGACGATCTGCCAGCCGATCTGCGGCAGCTCGCGCACCACGCGCCCGCCCGCGCGCGCGTGGGCCGCGGCGAGCTGCTCGGCGCTGGCGCCGCGCTGCGGCTTGATCAGGAGCCGCTCCGGGTTGACGACGCGTTCGGCCGGCACCGGCACGTCCTGCGCCACGCCGCGCGAGGCGAGCGCGAGCGCCGCCAGCGTGGCGGCGCAGAGGAAGCAGAAGGCGCGACGACGAGCGGATCGAGCGGACATGCAGCGCTCCAGGACGGTGCGGAGGAAGCGACAGCCGCCGTTCTATCGACCGAAGCGGACGCCGGGGAGACGGTGACCGCCGCGGCAGTCGGGACTACGCTTCCGGAGCGGCTGCCCGCCGTCGCCTCCCCCGCTCTGCCCCATGGCGCACGCATCCTCGGCAAGGGGTCCTCCATGTCGTTCCCGCTCGCGCTCGCGCTGTCGTCCGTCGCGTCGCTCGCGCCCATCGCCCTTGCGCTCCCGCAAGAGGAGTCGAGCGGCCCGCCGCGGGTCGAGCGGCGCTACTCAGTCGCGCGGCTGATCACGCCGCAGGAAGAGAGCGACCTGCAGATCGACTTGGCGCCGACGAGCCGCTTCGAAGAGCTCGGGCGCGAGCGCGTCGCGGCGGAGCTCGCCTCCGAGGCGCCGCTCTACGGCGACGCGCTGCTCGACCTGCTGCAGAGCTGCGTGGCGCCGGAGCAGTGGGGAGTCGACGAGCACTCCGCGCGCGTGATCGAGCACGAGCTGGTCGTCACGGCGCCGCTCGAGGTGCAGGCGGAGGTGGCAGCGTTCCTCGCGCAGCTCTCGCGCGCGCTCGCCACCCACGCGCAGCTCGAGGTGCGCGTGCTGTCGCCGGTGCCGGCGGGCGCCGCCTTCGATGGCGCCTTCGCGGCCGGCGGTGCGCGCCCGATCGCGCAGGCCGACGCGGCGCTGGCCGAAGCGCAACAGGGCGGCGCCACGCTGGTGCGCAGCGCGACGCTGCAGTTGCGCGATGCGGTCGTGCAGCGGCTGCGCGCCGGCGCGTCGCGCGCGCAGGTGGTCGACTTCGCGGTCGAGATCGCCCACGCCATCGCCGCCGCGGCGCCGATCCACCGCGAGCTCCGGCTCGGCCTCGAGCTCGCCGCCCGCAGCACGCGCCTCGAGCGCGCGACGCTGCTCGATCTCGCGCTGCGCGAGGTCGAGCCGACCGAGGAGCGCCCGAAGGAGATCCCCGGCAGCAACATGCTGCTGCTCGACGAGGAGGCGCTCGATCGGCCGGCGGCCGGCGCCGTCGCCGAGACGCGCAACGCCTTCGTCTCGCTCGCCGGCACCTTCCGCCTCGACGACGGCGCCGCGCTCTGGATTCCCTGCCAGGTCGAGACGATCGACGGGCCGGCGAGCTTCCTGGTCGACCTGCGCGTGGTCGGCGACGAGCGGCCGCTCTCGACCCGCTTCGCGGTCGCGCCTCACCCGGACGACGCGACGCCGCGGCAGTTCGTGGTCGGCTCGCGCGGCGGGCGCGGGCTCGGCGGCATCGAGATCGGCGCGCCGAAGTCGTGGCTCTTCGACGCCTTCATGCTGGACGACGATGCGACGGGGTACGCGACGGCGCGCTTCGCGGCGGCACGCGCCCCCGACGCCGACGCCGATCGGCTGCGCGACGCCGCCCGCCTCGCCGACGACGACGAGCTGGCGATGCGTCCCGGCTACCTCTTCGCCCGCGTCAGCGACGCGAGCCTCCCGCGCCTCGAAGCGGCGCTCGCGGCGCGCGCCGCCGTCCCGCCGCCGCTCGCCCTCTCCGCGACCCTCCGCGATGGCGCGGGGCGCACGCTGGCGCGCTTCGCCGCGCCGCTGATCGCGGGGCGGCCGCTCGCCCTCTGGTCGGGGCGCGAGCGGCTGCGGCTGGCCGATTGGGACGTCGACGTCGCCTGCGACGCGAACGGCAACCACCCCGAGATCGAGCCGGCGATCGAGGGGTTCGCGCTGCGCTTCCTGGCGCGTCGCGCGATCGGCGGGAACCTCGACCTCGACGTCGACGGCGCGCTGCGCTTCGCGCTCGAGCCGCCGAAGCTCCGCGCGCTCGGCGACGCGGAGCAGCGCGCGCTCGACCACGAGCGGGTGCGCGTGCTGGCGCTGCAGGAGACGCGGCGGTTCGGCGCAGCCGGCGGCCAGGTGGTGCTCGGCAGCGGCGACCTTTCGCTCGAACTCTCGCTGACCAACGCGATCCACGCACCTCGCGAGACCGGGACCCCGCCGTCGCCGAGCCGGGTGCCGGTGGAGCGGCGCCTGCCGATCGGCTCGCTGCGGGCCGAGGTGGCGACCGACGCCGGCACGATCGCGCTGCTCCCCATCGCCACGGGAGCCAACACGCTGCCTGCCGCCGGGTCGGCCGATCTGCAGCAGAAGCGCGACGCCGAGACGCTCTTCGACGACAGCGACCTCGAACTCTTCGCGACAGCAGCTGTCGCGCCCGAAACGTGGAGCGACGACGCTGCGAGCGTCACGACCGACGGCGACGAGCTCGTCGTGCGCGCGCCGCTCGACGTCGCCGATCGCGTCGCCGCGCGGATGGCCTGGCTCGATGCGCGCCTCGCGCCGTCCCGCGAACTGCGCGTCCGCGTGCGCACGGCCGACGGCCGCCGGGAGATCGCCATGCTGCGCGCCGCGCTGCGCGACCGCATCCCGGCGCGCTTGATGGCCGGCACGCGCGAGACCGACGTGCGCGACTGGGAGATCGAGATCTGCGAGCGCAGCTCCGGCGCCGACCCGATCTCCGGCGAGCTCTTCGCCGGCCTCGAGCTGGTCGCGCGCTGCGAGGCGGTCGCGGGCGGCACGCTGCTGGCGCTGGCGCTCTCCGCGTCGGAGCCGGCGGCGCCGACCGGGCGCTACGAGCCGACCGCGATCGCGACGCTCCACAGCGAGTCGACGCTCTTCAAGCGGCGCGCCTGCGGCTCGATCGACCAGCCGCGCAGCGCCTTCCTCGGTTTCTCGGGCGAGCTCTTCCTCGCCGAGGGCGCCACGGCGCGCGTACCGTGCCGCGTGGCGGGCGTCGGCGGTCCGTGCGACCTCGTGCTCGAGATCGAGTTGTTCGGAACGCCGCCGCCGCTGCCCGATCGACCGGGCCAGCACCTCCTCGCGGTCACGGAGCTGCTGCCGGATGCGCCGCGCGAGGGCCTCTTCGACGATGGTTGGGCGGCCGCGTTCGACGGCGGCGACGAGTCGCTCGAATCGTGCCTGCTGGGTCACCTCGCGACGACCCGCGAGACCTTCCTGCCCCTCCTCGACGACGAGCTGCCGGCCGATCGCCTCGCCGACGCGCTCTCTGGCGCCCTCTCGATCGAGGCGACGCTCGAGGATGCGCGCGGCGGCGTACTGGCCTCGTTCGCGGTCGCCCCGCTCGGCGGGCGGCGCCTCGTGGTCGCGGGCGGCGTCGAGGGGCGGCGGATCGCCGGGTGGGAGGTCGACGTCGCCAATGACGCCGCGACGTTCAACCCCGATGTCGAGGCGTGGGTCGACGGCTTCGTCGTCTCGCTCGCCCCGTCGCGCGATGGCGCGGGCCGCTCGCTGCGCGTCGTCGCCGCCGCCTGCCTGCTCGACGAGCCACCGCTTCTGCGCGCACTCGACGACGCGGCGAAGCTCTCCGTCGAGGAGCTCCGCGCGCGCCGCCTCCACCTCGATCAGTTCGTCGCGCTCCCCGACGCGGGGGGCACCGTCACGCTCGGCGGCGGCGAGCTCAGGCTCAAGCTGCGCTGCACGCCGCTCGCGCCGCCCGTACCGCGCTGACCACGTCGACGGCGGCTTGCGACGGCGCTTCAGCCCGCCACCACCGCCTCGGCCGAGGGGGCGTCGAGCACGCGCTCGATCCAGCGCTCGAGGTCGGCGGGCGTGGCAGCGGCGATCCGCCGCTCGACATCGGACGCGATCGCTCCGAACCGCTTCGCCAGCAGACGGCGCAGCACGGATCGCTGCGCCTCGAACTGCCCCTCCTGGCGCCCCTCCTGGCGCCCCTGCTGGAGCCCCTTCTGGCGCCCCTGCTCGATCCAGCGATCCGCAGCCGTCATGCCCATGGCTCGTACCTCGGGTGCCACCATCGGGAGGCGCGCCTCCGTGAACAGCTCCGGCTCGCGCACGTCCTTCACGCGCGAAAGATAGCGCAGCACCAGCAGCAGCGCCTCGCGCCCTCCCGGCGCGACGAGCGCCGCATTGAACAGCGTCGCCCACTCAACCATGAGCTGGCCGAGATCGCGTGACGAGCGGGCGTGGCGCAGCGAGAGCAGCGCCAGCAACGCCACCGCATCGAGCGCTCGTCCGCGGAGCTCTGCGTCGCTGCACGCGGCCAGGTCGTCGACGATGAAGCGGAAGTCGACGCTGGTGGCGTCGAGCGGGTCGGACTCCCGTTCGCGCGCGCAATCGAGCAGGTCGCGGAAGTGCGCCGCGACCGGCCACGGCTGCTCGCCCTGGTGGAGCACGACCGCCACGATGCGCGGCAGCTTCCCTGCCCGCGGATGGTCGCGTCGCCAGCGCTCCCAGATGCGCGCCTGGTACTCGAGCAGCCGCAACGGCAGCCAGCGATCGAAGGTGCTCTGGTGCTCGAACAGCAGATGGACGAGCGCGTCGCCGCCGTCCCGCCGCCGCACGGTGAAGAGGAGGTCGGCCGCGCGGCCGCGCAGCTCGTCATCGACGAACGTGCCCGGCACGACGGCGAGCGTCGGCCAGTCGAGCGCCGCCGTCACCGCGGGCGGAAGCACCGAGCGGAGCTCCGCTCCGGCGCGCGCGGGAACGCTGAAGATCGCGCGGAAGAAGTGGTCGTGGAGGGCGTCGTTCATCGTCTCGAGGACGACGCTCGCTCCGGTCGGTGACGCTGCGATCGCGGCAGCGCCGCGATCAGGGCGCCGCGCGCCGCGGCGGGCTCAGGCGGGCGGGCTGCTGCTCGCCGCGGGATCGCCGCCGCTGGCGGGCGCGCCGCCCGGCTCCTTCGCCGCTTCGCCGCCCTTCTTCAGGCGCTCGAAGATCGGCTTCAGTTCCGCCTCGGTGAGCGTCTCCTTCGCCAGCAGCTGCTGCGCCGCGTCGAGGAGCACCGGCTGGTGCTCGGCGAGGATCGCGCGCGCGCGGGCGAAGGCGGCCTCCACCAGCGCCCGGACCGCGACGTCGATCTCGCGCGCGGTCGCGTCCGACTTGTCGCTGCGCGGCGCGAAGGGGTTGCCCTGCTGCAGGAAGTGGCCGACGTCCTCGTCGTAGGAGACGTGGCCGAGCTCGGTCATGCCGTAGCGCGCGACCATGCTGCGCGCGATGCGCGTCGCCCGCTCGAGGTCGTCCGAGGCGCCGGTCGAGAAGTGGCCCCACACCAAGTGCTCGGCGGCGCGACCGCCGAGCAGCACGGCCATCTTGCTCTCGAGCTCCTCGCGCGTCATGAGGAAGCGGTCCTCGGTCGGCCGCTGCATCGTGTAGCCCAACGCCCCGATGCCGCGCGGGATCACCGAGACCTTGTGGACCGGATCGGCGCCCGGCGTGGCGGCGGCGACGATCGCGTGGCCCATCTCGTGGTGCGCGACGATCTTGCGCTCGCGCTCGTTCAGGATGCGGTTCCTCTTCTCGAGGCCGGCGACGATCCGCTCCACCGCGATGGTGAAGTCGGCGAGCTCGACCAGATCGCCCTTGCGGCGCGTGGCCACCAGCGCCGCCTCGTTGCAGAGGTTGGCGAGGTCGGCGCCGGTGAAGCCGGGCGTGAGCGCGGCGACCTGCTCCACCTGCAGGCCGGGCGCCGTCTTCACCTTCTTCAGGTGGACCTCGAGGATCTGCACGCGGCCGCGCTGGTCGGGCCGGTCGACCAGCACCTGGCGATCGAAGCGGCCGGCGCGCAGCAGCGCCGGATCGAGGATCTCGGGCCGGTTGGTGGCGGCGATCAGCACGATGCCGGCACGCGGGTCGAAGCCGTCGAGCTCCACGAGGAGCTGGTTCAGCGTCTGCTCCTTCTCGTCGTGGCCGCCGTACATCGGGCCGGCGCCGCGCGCCTTGCCGAGCGCGTCGAGCTCGTCGATGAAGATGATCGCGGGCGCCTTCTCCTTGGCTTGCTCGAACAGGTCGCGCACGCGCGCGGCGCCGACGCCGACGAACATCTCGACGAACTCGGAGCCGCTGATCGAGAAGAAGGGCACGCCCGCCTCGCCCGCCACCGCGCGCGCCAGCAGCGTCTTGCCGGTGCCCGGCGGGCCGACCAGCATCACGCCGCGCGGCATGCGGCCGCCGAGCCGCCCGTGGCCGACCGGGTCCTTCAGGAACTCGACGATCTCCTTCAGCTCGTCCTTCGCCTCGTCGACGCCGGCGACGTCGGCGAAGGTGACCTTCGTGTCGCTCTCGACGTAGACGCGCGCCTTGCTCTTGCCGATGTTCATGAAGCCGGCGGCGCCCTTGCCCCCCATCTGCCGGTTCATCAGGATCCAGATCACCACGAAGAAGCCGATCGGCAGCAGCCACGAGAAGACGCCGACCAGCAGCGACTGCGGCTGGCCGCGGAATTTGACGCCCGCCTCCTTCAGCTCCTCCGCCAGCTTCGGGTCGAGGCGGGTGGTGACGAACGCCGACTGCTCGCCGGTCGCGGGGTCGACGAAGACGCCGCGGATCTCGTCGGCCGCGACGATCACCTCGTCGAGCCCCTTCTTCTCCAGCCGCTCGAGGAACTCGCTGTAGTCGATCCGCTTCACCGTCGCGCCGTCGATCAGCTCGTGCAGGAAGAGGACGCCGGTGACGGCGAGCAGCAGGAAGACGACGTGGAAGCGCGCCTTGCGCTTCGGTTCAGGGGCTCGTTGCGGGGTCGACACGAAGGCTCTTTCGGCGGTTGTGGGCGGGGCGCCCGGTACGCGTTGCGAAGAGGAGGAAGGCGGTGGAAGTCGGCGGACAGCGTAGCGCTGCCGGCGACGAGCCGGCCTACGCAGGCCCGCCCGCGTCCGGGAGCGCGCTCGGTGCGGTGGCGCGGCCGGCAGCCGCGCGGAAGGCGAGGGCGAGCAGCAGGGCGCCGAGCAGCACGCTCGCCGCCGACCCGATCAGGATGCCGAGCTTCCCGGCCGCCTCGAGCTGCGGGAACTGCGCCACGGGGAACGCGAGCCCGTTGATGAAGAGCGCCATCGTGAAGCCGATCCCGGCGAGGCAGCCGCCGCCGATCAGCATCGGCCACGTCACGCCGGCCGGCAGCCGCGTCGCGCCGCTCTTCACGGAGAGCCAGCTGAACAGCGTGATGCCGAGCGGCTTGCCGACGAACAGGCCGACGACGACGGCGAGCGCCACCGGCTCGCGCAGCGCCGAACCGTCGAAGGCGACGCCGGCGTTGGCCAGCGCGAAGAGCGGCATGATCGCGAACGCGACCCACGGGTGGAGCGCCCGCTCGAGCCGCACCAGCGGCGCCTCCGTCTCCCCCGCCGCCGGCGACGGGCGCGCCGGCGTCAGCAGCCCGAGGAAGACGCCGGCGACGGTCGGATGGACGCCGCAGCGCAGCGTCGCGAGCCAGACGAACGCGCCCACCGCGACGTAGGGCGCGACCGCCCGCACGCCGAGCCGCTGCAGCGCGACCACCAGCGCCAGCCCGGCCGCCGCCGCCGCCAGCCAGCCGAGCGCGAGCGGACCCGAGTAGCCGAGCGCGATCACCACCACCGCGCCGAGGTCATCCACGATGGCCAGCGTGAGCAGGAAGAGCTTCAACCCGGAGGGCACGCGCGGGCCGAACAGCGCGAGGAAGCCGACCACGAAGGCGATGTCGGTCGCCATCGGGATCGCGAAGCCGCGCTGGCCGGGCTCGCCCCACTGCAGCAGCAGGAAGAGCGCCGCCGGGACGACCATGCCGCCCACCGCGGCCACCACCGGCAGCAGCGCCTTGCGCGGATCGCGCAGCTCGCCGACCGCGAGTTCGCGCTTGATCTCGAGGCCGACCACGAAGAAGAAGAGCGCCATCAAGCCGTCGTTGACGACGAGGTGGCCGAGATCGCCGGCGAGCGTGAAGGGGCCGAGCGTCAGCGCCACCGGCGCATGCCAGAAGGCGGCGAATGACGCGGCGAGCGGCGAGTTGGCCGCCGCCAGCGCCAGCGCGGTGCAGGCGAGCAGCACGACGCCGCTCGCCGACTCGACGTGGAGCAGGCGGCGCAGCGGCGCGAGGAGGCGCTCGATCGGCGCGACCGGGGCGCCGCTGGCGGGACGGGACGGAAGCTCGTTCATCAGGCAGTCATCCTCCGGTGCGCGTCGCGCCGATCACGCCGGCTGCGGCCGATCGGCCGGCCGACGCAGCAGCGTCGCCAGCAGCAGCAGCGCGGCCGTCGGCAGGCCGACCCACCAGAGCGCCCGCTCGAACTGCGGCAGCGCGGTCGACTTGCTGGCGTCCAGCACCAGCCACGCGGTGTAGCACGCGTACCCGACCAGGAACAGCACGCCGTGCAGCCGCGCGATCCTGAAGCTGCGCGCCACCGCCGCGAAGAGGAGCAGGGAGACGGCGATCATGATCGGCAGGTCGAACGTGCGCGCCTGCTGCGACACCGCGACGCTGCCGTTCGCGACGGTCGACATGCCGAGCACGCCGAGCACGTTGAAGATGTTGCTGCCGACCACGTTCCCGGCGGCGATCTCGCGCTGGCCGCGAGCCGTCGCGAGGATCGAGGTGATCACCTCGGGCAGCGAGGTGCCGGCGGCGACGATGGTGAGGCCGATCACCAGCTCGCTCACGCCGAACGACTGCGCCGCGCGCACCGCCCCGTCGACGAACCAGCGCGAGCCGAGCACCAGCAGCGCGAGGCCGCCGACGATGAAGAGGAGCGCCGAGCCCTTGCTCCCTTGCGCGGCCGCGGGGGTCGCGCCGCTCGCCGCGCCCTCCGCGCCACCCTTCAGCTCGCGGCGCACCACGAAGAGGGTGTAGGCGGCGAGGCCGCCGACCAGCAGCGCCCCCTCGACCCACTGCACGTGGCCGTCGCGCGCGCAGAACGGCACCAGCAGCGCGCTGCCGACCATGATCGGGATGTCGATCCACGCCAGCGTCCTGCCGACGAAGAGCGGGCTGATCGCGGCGCACGCACCGAGGATGAAGAGCACGTTGAAGATGTTGCTGCCGAGGACGTTGCCGACCGCGACGTCGCCCTTCCCTTCGAGCCCGGCGATCACGCTCACCGCCAGCTCGGGGGCGCTCGTCCCGAAGGCGACGATGGTGAGCCCGATCACCAGCGGCGACATGCCGACCAACGCCGCGAAGCGCGCCGAGTGGCGCACCAGCAGCTCGCCGCCGACGAGCAGCACGACGAAGCCGCCGACCAGGAGGAGGAGCGTCATCAGTTCCACGAGTGCGACCTTTCAGGATCCGCAGGAGCGAGACGAAGAGGCGCGCCGCGGCGGATGGCACCGCGGCGCGCCGAGGGAACCCCGCCGCTTCGCCCGGAGAGGGAGGCCGGGCGCCGGCGACGAGTGCGCCGCCGTCAGGCAGCGCGGGCGAACGTCGCGGGATCGAGGCGGCGCAGGCGCGCCACCCGTTCCGCGACCGGTGGGTGCGTGGAGAACCAGCGCGCGAGGCCGCCGCCCATGACGGGGCTCGCGATGCCGAGCGCGACGGTGGCGGGATGCGCCTCCGCCGGCTCGCCCGATTCGGCGCGCCAGCGGCCGACCGCCTCGATCTTCTGCAGCGCGGAGGCGAGGCCGTCCGCGTCGCCCGCGATCGCGGCGCCGGTCGCGTCGGCGAGGTACTCGCGCTGCCGCGAGATGCCGAGCTGCACCAGCGTCGCGGCGATCGGCGCCAGCAGCGCGAAGAGGAGCCCGCCGCCCTGGCCCTGCTCCTCCTCGTCGGAGTGGCCGCCGAAGAGCGCGCCGAACTGCACCACCTGCGCCACGCCGCTGATCGCGCTGCCCATCATCGCGGCGATGGTGGCGACCAGCGTGTCGCGGTTCTTCACATGGGCGAGCTCGTGGGCGATCACGCCGCGCAGCTCGCGCTCGTCCAGCACGCGCAGCAGCCCGGTCGAGACGGCGACCACGGCGCGCTCCGGGCTGCGGCCGGTGGCGAAGGCGTTCGGCTCGTCGCTCGGGACGATCGCCACCTTGGGCATCGGCAGGTCGGCGCGGCCGGCGAGCTCCGCCACCAGCTGGTGGAGCCGCGGCGCTTCGGCGGGGCCGACCTCCTGCGCCCCGGTCGAGCGCAGCACGATGCGGTCGGAGAAGAGCCACGCGCCGAGGTTGAGCGCCACCGCGAAGACGATCGAGCCGAGCAGCCAGCCGCCGCCGAGCGAACCGCCCGCCACGACCAGCACGGTCGAGAGCAGGCCGAGCAGGACGATGGTGCGAACCTGATTCCTCATCTTCATGGGAAGCCTCCGTCACGAAGCCAGGTGGGAGCGTTCGTCCGCGGGCGCGCCGTAACGCAGGCGCAACGCCCGCTGCAGCCGTCGCGCCGCGCGATCGAGGGCGATCCCCGGATCGCGCGACTCCTCGCGCAGGTGGAACGGCGCGCCGCCGCGCGGCACGACGATCACCGCCAGCCCGACCGAGTCGACGCCGCGCTCGAGCAGCGCGGTCACGGAGCGCAAGCGCCCTGCATGGCGCGCGAGCGCGTAGCCGAGGCGCCGCTCGAGGAGCTCGCGGACGCTGCCGCCGACGTCGGGCCGGATCGAGATCGCGATGCGCATGGGGCCGTTCCTCCTGCGTTTCGATGGCGGGAGTTTCGGCTCTCGGCTCGGAAGATCAAACCAGCACTTCGGCACGGATCGTTCGAACTTGTCGAACCAACGGCCGGACACGAACGGCGGCTGAAGGTCCGGCCGGCGGGCGTTCAGGCCTGCGGGCGCTCGAGACGGCGTTGCAGCGCCTGCGCCTCCTCGTCCGACGAGCAGGCGACGCCGAGGTCGCGCAGCAATCCGTCGGAGAGGCCGTAGATCCAGCCGTGCAGGTGGAGCGGCTCGCCGCGCCGCCACGTCTCCTGCACGACGGTCGCGCGCGCGAGCCGGCCGACCTGCTCGACGACGTTCAACTCGCACATGCGATCGACGCGCGCCTCGCCGGCCAGCGCGTCGACCTCGCTCGCGTGGTGGTGGTAGAGGTCCTGCACGTGGCGCAGCCAGTGGTCCACCAGCCCGAGCGGCCGCCCCTCGAGCGCCGCGCGCACGCCGCCGCAGCCGTAGTGGCCGCAGACGATCACGTGCTTCACCTTGAGGATGTCGACGGCGTACTGCAGCACCGACAGGCAGTTGAAGTCGGTGTGCTGCACCTGGTTCGCGACGTTGCGATGGACGAAGACCTCGCCCGGCAGGAGGCCGACCACCTGGTTCGCCGGCACGCGGCTGTCGGAGCAGCCGATCCAGAGGAACTCGGGCGCCTGCTGGCGGGCGAGGCGCGCGAAGAACTCCGGATCCTCGCTCTTGATCCGCTGCGACCAGGCGCGGTTGTTCGCGAAGAGTCGGGGGAGGAGTCGCATGGGCGGAAGCGTAGCGCCCGCCGGCGCACTACGATCGCGCCATGGAGTGGCTCAACTACCACCACCTGCTCTATTTCTGGGTCACGGCGCGCGAGGGCTCGGTGTCCCGCGCCGCCGCGCAGCTCCACCTCACCAAGCCGACCATCAGCGCCCAGATCCGCGAGCTCGAGCGCGCGCTCGGCGGCCCCCTCTTCCTGCGCAAGGGGCGCGGCCTCGAACTGACCGACAGCGGCCACCTCGTGAAGCGCTACGCCGAGGAGATCTTCGGGCTCGGCAAGGAGCTGCTCGACACGTTGCGCGGCCGCCCCACCGGCCGCCCGCTGCGCCTCGTGGTGGGCGTCGCCGACATCGTCCCGAAGCTGGTCGCTTACCGCCTCCTCGAGCCGGCGCTGCGCCTGACGGAGAAGGTGCGCCTCGAGGTGCGCGAGGACCACCACGATCGCCTCCTGCAGCAGCTCGCCGGCCACGCGCTCGACGTCGTGCTGACCGACGCGCCGGTCGGCCCCGGCGTGCGCATCAAGGCGTTCAGCCACCTGCTCGGCGAGTCGGAGCTGCTGCTGATGGGCGCGCGCACGCTGGCCGCCACCGCTCGCAAGCGCTTCCCCGCCTCGCTGCAGGGGATGCCGCTCCTGCTGCCGTCGCCGCTCTCGGCGCAGCGGCGCGCGCTCGACCAGTGGTTCGAGGAGATGGACGTGCGCCCCGAGGTGGTCGCCGAGTGCGACGACACCGCGCTGCTCAAGGTGATGGCCGAGCAGGGGCTCGGCCTCGTGGCGATGCCGGCCGCCGTCGAGGAGGAGGTGACGCGGCAGCACCGGCTGGTGCGCTGCGGTCGCTTCGAGGGGGTGCGCGCCCGCTTCTACGCCATCTCCGTCGAGCGGCGCATCCGCCACCCGGCCGTCCTGGCGCTCACCAACGCGGCGCGCCACACGCTGCGCAGCTGACGCGCCACCGCACCGCGCCGTCCGCGCGCGTCACGGGCCGCCGATCACAGGATGTCGGCGATCTCGCGCAACGCGGGCGGCTCATGGAGGAAGTTGGAGCCGGTCGTGAAGGCGGCGTTCCACGGCAGCGCCGATTTCTCCGCCAGCAGCCCGAGCGCCACCACGGCGAAGGCGCGCCGCGCGCCGCTCTCGGTGGCATCGCCCGCCAGCGCCAGCAGCGGCTCGAGCGCGGCCCGGTCGCGGATGAGGCCGAGCGCCTGCGCCAGCGCGGCCGCTTCCGCGAACGTCGCGACGCCGCGCAGGCTCGCCGCCAGCAGCGGCACCGCCTCGCGATCGCCAAGCAGCCCGAGCGCGCGCGCCACCTGCAGCCGCACTCCCGGGTCGAGCCCCTTCTCGAGCAGCAGCTCGCGCAGCGGCGCCGCTGCCTCCTCCGCCCCCACCATCCCGAGCGCCAGCGCGAGGTAGCTGCGCAGCACCGGGTTCCGCTCGGCGCGGAAGTTCGCGATCAGCTCCGGCGCCACCTCGCGCGAGCCGACCAGGCCGAGCGCCATCGCGATCGCCGCGCGGTAGCTCGGGTTCGACTCGTCGCGCAGCGCACGTTGCAGCATCAGCTGCGCATCGCCGACCGCCGCGCCGTCGACCACGCCGCGCCCCTTCGGCAGCGAGAGCGCCAGCCCGATCGCGCCGTAGGGCGTGCCGGTCGACGGACGCGCATCGACCAGTTCGCGCCGCAACCGCAGGTGGATGCGGCGCAGCACCTCGCGACCGTCGGCCGGCTGCGTCTCGCGCCGCGCGATCTCGGCCAGCGCGACCAGCGCGAAGTGGGCGAGCTGCGCGTCGCGGCCGTCCGCCGCCTGCTCGAGCGCCGCGAGCGCCGCCCCATCGGCCAACGACGCCATGCGGCCGACCGCGATCGCGCACGAGAGCGTCACCGCGCGATCGGTCGCATCGGGAGCGAGCCGCGCCGCGAGCGCCGGCAACGCCTCGCGCGCCCGCTCCCCGCCGCGCGCCTGCGCCAGCTGCGCCAGCGCGATCGGCACCTGCGCGCGCACTTCCGCCGCGTAGCGCCGCTCCGCCAGCAGCTCGACCAGCAGCGGCACCGTGCGCTCCGTCGCGCCGCGCACCATCCCGAGCGCGCGCACCGCCGCGCCTTGCAGGTCGCGGTCGCCGGCGAGCGTCGGGTCGCGCACCACCTGCTCCAGCTCGACGGCCGACGACGGCTCGCCGAGCATCCCGAGCGCCGCCGCCGCGAACGCCCGCAGGCGCGACTCGACGCCCGCCGGCTGGCCGACGCGCGCGCGCCCCGCCGGCCGATCGAGCAGCAGCTCGGTGAGGACCGGTCGCGCTCCGGGATGGCCGAGGATGCCGAGCGCCAACGTCGCCGCTTCGCGCGCCGACTGCTGCGGATGCTTCAACGCCTGCAGCAGCGGACCGATCACCTCGCCCGCTTCGGCGAGCGGCGTCGAGCGACCGAGCGCGATCGCGGCCGAGTCGGCGAGCTCCGCATCGCGGTCCGCGAGCGCCGCCAGCAGCGCCGCGCGGATCGTCGCGCGATCGCCCGCATGGAGGCGCTGCGCCGACTCGACGACCACGCCGCGCCCGAATCCCAAGGTCGCCGCCGAGGTGCGCTGGTCGACGGCGGAACCGCGCTCCACCGCCAGCAGCGCGGCGTCGTTCGCCTCCCACCAGAACTCCCACGTGTCGCGCGCATCGGTGCCGCCGCGCCGCGCTCCCGGCGCTCCGCCGCCCGCGCGCCCTGGAGCCGGCGGCGCCCCTGGAGGCGTTCCGCCCGGCAGACCGCCACCCGTCGGCACCGGCGCCGGTCCGATGCCGCCGCCGCTGCCACTGCTGCCCGGCACGCCGGCACCGCCGACTCCGCCAGCGCCACTGGGTCCACCCGGACCGGTCGGCGAGCCGGAACCGGAGGGCGGCCCGCTGGGCGGCGCGGTGGGCGGCGGTGGAAGCGGCCCCCAACATCCTCCGCCGCCGCCATGCGCGCGCGCCGGCGGCGACGTGAGAGCAACCATCTGGAGCGATGCGAGCAGCACCGCCAGTGCACGCAAGCGACCCGTTCTCACGGCAGTCTCCCGCTCCGCTCTAGAAGAGGTCGTAGAGCTCGACCAGCGCCGGGGTCAGCGCTCGGTAGTTGCAGCCTTGGTTGAAGGCGGTCGACCACGGCAGCGCGCTCTTCTCCGCCAGCAGCCCGAGCGCCTGCACCGCGAAGCCGCGCCGCGCCGCCGGCAACGTCGCGTCCGCCGCCAGTTCGAGCAGCGGATCGAGCGCGCCGCGATCGCCGATCAGCCCGAGCGCCTGCGTCGCCGCCCCCGCCTCGGCGTAGGTCTCGGCCGCATGCAGCTGCGCCACCAGCGCCGGCAACGCGCGCCGATCGCCGATCAGCCCGAGCGCGCGCGCGACCTGCAGTCGACCGGTCGCGCCGAGTCGCGGATCGCGCAGGAGCACGCGCAACGGCTCGCCCGCCTCCTCCGCGCGCAGCAATCCCAGAGCGAGCGCGAGGTAGCTCTGCACCACCGGATTCGCTTCGTCGGGCAGGCGCGCCACCAGCTCGGCGCGCGCCGCCTGCGCATCGGCGAGCCCGAGCGCGAGGGCGAGCGCGGCGACGCGACTCGGCTGTCGTTCGCCGCGCAGCGCCTCGAGCAACTGCACGCGCGTCTCCGCGACGCGCTCGGCCGACGGGGCTGGCTGCCGCGTCCAGAGCGCCTGCGCCAGCGCGGCGTAGGAGGCGCCGTGCGCACCGCGCGGCGTGAGGCGCTGCGCGCGCAGGAAGTCGAGCAGCTCGCCTGCGAGCGCGGTCGTCGCCGACCCGTCGCCGCCGCGTTGCGCGACGGCAGCCAGCGCCATCACCGCGAAGTGGGCGAGCTGCGCGTCGCGCGCCGTCGCCGCGCCGCGCAAGGCGGCCAGCGCCTCCGGCTCGTCGAGGTGCGCCATGCGGCCGAGCGCGATCGCCGAGGAACGGCGCAGCTCCAGCTCGGTCGCGTCGCTCGCGACCAAGGCGACCAGCGCCGGCAACGTGCCGCGCGCCATCGCTCCCGTGCCGCCCTCCGCGAGCTGCGCCAATGCCAGCGGCACCTGCGCACGCGCCACGCGATCGAGCCGCGACTCCTCCGTGAGCAATCGGCGCAGCAGCGGCACGCTCCGCTCCGCGGCGCCGTCGAGCAGGCCGAGCGCACGGATCGCCAGCGCCTGCACGTCGCGATCGCCACGCCCCTCCTCGAGCTGCAGCGCCGCCGCGAGGCTCTCGAACGCCGCGGCGTCGCCGATCAGTCCGAGCGCCGCCGCCGCGAAGGCGCGCACGAAGGGGGTCACTGGACCGCTGCCGCCGACCCGCTCGCGGCCGCGCGGCGTGTCGCCGAGCAGCTCCTGCAGGACCGGCAGCGCACCCGGATGGCCGACGATGCCGAGTCCGAGCGTCGCCGCTTCGCGCACGCTCGCCGCGCGATGGCGCAACGCGGCGAGCAGCGGGCCGAGCACCTGGCCCGCGTCGCTCACCGGCGTGCAGCGCGCCAGCGCGAGCGCCGCCGAATCGGCGATCTCCGCCTCGTCGGACGCGAGCGCCGCCAGCAGCGCCGCGCGCACCCGCTCGCGATCGGCCGCATCGAGCGGCTGCGTCGCCGCTGCGCCCGCCGATGGCGCCGCTCGCCCGAAGCCGGGCACCGCGAGGTCGGTGCGCGCCGCCGATCGCCGCTCGGCGCGCCACGCCATCAGCAGGTCATCGTTGGCGTCCCACCAGTACTCCCAGCGCTCGAAGTCGCCGCTCTCGCCGTTGCGGCGCGCGCCGTAGCCGCCGCCGCGCGCACCGCCCGCGCTGGCGCCGCCGGGCGGCGGCGTCGACGGCGCGCCGCCCGGACCACGCGGACCCGGCAACGGCGGCGACGTCAGGTCGTGCAGCCGTCGCGCCGCCGGTCCCGGATCGACCGGCGGCGGGGGCGGCGGCGGATTGCCGCCATGCGGGACGAGCAGCGCCGCGCCGAGCAGCCACAGCGCGCCGCGCGGCGCCGCTCGCGCGCTCACAGGATGTCGAAGATCTCGGCCAGCGCCGGAGTCTTCGCCCGGTAGTTCGAGCCGACCGTGAAGATCGCGTTCCATGGCAACTCCGTCCTCTCTGCGAGCAGGCCGAGCCCGACCGCCGCGAAGCCGCGCCGCAGCGCGTGCTGCTTCTCGTCGCCGACCAGCGCGAGCAACGGCTCCACCGCCGCGCGATCGCCGATCAAGCCGAGCGCCTGCACCGTCGAGCCCACCTCGACGAAGGTGTCCGCCTCGCGCAGGTTCGCCACCAGCAGCGGCACCGCCTGCCGATCGCCGAGCACGCCGAGCGCGCGAGCGATCTGCAACCGCAGCGTCGGATCGAGCCCCTTCGCCGCCAGCGCCGCGCGCAGCGGGTCCGCCGCATCGGTCGCCCCCATCAGGCCGAGGCCGATCGCCACGTAGCTCTTCAGCACCTGGTTGCGCTCGTCGACGAAGAGCCCGAGCAGCTCCGCGCGCGCTTGCCTCGCGTCGGCGAGGCCGAGCGACACCGCGATCGCCGCGCGGTGGTTCGGGTTCTTCTCGTCGCGCAGCTCGTCGAGCAGATGCCCCTGCGCCTGCTCCACCAGCTCGCGCGGCGCCTGCGGGTTGCGCGACCAGACGGCGAGCCCGAGCGCACCGTAGGGCGCGCCGGTGATCGGCTTCGGTTGCGTCAGTTCCTGCAGCAGGAGCTGCTGGAGATCGCGGTGCTCCTTCGCGTGGCGCTCCCCATCGGCGTCGCGCCGGCCGATCTCGGCCAGCGCCATCACCGCGAAGTGGCGCGTCTGCTCGTCGCGGCCGCGCGCCGCCGCACGCAGCGCCTCGAGCGCCTCGGCGTCATCGAAGGTCGCCATCCGACCGAGCGCCACCGCAGAGCTGCGCAGCAGGTCGAGGTCGGTCTTGTCGGAGAGGAGCCGCTGCACCAGGCCCGGCAACGCGGCCCGCGCGATCGCGCCGCGCGCCTGCTCGGAGAGCTGCGCCAGCGCCACCGGCACCTGCGCGCGCACGATGCGATCGAGCTTTGCATCGTCGAGCAGCTGCTGGAGGAGCGGCACCACCCGCTCCGCGCCGCCGCGCAGCAGGCCGAGCGCGCGCACCGCCGTCGCCTGCAGGTCGCGATCGGCGTCGAGCTGCGGGTCGACCAGCGCGGCGCGCAGGTCCTCGAAGCCGGCGACGTCGCCGATCATCCCGATCGACGCCGCCGCGAAGGCGCGCACCAGCGGCTCGACCGGGCCATCGCGGCCCGTGCGAGCGCGGCCGGCCGGCAGGTCGCGGAGCAGCTCGCGCAGCACCGGCAGCGCATCGCTCGAGCCGACGATGCCGAGCGCGAGCGTCGCCGCCTCGCGCACCGACTTCTGCGCGTGGCCGAGCACCGCTTCGAGCGCGGGCAGGACCACCGCCGCGTCGTTCGGCGACGACATGCGCGCCAGCGCGATCGCCGCCGAGTCGGCGAGATCGGCCTCCTCGCTCGCGAGCGCCACGAGCAGCGCCGCGCGGATGCGGCCGCGATCCTCGCCGCTGATCCGCTGCGTCAGCGCCGCCGCGCCGGGATCGCCGCGGCCGAAGCCGAGCGTGGTGACCGACGTCGTGCGCTGCTGGCGCAGGCGCGACTTGAGCTCGAGGAAGGCGTCGTCGTTCGCCTCCCACCAGAACTCCCACTGCTCGTAGGCGCCGCTCTTCGACGGGTCCTTGCGGCCGTAGCTGCCACCGCCGCGCATGCCGCCCGCGGACGGCCCGGGTGGCACGCCGCCGGTCGTGGGGGTGCCGCGATTGCCCGTCGGCGGTCCACCCGGGATGGTCGTGCCGGGCGCCGGGCTGCCGGGGGGCGTGGTGTCACCGCCTTGCGGGCCGGTGTTCGGCGGCACGGTGTCGGTCGGTCCGCCGTACTTGCCGCCATGCGCCATGGCGAGCGGCAGCGGCAGCAGGAAGAGGGTCGAGCAGAGGGCAGCGGGAATCGTCATCGGTCGCATGGAGGGGCACTCCGGGCGCGACGTTGTTTGCGCGCGTCGATCGGGGAGAAGGCACGGGCCGTCGGGGCCCGCCGCGCACGCCGGAGGATTGGCAAGGGGCGTACCAACGCGCGTTGCGAGGCGCAGGAGCGCCGCATGACGCCAAGAGGTGCGGCGAGACGTCACCGGCCTGCCACGTCGTACGATCGCGCCCCATGACGCGAGCCGCACGAACCACCGCTGCGCGAAGCAACCTCGACCGCCTCGTCCGCGGCGCCGCGCTCGCCGCGCTGATTCCCGTCGCGACTCCCGCCGCGTTTCCCGGCGAGACGCCCGTCGAGACGAGCATCGACTTCGCGCGCGACGTGCAGCCGCTCCTCGCGAACCACTGCTTCGCCTGCCATGGCCCCGACGAAGCGACGCGCAAGGCGGGGCTGCGACTCGACACGCCCGACGGCGCCGCGGCGCTGCTGCGCTCGGGCAATCGCGCCGTCGTCGCCGGCGAGCCCGACCTCTCCGAGTTGCTCACGCGCATCGAGAGCGACGACGCGCGGCAGCGCATGCCGCCCGAGAAGTTCGGCAAGCCGCTCGGCGATGCGCAGCGCGCGACGCTGCGCCGCTGGATCGAACAAGGCGGCGCGTACCGGCGCCACTGGAGCTTCGTCGCGCCGGTGCAGGCGCCGCTGCCCGCCGTGCAGGACGCCGCGTGGCCGCGCGCGCCGCTCGATCACTTCGTGCTGGCGCGCCTCGAAGCGCAGCAGCTGTCGCCGTCGCCCGAAGCGCCGCGCGAGACGCTGCTGCGGCGCGCCTCGCTGGCGCTCACCGGACTGCCGCCGACGCCGGGCGAGCAGGCGGCCTTCCTCGCCGACGCGCGCCCCGACGCCTACGAGCGCGCGGTCGACGTGCTGCTCGCCTCGACGCGCGCCGCCGAGCATCAGGCGCGCCTCTGGCTCGACCTCGCCCGCTACGGCGACACGCACGGCTACCACTTGGACAACGAGCGCGCGCTCTGGCGCTGGCGCGACTGGGTGATCGAAGCGTTCGAGCGGAACCTCCCGTACGACCAGTTCACCGTGGAGCAGCTCGCCGGCGACTTGCTGCCCGACGCGACCGACGCGCAGCGCCTCGCCACCGGGTTCCTGCGCTGCAATCCGACCACCGGCGAGGGCGGGCTGATCGAGGAGGAGTACCTCGTCAAGTACGCGGTCGACCGCGTCAACACGTTGGGCCAGGTCTGGCTCGGCCTCACGGTCGGCTGCGCGCAGTGCCACGACCACAAGTTCGATCCGCTCTCGCAGCGCGACTACTACGGCCTGTTCGCCTTCCTGAACGGCATCGCGGAGAAGGGCACCGACGAGAACGCGCTCCTGCCGCAGCCGGCGATGAAGGCGCCGCGCGCGGAAGAGGCGGCGGCGCGCGCGAAGTTGGCGGCCGCGCTCGACGCGGCGACGGCGGCGGCCGCGGCACCGCGCGGCGATCTCGAGCGCCTGCTGCCCGCATGGGAGGCGGCGGCGCGCGACGAGGCCGCGAAGCGCTTCGCGCCGCTCGCAGTGGCCCGCCACTCCGCCGACCACGCCACCGTCCGCGAGCGGCAGGCCGACGGCTCGTGGCTCGCGGTCGGCCCCTCGCCGGCGCGCGAGGTCGAGCGGTTCGAGATCGACGCGGCCGCGCTCGCGCTGCCGGCGTCGCTCACCGCGCTGCGCCTCGAAGCGCTCGTCGATCCGAGCCTGCCGGGCGGCGGGCCGGGCCGCTTCGAGAACGGCAACTTCGTGCTGACCGGGTTCGCCGCCGAGCGCGTCGGCGCCGACGGCCGCGCCGAGCCGCTCGCCTTCGCGCGCGCCGTCGCCGACCACCAGCAGGAGAACTTCCCGCCGTCGCTCGCGCTCGATGGCGACACCGGCAGCGGCTGGGCGATCCTGCCGCAGCTCTCGAGCCACCAGGCGCTCTTCGTGCTGGCGGAGCCGCTGGCGCTGGCAGCGGGCGATCGGCTGCGCGTCACGCTGCGCCACGAGTCGCAGTTCGAGCGCCACGTGATCGGCCGCGTGCGCCTCTCGGCGAGCGGCGACGCGGCACTGCAGGCGCCGGAGTTCGATGCGGCGGCGCTCGCACGCACGCTCGAGCTCGATGCGCTGCTGGCGCTGCCGGCCGACCGGCGCGACGCGGCGGCGCAAGAGCGCGTCGCGCGCGAGCTGCGCCGCCGGAACGACGCGAGCTGGCGCGCGCTCGACGATCGCCGGGCCGCGCTCGCCGCCGACCTCGCCGCCTTCGACGCCGCGCTGCCGTCCGCGATGGTGGCCGCCGAGCTCGCGACGCCGCGCCCGACCTACCTCCTGCGCCGCGGCCAGTACGACCAGAAGGGCGAGCCGATCGCGCCCGCGCTGCCCGCCGCGCTCGGCCGCCTCGCCGACGGCGAGAAGGGCGATCGCCTCGCGCTGGCGCGCTGGCTCGTGCGCCGCGACCATCCGCTCACGGCGCGCGTGGTGGTGAACCGCGTGTGGGCGCAGCTCTTCGGCAGCGGGCTGGTGAAGACGGCCGAGGACTTCGGCGCGCAGGGCTCGCCGCCGAGCCACCCGGAGCTGCTCGACTGGCTGGCGGTCGACCTCCTCGACCACGGCTTCGACCTGCGCCGCCTCCATCGGCAGCTCGTCACCTCGGCGACCTTCCGCCAGTCGTCGCGCGTGACGCCCGAGTCGCTCGCGCTCGATCGCGACGCGCGGCTGCTGTCGCGCATGCCGCGGCTGCGCCTCGACGCCGAGGTGATCCGCGACGGCGCGCTGGCGGCGAGCGGCCTCCTGGTGGAGCAGGTCGGCGGCCGCAGCGTGAAGCCCTACCAGCCGGGCGACCTCTGGAAGGTGATCGCCTACCCGACCAGCAACACCGCGACCTTCGTGCAGGACCACGGCGACGCGCTGTGGCGCCGGAGCCTCTACACCTTCTGGAAGCGCACCTCGCCGCCGCCGAACCTCGCCGCCTTCGACGCGCCGAGCCGCGAGAGCTGCACCGTGCAGCGCGCGCGCACCAACACGCCGCTGCAGGCGCTGGTGCTGCTGAACGACGTGCAGTTCGTCGAGGCGGCGCGCGTGCTGGCGCAACGGCTGCTCCGCGAAGGCGGCTGCGACGCGGCGACGCGCGTGCGGCTCGCGTGGCAGCTGGTGCTCGGTCGCGCCCCGCGGCCGGCGGAACTCGAGCGCGCGCTGGCCGCCGTCGCGCGCGAACAGGCGAACTTCGCCGCCGAGCCGGAGCGCGCCGCGCTGCTGCTGGCGCAGGGCGAGGCGCCGCTCGACGCGAGCGCGCCGCCGGCCGAGCTCGCCGCGTGGACGCTGCTGTCCAGCACGCTGATCAACCTCGACGAGTTCGTGACGCGCGAGTGAGGGAACGACCGGCCGCCGCTCGGGAGCGCTCGATGGATCCGCTGCAGGAACGCCGCCACCTCCTCACCCGCCGCGCGCTGCTCGGCCGCACGGCGACGCGTCTTGGCAGCGCCGCGCTCGCCTCGCTGCTCGCGCCGCGCCTCTTCGCGGCCGACGGCGCCGCGGGCAGCGGCGGCTCGCTCGACGCCGGCGCGCCGACGCCCGACCTCGGCCTGCTGCACGGCGCCCCTCACTTCGCGCCGACCGCGAAGCGGGTGATCTGGCTCTTCATGTCGGGCGCGCCCTCGCAGCTCGACCTGTTCGACTGGAAGCCGGGGCTCGCCGACCGCTTCGACCAGGAGCTGCCCGACTCGATCCGCCAAGGGCAGCGCTTCACCACCATGACCTCGGGACAAGCGCGCTTCCCGGTCGCGCCGACCCGCTACGCCTTCGCGCAGCACGGCGCCTCCGGCACCTGGATGTCGGAACTGCTGCCGAACCTCGCGCGCGTCGCCGATCGCCTCTGCGTGGTGAAGAGCCTCCACACCGAGGCGATCAACCACGACCCCGGCATCACCTTCCTCCACACCGGCTCGGAGCTGCCCGGTCGGCCGTCGATGGGCGCGTGGTTGAGCTACGGGCTCGGCAGCCCCAACGCGAACCTCCCGAACTACGTGGTGCTCCACTCGAGCTGGTCGGGCAAGCGCGACGCGCAGGCGCTCTTCTCGCGACTCTGGGGCGCCGGCTTCCTGCCGAGCCGCCACCAGGGCGTGGCGTTGCGCGCCCAAGGCGATCCGGTCCTCTACCTCTCGAACCCGCCCGGCATCGACGCCGCGGCGCGCCGCCGCATGCTCGACGACGTGGCGGCGCTGAACGAGCAGCAGCGCGCGGCGACCGGCGACCCCGAGGTCGACGCGCGCATCGCGCAGTACGAGATGGCCTTCCGCATGCAGACGTCGGTGCCCGAGCTCACCGACCTCGCGGACGAGCCCGAGTCGGTGCGCGCCCTCTACGGTCCCGACGTCGCGCGCCCCGGCACCTTCGCGGCCAACTGCCTCCTCGCCCGCCGCCTCGCCGAGCGCGGCGTGCGCTTCGTCGAGGTGTTCCTGCGCGACTGGGACCACCACGGCGACCTCACCCGCGACCTGCCGCTCATGTGCGGCGACATGGATCGCGCCGCCGCCGGCCTGATCGAGGACTTGGAGCAGCGCGGGCTGCTCGACGAGACGCTGGTGGTCTGGGGCGGCGAGTTCGGCCGCACCGTCTACTGCCAGGGCGCCCTCTCACGCGAGCAGTACGGGCGCGACCACCACCCGCGCTGCTTCACCGTCTGGATGGCGGGCGGCGGAGTGCGCGGGGGACTCACCCATGGCGAGACGGACGACTTCTCGTACAACATCGTCCGCGACCCGGTCCACGTGCACGATCTGAACGCGACGATCCTGCACTGCCTCGGGCTCGACCACACGAAGCTGACCTGGTTCCACCAGGGGCGCGATTTCCGGCTGACCGACGTCCACGGCGAGGTGGTGCGCGCGCTGCTCTCCTGAGCGGACGGCACTGGGAGGAGGGGGTAGTGGTCTTCGAGAAGCTCACGTCGCTCGAACGGCTCGCCACGGGGGCGCCGCTGCTGCTGACGGCAGTGATCGTGCATGGACTCGGGCTCGCCGGCGGACTCGCGGCGCTGCGCATGCGCACGCTGCAGTTGCGCGCGGCGGAGGCGAATGGCGGTGGCGGCGAGGTGGCGACGCACGGCACGCGCTCGTGGGCGCCCGGCGAGGCATGGCTGCTGCTCGCGCTGCCGCTCGTCTGGTGGTTCGGCTTCATCCTCGGACCGGAAGATCCGGCGATGAAGGGGCTCGCCAACTCGCTCGGCGAGCCGGCGCTGGTCGCGGCGCTCGGCATCGGCTACCTCGCGGTGCGCCGCGTCGCCGGCCGCTCCGACCACGCGGTGCTGCCGCGCTTCGCGCTGCTGGCGCTGGCGCTGGCGCTCGCCGGATTGCTCGGCTGGCTCTTCCCGCAGCTCGACTTCGGACCGAGCGTGCCGTGACCGCGGCGGCAGCGCGCGCCGCGCCGCTCACTGCCGCGCTCGCTGCCGCGCTCACCGCTGCGTCGTGAAGCTCCAGTCGAAGCGCGTCCCGTCGGCGCGCTCCGCTTCGACGGCGTAGAGCGTGGCCGCGGCGAGCGGCTCGGCCGGGACGAGGAAGCAGGCGTTGGCCGGCACCAGCTCGACGTTCAACGGCGCCTTCGGCGACGAGAAGTGGCCAGCGACCGGAGCGCCTTTGCCGACGCGCCCGCGCCAGAGCCGCAGCGAGATCTCCTGCGGCCGGCCGTACCACTGCACGCTGATCGGGTAGCCCAACCGCGCGAGGTCGGCGCCCGGCACGGGGTTCGGCAGCTCGGGCCAGAAGCGGCGCGGCACGTCGCGCCCGTCGCGCGGCGGCCAGACGATCAGCGCCTCGCGGCCGACCGGCTCGACGAACGACGCGCAGTCGACCACGGCGATGCCGCCCGCCGCGCCCGCCGCGATGCCGCGCAACCCCGGATCGAGCAGCGGCACGCGGTGGTAGCAGCTCGCCATCCAGCGCTCGAGCGCGACGCGCGGCGATGCCACGCCCGGCGCGATCACCGCATGCGCCCCGGCCCACGCGCCCGCCTCGCTGAAGCCCGCTCGTGCGTCAGCTGCTCGTGCATCGCCGGCCAACGGGTGAGCCGCTCGGGATGGAGCAAGAGGAAGTCGGCGTGCGCGACGCAGCCGCGCGAGAGGGCGCGATCGAAGAAGAGCGGCGGCGCCGAGCAGTGACCTTCAGCGGCGGCGCGCCGGATCGCATCGAGCTCGGCCAGCAGCTCCGTCTCGGCCTTGGCGAGCCGCTCCGCATCGCGCGGGTCGCGCTGCGCGAGCCGCTGCGCGACACCGCCCGCGCGCGGCCGCAGCCACGCCTCGAAGCGCGCCTCGAGCCGCTCGAGCGGCTCCGGCATGCGCGTGCCGAAGCAGGTGAGCGAGAGCCAGTCGAGGTGGCCCGCCACCAGCGCCGGCTGCAGCCCGTCCGGCAACCACTTCCAGCCGAGCCAGAGGAGCAGTGCCGCGTAGCTGTTGCGCTCGCTCGTCGCGTTCATCACGCAGTGGCCGCGCGCGTCGTCGAACCAAGCGCCGAAGCCGCTGTGGAAGCGCGCCGCTTCGGCCGCGCCGGCGGTGAGCCCGCCCGCGGCCGCCGCCTCGTCGATCGCCGTGCGGTAGGCGGCGGGCGAGTCGATCAGCACGAGGCGCGCGCGCGCCCGCTGCAGCGGCTCGGGCACGGCGAGCGGCCGGCCGCGCGCGAACTCGGAGAGGGCGGTCGCCTGCAGGGCGCCGCGTACCAGACGATCGAGTTGCGCGCGCGGCAGCGTGCCGACGAACTCGAGCTGGCCGTAGCGCAGGAACGGCAGCGAGCTCGCGGCGCGTCGGCCGAAGGTGGTGAGCGTGACGCTGCCGTCGTCGAAGGGCTGCGGCGCGAGCTCGATCGGCAGCGAACGCGCCGCCTCGATCGCCGCGGCGAGGGCGGCGCGCCGCTCCGCGCAGCGCTCCTCCTGCGGGTCGACGAAGCGTTCCTCGTGGGGCACGCGGCCCAGCACCTGCTGCGCCAGCGGCTGCTGCTCGTCGAGGCGGACGATCCAGCGCGCCAGCGCGAGGCGGCGCACCGGGTCGACCAGCGCCAGCTCGCGGTTCAACGACGTGGCGATCCGCGCCACCGTTTCGGCGGCGCGCGGCAGCGGCGGTCGTCGCGCGTGGCGCGGGCGCTCGTCGGCCGCCCGCGCGCAGCGCGTCTCGAGCGCGACGAGTTCACCCGCCGGATGGCCGAGCGCCGCCAACGCGAGCCGCAGCGCCTCCGACTCCTCGTCGCGCCCCTGCACCGCGAGCTGCTCCGCCAGCGTCGCGAGCTCGTCGCGCAACGGCGCGCGCGCCACGACCAGCGGCGCCGGCACACCCGAGACCCCAGCGCCGCCGTTCGCCGCACTCGCCGCCGCGGGCAACGGCGCGACGCTCGCCATCAGCAGCGCGAGCAGAGCGGCGCTCGATCGCAGGTCCATGCGGCACCCCTCCGCAGTCTCCGCGGCGCGGAGGCTCGTCGACGCCACGCATGGTGACGCGACGGGATCCGCCGTGCAATGTAGGACCCCCTGCGCGAGTTGTCACAGATCCGCGCGCCACTGCGCCGCCCGATGCCGCCGCTCCCGCCTTCAGGATTCGCCCGCATGACGATCGCCGCCGCCCTCGCGCTCGCCACCGTCCTCATCCATCCGCTCGTCGCGCCACCTCTTCCGCAGCGCAGCGACGCGCCCGTCGCGCCCGGCCAGACCTGGGCGATCGCCGGCAGCGAACACACGCTCTTCGCTTGCCGCGACGTCGATGGCGACGGCTTCGACGACGTCGTCGTGAGCACGCCGCAACGCACCTTGCTGGTCTGCGAGACGGTCGGCGGCTGGAAGGCGTCGCCGTGGCAGGGACTCGACGCGCAGCGCTGGCCGGGCGGGATCGACGGTTTCGAGACCGACGCGCGCGCTGGGCTCGCCGCTGCACCGCTGCGCCGCCCCGATGCCCCGCCGCACCAGCCGGAACTGGCGCCGATCGCCACTTTCCCGGGCGATCTCGACGGCGACGGCCAGCCAGACACCGTCGCGCTCTACCGCGTCGCGAAGCCGTGGGACTTCCTCGTGCTGCGAGTCGCCTTCGCGCCGCACGCGCTGCGCGCCGGCGAGGAGGCGGCGGCGCTCGACTCCGACGGCGACGGGTTGCGCGACGTCGACGAGCAGCGCCTCGCCACCGACCCGCTCGACCGCGACAGCGACGACGACGGGTTGCTCGACGGCTTCGAAGTGCACGGCCTGCCGCGCGGCATCGCGATCGGCGACGGCAACACGCTCGACCCGCGCCGCCAGGACGTGATCTGCGCCGTCGCGCCCTACGAGGGGGTGAACGTCGCCGCGCTGCCCGCCGAGTTCGCGCAAGTGCAGCGCCTCTACTCCGAGCTCGCCACCACCAACCCCGACGGCAGTCGCGGCGTGCGCGTCCACTTCCGCGTCGACCCGGTGATCCCGACGGCGAACAACTTCGGCGGCGATTGGCAGCAGTGCGGCAACGCCTACTTCGCGGCGCGCGAGCGCGGGCTGCTCCACTGGATGCAGCTCACGCCGTGGGGCGGCGGGCAGTCGAGCGAGACCAGCGACATGGGAGGCGCCGGCGCCGGCTACGCCGTCTTCGCCCACGAGTTCGGCCACCAGCTCGGGCTCGGCCACTCGGGCGACTCGGCGCCCGCCTGGTGCCCGCTCTACCCCTCGCTGATGAACTACGCGTTCAGCTACTCGCTCGGCGGCGACGGCGCCGCGATCCGCTTCTCCGACGGCCGCTTCCGCTCGATCACGCTCGACGAGCGCCACCTCGCCGAACGGCTGCCGTTCCCGCTCGAGCAGCTCGCCTACCTCGCGGCGCACCCGTTCCGCTTCACGCTCGCCGCCGACGGTCCCGACGCCACGCGCATCGACTGGAACCAGGACGGCCGCTTCCAGGACGAGCCGGTCAGCGCCGACATCAACTACGGCAGCTCGACCCACTGCGGCATCCGCCGCGACCACGGCCTCTCCGCCGCCGCGCCGGCGCTCGCCCACGCCGCGGGCGCCGCCTTCCTGGCGCAGGTCGTCCCGGAGCAGGGGGCGATCACGCTGAAGACGTGGCTCGGCGAGGAGCGCTGGAGCGAGCCGCGCCCGGTACCCGACTCGGCGACCAACGGCGACCCGCTGCTGATCGGGACCGCGGAGAAGGGCTACCTGCTCTTCGCGCGCGCGCCCCACTGGTGGGTCGCCCGCTTCGACGCGACGACGATCGAGGCGCCCGTGCCGGTCGAGGGGCTGCCCTGCGGCGGCGAGCTCGGCGGCGGCGCGGTCGACGGTCGCGTGCTGCTCCTCTCGCGCCGCGACGACGACTCGCTGCAGGCGGGCTGGCTCGCGCACGACGGCAAGTCGGCGCGCGTCGCGACGCTGCAGCCGCTCGAGCTGCGCTCGCAGGTGGCGCCCGGCATCGCGGTCGCGCCCGGCGGCGCGCTCGTCGTCGCGACGGCGCAGCGCAACTCCGCCGGCGCCACCCACTGCCTGCGCACCACCGAGTTCGCGCTGGCGGGCGAGCGGCTGGTCGCGGGCGAGACGCGCTGGGTGCGCGGCGAGGCGAGCGGCACGCAGTGCGCGACGCGGCCGATCGTCCTCTTCGATCCCGACGGGCAGTTGAACCTCTTCCACACCGCGCTGCCGGGTGGCAACGGCTTGATGTCGATGTGGCGCACGCGCCGCATCGGCAATCGCGCGCTCGACGACGGCTGGCTCACCGTGCTGCTCTACGACGTCTGGACGCTGACGCGCCGCGCCGTCGCGGCGAGCGCCGGCCCGCAAGGCGCCCTCTTCGCCTTCCGCTGGGACGCCGACGGCTGGACCAAGAACAACACGCTCCTGCTCGGCCACCAGGCGTTCGGCATCGACCTCGAGCCGATGCGCGACTTCGACGACGCCGCCTGGATCAGTCGCTACGGCCTCACCCACTCGATCCTGTGGATGCGGAAGGAGCCGCCGCCGCCCGCCGCTCGATGACGCGGCGGAAGCGGGCGAGCAGCGGCGCCGCGGCGTCGCGGCTGCGCGGCTGATAGTGGCGCGACGGCACGCGCTGCGCGACGTAGGCACGCCCCTCGGCGAGGTCGCGGAAGCGGCCGGCGGCGATCGCCTGCACCAGCAGGTTGCCGAGCGCGGTCGCCTCGACCGGCCCCGCCAGCACCGGCCGCCCGGTGACGTCGGCGAGCGCCTGGTTCAGGAAGTCGATGCGGCTGCCGCCGCCGATCACGCGCACCGCGCCGATCGCCGTGCCGGTGAGCCTCTGGATCGCGTCGATCACCTCGGCGCAGCGCAGCGCCAGCGACTCGAGCAGCAATCGCGCCAGCGCGCCTTGCGTCGCCGGCACCGGCTGCTGCGTGGCGCGCAGGAACTCCTCGACGGCGCGCTGCATGTCGGCGGGCCGGAAGAAGGCGCGATCGTCGGGATCGATCACGCCGGCCCATGCCGGCGCCCGCTCGATCGCCTCCTCGAGCTCGTCCCACTCGAGGTCGCGCCCGCCCCGCCGCCAGCTCGCGCGACACCCCTCGAGCAGCCACATCCCCGCCACGTTCTTCAGGAAGCGCGTCGTCCCGCCGACGCCCCCCTCGTTGGTGAAGTTCTCGGCGAACGCCGCGTCGTCGAGCAGCGGCGCGCGCCGCTCGACGCCGACCAGGCACCAGGTGCCGGCGCTGACGAAGGCGACGTCCTCGGCGAGCGGCGCGCCCGCCACCGCGCTCGCCGTGTCGTGCGTCGCCGGCGCGACCACCTCGCACCGCTCGAGCCCGGTCGCGCGCGCCACCTCCTCCTTCAGCGGGCCGAGCCGCGTCCCCGCCTCGACCAGCCGCGGCAGCAGCGTCGACGGGATGCCGAAGGCGCGCAGCAGCTCGCGATCCCACTCGCCGCTGCCGGCGTTCACCATCTGCATCGTCGTCGCGTGGGTCCGCTCGCCCGAATCGCTGCCGCAGAGGAGGCGGTGGAAGAGGTCGGGCAGCGGCAGGAGGCGCGCCGCGCTGCGCGGCCACGCCGGCCCGCTCACGTGGGTGAAGAGCTGGAAGAGCGTGTTGAACGGCTGCAGCTGGATGCCGGTGGCGCGGTAGATCGCGGCGAGCGGCACGCGCTGCGCCGCCCGCTCGAGCACGCCGTCGGTGCGCGCGTCGCGGTAGCTGATCGGCTCCTCGAGCAGCTGCCCGCCGCCGTCGAGCAGCGCGTAGTCGCAGCCCCACGTGTCGACGCCGACGCTCGCGATCGGGCTGTCGCCGCGGCGCGCGCGCGCGAGCCCCTCGACGATCGCCGCGAAGAGGTCGCGGCTCGACCAGCGGAGCGCGCCGTCGCGCTGCTCCGGCTCGTGCGCGAAGCGATGGAGCTCCTCGAACTCGAGGCGATCGACGCCGAAGCGGCCACGCACCACGCGACCGCTGCCGGCGCCGAGGTCGACGGCGACGTGGCTCGCCCTCCCGCGCGCCGCGTCGCTGGCCGGCTCCTCCGCCGTCTTGCGCCCCTCGCTCATCGAGCCTCCCGTCGCGGACTGGCGACGGATGATGCCGCGCCCGCCGTCACGGTCCCAGCACGACGGCGAGCGCGCCCGGTCCGTGGACGCCGAGCGTGAGCTGCAGCTCGATGTCGGCGGTGCGACTCGGGCCGGTGATGCGGTGGAGCGCGGCAGCGGACGGGAGGGCGTGGCGCAGCTTCGCCAGCGCGGCGCGCAACGTCGGCACGAGGTCGCTGCCGCGGACGATCGCCACGTGGAGCGGCGGCAGCAGCGACGGCGTGCGCGGGCGGTCGTGCGCGGCGATCAGCAGGAGGCTCCCCGTCTCGGCGATCGCGGCGTCGACTGCGGTGAGCCCCACCTCGGCGGTGGCGAGCGCGGCGCGCGGCGCGGCGAGGTCGAGCCGCTGCCCGGCCGGCAGCTGCGCGAGTCGCGCGGCGACGGCGGGAGGCAGCGTCGCGTCGGGCCAGGCGAGCAGGCGGCGCGTGCCGATCAGCGCGACGACGCGCTCCGCCACCGCCGCGTCGCTCGCCTCCTCGTGGAGGGCGACGCCGAGCGCGCGCAGTTCCGCGGCGAAGCGGGCGCGCCACTCGTGCGACGGCGCCGACTCGAGCGGCGAGCTCGGCGGCGGCGGCGGTGGCTCGGCGGGAATGCGCGCGGTGCGCAGCGCGGCGCGGACGCGGCCAAGGATCTCCTCGCGAGCGTTCATCGGCGCGTCGCCCACCACTCGTCGAACGACTGCGCCGCGGGCAGCGGCAGGTCGCGATGGGCGGTCCAGCCGGAGAGCAGGCCGGGCGCGCGCCTGAGCCAGCCGCGCCGCGCGAGGTGCGGCGCAACGACGCGCGCGACGCGGCGCAAGAGGCGCAACAGCCGCGGCCGCGCCATCACGAAGGCCCACGCCCGCAGCGCGAGGCGCAGCGTCGGCGCGATCGGCTGCTCGGCGACGGTGGCGCGCCGCAGCGCCAGCAAGAGGCGCGGCAGGTCGATGCCGACCGGGCACGCCTCCTTGCAGGCGCCGCAGAGGCTCGACGCCTGCGGCAGCTCGGCGTGGTCGGCGAGGCCGCGCATCGTCGGCGTCAGCACGCTCCCCATCGGGCCGGGATAGATCGAGCCGTAGGCGTGACCGCCGACCTGCTGGAAGACCGGGCAGGCGTTGAGGCAGGCGCCGCAACGGATGCACGCCAGCATCTCGGCCGTCTCGCCGGCGAGCGTCCGCGTGCGCCCGTGGTCGAGCAGCACGACGTGCACCTCGTCGGGCCCCTCCTCGGGTGGCGTCGCGTCGGCGCGGCGGCGCGGGCCGTTCACGAGGCTGACGTAGACGGTGCTCTGCTGGCCGGTGGCGGAGCGCGCCAGCACCTGCAGCGCCGCGTCGAGGTCGTCCTGCGTCGGCACCAGCTTGTCGATGCCGAGCAGCGCGACGTGCACGCGCGGCAGCGAGCTGCTCATGCGGACGTTGCCCTCGTTGCTGACGATGCAGAGGGTGCCCGTCTCGACCACGCCGAAGTTGGCGCCGGTGATGCCGAGGTCGGCGGCGAGGAAGCGCTCGCGCAGCCGCTCGCGCGCGATGCGGGCGAGCGCCGCCGGATCGGGCGTCCAGTCGACGCCGAGCTCGCGCTCGAAGATGCGGCCGACCTGCTCCCGCGTGCGGTGGAGGATCGGCAGGATGATGTGGCTCGGGCGGTCGCGATCGAGCTGCACCACGTACTCGCCGAGGTCGCTCTCCACCACCTCGACGCCGGCCGCCTCGAGCGCGGCGTTGAGCTCGATCTCCTCGCTCGCCATCGACTTGCCCTTGACGGCGCGCCGGCAGCCGCGCGACGTGGCGATCGCGACGATGGTGGCGCACGCCTCTTCCGCGTCGCGCGCCCAGTGGACGGTGATGCCGTTCGCGACGAGGCGGCGCTCGAACTCCTCGAGCTGCAGGTCGAGCGTGCGCAGCGCGGCGAGCTTGCCGGCGCGCGCGCGGGCGCGGACGGCGGCGGGGTCTTGCAGCGAGGCGAAGGCGGTCGCGCGGCGCGCCTGCAGCTGCGCGGTGGCGCGGCCGAGCGCGACGTGCAGCGTCTCGTCGGCGAGCGCGGCGCGGACGCGGGCGCGGAAGAGGGAGTCGCTCATGGCGGGGGCGCGGCCGCGGGCGGTGATGCGGGCGCTTGCGAGAGCGGCGGCGGTGCCGATGGCAGCGCGGCGGCGAGCAGCTCGGCGACGTGGCAGGTGCGGATCGACGAGCCGCGGCGCGCGAGGCCGCCCGCGAGGTGGAGGAGGCAGCCCGAGTCGCAGCTCGCCACGACGTCGGCGCCGCTCGCCTCGAGCGCGCGGCACTTGGCGTCCAACATGGCGCCCGACAGCTCGGGCTGCTTCACGCTGAAGAGCCCGCCGAAGCCGCAGCACTCCTCGCTCTTCTCGAGCGGCACGAGCTCCACTCCCGCCACCCGCCGCAACAGCTCGACCGGCTCCCCACCCACCCCGAGCCCGCGCACCAGATGGCACGACGGGTGATACGCCACCCGCGTCCTCCCAGGTGGCGGGGAGGTTCCCGTCTCGCCCGGTGCCGGGGAGTTTCCATCCACCCCCGCGTCCGCCCCCCGGGAAACGGCCGGACGGAAACTCCCCGGCACCGCGGCCAGATGGAAAGTCCCCGCCACCGCGGCGAGGAACTGCGTCAGCTCGACGACGCGCGAGGCGACGACGCGCGCTGTTGCGGCGAGGCGCGGTTCGTCGCGGAAGAGCTCGAGCATCTGGTGGACGAGCATGTCGCCGCACGAGCCCGACGGCACGACGATCGGCCCCTGCGTCGCCGCCAGCCGCTCGATCGTCCCGCGCGCCACCGCCTTCGCCTCGGCGACGAAGCCCGCGTTCCACGCCGGCTGCCCGCAGCAAGCGAGCCCCGCCGGCAGCTCCACCGCGACGCCCGCCCGCTCGAGCAGCTCCACCGCCGCGCGCCCCACTTCCGGCACCAGCTCGTTCACGAGGCAGGTCGGGAAGAGCTGCACCACGCGCGGCCGCGGCTCGCGCGCCAGATCGCCCGCGAGCGGCCGCTCCGCGCTCACCGCGGGAACGCCTCCTTGTTGCCGGCGTCGACGTTCAGCACGTTGCCGGTCGACTTGGCGCTCGCCTCGCCGGCGAACCACGCGACCGCCTCGGCGACATCCTCGGGGTAGACGTTCCGCTGCAGGAGGCTCCGCTTGCGGTAGAGCTCCTCCAAGTCCTGCTCGCCGACGCCGTAGGCCGCCGCTCGCTCCTTGCGCCAGTCGCCCTGCCAGATCTTGCTGCCGCGCAGCACGGCGTCGGGATTGACGGTGTTCACGCGGATCCCGTGCGCCGCCCCTTCGAGCGCCAAGCAGCGCGCGAGGTGCAGCTCGGCCGCCTTCGCAGTGCAGTAGGCCGCGGCGTTGGGCGAGGCCGCCAGCGCGTTCTTGCTGGCGATCGAGACGATCGAGCCGCCGAGCCCCTGCTGCTTCAGCACCTTGAACCCCTCGCGCGCGAAGAGGAAGTAGCCGGTCGCCAGCACGTCGAGGTTCCGCTTCCACAGCTCGAGCGTCGTCTCCTCGATCGGCGCCGCCGACGCGAGCCCCGCGCAGAGCACCACGATGTCGAAGCCGCCGTACTCGACGCAGGCGCGCTGCACCGCCGCCACCACGCTCGCCTCGTCGCGCACGTCGGCGAAGACGCTCCTCACCGCGTCGCGCCCGAACTCCTTCACGAGCTCCGCCTCGGCCGTCGAGAGCGCCGCCGCATCGAGATCGGCCAGCACCGCGACCGCCCCGTCGCGCAGCAGCCGGCGCGCGCTCGCCTTGCCGATCCCGCCCGCGCCGCCGGTGATCAGCGCCACCTTGCGCGACAGCGGCCGCTCGGGCGGCAGGCGCTTCAGCTTCGCCTCCTCGAGCAGCCAGTACTCGATCGAGAACGCCTCGGCATCGGGCAGCCCGCGGTAGCCGCCGAGCTTCTCCGCGCCGTCCATCACGTGGATCGCGTTGACCCAGAACTCGCTCGCCTGGCGCGCGAAGCTCTTGTCCTTGCCGAACGAGAGCATCCCGATGCCCGGCAGCATCAGCACGACCGGATAGGGATCGCGCAGCGTCGGCGAGTCGGGCCGCTTGCACGCCTCCCAATAGGCGCGGTAGCGCGCGACGTAGGCGTCGAGCAGCGGATCGAGCCGCGCCGCCAGCGCCTCGGGCGTCGTGGTCGCGTCCATCGCCACGTGGAGCGGCCAGATCTTGGTGCGCAGGAAGTGGTCGGGGCAGCTCGTGCCGATCGCCGCGAGGCGCGCCGCCTCCTTGCTCGACACGAAGTCGAGCACTTCACGCGTATCGTCGAGGTGGCCGACCTTGCGCTGCAACCGCGAGAGCTTGCCGCGCAGCGCCGGCGCCAGCGCGGCGACGAAGGCGCGCCGCTCTTCCGTCGTGCGCGCGCTCACCTTCGGACCGCCGAACAGGTGGACCGGCTTGCGCGCGAGGAACTCGATCGCGGCGTTCACCAGCTCGAGCGCCCGCTCGTAGCACGCCTTCGACGTGTCGGCCCAGTGGATCAGGCCGTGGTTCTGCAGCACGCACCCTTCGAGCTTCGGATTCGCGCGCAGCGCCGCGCGGATCTTCAACCCGAGGTCGAAGCCGGGCCGCTGCCAGCCGATCCAACCGACCCGCCCGCCCCACACCTGCTTCGTCACCGCCTCGCCGTCGGCGGCCGTCGCGATGGCGATCACCGCGTCGGGGTGCATGTGGTCGACGTGGCGGAACGGCACGAAGGCGTGCAGCGGCGTGTCGATCGACGCCGCGCGCGGGTTCAGGTTGAAGGTGCAGTGCGGGTAGAGGCCGGGGATCTCGTCCTCGTGCTCCTTGCCGCGGTAGCGCTGCTCGAGCGCGAGCACCTTGTCGAGGTAGAGCGTCGCGTAGCCGTCGAGGCCGGCGCTGGCGATGTCGCCGCCCGACCCCTTCACCCAGAGCACCTCGACCGGCTCGCCGGTCAGCGGATCGGCCATGCGCACCTTCGCCGAGGTGTTGCCGCCGCCGTAGTTGGTGATGCGCAAGTCGTTGCCGAGCCGCTGCGACCGGTAGATCAGCAGCTGCTCCTCGCTCAAGCCCGCCGTCTCTTCATCGACCCAGCGGCTCTCGATCCGTTCGCTCATGGCGCGCCGTTCCTCCTGCTTCGAAGGGGCGGCACGTTAAGCGATGGGGCCACCCCCGCCTCGCAGAGCCCGAGCAGCTCGCGCATGCGCGCGCGCGCGCGGCCGAGGCGCGAGTGGACCGTGCCGAGCGGGAGGCCGAGCACTTCGGCCATCTCGGCCGGGGCGAGGCCGTCGCGCGCGGCGAGCGCCAGCACGGTGCGCTGGTCGAGGTCGAGCCGCTGCAGCGCGGCCGCGAAGCGGCGGGCGAGTTCGTCGCCGGCGACCGCTGCCTCGACGTCGCCGGCCGACCGCGGCGCGACCGCTTGCTCGATCGGCGGCGCCTCCTCCTCGCGCCCGCGCTCGACGCGCCGCCGCTCCGCCGAGCACTTCCAGCTGCGCCGCAGCGCGACGCGCCACACCCAGGTCGAGAGCTTGGCCGCGCCGGCGAAGCCGCGCAGGCCGCGGAAGAGGTCGACGAAGACCTCCTGCAGGCAGTCGTCGAGGTCGTCGCCCAGCATGCGATGGAGCAGCCGCGCGACCGGCCCGCGGAAGCGCTCGAAGAGCTCGTGCTCGGCGAGGCGGCGCACCTCGGCCCGGTCGTCGCGCAGCCGCAACAGCAGCTCGCCGTCGGGATCAGCGGCCATCGGTCGCCGCTCCCGTCGAGTCGTCCTCGCTCGCCGAAGCGGTCGGCGCGGCCGCCTCCTCCTCGAACTGCGACGACTCGCGCGAGAGCCGCGGCAGGCGGACGAAGAAAGTCGCCACGCTCCACGCCAGCCCGAGCGCGCCCGCGACGAAGCCCGGCACCGGCGACTTGCCGACCAGCCACGCGATGGTGCCGCTCGCCAGGAAGAGCAGCGAGACCACCGCCACGAGCACCATCTGGATCACGGCGAGCGAACGGCTGCGGGTCGCCTCCTTGGCGCAGAGCGCGCGCAGGTCGACCTCGCCCTCGAGCCCGAGCAGCTCGCGCCGCCGCTTGCGCCACGCGGCGACCCGCCCCGGCACCGACGCCAACAGCAGGCCGAGCGCGCCGAGCCAGTGGTGCGGCCGGCCGCCGATCGCCAGCGCGATCATCAGCCCCACCACGGCGAGGCTGACCAGCAGTTGCCGACCGGGCGCGCCGAGCTGCCAGCGGACGCGCCGCTCGAGCCGGTTCCAGTCGATCGCCTCCGCCCGCACGGCCGCGTGCCGGTCGAACGCCGCTTCGTACGCCTCGAGATCGTCCCGTGTCGTGGTCATCGCCGGTCTCCTTTCGTCCCCGTCAGAGCGGGGGGACGGCGACGCCATCCCGGAAAATCGGACGTCCGATCAAAGCGCGCCTCGCGGGGGGACGCGACCGCCCGGCGCGGAGGGCGGGCCGTTCGCTCCCGGCCGCACCGGTTCCCCGCACCGCCCCGTACCATCGCGCGCGAGGTTCGAAGGGGGAATCACGATGGTCTTCCGACTCGTGTCACGGCACGGATCGGCAGGGCGCGCCGCGCTCCGCCGCCTTGGTCCGGCGTCGCTCGCGCGACTCGCATGGCTCGCGCTGCTGCTGCTCGGCGTGGCGAACGCCTCGGCGCGCGCCCAGTCGGGCCCGTTCGATCCCGACGTCGAGCTGCCGCGCTTCGGCGAGATGAGCGGCTGGCGCCAGGCGTGGATGTTGAAGTCGCTCCTCGCCAAGAGAGGCAAGGCGGTCACCGCCGCCGAGCGCGCCGCGCTGCAGGCCGAGTGGAAGAAGCTGGCGCCCGCCATCGAGGCGCGCCATGCCGCTGCCGAGAAGGACCCCTACCTCGCGCGCATCGACCACACGCGCACGAGCCTGGCGCGCGAACCCTTCTTCGCCGACCTGCGCTACCGCGTCCGCGAGGAGACGCGCCCGTTCGCCCTCTTCATCGAGGTGCCGGGCCGCAACGACCAGGAGGACGAGCAGCGTGCGCAGCGCATCGCCGACTCGTATGCGCCCTTCCTCTCCGGCTTCCTCGCCAAGCTCGAACAGGAGATCGCTCCGCTGATCGAGCCGATGCCGGAGAGCGCGGCGCCGATCGGGCCGATCCCCGCGCCGCCGCACTACATCGTCTGGGTGCTGCAGGACGAGGCGTCCTACGCCCGCTTCTTCCGCGAGTACGGCGGCGGCGAGAGCGTGCTGGGCGTGCGCGCGCACTACTCGCTGCAGCAGCGCTTCGCCTTCACCTGGTCGCCGAGCAGCACCTCCGGTGAAGCCTTCCTCGACGGGGTGCAGACGCTGCTGCACGAACTGACCCACGCCTGGCTCGATGCCCACGTTCACGGCGGTCTCGCCACGATCCGCTCGCACTGGATCAACGAGGGGCTGCCCGAGTACCTCTCGTGCTGGAAGCGCCGCGACGAGCGCACCGTCTTCTTCGATCCGCTCTGGTCGGCGCGCGTGCGCGAGACGCTGGCGAAGGTGAAGCTCGCCACCGGCGAGCTGCGCATCGACCACGGCGACTGGCTCGTCGCGAAGGACGGCGGTGCCGTCGCAGAGCTCGCCGCCCGCGTCTCGCGCCAGCGGCTCGGCGGCGTCGCGCCCGAAGCGGTGGCGTTCCTGATGAGCCGCTTCTATGCCGACGCCTACCTCTTCATCCTCTGGCTCCACCAGACACGCGACGGCCGCTACAGGGACCGTTTCCGCGACTACCTGAAGGACGAGCTGAACGGCCGCGGCGGGCTCGAGGCGTTCAAGGCGCGGCTCGGCGAGGTGCTGACGCTGCCGCTCGAGGCGGAGCTCGAACTCTACGGGCGCGAGCTGCTGGAGAAGCGCGACCCGGTGGCGCGCGAAGCGACGCAACTGCAGGAGGCGGCGGCGCGCACCGCGCGAGCCACGCCCGCCGCTCGCCAGTTCGACCACGTCACGGCGCTCGACGGGCTGGTGCGGGCGGCCGAGCTGCCGGCGACCACGCAGCGCGCGCTGCGCTGGCAGCGCTTCGTCGAGGCGGGACTGCGCGACGGCGCCAACCTCTTCGCGGCGGCCGACGGCGATCGCGAGCTGGCCGACGCCCTCGAGCGCGAACTCGCGGCGCTGTTCGCCAAGCTGAAGCAGCAGGGCAACGCGGCGCTCTTCGACGAAGGGCTGAAGGGCAAGGTCGTCGAGTTCGACGATGCGAAGGTGGTGGTCGAAGCGGGCGGCGCGCGGCGCGAGCTGCCGCGCGCGGAGCTGCTGCCGGGTCGCCTCGCCTTCCTGCTGCGCACCAACGGCGACAAGGGCGAGCGCGGCGCGGTGGCGGCGGCGCTGCTCGAGCTGCTCGGCGGCGACATGAAGAAGGCGCGCGATGCGGGCAAGCGGGCCGGCGGCGCGCTGGCGAAGCCGTTGCAGGCGCTGCTCGGCGAGGGCGAGGCGCTGCTGCGCGAGCTGGCCGTCGCGGCGGCGCTCGGCCGGATCGTGCGGAGCGCACCGGCCGACCTCGAGGCGGCGGCGCGCGCGCAGTGGCCGAAGGCGCGCGGCAGCCAGCTGGCGAACCACGTCGCGGAGCCGCTGCGCGCGCTGTTGGCGGAGCGACTCGCGACCCACCTTTCGCTCGAGCAGTCGCTGGCGGCGAGCTGCCGCGGCACGACGACGGCGGAACCGCCGGCGGCCGGCGGCGCCGCCGATGCGCCGCGGCGCGTCGCGCTCGAGTGGAAGTTCGAGCGGCCCGAGGAGGCGGGCGACTTCGCGCCGCAGCCGTATCCCGCGTTGCTGCGCTCCGTGCTGGAGGCGACCGACCGGAAGGTGCCCGAGTCGCGTGCGTGGCGATCGGAGAACGGGCGACTGCGGCCGGCCCCGGCCGGCTACGTCGTCGTGCCGCTGCCGTTCGCGGCGGGCAGCGAGATCGAGCTCGAGCTGGTGGTGGCCGAGTCGGTCGATCAGGGGGCGATGAACGGCGCGAGCTTCCAGTTCGGGCTCGTCGTCGACGGCAGCGAGGACCTGCTCCTCTGCGACGGGCTGCAGTCGCTGATCGGCTACGACCGCGGCCGACCCGATCTCGCCGCGGTGCCGTCGGAGGGGCAGCTCGCGCCGGGCCAGTCGATCGCCAGCAAGCTCGCGATCGGTCCGCTGCAGACGATCGCCACGATCCGCGGCAAGACGGCGCGCCTCACCTTCAAGTTCGACGGCACCGCGCGCCTCGTGCTGTTCGGCTCCGGCGAGCGCTGCTGGCAGGTCGAGCGGCTCCTGTTGCGCGCGGTCGTGCCGCCCGACGCCGCGGCGGCGTTGCGCTCCGAGGCGGGCAAGCGGCTCGCGGCCGCGCTGCTGGCAGAGTGAGCGCGGATCGCAGGCGAACGAAGGAGCCGGGAATGAGCGTGTTGCGATCGCGAGGTTTCGCCGCCTTGCTGGCGCCGCTGCTGCTGCAAGGCGGTTGCGCCGACCTGCCGATCACGCCGGCGACGATCCGCGCGATCGAGCCGCAGCGCGTGCCGCAGGCGGAGCAGGAGAGCGTGATTGCGAAGTGGCGCGAGGCGGTGGCGATCGCCAACGACTTCCTCGCGTCGCCGTGGCGCCGCTCGCTGCCGGCGGGCCGCTTCACGCTCGACGACGGCGACGGCATGGCGTTCGTCACCGAACGCGGCACGTGGCCGATCGCGGTGCGCTGCACGGCGTGGGGCGACCTCTGCGTCGCGACCGGCTTCGCCGCGCAGGAGCGCGAGTGGGGCTTCGTGGTCGGCGAGACCGGCGCGGAGCGCGACGAGCGCGTCGACAACAGCCTCTTCCGGCGCGCCGAGGGGTGGGGCAAGCCGCCGGCCGAGGTGGCGGAGCTGATCCTCCACGAGACGGCGCACGTCGTCTGGCGCGAGGGGACGATCGGCAGCTGGAACAGCGTCGCCTACTACCTCGAGGCGCTCTTCCTGCTGCGCACCACCGACCACTCGGCCGAGCGACGGCCGAATGCGGTGAGCCACGAGTTCGGCTGGTACTGGCAGGCGCGCGAGCAACCGGACTTCGCGACCTTCGCGCCGTGGCAGCAGGCGATCGACGACCACCTCGCGCGCGAGGAGGACGACTGCGACCACGGCCCCTTCGCCGACGAGCCCGACGTTTCGTTCCGGGAGTGATCCGCCGACGGCTTCCGCACCGTGTGCGGTGGGCAGCGGCGGAACGCTCCCGGATCGGGATGCCGCTCAGTGGTTGCGGTAGGCGGCGTGGCAGTCGTTGCACGCCTTCGAGAGCAGGTCGAAGTGCTTCTTGCTGGCGGTCAGCGCCTCGGCCGAGCCGGCGCGCGCCTCGCGCAGCGCGTCGCGGAACTTCGCCGACTCGTCGATCGAGAGCTCGAGCCACTGCTGGAAGTCGGCCGGCCGGCTGAAGATCTCGGCATGGGTCGCGCTGACGGCGAACCCCTCGGCGAGCTGCGTCGCCGACTCGAGCGCGTCGATGTCGGGGTGGGCCGGATCGGCGGCGAAGTCGCGCTTCGCCAGCTTCTTCAGCGCGTCGTGGCGGCGCGACAGGTCGATCATCGACTCGCGGAAGCCGCCGAAGGTGCGCGCCGACGGGAAGTCGAACAGGAACGCGCGCGAGGTCGCGACGTCGGGCAGCGTCCGCATCGCGACGTCGCGGTAGAGCCCCTCGTACTCGGGAGCGGTGCCGCACCACTGCCGCATCTCGGCGATCGCCTGCTCGCGCGGCGCGCCGTCGACCACCAGCCGCGCGATGGCGGCGGCGGCGGGGCCGCGGTGCTTGCCGTGGAAGCAGTGGGTGAAGAAGGGCCCCTCGCACTCGCGGTAGGTCTTGGTGAGCGCCAGCAGCTCGTCCTCGGTGAAGCCGCGGTACTCGATCGGCTGATGGACGTAGCGCATGCCGTACTTCGCGGCGAGCGCGGCGTCGGGCTTCTTGCCGTCGACCGAGACGATCGTCTTCACGCCGAGTTCGGCGAGCTTGCGGAACGCCTCCTCGCCTTCCGGCTCACCGCCCGACCAGACTTGCGGGCTGAGCGCGAAGACGTTGTGGAGGCCGGTGAACTCCTGCGGCTGGCGCGCCTCGAGCGCGACGCTGCCGGCGAGCGCGTAGGCGCTGTCGATCTGCGTGAGCGGCGCGCTGACGGCCACGGCGGGCGGCGCGGCGAGCGGCGCGACCGGCGCGGCCGCGGGGTCGGCGGCGATCGAGCAGGCGGCGGCCAGCAGCAGCGAGGCGATCGGGAGGCTCGTCGAGAGGCGCATGGAAGGAGGCTCCAGGGCGGCAGCACGGCCGGGCAGACCGGCGGTAGCGCCGAGGCGATGGGCAACCGCCATGCCGCGACCTCGCACCGGGCGCAGCGCGGCGCAGCCCGGCGAGGACGTTACGCGCCCGTAGCGTTCGCGGGAGCCGCGCCCGCCGCCCCCAGCCCCCCCGCCGCCAGCTCCTTCACCTTGCGCAGGTCGAGCTTGCCCGTGCCGAGCACCGGCAGCGCCTCGACCTTCACGAAGCAGTCGGCGCGCGGCAGGAAGAGGTTCGGTAAGCCGGCCGCCGCGAGCTTCGAGAGCAGCTCGGGCACCCGCTCGGACGCCGCCGTGTGGACGACCGCCAGCTTCTCGCCCTTGTTCTCGTCGGGCAGCGCCGTCACCGCGAAGGTCGGCACGCTGATGCCCGCCGCCTTGTGCAGCTCCTCCTCGACGCGGCCGTGCGGCACCATCTCGCCGCCGATCTTGCTGAAGCGCGACAGGCGGTCGGTGATCTTCAGGAAACCGTCCTCGTCGACGCGCGCGAGATCGCCGGTCACGTACCAGCCGTCGCGCAACGCCTTCGCGGTGAGGTCGTCGCGGCCGAGGTAGCCGCGCATCACGTTGGCGCCGCGCACCAGCAGGAGCCCCTCCTCGCCCGGCGCCTTGCGCTCGAAGGTCTCGGGATCGACGACGCGCAGCGCGACGCCCGGCGCCGGTTGCCCGACGCAGCCGCGCCGCCAACCGGGCTGCCAGAAGCCGGGCGCCCGGAAGTCGTGCGTGCTGACGGCGATGCACGGCGCGCACTCGGTGGCGCCATACCCCTCGAGCGGCCGGATGCCGAACTGGTCGGAGAAGGCGTTCGCCAGCGACTCGGTCAGCTTCTCCGCGCCGGTCAGCACGAGGCGCAGGCTGCCGAACTGCGCCGGCGTGACGCGGCGCAGGTAGATCGAGAGGAGCGTCGGCGTCGCCAGCAGGAAGGTGACGTGGAAGCGCTCGACGAGCGCGCCGACCGCCGGCGCATCGATCGGGCTCGGATGGAAGATGGTCGCGAAGCCCTGGCAGCACGGGAACCACAAGGTCGCCGTGAAGCCGAAGCTGTGGAAGAGCGGCAGCACGCCGAGGATCCGCTCCTCAGGGATCGTGCGGAACGCCTGGCCGAGCGCGGCGACGTTGGCGTCGACGTTGCCGTGCGAGAGCATCACCCCCTTCGGCTCGCCGGTCGAGCCGCTGCTGAAGAGGATGGTGACGAGATCGTCGAGTGCCACCGCGCGCCGCGCGCCGCACGCCTTCTCGACGAGGCGCTTCGGCGCGAAGAGCGCGAGGAGCGCCGCCTTCAGCCGCTCGCCGCGCGAGACGCCTTGCAGCAGCACGTCGACGAAGAGCGGCTGCGTCCCGGCCGGCAGCTCGATCTTCGCCTTGGCGAGGAACTCGGCGCTGGTGAGCACGTGGCGCAGCCCCGACTGGCGCACCGCGGAGTCCATCGCCGCGGTGCCGGCCGTCCAGTTGAGGTTGATGCTGGTGCGTCCCGAGCAGGCGAGCGCGAGGTTCGCGAGCGCCGCGCCGATCGACGGCGGCAGCAGCACGCCGACCCGCTCCTCGAAGCCGCCGCTCGCGCCGAGCGGCTCGCGCAGCGCGCGCGCCAGCGCGATCGCGCCCGCCGCCGCGCGCAGCCGCGACACCTTCGCCACCTTCTGGTCGGCGAAGAGGAGGCGCCACGGCGCGCGACGCACCTGGCGCAGGAAGACGTGGTGGAGCGGTCGGCGCGTCGCCGCGCGGCGCCGCCACGCCGCTTCGCCGAGCTCGCTCACGGCGGCGCGCACTGCATGGATCGGCGTGGTCGACGGCAGCGGCTCGCCGAAGCTCACCTGCACCGGATAGGGGATCCGCTCGGGGAGCTTGGTGACGAAGCGGCCGCCGGCGTAGCTGAAGATGCTGCCCCACACGCCGTCGAGGTGGACGGGAACGATCGGCGCGCTGCGCCCCTTCGCGATCCGCTCGAGGCCGCGGCGGAACGGGTTCAGCAAGCCGTTCCGCGTGATCTGCCCCTCCGCGAAGATGCAGACCAAGTGGCCGTCGTCGAGGTGCTTGCCCGCCTCGCGGAACGCCCGCAGGATCTGGCGCGGGCCGCCCGCCGAGCTGATCGGGATCGCGCCGAACCAGCGGAGCGCGCGACCGAGCAGCGGCCGCTCGAAGAAGCTCCCGTCGACCAGGAAGCGGACTGGCCGGTCGAGGCTCGCGATCATCAGCAGGCCGTCGACGAACGAGACGTGGTTCGGCACCAGCAGCGCGCCGCCCTGCTCGGGCACGTGCGAGCGGCCGTGGACGCGCAACCGGTAGAGCGAGTGGGTCAGCAGGAAGAGGACGAGGCGCACGAAGGTCTGCGGCGCGCGCGCCATCGCGACGAGACCGCCGACCAGCAGCACGCCGCCGGCCGCCACGAAGATCGCGCGCGTCGAGAGGCCGGCCTTCGACAGCAGCGCCGCGCTGGCCGCGCCCGCCGCGATGCCGGCGTAGACGAAGACGTTGGCCAGCGCGATCACGGCGCCGCGCCGCGCCGGCGGAGCGCGCCACTGCAGGAGCGCGTTCAGCGGGACCAGCAGCAACCCGCCGCAGAGCCCGAGCAGCGCGAGCGCGACGCACGTCCCCGCCACGCCGAAGCCGCCCGCCCCCACCGCGATCGCCGCGAGCGCCATCGAGAGCGCACCCAGCGGCAGCAGCCCCATCTCGACCTTGCGCGCCGAGATGCGCCCCGCGACGACGCTGCCGACGCCGACTCCCATCACCACCAGCACCAGCGGCACGCTCGACCACTTGCCGTCGAGGCCGAGGCGCGTCTCGCTGTCGACCAGCACGTTCTGGCCGATCAGCTTCGAGAGCCCCCAGAAGGCGACGCTGCCCGCCACCGACAGCAGCAGCAGCGAATCGCCGCGCAACGCCTGCCACGCGCCGCGCACGGCGGCCGGCAGCGGCTCGGCCGCGCCGCTCGCGGGCCGTTCCGGGAGGCGCCGCGCCGCCACGCCGCCGACGATCGAGAGCAGCAGCAGCAGCGCCGGGCCGAGCCACGGCATCTCCGCGCTCCACGCGTCGAGCAGCGGCCCGACCGCCGAGCCGGTGACGATCGCCACGAAGTTCGAGAGCTCCATGCGGCCGTTGGCGTCGGAGAGCCGCTCGTGCGCGACCAGCTCCGGCAGCACGCCGTACTTGGCGGGGCTGAAGAGCGCCGCCTGCACGCCCATCAGCGCGACGACGAGCTTCGGGACGAGCAGGTGGTCGGGCGCGACGAGCAGCGCGACGGTCGCAGTCGCGGTCAGCGCGACCAGCACCAGCGAGAGGACGCGCAGCAGCAGCGGCTTGCCGAAGCGGTCGGCGAGCCAGGTGGCGGGCAGGCTCGCGGGCACCATCGGCAGCACGCCGAGCAGGAAGGTGGTCGCCATCGCCGCCTGCAGCAGCGCCTCGGCGTCGCCGCCGGCCGGCGCGCGCCGCACGATCGTCTTGGCGACAAAGAGCGTGAAGGCGCTGCTGACGAAGGTCGTCGCGAACTGCGCGAGCAGCAGCGGGCGCAGCGAAGGGGCCGCGATGGGCAGCGGCGCCGCGACAGGCGCGGGCAGCGACGCCGGCGGCGGCGCAGCAGCTCGATCGGCAGCAGGGGCTTCGGGGGCAGCGTCCATGGAGTCCTCGTTTCGGCCGGACGGTAGCCGACAGTCAACCGCCATGCCGCCCTCTTTCCCCCGGGCGGTGCGTCGTCGACTACGCGGTGGCGCGCACGGCGACGCGCAGCCGCGCCGAGCTCGAGCGCGGGTTGTCGTGGCGCTCCTGCGGCGTCGGCCGCTGCGCGTCGGTGCTGGCCCGCTCGTAGAGCCCACGCGCGACCCCCTGCTCGAACGCTTCGGCGACGGTGGCGTCCTCGCCGCGATGGAAGGTGAGCAGCGCGAGGCGGCCGCCCGGCTTCAGCACGAGCGGCGCCATCCGCAGCAGCGCGCGCAGGTTGCCCAGCTCGTCGTTCACCGCCATGCGCAGCGCCTGGAACGTGCGCGCAGCGGGATGGACCGAGCGGCCCGCCCCTTCGGTGGCGGCGCGCCACTGCGCGCGCGTGAGGCGCTTCGCCGCGAAGACGACGTCGGCGAGCTGGCGCGTGCGGGCGATCGGCGCGGTCGCGCGCGCGGCGACGATCGCGGCCGCGATCGCTTCGGCGTCGGGCTCGTCGGCGAGGTCGCGGAGCAGCGTGGCGAGCTCGTCGTGCGGCAGCTTCGCGACCAGATCGGCGCCGCTGCGGGGCAGCCGATCGTCCATGCGCAGGTCGAGCGGACCGTCGTGCTTCACGCTGAAGCCGCGGGTCGGATCGTCGAGCTGCATGCTCGAGACGCCGAGGTCGGCGAGGATCCCGTCGACTTGCGCGATCCCCTCCTGGGCCAGCACCTTGGCGAGCCCGGCGAAGCGCATGCGATGGGCGGCGAGCGCCGGCCCGAACTCGGCGAGGCGCGCGACCGTGCGCGGCAGCTCGACGCCGTCGACATCGAGCGCGATCAGCCGGCCGGGCGCGCCGCCCGCGGTGATCCGCACGAGCAGCTCGCGCGCGTGGCCGCCGTAGCCGAGCGTGCAGTCGACGAAGCAGCCGCCCGGCTGCGGATCGAGCGCTGCCATGACCTCGGCCACCATGACCGGCAGGTGGCTGCCGGCGAGCGTCCGCCCCTTCGTGCGCAGGTGGGCGGTGTGGTCGGGGTAGGCGGAGGCGGCGTGCTCCTTGTAGCGCTGCTCGAAATGGCGCGGGTGGCTGCCCGAGTAGCGCGGGCGACGGCGGCGCGGCCCGGGCTCGCCGGGGGAGGTCGGGTTGGAATCAGAGCCTTTGAACGGTTCCACCAATCTCTCGTATCTTCCGGGCCGATTTCAACGCCACCCGAACGACCCTCGCGCGGCCACGCCAGCCGTGCAGTCGTCGTCCGACTGGTCCGGCCGGGAGTGCACCCTGGCCGTTCCCTCCGAAGGAGATTGCCATGAATCCGCTCGCCGTGATCGTCGCCCTTGCCGCAGCTCCCGCGAATGCCGCGGTCGCCCTTCCCTCGGTCGAACCCGTTCCGACCACGGCGGTCGCTGCAACGCTCGGCGACGAGTGGCTCACCGATTTCGCCGCCGCCAAGAAGCAGGCGAAGGCCGACGGCAAGGTGATCCTCGCCGACTTCACCGGCTCCGACTGGTGCGGCTGGTGCATCAAGCTCCACGAGGAGGTCTTCAGCACCAAGGAGTTCGCGGCGTGGGCGACGAAGAACGTCGTCCTGCTCGAGGTCGACTTCCCGCAGAACAAGCCGCAGAGCGACGAGCTGAAGAAGCAGAACAAGGCGCTCCAGGCCACCTACAAGATCGAGGGCTACCCGACCATCGTCTTCCTCGACGGCGACGGCAAGGAAGTCGGCCGCAGCGGCTACGCGCCCGGCGGCCCGAAGGCGTGGATCAAGGAGGCGGAGGCGGCGATGAAGGGGGGCGCGCCCGACCAGAAGCCGGCCGGAGAGGCTGACGCGCAAGTGCAAGGCGACTCGTGGCTCACCGACTTCGCGGCGGCGCAGAAGCTCGCCAAGAAGTCGAAGAAGCCGCTGCTGGTCGACTTCACCGGCTCCGACTGGTGCGGCTGGTGCATCAAGCTCGACGAGGAGGTCTTCTCGAAGGCCGAGTTCAAGACGTGGGCGGCGGAGAACGTCGTGCTCGTCAAGCTCGACTTCCCGCGCAAGACGAAGCTGCCGGACGAGCTCGCCAAGCAGAACAAGGAGCTCGCGGCCAAGTACTCGATCCAGGGCTACCCGACCATCCTCTTCCTCGACGCGAAGGGCGAGAAGATCGAGCAGAGCGGCTACCTCGAGGGCGGCCCCGAGAAGTGGATCGCCGACGCCGAGAAGAAGCTCGGCATCAAGTCGAAGAAGAAGGCGAAGAAGGGCACCTGAGAGCGGCGTTTCGATCCGGGAGCGTTCCGCCGACGCCTACCGCACCCTGCGCGGCGCGACGCTGCTGAACCCGGCACCATCGGTGAGCCCGACTGCGAGCCTGACAACGAACGCGGCCCGGATCTCCTCGAGCGAGGTCCGGGCCGCTGTCGTTGCAGAACGTTCCCGTCAGCTGCAGTGACCGTCGCAGTTGCCGCAGCAGCCGCCGATGCGGTCGGAGGCGCGCTTCATCCGTTCCCACTCGGCGGCGTCGGCGATGACCGACAGCGCCATCGGGTAGAGCACCTCGTTCTCCTTGTGGATGTGGTCGCGCAGCAGCGCCGCGAGCGTGCCGACCGGCTCCGCGATCGCCTCGGTGTCGGGATGCGGCTCGCGCGCGGCCGTGAGCAGCCGCTTCTTCCAGCGGCGCAGCTCGTCGTGCTCGCGGCGCATCATCCGCGGCGGCAGCGCGACGCCCCGCGCCTCGAGCGCCGGGAAGAGCACCTGCTCTTCGCGCTCGTGGTGGCGCTCCGACGCCGCCAGCGACTCGGCGATCGTCCGGATCTCGGCGGCGATCGACTTCGAGGCGGGGGTGCCCGCCGCGTCGCGGTAGTCCTCGATCAACACATCGAGGCGATCGAGCCAATCGAGCAGTTCCGCGTGCTCGCCGACCAGGCAGGCGATGAAGTGGTCGCTGGCGAGTCCGTTCAGGACCTTCGGCGTGCAGAGCATGTTCGGCATCGGGTGCATGGAAGAACTCCGCGGTGCGGCGCGAGGCGCGATGGATCGATCGGTGGGCTGGCCCGGATGACCAGTGAGGCACGCTGCCGGCCACTCCACCGGCCACTCCACCGGCTAGGGCAACGGCGATGCCATGCGAGCCGCGCGCCCGCGCTCCCCCGTTGGCGCGGCGGGGCAAGGAAGCAACTCCCCGGAGCGAGCCGCGTCCGTGGGATCGGTTGCCCGAAAAAAACGGGAAGCGGCGCGCGCTCGGCGGCGATCGGCGGGGTGGCGGCCGGCGCGCGCTCGCCGGCACAATGCCCCCCTTTCCCGCGGCCGATCGGCGCGCGGCCCTCCCGCGGATCGCGCCTCCAGTGACCTTCACGGCCTTCGGCCTCGTGCTGCTCTCCGCCGCGCTGCACGTCGCCTGGAACACGCTCGCCCGCGCCAAACGCGACGAGCCGCTCCTCTCGTGGCTGTTGGCGACCGCCGGCGCCGTCGTCTTGGTGCCGCCCTTCGTCGTGCGCTGGCTGCAGGGCGCGGCGCCGCTCGCGCGCGAGGTGGTCGGCTTCGCGGCGCTCTCCGGCGCGGTCGAGACGGTCGCCTTCCTCGCGCTGACCGCCGGCTACCGGACGAGCGACCTCTCGCTGATCTACCCGCTCTCGCGCGGCCTCGCGCCGGTGCTGGCCGCCGCGGCGGGGACGTTCGTCGCCAGCGAGCGGATCGCCGGCGGCGAGCTGCTGGCCGTCGCGGTGGTGCTGGCGGGCGCGACGTGGCTCGCCTTCATGAGCCCGAGTGCGCCCACGCGCGCCTCGCCGGCGAGCGGCGCGACATCGAGCAGCACGACTTCGAGCGCGCTGCGCTGGCGCGGCGTCGGCTTCGCCGCGCTCTGCGCCTGCGGCGTCGCCGGCTACCACCTCTCCGATCGCGCCGCGCTCCACCACGCGTCGCAGCCCGACACGTGGTGCTACTTCCTCGTGATGCAGCTCTTCCTGGTGGGCTTCATGTCGCTCTGGCTGCTCGTGCGGCGCGAGCTGACGCTCGTCGCCCTGCGCCGCGTGGTGCCGCTCGTGCCGCGCATGCTGCTCGGCGGCGCGCTGATGCAGTCGGGCTACTGGCTCGTCCTGCTGGCGCTGAAGCAGGGCGCCTCGAGCCTGGTCGTCGCCACGCGCAACCTCGGCATCCCGATGAGCCTCGCCGTCGGCACGCTCCTCTTCCACGAGCGCGTCGACGCCCCCCGCTGGTGCGCCGCCCTGCTGATCACCGCCGGCGTGCTGCTCCTCGCCTGAGCGGTGGCGGGGAGAAAACGGCGGTCAGATCCGCACAGGTGGCGGGGGGAAAACGGCGGTCAGAACCGCACGCTCCCGCGACGACGCTCGCTCCACGACGCTCCGCGCTCACCGACTCCGCGCTCACCGACTCCGCGCTCACCGACTCCGCGTTCACCGCCCGGCGCGCGACAGCTCGAGGTAGCGGCGATAGGTCGGTCGGCTCAAGAGCTCCTTCTGGATCACGTGCATCGCAGCGGCGAACTCCGCGTCCGCAGCGGGATGCAACTTCGGCAGCGCGAAGAACACCGCGCCGGCGCGGGCGAAGAGCTCCCAGCAATCGGCTTCGGCCTCGGTCATGCCGGCGGCGATGCAATTGCTCCGGTCGCGCCGCTCGTTCTCGTTCCAGCGGTGCGGCGACTCGCCCCCCGCTTCCTGAGCCGCGACGTTCGCCGCGCCGCCCGCCGCCCCCAACACCACCAACGCTCCCAACGCCTGTCGTCGCGTCAGCTCGTCCAAGGCTCGTCTCCCTTTTCGCGCGATCGCACCGCTCGTCCGATCCATCGCGACGGGCAACTTACTTCGGGAAGAGCTGCTCCGGCGGCGAGCCGTCGAAGCGGACGCGCACGAGGCGGCGCCCCGCCTCGATGGCGATCACCGACTGGCCGTCGGCGCCGACCACTCCGATCGACTCGCACGGCAGCTCGAGCGGCGCGGTCACCTCCACGCGCGCCCGCTCGCCCGAGCGCCGGTCGGCCGGCAGCTCGATCCGCAGGAAGCGCGCGACGTTCGCTCCCCAGAGCGTCGCCACCAGCGCGCCGTCGTCGGTGCCCGTCGGTTGCCACACCATGCCGAGCGCCTCCGGCGGCAACTCGAGCGCGAGCTCCTCGCGAGCACCCGTCTCGGGATCGAGCAGCACCAGCGCCGGTTCCGCATCACGCCCACTCCCGAGGCGTGCCCGCACCAGCAAGCGCCCATCGGGCAGCAGCGCCGAGACGAAGTCGTTCGGCTCGCTGCCTAGCAACGGCGCCGTCGCACCACTCTCCGGGTCGTAGGCGAGCGTCCCACGCTTGCCCTTCGGATCCCATCCGTACACCACCCAGTGGCCCGGCCGCACGAACAGCACCGCCAGCTCCGGCGCCACGCGGAAACGCTTCTCGCGCGACGGGTCGTAGAGCTCGCGCTCGGCGACCCGAACGCCGAAGCCGGCATTGCCCGAGCTCCAGAAGCTCGACGTCCAACCGCTCTCGAGGCAGCGCGAGTCGGGCAGCACGCGCCCCGGATCGATCATCAACTGATCGTCCTGCCGCCAGACGCGTCGGCCATCGGGCAGCACCAGTCCGCACGCCTCGCGCAGCAGCGCGCCCGCCGCAGCGCCGCGCTTCGCCAGCAGCGCCGCACGCGCCGTCGCTTCGAGCGGCTCGCCGGTCACCGCATCGAGCAGCAGCGTCTCGTCGCGCTCGTGGTCGTCGTGGTTGATGTCCCGGCGGCGCAGTGCCGAATCGCGGAAGAGCCCCACCACCGCGGCGTTGCGCCGCTCGCTCAACGAGCCGGGCGCCAGCACCATCGCGCCGAGCGAGCCGAACGGGCGCCAACGACCGTCCGCGAGGTCGACCTGCACCGTGTGGAGCGGGCCGTCGCGCTCCGGGTCGTAGTCGGTGATGCCCGCGACGTTGCGTGAACCGGCGACATGGAAGGCGTTGATCCAGGCGAAGCGGCCGTCCTGGCTCACCGCGCCCGCCGAGTTGGTTGCGATGCGGAACGTCGCGGCCGCCGGCTCCAACACGAGCCCCTTCGCGAACCGAACGCCCGTCCAACCGTACGCCGGCACGAAGAGCGCCAGCGTCGCCAGCAAGCCGACCGCCGCCGGCGTGAACGGTCGCGTGCTGCGCCGCCGCCCCAGCACGAACGACGCGCCCGCGATGAACGGGCCCGCCGCCGTGACGACGACGTAGGCGACCAGCAGCTCGCCCTTCGACGGCGCGAGCCACGGCTGCAGCCAGACCGCGAAGCCGACCGGCGCCGCGAAGAGCGCCAGCGTCAGCGCCGCGGCCGGCAGCGCCAGCGTCGCGCGCGACAGCCAGATCGCCGCGGCCGGGATCCACGCGATCAGCGGGAAGAGCAGCACCAACCAGTCGCGCGCAGGCAGCGAGAGCCGAGGCGCGAACGGGGCGCCGTAGAGCGCCGCGGCCGCCGTCGTCGTCGCGAGCCACGCGACGCCGCCCATCAGCGCGGTCGCCATCAGCAGGAAGAGCAGCTTGGCGAGGAAGATCTTCGAGAGGCCGCTCGGCAGCCGGCGCAGCAGCTTGATCGTCCCGCGCTGCTCCTCGCCGGCGAAGAGGTCGCCGAAGAGCGTCAGCGCGGCGATCGCGATGCCACCGACGGCCGCGGCCGCGGGCAGCAGCGGATCGACCCGCCGCGTCGCGCTCAGCGCCGAAAGCCCCCACGCGATCAGCGGCGGCACGCCGACGCAGTAGCCGATCAGCGCCGCGCGATGGTCGCGCCACTCCTTCCAGAGGAGCGTCGGAAGCAGGTTCATCGGGAAGCCTCGCCTTCGGAAGTCGGAATCGGGAAGACCACCTCGCGCGCGTCGCTGCCGAAGCGCAGCCGCACCAGGCGGCGCTCGTCGTCGATGACGAGCAGCGACTCCTCGTCGGGGCAGCCGACGACGGGGCGTGACGACAGCGACGCATCGCCCACGAACTGCAACTCGCGCCGCTCGCGATCCCAGCGGGCACAGAGGGGGATTGCGCCGCCGTGCCGCGTCCAGAAGAGGAGACGCACGATGGGCGTCCCGGCCCGCGTGCGTGCCACGGCTTGCATCGCGTAGAAGCAGTTGCCCATCGCGTCGACCCACGCCGGCAGCGCGATCGCCTCGCGCGTACCGCGCTCCGGATCGATGCGGAAGAGCTGCGCGATCCTGCCGTTCCCGTCCGCAACCCCGCCCAACGCCGCGCCGTCGTCGTCGATCCAGAGGAGCGTGTCGTTCGCGACGGCCTCCGGTGGCGGCGTGGCGACGTCGCGATCGGGGTCGTAAAGCTTCCACGGCGGGGCCATCTGCAGCGGCGACTGCGAGCTGTCGCCCGCCACGATCCACGGCCCCGCACGCACGATCACCTTCGGTGCCTGCGTCGATCGCTCGTAACGCCGCTCGCGCGCGAGGTCGTAGATCTCGACCGTTTCGTCGTCCGACGCCGCCCCGCCCGCCCGCGGCATCCAGACGCCGACGCCGCTCGCCAGCACGATTCGATCACCGCCGATCGACGAGTCAGGCAGCGTCCGCAACGTCCCGTCGGCCGTCTCGGTCACCCACTCGCCGCGGTGGAACCAAGCGCGTCGCCCGTCCGGCAGGAATGCCGTCTGGAAGATGCGGTCGAGCTCGCGCCGCTCCGGCCGATCGGTGAACGGACGCAGCCGGCTCCGTGACGGCTCGCGCGACCGTTCCGTCCCGTCGTTCGCGTCGAGCAGCACGCACCGCTCGGCCGCCGCGTCGCTGCTCGAGTCGAACGGCTCGAGCGCGATGAACGGCGTCGGCTGCGCGACCCCGCCGAGTTGCGGCACGAACACCCCATCGCCCGGCTGACCGACCTCGCGCCACGAGCCGTCGGCGAGGTCGATCTGCAGCGCGTGGTTCGGACCGTCGCTCGGGAAGCCCCAGTTGCTGGCGTAGCTCCAGTCCTCCGGGCGCGTCGCGCGCCGCTCCGACCAGACGAGGTCACCGAACGCATGGTGCACCGTGAGGTAGGCGTAGCGGCCGTTCGCTGCGAGCGCGTGGCCGAAGATCGCATCGGTGATGCGGAAGCTCTCCGCCTGCGGATCGACGCTGCACCACTCGGCGACGCGCGTCGCGCGCCAGCCGTTCACCGGCAATGCGATGAGCGCCAGCGCGCCCGCGCCGAACGCGAGGCTCCGCAGCTCGCCTCCGCCGCGCCGGCGACCGACGACGAACGAGAGCGCTCCGACGCATGGCGCGAGCAGCGCCGCGCCCCACAAGAGCGGGACGAGGGTGGGTGCGCTCGCCAGCAACCGTCCGTCGTCGTGAATGAGCCAGAACGGCGTCAGCGCGAGCGCGACCGCCAGCAGCGCCACCGGCAACGCCAGTGTCGCCCGCCCGATCCAGGCGGACGCCATGAAAGCGAGCGCGCCGACCGCCGCGATCAGCAGCAGATCCGAGACGCCGCGCAGCAGGCTCACCCCGAAGTCGAGCGGCGGGAACCAGACGCCGCCGGTCGCTCGAACCGCGGCGCACGCGGACGCCCACGCCACCAGCGCCGTCGCCAGCGCCACCGCGATCAGCAGCGCAAACTTCGCCAGGTACGGCCGCAGCAGCCCGCACGGGAGCCGCCGCAGCAACGCGATCGAGCCGCGCCGCGACTCGCCCGGCAGCAGCTCCGCGCCGAGCGAGAGCGCCACCGCCAGCAGCGCCGCTTGCGCGACGATCGTCGCCGTGCCGCCGTCGTAGGCGTAGTGCTGCAACCCGAACCGCCCCGCGAACTCGCGCGCGCCGAGCAGCCCCATCACGGGCAGCAGCGCCGCCGCCCCCGCCAACGTCGCGATCGAGCGCCGCTCGCCGCGCCACTCCTTCCAGACGAGGACAGCGAAGGGAGTCATCGAGGCGCTCCGCTTGCCGCATCGTGCCTCGGGAAGACCACTTCGCGCGCGTCGCTGCCGAAGCGCAGCCGCACCAGGCGGCGCCCCTGCTCGATCACCAGCAGCGACTCCTCGTCGGGGCAACCGACGAGGGGGAGCTCCTTCGCGGACGCCTCCTCGGCGACGCGCAGCTCACGGCGCCGCGCATCCCAACGGGCGTAGCGCTCGACCTTGCCTCCGTCTCGTCCGCGCAGGACGAGCCGCACGATGGGCGCGCCCAAGCGAGTGCGGGCCACGACGTCGAACGCGACGACCCCGCCAGCGAGCGCCTCGAGCCGCGCAGGCAGAGCGATGGGCGACCGTACGCCGCTCTCGGGATCGAAGCACTCGAGGGTCACGAGCGACTGGTCGTGCGCTCCCCACGGTCCGCCGATCGCTGCCCCCTCGTCGTCGATCCAGAGCAGCTTATGGTCGGCGACCTCGGCGGGCGCAGGCAGGGAGACCGCGCGTTCGGGGTCGTAGAGCTCCCAACGGAAGCGCCGGCGCCCCGAAGGCGGGCTCGCGTCCCAACGTTCGACGATCCACTTCCCCTTGCGCACGCTCGGGTTCGCGGACGCGTCCGACCACCGGAAGCGTCGCTCGCGCGCGAAGTCGTAGATCTCGACCTCCTCCTCCTCCGGGCCATCACGCCGTCCCTGGACCATGACGCCGCGCGACTGCGATCCGCGCCACCACCAATGCGCGGTGCGGCTCATGGCGGAGTCGGGCAACCTCCGCGACCCGCCATCGGGATCGGTCGTCCACCACTCCTCTCGTTCGAACCAGACGCGGCGCGCTCCGCCGAGGTAGGCGACGTGCTCCGATCGCGCCAGCTCGTCCCACTCCGCACGCCCCTCGATCGCGTTGCGCTCGTCCACGTCGGGCGCCCGCGCCACCTCGCGGCCGTCGTTGGCGTCGAGGAGCGCTCGCCATCCTGCGCGGTCGTGCTCCGCTTCCGGGCAGGAACGGATCCCGACGTAGGGCACCGCCTCGAGCGGAGCAAATCGCGTCGGCAGCCAGAGCAGCGATCCCGGACCGCCGACGTCGCGCCAAGAGCCGTCCGCGAGATCGACCTGCAGCACATGCGGCGGCCCGTCGCTGTAGCGCCCGCACGTCGGGAACTGCATGAACTCGTCGAGGACCCAACGCGGCGCATCGCGGATCACGAGGTCGCCGAACTGGTGATGCGCCGTGAGGTAGACGTAGCGCCCCCCGGCGGCAAGCACTCCGGGCTGCCGCAGCGCGGTCACGCGGAAGCTGTCGAGCGGCGGATCGACGCGATTCCACTCGGCGGCTCGTTCGCTGCGCCAAGCACCTGCGGGGAGCGCGAGCGCGCCGACCGCCGCGCCGCCGATCGCGAAGCTCCGCCACTCGCCGCCGCCGCGTCGCCGACCGAGCACGAACGAGAGCGCGCCGACGCATGGCGCGAGCAGGGCCGCGCCCCACAGGAGCGGCACGAGGGTGGACACGCTCGCCAGCAGCGGGTCGTCGTCGCGAGCGAGCCAGAACGGCGTCAGCGCGAGCGCCACCGCCAACAGCGCCACCGGCAGCGCCAGCGTCGCGCGACCGATCCAGGCGGAGGCCATGAAGGCGAGCAGTCCGACCACCACGATCAACAGCAGGTTCGGCGCGCCGCGCAGCAGGCTCACGCCGAAATCGAGCGGCGGGAACCAGGCGCCGCCCGTCGCGCGCACCGCTGCGCACGCGGACGCCCAAGCCACCAACGCTGTCGCCAGCGACGCCACGATCAGCAACATGAACTTCGCCAGGAACGGCCGCAGCAGCCCGCACGGGAGCCGCCGCAGCAACGCAATCGAGCCGCGCCGCGACTCGCTCGGCAGCAGCTCCGCGCCGAGCGAGAGCGCCACCGCCAGCAGCGCCGCTTGCGCGACGATCGTCGCCGTGCCGCCGTCGTAGGCGTAGCGCTGCAACCCGAACCGCCCCGCGAACTCGCGCGCGCCGAGCAGCCCGAGCAGCGGCAGCAGCGCCGCCGCTCCCGCCAACGTCGCGATCGAGCGCCGCTCGCCGCGCCACTCCTTCCAGACGAGGGCAGCGAAGGGGGTCATCGGACGGCCGTCTCGGTGGAACGCGTCGCCGCCAGCACGTCGCGCAGCTTGAAGGTCGCCGCGCCGACGCCGGCGCCGTCATCGAGGAGCGCGTTGGAGCCGTCGCCGGCGCCGTTGCCGTCATCGAGAGACTTCGCGCCCAAGACCTCGCCCACCGCGCCGTGCTGCGCGATCTTGCCGTGCGCGAGGATCGCGACGCGGTCGGCGATGCGCGCGACGACGTCGAGGTCGTGCGTGGCGACCAGCACGGTGCGCTCGCCGCCGTTCGGATCGCTGCGCAGCTCGCCGATCACGCTGCGCAACACCTCCTCGCGCACCAGCGGATCGAGGCCGGCGAACGGCTCGTCCAGCAGCAGCAGCGACGGGCGCGGCGCGAGCGCGGCGACCAGCATCGCCTTCATCCCCTCGCCGCGGCTCATCGACTTGAACGGCGTCGCGGTCGGGACGCAAAGCGACTCGAGCAGCGACTCGGCCAGCGCCGCATCCCAGCTCGGCCAGTGCGGCGCGAGGAAGCGGAAGAGCTCGCGCGCGGTCATCCACGGGTAGGCGTCGGGCACATCGGGCACGAAGCCGACGCGCTGGCGCACGAGCCCGCTTTGCTTCAGCGGACAGCAGCCGGCCACCGTGAGCGTGCCGCGCTGCGCCTTCAAGACGCCCAACGCGAGCTTGATCAGCGTCGACTTGCCGGCGCCGTTCTCGCCGAGCAGCGCGGTGACCTGGCCGGGCGCGAGTTCGAGGTCGAGGCCGTCGAGCACGCGGCGCTTGCCGAATCGCATGGAGAGGCCGCGCGCAGCGAAGACGGGGGCAGTCGGATTCATCGGAGTTCTCCGGGCGCGAGCGGGGCAGCGCTCGCGATGGGGTCGACGGGGACGGCGCGCTCGACGAGTTCGGCGAGGCGGTGCGGTTCATGGCCGGCGCGCAGTGCTTCGTGCAGCGCGCGTTCGAAGGTGGCGAGCGTGACGGCGCGGCGCCGCTCGATGGCGAGGCGCGGCGCGGCGGCGCTGACGAAGACGCCGAGCCCGTTCCGGCCGATCAGCAGGCCGGCGATCTCGAGGTCGCGGATCGCCTTGGCGACCGTGTTGGGGTTGACCAGCGCCTCGGCGGCGAGCGCGCGGACGCTCGGCAGCTGGGCACCCGGCGGCAGCGCGCCGCGCGCCATCGCGTCGAGCAGCTGCTCCTGCAGCTGCCGCGAAGGCGGGACGTCGCTCGAAGGGTCGACTCGGTAGGACATGCACCGTCCTATCGAGCTAGGACGGTGGGCACCTGAAGCGGCGATTCAGCCGGGCGAGGTCGAGCCGTGCGGAAGAACGTTCCCGTCGGAGAACGCTGCCGTCACCCGTCGCGCGGCATGCCGAGCCGGCGCCGCTCGGCGAGGACCTCTTCGAGCAGGAGGAGCGCGGAACGGTCCTTCTCGCGGCCGATGGACCGCTTCAGCTCGATCAGCGCCTCGAGATCGATCGTTCGGAGCCGCTCGCCTGGATCGAGTTCGAACCACACGGTTCGCTCGAGCAGCTCGTCGTAGCCGGCTCCGCCGCTGACGGCACCGAGGAGATCGAGCCTCCCGTGACGCGTCTCGAGCAGGTGGGTGCCGGGGTAGTGCTGCAGTCGTTCAACGGTCGGGCGCAATCGCTTGTCGCCATGCTCGCGATACCAAGCATCGAGGGACGTGAGCGCCTCGATCGTGCGCGCGAAGTTCTCGAGCGAGCGTCGCGGCACCAAATCGACGTCGAACGTGATCATCGGCGAGCCGTGCAGGTTCGCCGCGACGCCGCCGATGACGATGAACTCAACCTTGGCGCGGAGGAACGCGCGGAGGATCGGCAGGAACTCGGGTCTGCTCAAAGGCACGGCGCAGCTCCAGTAGGGACTGCGCAGCACTCTCGATCTGGCGGATCCGTTCGATGGGGGTGCATTCGAGCATCATCCGCACGAGCGTGAGATCGTGACCGCTGGCGCCGTAGGTCGGCAGCGGAGGAACTGGAATCACGCCAGCGTCGGACTCGATCGGCGCCATCGCCGTTCGGGGATCCATCGCGACTCCTCCAGCTCGACCCGTGGATGAATGCCAACGAGGCGAGACGTTAGCGCGCCTCGCGCCGCTGCTCGAAGAGCCACTCCCAGAACGCCGCGTCGTCGTACGCAGCGCTCCAGCTGTCGTGGCCGACGCCGTCGTAGACGGTGACCTTCGGGTGGCCGCCCGCCGCCTCGATCGCCTTCACCATCGACTCGCTCTGCGCCAGCGGCACCACCGGATCGGCGCCGCCGTGGAAGACCCAGGTCGGCAGGCCGACCAGCGCGGCCGCCTTGGCCGGATCGCCGCCGCCGCAGATCGGCGCGATGGCGGCGAAGCGCTGCGGCTGCTCGCACGCGATCGCCCACGTCCCGTAGCCGCCCATGCTGAGCCCGGTGAGGTAGACGCGCGACGCGTCGACCGCATAGCGCTCGCAGACGTCCTCGAGCAGCGCCAGCACCGCGGTCGTCGACCAGCCGAACTGCGGCTGCAGCGGGCATTGCGGCGAGACGACGATCGCCGGGAACTCGCGCCCCGCGGCGATCAGCTTCGGCGGACCGTGGCGCGCCACCATCGCGAGGTCGCTGCCGCGCTCGCCCATCCCGTGCAAAAAGACGACGAGCGGCCAGCGCGGCGCGCCCGCCACGCCGGCGTCGACGTAGCCGCGCGGCAGCGTGAGCAGGTAGGCGAGCTCGCTCTTCACCGTGATCTCCCGCGTCGAGCGCTCGCGCGACGTCACCGGCGCAGCGAGCGGCGGTGCGGCGATCGGCGGCGCAGCGACGACGAGCGACTGCACCGGTTCACTGCGACAGGCGGAAAGAGCCGCGAGCAGCAGGCAAGGCGCCACGGCGAAGCGGAGACGAGCGCGCGCACGCGAGCGCGCCGTCGAGCGGGTGAGGTTCATGGCGCGCGATGTTGGCGGCGCGACCGGCGCGAGGGAAGCGGCTCGTCGGCGGTCAGTTGCCGTCGTCCTCGTCATCTACGTAGCCGAGCGACTCGAGCTGCACTCGGCTCTCCCAGTCCGCCATCGCGTCCCGCGCCCTGCGCGCCAGCTCCACCGCGGCACGCACCAGCGACGAGCTGTCGGCCGCCGCTCGCTCCAGCGCAGCCTCCCACTCCGCCGCGAGCGACTCCCCCTCGAGGAAGTTCCCGCGCAACCGCCCGAGCGCGACGAGTGCGTGCGAGCGCACCAGCGGATCGGCATCGTCGGCGGCACGCAGCAGCAGGCCGGCGAGACCGCGCCCGCTCTCCCCCACCAGCACGGCATCGTCGCGACCGCGCGGCCGCGCCGCCGCGCGCGCCAGCAGCTGCACCACCTGCTCGCGCACCGCCGGCGCGTCGCTCTCGAGCAACCGCTCCATCCGGTCGTAGCCGTAGATGCTGCCGTGCGCGATCTCGGCGTAGCCGACCAGCGCCTGCAAGTTCGGCTCGGCGTCGTCGGGGACAGCGCGCAACCGCTCCATCACCTCCGAGGCGTGGTCGAAGCCGGCGCCGGCCAGCACCAGCGCCGCCGCTTGGCGCACGCCGGTCTCCTCGTCGGCGAGCGACGCCAGCAGCTGCTGCACCGCGTCGCGCTGTTGCACCGCGGTGAGCGCCAGCACGGCACGCCGCCGCGACTCGGGATCGCGCTCGGCGCGCAGCTGCTCGAGGTGGCGAGCGAGCGAGTCGTCGTCGAACAGCTCGCCGTGGCCCTCGAGCGCCTCGGTCAGCAGCTCGTCGAACGCCGTGTCGGCGCGCGGCGTCGCCAGCTCGACCAGCTCGCGAGCGGCCACGGCCAACGCCGCGTCGCCGCCGAAGCCGGCCTCTGCCGGGCGCGCCAACCAGTGGAGCGCCGGCTGGCGCACCAGCGGATCGCGATCGAACGCGAGCTCGAAGAGACGCGCCACTCCTTCCGGGCCCGCCGCCGCCGGATTCATCCAGGCGATGTTCCAGCGCACGGTCGCGTTCGGGCTGGCGGCGGCAGCGAACAGCGCCGTGCGCGCCGCGGGATCGTGCCAGACGCTCGAGTCGGGCTGCGGCAGCGGCGATGCACCGCCGTCGAAGTGGCGCAACGCGACGACCGCGGCGAGCTCCTCGTCGGCGCGGCCGCGCAAGGGGGCGGCGGCGAGGCTCGCCACGAGATCGGACAGCAGCTGCGCCACCTCCTCGCCGGGACCGATCGGCGTGGTCGGCTGCGGCGGCAGCTCGGCGGTGACGATCGTCCCGCCCCACAGCTCGGCGAAGAGCTGCTGCGCGTGGAGCGTGCCGTCGGGCAGCGCCGCCTTGTCGATGAGCTCGAAGGTGGTGATCCAGGGCCGGGTCTTGCCCGCGTCGAAGATCGAGCTGCCCCAGGCGAGGAAGCTGCGCTCCGACTCCTGGCCGATGCGCGCGTGCAGTTCGATGCGGCGACCGACCAGCGAGCGGTCGCCGTGGTAGACGCGCTCGATCACCGCGAGCGGACGGTCGAAGCTCTTCACCGTGCCGTCGTCGAGTCGCCGAAGGGCCGAGCGGCCGCCGAAGGTGCGGACCCGCGCGACGATCGCCGCGCGGGCGACGGTGGCGTGGGCGTCGAGGTTGCGCGGGAAGCCGCTGCGGAAGGTGGTGTCGGCTGGCGGATCCCAATCGTCTTCTTCGAGCGGCGACGCGGCGCTGAGGTTGCCGCCCGGCTCGCCGCCGCCCTCCGGCTTCTCGGCGGTGATCTGCACCAGCGGTTCGCGGCCGGCGGCGACGTCGATCGGCTGCGGCGCGACGCCCTCCGCGCGCGGACCGTCGCGCAGGGCGAGCGGCGGCTCGCCGAGCTCCGGCGCGGTGGAGTCGAATCCGCCGAGCGCGCGGACCGCGGCGAAGGTGAGCGCCGTGGCGCCAAGCAGCACTGCGGCAGCGGCAGCGATGCGACGGCGCGGCGAGAGCGAGCGCAGGAGGCGCGGTGCGGCGGTGGCGGTGGCGGTGGCGGAGGTCGTGGCGGACGCTGCGGCGGAGGCCGCTTTCGCCGCGGCGAGCGTCGCGGTGACGCGGGCGTCGAGCGTCGCGGGAGCCGACTCGCGCGCGCCGCTCAACAGCGCCTCGAGCTCGCGCTGCGCGGCGGGATCGAGCGCGGCCGGGTCGTCGTTCGGGATGCGGTCCATCGCGGTCACTCCTCGATGCGCGTCCCGGCGAGGAGGCGCGACAGCTTCGCGAGCGCGTAGCGGTAGCGCGACATCGCCGTGTCGGGCGGGATCGCGAGCGTCGTCGCGATCGCGCGGAAGGTCAGGCCGCCGTGGAGATGGAGCGTCACGACGGCGCGTTGCTCGGCCGGCAGTTGGCCGAGCGCGACGCGCACGCGGCCGGCCTCGTCAGCGGTGGCCGCGCTGCGGAGCGGATCGTCGGGCGCGACGCGGGCGGCGAGCCGATCGTCGCTCGCGAGCTCGGGACGGCGGCGCCGCTCGCGATCGCGGGCGCGATGGGCGCACGCGGTGGCGAGGTAGCGACGGGCGTCGGCGAGGGTCGCGAACGGCGGCAGCTCGCGTGGACGGGCGGCGAGCGCGGCGAAGAGGTCGTGCACCACGTCCTCGGCGGCCGCGCGGTCGCTCGTCAGGTGGCAGGCGATCGTGAAGAGGTCGTGGCGCAGCGCGACGTAGAGGCCGGCGAGCCGATCGCCCGCCGTCCCCGCTCGTGCGCGGTCCCACCCTTCACCGTCGTCTGCCACTCGCTGCGTTCTCCACCGCCCTGAACGCGCTCCGCCCGCCGTTTCGTCTAGGTGGCGGGGAGAAAACGGCGGTCAGAACCGCACTCTTCGACTCGGAGGTGCGGAACTGACCGCCGTTTTCCCCCCGCCACCTGTGCGGATTTGACCGCCGTTTTCTCCCCGCCACCTACGGTTCGGTGACGGTGAGCTGCTGGTCGGCGGCGACGGCGGTCAGGGTGGTGGTCTGGCCGGAGGGCCAGAGGACGTCGAGGCGGTCGACGAGGGTGGCGGGGCCGAGGCCGAAGTGGGCGCGGCGGTCGTGGTTCGAGAGGTAGGAGCCGCCGCAGTGGATCTCGCGCAGCTGCCGGCGACCGCCCGCCTCGACGACCACCCGCGCGCCGAGGCCGTCGCGGTTGCCCTTCGTGCCGACCGTCCGCACGCAGAGCCAATGGCGATCGGCGCGCGGCGAGTCGTTGCGCAGCAGCAGGGCGGCGGCGCCGTTGGTGCCGATCGCGAGGTCGAGGTCGCCATCGTCATCGAAGTCGGCGACGGCGAGCCCGCGCGCCGGCAGCTCGAGCGTGAACGGCGGCCCCGCCTCGGCGCCGAGGCTCTCGAACTTCCCGCCGCCGCGATTGAGGAAGAAGAGCAGCGGCTGCTCCCACCCGAGCGTCGAGCCGGGCCGCCGCATCCGCTCGATCCCCGGGTTCACGTGGCCGTTGACCACCACCCAATCGAGCTGCCCGTCGAGGTCGGCGTCGAGCAGCTCCGTCCCCCAGCCGATCGTCGCGAACGACGCGTTCGCCGTGTTGGACTCGACCGCGGCATCGGTGAACGCGACGCCGCGGCTCGCCGCGCTCGTCCCCGCTCCGCCGCCGCCGTTCGCGTCGCGCGACTCGGCCGCGCCGTCGCCCGGCAGCTGCCGATAGAGGCCGTTGCTCTCGCGCTCGAAGTAGGTCGCGAGCAGGTCGATCCGCCCGTCGCCGTCGTAGTCGCCCGCCGCGAGCCCCATCCCGCCCTTCGCGCGGCCGCTGCCGTCGTAGGCGACGCCGGCGCGCAGCGCGACGTCGGTGAAGCGGCCGGCGCCATCGTTGATCCAGAGCGCGTTGGCGGTGCGGTCGCAGACGACGAAGAGGTCGGCATCGCGATCGTCGTCGACGTCGACGAAACGGGCGCCGAGCGTCCGACCGCGGAACGTCGCCAACCCCGCCGCCTCGGTCGCCTCGCGGAAGGTCCCGTCGCCGTTCGCCCGGAACAGCGACAGGCGGCTCGGCTCGAAGTCGGTCGGGTGGCAGTAGCGGCGCAGCCGCGAGTCGGGCACCTCCCACTCGCTGTCGAAGCACTCGCGCTCCTTCGCGAGCGGCTGCTCCATGGAGCCCGCGACGAGGAGGTCGAGCCAGCCGTCGCCGTCCACGTCGCCGAACGCGCAGGCGCTGTCGAGCGTCGCGAGCCGCCCCGCCACGCCGGCCGCCGCCGCGACGTCGACGAAGCGGCCGCGGCCGTCGTTGCGCCACAACGAGTTCGCGCCGTCGAAGTTCACCACGTAGAGGTCGGCGTCGCCGTCGTTGTCGTAGTCCGCCGCACAGCCGCCGAGCGCGAACGCGCCGCCGCCCTCGAGCGCCGCGAGTCCCGCCTCCGCGGTCGCATCGATGAAGCGCCAACCGCCTTCGTTGCGCCAGTAGGAGTTGCCGCGCGCCGGCTCCGCCTTCGGGCCGAAGCCGCGGCCGTTCAGGAAGAGCAGGTCGACATCGCCGTCGCCGTCGCCGTCGAAGGCGACCACGCCGGAGCCGAGCGTCTCGACGTAGCGCCACTCCTGCGCGGCAACCCCGAAGTCGTGGACGAAGGTGAGGCCCGCTTCGGCGGTGGCATCGACGAAGCGAACCGGCGACGGCCCTTCGCGCGGCGGTAACACGAGCGCCGCCGGCGCCTCGCGCGCCCGCTTCGGTGGAGCCGCCTCCTCCCCGCAACCGCTGCAAAACAGCAGGGCGCTCGGCGCCGCCACTCGAGCCCACCGAAGCGCCGTCCGTCGTGCTGCCGCTCGTGCCATCGCCCGCCCTGCCGTGCCGATCGAAACGCGGGTCCACTCGCTCGGCAGCTCGCTGCTGCAGCTCTTGCGGTGCCCCGCGGTACCACTCTGGTGTACCACTCTTCGGTACAACTCCGCTCCCCGCCGCGCTGCACCGGCTTCCCGTCCGCTTCCGGAGTCGCCGATGGCCCCTCGCCTCCTCGTCCTCTCCGCATCGGCCGGCGCCGGCCACCTGCGCGCGGCGCAGGCGGTCGAGCTGGCGCTGCGCGAGCTCGCGCCCGACGCGCAGGTCGAGAACCACGACGTCCTGCAGCTCACCAACGCCGCCTTCCGCCGCCTCTACGGCAAGGCCTACCTCGAGCTGGTCGACCACGCGCCGCACGCGCTCGGCTGGATGTACGACCACCTCGATCGGCAGCACGGCGCGCCGCACGCCGATCGGCTGCGCTACCTCGTGCAGAAGCTGAACCTCGCGCCGTTGCTCGCGCTCCTGAAGCGCGGACCGTGGGACGCCTTCGTCTCCACCCACTTCCTGCCGGCCGAGATGATCGCCGCCGCGAAGAAGAGGCGCCGCCTCGCCGCGCCGCAGCTCACCGTCACCACCGACTTCGACACCCACCGCCTCTGGGTGAACGAGCCGTGCGAGCGCTACTTCACCGCCACCGCCGACGGCGCCGCGTGGCTCGCCGCCTGCGGCGTGGCGCGCGAGCGGATCACGGTGAGCGGCATCCCGATCCACCCGCTCTTCGCGCAGAAGAAGGGGCGCGCCGGCTGCCTCGAGCGGCTCGGGCTCGCGGGCGATCGGCCGATCGTCGTGCAACTCGCCGGCGGCTTCGGCGTCGGCCCGCTCGAGGAGATCTGGCGCGAGCTGCTGGCGCTGCCGATGGGGCTCGAGCTGGTGGTCGTCGCCGGCCGCAACGAGGCGGCGAAGAAGAAGCTCGAGCGGATCGCGGTGCCGGCGCGCCATCGCGCCCACGTGCTGGGCTTCACCGACCAGATCGACGAGCTCTTCGCGGTCGCCGACCTGCTGGTCAGCAAGCCGGGCGGACTCACCACCTCGGAAGCGCTGGCGCGCGGCGTCCCGATGGCGATCGTGAACCCGATCCCGGGCCAGGAGAGCCGCAACTCCGACTTCCTGCTCGAGAACGGCGCGGCGATCAAGGTGCACCACGTCGCGACGCTCGCCGGCAAGGTCGGCGCGCTGCTCGCCGATCCGGCGCGCTTGAAACGGCTGCGCGCCAACGCCAAGGCGCTCGGCCGACCGCAAGCCGCCTACGACGTGGCGCGCGCCGCGCTCGAACTCGCGGGCGCCAGCGGCACCGGCCGCACCGCCGCCATCGGAGCGACGCGATGAAGCTCGCCGCCTGCCAGATCGACGTCGCGTTCGGCGACGTTCCCGCCAACCAGGCCGCGATCGAGCGCGAACTCGCCGCGGCCGCCGACGCCGGCGCGCAACTCGCCGTCGTGCCCGAGTGCGCGCTCACCGGCTACGCCTTCCCGACCTTCGCCGCCGCGCAGCGCGCCGCCGTGGAGCTCTGCAGCGCGCCGATCGACGCGCTGGTGGCGGCGGTGCAGCGGCGCGGCACGTGGCTCGTGGTCGGACTGCTCGAGCGAGCGGGCGAGCGGCTCTACAACGCGGCGCTGCTGCTCGGCCCGCACGGCATCGCGCTCCACTACCGCAAGCTCCACCTGCCGTTCCTCGGCTGCGATCGTTTCGTCACGCCGGGCGATCGGCCGCTTTGCGTCGCGACGACCCCGTTCGGCACCGTCGGCCTCTCGATCTGCTACGACGGCAGCTTCCCGGAGACGGCGCGCGTGCTGAAGCTCGCCGGCGCGCAGCTGATCGTGCTGCCCACCAACTGGCCGGCCGCCGCCCGCATCTCGCGCGCCTACCAGTCGATCGTGCGCGCCTTCGAGAACCACGTGCACTACGTCGCCTGCAACCGGATCGGCCGCGAAGGCGGCTTCGACTTCCTCGGCGGCAGCCAGATCGTCGACTGCGACGGCCGCGTCGCCGCGCATGCGGGCGAAGGGGCGGAGCGCCTGATTGCCGATCTCGACCTGCCGGCCGCCGACCTAAACCGCCTGGTGATCGTGCCGGGCGAGTACGAGCTCGATCGGATCGCCCATCGCCGCCCCGATTGCTACGGCGCGATCGTCGCGCCGCTCGCCAAGGAAACGTGATGAACGCCCTGCTGCTGTCGCTGCTCCTCCCGTTCGCGGCGCTGCCGCTGCAGGAGGCCGATCGCGACGCGCCGCCGGCGCCGCCCCGCGCGACGTCGCCGTGGCGCGTCGAGGACCTCGTCGACGTGACCGACGTCGGCACGCTCGAGATCGCGCCCGATGGCATGAAGGCGATCTACACGCGCCTCGTGCCCGATGCGAAGCGCGATCGGCGCATCTCGCGGCTCTGGCTCGCCGATCTCGCGTTGCGCGAGGAGCGGCCGCTCACCAGCGGCGCGCACGAGGAGTTCTCCCCCTGCTTCAACGAGGACGGCAAGCAGCTCGCCTTCCTCTCGACGCGTCCGCCAGCGGCCGGTGACGACGGCAGCGGCGCGAGCGGCAGCAGCGACGATCCCGCCGCGCGCGCGCAGGTCTGGCTGCTGCGCATGGATGGCGGCGAGCCGACCGCGATCACCGCGCTGCCGGAGGGGGTGGTCGGCGTGCAGTGGGCCAGCAAGACGCGCCTCGTCGTCGCCGCGCGCGAGCGGCTCACGCAGGAGGAGCGCACGCGCCGCGACGCGAAGGATCGCAGCGTCGTCGTCGAGGAGCCGCGCGACTTCGCGGCCGCCGCCGTGCGTCTCTTCGAGGTGACGCTCGGCGCGGGCGACGTCGCGACCGTGCGCCGCCTCACCACCAACGTCGACACCATCACCACCTTCGCGGTGGCGCCCGATGGCGACGCGGTCGCGGCGCTCGCCTCGCGCTCGCCGCAGGAGGAGGTCGACGGCCGCGTGCCGCCGCGCGCCTTCCTGCTCGACGTGGCGACCGGCGCCGAGCGAGAGCTCTTCGCGGCGAAGAAGAGCAAGCCGAGCGCGTTCGCCTGGTCGGCCGAGGGCGACTGGCTCTACGCCGCAGGGATCGCGCCGACGGTCGACGGCGAGAACATGGCGGGCGTGACGCTCTTGTGGGAGGTCGAGCGGGCGAGCGGCTTCGAGCGCTCGATCGACCTCGCGTGGGAGCGCGGCCTGCAGCAGGAGCGCGTCGTGCCGGTCACCGGCGGCTTCGTCGCCGCGCTCGCCGACGGCGTCGCGCCGCGCTTCGCCCGCTTCACGCGCGGCGCCGACGGCCGGTTCGTGCGCGAGTGGCTGGTCGGCAGCGATGCGGCCCGGCTCGCGCGCTTCGCGGCGCGGCCCGGCATCGACACGGTCCTCTACCACGCGTCGAGCGCCGCCGACCCGGGCCGCTGGTGCGTCGCGAGCCTCGTCGACCAGGAGCTGCGCGACGAGCGGCCGGTGGCGCTGGTGCCGCCGCGCGCGGCGCATCGGCCGCTCGCGAAGGTGGAGACGCTCCGCTTCGCCGGCGCGAACGGCGACGAGGTCGAGGCGCTGCTCTGGCATCCGATCGCGCCCGCCGACGGCACGAAGCGGCCGCTCCTGCTGCTGACGCACGGCGGCCCGCACGCGAACGACCTCGACCGCTTCTCCGACCGCTGGAGCTACCCCTACCACCGCTACGCGGCGCGCGGCTGCTACGTGCTGGCGGTCAACTACCACGGCAGCTCGGGCTACGGGCGCGCCTTCGCCGAGTCGATCAAGGGGCGCTACTACGAGCTCGAACTGGTCGACCTCGTGAAGGGGATCGAGCAGGTCGCCGCGCGCTACCCGGTCGATCGCGAGCGGCTCGGCTGCCTCGGCTGGAGCAACGGCGCGATCCTCTCGATCGGCCTCACCGCGCTGCTGCCCGACGTCGTTCCCGACGCGCGCCTCTCCTTCAAGGTCTGCGTGGCGGGCGCCGGCGACGTCAACTGGACCTCCGACTACGGCAACTGCCGCTTCGGCCCCGCCTTCGACGACTACTACCTCGGCGGCCCGCCGTGGCGGGAGAGCGCCACCTACCTCGCGAAGTCGCCGCTCTTCCACGCCGAGCGGGTCACGACGCCGACGCTGATCCAGTTCGGCGGCGCCGACACCCACGTGCCGACCTCGCAAGGGTGGGAGTGGTACCGCGCGCTGCAACAGATCGGCAAGGCGCCGGTCCGCTTCGTCCTCTTCCCCGACGAGCCGCACGGGCTGCAGCGCCTCACCTCGCAGCGGCGCAAGCTCGAGGAGGAGTTCGCCTTCGTCGATCGCCACCTGTTCGGCGCGGCGGCGGAGGACGCAACGGACGCCGCCGGCGAGGAGCTCGCGGCCCGCGCGCTGCGCGAAGGGTCGCCGCTCTGGAGCGCGCTGCAGGCCGAGGAGTTCGCGCGGGTCGGCGACGCGTTCGGCGAGCCGCTCGCCACCGCGCGCATGAACTGGCCGACCAAGGAGCGCGCGCTGCCGCTGCCCGAGGTGGTCGAGGTCGACGGGCTCTCGATCGGCCGCTTCGAGGTGACGCGCGCGCAGTGGCGCGCCTTCCGGCCCGACACCGAGGTGGCCGCCGGCGACGAGAACCTGCCGATCGCGGGGATCGCGCTCGAGGAGGCGCAGGGCTACGTCGCGTGGCTCTCGGAGACGACGGGCGAGCGCTGGCGGCTGCCGTGGCTCGACGAGCTCGAGCCGCTGGCGCAAGCGGCCGCGGCGCTCGCCGGCGAGAACACCTTCGAGCGGTGGCTCGGCTTCGCGCCGCGCCCCGAAGAGGAGGCGGCGCTGCAGGAGCGGGCGCGTCGCGAGCTCGGCGAGCGGGCGAAGGGCTGCTCGGCGCTGCTCTGGCCGGTCGGCTCGGGAGCGCCGCTGGTGCGCGGCGCGCCGGGCCAGCGCGCGGCGCTCTACGACCTCGGCGGGAACGTCGCCGAGTGGGCGCTCGCGCGGGCCGACGACGAGGACGCAGTGGCGAGCGACTCCGACGCGAACCATGCGGGGATGCGCGCGCGGCGGCCCGCGAAGGAGGCGCGCGCCATCGGCGGTTGCGCGCTGATGGCCAGCGATGCGGGCGATCCGAATCGTGCGCCGCCGGCGACGGCGATCGGGCTGCGCGTCGTGCGCGAAGCGGAGGCGAAGTGATGGCGAAGAAGGCGACAGCGAAAGCGGCCAGCGGCGCGAGCACGGCAGCGGCCGGCTACTCCGGCACGCCGCTGGTGAAGAAGCTCGGCATCAAGGCGGGCGACGTCGTGGCGCTCCACGGCGCGCCGCCCCACTACCGCACGCTGCTCGGCGAGCTGCCGCCCGGCGTCACCTTCCGCGAACGGGGCAGCGGCGCCGCGCCCTTCGTCCACTGCTTCACTGCCTCGCGCGCCGAGCTCTCGAAGCTGCTGCCGAACCTGGCGAAGAGCATCTTCCCGGCCGGCACGCTCTGGATCTCGTGGCCGAAGAAGACATCGCCCCTCGCGGCCGACCTCGACGAGAACGGCGTCCGGGAACTCGTCCTGCCGAGCGGCTTGGTCGACGTGACGGTCTGCGCGGTCGACGCCGACTGGTCGGGCCACAAGTTCGTCTGGCGCAAGGAGCTGCGCGGCGGGCAGTGACCGCGCGCGACGCCGCGCGCGCGCGATCACTTGCCATCGGGCCGTAGCGAGTGGAGTTGCGCCTCGAAGTCGCCGCTCTTGCCGTCGGCCGCGAGGTGGTAGCCGACCAGCAGCAGGCGCGGGACGCGGCAGCACCAGCGCGCCGCCGTCGTCGTGAAGCCCGCCTCGGGCGTGAACCGCTGCTGCAGCGAGCCGTCGAGCAGCGCGAACCGCTCGAGCGTCCCGTCGCGACCGCACGCCACCACTCCCGGCGCCAGCGCGACGCCGGCGGCGGGGATCTCCTCTTGGCGCGGCGCGCTGCCGAAGCCGACGAAGCGTCGACCCGGTGCGACCGTGCGCGGCGGCCGCGTGCCTACGACGTCGATCACGGTGATGCCGTCGTCATCCTCGAAGTCCTGCTCGCAGAGCCACTCGCCGTTCGGCTCGACGAAGAGGTCGGTGAAGTGGCCGCCGCGCGCATCGGGCAGCAGCACGATCGGCCGTGGCTCGCCGAGCCGCTGGCACAGGACCGGGAAGTCGCGCTCGCTGCGTGTCGCGAAGGCGACTCCGTCGGGGAGCAGCGCGTAGCCCGGCGACCGGTGGGCGACGTAGGGATGCAGGTGCGCCGCGGCGCGCTGCTCGGCGAGGTTCCACAGCTGCAACGAACCATCGCCATGGCCGAGGACGCGCAGCCCGTCGCCCTTCGGCTCGATGCAGACCACCACGTGGGCGCCCTCGCCGACGAAGGCGATCCACGGCAGCACGTCGTGCGACCTCGCCGCCGCGCCGACGGCGTCGAAGCGCGCCAGCTCACGCCCATCGGTCACCGCGACGACGCCCGCACAGCGCTGGCCGGCGCGCGTCGCGCTCCACGCGAGCGAGCGGCCATCGGGCGCCGCGACGAGATCGTGCCAGCCGCCGCCGGCGGGAAGCGCGACGGTCGCGCTCGGCAGGAACGGCGCGGATTGCTGCGGTTGCGGTGGTTGCCGCAGCTCGAAGCGCTGCGCCGTGCCCGCCTCCTCGAGCAGCCAGAGCGCGCCGCCGTCTGCCGTGAAGCAGCCGGCACGCCACGGCCCCCCGCCGCGCGCGGACGGCAGCGCGACGACGCGCGCCGCGTGCAGGTCGACCACTACGACGCGCTGCTTCGCGTCGAGGAACAGCGCGTGCCGCTCGTCCGCCGCGATCGAGTGGCGTTCCTCGACCGCGAGGCGCAGGAGCGGCTCGCCAGCAGCGAACCCGGCGAGCACGAGCGCGCCGACCACGGGCACCATCGACATCGGATGCTCCACGCCCCGCTGACGCAGCAGCGAGCGGCCCCCCGGCGAGCGCAGTAGCGATGCGACCGCCGAGGGTCACTCGTCCGCGCGCTGCGTGGCGCAGCGCCCTCAGCGCCCGCCGCTGCCGCCCGCGCCGCCGCCCGCCGCCGGCAGCGTCGCCTCGACCATGTCGCGCACCTTCAACGCGGCCGGCGCGAACTTGCCGTTCAGCGCGAGGCCGCCCGGCAGCGGCGTGTAGAGCTCGATCGAGACCTGCGAGATCGGCATCGGGAAGCCGGGAATCGCCGGCTTCATCGAGGGGGTGATGGTCGCGATGCACATCACCGGCACGCCGTCCGGCACGTGCTCGAGCGGGATCCGTTCAGCGCTCGGTGTCGCGTCGCTCGCCGCATCGCCGCTCGCAGGGGCATTCGCCTCCTGCATGCCCATCATCATCGTCTGGTGGTAGTCGCTCTCGTACCAGCGCAGGGTCGCCGCCTTGTCCTCGAACCAGGCGAAGATCACCGACTTGCGCGACGAGGTGAACGCGGTCTCGACGCCGAGGCACCCCTTGGTCGCCTTCAACTCCGCGACCATCTCGTTGCCCGCATCGCTGCCCGGCGGCCCGCGGCGCGCCGCCCCTCCGGCGGGCGGTCCACCCTGCGGCGCGCCGGCCGGCGGCGCGTCCTGCGCGGCGAGGAACGAGGGGGCGGTCAGCAGCGGCGCGGCGGCGAGGGCAGCTCCGCAGAGGAGCAGGCGAGCGAGCGTCATCGGCGATCTCCAGGGAGGGCCGCGGCGGACGATCCCGCGCGGCGCACGTCCCTGGTTCCGGGCTCGCGTCGATTTCGCGGCCGGAAAATCGCGGCCGCCACCGGCCCCGGTTGCCCGGCGCACTACGGCCGCGAGCGCTGCAACGCCGCCCGCACCTTGGCCGCCGCGGCGAGGAGCATGGCGCGCTCCGACTCGCTCTGCAGCGCCTGCTGCTTCGGCTCGCGCACCAGCAGCAGCAGCGGATCGACCAGCAGGCGGTGGACGCGTGAGCGCGCCGGCGTCCGCGCATCGCGCCCCTGCGCCTCGAGCGCCGCCGTCGCTTCGGCCGTCACCCAGTCGGCGAGGCGCGCGACGGCGCGGCTGCGCAGCGGGGCCGGCGTCGCGGGCGCCGCGGCCACCGCCGCCGCCGATTGCGCGGCCGCGATCCAGCAGCCCGGCTCGACCGCGAGCGCCTGCTCCGCCGCATCCCGATCGGCGAGCAGCGCCTCCCACGCATCGAACGCAGCCGCCATCTTCGCGCGCCGCACCAGCAGCACGGCGACGCGCGCCGCCTCCGCCGCATCGGCCGGCGCCAGCGCGCCCCCCTCGAAATCGGGCAGCAGCGCATCGAGGCGGAGCGACTCGGCGAGCTGCGCCTCGCGCCGATCGATGCGCAGCAGCGCACCGCGCCGCTCGGCGCCGTCGGGGAGCCGCTGCAGCACGATCTGCCGCATCAGCTGCAGGTGCGCCTGCGCGGCGGCGTAGTCGCAGCTCGACTCGAGCGCGGTCACGAGCGTCTCGTGCAGCGCCATCACCAGCGTGAGCGGCGCGAAGAGGTTCACGCGCTGCAGCGCGGCGCGCAGGCCAGCGAGGGCGCCGGCCGCGTCCTCGGCGAAGAGCAGGTTCAACGCTGCCTGCGGCACCAGCGCCAGCTCGGGCTTCCCGTCGAGCAGCGCGCGCAGCGTGGCGCGCGCCGCCGCGACGTCGCCCTGCGCCATCTCGACGGCGGCACGCACCTGCAGCAGCTCGCCGCTGTTCGGCCGGCGCGCGAGCCCCTCCGCGATGGCCGCTTGCGCCGCGTCGAACTGCTCGGCGAAGAGATGCGCGACGGCGGCGGCTGGGGCGGCGTCGCGATTGCCCGGGTCGAGCTCGAGGACTCGTTGGTAGGCCGCCACCGCGCCGCGGAAATCGCAGAGAGCGCTGCGCACGACGCCGAGCAGCAGCCAGGTCGACGTCATGTCGGGCGCGAGCGTCACGGCGGCGCTGGCGTGGTCGAGCGCCGCTTCCCAGCGCGGCGGGTTGGCGCTGCGGTTCCAGATGGCGAGGTCGGACCGGAAGCTGTACTCGCGCGGCCAGAGGGCGGCCGCCTTCTCGAAGAGCGGCAGCGCGGCGTCGCGCGCGCCGAAGTGGTTCAGCAGGTAGCCGAGGAAGGCGATGGTGCGCGGCGACTGCTTCCAGAGGTCGGGATCGAGGACGGCCGCGGTCCACACCTCGCGGCCGTCGGGGATCGCGGCGCGCAGGCGCACCCGCCACGGATCGGGATCGGCGGCCTGCACGAGGTCGCGCAGCCGCTCGAAGTCGCGCGGCGCCTGCGCGTTGCCGGCGATCTGCGCGCGCACCTGGATCCAGCCGAGCAGGTGGTCGCAGAACTCGAGCGGATCGCTGCTCCGCGCGACGCGCGCGACCAGTGCCGCGTCGTCCATCGTCGCGAGGTCGAAGCCCCACGCCCGCAGCGTCTCCTCGATCGCGCGGTCGATCTCGTCCCACGGCCAGATGAACCAGCGCCCGAGCAGCGAGGTGAGCTCGGTGAGCGTCGCGCGGTCGCGCTGCCGCTCGGCGACCTGCGCGCGGCTGGCCGCGACGGCGGCCGCGAGTTCGCCGTGCAGCGTCTCCACCTCGCGGCGCAGCTCGGCGCCCGGATCGGCGGCGTGCAGCGCAGCCACCGCCGCATCGACGGCCGCCAGCGCCGCCTCGCGCGGCTCGACCCGATGGAGCGGCTCGGCGTCGGCCTGCTTCGCCAGCGCCCGCGCGCGAGCGAGCGCCGCGCGGACCGGCTCGGCCGCCGTCTCGCGCCGCGTCCGCTCGCCCTGCTCCTTCGCGAGCCAAGCGCCGCCGCCGCCGAGCGCCGCCAGCAGCACGACGCCCGCGAGCGCCACGGTGAGGCGCCGCGCGCGCCGCTCCTCGCCCGCCTTCGCTTGCGCCGCGGTCGCGGCCAGCACCGCCGCATGGGCGCGCTCTTCCTGGCCGCTGCGCCACGCGGCGAGCTCCTGCGCCAGCGCAGCGGCGTCGGCCGGCCGCTCGGCGCGATCGGCGGCGAGGCAGCGGCGCGCCAATGCGGCGAGCGTCGGGTGGATGGTCGGCGCGGCGAGCCGCTCGAACGCCGGGCCGAGCGCCGCCTCGCGCGCCGCGTCGAACTGCTCGCCCGAGTCGCCCGTGTAGGGCGGCTTGCCGGTCAGGAGCTCGAGCAGCATCGCGCCGAGCGCGAAGACGTCGGCGCGCGCGTCGATCGACTCGCTCTCGCCGCGCGCCTGCTCGGGCGCCATGTAGGCGAGCGTGCCGAGCACGGCGCCGGCCTGCGAGAGGAGCGCGGAGGAGCTGGTGCGATCGGTCGAGACCGGGCCGGCCGCGGCGGCGGCCTGCGCCGAGGAGTCGCGCGCAGAGCGGGTCGCGGCGGGTGGCGTCGGAGCGGCGGGCGCGTGCGGCGGCTCCGGCCGTCCGACCACCTTGGCGAGCCCCCAATCGGCGACCTGCACCTCGCCGAACGCGCCGACCATCACGTTGGCCGGCTTCAGGTCGCGATGGATCACGCCGCGCGCATGCGCGTAGGCGACGGTGAGGCAGACCTGCTCGAAGATGGCGAGGAAGCGGGCGCGCTCGGCCGGCGTGTCGCCGCGCGCGGCGAGCAGGTCGGCGAGGGTGCGCCCCTGGATCAGCTTCATCACGAAGAAGGGGCGGCCGTCGGGCGCGCGCCCCATCTCGTGCACCGGCACGATGCCCGGATGCTCGAGCTGGCCGCCGATCTGCGCCTCCTCGACGAAGCGGCGCGTGAGCCCCTCGTGCGCGACGTGCTCGGGCCGCAGCACCTTCAACGCGACCACGCGGTTCAGCTCGAGGTCGCGACCGCGCAGCACGATGCCGACGCCGCCGCGGCCGATCTCCCCCTCGATGCGGTAGCGCGCCGAGAGCTGCGCCGGCAGCTCCTCGGCGGCGGGCGGGCGCGGCGGAGTCGCCTCGCCCTTCGCGAAGGCGGCGCCGAGCAGCGCGTCGAGCACGCTCTCGCTCGGGATCGGCGGTTCGTCGCGGTTCGCCATGGCGGGCTCCGTCGTTCGCGAGGTCGCTCTGCGCGGCTATCCGGCGGCCACGAGGCGGGCGAGCTCGGCGCAGCGGCGCGCCACCTCGCCCGGCGTCGCGCGCGGATCATGGAACGCGACCACTTCCTGCAATGCCAGCACGAACTCCTTGCGCGCGGTGGCGAACTCGTGGTGGAGCGTCGCGGCATCGACGCCCCACTCGCGTGCGACCTCGCGGATCGCGAGGTCGTCGCCGAAGCGGCGCGCCAGCAGGTCGACGCGGCGCACCGCTTTCTCGCCGGCGGCGACCGCCCGCGCCCGCTGCAGCGCGGCCGCCTCGCGCAGCAGCGCCTGCGCGAAAGCGCGATCGAAGGCGCGCGACAGGCTCGGCTCGTCGATCGGCAGGCGGTCGAGCTCGACCGACTCGGCGGGCGCCCCCTTGCGCGCCGCGCGCCGCTCCTCGAAGCGGCGCGCGACGTTGCGCGCGACGCCGTAGAGGAACGGCTGGAAGCCCCCGGCACCCGGCGTCGCCGCCTCGGCCGGCCGCGCCCGCTCGAGCGCGCCGCCGTCGCGCAGGCACTCGACGAAGACCTCCTGCACCGCGTCGTCGCACTCCTGCGCGAGCGGCCCGCCGCGCCAGCGCGCCGCGAAGTAGGCGGCGAGCGGCTCGGCGTAGCGGCGCGCGAAGGCGTCGCGCTCCGGCGCCGCGCCGGCCGCCGCGGCGCGGATCACCGTCCAACAGGTCGAGGGCCCGCCCTGCGTCAACGCGGGCCGCTCACGGCTTCGGCACGGCGACGAAGACGTTCTCCTTGCCCTTCGCGAAGATCGGCTTCGCCAGCGCGTTCATCTCGGCCAGCGTGATCTTCTCGAAGGTCGCCTTGTAGGCGCGCATCTCGTCGATGACGGCCGGGTTCTTGTGCGCGGCGCGCAGCGCCGTGAACCAGGTGCCGTAGTCCTTGAGCGTCGTCTCCATGCTGCCGAGCCGCGCGGTGCGCATGCGATCGAGCTCGCCCTGCGTGATCCCCTTGCTGCTGATCGACTCCATCACGGTGACGCACGCCTTGGTCATGTCGTCGACCTTGGCCGGATCGACCTGCACGTCGAGCGTCGCCCAGCCGAGCCCGCGCCACTCCTCGCTGCCCCACACCTGTGCGTTCGGCGAGTAGGCGCCGCCGCGCTTCTCGCGGATCTCGACGCGCAGCCGGTCGCCGAGGATGTCCTGCAGCAGGTCGAGCTTGCGCGCCGCGGCGGCATCGATGGCATCGGGGCACGGGTAGAGCACGTGGATCAGCGCGCTCTGGTCGCCGGTGTCGACCTCGTAGCGCACCTTGAGGCCGGTCTTGAGCGGCGCGATGGTGCGGCGCTTCTCGTCGGCGCGGGCGCCGCGGCGCTGCGGCAGCGTGGCGAAGGTGGAGTAGAGCGCCTTCTCGAACTTGCCGGCGTCGACGCCCGCCGCGGTGATCGCGATCGGGCCGTCGAGCTGCGACTGCAGGAAGGCGCGCGCCTGCTCGATCGTCACCGCGGCGACCGCCTCCTTGCTCGGGCGGGCGAGGCGCGGCTCGGTCGAGCGCACCTCCTCGTGGAACTTGTTGAGCAGGGTGCCGAGCCCTTCCTTGCCCTCGGGTGGCTTGAACTCGTCGTCGAGCTTCTTCTTCCACTCGTCCCACGCCTCCTGCCGGAAGCCGGGATCGGTGAGGTAGGCGCAGATCGACTCGAAGTCGCGCTTCGGGTCGGCGCCGAAGATCACGTTGCCGGAGAAGACCAGCGCGTCGGCCTCGACGTCGAAGCTGACGCCGCCGCCCGCCGCCCGCACCGTCTCCCAATCGTTCTTGCCGAGGCCGCCCTGCAGGAACCAGCGCGCCGCCGCGTAGGCGATGGCGTGCTGGCCCGGCTCGAGCGCCGACTCCCCCTCGCCGACGCGCACCTCCCAGCGGCCGAAGCCGCGCACGTCCCCGTCGGCCTTGCGGTAGAGCGCCTTCACGCCGTTCTTGAGCGCGATCGAGGCGGCCTTCAAGTCGTCATGGCGCTGCACGGTCGCCGTGGCGTCGCGCACCACGTCGGGCTTCGCGTAGGCGAAGCTGCTCGGGTCGACCTTCTTCGCGTCGCCCTCCTGGTCCGCTTCGCCTTCCTTCGCGTCGCCCTCCTTCGGCGGATCGGCGGCGGCGAGCACCATCGGCGTGGCGAGGTCGGACGCCTTCGCGGCGTTCCACACCTCCATCAGCTCCGCCTCGGGATCGGCGCCGAGGTCGATGCCGCCCTGCGTGAAGAGCACGAGCTGCCCCTGCGCCCACTCCTCGCGCAGCACCTTCATCAGCGAGTCGGCGGAGAGCCCCTTGGTGCCGGGCCGCATCGCCTCCTTGCGGGCGCGGTCCTCCATCGGCACGTAGCGGCCGTTGCATGCCGCCATCAGCTCGTTCACGTACTCGAGCGAGTGGGGCGGCGGCGAGATCGGCCGCGGGACGAGCTGCTGCTGGAAGGACGTCCACGCCTTCTTCACCTCGTCCTCGCTGCAGCCCTGCTCGAGCAGGCGGCGCAGCTCGCGCTCGCCGGCGGTGAGCGCGTCGCGCCACTTGGCCGGCTCGCAGTGGATCGCGAGGCTCGGGCCCCACAGCTGGCTCTCGAACTCGAACATGTCGGCGCTGGCGGCGGTGAAGGGGAGCTTCTCCTTCTCCTGCCGGTCGTTCAGCCGCTGCTCGAGGACCAGCATCGCGATCTGGATCGGGATGTTGGCGGCGACGTTCGCGCTGTCGTCGCGCTTCGCCTTGAACTTGCGCAGCTTCAGGATGTTGACCACCCCGCCGCCGCCGCCCTGCTCGATGGCGAAGCCCTTGTGCTTGAAGGTCGGCTCGCCCAGGTCGGGGCGGTCGGGCGTCTCGCCCTTCGCGGCCGGGATCGAGCCCAAGTGCTCCTCGATCAGCGCGGTCGGGTCGAGATCGCCGAGGTCGCCGACGATCATGAAGGTCATGTGCTCCGGCCGGTACCAGCGCTTGTAGAACGCCATGCAGCTCTTGCCGGTGAACTTGGCGCGCACCTCCTTCACGCCGATCGGGAGGCGCTGCGTGAGGCGCAAGCCGTCGCCGATCTTCTTCATCTGGTCGACGAAGAGGCGGAAGCCGGGGCTGTCGCGATCGCGCTGCTCGGAGTCGATGACCCCCTTCTCGGCCTGCACTTCCTTGTCGTCCATCTTGAGCCCGCACGCGACGTCGCGCATCCACTGGAAGGCGACCTTCAGGCGCGCCGGCTCGTCGTCGGGGAGGTCGAGCTCGTAGACCGTCTCCTCCATGCCGGTGTGGGCGTTCACGTCGGAGCCGAACTTGATGCCCTGCTTGTTGAACGTCTCGACGAGCGTGCCCGCCTTGAACTTCGCCGTGCCGTTGAAGGCCATGTGCTCGACGAAGTGCGCCATGCCGAGCTCGGTCTCGTCCTCGACGAGGCTGCCGATGTCGACGTGCAGGCGCAGGAAGAGCTGCTTCGGCGGGTTGCGGCTGTTGACCCAGACGTAGCGCATCCCGTTCTTCAGCGCCCCGAAGTTGAACTTCGGGTCGGGCGCGAGGTCGGAGTCGTCGTGCTCCCACTCCTTCGGCTCGACTTCGACCTGCTCCTCGGCGGGCTTCGCCTTCGGCTTGGTCTGCGCGGCGGGGGCGGGCGCGCCAGCGAGGACGCCCGTGAGGACGAGAGCGAGCGAGGGCAGGACGGCGAGGATCGAGCGCATGGCTCCTCCGAGTCGGGTGCGGGGGTCACCCGCGAGCGGGGCGTCAGGGTAGCAGCGCGGCGGGGCGCCCCCGGGCGTCCCGGGGCGGCCGCGGTCCCGCCGCTGCGCAGGAGAGCACGATCCCCGGGGGGCGCCGTTCCGTCGAAGCCGCCCAGCGGAGCCCGCCACCGCCTGCTCGCCCCTCATCGGCGCGCGCCATGCGAGCCATCGGTCCGACGCGCGAGCTGAGCAGGCGGCTCCGTCGAAAGTGGCTTCGGCGGCTCCATAATCCCGCCCCGTTCGTACGAAACGGCGCGGTACGGCTCGGCCGAGCGGTGGCCGGGAGTCGCGTCCCTCGAAGATGGAGAGCTCCGATGCAGATGAAGAACCTCGCGGGCGCGCTGCTGCTCGCCGCGCTGACCGGCGGAATCGTCGCCCCCCAGCTCGCGCTGGCGCAGGCCCCTGCGGCCGCCGCCGGGCAGGAGAAGAAGGAGACGACCGGCAAGGTCGGCGAGCTGATCCCGGCGCTCACCGCCAAGGTGATGCGCGACGGCAAGGAGGCGACGCTCGACACCCAGAAGAACGGCAAGGTGACCGCCTACGTCCTGGTCGGCGTCACCTGCCCGGCGACCAAGCCGTACGCCGAGCGCCTCGCCGCGCTCGAGGCGGCCTACGGACCGAAGGGGGTCGACTTCGTCTACGCCTACGTCAACAAGCCCGAGTCGGCCGCCGACAAGGCGAAGTTCCACAAGGAGTGCAAGTGGACCGGCGCCTTCTGGAACGACGAGGGCTCCGCCTTCGCCAAGGCGCTCAAGGCCGGCAAGACGGGCGAGGTGATCATCACCGACAAGGACGGCAAGGTCGTCTACCGCGGCGGCATCGATGACAACCTGAACGACGCGACCAAGGCGAAGGAGAAGTACGTCGCCGCCGCGCTCGAGGAGGTGCTCGCGGGCAAGGCCGTGACGAAGACCACCGGCAAGGTCTTTGGCTGAGGCATCAAGATGTGAGAGCTGCCGGTCGGCAGCTCCTCTAGAGCCAACGAATCGAGATCGATCGCACCGGGGAGGCCACGCGGCCTCCCCGGTTTCGTTCCCCGCCGTTTGCGGGTCGCCGCGCAGCGCGGCATCCTCCCGCGCCATGGCCGCCGCGCCGACCCGCGCCCCCGCTCGCCGCGCCCGCGGCCTCCGCCGCCTCGCGCTCGCCGTCGCGAGCGCGCTCCTGACGCTCTGCGCGCTCGAGCTGGTGCTGCACCTCGCCTCGCGCCGCTTCGTCGAGCAGCTGCTCGCGTCGCGGGCGAGCGACGCCGCCCCCGATGCGCGCACCGTGCTCTGCGTCGGCGACTCCTACACCTTCGGCCTCTACTACCGCGCCGAGGAGGCGTACCCCGGCCGGCTCGAGCAGCTGCTGCGCGCCGGCGATCCCGCGCCGCCCGGCGAAGGGGCGCGTTGGCGCGTCGAGAACAGCGGCATCCCGGCGCAGAACCTCGCGCAGGTCGCGGCACGGCTGCCCGAGCAGCTCGCGCGGTTGCGCCCGGTCGCGGTGGTGATCCTCGCCGGCTTCAACGATCGCTGGAACTTCGCGACGCCGGACGGCGCGCGGACGGGCGAGGCGCGCGGCTTGGCGGCGTGGTTCGCCGATCGGGTGATCGTCAAGCTGGCGCGCCTCGCGGCGGCGCGCAGCGCGGCGGACGAGGGCGCGGGCGAGCCGCTCGACGGGGGCAGCCGCTTCCGCCACTTCGCGATGGACCGGATCGAGCTCGCGGGCGACGACGCCGGGGCGGCGATCACCATCGAGGAGGGGGCGACCCGCCTCGTCGACGACGCCCACTACAGCGCCGTCGCGGAGCGGCTGCGCGCCGTCGTCGCGGTGATCGAAGCGGCGGGGGCGCTGCCGCTGCTCTGCTCCTACCCCTCGCCCGAGGCGCTCTACGAGCCGCCGTCGCGCGCCGCCGCGACCGTCGCCGCCGAGCGCGGCCTGCCGTTCGTCGACCTGCGCGCCGCGTTCGCCGCCGAGCTCGCGCGCCACCGCTACGACGAGCTGCTGATCCCGGGCGATCGCCACCCGACCGATCGCGGCTACTGGCGGATGGCGGTGCGCGTGGCGCAGGCGCTCGCGGAACGCGGGACGTGGACGCCCGCGCCGCCGCTGGCGACGGCGCTGCGCGACGCGGTGGGGAACGGCTACGCGGTCGCGCCGCTGCCGGAGCAGCTCCATCCGGTCACGCTGACGCGCGCGGAGCCGGACGGAAACTCCCCGGCACCGCACGTGGACGGAAACTCCCCGGCACCGCGGTTCGTGCTGACGGGGCCGCCGGCGGCGCACTGGAAGGTGGTGCTGGCGGCGGCTGACGCGCCGGCGCAGCGGTTCGGAGCGCTCGAGCTGGCGATGGCGGCCGACGCGCTCTTCGCGAAGAGCGGCGACGACGAGCGGTGCGAGGGGCAGTTCGATGCCGCGGGGCGCGCCACCTTCACGCTGCCGGCCGACTACGCGGCCGAGGCGCGCTTCATCGCGCTGGCGGTGCTGCACGACCTGCGGATCGGCGGCCCCGACCTGCTGGTGCGCGGCATCGCGGGACCGCTGCCGCTCGAGTGACGCTCAGGCGTCGAGCAGGCTGCCGTTGCTGTCGGCGAACGATTCGGCGGCGACGCCCATCCGCCGCAGCAGCGAGAGGTGGAGGTTGCAGAGCGGCGTGCCGGCCGGGCTCTTCACGTGGGCCCCGCTCGCGAGCGGGGCGAAGCCGTTGCCGGCGCCGCGCCCCGCCAGCAGCAGCGGCAGGTCGGCAGGGTCGTGGCTGTTGCCATCCTTCAGCGCCGAGCCGAACAGCACGAGGCTCTGGTCGAGCAGCCGCGCGCCGCCCACGTCGATCGCCGCGAGGCGCCGCACGAAGGCGACGAACTGCTCGACGTGCCAGCGGTTGATCCGCTGGTACTGCGCCGTCTTCTCCTCGCGCCCTTCGTGGTGGGAGAGCTCGTGGTGGCCCCCCTTCACGCCCGGCAGGAAGCTCATGTCGCGGCCCGAGACGGCGTTGCCGAACATGAAGGTGATCACGCGCGTCGCGTCCTGCTGCAGCGCCAGCGCCATCAGCTCGAGCATCAGCGCGACGTGGGTCGGATGGTCGCTCGGCACGCCCGGTTCGGGCGGCGGCAGTGCTGCGGCGGAGGCGGCCGGCGAGCGCGGCCCGCCAGCGAGCCCACCTTGCGCCTCGGCCGCGGCGACGCGCTCGATGCGCCGCTCGAGGTCGCGCACGGCATCGAAGTACTCGCCGAGCTTGGCGCGATCGGCCGCGGCGACCTGCGCCTCGAGCCGCCGCGCATCGGCACGCACCACGTCGAGCACGCTCTTCTCGCGACTGGAGGCGCGCAGCTCGCCGGCGCGGAAGAGGCGGTCGAAGAGGTGGCGCGGCACGATCTCCTTGGTGCACGGCGTCGCCGGTCCGCGCCAGCTGATGTGGCCGCCGTAGACGGTCGTGTAGCCCATGTCCTCGGCGGGCCGCACCGGTTCGCAGCCGAGCTCGAGCGAGGGGAGCGGCGTCGCGCCGCCCTGCGCGTGGGCGGCGAGCTGGTCGATCGAGATGCCGTTCCAGAGGTCGCGCCCGCCGGTGCGACGGATGCGCGCGCCGGTGAGGAAGGGCGCCGTCTTCGCGTAGTGGCCGTCACCGCCGAGGCTGTTCTTGTTCCACAGCCCGGTCAGCACCAGCACGTCGTCGCGCACGGGCGCCAGCGGCTCGAGCGTCGGGCTCAGCGTGTAGCCGCGCCCCTCGTCGACCGGATTCCAGGCGGCCGGCAACGCGCCGTTCGCCATGTAGAGGACGACCAGCCGGTTCGGCGGCACGCTGCTGCCCTCCGCAGCGCGCTCCGCCTCGTCGCGAGCGCCCGGCAGCTGCAACCGCGTCGCCGCCCGCGCCAACGACTCGAGCCACGGCAGCGCCACGCACGCCCCCGCCCCGCGCAGGAAGGCGCGTCGGCCGCGGCGAACGGCGCGTCGATCGGGCGAGTGCGGCAGGTTCATCGCGTGCCTCCTTCGGCCGCGCGAAGGTAGCGGAACGGCCGGCTCCTCACGATCCCTTCGACGAACGCGCTGAAGCGGGCGCCGTCGGCCTGCGCCGCCAGCGCGATGGCGTCGATGGTCGCGTCGTCGAGGAACTCGGGCGGCCGCCCCACCGCATAGGTGAAGAGCCGCCGCGTGAAGGTGCGCAGGAAGTCGAGTTCGCGCGCGCCGAGCCACTCCTTCAGCCCCGCCGGCCCGTCGAGCAGCGTCCCGTCCGGCAGCACCGCGCGCGCATCGAGCGGCGTCGGCTGTGCGCCGGGCGCGTCGGGCGGCGCGTCGTGCTGCTCGCGCCAGCCGCCGATCGCGTCGAAGTTCTCGAGCGCGAAGCCGAGCGGGTCCATCGTCGCGTGGCAGCCGGCGCAGGCGGGCGCCGCGCGGTGCTGCTCCAACCGCTGGCGCAGCGTCAGCGCGTCGTCCTGCCGATCGTCCTTCGGCAGCTGCGGCACGTTGGCGGGCGGCGGCGGCGGCGGCTCGTCGAGCAGCGTCTCGAGGATCCACTTGCCGCGCAGCACCGGGCTGGTGCGCAGCGGGAACGAGGTGACCGTCAGCACCGCCCCCATGCCGAGCAGCCCGCCGCGCCGCCGATCGGGGAGCGCGACGCGCTGCAGGCCGGGGCCGCTCGGCGCGGGCAGGCCGTAGAGCTCGGCGAGGCGCGCGTCGAGCAACGTCCAGTCGCTGTCGAGCAGCTCGGTGACGCTGCGATCCTCGGCGACGATCGCCGCGAAGAAGCCGGCCACCTGCTCGTAGAGCGACTCGCGCAGTCCACCGGCGAAGAAGCGGCCGAAGCGGCGGATGTCGACCGCCACGTCGCGGATCGCCGCGAAGCCGAGCCACCCGGTCGCGAAGTGGTCGGCGAGCGTGCGCGCGCCCGGCGTCGCCAGCAGGCGGCGAGCGTGCGCGACGAGCTGCTCCGGATCGGCGAGCTGGCCGGCGCGCGCCGCCTCGAGCAGCGGCTCGTCGGGCAGCGTCGCGGTGAGGAAGTAGGCGAGGCGCGTGGCGAGCTCGAAGTCGGTGAGCGGGCGCACGCCGTCGACCTCGCGCGCCGGATCGCCCGTCTCGGGCCGGAAGAGGAAGTCGGGCGCCAGCAGCAGCGAGCGGACCACCGCGCGCAACGCCTCGACCGCGGGACTCCCCGCCGCGAGCTGCGCGCGGAAGAGCGCCACGCGCGACTCGAGTTCCTCCGCGCCGATCGGCCGCCGGAACGCGCGCTCCTGCAGCGGCGCGACGATGGCGCGCACCGCCGCGTCGTCGACCACGCCGCCGCGCGCGAGCGCCGGCGCCAGGAGCCGCTCGCGCAGCGCGTCGTCGGCGAAGAGGCGTTCCACCACGACGCGGCTCGCCTCGACGTACTTCTCGAAGAGCATCGGCGGCAGCGCCATCACGTCGCCCAGGTTGTCGACGCCGTGCGCGATCAGGTCGGCCGGGAAGAGCGCGCTCGAATCCCACGCGACGCCGAGCAGGTCGTGGACGCTGCGGTCGTACTCGACGCGGCTCAGGCGGCGCAGCGTGACGCGGCCCGGATCGTCGACCTCGCCCGGCTCGCGTTGCGCCAGCACGGCGCGCAGTGCTGCGGTGAACTCGGCGCGCGACTCGGGCGCGAGCGGCGTCTCGCTCGTCGGCGGCATCGTGCCCGCCGCGACGCGCGCGAGCGCCTTGCTCCAGCCGCGCCCCGCCGCGCGGAGCGACCGGCCGTCCCACGCCGCCGCGAGGTCGAGCCCCCCCTTCGCGCCGGCGCCGCGATGGCAGGCGACGCAGTGCTGCTCGACCAGCGGCGCGAGCCGATCGAAGGGCGCCTCGTCGGCGCCGAGCAGCGCAAGTCCCGCCAGGAAGTTCGTCGCCCGCTCCATGATCCGCGGCCACTCCAGCAGGAACTCGCAACGGACCGCACGGCGAGGCGTAATAGCGCCTGCATTCGCGTCGCTCGCCGTGCGGACCTGCGTCCGCGCGAACGGCGCCTCCCTTACGCAACAAGGACCGACATGGCCACCTGGAAGTCTGCTGCCCTGCTTCTCGCGCTCGCCGCCGGCTCGTTCGGCTGGATCGCGCGCCCCGCTCCCGCCACGCCCGTCGCCCCGCAAGAGGGCGGCGCGCCGCCCGGCCCGAGCGACCAGCACAAGGCGCTCGCGCGCTACGTCGGGAACTGGGATGCCGAGATGGAGATGGCGCCGGCCGGCGAAGGGATGCCGGCGGAGAAGAGCAAGGCGAAGGCGACCTGCAAGCTCGGGCTCGGCGGCCTCTGGCTCATCACCGACTTCGAAGGGGCGCTCATGGGCGCGCCGTTCCTCGGCCACGAGGTGACTGGTTACGACCCGCTCACCAAGAAGTACGTGTTGAGCTGGTTCGACTCGATGACGCCGACCGCGTCGACCGGCACCGCCGAGTACGACGCCGCGACCAAGACGATGCACAGCTGGGTGAGTGGCAAGGACGCGATGGGGGCGCCGAGCGAGTTCCACGGCACGGACGTCTGGAGCGATGACGACCATCGCACCTGGACGATGTGGATGAAGGGGCCGGACGGAAAGGAATTCGCAGCGCTCACCATCCGCTACGCCCGCCGCAAGTAGTCTCTCCACCGCTCGGTGACGGCGCGTTCCGCATGGCGCTTGCAGTGCGGATCGAATCCATCCCCCCATGGCGACGGTCGCAGGAGTACGGTCTGGCACGCGCCAGACGCGCCGTCCCGAGCGGTGACACGAATGGCTCGCCCCCCACTCCAGAAGCCCCTCACGCCTCTGCCGCCCGGCGGCGCGCCCGGTCGCGCGCCGCGCTGGTTCGTGCTCCTCTCGAACGGTCTCACCCGCAATCTCTCGCTGGCGGTCGCCATCGCCGTCTGCGGCCTCGGCCTCACCGCGCTCCTCTTCCTGCTGCTGCGCCAGGCGGAGGCCGATCGCTTCACCCACCGCTTCCATCGCCGCGCGAGCGAACGGGTCGGCGACCTGCGCCGCTCGCTCGAGCACGAGGTCGAGCTGCTGCGCGCGGTCGCGGCGGTGCTCGACGCCAGCGAGGCGGCCAGCGCGCCGCTCTTCGAGCGGGTGGTCGAGCGCGGCCTCGGCGAGGTCAGCGACTTCCGTTCGATCGCCTGGCTGCGCCGCGTGCGCGGGCTCGAGCGCGCGGCGTTCGAGGCGGGGACGCTCTCGCCGGGCGATGCGGCGCGCGCGCTGCATGAGCTCGACGGAGAGGGCCGCCCGGTCGCCGCGGCGCGCCGCGAGGAGCACTACCCGGTCGTCTACTGCGTCTCGCGCGAAGGGGACGCGGCGCAGGGCGCCGACCTCGGCCTCGACTACGCGGCGTTCCCCGAGCGGCGCGAGGCGCTCGAGCGCGCGGCGCGGAGCGGCACCCTGCTCGCCGCCGGCCCGCTGCCGGCCGAGCGCGACGGCGCACCGTCGCTCTGGCTCTTCCAGCCGCTCTATGCCGGCGACGACGTGCCGACCGACGAAGCGCAGCGCGAGGTGCGCCTCGAGGGATTCGCCGCCGCGGTGCTGCCGATCGCGCCGATGCTGCAGCGCGCGCTGGCGAGCGACGACCTGACCGGCATCCGCCTCTTCGTCTGGGCCGGCGGCGATTCTCGGCGCGCTCCGCAACCGGTCTTCACCACCTCGCCGGAACCTCCCGAGTCGCTGCCGACGCTGGCGCAGCTCGAGAGCGATCCGCAGGTCTACCTCCACGACTGGGAGCTGTGCGGGCTGCAGTGGCGCGCGATCGCGGTGCCGGTCGCGACCTCGCGCGATCGCGACGGCCTGCGCTGGAGCTGGCTCGCGCTGCTGTCGGGGCTCTTCCTGACCGCGGCCGCCACCAACGCCGCGGCACGCGTCTCGGGCGAGCGGCGCCGCCTCTCGCACGAGGTGCGGCAGTTCTGGCGCCTCTCGGCCGAGATGCTGGCGGTCGCCGATCGGCATGGCGTGCTGCGCCGCTGCAACCCGGCGTGGGCGACGCTGCTCGGTCGCGGCGAGGAGGAGGTGGTCGGCCGCTCGCTCGCCGACCTCGTCCATCCGGAGGATCGCCCTGCCACCCTCGCGCTGATCGGCAAGCTGCAGAAGGGAGCGGGGACGCTCCAGTTCGACGCGCGGCTGCGCAACGGCGCCGGCCGCTGGCGCTGGTTCCAGTGGAGCGTCGCCCCCGACGAGTCGAGCGACGCGATCCACGCCGTCGCGCGCGACGTGACCGAGCAGCGCCAGACGCTCGCCGAGCTCGAGCGGCGCGCCACCATCGACCCGCTCACCAACGTGCTGACGCGCCGCGCCCTCTTCGAGCGGCTCGGCCTCGAGATCCGCCGCGCCAAGCGGTACGGCTCGCCGCTGTCGCTGGCGGTGCTCGACCTCGACCGCTTCAAGGAGGTGAACGACCAGCACGGCCACGGCACCGGCGACGAGCTGTTGCGCCGGCTCGGGACGCTGCTGCGCAAGTCGCTGCGCGAGACCGACCTCGCCGGCCGCATCGGCGGCGACGAGTTCGTGGTGGTGATGCCGCAGACCGACCTCGACGACGCGCGGCGCGCCGCCGCCCGCGTGCTGCGCGCGTTCCACGACGACCCGGGCATCGCCACCGCCGGCGGCGAGCGCCTCCCGGTGCGCGCGAGCCTCGGCGTCGCCACGCTCGGCCCCGACGTGAAGGACGCCGCGGCGCTGGTCGCGCTGGCCGACGAGGCGCTCTACGACGCGAAGGGCAAGGGGCGCGGCCGGGTCGCCTGACGACGCCTGAACCGATTCGCGGGGCGGCATGCTTCCATCGGCATGGCCCGCCCCGCGCGCGACTCCTCCGACCGCATCGCCCCGCTGCTCGACCAGCAGCGGTGGCTGCGTCGTCTCGCGGCGACGCTGGTGGTCGACGCGGCGGCGGCCGACGACGTCGCGCAGGAGACGCTGCGCATCGCGCTCGAGCAGCCGCCGCGCGACACGCGCCATCCGCGGGCGTGGCTCGCGACGGTGGCGCGCAGCGTGGCGCGCCGCCTCGGCCTCGCCGGCGCGAGCCGGACCCAGCGCGAGCAGCAGGCCGCCGCGCGCGAGGCGCAACCGGCCGCCGACGAGGTGGTGGCGCGCGCCGAGCTGCAGCACGCCGTCTCCGCCGCGCTCCTCGCGCTGGCCGAGCCCTACCGCACGACGCTGCTGCTGCGCTTCGTCGACGCCCTGCCGCCGCGCACCATCGCGGCGCGCACCGGCGTGCCGGTCGAGACGGTGCGCACGCGGACGAAGCGCGGACTCGAGCTGCTGCGCGAGCGGCTCACCGCCACGCGCGGCGCGCCGCCGCGGACCTGGGCACCGGCGCTGCTCGGGCTGCTCGACGGCGGGTTGCGGCGGGTGGTGCGGCGCGAGGTGGCGCGCGTCGCGAGCGGTGCCGGTGGCAGCGCAGCGGGTGGTGCCAGTGGCAGTGCCGCGGCGGCGGGCGCAGCAGCGCTCGCCCTTTCGGGAGCACTCTTCGTGTCGACCAAGCTGAAGCTCGCGGTGGCGACGGTGCTCTTGGTGGGCGGCTCGTTCGCAGTGGCGAAGCTGCTCGAGGCGCCGACGCTGCCGGCTCCCGATCGAGCAGCGGCCGCCGCGCGCGAACCCGAAGCGCTCGCGGCACCGGCGGAGAGCGTGGCGCCGCTCGCCGCAGCGGCGGAGGCGGAACGGGTCGCGCTCGAGACGAGCGGGCGGGGCGCGGGCGAAGCCGCGGGTGGCGCCGCAGACGTCGCTCCGCTCCGTTGCACCTTCGAGGGGCGGGTCGTCGACGCGGGCGGACGACCGGTCGAGGGCGCCTTCGTGCTGCTCGAGCGTGCCGACACGGGGAGCGCACGCTGCGGTTCGCTGATCGCGGTGTGCGATCGCGCGGAGGAACTGCTGGCGGAGGCGCGTGATCCCGCGGGCGTTGCGCCGCCCGCCAAGGCCGCACCGCTGCGCCACGCGCAGAGCGACGCCGCCGGCCGCTTCGCCTTCGAGGGCGTCGAGAAGAGCGCTGCCACCCACTTGGTCGCGCTGCACGAGCGCGAAGGGATCGCCGTCGCAGTGGGACTGGTCGTCAACCCCGCCACGCCGCCACCGCCGCACGAGCTGGTGCTGCCGGGCGGCCTCGTGCTGCACGGCGAGGTGCGCGATCGCGACGGGCAGCCGATCGCGGGCGCGATCCTCCGGCCGATGGTCTGGCAGGGCGAAGGGGAGAAGCGCAGCGGCTTCTCGATCGGCTCCGCGACCAGCGACGCGAACGGGCGCTACCGGACGCTGCCGTGGCCGTGGCGCGACCTCGGCATGACCTGCTTCGCCGACGGCTACGCGGCGCAAGAGCGCGCGCTGCTCGTCGTGCACGCCGACGAGCGCGACCATCGCGAGGACTTCACGCTCGAGCGCGCGGTGCGCCACGAAGGGGCGATCGTGCTGGCGGACGGGTCGCCGGCGAAGCTGCGCACCCTCGCGCGCACGTTCCACTTCTGCGCTTCGAACCTCGAGCCGACCGAGCAGGCGGGCGACCCGAAGATGCTCGGCGGCGGCGAGCTCGACCTCGCGAACGATCGCTGGTCGTTCACCTGGGAGCACGCGCGCTGGGTCTCCCTCTGGTGCGAGCGGAAGCTCCTCGGCAGGGCGGCAGTGACGGAAGCGCAGCCGAACCCCGACCTCGTCGTCGACCTGTCGGACCTGCCGGAGCCGCCGCGCACGACGCGCCTCGCGCTCGAGGTGGTCGACGGAGCGAGCGGAGCGCCGGTCGCCGCCTACGCGCTGCAGGTCGCGCGCACCTTCCACGAGGCGATGGAGTCGCGCGAGCCGTCGCAGCGGCGCACGGTCGAGGCGGCCGACGGGCGCGTCACGCTCGAAGGGCTCACGCCGGGGCTCTACGAAGTGGTCGTGCGCGCGGACGGCTTCGCGCCGCGCATCGCGTTGCTGACGGCGCCGCTCGAGCCGCCGCCGCTGCCGCAGGTGATCGCGCTCGCCATCGGCGACGCCGCGCTCTCCGGCAGCGTGGTCGCCGAGGATGGGACGCCGCAGGCGGGCGTCTTCGTCGATTTGCTGCAGCGCGACGGCACGGTGGCGCTCCCCCATCCCGACTACCGCGTCACCACCAATGCGGCGGGTGCGTTCGCCTTCCGGAACGTGCCGAGCGGCGACTACCTCGTCGGCGTGCAGCCGCCGGCGCGCCTCGAAGGGCGCCGGCCCGCGCCCGCGGTGGTGCGCGCGCGAACCGGAGAGGACGACGTGCGCGTCGTGCTGCAGGCGCCGGTGCACGTGACGCTCGACGTCCGCTTCCCGAAGGGCGTCCTCCCGCTCTACCTGATGCGCGTGCGCAACGCCGACGGCGACCTCGTGATCGACGGCGCGCGGCCGGAGCAATGGAGCATGTGCGCTGGCGAGCAGCAGGCGCTCGACGTCGCGCCGGGCGCCTACACCGTCGAGCTGCTCTCGCCGCGCCACCACGGCGGGCCGGTCCGCTTCCTCGCCGTCGAGGGCGAGCGGGTGGTGATCGAGGTCACGCCGTGACCGGCGACCAGGCGCGCTTGGCCGGCACCTGCACGAGGCGCTGCTCCTCGGCGATCCAGGCGGTGAGCTGCTTGCCGTAGACGCAGCCCGAGTCGAGCGCGCGCAGCTTCTCCGCCACCACCACGCCGCGGCGCGCCCAGTGGCCGCAGACGACGATGCGTGCCCCGCGGTACCAGTGGTCCCACGGCTCGTAGGGCGCGGGCGGCGGCGGCCAGTCGCCCTCCGGCTCGCGCCCCTCGGAGTCGCAGTAGCGCACCGACGTCGCGAAGGCGACCTCGGCGAGCTCCCACGGCGAGTGGCCGGTCGCGAGCGCCCCGTCGAGCGCCGCGCGCAGCCGCGCCGCCGTCGCCTCGAGGTCGCTCCAGCGCGGATCAAGGCCGGCGTGGACCAGCACCACGTCGCGCTCGACGTGCAGCAGCGGCCGCGCGCGCAGCCACGCGTCGAGCTCGTCGCGATCGGGCGCCTGCTCGAGCGACTGCAGCGTGTCGCGCTTGCCCGCCTTGCGCCAGCCGGCCGCGACGTCGAACCAGTGGAGCTCGTGGTTGCCGAGCACCATCACGGCGTCGAGCTGCTTCAGCAGCCGCACGCAGCCGGCCGAGTCGGGGCCACGGTTGATGGCATCGCCGACCGAGTGGAGCCGATCGCGCGCCGGATCGAACTTCACCGCCTCGAGCAGCCGCTCGAGCTCCTCGCGACAGCCCTGCAGGTCGCCGATGTAGATGCGTCGCATGGCGGAGTCATAGCGGCGGCGCGTGAAGGGGAAACGGCGCGTCACCGCGCCGCGCGAGCGACGTCATCGCGCTCGACATGCTCTCGCACCCCCACGATCACCTCGTCCGCGCCGTCTTCGGCGACCCTGCGCGAGCGGCGGCGCTGCTGCGGAGCATGCTCCCGCAGCGGCTCCTCCTGCAGCTCGACCTCGCGACATTGCAGGCCGTGCCGGGCAGCTTCGTCGATCCGGAGCTGCGCGGACGGGCTGCCGACCTGCTCTTCACCGTGGAGCCGCGAACGACGGCGCGCACGCGTGCGAGCTTCGGGCCGCCGCCTGCCGGCCAGCCTTCCGGCGAAGCTGACGAATCCACGCCGCGCCTGATCCACCTGCTGATCGAGCATCAGAGCTCGATCGATCGCTGGCTTCCGCTGCGCCTGCTCGACTACCAGCGCGCGATCTGGGAGCGCTGGCGTCGCGAACACGCCGACACCCGCGAGCTGCCGCTGATCGTGCCGGCGGTGCTCTACCACGGCGGAAACGCGTGGCCCGCTCCCGCCGATTTCGCCCACCTCGTCGACGCGCATCCCGAGGAGCAGGCCGGCTCGCTCGACTTCCTCTTCCACTTGACCGACTTGACGCAGGTCCGCGACGGCGAGCTGCGGAGCACCGTCCTCGACGCCGCCGCGCTGCTGGCGCTGCTCGCGCTGAAGCACGCGCGCACCGCCCCCGACCTGCGCGAGCGGGTGATCGATTGGGTCGAGCTGATGAACGCGACGGCGCGCGCCCCGGGCGGCCGGGCGGCACTGATGCTGGTGCTGCGCTATCTTTCGATCACTGGAGAACGGATCGGACGCGCCTTCCTGCGCGACGAGATCGCGCCGCGTCTCATCGACCCTGGAGCGAAGGAGACGACCATGACGATGGGCGAGGAGTTGATCGCCGAAGGGCACGATCTCGGGCAGCGCGACCTCTTGCTGAAGCAGTTGCGCCGCCGGTTCGGGGAGCTGTCGGAAGCCGTCGTGGCCCGCGTGCGCGCCGCACCGTCCGAGCAGATCGAGGTCTGGGCGCTGCGCATCCTCGACGCTCGCTCGCTGTCGGAGGCGCTCGCGGAGGCCTGAGCATCCGCCCGCGCCTCCCTTCGCGAGCCTCGCTCGCCGCGCCTCACTTCCCGCGCTTCGCGCCCGCCCGGTGCTCCTCCATCCAGGCGATGCCCTTCTTCAGGCGCGCCATCGGGTCGTCGCTCCAGCCGTGGCCGCCCTTGTAGGTGACCAGCTCGACCGTCGCCCCCTCCTTCGCGAGCTTCTCCTTCGCGCGCTCCGCCTCGGCGAACTTGCAGGTGGTGTCCTCGGGCGAATGGTCGAGGAAGAAGGCGCGCCCCTTCGCGCGCGAGAGCTGCAGCCCGTTCTCCTTGAACACCGACATCGCGATGTAGCTCGCCGCGAAGAGCGGCTTCTCCTCGAGCGCGAAGCGGTAGGCGTTGGGGCCGCTCGACGACCACGCCAGCTGGTAGAGCCGCTTGCGATCGAGCTTCACCTTCTGCACCTTCTCGACGTCGGCGAGCGTCGCATCGATCTGCTCGCGCGTGGTGAACTTCATCCCCTGCTGATCGCCCGGCTCGCTCGGCCAGATCACCTTCGGTTGCTCGACCCACTTCGGGGCGACGAGCTGCACGACGACGAACTCCTCGGGGCAGCAGCTGTCCCAGAGGTTCTTCACGAAGCCGTGGAACTCGGGCCCGCCCGGCCCGCCCGGCATCACCACCAGGCACGCCCACCCCTCCTTCGGCGCCTTCTTCTTCTCGCGCGGCCCGATCAGGAAGTAGCGCTTCATCGCGTCGCCGTCGGCCAGCAGGTCGCGCGCCGGGATGCCGTTCTCGTCGACCGCGGCTTCCTTCTGCTGCGGCACCGCGACCGCAGTGGTGCTCGACGGCGGAGTCGCCGTCCCTTGCCCGCCGCCGAACGCCGCGACCGCGACGACGAGCGCACGGATGACGCCGAACCGACCGATGCACGAGTCGAGCATGGACCGCTCCTCGAGGGACCGGCAAGCCTACTCGCGCTCGGCGCGATCGGCTCAGCGCCGGTCAGGCGGCGCCGCGAGGGGCGAGTCGTGCAGCCATCGCGACAAGTCGAGCGTCTCGAAGTCGCCTTCGCTCGCGAGCTCGACCCGCAGTTCGTCGCGGCGCCAGTAGATCCAACCGGTGTCGTTGCCGCGGTTCGACCACTGCAGGCGCAGCGGTCCCGCGTCGAGCCACGCTGCACTGCTGTCGACTTGCCCCGGCGCGAGGTCGCTCTTCGTGTTGGTGCTGTTGCCACTGACCCAGCGGCGCTCGAAGGCGTCGTCGCTCCCTTCGGTCGCCTTGGATTGCCCGCGCGCGAGGTAGCGCCAGCGAACCGTGATGCCGCAGCGCTCGATCCCGTCGTCGACGGTGGTGTAGGGCGCCTCGAAGTCGACGATGGCCGCGCCGCGCGCATCGACCAGCACGAGCGCGAGTTTCTCGTAGACGACCGGAGCGGAGCGCGGCGCGCTGCGCGGCTGCGGCGTGCCACCGGCGCCGGCCGCCGCAGTGGCCGCAGCGTCTTTCGCCGCGCCGCCCGCCTCTTCACCGAGCCCGAGCTTCGCCGCCGCCTTCGCCGCTTCCTCGATCAGCGCCGCGTCGCCGCTCGCGAGCGCCGTCTGCAGCGCCGCGCGCGTCGCCTCGGTCACCACGCCGAGCTCGCCGAGCGCGAAGAGCGACCAGAGTTGCACGTCGCGATCGGGATCGCGGCACGCCGCCGCGACCGGCTCCGCGACGCCACCGGCGAGGGAGCCGAGCGCCGCGATCGCGCGCACCGCCTCGAGGCGCGCCTTCGCATCGGGCTCTCCGCGAACCATCCGCTCGAACAGCGGCAGCGCCGGCAGCGAGGCCGCGCCGATCGAGCGCAGCGCGAAGGCGCTCCAGGTGCGGACGTTCGCGACCGGATCGGCGAGCCGCCGCTGCAGCGCCTCGACCGCAGCCGCCGATTGGGCGCCGCCGAGCGCGATCAGGTTCGCCACCGCCGCGCGCTGCTGCGCATCGACGTGGTCGAGCGCCGCGATCAGCTCCGGCAGCGCGAGGACGACCTCTTCGCCCGCCTGCGCCAGCGAGGCGAGCGCCGAGTAGCGCACCTCCGAGCTTGCGTCGGCCAGCAACGCAGCGAGCGCCGGCACCGCCTGCTCCGTCGTGGCGCCGACGACGCCGAGCGCTCGCGCCGCCGCCTCGCGCGCCCCACGATTCGAATCGCGCGCCAGCTCGAGCAGCGGCGGAACCGCATCGGGAACGTCGTAGCCCGCTTCGCCGAGCGTGCCGATCCAGAGAGCCGCGTTGCCGCGATCGGTCGACGAGTCGCTCCGCAGCTTCTCCAGCAGCAGCGGCAGCTGCGCGCTCAGGAAGTCGTTGCCGAGCCACCCGAAGTGGGCCAGCACACTCGATCGCGCGTAGGCGTCATCGCACCCGGCGAGTTCGACGAAGACGCCCGCGACGACGTCATCCTTCGCCCCCTCGGCGATCAACGCGGTGACCGCCGCGCAGCGAACCTGGGCGTCGCGATCGGCGAGTCGTTCGCGGAGCCACTGCTCGCAGCGCGAATCGCTCGGCAGCGCGCTGGCGAGCGCCCACGTCGCGGCCCGACGCAGTTCGACGTCGCTGCTGGTGAGCCGCGCGACCGCCGCATCGACCACGCGCGGCTCGACGCGAGCGGAAAACGAGAGCGCTTGCATCGCTGTGCGTGCCGCGGGCAGGTCGTCGCCGCCCGCGAGTTCGAGGAGCGTCACGATGGCGAGTTCGAAGCGCGGACCATGCCGCTCGAGCTCCGACGCGAAGCTCGACAGGAGCGCCGCTGCCTCGGCCCGCGCGAGCGACGGCCCGCTCTTCACCAGCGGCAGGAGGCGATCGAGCAGCGCCGACTGCTCCTCGGGCTTCGCCTGGATGATGCGATCCGCCCAGTCCTCGAGCGAGACGCCGTCGATGGTCGGCGGTTCCTCGGACCGCTCCTGCGCGACGGCGGCCCCGACCGCTGCGCACCACGCGACGATCGAGACCGAGAGCCACTTCCAGGTCGTGCCGTGCATCGTCCCACTCCTCGTGCACCGCGAAGGCGATCGATGCTGGCCTGTAGCTCGCGCCGCCCACCACGCAACTGCGCCCGGCCTCCGCACCGCTACACTCACCCGCCTCTTCGGCCGCCTCGCTCGGCGCCGACGAAGGAGTGCTCCCCGCGATGCTCCAGAAGTTGCGCACGGCCCTCTTCCTCCTCGCGCTCGGCTTGCTCGCCGCCGGCTTCCTGCGCGCGTGGGGCAACATCCTGCTGGTCGACGCGGCGATGCTCGCGGGCGGCGGCTTGCTGCTCGGCCTCGCGCTCTGCACCAGCGGCGGCGCGAAGAAGCCGTTGCCGCCGGCGCAGCCGACCTCGAAGTCGGGGGCGTGAGCCGCGTGGCGCGCCCGCGAACTCCGCTCTCCGGCGCTGCGCTCGCGCTGCTCGCCTGCTTCTCCGCCTGCAGCTCCGCGCCCGCAGCGCGCCCGCACGTGCCGCCGCCGGTGGTGCAGCTCGGCTCGATGCAGGAGCAGATGATGGCCGGCGCGCCTTCCGAAGGCGTCGCGCTCGCCGACGTGCTGGCGAAGCCGCACGCCTACGCGATCGGGCCGCTCGCGGGACTGCGCGGCGAGCTCTTCGTCTGGGATGGCACGCCCTTCCACAGCCGCATCGTCGACGGCACCGCGCAAGTGCGCGTCGAGCCGGGCGTGCGCGCCGCCTTCCTGCTCGCGAGCCACGTCCGCCAATGGCGCGACTTCGCCGTGCCGGCCGACGTGAACGACCTCGCCGAGCTGACCGCGTGGCTGCCGCGGCTGCTCGAGAAGAACCGCCTCGGCGACGACCGCCTCTACGCGCTGCGCCTCTTCGGCGTGGCGAAGACGGCGCGGCTCCACGTGGTCGACTTGGCGCCCGGCACGCCGCTCGATCCCGACTCGCTCGCCGCCGCCGGCCGGCCGCTCGAGCTGAAGGAGGCGCCGGTGCAGCTGCTCGGCTTCCTCGCGCCGCCTGGCCAGAGCACCTGCCCGATCGCGAGCCCGCCGCTCCATCTCCATCTGCGCACGCTGCTCGGCGACGTGGTCGGCCACGTCGACGACCTCACGCTGGCGCCGGGCGCGACGCTCGAGCTGGCGTGGAATTGACGGCTCGCCCCGACGGCTGCATCGTCGCGGCGCCGTCGTCCACCGCTCGCGTCTTCTTCGAGGATCTGCGCATGCCCCTCCCGCATCGACTGCTGCTCGCGCTCGTTCCGCTGCTGGTCACCGCGTGCGCCGCCACCGACGACGCGGAGCACGGCGAAGAGGAGCACGAGCGGCGCCCGAAGGCGCACCTCGACTCGATGAGCGGCGCGCTCCTCTCGCAGGCGCTTGCGCAATCGATGTCGAGCAAGCGACCGAGCGCCACGACGCCCGCCAGCACTCCGCCGCCGACCGGCACCGCGTCGACCTTCGACGGCGAGTTGCCGATGAGCTACTTCTCCGACTGGGAGCCGGCGGTCGCCTGCAGCCGCGACGGCAAGTACGTCTACCAGTCGACCACGCGCTACGGCGACCCGAACGCCTTCTCGCAGCCCCACCTGCCGCTGCGCATCTCGACCGACGGCGGGCAGACGTGGCAGCCCGACCAGTACATCGAGAACACGCGCCGGTGGGAGGCCGATCCGCAGATCGCCGTCTCCGACGACGGGACCGTCTTCGTGGTCTGGTTGAGCCTCTTCACGCCAGGCGTCAGCTTCAAGAAGTCGAGCGACCACGGCCGCACCTGGACCGCGCCGATCGCGCTGGCGCCGAAGAGCAGCGCCTTCCCGTCGGGCTGGTCGGACAAGCCGTGGCTGGTGGTCCATCCGAACGGCCAGGACCTCTTCGTCGGCTTCAACTCCTCCGATCCCTACGTCGTCGTCTCGCACGACGGCGGCGCGACTTGGACCGCGCCGATCCAGACCGCCAGCAACGGCCGCTACTGGTACCACACCGGCGGCTGCGTCGCGCCCAACGGCGACGTCCACTTCGCCACCGCCGACTACCGCTTCGACTTCGGCGGCCCCACCTACGTGAACGTGACCAGCTCCACCGACAACGGCGCCACCTGGAGCACCGTCCGCATCGACACCTCCGACGAGATGCCCGGCTGCGGCAGCGTGCCCGGCTGCTACTTCGGCTTCCTCGGTCCGCAGTCGTCGATCGCCTGCGATTCGGCCGGCACCTTGATGTACGTCTGGAACGCCGGCGTCGGGCGGCGCCGACCGCAGAAGCTCTGGTTCTCCACCTCGACGGACGGCGTCAACTGGAGCGCGCGCCAGCAGATCTCGGTGGCCCCGAACGCGGTGCACAACGGCTTCCCCGCCGTCGCCACCAGCTCGACGCCCGGCGACTTCCGCATCGTCTGGCAGGACACGCGCATGGCGGGCACGTGGAACACCTGGTTCAAGGAGACGCGCGACGGCGGCGCCACCTGGTCGAACGACGTGCGCCTGTCGCAGCTCGACGTGCCGGTCGTCTACAAGAGCTCGCTCGGCTACGACTTCGTCTTCGGCGACTACCTCGGGCTCGCGGTCGATCAGTTCGGCACCAACCACGTGATCTGGGGCGAAGGGGCCAACTACAACGGGCCCGGCCACACCTGGTTCACGCGCGGCTGGTAGCGCCGCTCACCAGCAGCGCCGCTCACCAGTCGCACCGCTCACCAGTGGAGTTCGAGCGCCTCGCGCCACTCGGCGAGCGCCTCGGCATCGCCGCTGCGGCAGCGCTCGAGCGGTGCCTTCTCGGGCGGTGGCACCAGCGCGGCGAGCCGATCGGCCAGCTGCGTGCGCAACGCCGGCGGCGCGTCGGGCGCGAGCCCGGCGAGCAGGTGCCACAACGACAGCGAGGCGCGCGGCGCCGGCTTCGGCCCGAGCAGCGCGAGCAGCTGCTCGATCCGCTCTTCCGCGGTGACGCCATCGCCGCAGAGGCGCGACTCGTCGTAGAGCCGCAGCAGCTCCTTCAGCTCCGGCGCGTCGTCGTCCCACGACGGAACGCCGGGACCGACCATCGGCCACGCGCGGCAGCCGGCACCCGCTGGCACGTGCACTTTGCGTCCGCCGCTCTCGAACGAGACGCTGCCCGCGACGACCGACAGGAAGACGCGTCCCTCGCCGTCGACCGTGGTCCGGTAGATGCAGCCGAGGTCGACCGCGATGCCGGCCGGCGTGCCGAGCGCGAAGACGCGCGGCGCCGCGAAGATCGTCGCGTCGACCGTGCCGCGCTCGAGCTCGAGATGCCACCCCCCTTCGCGGGTGCGATCGCCATGGCCGGCCGCGACGCGCAGCTCGGTCCGCTCGGCGAGTTCGAGCCAGCCGATGGCGCCGACGCGCACGCGCGCGCCGCCGCCCGGCTCGCAGACGATCCGGTCGCCGAGCTGCAGCGCATCGGGGTCGGTGCCGTCGCGCGCCGCGCCGCCCGCGGCCGGCTCGACGCGCACCGCGCCGTCGCGCCGCGCCAGCGAAACGTCGAGCGCCGCGCCCTCGACCGCGCTCGCCACCGGCGCCCGCGGCTCGCGCTCGCTCGCGCCGCCGCTCGCGTCGCCGCCGCTTGCGCCGCCACCCGCAGCGCCGCCCGCGCCGATCGAGAGGCGCCACGCTCCTGCGGCGGCCGCGAGCAGCAGCACGGCCGCCGCCGCCGCTCGCCCGCCCCGCAGCAAGCGCAGCCGCGGCGCGACCCCTTCGGGCGCCGCGTCGGTGAGCGGCGGCAACGGTGGCAACGGTCGCTCGCGCAGCGGCGCGAAGCGGCGCTCGAGCGCGCCGAGCTCGGCGTCGGCCGGCAGCGCGGGATCGAAGAGCGGATCGTCGTGCGGGTCGTTCATCGCTTCACTCCCGCGTGCAGTCGTTCGCGCAACAGCTCCATGCCGCGGTGGAGATTGACGCGCACCGAACCGTGCGTGAGGCCGGTCGCCGCCGCGATCTCCGGCCCCGACAGCCCCTCGATCAACCGCATCGCGAGCGTCTCGCGGTACGCCTCCGGCAGCTCGCGCAGCGCGGCGAGCGCCTCGGCCCCTTCGGCCGCGAGCTGCGCGTGGCGCTCGGCGCCCGGCGCGGGCAGCGACTCGGGCAGCTCCTCGCGCGGCGCGCGGCGGCGCGCGCGACCGGCCAGCGAGCGGCCGATCGCGAAGAGCCACGCGCCGAAGCGGTCCGGCTCGCGCAACGCGGCGCGCGCGCGCCACGCCTGCAGGAAGGTCTCCTGCAGGAGGTCGTCGACCTCGCGCAACGGCGCATGGGCGAGCAGCAGCGCCCGCACCGCTCGCGCGAAGCGAGCGTGCAGTTGCGCGAACGCGCCGCGATCGCCGGCGCTGGCGGCGCGCGCCAGGCCGGCGACCGCGCCGTCGTCAGCGATCGCGGGAGTCAGCGCCACCGGCGACAGCAGCACGGAGGGCCTCGAAGGTGCGGTGATCCAAGAAAGCTCCGAAGGTCGAGAGCAGGTTGCGGGTGAGCAGCGGTGACGGCGTGCCGACCATCGCATGGCGCAGGTGGTCGCGCCAGTCGCCCGCGCTGATAGGAGCGCCGGTGCCGTCGACCGCCCGCTCGATGCGCTCCTCCTGGAAGGCGACCAGCGCGGTGCCGAAGCGCAGGAGCGGCGCGTCGGGCTGCAGGCGGCACGCCTTCGCGAGACAGCCGCCGCCGCGCTCGCGGGTGAGCCCCATCGTGGCGCCCGTCTCGCGCGCATAGCCGAGGTCGAACCAAGCGAGCGCGCGGCGCGCGGGCGCGGCGGGATCGTCGGCGGGGAGCAGCTCGGCAGCGACGACGGCCGCTTCGAGCGCCGCGAGGAGGCGCGCGAAGTGGGTCGGCTGCGCGGCGGCGCGGCTCGACGGCTGCGCGACCGGATCGTGGGTGAGCGTCATCACGGTGCGCCGCAGCGCCTCCATGTGGAGCAGCGGATCGGCGTGGGCGGCGAAGAGCGTCGCGAGCGCGGCCGGCAGCTCGGCGGGCGCGACGGTGGGCCGCGTCTCGCTCCCCGGCTCGAACGGCAGCAGCGCCTCGTCGGCGACCTCGAGCGGGAAGCAGATCAGCGGCGCGCCGAGCGATGCGGGGGGCGCGGCGAGGGCAGCGGGAGCGGGGCAGGCGAGCGCGGCGTGGCCGGGCTCGGCGGCGGGGAGCGGGTGGCAGAGCGCGAGCAGGGCGCCGCCGGTCGCCGCGCAGGCGGCAAGTCGACGGATCGTGGCGAATGGTGTCGCGAGCATGGATCCCTCCGTGTGCCCTCGGCGGGGCGATTCGAGAGCTTCAAGAATCGACGCGCGCCACCGTGATCGCGAGCGGCGCGAGTGCGCCGGCGAGTCGCGTCGCGAGGTTGGCGCACGGCTCCTTGGTCCAGACCACGAGCGTCGCACCGTCGCCGCCCGGCGACCACGCGACGATCTGCTCGAGCGACGCGAGCGCGGTGCGCAGCGCCGGCCAGCTCGACGGCGCGAGCGGCGCCGCCAGCGTCACGTTCGCGCGAGCGACGCTCGCGGGCCACTCGAGCAGCTGCGCGCTCGAACGGACGAGGCGCCACTCGAGCGGGGCGGCGGCAGGGGCAGGAGCTGGCGCCGCAGCGGGCGCAGTACCAGTCGCACCACCAGTCGCACCGTCGGCCGCGGGCGGCGCGCTGCGCGGCTTCGCCAGCGCGTCGAGCAACAGCGCTTCGAGCGCCGCGGGCGCGGGCGGCGTCGCGGTGAAGCGGCCGCGCGCGCGGCCATCGGCACCGACCTGCCAGTCGCTCGTCATCGGCAGCGCGGCGGCGAGCTGCTCGGCGACGGTGCGGCAGGTCGCGGCATCGAAACGCGCCCCGCGAGCGAGCAACTCGACGCTCGCTTCGACGATGGCGATCGGCGGCGGCGCGCTCGCGGAGAACGACTCGCCGGTGAAGCCGTCCTTCTTCAGCGCCTCGAGCACGTCGCTCTCGCGCAGCGTGGCGCCCGCCTCCATCGTCAGCGTCGCCGTCTTGCAGTCGAACGCGAACTCGGCGATCCCCTTCAGCTTCAGCAAGGCCGCACGGACCTTGGGGCCGCCGCTTCAGCCGACGCCCGGCACCTTCACGGTGTAGACGGTCGCCGCCGTCCCCGGCTTGGCCGGCGCCACCTGCGCCTGCTGCTCGTCGGGGCTGAGCGCGCGCGCCTTCGTGCAGCCGCCGGCGACCACCGCCGCCAACAGCCCGAGCAGCGCGCCCGCCCTCGACCAGCGACAGCGCTCGCGCACGACTCCGCCGCCGGCGCCGCTCGACCGTTCCGCCCTCGTCCGCTCCATGCTCGGCTCCTCGCGCCGCCCTTGCGGCAGCCCCTCGCCAGAGCCACGAGCCGAAGACCTGTTATCCGGCTCGCGCCGGTAGTGCCGCTTCCGCCAAGGTGGCGGGGGGAAAACGGCGGTCGAATCCGCACTTCACCGACGTCACCACGCCACGCCCCTAAGCCCGCAACCGCATTCGCCGCCGTCGCACCCTCCGAGGTGCGGATCTGACCGCCGTTTTCTCCCCGCCACCTAGGGGACGAGGAGGCCGAACCAGCGCAGGCTTGGGGCCGCGCGGCCGGTGACGGTCAGTTCGACGGTGGAGCCGGCGGGGAAGCGCTCGGCGGGGAGCGTCAGGGTCATGACGCCGGTCGCGTCCTCGGAGTGGGCGGCGCGGCACTCGAAGGCGAGTTCGATCGGCAGCTCGCCCGCCTCGGCCGCCGCGCTCCAGCTCGCATCGGTCACCACCGCATCGAAGAGGAGCCGCTCGACGCCGTCGATCGCGAGCGCGAAGCCCGCCGTCGGCTGCGACACGAGCCCCATCGCGACGGCGAAGCGCAGCTGCACGCGCGCCGGGTCGCCCGCCACCGCTTCCGCGGGCCCGCTGCGCCAGCGCACCCGCTGCGTGCCGTCCTGCTGCCGGCAGTAGCGCATCGGCACCACGCCGAGCCAGCTCGGCTGCGCGAAGTCGTCGAACCGCTCGAGCAGTTGCGCGTAGCCGTTCAGCGGCGCCGCCGCCAGCTCCGCGCGCGCCGCCGCGATCGATTCGGCCGACAACGCACCGAGACGCAGCGGCCCGCTCTGCAGCCACGCGATCAAGTCAGCGAGATCCTGCGCCGAAAGCCCCTCCTCGAGCCCTTCCGGCATCAGCGACAGCTTCGACGCCTTCACCTCGGCGACCTCGGCGCGACGCAGCGTGCGCCGTTGGTCGTTCGCCTGCACCAGCGTGAAGCCGCCGCTCGACTCGCCGCGGATCAGCCCCGACAGATCGCTGCCGTCCTTCAGCACCACGCGGTAGTTGACGAACTCGCCGTTCACCGCCCCGTTCGGGTCGAGCAGCGACTCGAGCAGCCGCGGCGCGCTGCGATCGCCGAGCGCCGCGAGGTCGGGCCCCACCTCGTGGCCGACGCCGCGGAACGCATGGCAGCTCGCGCAGAGCTTCGCGAAGAGCGCCTTGCCGTGCGCGTGGTCGCCCGCCAGCGACAGCGCCGGCTGGAACTGCGCGATCACCTGCGCGCGCTTCGGGGTGCCGCCGCGCGCCAGCAACTTCGCCGCCCGCTCGCGCAGCGCCGCATCGTCGTCGGCCAAGAGCCGCTCGCGCGCCGCCGCATCGAGCAGCGCGCGCGACAGCGTCCCCGCCTCGAGCGCCGCGAGCAGCTCGTGGCGCCATTCGGGGCGCGACAGCAGCAGCGCCAGCGCGGCACCGAGCCGCTCCGGCAGCAGGCGCGGCAACCGCGGCAGCAGCTCGGCCGCCGTGCCGCGATCACCCCGTCGCGCCAGCGCGGAGAGCGCCGCCCCGGCGAGCGGCGCCGAGTGGCGCGGCTCGACGAACGCGGCGAGCTCGGCGAGCGGCAGCGCCGCCGAATTGGACAGCGTGGCCTCGCTGCATAAGAGCTCGAGCGCCGCGACCGGCGCCGCGTCGGACTCCTCCGCGTCGGACTCCTCCGCGTCGGCCTCCTCCGCGCCGCCCCCGACGTCCGCGCGCTGCAGCGCCTCGCGAGCGGCACTCCGATGGCGCTCGAGCTGCGCCGCGAGCGACGCCGGCAAGTCCGCCCCGCCGCCGCTCGGCTCGCCGCTGCCGCCGCTGCCGCCGCTGCCGCCGCTAACCGGGCCAAGCAACCGCGCGAGCGCCCGCCAGCGCCACGGCTCGCGACTCGCCGCGTCGCCTTCCCCGAGCAGTGGAACCAGCGCCGCGCGCTTCACCGCCTGCGCCTCGGCCGGCAGCGCGCCGACGGTCGTCACCACCGCTTCGAGCGCCTCCTGTTGCGCCAGGCTGCGCGTCGCCCCCGCGAGTCGCGCATCGAGCAGCGCCTCGAGCAGCGCGCCGGCATGGCGCGGCGCAGCGCTCACCACCGCGGCGCGCAGCCACGGATCGTCGCCATGCAACGCCAGCAGCTCGCCGAGCAGCCGCCCCGAGGAGGTCGTCGCGCACTCGCTCAACGCCAGCGCTGACTGCAACCGCTCGCGACCGGTCGGCTCGAAGGAGCGGCGCGGCGCGCGACCGCCCCCTTCGCCACCCCGATCGCTCTCGAGGCTCTTCCAGTCCGCCGGCGTCCAGACGCTCCACTCCGTCACCGGATGGGGCGGGGCCAGCGAACCGCCGCGCCAGCTCGCAGCGCTCGACTCCTCGGTCAACCTCGACAACCACTCTTCCGCCAGCGGCATGCAGGCGGCGCGCACCTCGGGCAGCTGGTTCAACGCCAGCAACTCGCTCACGTCCCCTTCCTCGAGCCAGCCGAGCTGCGCGAAGCACCACGCCTCCTGCACCTTCGCCGCCGGAGCGGTCGCGCGCATGCGGCCAGCGATCGCCTCGACCCCGCTCGGCGCGCCGCTCGCGATCGACTCGGTGACCGATTCGGCGACCGAGCGCGGCGCGCGCGGCTCGACCCGCGCCAGCAGCTCCCGATGCGCGAGGTCGCGCACCACGCCGTTGCGGCTCGCCAGCGGTTCGCGCAGTTGCGCGACGTCGGCGTTCGCGAGGTCCGCCACGTTGCGCCGCTCTGCCCCCTTCTTCACCACTCGCCAGAGCCGCCCCATCGTCGCGCCGGCGCGCACGTCGAGCTCGGCGAGCTTCGCGGCGGGGATCCAGCGCGGGTGCTCGATCACGAAGCGGTACATGTCGACGATCCAGAGCGCGCCGTCGGGGCCGGTGGTCGCTTGCACCGGCCGGAACCACGGATCGCGGCTGGCCAGGAACTCGCGCGACGCCTCCTCGGGCGCCCGCCTTCCGATCGCCGCGCTGCCGCGAGTGTCGAGCACGGTGCGCCGCACGACGTTCGCCACCGGCTCGCAAGTGAACGCGTTGCCGTACAGCTCCGTGCCGAGCCACTCGTCGCGGTAGATCCCGATCCCGCACGCGCCGGTCACGCGGCTCGCATCGCCCGCCTCGTTGAACCGCTCGAGCACCGTGCTGACCTGGAAGAGCTGGCGCGGATCGGCGTCGGCCAGCACGTTCGAGCGCGGATCGAGCGGCACGACGAACGGATTGCGGCGCAAGACGCGATCGGCGAGCGGGAACTCGAAGACGAGCCAGCCCGAATCGCAGCCAAACCAGCGGCCGAAGTCGTCGCGCACGCGGCCCTGCTGGCTCGTCCCCTCGATCGCCTCGATGACGCCGCGCGCCGGATCGAGGCGGAAGTCGCGGCCGCGGCAGTCGACGGGCGGCAGTGCCTGCGGAGCCGCACCGCTCGCGCGACCGAGTGCGTCGTGCGCGAAGCCCGTAATGACGCCGCCGAACAGCCCGCAGCTGCCGTAGATCCAGCCGTCGAGCCCCCACGTCAGCGAATTGACGCGCGCCTGGTAGTTCTCGGTCGAGAAGCCGGTGAAGAGCACCTGCTTCACGTCGGCGCGACCGTCGCCGTCGCGGTCCTCGGCGTAGAGGATGTCGGGCGCCGCGCAGATCAGCGCGCCGCGCCGCCAGCTCATCACGCCGGTCGGGAAGGGCAGGCCGTCGACGAAGACGCCGCTCTGCTCGAAGCGGCCGTCGCCGTCGCGATCGCGCAACCAGGTGACGCGGCCGCCCGGCTGGTAGTTGCCATCGAGGCCGGTCGGGTAGTCGTTCATCTCGCAGACGTAGACCGTGCCATCGGCGGCGAAGTCGATCGCGACCGGACTCTGCACCTGCGGCTCGCACGCGACCAGCTCGACGGCGAGGTCGTCACGCGACAGCTCGAACTGCTCGCGCGACTCGGCCGCGCTCTTCGCCGTCGGGAAGCGCGGATCGTCGGGCGGAGCGGCGAACGCGGGCGGCACCAGCCGATGGACCGCGTCGACGATGCGCTGCTCGACGCCCGCCGCGAGCGGCCCCGGCCGTCCGTAGTAGGTCATCGCGCCGCCCGCCTCGTAGCCCCCTTCGCGGAGGATCCGTTCGCTCGGGATGTAGCACGGCACGTCGTTGCTGTAGGCGGTGACCCAGAGGCGCGCGCGATCGAGCTCGCGCTTCAAGCGCAGCGCGTAGTCGACCACCACCTCGCCCGGCAGGAAGAGCTGCACGAGGTCGTCGCCCCACTGCCACGCCTGCACCGAGTAGGGCAGCGCGGCGGGCAACGCCTCGCCGCGATCGAGGCGCGCGAGCCACTGCGCCGCATGGAAGCCGACCGCGCCGCCTGCCTTCACGCGCGCCGCCCACTGCTCGCGCGTCGGGAAGGGGGCGTAGGGCAGTTCGAGCCGCTCGAGCGCGATCTGCGGCGCGCCGCCGTCGCGCGCTCGATCGGTCAGCAGCGGCACGAGCGGCCCGCGCAGCAGCCGCGCGACTTCGGCGGCGACGCTCGCGCCGTGGCGCTGCGCGACGCGCAGGTCGCCGCTCGGCCCGTCGGCCGGATTGGCGTCGGCGCCGCAACCGATGACGGTCAGCGCCACCGCGCCGCCGTGCGCCGCCTCGATCCCCTCCGACGCGTAGCCGGCCCAGTCGCCGCAGTGCTGGTTCACGCTGCCGTCGCACGCGGTGCAGTGGCAGGCGTAGTTCTGCACCGTCGCGGCGAGCGTCCCATCCTCGCGGAACACCGCCAGCAGCGGCAGCGCCCGATCGACCGGCCCGCCCGCCGTCCGCCGATTGCGCGCGAAGTCGACCTGCCCCTCGCTCCACGACAGCAGCGCCGGTGCGCGCGCCGCGATCGCGGCCGCGCCCGCCTCCTCCAGCCGATCGACGAGCTCGCGGCTGTACTGCTCGATCCGCTGCCACTGGTCGGCCGGAATGGGCCGCCCGAACATGCAGTCGATGCCGCCGTCCAGAACCGGCGCGGCGTGCGTGTGGGTGACGCTGAGCGTGAACCGTTCCGGCTGGAGACCGAACCGCTCGGCGAGCCGCACCGCCACCTCGTCGGTCATCCGCTGCGGCACCGCCGTGTTGTCGAGCGCCAGCAGCAGCGCGAGGTCGTCCCCTTCGCCGACGGCGAGCGCGCGAGCGAAGAGCGGCTGCACGGCGGAGGTCGCCTCCTTCTCCCGCGAGGCGTAGCCGCATAAGCGGATCGGGAAGCGCGGCGTGACGTCGACCTTCGCCGCCCCCACCGCCACGCGCGGCCGCCAGAGATCGGCGAGCCCGCCCGGCAACGCGTGGAGCGCCGCGATCTCTCCTTCGGTCAGCGCTCGATCGAACCAGGCGAGCTCATCGAGCCAGCCGACGTAGTTGAGGCCGAGCACGATCCGTTGCGCCGCCTCCTCCCACGTCCACGTCTGCAGGCGCGGCGAGAGCGTCGCCGCGAGTTGGCCGTCGAGGTAGAGGCGCGCGACGCCGTCGGCGGCACCGCTGTTGAACCGCTCGAACGCCATCGCCACGTGCGTCCAGCGGCCGCCGAAGTGGTCCTCCGCTTCGACCTGCGCCAGCGACTTCTCCTCGAAGGAGAGCTCGCCCCACGGCTTGCTCGTCGCGTTCCAGACCGCGAGGTCGGCGTAGGCGCCCATGCGGAAGTGGCGGAACATCTCCCGCTTCTCGAACTCGCAGAAGAGGCCGGCGTCGTTCCAGTCCTTCGAAGTGACGGTGACCGGATCGCAGAAGCCGTCCGGCAGCTCGCCCTGCGGCTCGGCGCAGAGCCAGAAGGAGAGCGTCCCGCTCCAGTCGCGCGCGCGCCACGGCGTGTTGCCGGCGCCGTGGAAGAAGAGCAGCTCGTCGGTGCGGCGCTGGAAGCGCAGCGCTTGGCCGCGCAGCGCGCCGCGCCGTTCGCGCGTCACGGCGCCGCTCGGCACGAGGCCCGGTTCGCCGTGGCGTGGCGGTCCCCACGACGGGCCGTGGTGGAGTCGGCCATCGCCGCGCGCGACCTCGGCATCGAGGCCGCGATCGAAGGTCGCCGCGAAGGTGAGCGCGTCGAGCATCGCGCTCGTCGGCGCCGCGCCCGCCGCTCCGATCGCGCCAGCGGGCGGCGCGCCCCGCGACGGCGCGATCGGCGGCGGCGCGCCCTGCATTGCCGTGAACAGGGCCACCAGCAGCGGAACGACCCCCGCATCGATCGGGACCATCGCCGTCTCCACTCGACCCCGCGCGGCCACGAGCGGCCACGAGCGGCCACGCGCACCTTGGCCACCTCCATCGCGCGGCGTACACTCCCGCGCCTCGCCAGAGGCGTCAACCTACGCGCTGCACCGTGCAGGCGTCGCAGCGCGGCCTTCCGCCGCGCCTCGGAACCCGCGATGAACGAGCCCGACCTCGCCGCCGCCGCCCTCGAGATCACGAAAGGTCCGGAGAGCGGTCGCATGCTCCCGCTCGCGACGGGCAACACGACGCTCGGGCGCGTCGCCGGCAACAGCCACGTGGTCGGCGACGCGACCGTCTCGCGCCAGCACGCGAAGGTCTTCCTGCGCGACGGCCGCCACTGGATCGCCGACCTCAACTCGAGCCACGGCACCTTCGTGAACGGCGCGAAGGTGACGCTGCAGACGCTCACCGACGGCGACGAAGTGCGGCTCGGCACGACGGTGCTGCGCTACCACGCCTCGGGCAAGCGCGCCGCGCCGCCGAGCGCGCCTCCGCCGGTCGCGCCGCCACCGCGACCCGCCGCTCCGCCGGCCGTCTTCCCGGCCGAACCACGCACCGGTTCGTTCGAGCTCGAGTTGCCCGACGCCGAGGTGCCGAGGCCGGCCCCGCGCCCTGCCGCGACGGCGCCCTCGAACACCTCTTCGCCGCCGCCTCCCGGCCGCGTACCGCCCGAGCAGCTGCCGCCCGTCCGCGAGCGCCGCTCGCTCACCGTCGATGGCGAGGACCCCTTCGCCGAAGAGACGACCGCGCCGAGCAGCTCCACCACCGCGGGGGCCGCCAAGCCCGCCGCCGCCAGCAGCGCCCCCTCGATCGAGCTGCGCGGCGAGACGGCGCGCCACTTCGCCTCCCGCTCGAGCGCGCAGCCGATCCCCGCGAGCTCGCCGAAGGCGCAGACCGCCCACGTCCCGCCGCCGATCGCGAAGCCGCCGCGCACGCGCGGTCCCTTCGCCTTCCTGCGCGACGAGCTCGACCAGCGCGGCCCCGCTGCCCGCGTCGTCGCGCTCCTCTTCGCGCTCGCCGCCGCGGCGGCGCTCTTCTGGGGAACGCTCTCGCTCTTCGATCTCGCGCCGAGCAGCACGCCGCAGCCGACGCTCGAAGAAGAGGAGGCGCCGACCGGCCCGGCGCGTCCCGTCCTCCCGCAACGCAACCTCCCGCCCGGCGGTTGACGGCACCGCCGCGCGGCGCAATCACTTCGACCGCGGCCGCACCACGTCGCCGACCCGCTCGCACTCGCCGGCCGCGGCCAGCTGCTCGAGCGTCTCGCGGAAGAGGGCGCGCGTCTTCTGCTGCACCGCTTTGAAGCCGAAGAGGCGCGCCGCGGCGGCGGCGACGTCTTCTGCTGCACCCCCGCCGCCGGCCGCCAGCACGCGGCGCAGCGCCGCGGCGCGCTCCTCGGGCGCGATCTGCTCGGCGGGACGCGGGCCGTCGTCAGGCGCCGCCGTGCGCACCGTGTCGTAGCGGAGCGGATCGACGCCGGCGGCCCAGACGAACTCGCCGCGCCGCAAGAGGCGGCCAGCCATCGCCAATGCGACGAGGAGCGCCTCGAGCTGCTCCTCGATGGTGGCGCTCATTCGGCCGATGCCGAGGCAGCGCGCCGCGCGCTGCAGCAGCGGCTTCTGGTGGAGCGGCGCCTCGACGTCGACGATCCGCAGCAGCAGCTCCTCGAGTCGCAAGGCCGCGCCCGGGTCGTCGAGATCGTCGCGCGAGCCGACCACCACCACCTCGAAGGAGCGGTAGAGCGGCGGCTCGACGGCCGTCGGCGCGACCGCTGACGGTGCACTCGCAGCGGCGCTCGGCACCGGCAGCGCGGCATTCGTGGCCGCATCGAGCGGCGGCGGCGGAATCACCGGCGCGGTCACCGCCGCCGCCATCACCGGCGGCGCCGACTTCGCCTCCGCGACCGACGCCGCGCTCGCCGCGCTCGCCGCGCTCGCCGCCGCCTGCGCCGCCGCCTGCGCGGCCGCTTCGCGCGCGTCGCGCAGCGCCTGCTCGACGCGGTCGAGTTCCTGCTCGCGCCGCTCGAGCCAGTCGGACGACCAGATGCGGTGGATCCGCCAGCCGAGCCCTTCGAGCACCGACTGGCGCAGCCGATCGCGATCGCGCGCCGTCGCGCCCGAGTGGTACGCGGCGCCGTCGCACTCGATGCCGAGCCAGTGGCGGCCGCGCGCGTCGGCATCGCGGATCGCCAGGTCGATCCGGTAGCCGGAGCAGCCGACCTGCCGGTCGACGAGGTGGCCGCGCGCCTCGAGCGCCCGCGCGATGTCGGCCTCGAGCTCCGACTCGCACTCCGCCTCAGGATCGACGGTGACCGCGGCGGCCAGCGCCTGCGGCCCGCGCGCCGCATAGTCGAGGTAGTCGCGCAGGTGGCGCACGCCCGGCGCCGTCGTCTTCGCCAGGTCGATCTCGTCGGGGCGCAGCGACGTGAAGACCACCAGCCGCTCGCGCGCGCGCGTGATGGCGACGTTCAGCCGCCGCTCGCCGCCGCGCTTGTTGAGCGGCCCGAAGTTCATCGAGAGGCGGCCCTGCGCGTCCTTCCCGTAGGTGACCGAGAAGAGCATCGTGTCGCGCTCGTCGCCCTGCACGTTCTCCAGGTTCTTGATGAAGAGCGGCTCGCCGTGCGCGGGCGCGGAGGCGAACGGCTCGAGCTCGGGCTGCGCCAGCAGCGCCGCATCGAGCAGGTCCTCGATCAACAGCTGCTGCGGCTGGTTGAAGGTGACGACGCCGATCGACTTGCCGCGCCGCGCCGGGTCGGCGAGCGCCGCGACGATCCACGCCACCACCGCGCGCGCCTCGGCTTCGTTGGTGCGCTGGCCCGCCTTGTCGTAGGTGCCGCCGACATCGATGCGCGCGACCCCGAGCCCCTGCGCGCCGCCCGCCGCGGCCGGGAAGGTGTGGAGGCGGCTGCCGTAGTAGTGGCGATTGCTGAACGCGATCAGGCTCTCGTCGCGGCTGCGGTAGTGCCAGCGCAGCGGCAGCGACGGCACGCCGGCCGCCTGCGCCTCCTCGAGGATGCTCTCGAGATCGCGCACGAGGCCGCCGTCGGGCGCGTCGTCGCTCTCCTCCTCGTCGTCGGCCAGCGCGCGCTCGAAGAAGGAGGTGGGCGGCAGCTGCTTCTCGTCGCCGACCACCACCACGTGGCGGCCGCGCGCCAACGCGCCGATCGCGTCATGCGTCGGGATCTGCGACGCCTCGTCGAAGAGCACCAGGTCGAAGAGCTCCTTCGAGACGGGCAGGTACTGCGCGATCGACTGCGGGCTCATCAGGAGGCACGGCTTCAGCTGGCGCAGCAGCGTCGGGATCTCGCCGAGCAGCCGGCGCACCGACTTCTGCCGTCGCTTCTTCTTCGCCTCGCGCTGCAGCGTCTCGACCTCGGAGCCGGCGAAGGCGGCGTCGGAGCGCAGCGTCCGCCGGCCGCTCCACTCGGCGACGACCCGCCGCCCGCCCGCCGCGATCAGCCGCGCATCCTCGACGCGGAACTGCAGCGCGCGCGCGTGGTGGCGGGTGCCGTCGAAGTTGCGCAGCGGCGGCAGCGCGCCGATCGCGTGCTCGGCGACCGTCGTGAAGAAGGCGCGCTCGAAGGCGGCCGGCGCGGCCGCGGGCGGCAACGCATCGCGGCGCACCGCGTCGACCAGCGGCGCCAGCTCGAGCGCGCGCGCCGCCTCCTCCGCCCGCACGTAGCGAGCATGGGCGCGCAAGAGCGGCAGCGCTTCCAGCCAGCGCTGCGCGGTCGTCGTCGCCAGGCCGAGGCCGTCGCGCGCCGCCGCGAGGCCATCGCGCCACGCCGGCACCACCGAAAGCGCCGTCGCCACCGTCGCCAGCGCTGCATCGAGTGCCGCGAGCGCCGCATCGAGCGCTTGCGCCGCCGCCTCGCCCGCAGGACCGAGCGGCCGCGCGGCCGGCGGTTGCGTCACGCCCGCGCCGCTCCAGTCGTTGCGCAACGCCTGCCACCGCTCGAGGAACGCCGCGGTTCGCAGCAACGCGGCGCGGTCGGTCGCGACTCCGCGCGCGGCGGCGCCGATCGTCATGTCGAGGAACGACGCCTCGTCGGCGAAGCGGCGCGCGCGCGCGGCGACGGCCGACGCCAGCGCGAGGTCGGCGCGCGTCTGCGCCACGTCGGGCGCCTTGCCGCGCAGCGCCGGCGTCAGCGTCGCCCACGCGCTGCGGAGCTTGAGCCAGCGCAGCGGCGCGAAGGAGTCGCCGTGCTGCGCGAACTCCCGCTCGAGCGCGGCGAGGTCGAGCGTGAAGAGCGTCTCGTTCCAGCGCGGCGCGAGCGTCGCGCGCGCGGCGGCATCGGCTTCGAGATCGCGCGCGAGGTCCCGCAGCGGCTCGATCGCCTCTGCGAAGTCGCTGCGGAGGACGAACTCCGCCGCGCGACCGGGCAGCGGCTCGGCGAGCAGTCGCAGCGTCGCGACGGCGGCGCGCGCCGCGGGGAGGCCGCTCGGCAGCGGGAGGCCGAGCGCGCTGGCGGCGGCGGCGAGCGCCCCCTTCGCGTCCGCGAGGCGCGTCACCAGTTCGCGCAGCTGCTGCTCGCGCTCGCGCGCTTCGAGCGGGGTGTGGTCGATGGCACGGCAGAGCGCGAAGGGGTGGTTCGCCAGCGCGCCGTCGTGGCCGGCCGTCGCCGCCGCCGCTGCGTCGGCGAGCTCCGCCACCGCCGCGCGCCGCTGCTCGTAGCCGCGTCGATCGACCTCGAGCGGCGCCCGCAACGGCAACGGCGGCAGCGACGCCGCGCCGCGTTCGCGCGCCATGCGGCCGAGGCACTCGTAGAGGTTGAAGCCGAGCGGCCCGCGGCGATGGAGCGCCGCTGCATAGCCGTCGAGCTCCCGCATCAGCTGCTCGGTCCGCTCGACCAGCAGCGGGTCGTCCTCGCGCCGCGCGGTCGGCGCCTCCTCGAGCGTGCGCGCCAGCTCGCCGATCACTTCGTGCTTGGCGGCGCGCTGCGAATGGAGCTCGAGGCAGGCGCTGCCGAGCCCGGCGCGCTTCAGGCGGTTCGCCACCACTTCCAGCGCCGCGCGCTTCTCGGCGACGAAGAGCACCCGCTTGCCGGCCGCGATGCAGCCGGCGATGACGTTGGCGATCGTCTGCGACTTGCCGGTGCCGGGCGGCCCCTGCAGCACGAAGGTGGCGCCGCGCACCGCCGCCTCGATGGCGACCAGCTGGCTCGAGTCGGCGTCCAGCACGACGCGCGCCTTCGTCGGCGGCAGCACCTCGTCCAGGCGGCGCGCCTCGACGAAGGCGGGATCGGGCAGGGCGCCGCCGTCTGCGCGCTTCACGAGGTGGCGGACCAGCTCGCTCTCGAGCAGCGCCTCGGCGTGCTCCTCGAGATCGCGCCACAACAGGTACTTGGCGAACGAGAAGAAGCCGAGCCGCGCCTCCTCAACCACGGTGAAGCGCGGCACGCGGGCGACCAGCTGCCGGAAGCGCTCGAGCAGCGCCGCGACGTCGACGCCGTGGTCGTCCTGCGGCAGCGCGCGCAGCGGCTCGGGGTCGATCGAGAGCTCGCTCTTCAGCTTCTCGAGGAGCGCGTCGTTCAGGCGCGGCTCGTCGTCGCGCAGCTTGAGCGTGAAGCGGCGGGCGACGCCGCGCCGCTCGAGCACCACCGGCAGCAGCAGGAGCGGCGCGAGGCGCGGGAGCTGGCTCGAGGGCGACTCGTACCACTCGAGGAAGCCGAGCGCCAGGAAGAGGGTCGAGGAGCCGCTCTCCTCGACGTGGGTGCGATCCTCGCGGAAGAGCGTCAGCAACCGCTCCTGCAGCTCGTCGTGCGGATGGCGGGTGAGCAGCGCGCCCTGCGCCAGCAAGTCGTGCTGCTCGGCGGCGATGACGGCGGCGGCACCGCGCGCGGCGGCGAGCTCGGCGGCGCGCGGATCGCCGGCCGAGAGCACGCTCTTGCCGGCGAAGTCGAAGCTGCCGCCATCGGCGAGGTGATCCTCGATCGCGGCGAGCGAGCCCGCCTCGAGCACGACGCAGCGCTTGCTGTCGCGCCAGTGGATCAGCCGATTGCGCAGCGACAGGTCGAGCAGCTGCTGCTTCCACTGCGTCAGCCGATCGCGCAACTGCGGTGGCGGGGAGAAAACGGCGGTCGGATCCGCACTTTGCGCGCTGCCCGCTGCGCCGCTCGCTGCGCTGCCCGCTGCGCCGTTCGCCGTCGCGCTGCCTGCGCCCGCGCTCGCCGCCTCCACGCCGAGCGGCACGCTGCCCGGCGTCGGCAGCGGCACGATCCCGGCGCCGCGCGCCGCCTTCACGTCGACCACCTTCTGGAAGCGCGCGCCGTCCTCGAGGAGCTTTCGCGCCGCCGCCACCGCCGCCGCGAAGTCGCCGCCGCCGACCAGCACCGTCGCGTCGAGCCAGAGCAGGTCGCCGACCTCGGTGAGCTTCTTCACGGTGGCGAGGTGGTCGACGGTCACGCACGGGAACTGATCGGCGATCCGCCACGCGCCGACGATCGCGTGCCCTTCCACCAGCAGCAGCAGCGCGTGCAGCCCCGCCTGCTCGAAGAGCGCGGCGAGCAGCAGCGAGAGCTCGATGCAGTTGCCCATCCGATGGGCCAGCAGCTGCTGCGGGAGGCGCAGCTTCTGCCCCTCCTTCTCGAAGCTGGCCGGCAGCGCGTGGTAGGTGAGCTGTTGCGCCGGCAGCGTCTCGGCGAGCGCGCGCACGACCGCGTCGACCCGCTCGCGACTGCCGCCGTGGTAGCCGGTGAACGCGGCGTCGCCGGTCGCGGCCCGCAGCCGATCGCGCGCGGCGGCCAGCAGCTCGGCGACGGCGGGGTCGTTCGGCAGCACGAAGGCGGCCAGCAGCTCGTCGGCGAGCGAGCGCGTCCATTCGTTCCACGCCAGCAGCTCGACGGCCAAGCGCTGCCGCGCGAGGATCGCGAGGCCGCTGCGCAGCTCGACGTGGAGCGCGCCGCTCGCGCGTTCGGTCAGCACGGCGAGGCGCGCGCGATCGAGCGCGACGTCGGGCGTGGCGAGCGTGAAGGGGACGCCCGGCTCGAGGCGCGGCAGCGCGAAGCGGGCGGGCGGCCCGAAATCGGGGCCCACCTGCAGGCGCAGCTCCGCCCCCTCGAGCGGCGCCGCGCCGCGATTCGTCACCACCACCGCTTCGACGAGCGGCACGCCGTTGCGCTCGGCGACGAAGGAGAGGCGCGTCGCATGGCGGACGACGAGATCGACGATCGGCGTGCCGCTCGCGACCGCCGCGGTCGCGCCCGCCGCGGCCGGCGCTGCGTCACCGCCCACCGCGCTCGCATCGACCGCCGCCTCCGCCGGCGCGAGCCGCCGCCACTGCGCCTCGAACTCGGCGTCCTCGACGCTGCCGCGCAGTTGATCGGCGACGCTGCGTTGCATCGCCGCGAAGGCGCCGTCGTCGAACCGCTCGGGCGCCAACTCGAGCGAGCCGAGCTCCGCCACCACCTCGGCGAGCCACGCCCCGCCCCCTTCCGCCTGCTCCGCGCGCGCGAGATCGGCGGCCGCCTCCGCATCCTGCAAGTCGAGGTGCGCCCGCGACGCGAGCGGCACCGGCGGCGTCGCGAGCTCGCGCCGGCGCGCGGCCAGCAGCCGCAGCGCGAGTCGCAACGTCGCCGTCGGCGCGAGGCGTGCATGGAGCAGTCGCACCAGGTTCTCGGCGGAGTCGAGCATGCGCAGGCGCCTTCACGGGAATCGACGGGCGGGCGATTGTAGGAGCGGCGCGTGCGACTGCGCGGTGAGCGGTCGCGACGGAGCGTCACTCGCGGGCCGCGAGCGTGCGCGTCCAGAGCGCCGCCAAACCAGCCGCGGTGTCGCGCCACGTGAAGCGCTCGCCAAGTTCGAGCGGCGCGCGCGGCAGCACGGGCGGCGGGCGGCTCGCCAACTCCGTGAGCGCGGCGGCCCACGCGGCGGCGGTCGGCTCGGGCCGGATCAGCGTGGCGGCCGACGTGGCGGACGGCGCGTCGCATCGCAGCGATTCGAAGCAGTCGAGCGGCCGCGCGACGACCGGACAGCCGAGCGCGAACGCCTCGTAGAGCGGCAGGCCGAACCCTTCGTAGCGCGACGGGAAGAGGAGCGCGCGCGCGTGCTGCAGCAGCGTCGCCACTTCGTCGTCGGCGAGGCGGCCGACGAAGCGGACGCGATCACGCAGCTGCAGCGCCGCCGCGCGCGCCTGCCAGCCGGCGAGATCGCCGCCCCCCACCACCAGCAGCGGCGGCAGTTCTGGCAACGGCAGCGCGCCCGATCGCTCCGTTGTCCCGCACCGCGCCGCCGCGAGCGCCAGCGCTTCGAGCGCGAGCTCGAGCCCCTTCCTCGGCTCGAGGTGGCCGAGCGCGACGAAGTAGCTGCCGCTCGCCACGCCGTGGCGCTCCAGCAGCTCGAGCGCGGCGGCGCGCGGCAGCGGCGTCGGCGTCGCGACCGTCGCGTTGCCGATGCAGTGGACGCGCGAGTCGGGCAGCGCCAGCACGTGCGCCAAGCGACGCGCGGCGGCGGGCGACACCGTGACGACGCCCGCCCACTGGCGCGCTTGGCGCGGGATCCAATGGCGCGCGGCGAGGTAGCGCGGCAGCCAGCGCAAGAGCGAGGCGTTGGTGGCGGCGCGCGGCTCGGCCCAACGCGCATCGTGGATGGTCACCAGCGCCGGCACGCCGCGCGGCCCGCACGGCGGCACCGTCTCCGACTGCCAGAGGCGCGCGCGCGCCGCGAGGCCGCTCGGTGCTGCCCCCCCGCGAAGTCGCGCGAGCGAGCGCTGCCACGGCCCACCGGCCGGTGCCACCTCCTCCACCTCGATGCCGCGCAGCTCGAGGCCGTGCAGCAGCGTGCTGCCGCGCGCGATCAGGAGCCCGAGCGGCGGGCGCGGCGTCGCGGCGTCAGCGAGCTGCGGCCACTGCGCGAGCCAGCCGCGCAGGCGCGTCCGCGCGCCGCTCGCGAAGTCGGGCATCCCGGAAGCGTCGACGACGATCACGCGCACGACTCCCAGAGCGCGAGCAGTTGCAGGGCGGCGCGCGACCAGCGGAAGGTCGCGGCGCGCGCGAGGCCGCGAGCGCGGAGCTGCTCGCGCAGCGGAACGTCGGTGGCGATGCGAGCGATCGCGGCGGCGAGCGCGGCGGTCGCATCGTCATCGAGCAGCAGCGCTGCGTCGCCCGCCACTTCGGGCAGCGCTCCGCCGCGCGAGGCGACGATCGGGAGCCCGCTCGCCATGGCTTCGAGTAGCGGAAGCCCGAACCCCTCGAAGCGCGACGGGAAGAGCAGCGCGTGCGCGGCGCGGAAGAGCGCCGGCAGGTCGACGTCGTCGATGAAGCCTGGCAGCAGCAGCCGATCGGCGATGGCGAGCTGCTGCGCTTGCGCTTGCAGCGGCGCGACCGCGTCACCCGTGACGCCGGCGAGCAGCAGCGGGTGGCGCTCGCGCAACTCGGCGGGCAACCCGGCGTAGGCGGCCAGCAGCCCGGCGAGGTTCTTCCGCGCGCGCGCGGCGCCGACGAAGAGGAGGAAGGGCGCGTCGGGCAGTCGGTAGCGAGCGAGCAGCGCGGCGCGCTCGGTGGCGAGCAAGTCGCGCGGCGCGGTGACGGCGTCGGGCGGCGCGGACGGCGCGGACGGCGCGGACGGCGGTGGCTGCGGGGCGAAGCGCGGCTCGACGCCGTGCCCGATGACGACGGTGCGCGCGGCCGCCTGCGGATGGAGCGCGACGACGTGGTCGCGCGTGCGCTGCGAGACGGCGATCAGCCGGTGTGCGCGGCGCGCCGCGTCGGCGAGCCGGAAGCGGCGCGCCAGCTCGAGGCCGGCGCCGCCGCCCGGCTCGCGCCACGGCACCTCGTGGACCGTCGCCACCATCGCGTAGGGCGCGCGCCGCAGAGCGAGCGGCAGCGCCAGCACCGGCGAATGGAGCAGCGCCACCTTCTCGCGGCGCAGCAGCGGATCGAGCAGCGCCTCGCGCCAGCAGCGGCCGGGCGCGTGCGCCGCGAGGTCGACCACGCGGAAGCGCTCCGGCAGCGCGAAGCCGAGCTCGATCGGCCGCCGCGCGATCAGCAGGAACTCATGGCGCGAAGCCGCGCTGCCGGCCTCCGACGCCATCGCCGCCAGCGCCCGCAGTTGCTCCCGCAACGCCCGCTCGACGCCGGTCGGCCGCGCCGTCTCCAACACGCTCGCATCGACCGCGATCCGCATGAGGAGCGGATGGTAGCGGGGAGCGTCGCCGAGCTCGGAGCGCCGCTCGAAGGTCGATCAACGCCGACCGCTCGCGACCACCCGCTCCACCAACTCGCGCACCCCGCGCGCCATCGCCTCCCACGTGTAGCGGCGCGCGCGTTCCTGGCCACGGACCGCCAGCTCGGCGCGCAACGCGGCGTCGCGGCCCAACCGCAGCAGCGCGGCGGCGAGCTCCGGCTCCGACTCGGGGTCGATCAGCAGCGCGGCGTCGCCCGCCACTTCGCGCGTCGATGAGCGGTTCGAGGTGATCACCGGCACGCCGAGCGCGAACGCCTCCGCCACCGGCAGGCCGAACCCCTCCCAGAGCGACGGATAGACCAGCGCGTCGGCGTGCGCGAGCCACGCGAGGAGCTCCGCTTCCGGCACCGCGCCGCGCACCGTCACCGGCGCGTCGCTGCCGCAGCGCGCGAGCTCCCGTTCCAGCTCCTCGCGCTTCCACCCCCACGCGCCGACCAGCACCAGCTCCTGCGCGAGCCCTTGCGCGCGCGCGGCCCGATAGGCGCGCACCAGCCGCGGCAAGTTCTTCCTCGGCTCGAGCGTGCCGACGTGGACGAAGTAGCCGGCGCGCGGCGCGGCGGTGGGCCGCTCGAACCGCGGCAGCGTTGCGCCGCTCGCTTGGCCTGCCGCGCCTCGCAGCACGTGATCGCAACCGAGCGGCACCACCGTGATCCGCTCGCTCGCCACATGCCAGCGCGAGACGAGGTCGTCGCGCGTGGCGGCGCTCGGCACGATCAGCGCGGCGGCGGTGTCGATGGCGGCGGAGAGCCGCGCGCGCGCCGGCTCGTGGAACCCCTCCTCGTGGAAGTCGCGCGACACCTCGAACGCGAGGTCGTGGACGATCACCAACTGCGGGCAACGCAGTCCCGCCACGTAGACGAGATCGGTGTGGAGGAAGGCGTCGAGCGGGCCGGTGAGCCAATCGGTCGCGAAGCCCGGCATTCGCGCCGCCCACTGCAGCAGCTTCGCCGGCAGGCGCGGCGCGAAGAGGCGGACGTTCGGGAGATCCAGCAGCTCGCACGGCAGCGGCGCTGCCCAGTCGCGGCCGTGGCGCGACGCGCCGTAGAGGACGACTTGCAGCGCCGGATCGAGCCGCGCCAGCGCTTGCGCGAGCTCCACCGCGACGCGCCCGATGCCGCACGGCCCGCGCAACGCCGCGCGCACGTCGATGCCGATCGAGCGGCGGCGCGTCACGCCGCACCTGCGGGGCGCTGCGCCGCCTCATCGATCCCGAGCCGCAGCGGCAGCGCGCCGCCGAGCCAGAGCGCCCCCGCCTGCAGCGCGAAGCCGAGCGGCACCGTCCACCACGGCGCGAGGTGGCGCAGCGGCCACGCGACGGCCGCGACGGCGAGGCCCGCCGCGAGCGGCCGCAGCAGCGCGCGCGACGGCGCGAAGCCGCTGGTGGCGCGCCGCAGCTCGAGCGTGACCCACGCGAAGACGAACCACTCGGTGAGCAGCGTGCCGAGCGCGGCGCCGAGGACCCCCTGCGCGCGGATCGCGACGCTCGAGACGAGGAGCTTCAGCAGCAGCGCGACCACCGAGACGCGCGCCAGCACGCGCTGGCGGCCGAGCGCGGTGAGCGCGTGCATCTGCGGGTAGGTGAGGAAGATCGCGACGCCCGCGATCGCCAGCAGCGGCAAGCAGCGGCGCAGGTCGCCGTTGTCGGCGAGGAAGTCGGCGTAGCGCTCGCCCTCGCCGTGGCGCGCCCAGAAGAGGTAGAGCACCTGGCCGCCCCACGCGAAGCAGATCGCGACGGCGGGCAGCGCGAAGCCGGCCAGCACGGTGCAGGCGCGGCGCGTCAGCGCCAGGAGCGGCGCGGGGCCGCGGCCGGCGGCGCGCGTCAGCGCCGGGAAGAGCGCCGAGGTGAGGTAGGTCGGCAGCGCGATGGCGAGCGAGAGCATCGGGAAGGTGCGCGCGTAGCGGCCGTTCGCCGCGTCGCCGCAGAGCGAGTTGAGCAGCAGCGCGTCCATGCGGAAGTAGAGGGTCGAGAGCGCCGCCGAGAGGCCGAGCGGCACCATCGCCAGCAGCAGCTCGCGCACCAGCCCCGGCTCGACCGGGCCGAGCAGCGCCACGTGGCGGCGCGCGGCGAGCCACGGGACTAGGCCCTGCACGAAGAGGCCGCCGGCGAAGGCGAGCAGGAAGAGGCCCGGCTCGTGCACGTCGGCGCGGGTGAGCAGGAGCACCGCGCCGATGTAGAGCGAGAAGCCGGCGAGCGGCGCGAGCGCGATCGCGGTGAGGCGCACGCGCACCTGCAGCCACGCCGCCGCCGTGCAGGGGGCGACCGCCAGCAGGTGGAGCGCGGCCACCATCGGCAGCGCGGCGCGCGCGAGGCTCCCCTCCTTCCACCACGAGATCGCGGCGCAGAGCAGCACGCAGAGCGTGACGGTGGCGAGGCGGATGCGGAAGGTGGCGCGCAGGACGGCCGCCTCGCGCTCGGGGTGGCGGGTCGCCTCGCGGACGGCGATCGCCATCGAGCCGAGATCGACCAGCGCGCCGACGATCAGGAAGAGGGTGAAGTGGAAGTTGAAGCGGCCGAGCCGCTCGTCGCCGAGATGGCGGCCGATCAGCAGGATCGCCGAGGCCGAGCAGAAGGCGGAGGCGATGCGCGCGGCGAGCTGGAGGCCGGTGCCGGCCAGGACGCGCCGCTCGAGCGTGGTGGGTTCGCTGTCCAAGGAGCGCGCGAAGCTACCGCCGCTACGCTGCGCCGCCATGAGCCCCGAGAGCCCGACGAGCCCGCAGCGTCCGATCGACCCGATGCGCCCGACCGAAGCGCGCGCGAGCGAGCGCGGGACGGCGACGCCGCCGCGCGGTCGGCTGATCGTCCTCGAGGGGATCGACGGCACCGGCAAGACGACGTTGTGCGCGCGGCTCGCGGCGGCGTTGCGCGAGGGCGGGCACGAGGTGGTCGAGACGCGCGAGCCGTGGACGTCGCCGGCGGGGATCGAGCTGCGGCGGCTGCTGGCGGCGAAGGAGCGGACGACCAGCGGCGAGCAGGAGCTCGAGCTCTTCCACGCCGATCGAGCGGCGCACGTGGCGGAGCGAGTGGCGCCGGCGCTCGCGCGCGGGGCGTGGGTGGTGCAGGACCGGACCTACTGGTCGACGGCGGCCTACCAGGGGGCGCGCGGCGTGCCGGTCGCGGCGATCCTGGCGCGCAGCCGCTCGATCGCGCCGACGCCTGACCTCACGGTGCTGCTCGAGCTGACGCCGGAGGCGGCGCTGGCGCGGATCGCGGCCAATCGCGCGAGCGTGAGCAGCTTCGAGAAGCTCGAGGACCTGCGCGCGGTGGCGCGCGTCTACGACGAGCTCGCGCGCGCCGAACCGGCGATCGTGCGCCTCGCCGCCGCCGCGCCGCTCGCCGACGTCGAGCGCGAGTTGCTCGCCCTCTGCCGCGCCCGCCTCGGCGCCCCCTGACCGCGCCCCTCCGCCACGGTGCCGCACGACGGTGCCGGGGAGTTTCCATCCATCCGGACGGAAACTCCCCGGCACCGTGGTGGACGGAAACTCCCCGCCACCTAGGTCGGGGGGTGGGCGGCGAGGTCGCGCAGCCACCGGCCGACGTCGGCCAGTTCGCGCTCGATGGTGGCGATCGCTTCGGGGCCGCCGGCGAACTCGCCGCGGCGGGCGTTCTCCTCGAGCAGCTTGGTCGGCAGCGCGATCGACTGGACGCCGAGGTTCAGCGCGGCGCCCTTCAGCCGATGGGCCGCGCGCTCGAGGCTGCCCGAATCGCCCGACGCGAACGCCTCCTGGATCGCGTTCAGGGTGCTCGCCGCATCGGTGAGGAAGAGCTCGGACGTCTCGGCCAGGAGCGTCTGCTCCTCGAGCAGCCCGATCTCGCGCAGCCGATCGAGCACTTCCGGATAGGTGCCCGCCGTCCCGTCGTTCGCCGCCATCGCGCGTGCCTCCCCGTCGCTCGTCGGTGAGCGTGCCGCCCGCGCCTCGTGCACGGACGCCGCGCCTCCTCGATCGACGGACCCGCCCCTGCGTCCCGGCAGCGATCTGCCCCGCTGCGCCGCGCCCGGCAAACGTTTCGCGCCTCCTCGCCGTCCGCGCAGGGCCGCTACCTCCCGCGCAGCGCGCGCCCGCCCCACGCCGCGGCGAGCAGCCCGCAGAGCAGCGCCACCGCCACCTGCGCCTGGTTGAAGTCGCCCGCATGGCCGAGCCACGCCGCCGCCATCGACGCCACCACCGCGATCAGCGGCGCCGCGACGAACATCGGCAGCGCCGCCCGGCAGAGGCTCTTGGCGATCAGCGCCGGCAGCACGAGGCAGCCGAACGCGTAGAGCATCCCCGACACCCGCATCGACAAGCCGAGCGCGAGCCCGAGCCACGCCGCCGCCATCAGGTCGGCGCGCCGCCGCACGCCGAGCGCGCGCGCCGTCGCCGGATCGATCGCGAAGAGCAGCAGCTCGCGCCGCCGCCACGCGACGAACGCGAGCGTCGTCGCGCAGAGCAGCGCCAGCACGAAGACGTCGCGCCGCGTCGCCCCGATGCCGCTCGACGCCAGCAGCCGCTGCACGTCGTCGAGGCCGTGCGGGCTGTGGGCGATGACCAGCAGCGCGCCGCTGCCGCCGAGCAGGAAGATGAAGCCGGTGATCGCCTCGTGGCTCTCGAAGCGCGCCGCCCCGCCGCGCGCGGTGACCAGCGCGGTCGCCACCGCGAAGAGCACCGCGACGATCGACAGGAAGCTGTCCGACCGGAAGAAGCTCCCCTCGCTGCTCCACTCCGAGCCGAGGCACAAGCCGAGCGCGATCCCGAGCGTCGACGCCTGCGCGATGGCGGCGCCGACGAAGATCTGGTCGCGCACGACCACGAAGACGCCGATCACCGACAGCAGCAGCGCCACCAGCCACGCGGCGAGCCAGCTGTCGCCGAACAGCGCCCACGCGTCGCGGAACGCCTCGATCACGACGCGCCTCCGATCGGCAAGAGGCGCGGCCGCGTGCGCTCGAAGCCGGGGATCGGCGCCACCGGCACCGGCGCCCCGTACGCCTGCTCGAGCTTCGCCGCGTCGAGCAGCGCGTCGGCCGGCCCCGCCTCGAGGCCGCCGTGGTGGACCAGCGCGACGTGGGTCGCGAGCGCCGCCGCCACCGCGACGTCATGGCTGACGTAGACGATCGCGAGCCCCTCCTCGCGGTTGCGCCGCGCGAAGAGCTCGAGCAGCGCGCGCTCGGTGACGAGGTCGAGGTGGCTCATCGGCTCGTCGACGCACAGCAGCCGCGGCCGGCGCGCGAGCGCCCGCGCCACGATCACCCGCTGCCGCTGCCCGCCCGACATCGACCAGTAGCTCCGGTGCGCCTGCTCGCGAAGCCCCACCTGCCCGAGCGCGTCGGCCACCCGCTCGTCGCGCTCCGCGCGCGACAGCGGGAGCCCCACCAGCCCGAGCGCGACCAGCTCGTGCGCGGTGGTCGGCAGGTTCTGCGCCAGCTCGCAGCGCTGCGGCACGTAGCCGAGCTCGGCGCAGCCGCTGCCCGGCCCGTAGCCCGCGACGCCGCGCAACGGCGGCAGCACGCCGAGCAGCGTCGCGAGCAAGGTCGACTTGCCCGTCGCGTTGGTGCCGAGCAGGAACCAGAACTCGCCGGCGCGCACCTGCAGCGTGACGTCGCGGAGCACGGCCGTGCGACCGTGCCCCGCGACCAAGTCGCGGCAGGAGAGCAGCAGCTCGGCGTCGAACGGCGCCATCAAGCCCCCCCGCCGCGTGCCCGGGCCAGCGCCGCGCCGATCTGCTCGACGTCGAACTGCACCATCGCCACGTAGTCGGTCGCCGTCGCCGTCGCCCCCACCTCATGGGCGAGCGAGAGCAGCGGCAGGCCGAGCTTCTCGGCGACGAAGCGCGCCGACTTCGGGTCGAAGCCGGGCGCCGTGAAGACCAGCTTCACGTTCGCCGCCGGAGCCGCGCCGATCAGCTCGCCGAGATGGCGAGTCGACGGCGCGACGCCCGGCTTCGGCTCGAGGTAGCCGGCGAAGAGGAGCCCGAAGCGGCGCCCGAAGTAGATCCACTGGTTGTGGTCGGCGATCACCGCCGTCCCGGCGTACGGCGCCAGCACGCCGAGCCAGCCGGCGAGCTTCTCGCTGCGCCCCTGCTGCTGCAGGAACGCCGCGAGCCGGCCGTCGGCCTGCAACTCGGCGAGCTTGATCACCGTGTCGGCCGGGAAGGCGTCGGCGAGCGCGTCGCCCACCAGCGCACGGCAGAGCCGCTGCTCGAAGCGCGCGCAGCGCTGCGCGAAGCCGTCGGCGGCTTCGGGCAGCAGCTGCGTGAAGCGCTCGCGGAGCAGCCGCGCGACCTTCAAGCCGTTCACCGGATCGGTCATGTAGTGCGGGTTGCCGCCCGGATGGACGTCGCCGTGCGAGCGGTCGACCGGAGCGGTCGGCACCTCGAGCGGCGTCACCACCACCGACGCGTCGAGGAAGCCGAGCTGCCCCGGCTGCACCTTCGCGTTGCGGCACTGCTGCAGCAGGACCGGCGCCCAGCCGATCTCGAGCTCCATCCCCTGCTGCACGAAGAGGTCGGCGGCGGCGAGCGCCTTCACGTGGCTCGGCCGCGCGTCGAGGAAATGGGGGTTCTCGCCGCCCTTCGCGAAGACGGTCAGCGCGATCCGATCGCCGCCCACCTCCTGCGCGATGCTGCCGATCGACGGCACCGTGCAGCAGACGCGCAGCGGCTCGGAGGAGGCGGCGAGCGCTGCGAACCACGCCACGAGCGGGACGCACCAGGACTGGAGGAAGTTCATCGTGTCGCCCTCTCAGTAGGTGTGCGCGGGGTGGTTGCCCAGCACGAACTCGAAGCCGAGCCAGACGCTGTGGGCGCGGTCGTGCGCCAGGTGGTCGGCGAAGTCGAGGTTGTACTGCAGGCGGACCCGCGAGAAGTGCGACGGGTGCCAGACGACCATCGGCGAGAAGCGCTGGCGATCGTCGCGGAGCGCGTCGTCGGCGCGCGCCTCGACGCCGGCGCCGCTCGCACGCGCGAGCTCCCAGCGCAGGCCGGCCGCCCAGTCGCGCCGGAAGCCCCACAGCACGTAGCTGTAGAAGCCGGTGTCGTGGAGCGTGTCGCCCGGCAGCGCGAACTCGTCGCCGGTCGACGGCGTGCCGTCGGGGTCGAACTGCTGCAGCTCGGTGCCGTAGATGCGGCGGATCGCCTCGCCCTGGAAGATCACGAAGGGCCAGCCCGCCTCGTTCTGCTTGCGCTGCCACTTCACCTTGAGGTCGGCGCCGTAGAGCGCGCTCTGCGTCGACGCTCCGCCGCCGCTCGGTCCCCACGCGCCGGAGAGGCCGAACAGGCTCACCGTCTCGTCGGAGAGGTCGAACGACTGCAGCAGCCGCGACGACCACGCGAAGTCGGCGAGGCTGCGCGTCGTGCGCTCGACCGCGACGCGGCCGCCCGGCGCCTCCTCCTCGTCGCTGCCGCGGAAGCTCGCCATCGTCTCGCCGCGCGAGTTCTGCAGGCCGAGGTAGAGCTCGGCGAACCACGGCAGCGGCGCGAGCCACGACAGGCGGGCCCCCGGCGCCCGCATGCCGTCGGGCCCGAAGACGCGGCTGTGGATGACCGGCTGGTCGATGAAGTCCCACGCGTGCGGGTGCTGCGAGTTGATGCGGCCGAACTCGGTCATGTACTGGCCGACCTTCAACTGCAGCCCGTATGGCAGCGCGCTGCTCCGCGCGAAGACCTCCTCGAGCTCGAACTCCGACTCCCCTTCGGGCGAGAGCAAGTAGACGAGGTGCGACTCGAATTGGAACCACGGATCGATCGCGCCGAGCGCCGACAGCTCGAGCTGCGACAGCGTGAAGCCGCGCTGCTTCGGATCGTGGCCGCCGCCCTGCAGCTGCTCGATCGACTCGTCCTGCTCGGTCGAGGTGCCGGCATTCACCAGCGCGTCGAGCGAGAGGTCGAGCAGCCGCAGCTGCCCGCCGAAGAGGTTCATCTGGCTCGCGGCGGAGCCCTTCTGCGAATCGGCCAGCGCCTGATCGAGCGCGCGATCGAACGAACCCGGAGTGGTCGAACCGTCCTGCTGCGCGACGGCCACGCCGCCGCACAGCCAGCCGCCGCAGGCAGCGGCAGCGAAGTGATGGAAACGCATCGTTCCTGATTCCCGTGAACCGGCCCCGGATGGCGTGGAACGCCGCGCGCAGAGCCGGACGGGCGGGCGGGGCCGGTCAGGACCCGCGTGGAACCGTCAGGCGAGGGAGAGCGCGCAGCGACGCGGCGAGCGGCCCATCGCTGGCGGACCGCGCGCCCACGCGAAGACGGCGCGTTGCGCGGGCGGTGACAGGCGCGCTGCGATCGGCGCGCACCGCTCGACGGCGAGCGGCGCCAGCACGAACGGCAGCGGCCCCTCGATGCGCCGCTCCCAGAAGGAGGCGCAGCTCGAGCAGCCGGTGGTGTCGTGGAGCCGCGCCTCGTGCGAGTGGTGGTGATGGCCCGGCTTCTGGCAGTCGCCGCCGTCGGGGCAACTCGCCGCGAAGGCCGGCTCCGCTCCCTGCGGCAGGAGCGGCTGCTCGCAGTGGTCGCCCGCGTGGTCGGCGCAGGCTTCGTCGGCGTGGGCCGTCGCGTGCGCGTCCGCCTCGGGCGCCGCATGGCCGAGATGCACGTGGAAGAGCGGCGCCAGCAGCGCCAACAGCCACGCCGCGAGCAGCGCCGCCAGCGGCAAGCGCGGCGGGAGCTTCGCAGGGAGGAGGTGGCGGGGGCGGCGAGTCATCGAGGCGGCGGATGGTACGGAAGGGCCGCGCCGCCGCAATCGCTCGCGCGCGGTGGCGCACCATTCTTGCCGCCCCCGCGCCATACTCCCGGCCCCCGCTCGCCCCGCCGACGCCTCCGAACCGGACGGAACTCGCGTGCCGCTCGCCCCGCATCTCCTCCCGCCGCTCTCCGCGCTGCTCTGCTGCGCGGTGCAGGAAGCCGCTCCGCCGACCGCGCCTGCCGTTGCGCCGCCGCGCGATCCGATCCGCGCGCGCGCCGAGGCGATCGCCGCGCTCGCCCCGACCGATCAGCAGCCGCCGCCGCGCACCGTCGACGTTGTCCACTACGCGCTCCACCTGACGCTCGATCCGATCGCGCGCCGCATCGAGGGGCGCGCCGAGCTCGAGCTGCGGCCGGCCGCGACGCCGCGCCGCATGGTCACCCTCGACGCCGATGGCCTCGTGGTCGGCGCCGTGACGCTCGGCGAGGCGGCCCTGCCGTTCGTGCAGCAAGGGACCCGCCTCGAGATCGACCTCGGCCGCGAAGTGCCGCCCGAGGAGACGTTGCGCCTCGAGATCCGCTACGCCGCGACGCCGCAGCGCGGCCTCTTCTTCGCGCCCGCCGCCGACGGCAGCTGCGAGCTGGTCTGGTCGCAGAACCAGTGCACCATGGCGAGCGCCTGGTTCCCCTGCCGCGACTACCCCGACGATCGCGCCAGCAGCGAGCTCTTCCTCACGCTGCCCGCCGCGTGGCGCTCGATCAGCAACGGCGTGCTGATCGAGTCGACGCCGGTCGCGCCCGCGACGGCCGGAGCGACCGACGGCGCCGCGCCGGCGCCCGCGCTGCGCACCGACCACTGGCGGATGGACTTCCCCCACCCCGCCTACCTGACGAGCCTCGTCGCCGGGCCGCTGGTCGAGTTCGATCTCGGCCGGCTGCGCGACCTGCCGCTCTTCGGCTACGCGCTGCCGTCCGTGCAGTCGCGCGCCGCCGCCGCGTTGCAGCCGACCGGCCGCATGATCGAGCTGCTCGAGAAGCTGGCCGGCCTCCCCTACCCCTACCCGGTCTATCGCCAGGCGTGCGTCACCGCGTTCCCGTGGGGCGGCATGGAGAACATCGCCGCGTCGACGCTCGACCAGGACGATCTCCACGCCGAGGAGGTGGCGCCCGAGGAGCGGCTCGATTCGCAGGCGCTGGTGGTCCACGAGATCGCCCACCAGTGGTTCGGCAACCTCGTGACGCCGGCCACCTTCGCCGACCTCTGGCTCGCCGAAGGGTTCGCCACCTGGGCCGAACTCGCGTGGCTCGAAGCGGAAGCGGGCGAGGAGGCGGCGCTGCTCGGCTGGGGCGCGCTGCAGGAGCGGCTGGCGGAGGCGCGGCGCGAGGAGCCGCGTCCGCTGGTCAGCAGCCGCTGCCGCGAGCTCGACGACCTCTTCACGCCGACCGTCTACGAGGGCGGCGCCGCGGTGCTGCGCCTCCTGCGCGCCGTGGTCGGGCCGGAGAAGTTCGCCGCCTTCGTGACGGCGTGGATCGCGCGCGGCCAGAACCGCTCGGTCACGACGGCCGAGTTCGAGGCGCTGGTCACCGAGATCGCCGGCGCGGGGGGCGACGGCGCCGCCCTGCAGCCCTTCTTCAACGAGTGGCTCCATGCGCCGGGCCAGCCGCAGCTCGACTGCGAGTGGCGCCACGATGCGGCGAGCCGCCGCCTCGAGCTGATCGTCCACCAGAAGCAGGCGGGCGAGGGCGTGCCCGAGCTCTTCCACGCGCCGCTCGAAGTCGCCTGGCCGAGCGGTGGCGGCTGGCGCACCGCGACGATCGCGCTCGACGCCCGCCGCTGCCGCGTCGCCGTCGACTGCGACGAGCGGCCCCCCTTCGTCCGCTTCAACGCCGGCTCGACGTTGCCGGGCGAGGTGGCCGTGCAGCAGAGCGCCGCGCAATGGCGCGAGCAGCTGGCGCGCGATCGCGACCCGCGCGGGCGGCTCGAGGCGGCGCGCGCGCTGGCAGCGGCGTGGCCGACGCTGCCCCCGGCGCCCGACCTGGAGCGCGAGGCGACGCTGGCGGCGCTCGGCCGCGTGCTGGTCGAGGAGAAGCAGCCGCCAGTCCGCGCCGCGGCGGCGACGGCGCTCGGGACGATCGGCGGGCCGGTCGCCCGCATGGCGCTCGGCGCGGCGCTCTTCGAGAGCGATGCGCGCGTGCGAGCGGCGACCGCCGAGGCGCTGGCCGAGTTCACGGGCGACGAGGAGGCGGCCGCGCTGCTGGTGCGCCGGCTGCAGAGCGAGGAGAGCACGACGGTGCAGGCGGCGCTGGTCGCGGCGATCGCGGCGCAGAGCGGGGCGCCCGCCGCGGAGCCGCTGCTGCGCCTCGCCGCGCGCGAGACGGCGACCCCGGAGCTGCGCGGGGCGACGCTCGCCGCTGCGGCGAGCTGCGCGGGCATGGAGCCGCCGGTCCGCCGCGCGGTGGCCACCGCGGCGCTGGCCGCCTCCGCCCCCGATCGGCCGCTGCCGCTGCGTGCCGGGGCGATCGAGGCGCTCGGTCTCGTCGCCGCCGAGGAGGAGGCGGCGGCCGAGGCGCTCGGGCGGCTGCTCGAGGACCCTTCGCCGAAGGTGCGCGCGCTGGTGCTGGAGGCGCTGCAGGGCGAGACGATCCCGGCGCGGCTGCTGGCGCCGCTGGTCGCCTTCCACGACCGCGCCGCGCTGCCCGACCAGAAGTCGCATGCGCGCGAGGCGATCGTCGCGTTGCTGGCGCGCCTGCCGCAGTGATCGCGCTTCGTTCGCGTCGCGGCGTCGATCGGAGCGGCGCTGCGTAACGGCGAGATTTCGGCACGAACAGATCGGGGGTCGGATTCGTAACGGGCCGCTCGCGACGGCGTTGTCGCCGCACGAGTGCAACTTCGGCAGCGCGCGCGAATAGAGGACGGCGACGCTCGTCGAAGGTCGCGCCCGGTGGACCTTCGCCGTCGGGAGCCGTTCCGAGCGATCGCCGCGGGTCAGACGCCGCGCTGCGGGATGAGGGGGAACTTGCGGATGAGAGGGACCGCAGTGACGAAGCGCGCCGCGCGGCGCGCCGGGCGCGGGCGTGCCGTTGCGGCGATCGCGCTGCCGGCCGTCGCCGCGTTGCCGGCGCTGATCGGCGGCTGCACCGGCAGCTGGTACCACGACAGCGCCGATCGCGAGGTCGACGAGATCCTCGGCGAGTTCGACCAGAAGGCGCTCGGGGACCGCGCGGAACGGCTGGTGATGCCGGTAGCGCTGCCGCCCGAGCCGCCGCCGTCGGAGGCGCCGCCGGCCGCGACGCCGACGGCCGCATCGGCCGACCCGGCAGCGGCGGCGACCGAGGCGCCGGCGCCGGTCGAGCCGCTCGTGCTCGACCTGAAGAAGACGCTCGAGATCGCGGTCACCAGCAGCCGCGACTACATCACCCGCAAGGAGAGCCTCTACCTCTCGGGGCTCGGCTTCTCGCTGGCGCGCTTCAACTACGGGCCGCAGTTCTCGAGCGCGGTCAACTACGTCTGGGGCGACAGCGAAGGGGGCGCCGACAGCAGCTCGGTCGGCGGCTCGTTCGGCGTGAGCCAGCTGCTCCCCACCAACGGGTCGCTCGGCCTCTCGACCGGCTTGAACAAGGCGATGAACCGCGGCGACGGCGGCGCGCCCGACGACTGGTCGACCTCGGCCGGCATCAGCTTCAGCCAGCCGCTGCTGCGTGGTTCCGGCTACGACCAGTACCGCGAGTCGCTCACCCAGGCCGAGCGGTCGATGGTCTACTCGGTGCGCGACTTTGAGCTGTTCCGGCAGGACTTCACCATCAATCGGGCGGAGCAGTTCTTCGGACTGGTGAGCGACCAGCGGCAGCTCGAGAACTTCGAGATCGACCTCGAGACGGCGAAGTTCGACCTCGCGCAGGCCGAGGCGCTGCAGCGGGTCGATCGGAAGCGCGCCGAGGACGTGATCCAGGCGCGTCGCCGTCGCATCGAGGCGGAGAGCTCCGTCACCGATGCGCGCGTCAACTTCGCTCGCCAAGTCGAGCGCTTCCTGATCGACCTCGGACTCGACCCGAAGACGCCCGTGAAGATCGTCGAGACCGACCCCGAGTTCGAGTCGGTCGCGTTCGAGCAGGAGTCGGCGGTGGCGGCGGCGCTCGCCAATCGGCTCGACATCCAGACGCGGCGCGACACCATCGAGGACGCGGAACGCGGCTTCCGGCTGGCGCGCGACAACCTGCTGCCCGACTTGAACTTCTCGGCGAGCTACGGCTCGGGCGGCGCCGGCCGCGCGGCGAGCGGCGCGCTCCCCGACAGCTGGTCGCGCTCGGCGAGCCTGAGCCTCGAGATCCCGCTGCAGACGATCGATCGGCGCAACGCGTGGCGCTCGGCCGAGATCTCGATCGAGCAGACGCGGCGCGGCTTCGCCGACTTCATCGACAGCGAGAAGAGCGCCATCGAGGATGCGCTGCGCCAGCTGAAGAACCTCGAACGGCAGCTCGAGCTGGCGGAGGAGAGCCTCGCCGACGAAGCGCGCAACACCCGCCTGCTCCAGTTCAAGCTCGAGAGCGGCGAGGCGGGCAGCCGCGACCTGATCGAGGCGCGGCGCACCAAGATCAACGCCGAGAACAGCGTGATCGAGCGGCGCGTGCAGCACTTCATCGCGCGGCTGCGCCTCTACCGGAATCTCGGCATCCTCTTCATCGACGACAAGGGCTACTGGAGCATCGGCACGCCCGCGGGCGCCCGATCGGAGGACGGCGAATGAAGCTCTTCATCGCGGCGCTCGCGCTGCTGGCGGTCGGCGGCGGCGGGTTCTGGTGGTGGAAGTCCGGCCAGGCCGGCGCCGCCGAGTCGGCCATCTCGAACGACGGCCTCTTCACCGTCGTGAAGGGCGACCTGCCGATCTCGCTGACCGAGAACGGGACGCTGGTCGCGAAGGACTCGCAGAAGGTGGTCCCCACCTTCCGCAGCCGCGGGAAGATCATCTCGATCGTCGAGGAGGGCAAGGTCGTCGTCGAGGGCGACGAGCTCTGCAAGTTCGACACCGCCGAGCTGCAGCAGCAGGTCGACCAGGCGCAGCTCGAGATCACCAAGGCCGAAGCCGACGTCCAGACCGCCAAGACCGAGCTCGAGATCCAGGGCAAGCAGAGCGAGTCGGACATCAAGAAGGCGAAGATCGCGCTCGAGAAGGCGATCAAGGACAAGGAGAAGTACGAGGAGGGCGAGGTCCCGCAGGAGAAGCGCCGCCTCGACATCGCCATCAAGGAGGCGAACACCGCCTGGGAGAAGGCGAAGAAGCAGTACGAGGACAGCCTCGAGCTGCGCAAGGAGGACTTCGTCACGCAGTCGGTGCTCGAAACCGACGAGCAGAACTTCGACCGCGCGACCATCGCCAAGGAGCGCGCCGAGGTCGACAAGGCGATCTTCGAGAAGTACACGCTGCCGATGGCGCTGCGTGACAAGGTGACCGGCCTCGAGGATGCCGAGCTCGCCCTCTCCACCGCCGAGAAGCGCAGCGAGTCGACGCTGCGCCAGAAGGAGGTCGCCGTCGAGCAGGCGCAGAAGCGGCTCGACAAGCTGAACCAGCAGCTGAAGGAGCGGCAGGACGAGCTCGGGAAGATGATCCTCAAGGCCCCCTGCCCCGGGATCGTGATCTACGGCGATCCGCGCTACAGCTGGGACGACTTCACGCAGAACCTGAAGGTGGGCGGCGAGATCTGGGGCGGCAACACGCTCTTCACGATCCCCGACCTGCGCGTGATGCAGGTGAAGCTGCAGGTCCACGAGGCGGACATCAACAAGATCAAGCTCGAGATGGCGACGCGCGTCACCATGGAGACCTACCCCGGCGTGCTGATGGCGGGCAAGGTCACGAAGATCGCGGCGATCGCGACCGAGGGCAACCAGGAGGTGAAGAAGTTCGACGTCGAGGTGACGCTCGAGGCGCGCACCGACATCGAACTCAAGCCCGGGATCAGCGCGAAGGCCGAGGTGATGATCGACGTGCGCAAGGACGCCACCTACGTCCCGCTGCAGTGCGTCTTCCTCGAGGGCGGCAAGCACTGGTGCTACGTGCTCGACGCGGCGCGCGTGCCGCAGCGCGTCGAGGTGAAGCCGGGCTTGAGCAACGACAGCTACCTCGAGCTGCTCGAAGGGCTCACCGCCGGGCAGCAGGTGCTGCTCTACAACCCGAGCGTGCCGACCGGCGCGCCGACGCCCGAGGACGCCGAGAAGACGGAGGAGGCGCCGCCCGCGCCCGCCGCCGCGCCGCCGGCCGCGCCGCCGGCCGGGCCGTGACGAGGCGGCCCGCGTGAGCGATCCCTCCGCCGCGATCCTCGACCTGCGCGCCATCGAGAAGCGCTACGGCACCGACAAGAATCCGGTGCCGGTGCTGAAGGGCATCGACCTGCGCGTCGATCCGGGCGAGTACGTCGCGATCGCCGGCCCCTCGGGCTCCGGCAAGTCGACGCTGCTCAACATCTTGGGCTGCCTCGATCGGCCGAGCTCGGGCGCCTACTTCCTCGCCGGCGACGACGTCGCGCAGATGGACGACCGGAGCCTCTCGCGCATCCGCAACACGCGCATCGGCTTCATCTTCCAGAGCTTCCACCTCGTCCCCCACCTGACCGTGGTGGAGAACGTCGAGATGCCGCTCTTCTACGCGCGCATCCCGAAGGCGATCCGCCGCAAGAAGGCGCACGAGCTGCTGGACAAGGTCGGCCTCGGCCACCGCGTGAAGCACCAGCCGAACGAGCTCTCGGGCGGCGAGTGCCAGCGCACCGCCATCGCGCGCGCGCTCACCACCGAGCCGGCGCTGCTGCTGGCCGACGAGCCGACCGGCAACCTCGACTCGGTGAACAGCAAGGCGATCCTCGCGCTCCTGCGCGAGCTCCACGGCACCGGCCGCACGATCGTGATGATCACCCACGATCCCGACATCGCCCGCAACGCGCCGCGCCGCGTCGCGCTGCGCGACGGGCTGGTCGAGTCGGACTCGGCGCGCGCGGCGGGGAGCGGCGCGTGATCGCACCGGAACTCGCCGCCGACGCCCTGAAGAACCTGCTGCGCCACAAGCTGCGCAGCTTCCTGACCGCGCTCGGGATCATCTTCGGCATCGCCTCGGTGGTGCTGATGGTCTCGGTCGGCGAGGGCGGACGGCAGACGATCCTGAAGCAGATCAGCGAGCTCGGGATCAAGAACATCATCGTCAACGCCAAGAAGCCGCCCGAAGACCAGGACGCGATGAAGCAGGAGCAGAGCTTCCAGCTCCGCTACGGGCTCACCTTCAAGGACCAGAAGCAGATCGAGGCGACCGTGCCGATGGTCGAGCAGGTGCTGCCGGTCCACGACGTGAAGCGCCCCATCTGGTTCAAGAGCCGGATGATCGAGGCGAAGGTGCGCGGCGTGAGTCCCGAGTACTTCGAAGCGCTCAACATGAAGCCGATCATGGGGCGCGTGCTGGCGCAGCGCGACGGCGTCGAGCGCAAGCGGGTCGCGGTGATCCGGGCGCGCCTCCTGCGCGAGGCGAAGTACGTCGGCGATCCGCTCGAGCTCGACTTGAAGGTCGGCCGCGAGTGGTTCCACGTGATCGGCGTGCTGCCCGACTTCGAGTTCCAGAGCCCGAACAAGGCGGTGCTCGGCATCGACGACCGCGCGCTCGAGGTCTACGTGCCGTTCGAGACGGTGCGCGACCGCTTCGGCCTGAACCACTACTCCTACCGCGCCGGCTCCTACGAGAACGAGCGCGTCGAGCTGTCGCAGATGGTCTGCCGCGTGGTGAGCGAGGAGAAGGTGCTCGAGGCCGCCCGCTGCATCCACGCGGTGCTCGGCAAGTTCCACGACAAGCGCGACTTCGAGGTGAGCGTCCCGCTCGAGCAGCTCGAGTCGCTGCAGACCACGCAGGAGACGTTCAACACGATGATCCTGATCACCGCGGCGATCTCGCTGGTGGTCGGCGGCATCGGCATCCTGAACATCATGCTGGCGAGCATCACCGAGCGGACGCGCGAGATCGGCATCCGCCGCGCGCTCGGCGCGAGCCGCGGCGACATCGTGCTGCAGTTCCTGGTCGAGACGGTCGTGATCTCGACGATCGGCGGCCTGCTCGGCGTCGGGCTCGGCGTCGGCGGCGCGCCGATCGTGAGCAAGTTCACCGGCTGGGAGACCGCGATCACGCCGTGGGCGATCGTGCTCTCGCTCGGCGTCTCGATGCTGACCGGGATCGTGTTCGGGCTCTATCCGGCACGGCGAGCGGCGTACATGGATCCGATCCAGGCGTTGCGGCACGAATAGGGCGTTGCAGCTGACATTCGGCGCTTTGCGCCGAATGCAGCTGAACGCCCGTGCCGGCGAGGCTGCGCGGCGCGCAGCTCGCCTCCCGGGGCTTTCTGCTGACGAAGCGCGCTGCGCGCGGCTTCGCAGCAGAAGCCCAACATGGGCGGGAGAGCGGTGGATGGGGTGCGCCGCCGTTCGAGGGCCGGACGAGCAAGCGGAGGCGGGTCGCGGCGGCGCGGCGAGCGGGCGAGCGAGCGAGCGGCGAGCGGCGAGCGGCTGGGGGTACCCAGCGCTCGGAGCGCTCGGCGGGCGGTGGCGGGGCAGATGCACGTCGGCAGGTGGCGGGGAGAAAACGGCGGTCGGATCCGCACTGGTGGCGGGGAGAAAACGGCGGTCAGTTCCGCACCCGTGGAGGGCGAGCGGCGGCGCAGCGGCGCCCCTCCCCGCCGCCCCTCGAACGTGCCGGCCGGTACGGCTCGCGAGGCGGCGGCCTGGTGGGTCAGCTCCCCGCGGGGACGAAGCGGCCGAACTTGGCGACCCAGTACTTCGGCTCGACGGCGGAGCCGAGCGCGCGGTGGTCGGCGTCGAGCAGATGGCGATGCGCGCCGGCGATCTTGCACCACGCCGCCACCGCCTGCCGCGCGCTGAACCGCCCGCGCAGGTAGTTCACCGCGCCGGTCGTCCCGCCCGCGTCGGGCAGCGGCTGCGGATCGCTCTCCTTCTGCCCCTTCGCCTCCTTCGCGCGCTGCGCCACCGCGACCGCCGCGCTGTTCGCCAGCGCGCCGTCATGCGCCAGCGGCGACCGCCCGAGCAGCTCGCGGTAGGTGTTCACCGCCGCCAGCAGCTCGAGCGCCTCGCTCGGCACGCCGCGCAACCGCTGCATGGCGGCGCGCAGCTCGCGATCGCGATCGAGGCGCGCCCGCTCGTCGACGTCGAGCGCGTAGTTGCGCACGTGGACCTTCGTCGTGCCGGGCGGCAGGAGGCGCGTCGCCAGCAGCTCGGCGCGATCGTTCAACGCCTGCTTCCGGCCGGCGAGCCATTGATCGAGCGCCTGCACCTCCGCGACCCGCCGCGCGTAGCGCTCCGAGAGGCTCACGATCGGCCCCGGCGCGCCGCCGAGCTCGCTGCCGTAGTGGTCGCGCACGCCCTCGACGAGCCGCTCGACCTCCTTCTGCGCGGCGGCCAGCTCGTCGACCTGCCCGAGCGCGCCGGACGACTTCGGATCGAGCATGAAGTAGCGCGACGCGTCGAAGATGAAGGCGAGCGCCGCCTCGCGCGCCGCGCGCAGCTCGAGGCACTTCGCGCGCAGGTCGGCGAGCGCCGCCTTCTCCGGCGCGCTCTCGAGCTCGACGGCGAGCGCGTCGAGGCGCGCGCGCACGGCCGGCAGCGCGGCCCCCTCGAAGCGGCCCGCGGCGGCGACGAGTTCCTCGAGCCGCGCGGCGAAGGCGCCCGCCTTCGCGCCATCGAGCGCGGCGAAGGCGGCGGTCAACGCCGTGGCGGCCGCCTGCTGCTCGGCGGTCGAGGCGGCGCTCGGCGCGCCCGCGGCGGCTCCAGCGGCCGATCCAGCTGCCGCTCCCGATCCCGCTTCCGTCCCCGCGCCGTCGCTTGGCGAGCGCCCCGGCGACTCCGCGGTCGCGGCCGGGGCGGCCGGCACCGGCGCCTTCGCCGCCGGCGCGCGGCGCGGCACGCTCGAGAACTCCTCGGCGAAGGTGACCTTCGAGGGCGGTGGCGCGCGCGTCGCGAGATCGGGCGGCCGCTTGCGCGCGTGCTTCTGCTTCACGGCGAAGCGGCGCGCCTCGGGCACGCGCTCGTCGATGATCGCCTCGATCTCGTCGGCCTTCTCGAGCAGCGCGTACCACGTCTCGGTGCCGCGGAACCGCTCGATCGACTCCTCGATGCAGTGGTTCAGCGCCGGGGCGATCTTGCCCTTCTTCACCAGCTCGTCGACGAAGGCGAGGTGCGCCGCGCCGCCCGCCTTCGTCAGCTCCTCGACCTCGGCGCGCCGCGCCGTGACGCGCGCGACGTCGGCGTCGCCCTGCGGGTTCAGCTTCCAGAGCAGCCAGCGCGAGCGGGCGAACTCCTCGTTCTCGAGCAGCAGCGCGACCTTCGCGAAGGTGGCGTCGATGTCGGCCGAGCTGCTCGGCTTGCGCCAGCTCGCGTCGTCGCGCGGGAAGGTCTCGCCCGTGTCGGGATCGACCTCGAGCGCCGGCGCCATCACGTCCTTGCGCAGCTCGTTGCTGCCCGGCTCGAGCGCCCAGTCGCGTCCCTCGTCGGTCGGTGCGGCGGCACGGTCGTCGCCGCGCGGCGGCGTCGCTCCGCCGCCCATCTTCTTGCGGACGTCGTCGAACCAGCCGAGCCGCCACCCCCACGCGAGGCCGCCGCCCATCGCGACGATCAGCAGCGCCCCGATCCACGCCTCGACCCGCTTCTTCTGCGCGCGCCGCGCCGCCAACACAGCGCCGCGCGATTCGACCGCGCGACCCGCCTCGTCGTCCCCCTCGTCGAGCCCCTCTTCTCCCGCCGCCTCGCCGTCGTCCTCGGCGGCCTCCTCGCCGCGCTCGTCGCGCGCGGCGGCAGCCTTCGCGGGGGCTGCTTTCGCGACAGCAGCGGCTGCGACCGCAGGCGCCGCCGGCGGCACGGCCGCGGCACGCGCGGCGGCGGCGCTCGGCGCCACCACCAGCTGGAAGGTGCCGAGCTTCACCACGTCGCCGACGTGGAGGATCGCCGCGGTCAACTTGCGCTCGTTCAGCAGGAAGGTCGCCTTGCCGATCGCCTCGACCACGACGCCGTCGGCCGTCCACTGCACGGTCAGCGCGTGCGGCGCGACGCTCGGATCGGGCAGGACGACGTCGCAATCGACCGCGCTCCCGAGGCGCAGCGCTGTCGCGTCGAGCCCGATCGACTTGCGCCGACCGGTCCGCGGATCGACCAGGATCAATTGCATGGCAGGCAGACCTCGTGCAGGGGAGCGCGCAGGCAGGGCGGGCCGGGCTGGTAGCGCATCGCGATCTGCTCCGCCCCCGCTTCGACCACCGTGACGCTCACGCTGCTGACCAGCGGTCGATGGAGACAGAACGATGCCAACTGCCCATCGTCCGCGCTCCCGACGTGGCTGCGGTGGAGTTCGAGCAACGCGGCCCATGGGACGGCGCCGGCGGACGGGAGTTCCCGCTCCTGCCGCTCCCGCCACGCGGCGAACTGCTCCGCCCGCGCGAGCGCGACGCCGCGCGGGTCGAAGCCGTTCGAGGTGACGATCCAGGGCAGCCGCGCCTCCTCGACCGACAAGTCGACGCCGTCGAACTGCCAGCGAGTGGCGAGCGCCCCGTCGCGCTCGACGACCACCAGTTGGAACGGCCGGACCGCCAGACGCCCCGCCGCCGCTCGTCCCGCCAACTCCTCGCGCAGGGCGAGGGTGTCCGGGCAACCCACCAGCTCGAGCAGCAGCTCGCCGCGGCTCTGCAACCGGTCCGACTCCGCGAAGCGCGCCGCCTGCACGTCGCCGTTCAGGAGGCAGAGCGTGCGACCCGCCTCGTCGACGACGATCCAGCTCCCGCCGGCGTCGGCATCGCGCGGCGCGAGGTAGCGGCGCCCCCCGCTCGCGCCCGGCTGCGGCGGCTCCGCGATGCCGCGGGTGCGCCGCTCGTCGCGCGTCATCGCGAGGAGGTAGCCGCCCTGCGGGCGCGGGAGGAGGCTCAACGTGCACATGCGAATCGCCCGCGACGGACCCTTGGGAAAGGACTGCTCGCCCGGCTTTGGGCGGCCACGGCACTCCGGTTGCCCCTGACGGGACGCCGACACCAGCGGCCGGGAAAGGTGAGCCGTTCTAACCCAACGCTGGTGGTGCGAACGCCCACGTGTCCCAAACCTTGAACCTGTTGAGAGTCCCACCATGACGACCGCGTCCCGGTTCCGGCAGGCGCTGACGGTCTCCGTCGCGCTTGCCCTCGCCTTCTTGACCTTCGCCCGGAACGGCCTCGCCCAAGGCTGATGCGCCGTACGTGGAAGCGCGCCCGTGATTGGCGCGCAAGGAAGCCCGTACCTCGAACCCGACCAGTGGCAGTTCAACTTCGGCTGGCGCTACCAGTACTCGGATCGCCATTTCACCGGCACCTCCGAGGATGAGGATCGCGACAGCCAGAACTCCCAGGTGAAGAACACCATCCACCAGCTCTCCTTCGGGATGAGCTACGGATGGGACGAGCAGACCGCCGTCACCTTCACGCTGCCCTACTTCATGAACGAGCGGTCGCAGACCAACCGCGACTTCCCCGGCGAGCGGCGCTACACGGCCGCCCGCGGCATCGGCGATCTCACGATCCTCGCTCGCCGCTGGCTGCTGGACACGAAGGAGAACCCGACCTCGAACTTCGGGTTCGGCGTCGGCATCAAGCTCCCGACCGGCGAGGACAACGTCCAGGACTCGGTGAAGGTCCTCGAGGACTTCGACGGCGACGGCCAGAAGGACGACGTCCGCATCCGCGGGAGCACCGTCGACCAGTCGATCCAGCCGGGCGACGGCGGCTTCGGCCTGATCCTCGACGCCGAGTGGTTCCACACGATCGGCAACTTCACCCCCTACGCCTACCTCGGCTGGATCTTCACGCCGCAAGGCGAGAGCGGGGTGCAGACCGGCCGCACGAAGAACGGCGAGCTCGTGATGTCGATCGCCGACAGCTACGTCTCGCGCGCCGGCACGATGTACGCGGTCGACGCCGTCGAGGGGCTCTCGCTCGGGCTCGGTGCGCGCATCGAAGGCGTGCCGGTGCACGATCCGATCGGCAAGGACCACGGCTTCCGCCGCCCCGGCTTCGCGATCTCGGCCGAGCCGAGCGTGGTGCTGGCGCGCGGCAAGAACGTCTTCTCGCTGTCGGTGCCCTACGCGCTGGTCCGCAATCGCCATCGCAGCGATGCCGATCAGCGCTACGGCGGCCACGGCGACGCGGCGTTCGCCGACTACGTGCTGCTCTTCAACTGGTCGCGCCGCTTCTGAGACGGAGGCGCCTCGACCAAGCGCGGCCGCGCGTACCATCGCGACGATGAGCGCTGCGACCGCTGATCGTGATGTCCCATCGGGCCCGGATCGCCCCCACGGGGTGGTCCGGGCCCTCTTCGTCGCCTCCGGCGCCGCCGCGCTCGCGCAGGAGGTGCTCTGGATGCGCCGCTTCACCGAGCTGCTCGGCGCCACCGCGCCGGCGGCGGCGGCGACGCTCTGCGGCGTCTTCCTCGGCCTCGCGCTCGGCGGCTTCCTGGCGGCGCGCTTCGCGGCGCGCGTGCAGCGGCCGTTGCGCGCGTATGGGTGGCTCGAGCTGCTGGCGGCGCTCGGCGCGCTGCTGGTGGTGCCGCTGCAGGAGGGCGGCGCGACGCTGCTGCCCCTGCTGCGCGAGGCGCTGCACGGCGCGCCCTGGCTCGCGCGGCTGGTGGAGACGCTGCTGGCGGCGCTGATCGTGCTGCTGCCGACGACCTGCATGGGGGCGACGCTGCCGGTGGTGGCGCCGCTGCTCGGCGTCGGCGGCGGGCGCGCGCTCTACGCCTGCAACCTGTTCGGCTCGGTGGCCGGCGCGCTGGCGGTGCCGTTCCTGCTGCTGCCGCGCTTCGGCGTCTCCGGCAGCTACCACGTCGTCGTCGCGCTCGGCGCGGCGGCGGGCGCCGTGGCGCTCATCGTGGCGCGCCGCAGCGAAGCGAGCGGCGCGGCGACCAGCGCGACCAGTGCGACGAGCGCGACGCGCCGCACCTCCGAGCCGCCGCGCGCCGCCGGCGACGTCGCTGCCGCCCGAGTCGCGGACGGCCGCATCGCGGACGACGCGCTGCCCGAGCGCGCGCTCGCCTTCCTGTCGGGCGCGCTGCTCCTCGGCCTCGAAGCGGCCTACACGCGCCTCTTCGCGCAGCTGCACGAGAGCTCGCTGCACGCCTTCGCCGCGGTGCTGGCGGCCTTCCTGCTGGCGTTGGCGCTCGGCGCGCTGGTGGCGCAGCTCTTCGCGCGGCTCGGGCTGGCGCGCGGCGTCGCGCTCGCGCTGGCGTGGCTCGCGGCGGCGGGAGCGTTGGCGGCGGTCCCGCAGCTCTTCGATCGCCTCACCGACGGCATGGCGCCCAGTGCCGGCAGCGCCGGCGCCCGACTGCGCGAGCTCTTGCTGCTGGCCGCGCTGCTGCTGCTGCCGCCGATCGCGATGGCGGGCGCCGGCCTGCCGCTGCTGCTCGGCCCGCTCGACCGCGCGCCCGACCGCGCGCGGCTCGGCGTGCTGCTCGGCTGGAACACGCTCGGGTCGCTGGTCGGCCCGCTGCTGGTCACCTTCGTGCTCTTCCCCACGGTCGGCCTGTTCGGCACCTTCAGCGTCGCCGCGCTGCTCCTGCTGGCGTGCGCGAGCGTGCTGCTGCGCGCGCGCGTCGCGCCGGCGCAGCGCAAGGTGGCGACGCTGCTGCCGCTGCTGCTCGGCGTGGCGCTCGCCGGCTTCGCCTTCCGGCCGCCGCCGCGCGTCCATCTCGATCCGAGGAGCGGCGAGTCGCTGGTCGAGCTCGTGGAGGGGCCGCTCTGCATCGCGGCGACCCTCGCGCGGCCGAGCGGCCCGGCCGGCGGCCACTCGCTCCACTTGAAGGTCGACAACCACTACACGCTCGGCGGCACCGGCGCGACCGGCGACCTGCGCAACCTCGGCCACCTGCCGCTGCTGCTCCATCCGCGGCCGCGCCACGTCGCCTTCCTCGGGCTCGGCACCGCCATCACCGCCGGCGCGGCGGTGCTCCATCCGGTCGAGTCGATCGACGCAGTCGAGCTGCTGCCCGAGGCGATCGGCATGGCGCGCCGCCACTTCGCCGCCGCCAACCTCGGCGTGCTCGACGATCCGCGCACGCGCCTCCACGTCGACGACGCGCGCACCTTCCTGCGCGGCCAGCGCGGCGCGTTCGACGTCGTGGTCGGCGACCTCGTGGTGCCGTGGCGCGCCGGCGAGTCGGCGCTCTACACGCGCGAGCACTTCGCGCAGGCGCGCGCCGCGCTGGCCGAGGGCGGCCTCTTCTGCCAGTGGATCCCCGCCTACCAGCTGCGCGAGGAGCAGCTCGACGCGATCGTGGCGACCTTCCTCGACGTCTTCCCGCGCGCGACGCTGTGGCGCGGCGACTTCGTGGCGGCGCTGCCGACGCTCGGGCTGATGGGCCATGCGCGCGACCTCGATCCGGCGGCGGTCGCGGCGCGCGTCGCCGAACTCGTCCCGAAGCTCGACGCGACGAGCCCCTACCTGATGCACCACGCCGGCGTCTGGCTCGACTGCCTCGGGCCGCTCGATCCGCAGGCGCCGCGCTGGCGCGACGCGCGCCGCCACACCGGCGACGCGCCGTGGCTCGAGCTCGCCGGGCCGGAGCGCGGCAGCGGGAAGGGGGCGGCGACGCTGATCGGTCGCGCGCTCGATCCGCTGTTCGAGCAGCTGCGGGGCGCGCCGCTCGACGGGACGCCGCTCGGCGCGATGGGCGGCGACGAGCGCGCGTGGCGCGAGGCGGGCGCGGCGCTCTGGCAGGCGTCGCTGCTGGTGCAGGAGGGGCAGGGCGCGGCCGCGCGCGTGCGGGCGATCGAGACGCTCGAGCGGCTGCCGACGCCGCTGCGCGACGCGGTGCTGCGGCCGCCGGGCGCAGGGCGCTGAGCGAGGGGGCGCGGGCGCTACTCGGCGTCGAAGAGCGCGACCGAGGCGGTGAAGCCGTGGAGGAAGTTGCGGCCGCCGATCGGGCCGATCTCGCCGGCGCAGAAGAAGCCGGCGGCGGGCAGCGGGCCGGCGTGGCGCTGCAGCGCGCCCGCATCGTGGTCGGGCCGCTCGAAGAGGCGGGTGCCGCGGCCGTTGCAGGTGAAGAGCAGCGCGCCGCCGGGGGCTCCGCGCGCGCGCGCGGCGTCGAGCAGGTGGCGCAGGTCCTCGTCGGCCGAGGCGGCGTCGCGCACGTGGAAGCGGATGGTCCGGCCGCGGCGCGCGTGGTCGCCGATGTGCATCACGCCGCTCTTCGGGTCGATGCCCATCACGTTGCGGACGAGGAAGTCGCCGCGCTCGGGCTGGCTCTGGAACTCGTCGACGACCTGGCCGACGTGCAGGCCGCCGCTGCGCAGCGCCTTCGTCAGCAGCTCCTTCTCCTCGCCGTCCGACTCCTCGAAGAGGTTCTTCAGCTGCTCGAGCGGCGGCTTGCCGGCGAGCTCCTCGATCACGTTCTCCTTCGACTTCGTGATCACCATCGTGCGGCCGATCGGCCGGCAGCCCTGCGAGACGACGTGGCGGACCGCGATGCCGCGCAGCAGCACGCCGACCGCGCCGGCGCGCAGGCACTCGTCGTCGAGGAAGAGCGCGTTCGTGCCGGGACCGGAGCCGCCGCTCGCCATGCCGCCGAGGATCTTCTGGCCGGGCAGCCCTTGGTCGAGCTGCTGCAGGAAGAGGTCGGCGGGGAACGAGTAGGGGTCGCCGAGCAGCACCATGGAGACGCGCGCGTCCTGGCCGGGCGGGACGGTGCCGACGCCGGGGAAGCCGCGCACGTGCAGCTGCTCGCGCTCCTCCTCGACGGTGAGCTCGAACGGTTCGACCTCGCCTTCGGGGAAGGAGGCGACCCAGAGCGCGAGGCAGGGGCCCTGCTCGATCTCGCGGCCGTTGCCGACGATCGAGTCGCCGCTGCAGCCGATCAGGTGGTCGGCGCCGAGCCGCGCGCGGACGAGGCGCGCGAGGCGATCGAAGCCGTCGGCGTGGTCGTGCGAGACGAAGAGGACGGCGAGGCTCGGCCGCTCGCCGGCGAGCGGGGCGATGGCGGCGGCGCACGCCTGCTCCACCGCGGTGTCGAGATCGGCCTCGGTCGAGAAGGCGGCGCCGAAACGGTTCATGCACGCTCCTCGCGCGCCGGCTCGAGGAAACCTCGCGTCGCCCGGTGAGCGCGGCGCGGGAGAGTACTTGAAGCAGCGCGCCGCCGCGCCGCACCGCCGGACGAAAACTCCCCGCCACCCGAACGGAAGAATCAACCCCGCCACCCAACGACGGTGGCGGGGTTGATTCTTCCGCGCCGGACGGAAACTCCCCGGCACCGATCGATGGGTGGCGGGGAGTTTCCGTCTCGACGGCGCGCCCTCGTCGCAGCGTCAGGCGGCGCGCGCGCTCGGCAGCGCGGCCGGCTCGGGCTCCTCCTCCGCGGCGAGGCTCCAACCGGTCTTGAGGCCGACCATGAACCAGGCGAAGCAGCCGACGCCGAGCAGGAAGAGCGTGTCGCCGATCAGCCGCAGCCAGCGCAGCTTCTGGAGCCACGGCTGCTGCAGGAACTCGGCCGAGCGCGCGTACCACAGCCCGTGGTCGACGCTCGCCACCGTCTGCGCCAGCCCGATCGGCAGCAGCGAGAGCGCCACCATCAGCGCGAGCCCGCCGTTCATGCCCCAGAACGCGTAGCGCAACGCTCGCGTGTTCCAGCGCCGCTCGCCGGTCATCACGCGCCCCACCACCAGCACCAGCCCGAGCGCCAGCAGCCCGTAGACCCCGAACAGCGCGGTGTGGCCGTGCACCGGCGTCGTGTTGAGCCCCTGCATGTAGTAGAGGGCGAGCGGCGGGTTGATCAGGAAGCCGAACAGGCCGGCGCCGACCAGGTTCCAGAACGCGACGCCGAGGAAGAAGATCACGATCCAGCGCCAGCGCGCCATCCACGGCGCCGCATGCTGCAGCCGCCACGTGTGGAACGCCTCGAGCCCGATCAGCACCAGCGGCACCACCTCGAGCGCGCTGAAGCTCGCCCCCACCGCCATCACCGGCGTCGGCGTGCCGCTGAAGTAGAGGTGGTGGAACGTGCCGGGGATGCCGGCCACCAGGTAGAGGCCGGTCGATGCCACCACCGCGCGCCCCGCCGACTCCTCCTTCACCAACCCCATCCGCGTGAAGAGGAACGCCAGCGCCGCGGTCGCGAAGACCTCGAAGAACCCCTCGACCCACAGATGCACGACCCACCAGCGCCAGTACTCCATCACCGACAGATGGGTGCGCGCCGAGAAGAAGAAGCCCGCCGCGTACATGAGGCCGATCGCCGCCGACGCCAGCGCGAACATCGCCACCACGCTGCGCGGCCGCCCGCCGCCCTGCAGCGCCGGCCAGAGCCCGCGCAGCATCAGCACGAGCCAGAGCACGAGGCCGACGAACAGGCCGATCTGCCACGCGCGCCCGAGATCGACGTACTCGTAGCCCTGGTGGCCGAACCAGAAGCCGGCATCGAGCCCGAGCCGCTGGTCGATCGAGAGCCACTCGCCGGCGAGCGACCCGAACACCACCACGAGCAGCGCGCCGAACAAGACGTTCACGCCGAGCCGCTGGAAGCGCGGCTCGCGACCGCCGACGAGCGGCGCCAGGAAGAGGCCGGCCGCGAGGAACGCGGTGGCGATCCAGAAGACGCCGGTCTGGATGTGCCACGTGCGCGTCACGGCGTACGGCAGCCACTTGCCGAGCGGGAAGCCGAAGAAGCCCTGCCCCTCGACCGTGTAGTGCGCCGTCACGGCGCCGAGCACCACCTGCACCACGAACAGCAGCACGACCACGCCGAGGTACTTGGCGCACGCTCGCATCGACGGCGTCATCGCCACGCGGCCGAGCGGATCGGACCGCGGCGCCGCCACGGCCTCCTCCGGCTCGCTGCGGAACGCGCGCCGCCACAGCAGCGCGCCGATGACGCCGAGCAGCAGCACCACGCTCACCACCGACCAGGCGACGTTGGCGCCGCTCGGGCGGTTGGCCACCAGCGGCTCGTGCGGCCAGTTGTTGGTCCAGGTGACCGCCGCGCCGGGCCGCTCGGTGGTGCACGCCCAGCTCGTCCAGAAGAAGAAGGCGGCGAGCTTCGCGCGGCGCTGCGGATCGGGCAGCGGCGCCTCGGCGAGCGCGTACGACTCGCGCAATCCGGCGAGCTCCGGCGCGCCGCCGAACAGCGCGTCGAAGTGGGCGGCGACCTCCGCGATCGCCGCCGCGCGCGCGTCGCTGACGGTCAGCGTGCCGCTCGCCGGGTCGTAGCGGTTCGTGCGCTGCGCCGCGGGGAGCCGCGCGGTCAGCGCCGCTTGCGCCGCTTCGTCGAGCTCGGCGAACGGGCGACCGTGCTCGCGGCGCGCCCACTCGTCGCGCAGCGCGACGCACTCGCGATGGAGCCAGTCGGCCGACCAGTCGGGCGCCTGGTAGGCGCCGTGGCCCCAGATCGAGCCGACCTGCTGCCCGCCCATCGACTGCCAGACCTGCTGGCCGTCCTGGATGTCGTCGCGCGTGAAGAGCGGCGCGCCCGACTCGGCGACCACGCGCTCCGGGATCGGCGGCGCCTGCCGCCAGATCTCCTTGCCGACGAAGCCGAGAATGAAGAAGGCGCCCGCCACGCAGGCACCCAACAGCCACCACATCTTCTTGGTGCGATCCACGACCCGATCTCCTTCAGTGACTGGAATCACGCAGCGAGGACGCGGGGGAAGAGGACGTTGTTCTCGAGATGGATGTGCTCCATCAGGTCGCGCTCGAGTTGCGCGAGGCGCAGGTAGAGGGCGCGCCACGTCGCGCAGGCATCGGCCGGCGGGACGAGGTCGTGCGCGAGCTCGCGCGTGCGCGCCAGCGCGGCGCCGTGGTCGACGTGCTCGTCCTCCATCCGCGCGATCGGCGCGTGGCAGCCGCCGCCGAGTCCCGCGCGGATCGCCGGGAAGAGCACCTGCTCCTCCTTGTCGAGGTGAGCGACCATCGCGTCGTGGAAGCGCGCGAGGTGGGCGTGCAGGCCGCGCGGGCAGCTCGCCTTGTCGGCGTGGACGCGCTCGACCTTCTCGGCCAGCGCCAACAGCAGCGGGACCTCGCGGCGGTGGTCGTCGTGGAAGCGCGCGACGAGGAAGTCGAGCAGCGCACCGATCGGCTGCGTCGTGCGGTCGACGGCGTCGGCGAGCGCCGGCTCGGCCAGCACGCGCGCCAGCACCGCCGCCGGGTCGAGCCCGCGCGCGGCGCACGCGTCGCGCAACGGCCGGCGACCGTGGCAGCAGTAGTCGAGGGCGAGCTCCTGGAAGATCCGCGAGGCGGCCGGCAGGGCGACCGCGAGGTCGGCGAGCGGCTCATGGACGCTGTGCATCGGGCACTCCTTGGGGGATGGAGCACTCCAATGCAGATCGAGGGCCGCGTTCGAAGATGAGTCCAGTACTGGAGTTAGGCTCTGTGTTGTTCGATCGATACGATCCCGACGTTGTCGATCAAACGACACGTTGTTCAGGAGATGACATGACTCGCGAGCCCTCCTTCGAGCCGCTGCTCGCCGTCGCCCGCGACCTCACCGCGTCGCTCGCCACGCACGATCGCCACGCGCGGTTGCTCGCCGCCGTCTGCCGCGCGCTGCCGTGCGACGCGGCGTGCCTGCTCGCGCTCGAGGGCGATGCGCTGGTGCCGGTGGCGGCGCACGGCCTCGTCCCTGCGGCGCTCTCGCGGCGCTACGCCCGCGGCGACCACCCGCGACTCGACGTGATCCTGAAGAGCGGCGAGCCGGTCCGCTTCGCGCCCGACAGCAAGCTCGCCGATCCGTTCGAGGGGTTGCTGGCCGCCGATCCGCACGCGCTGCACGGCATCCACGCCTGCCTCGGTTGCCGGCTCACCGACGGCCACGAGGTGGTCGGCGCGCTGACCGCCGACGCGTTGCGCCCCGATGCGTTCGACGGCATCGCGGACTCGTTCGTCGCGACGCTCGGCGCGCTGGCGGGCGCGGCGGTGCGCACCGCGCGGCTGATCGAGGCGCTCGAGACGAAGGTCGATCGGCGCGGCGCCGCGGCGCGCGCCCGTTCGCGCGAGGTGGTGCAGTCGGGGTTCCTCGGCAGCAGCGCGGCGGCGCGGCGGCTGCTGGACGAGATCGCGCTGGTCGCGCCGACCGACCTGCCGGTGCTGATCACCGGCGAGACGGGCGTCGGCAAGGAGCTGGTCGCCCACCTGGTGCACGGCAGCTCGCCGCGCGCCGACGAGCCGCTGGTGCAGGTGAACTGCGCGGCGCTGCCCGAGTCGGTGGCCGAGAGCGAGCTGTTCGGCCACGTCGCGGGCGCCTTCACCGGCGCGGTCAGCCCGCGCGCGGGGCGCTTCGAGCTGGCCGACGGCGGCACGCTGCTGCTCGACGAGGTCGGCGAGCTGCCGCCGCTGCTGCAGCCGAAGCTGCTGCGCGCGCTGCAGCAGGGCGAGATCCAGCGCGTCGGCTCCGATCGGCCGCTGCGCGTGAACGTCCGCGTGCTGGCCGCCACCAACCGCGACCTGCGCCGCGAGGTCGAGCGCGGCCGCTTCCGCGCCGACCTCTACCACCGCCTCGCCGGCTTCCCGATCCACGTCCCGCCGCTGCGCGAGCGCCTCTCCGATCTGCCGCTGCTGGCCGCGGCGCTGCTCGATCGGCTGCGCCGGCAGCTCGGTTGCGGGCGGCTCGAGCCGACGGCAGCGGCGCTCGCGGCGCTCGCTGGCTACGCGTGGCCGGGCAACGTGCGCGAGCTCGAGAACGTGCTGTCGCGCGCGGCGCTGCGGGCGGCGAGCGAGGGGCGCGAGCGGACGGTGCTGCCGATCGAGCCGCGCCACCTCGACCTGCGCGCGGGCGAGGCGGTGGCGAGCGGCGGCGCGGCGGGGGGCGGCGCGCTCGGGGCGCTGGCGGGCGCGGCGGCGGGCGGGACGCTCGCCGAGCGGCTCGAGGCGTACCGGCGCGCGGCGATCGAGGAGGCGGTCGAGCGGAACGGCGGCAACTGGGCCGCGGCGGCGCGCGCGCTCGGGCTGCACCGCGCCAACCTCCACGCGCTCGCGGTCCGACTCGGCCTCAAGCCGCGCCGCTGAGCCCGCGCGCCGCGGACGGAAGAATCAACCCCGCCACCGCGGCAGAAGAATCCACCCCGCCACCCATCGATCGGTGGCGGGGTTGATTCTTCCGAGCCGGACGGAAACTCCCCGCCACCTGGCCGGACGGAAACTCCCCGGCACCCATCGAGCGGTGCCGGGGAGTTTCCGTCTCGGAGGGGCGCCGCGATCGGGCGCCGCGGTCAGAAGAGGTCGAACTCGATGCCGGCGCTGGTGGCGAAGCCGCCGCGGGCGAGCGGGTCGGCGACGAACCACTCGGCGAAGAGCTCGAGGCCGATCAGCGTCGGGTCGTCGGGCAGCTCGCCGACGAACGTCGCGTGGCCGTTGCCGGCGCCCGCGCCCGCCGTGACGAACGTGCCGACGTAGGCGATCTGGCTCAGGTCGACGTTGATCGGGATCCCCTTGAAGAGGGTGCCGGGCGGCGCGGCCGCCAGCGAGAGGATCGCCAGCGCCACCGAGTTGCCGCGCGCCTCGAAGAGGCCGAACTTGAAGTCCCAGTTGCCGATGTTGGGCGGCGTCACCGCGATGGCGCGCGGCTCGAAGCCGCCCGCCCCGCGCGAGCCGCGCCCGAACAGCGACGGGTTGCCGAGATTGCGCTCGGCGTAGAGCAGCGGCCGATCGAAGGGCGCCACCTCCTGCGCCGCACGCCCGTCGGTGAGCCCGTTCGCCACGAAGTCGACCAGCGCGTCGCGCTCGCCCGGCGTGAGGCGCAGCGGCACGATCAGCGGATCGCGGTTGTCGGCGAAGTCGCCGCCGCGGTCGTAGAAGCCGACCACCTGGTTCAGGTCGACGAACTGACCGCTGTGCATGAAACGGCGCCGCAGCCCCGCGTTGCGCAAGCTCGGCACCTTCATCTTCCCGCGATCGGCGAAGTTGCCAGTCACCGCCTGGCGCCCCGGATCGGTCGCCGGATCGCGCAGCCCGATGTTGCGGAACGTGTCATCGGTGAAGAGGCCGAGCACGTGGCAGTTGCCGCAGCCCGCCTTGCCGGTGAAGAGGTTCAACCCGTTCTGCTGCCGCGGCGTCAGTGCGGCCGAGTTGCCCGCATTGAACGCATCCCACGCCGTCTGGTCGGGCACGAACGAGCGCTGGTAGCTCGCCAACGCGAAGGCGATCCGCGCGGCCGTGATGGCCGGGTCGCCGAACGCCGCATCGAACAGCTCCGCGTAGCTCGGATCGACCGCCAGCGCGGCGGCGACATCGGCCGGCAGGTTCGCCGCCAGCGCGAGCGGATGGGAGAGCGCGAGCTTGGTCGTCACCTCGCTCCAGTCGCGCCCCGCGTGCCCCATCTCGACCGACGAGACGATCGGCGCCAGCGACTGGCTCTCGAGCGCGCCGCCGCTCGCCACCGCGACCAGCCCGGTCTGCGGATCGACGAAGGTCGACGCCGCGCGCCCGTCCCAGAAGAGCTCGTGGTGGAAGCCCGCCATCAGGTTCGTCTGCGCGTTGCGCGCGGTCGCCTGCGGCAGGAAGCCGTGCACCGGATCGGGCTCGTACTCGTTCACCGCGTCGGAGCGGATCACGCCGGGCGAGCCGAACAGGTCGTCGGGCGACGGCCGGATCCCGTCGGGGCCGGGATTGGCGACGAAGCGCAGGTCGCCGCCGCCTTGCGCCGGCCGATGGCACGTCCCGCACGAGACGGTGTTGTCGCTCGCGAGCTGCTCGTCCCAGAAGAGGATCTTGCCGAGCACCGCCTTCGCGGGCGTCACCGGGTTCTCGGGCGGCGCCGGCGGCGGCCCGATCTGCGCCGGCGCGTGGCGAGCGGCGACCACCGCGACGGCCAGCGCGGCCAGGACGAGCGCGCTGCGGCGCGCGATGCGCCGGCCGACGCGACGGCGCAGCCGCAACTGCGCGAGCGGGACACGCGGCGTGAACGGAGCGAGCGGGGCGTCGTGCATGGCGGGCCTCCCGTGGGGATCTCCGCTGCGCGAGAGGCGCGCGCGGATCGGGAGGCCTGAACCCGCGTTCACCGCGGAGGTTGCGCCGCCGTTCGGACGACCGCTTTCCGGACGATTCGCCACTGCCTCGCTGCCGGTTCAGCGCTCGCGTGCGCCTCCGCTCACCCGCCCGGCGTCGGCACCACGACGTTGGCGGCGCAGTTCTCGCTGAAGCCGGCGTGCACGAAGGCCAGCGACACCTCGAGCGCCTTCTGGATCGTGCCGCCGCCCCAGCTGTGCTCGCCCCCCTCGATGAGGCGGAAGGTGTGGTCGATCTTCGACTCGGTCAGCACCTTCGAGAGCTCCTCGTTCGCCGGCCCGAAGCCGTAGCGATCGGCGGTGCCGGCGTCGAAGTAGAGGCGCAGCCCCTTCAAGTCCTTGACGCCGCGCGCGAGCGAGGTCGGGTTGATCGCGGCGAACTTGGCCGGCTCGATCGGGCTGCCGAGCAGGTCGTTCCAGCCGAGCGACTCGCCGAACCGCTCGACCGTGCCGCGATGCTGCGGCGGGAGCTTGTCGAGCTCCTCGGGGAACGTGGCCGCCGAGTGGGTCGCGACCGTGCCGAACAGCTCGGGCGCGGCGAGCCCGTAGCGCAGCGCCGCCATGCCGCCGAGGCTCACCCCCATCAGCACGTGGTCGCGCCGCTCGGGCGAGACGCGATGGTTCGTCGTGGCCCACGCGACGACATCCTTCGTCACGAGGTCGAAGAGGTTGCCCGACCGCTCGCCGTTGGCGTAGAGCGTGCGCGACGGCGCCGAGACGGCGACCACGATGCAGCGCGCGAGCTTGCCGGCGGCGACCATCTCGTCGACCACCTTCGCGCCACCGAAGTGGAACGAGCGGTCGTCCTCGTTCATGCCGTGCAGCCAGACGATCAGCGGGTAGTGGTCGTCGGCGTTCACCGGATCGGCGTAGTCGAGCGGCAGGTAGAGGCCGACCGTCTCCTTGCCCGCGGTCAGGTTCTTCGTCTCGAACTCGACGCGCTGGTAGCTGAACTGGGTCAGCTGCACGGTCGACGGGTCGCGCTCGCGCCGGCCGCGCCCGCCGCGATCGCCGAATCCGCGGCCGCCGCCAGGGAAGCCGCCGCCCGGCGGACCGCCCTGAGGCGCGCCGCCCTCCTGGGCCAGCAGCGAGTCGAACGGAACGGACGCGGCCAGCAGCGCCGCCAGGATCCACGATCGTCGCATGTCGATCTCCGCCGCGTCGAGGAAGCGCGCGGCCATGCCGCGAGCGAGGGGGCGACCTTAGCGGGGCGCGCGTGAAGCGACAGCAGGCGCCGTCGCCGCGCGCGACCGAGGCGTCATCGAGCCGTCACGCTCGACGCGCGCCCGTTTGGCGGCGGCGCGACGGGCCGGTATCGCTCGCACCGCAGCGCGCGCTTCCGCGCCGCTGCCGGCCCGTTCGGAGCCTTGCCTTGCCGTCGACGCTGCTGCCGCTCGCCCTGCTCCTCCAGTCGACCGCTCCCGTCGCCGACTCGAGCGCGCCCGCTCCGCTCGCCTCCGCCGCCGAGCGCCCGATCGTCCGCCTCTTCCTGCTCGCGGGGCAGTCGAACATGGAGGGGCACGCGGTCGCCGATCTCGACGACGCACGCGACTACAACGGCGGCCGCGGCAACCTCGTCGCGCTGCTCGCCGATCCGCAGCTCGAAGAGCGCTACCGCCGGCTGCGCGGCGCCGACGGCCGTTGGGCGGTGCGCGACGACGTGTGGGTCTCCTACAAGACCGAGGCCGAGCAGAAGGCCGGCCCGCTCGCGCTCGGCTTCGCCGTCTACTCCGATCGCCACCACTTCGGGCCGGAGCTCGGGCTCGGCCACGTCGCGGGCGACGCGTTCGTCGAGCCGGTCGTGCTGGTGAAGAGCTGCTGGGGCGGCAAGAGCCTCGCGCATGACTTCCGTCCGCCGAGCGCCGGCGGCACCGTCGGTCCGTGCTACACGCAGATGATCGAGGAGTACCGTGCGGCGGTCGCGGCGCTGCCGAACGCCTTCCCCGCGCTCGCCGGCCACGCGCCGCGGCTCGACGGCTTCGTCTGGTTCCAGGGGTGGAACGACGGCTGCGACGACGCGGCCGCCGCCGAGTACGAGGAGAACCTCGTCCGTCTCGTGGACGACCTGCGCCGCGAGTTCGGCGACGCGCGGCTGCCCTTCGTCGTCGGCGAGACCGGCAACATCGACAACGACGTCCTGCGCGCCGGCCAGCGACGCGCTTGCGAGCGGCCGGAGACGGGCGGCGGCGTCCGCTTCGTGCCGACCGCGCAGTTCCGGCGGCCGGCCGAGCAGTCGCCCAACCCGACCCACGGCCACCACTGGTTCGGCAACGCGGAGAGCTACCTGCGGATCGGCGACGCGCTCGGCGACGCGCTGGTCGAGCTGGTGCGGGAGCGCGACATGGAACGCGAAGGACGGCTGCTGACGCGCTTCGACGAGCAAGACGTCGCGGCGCAGTGGCTCACGGTGAACGACGGCGTCATGGGCGGCAAGTCGAGCGGCGGGCCGAGCTTCGCAGGCGGCCGCCTCCTCTTCCGCGGCGCGACCAACACCGACGGCGGCGGCTTCTCCTCGATCCGCACGACGCCGCGCGCGCTCGACCTGTCGGCGTGGGGCGGCATCGTGCTGCGCGTGCGCGGCGACGGACGCACCTACCGGCTCGACCTGCGCCAAGAGCAGGACGCCGCCGCGCGCGCCGCCGCCGGCGGCCGGGAGGTGGCGTGGCGCGCCGACTTCGAGACCGTGGCCGACGAGTGGCGCGAGGTCGCGATCCCGTTCACCGCGCTGCAGCCGTCGTGGCGCGGCGAGTCGCTGCAGGGCCGAGTGCCGCCCTTCGACCCGGCCCGCATCGGCGCGCTCGGACTGATGATCTACGACGGCCGCGACGGCCCCTTCCGGCTCGAAGTCGAGTGGATCGCCGCCGCGCCGCGCTGAGTCGAGGCGAGCGGAACGCCGCGCGCCGCTCCGAAGCTCCGCCGCGCCCGCGGCTCAGCCGCTCGTGGCGCCGGCCGCCGCGCCGGTCGCCGCCGCCTTCTGCTCGCTCCAGCGATCGCGTCCGCCGAACGCCTCCGCGACGTCCCATCCCAGCGCCAGCAGCGCCGGCACCAGGAAGAGCGTGAAGAGCGTGCTGACCACGAGGCCGCCGAGCATGACGATGCCGAGCCCCTGGTAGAGCTCGCTGCCGGCGCCGCTGCCGAAGGCGAGCGGCAGCAGGCCGCACACCGTGGTGAGCACCGTCATCACGATCGGCCGCAAGCGGCTCTTCGCCGACTCCTGCAGCGCGCGGCGCCGCTCCATCCCCTCGTCGCGGAAGTTGTTGGCCTGGTGGACGATGAGGATCGCGTTGTTGACCACGATGCCGGCCAGGATGATGAAGCCGAGCATCGTGATGACGTCGAACGAGGCGTTGGGCAGGAAGCGCTGCGCGATCGCGATCGCCGCGACGCCGCCACCCATCGCGAGCGGCACCGTGACCATGATCACCAGCGGCGACAGCCAGCTGCGGAAGAGCGCGACGAGCAGCAGGTAGGTGATGAGGATCGCCAGCCAGAAGCTGCGGGTCAGCGCGGCCAGGGTGAGCGTCAGCTTGTCGGCCGAGCCGCCGAACTCGATCGAGTAGCCGGGCGGCAGCTGCGCTTGCGCGGGCCGCAGCACCTGCTGCTCGGCGCGCGCCAGCACGTCGCCGAGCGCGACGCCGGGCTTCAAGTTCACCGTCAGCGTGATGGTGCGCTGCCGCTCGAGGCGATCGATCGAGACCGGGCCGCGCCGCCGCTCGATCAGCGCGAGGTCGCCGAGCGTGGTGGTCGCGCCGGCGGGCGTCACCACCGGCAGCGCGCGCAGCTCCTCCTCGGAACGGACGCGCTCCTGCGGGACGACCGCGTTCACGTCGTAGTCGCGCCCGCCCGCCGAGAAGAGGCTCACGCGGCGGCCGGCGAGCGCCATCTCGACCACGGCACCCACCTGCGCGACGGTCATCCCCTGCTCGGTCGCCTTGTGCGGATCGACCTTCACCAGCAGCTCGGGGCGCCCCTCGACGTAGCCGCTGCGCGCGAAGGCGACGCCGTCGACCCCCATCAGCGCGCCGGTCAGCTGCTGCGCGGCGGCGTCCAGCACCGGCAGCTCGGCGCCCGAGATCTGCACCTCGAACTGCGAGCCCGGATCGTTGAACAGCGAGAAGCGCACCGGAAGCATGAAGTTGAAGCCGGGCGTCGTGAAGCAGACCGGCATCATCTTGGCGACGTAGGCATCGAGCGCGGCGCCGTTGGCGTACTCGGGCTTCAGGATGATCCCGCCGCCGTTGAAGTTGCTGGAGGCGACCGAGAAGCAGACCGCCGACTCGGGCTGCGCGCTCACCCAGCGCTCGACCTGCCCCATGTTCTCGGCGATGCGCTCCATGCGCTGGCCGGGGGTCGGCTGCGCGAAGAAGAAGATGAAGTTCGAGTTGCCCGACGGCAGGTAGCTCGGCGCCGGGATGAAGTGCAGCGTCACCAGCGACGCGGCCGTGATGGCCAGCACGAGGCCGAAGCGATGGCAGCCGCCCGCGAAGCCCGCGCGCGTGAGCGGCGCGATGAAGAAGCCGTAGAGGCGCTCCATCCAGCCGGGCGCCCCCGCTTCCGCCTTGGTGGCGAGCGCCCGCTTGCCGCGCCACAGGAGCGAGCAGAGCGGCGGCACCGCCAGCAGCGCGACGACCAGCGAGAAGGCGACCGCCGAGGCGATCGTGATGGCGAGGTCGGCGAAGAGCTGCCCCGCCTCCTCCTCGACGCCGAGGATCGGCAGGAAGACCGCCATGGTGGTGAGCGTGCTGGCCAGCACGCCGCCCCACACCTCGCGCCCGCCCTCGATCGCCGCGTCGACCGCCCGCTTCCCCATCGACTTGTGGCGGAAGAAGTTCTCGAGCACGACGATCGCGTTGTCGACCACCATGCCCGACGCGAAGGCGAGGCCGGCGAGGCTGATCACGTTCAGCGTGCGGCCGAGCGCCTGCATCACCAGGAAGACCATCACCAGCGAGACCGGGATCGCCACGCAGATGACCAGCACGCTGCGGAAGCTGCGCAGGAAGATCAGCAGCACCGCGATGGCCAGCAGCGCGCCGACCACGAGGTTGCCGGTGACGAACTCGAGCGCCTCGTTCAGGTAGGTCGTGTCGCGGTAGACCGACTCGAAGCGCAGGTCGAGACCCTGGTCGGCGAGCCGGCGGTTGATGGCGGCGAGCTCGACGTCGCACGCCTCGATCAGCTCGACGACGTTGGCGCCCGCCTGCCGGTTGACGCCGAGCGCGACGTTCTCCTGGCCGTCGCCCTTCACGAACGAGCTGCGCTCGCGGTAGGTGTCGGCGATCACCGCGACGTCGTCGAGGCGGATGGTCGCCCGCTCGTCGCGCCGCACGACGATGGCGCCGATCTCGGCCGGCAGCGTCGCCTTGCCCTCGGTGCGCACCACCATCTGGCGGGTCGCCGTCTCGATGGTGCCGCCGCGCAGGTTGACGTGCTCGCGCGTGAGCGCTTCGGCGACCTCGTCGAACCGCACGGCGAAGCCCGCCATGCGATCGGGATCGAGGCGAACCTGGATCTCGCGCTCCTCGCCGCCGAAGACCAGCAGGCCGCCGACGCCCGGCACGCGCTTCAGCTGCGGCGCGACCTGGTCCTCGACGATCTGCCGCACGCGGCTCGGGTCGTAGGGGCTGCGCGAGACCAGCCACATCGCCGCCTCGCGCTGCATCGGCGGCACCAGCGAGACGATCGGCTGCTCCGCCTCGTCGGGGAGCGGCGGCATCTCCGCCAGCTTGTTCATCACGTCGACCAGCGACGCGTTCTTGTCGACGCCCCAGTTGTACTCGAGGCTGACGGCGCTGTAGCCCTCGGTCGAGGTGCTGCGCAGCTTCTCGACCCCTTCGCAGTTCTGCACCACGTCCTCGATCGGACGGGTGACCTGCTCCTCGACCTCGCCGGCGCTGGCGCCGAGGTAGATCGTCTCGATCGTGATGATCGGCGTGTCGACGGTCGGCTTCAGCTGGACCGGGATCGACCGGAACGCGAGCCACGAGAAGAGGACGGCGAGGATGCCGGCGACCGCGATGGTGTGCGGACGCTCGACGGAGAAGCGCACGGGGTTCATGGCGCGGCACGATACGGCCCGGCCGTCCGCGAGGAACGGCCGGGCCGCTCGCGCCTTCAGCGCTCCGCGGCGCTCAGAACGAGAAGACGGCGGAGAGCGTCGCCCGCGCGCCGAAGAGGTCCTCCTCGTCGGTCAGCGGGAACTCCCACGCCGCGCGCAGGCCGAGGCGCGGCATCGGGCGCAGCTCGAAGCCGACCCCGCAGCTCACCACGTCCTCGCCCTTGCCGCCGCCGAGGTTGGCGACGTCGATGCCGCTGAAGGGCACCGCCTCGGTCCCCTCGTCGATCGTCTTGTAGGCGTTCAGCTCGACGACCGGGCTGAACCACTCGTTCACGAACCAGTCGGCGTGCGCGTGGAAGCTCGCCCAGTCGGAGTCGCCGAGCCCCTCGTCGTCGTCGTTCTCCATGAAGTAGTTGGCGGTGAGGCCGAGGTGGAACGCGCCCCACCCCTTGTTGCACGACGCCCACACGCGGATCTCGGAGTCGTCCTGCAGCACGTCGTCATCGCCGGTCGCGAGCTCGTAGCCGGCGCCGACCGCCGCATGGAACTGCGACTTCCAGTCCTGCAGGAAGGCCCACTTGAAGCCGGCGGCGAGGTCGTTCATGCCGCTCTCGTCGATCAGGCCGGTGTCGAGGTCGAGCAGGCCGTCCTTGTAGGCGACGAACTGGAGCGAGTCGGTCAACGCCACGCGGATCTGCAGCGCGATCACCGTCGCTTCGCCGCCGTCGAGCGCGATCGAGCTCGGGTGCGGTGCCACGCGTACCAGGCGCGCAGGTCGCTGGTGACGAAGGAGTCCTCGTGGAAGTAAGGCGCGGTGAGCGGAGCGACGAAGCGCTGCTCGTTCGCGAGTTCGAGGCGCTCCTTCGGCTGCTCGCCGAAGAGCACGAAGTCGCCGTGCTGCGCCTGGGCAGCGCCGGCGAAGGCGACGAAGAACGCGGACGCGACGGACCACTTCTGCATGGCGAGCCTCCGGAAACGGGGTGTGGTTTCCCGGCGGCGCGCGTGCGAACTGCGCAGACACTCCCACGAACCTCGCGCGTCCCCCGGTCGAGCGGAGGACTGGGCAAAGGTCATTCCGAGGCGGAGGGCGCAGGGGCTGCGGCGCTCTGCGGCGCCGCCGGAAGCACGGTCGCTCCCGGATAGACGTTCTCCTTGCCGGTGAGGATCACCAGGTCGCCGACTTCGAGCTTCGCGTCGCCGAGCGGCACGACCGCCGCGCGATCGGCGTCGCGCGCGACCACCTCGACGGCGATCAGCGCGGCCTGCGGCGGCGACTGCGCCCCGGTCGGGACCGCCAGCGCGAGCCGCGTCCCGTCCGGCCCCTCGAGCAGCGCATCGACCGGCACCACGCGCGCCCCCTTCGCCTCGCGCAGCACCAGCCGCGCGCGCACGAAGAGGCCGGGCTGCAGCCGATGGCCCGGGTCGTCGGCCGCCGCGACGCGCACGACCCCTTGGAAGGTGCGCGCGCGCGCCTGCGCCGACGGCAGGATCGCCACCAGCGGCACGTCGAGCGCGAAACCGGGCAGATCGTCGCTGGTGAGCTCGACGCGCGCGCCCACCGCGACCGCGCCGGCGATCGACGCCGGGACCTCGAGCAGCACCTCGCGCCGCTCGAGCGAGAGGAGCTCGCAGCAGAGGTCGCCCGCCGCCACGTAGTCGCCCACCGCGAGCGGCCGCGCCGTCACCTGCGCGTCGAACGGCGCCAGCAGCGTCCCTTGCGCCAGCAGCGCGCGGCGCAGCGCGAGGTCGGCCTCCATCTGCGCGACGCGCGCCGCCGCGTTCTTCGCCTCCGACTCGGCGCGATCGAGCCCCGCCTTGCTGACCTCCTCGCCGAGCTCCCGCGCGCGCGTCGCATCGCGCGTCGCGAGGTCGGCCATCACGCGCGCTTGCGCCAGCGCCGCTTCGGCCGCGCGCACCTCCTCCTCGATCACCGTGTCGTCGAGGCGCGCCAGCACGCTGCCCGCCTTCACCTCGTCGCCGAGGCGGACCGAGAGCTCGCGCAGCCGGCCCGGCCGCTCGAAGGCGAGTCCCGCCCGCTCGGGCGCCGCGACGTCGCCCACCAGCTCGACGCTCTCGGCGACATCGCCGCTCTGCACCGCGACCGTCGTCACCGGCACCACGAAGGGCGGATGGGGCGGCGGCTCCGGCGGTGGCTCGGGCGGACGCTGCATCCACCAGATCACGGCGCCCACCACCACGAACCCGGTGAGCAGGGAGAAGAGGCCGGAGAGCGTCTGGGCGTCGGAGACTTTCGCGGGCGAAGGAGCGTTCATGGGCCGGGAGCATAGTGCGAGGCGCCGGCGGTCCGTGCGCGCCCGATGCGCGCGCGGTCGACGCTCGCGACGCGTCAGCGCCCGTTCGCCTCGCGAGCCGCGCGCGCCAAGCGAGCGGCCAGCGCGGCGGCGGCGGCCCGCTCGGGGTCGACGGCCAGCGCGACGCTCGGCGTGCCGTCGAGCGTCGCGACCTCGAACTCGCCGCGGCCGATCTCGTGGCTGCCGCCGTCGATCGAGTAGAGGCGCGCCTCGAAGCGGCCGGGCGCGAAGAGCGGCGCGCGCAGCTCGCCTTCGCCGTCCGCTTCGACGACCAGGTTGCCGAGCGCGCGCAGCAGCTCGCTCGGCAGCGTCGAGGGGACGGCGATCGGGCGCAAGTGGACGCGCAGCTTGGCGCGATCGAGGCCGGCGGCGACGACGCCCGCCACGTCGAGGCGGACGGTCGGTTGCGCCTCGAGCTCGACGACGAGGTCGTCGCGGACCTGCTCGATCGCCAGCGGGAGGCAGCCGGGGGCGACCACCACCAGGTCGACCGCCGGCGCCACGATCGGCAGCGTCGCGCGCCCCGCCGCATCGGCGACGGCGACCCGTCGCGCGAAGCGCCCCTGCAACGGCGGCGCACCGGCGGCCGTGAGGCGACGCACCATCGTCATGCCGCTGCGCCAGACGACGGCCCCCTCGACCGGAGAGCCGTCGCGGCGGCGCACCGTGACCTGCAGCGAACGGCAGCGATCGGAGAGGTCGAGCGGCGCCAGCTCGAGCGGCTCGACGGTGGCGCCGAGTTCGACGGGGAAGGGGCCGACCGTCGCGATCGGGTCGCCCTCGCTCTCCGCCAGCACGTCGAGCCGATAGTTGCCGCGCCGCGTCAACCGCGCGAGGAGTCGCCGCTCCCCATCGAACTCCGCGAACGACTCGGCGACGCCGCGCGCTGGCGGCTGCAACGTGAGCTGGAAGCGCAGCGACTCGGGGGCCACGCCGCTCGGCAGCACGACGCGCCCGCGCAGCTCGGCCGGCCGGCTCATCGGCACCACGACGTCGCGGCTGCCGGCGCCCGCGCGCACGCCATCGCCCTCCGCGGCGACGCGCCCTCCTTCGCGATCCCACGCGAGCACGCGCAGCTCGCGCGGCGACGCGACGTCGCGCACCTCGAAGCTGCCGTCGGCGCCGGCGCGCAGCGCCGCGACGAAACCGCCGCCGCGCCGCGAGCCCGGCTCCGCGCGCACCTCGAGCGCGACGTTGCCGAGCCGATCACCGTGTTCGTCGACCACGCGGCCGGCGACGATCAACTCCCCGCGATCGAACGCGAGCGTCCCCTCGTCGTGCACGCCCGCCCTCGAGTGGAGCGGCAGCTCGAACGACGCGAACGCCACGCGGGCGTCGTCGGCGGCGGACGCCAGCAAGGCGAAGCGCTGCCGCGTCGACTCGTGCTCCGGATCGAGCGCGACCAGCAGCGCGAGGCGCCCCTCCGCATCGCTGCCGAGCTGCTGGCGATCGTCGAAGAGCTCGGTGTCGCGGCAGTGCTCGAAGCGCCGTTCGGCGAGCGGCGCGCCGTCCTGCCCGAGCGCGCGCCACTCGTGCAGCGCGAAGGAGCCGGCGACGACCACCTGGGCGTAACCGCGCCCCTCGCCACCCTCGACCGCGAAC
>JAEUIC010000015.1 GCA_016795285.1 Planctomycetota bacterium | reverse complement strand
CTCATCATCGCCGGCCCGCGTGCGTGGGGGTCGGCCCCCACGAACACCGTGCACCCGGCGCCGCGGTTGGCCCCGCCTAATACCGTTCCCGCCGCTTCAGCGTTTGCGCCGACGAACACCTCCGCGGCCGCGTCAGGAGCTGCGCGCGCAACTTGCAGGGTGACTTCCGCATCGCTCCTCGCACCGCCACTCACGGAACGGGCACGGTCTCGAAGATGCGCGAGACGACCTGCTGCGAGCTCAGGCCCTCGGCCTCTGCTTCGTAGGTCGTGATCACGCGGTGGCGCAGCACGTCGTGGCCGACGCGCTTCACGTCCTCCGGCAGCACGAAGGGGCGCCCTTCGAGCAAGGCGCGGGCGCGCGCCGCGCGGACGAGCGCGATCGAGGCGCGCGGCGAGGCGCCGTAGAGGATCATCGGCGCGAGCTCGCGCAGGCCGCGCTGAGCGGGCTCGCGCGTCGCGAAGACCAGCGCGATCACGTAGTCGAGGATCTTCTCGTCGACGTAGACCTCGTCGAGGAGCGCCCGCGCCGCGAGCACTTGCTCCGGCGTCGCGACGGGGAGGACGCGCCGCTTCGTCGAGACTTGCGCCATGCGGAGGACGATGCGCTTCTCCTCCTCCGGCGTCGGGTAGCCGACGATGACCTTCAGCAGGAATCGATCGAGCTGCGCCTCGGGGAGCGGATAGGTGCCTTCCTGCTCCACCGGGTTCTGGGTCGCGAGCACGAGGAAGGGCTCGGGCAGTCGGCGCGTCTCGCCGGCGAGCGTCACCTGGCGCTCCTGCATCGCCTCCAGCAACGCCGACTGCACTTTGGCGGGGGCGCGGTTGATCTCGTCGGCGAGGACGAAGTTCGCGAACACGGGGCCCTCGCGCACCGACCAGACTCCGCTCCGCGGATCGTAGACCTGCGTCCCGATCAGATCCGAGGGCAGGAGATCCGGGGTGAATTGGATACGGCCGAAGCGGCCGCCGAGCGCGTGCGCCAGCGACTGCACGGCGAGGGACTTCGCGAGTCCCGGAACGCCTTCCAGCAGCACGTGCCCGTCGGCCAGGAGGCCGATCAAGAGGCCGTCGATCAAGGCGCGCTGGCCGACGATCACGTCCTCGACGGCGCGGACGACGTCGCGCAGGAAGGCGCTCTCGCTCTGCAAGCGCTCGGCGCGCTCCAAGGGCTCGGTCACGAGGGGAGGAACTCCGGTCGGGCGGGCGGGGACGAGGGCGGGAGCCTACCCCGCCGAAGAGCGGAAGGAAACTTCGGAGCGCGTGCACCCGTGGAGCGGCGCGCGCGCAGCGACTAGAGTTCCCTCCTCGTCCACGTTCGCTGCCCTCGCCAAGCGCCCATGATGCTCCACGCGCTCCCGCTTCTCTGCTTCGCGTCGCTGACCCTCGGCATCTGCGCGAGCTCGGCTCAGGACCCGGCCCGTCCCCAAGTCGATCGCGAAGCCATGTGGTTCGCGCCCAAGGCCGAGGACTGGGCCAAGCCCTGCTTGCTCACTTTCCAGCGCACCTGGGACGACGCGGTGGCCGTCGCACGGGAGACGGGGAAGCCGATCCTGATCTGCGTCAACATGGACGGCGAGATCGCGAGCGAGCACTACGCCGGCCTGCGCTACCGCGATCCCGCCTCGGCCAAGCTCTACGACCCCTACGTCTGCGTCATCGCGTCGACCTACCGCCACACGCCGCGCGACTACGACGAGAACGGCGGCCGCATCCTCTGCCCGCGCTTCGGCAGCGTCACCTGCGGCGAGCACATCGCGATCGAGCCGTTCCTCTTCGAGAAGTTCTTCGAGGGCGAGCGGGTCGCCCCGCGCCACGTCGCCGTCGAGCTCGACGGCAAGGAACTGCACGACGTCTACTACGCGTGGGACGTGCAGTCGGTGCTCGACACGATCGTCGCCACCGCGGCCAAGCGCCCGCCGGCGAAGCCGGTGATCCGCGGCGATCGCTCGCTGGTCGAGCGGGTGGCGAGTCGCGACCAGGCCGACCGCGTCGCGGTCGAGAGCGCGTGGCAGGAGGGCGACGCCGCCGCGCGCCAGTCGCTGATCGACGCGGCGCTCGCCCATCCCGAGAGCGCGCCGGTCGAGCTCCTGCGCCTCGCGCTCCACTCGTTCGACGCCGGACTGGCCGCCAAGGCGCGCGAGGGGCTCGCGGCGACGCAGAGCGCCGACGCGGTGCCGCTCATCGCCGAGGCGCTCGCCGGACCGGTCGATGGGGCGCAGCGCGAGAAGCTGGTCGGCGCGCTCGAGCGGCTCGGCGCCGAGTCGCCGCGCGCGCGCACGCTGGCCGTGGTCCACCAGGGGCTCGCGGCGGCGCCGTCGACCATCGACGTCGCGGCGTGGACGAAGCCGTTCGATGCGGCGGCCGCCGCCGTGCGCGCGAGCCGCTTCGCGCAACGACTCGCCGACCAGGACACGATCCTGAAGGGGGGCGATGCGACCGCGCACCTCGAGCTCGGCGAGGCGTTCCTCGACCTCGCGCTGCAGAGCGACGACGACGCCTTCGCGCGCCTCGCCGTCGAGGATGCGCGGCGCACGGTGGCACGCGCCGCGGAACTCGGCGCGCACGGCTACCGCGTCGAGGCGGCGCAGGCCGTCGTCGCGCGCTGGCTCGGCGACGAGGTCGAGGCGCGCAAGCGCGCCGAGGCGGCGCTGATCGCCGGCGCCCCCGACGATCCGAACCGCAGCGAAGCGCTGGTCGTCCTCGAGCTCTTCGCGCGCAGCCGCGAGAAGGCGCTCGGCGAGGCGTTGCGCGCCAAGCAGCCGTGGCCGCCGCAGTGGCTCGCCGAGCTGAACGCCGCCTACACGGCGATGGCGCGCCACCCCGACGGGCGCGACGACCTGATCGCCGGCCACTACGACGTGCTGCAGTGGCTCGGCGCGCGGCGGCCGGCGGCGCGCTTCCTCGACGACGGGCTCGCGCGCTTCCCGGCGTCCGACCTGCTGCACGCGCGGCTGCGCCAGCGCGCGCTGGAGCAGGGCGGGCCGGCCGGGATCGAGGCGACCTACCGCGAGCTGCTGGCGAAGGGGGAGCCGAGCGTGGCGCTCCGCTCGTTCGCCGGTTACGCCGCGCTGGTCGCGGCCGAGTACCACCGGCGCGCCGGCGATGGCGCGGCAGCGCAAGCCTCCTACGACACGGCGATCCGCTGGTACGAGGAGGCGATCGTCGCGCTGCCCGACGAGCGCGCCGCCGCCGACCACTTCATCGCGCTGGCGATCGCCGGCAAGGCGCGCCTCGCCTTCGAGCGGCGCGACGACGCGACCGCGGTGGCGCAGCTGATCGCCAGCTTCGCCCGCTCGCCGAGCTCGGCCGCCACGCTCGACGGGTTGAACGTCTCGCCGGTCGACAGCGCGAAGATGGTGCTCGCGCGCTTGCAGACCGAGGGGTTCGTGTCGCTGGCGAAGGAACTCGACGGCGCGCTGAAGAAGCTCGATCCGAAGCTGCTCGAACTCCCCGAGTACGAGCGGCGCGTGCCGCGCGCCGACGGGCGGTGAGCGGCTGACCTCCTCCGTCGTCGCGACGTCGCGACGTCGAGTTCGCGGCGCCGGCGACCTCAGCGGCCGCCGTCGCCGACGCCGGCGTCCGCGCCGACGTAGCCGAGTTCGCGCAGCTCCTCGAGCAGCTTCGGGTCGATCGCGCCCGCCTCGCTGCCGCGGCGGTGGAGCGCGTGCGCCCGCTTCTGCCGCTCGACTTCGGCGTCGACCTGGCGGCGCAGCGCGGCGACCACTTGCGGGTGGTCGGCGGCGACGTCGCGCTGCTCGTGCGGATCGGCTTCGAGGTCGAAGAGGTGGCTGTCGCCCCGCTCGTCGCGGATCAGCTTGAAACGGCCGGCGGTGACCGAGGCGAGGCTCCCCTGGCGCCCCGAGATCGCGAAGAGCGGACGGCTCTCGTGGTCGACGGCGAGCACGTCGCTGCCGCGGCACTGGCGGAGCCACTCCGGGTCGAGCAGTCCCGGTGCGAGCGCGGCGACGGTCGGCCAGAGATCGAGCGTCGAGAGCGCCATCTCGTGGAGCGCGGGGGCGACGCCGGGCACGCGGATCAGGAGCGGCACGCGCAGCTGCTCGTCCCAGCAGATGCCGTGGCCGACGTGGTCGTGCTGGCCGAGCGCCGTGCCGTGGTCGGCGACCAGCACGACCGTCGTGGTGCTGCGCAGCGGCTCGGCAGCGAGCCGTTCGAGCAGGACGCCGAGCTGCTGGTCCATGAAGCGCAGCGCGCCGTCGTAGAGGTTCTGCTGCGCGACCACGTCGCGGCCGTGCTGCGCGAGGTCGGCCACCTCCTCCGGGAAGCCGCGCTCCGCGAGCCAGGCGAGGAGGCGCGGTTCGCTCGCGTACTTCTCGAGGAAGCTCTTCGGCGGCGTCGGCGCGACGTAGGGCTCGTGCGCGTCGAAGAGGTGGACCCAGAGGAAGCGCGGCCGCTCGCCGGTGCGGTCGAGGAAGGCGAGCGCGTCGCGGATCGCCTCGCGGCCGATGCGCCGCCCCTGCGTCGGCTCGCTCCATTCGGCGAAGCCGGCGGCGAGTCCGGTGAACCGCTTCACCGGCGTCGCCGTGACGAAGCCGCCGGTCGCGTAGCCGCGCGCCGCGAAGCTCTCGGCGAGCGTGCGCAGCGTCGCGCCGGTCTCGAGCCCGAGCTCGGCGCGCTCCTCCTGCGGGCGGCGCGCGTGGTTCGAGGTGACGCCGTGCTCGAAGGGGCCGACGCCGGTGAAGAGCGAGGTGTGGCTCGGCGTCGTCTGCGCGATCGGCACCTGGCAGCGGGTGAAGCGCAGCGCGTCGGCGGCGAAGCGGTCGAGGTTCGGGGTGGTGTCGCGGAAGTAGCCGTAGCAGCCGAGCCGATCGGCGCGCACCGTGTCGAGCGTGACGACCACGAGGTTCTGCGGGAGCGGTGTCGCGCCGACCGGCGCCTCCTGCGGGGCGGCGACGGGCGCCCCGGCCGGAGAGAGGACGGCGACGAGCAACGCGAGGGCGGCGATGGGAAGGAACATCGCGCCGGAGGTTAGCGGTGGGGCAGGACATTGACGCGGCCGGCGGCCCGCCATAAGCCACTCGCCGTTCCCGTCGCTGCCGCCGCGACGTTCCGGGAGTCCGCGTTGCGCGTGAAGTGGTCGCTCGCTGTCGTGCTGCTCGCTGGTGCGCTGGTGACAGCGGCGGCCTCGTCGCAGAGCGCGCCGGCTTCGACCGCCGCTGCGCCGCCTGCCGCTGCGCTGCCTGCCGTTGCGCTGCCGGTCGCCGCCGCGCTCACCGCGGAGTTCGACGCGGCGCTCGCGGCGGCGTGGAGCGCACAGGGACTCGTGCCGGCCGCGCCGCTCGACGAGGCGCGCTGGCTGCGCCGCCTCTCGCTCGACCTGCGCGGCACGATCCCGTCGCCCGAGGAGATCGAGCGCTACTTCGCCCGCCCGCCGGCGACGCGCCGCGCCGAGGAGATCGAGGCGGCGCTCGCCGACCCGCGCTTCGCCGAGACGCTCGCCTTCCAGTGGAACGACCTCTTGCTGGCCGAAGCGGGCAAGGACGCCGAGAAGACGGCGCGCTGGCTCAAGCCCTGGCTCGCCGAGCGGCTCGCCGGGCCGATCACCTTCCCGCAACTCGCGCGCGAACTGGTGGCAGCGGCCGGCGCGGCGCGCGTGCCGGGCGCCTTCGCCTTCCCGCTCAGCTACCGCGACTCGATCGAGACGCTCGCGGGCGTCACCGCGCGCGCCTTCCTCGGCCTGCAGATCCAGTGCGCGCAGTGCCACGACCATCCCTACGACCACTGGAAGCAGGCGGAGTTCAACCGCTTCGCCGCCTTCTTCGCCGAGCTGCGCGGCGACCACGGCGTCCTCTCCGAGGTCGGCGGCCCCGGCTTCCGCGTGCTCGACCGCTCGCCCGAGTGGGACCTCGCCGACCGGCTCGCCGACCTCGAGCGCGCCGCCGCGAAGATGGGGCGCGACGACGGCGCGATGATGGCCGGCGGCGATCGAGCGGCGGCCGCGAACCGCCGCACGCCGGTGGAGGCGGCGGCGCTCGCCGAGCTGCGCGCGCTGGCGAAGGAGCGCGGGCCGGGCGTCGCGCGGCCGATCGCCGCCTTCATCGCCGACGGCGAGGCGCTCGCCGAGCTGCGCGCGCGGCTGCCGGGCGACGCGCGCGAGCTGCTCGACCGCTACGTCGAGCGGCGCGAGAAGTTCAGCGAGGCCGGCCACCTCGACGGCCGGCCGTACGCGGACGGGGCGGTCGGCACGCGCCGGCAGGCGCTGGTCGACTGGATGACGGCGGCCGAGAACCCGTGGTTCGCTGCGGCGCAGGCCAACCGCGTGGTGGCGACCCTGCTCGGCAAGGGGCTGACCGATCCGGTCGACGACCTGTCGGGCAGCAGCGATCGCATCGTGCCGGCGCTGCTCGAGCGGCTGGCCGCGGCGCTGATCGAGCAGGGGGGCGACCTGCGCTTCCTCTACCGCGTGGTCGCCAACAGCCGCGCCTACGCGCTCGGCGCGGCCGACGACGCCGATCCGACCGAGGCGGCGCGCCGCGAGCGGTGGCTCGCCGCCCATCCGCGCCGCACCTTCACGCCCGAGCAGCTGGCGCAGTCGCTGCTGCAGCTCGGCGTGGGCGAAGGGGCGAGCGACGCGGCGATCGCGCGCACGGCGCGGCCGGCGGGGCGCGCCGCGCCGCTCGGCGAGCAGGGCGACCCGCGCGAGAACGCGCTGCTCGCCGAGCTCGCGCGCTGCTCGCCGCGGCGCTCCGACGTGAACGATCGCACGCTCGAGGTGAACATCCCGCTGGCGCTGCTGCTGCGCCATGGCGAGGAGGCGGCCGCGCCGGAACGGCTGAAGAGCGAACCGCTGCTCGCGCGACTCTTCGATCCGGAGCGCGCCGAGTGCGATCGGGTCGCGCCGTGGTTCCTCGCCACGCTGTCGCGCGCGGCGCGACCGGCCGAGGCGGCGGCGCTGCTCGCGGCGCTCGATCCGGCGAAGCCGCGCGCGGCGGCCGACGACCTCTTCTTCGCGCTGGTCAACTGCGCCGAGTTCCACGTCAACCCATGAGCCGCCGCCCACTGCTCGCCACCGCCGCGCTCTCGCGTCGCGCGCTCCTCTCCCGACTCGTCGGCGCGTGCGGCGCGGCGTTCCTCGCGCCGGGCTTCCTGCCGTTGCTGCAGCGCCACGCGCGGGCGCAAGAGGCGGCGGCCGGCGGCGCGCCGACGCCGCGGCGCCTCGTGCTGGTCTGGCTCGAGGGCGGGCCGAGCCAGCTCGAGACGTTCGACCCGAAGCCCGGCACCGCCACCGGCGGGCCGTTCCGCGCGCTGCCGACCGAGCGCGCCGGCTGGAGCTTCTCGGAGCGGCTGCCGAAGCTGCGCGATCGCGCCGGCAAGCTCGCCGTGGTCCGCTCGCTCCATTCGAAGGAGGGGAGCCACGCGCGTGCGCGGCTGCTCCTGCACACCGGCTTCGTCCCCAATCCGAGCGTCGCCTATCCGACGCTCGGCTCGATCGTCGCGCATCAGCTCGGCGATCCCGCGAGCGAGCTGCCGAGCTTCGTGCAGGTCGCCGGGCCGCCCGGCTCGCCCGGCTACCTCGGCGTCGCGCATGCGCCGTTCCTGGTGGCGCGGCCGGGCGCCAAGGTGGCGAACCTCGCGCCCGAGCGCGCGCTCGAGCGGGCGCGCGTCGATCGGCGCGATGCGCTGCGCGAGGCGCTCGACGGCGGCTTCGAGGCCGAGGGGGCGCACGCCGCCGTGGCGCGCAACCGCGAGCAGCAGCGCCGCGCGCGCCGCCTCGCCGAGAGCCCGCGCACGCGCGCCTTCGAGCTCGACGGCGAGTCGGCGAAGCTGCGCCAGGCGTACGGCGACACGACGCTCGGCCAGGGGCTGCTGCTGGCGCGCCGGCTGCTGGAAGAGGGGGTCACCGCGGTCGAGCTGCACCACGACGGCTGGGACACCCACATCGACAACTTCCCGAAGACGGCGGCGCTCTGCGACGAGCTCGACCCTGCGCTCGCCACCTTCCTCGACGACCTCGAGACGCGCGGCCTGCTCGCCGACACGCTGGTGGTCTGCATGGGCGAGTTCGGCCGCACGCCGGCCATCAGCGCGCGCAACGGCCGCGACCACTGGCCGGTCAACTACTGCGCATTGCTCGCGGGCGGCGGCGTGAAGGGGGGCAGCGTGGTCGGCGCCACCGACGAGCTCGGCCAGTCGATCGTCGAGCGCCCCGTCTCGGTGCCCGACCTCTTCGCGACCTTCGCGGCGCTGCTGCGCATCGACGGGAGCCAGGAGTTCCAGGCGACGCCGCGCCGCCCGACCACCCTGGTCGATCCCGACGGCGCCGCAATTACCGAACTCCTGGCGTGACGCGCTCGGCCGCGCGCCTCGCCATGCGGGCGCGGCGCTTCGTCCGGCTCGGTCCGGGATTCCCTCTCACGCACTCAGCCGCCGTGTCCGGCGGGCAGCGCCGGTCCGATCGGCAGCGCGGCTCCGAGTCCCGGCAGCAGCTCGAGGTTCAACTCGTCCGCCAGCGGGCCGATCCCTTCGCGCAGCGCCTCGAGCGCCGCGTCGTCGACGCAGAACTCGGCCGGCACCAGCAGGAAGTCGCGCCGCTGCGCATTCTCGGCGCGCAGCTTCTCGATCACGGCGCGCGGCGATTCGTCGCCGCTGCCGCGCGCGATGCGCAGGCGATGGAAGCGGCTCTTCGCCTGGATCACGTCGGGGGCTTCGAGCGCCTTCCAGGCGGCGAACGCGGCGTCATCGCCCTCCGGCACGACCACGATGGTGGTGCCGCCGAACGCGCCGCTCGAGCGCGGCAGCTGCGTGCCGTCGGCGAAGGCGGCCGCCGTCACCGCGAGCGCCGGCGGCTCCGCGAGCGCCGCCGCCCGCACCCGCCGCGCGAGCTGCCGCGCGACCAGCCGGCCGGCCGCGTGGCTCGGCGCCTGCTCGATCACCGCGTCGGCCGCCGCGCGCGCCGCGAGCGGCGCCAAGCCGAGCGCCGCACGCACCGCGTCGACCTGCCCCGCGTCGCTCGCCGCCGCGCTCTCCGGCGCCACGACCACTTCGGTGGCGAGCCGCAGCGCGCCGTCGTTGCTGGTGAAGCTGCGCCACCCGTCGGCCGCCGCCTCGTTGCAGTGGAGCGCCAACTTGCGCGTCGGGCGGTTCGGCGCCAAGTCGAGCGGCGCCACCATCGCGGCGAGCTCCTGCTGCGCGCGCGGCGCGAAGGCGAGCGCCGCGAAGCCCTGCTCGTCCAGGTAGCGCGCGGCGTGCAGCACCATCGTCGCGCCGCTCCCTTCGCCCGCCACGACGAGGCGCGCAGGGTCGATCCGCAACCCCTCCGCGAGGTCGGCGCGCGCCACCACCTCGAAGAGGCGATCGAGCGCGCGGCTCGCGAGGCTGCCGCCCGCATCGGCGGCGCCCGGGAAGAACCAGCGGCCGCGCTTCGCGCCGTCGCTGCCGACGTAGGGGAACGACGGATCGAGCGTGATCACCACCGCGCCGTCGCCGACGACTGGCTGCCAGAGCTTCTGCGCCGCGGCGCTCTCCTGCCCGTCGTCGCAGAACCAGATCAGGAGCGGCAGCGCACCGGCGGCGCCGTGCGGCCGCGTCATCCGCCAGCCGTGCTCGCGCGCGACGGTCACCGCCGCCACCCCGTCCTCGGCCGCCTTGGCGCGCGCCTCGACGAAGCAGAGGAAGTCGGCGCGCGGCGACGCCGTGTCGATCGAGAGGTCGGGGAGATCGCTGGTCGCGACGATCTGCACGGTCGCCACCGTCGCGTCGGGCGCGCGCTGCAGCAGTTGCCAGACGGTGCCGTCGCCGTAGTCGCTGTGGAAGCCGCCGTTCACGTGGACCACCTGCGCGCCGGGGTGCGCTGCGAGGGCGCGCGCGACGGCGTCGCCCATCGAGTTGTCCCAGAGGTTCTGCCCCTCGTAGAGGCGGCTCTCGGCGGCGGCGATCCCCATCGCGGCGTGGCCGGCCGTCACGTGGTCGACCCGCTTCCAGTACTCGGGCCGATTCTCGATCAGCCGTTCCGGCAGGAGCGCCCGCTCTTCAGGGGTGAGCGCCGCGTGGGCCGCCGCGCCGCCGCGCGCGAGCTTGCGGCGCAGGTCGGCGGGGAGATTCGACGCCACCACCGGCAGCCCGTTCGCCTTGCAGAACTCGACGAGCGGGCGGTAGTCGGTCGCGTAGTTGCCCCACGGCCGGCTCTGCAGGAGGAACTGCCGCTCGTCGATGCGGCCGGCGAGGTAGTCGTCGAGGACCGGCTGCACGTCGCGCTCGAACATCTCCATCGCCAGCACCACCTGGCCGCCGCGCCGCGCGGCGAGCTGGCGCAGGAACTCGAGCTCGGCGTCGTGGGTGAGGCGGTCGAGGTGGGTCTCGCCGAGGAAGACGACGTCGGCCTCCGCGAGCTGCTCGAGCGCCGTCGACCAGGGGACCTCCGCGCCGCTCCGCGCATCGAAGAGGCGCGAGGCGGAGTGGAGCAGCGCGGTGCCGGGCGGCAGCGCCGCCGAGGTGCGCGAACCACCGCCGATGCAGCCGGGCGCGGCGAGGAGCGGCAGCAAGCCGGCGAGGGCGAGCGACGCCGCGTGGAAGGGGCGGCGCGACGCCGCGCGGGCGAACGGGCGGGACGAACGGGTCATCGGTGGCTCCGGCGCGGCCGCGACGAACCGCGCGCGGCGCGAACGAGGCGGCGACTCTAGCGCCGCACGACGGCGCGCCCCTTCTCCGCGCGCGCGAAGCTCGACAAGATGGCACGCGAATCCCTTCCCGCTGCTGGAGTCGCCGTGCGTTCGATCGCCCATTCGCCTGCCGCTCGCTCGCTGCTGCTCGTCGCGCTCGCGTGCCCGCTGGCGTTCGGCGCGGTGCAAGGCGGTCCGCCGCCGGGTGGACCGCCGGGTGGGCCGCCGGGCCCGCCGGGTGGGCCGCCCGGCAGCGAGATGCCGGCGCGGCCGCGCGGCCTCGCGTTGAAGCGGCCCGAAGCGACCGCGGGCTACACGCTGATCGCGCCGCTGCGCAGCAAGAAGGTGCGCCTGGTCGACCTCGACGGCGCGCTCGTGCACGAGTGGAAGACCGGCTTCGCTCCCGGCAGCGAGTACCTGCAGGACGACGGCACGCTGCTGCGCTGCAGCAAGGAGCCGGGCATCAAGCGGTTCGCGGCGGGCGGCGCGTGCGGCCGGCTGCAGCGCCTCGCGTGGGACGGCAGCGTCGTGTGGGACTGGAAGTTCGCCAGCGAAGAAACGCTGCAGCACCACGACATCGCCACGACGCCCGACGGGACGATCCTCTTCATCGCGTGGGAGTACAAGACGCGCGCCGAGGCGATCGCCGCCGGCCGCCACCCGGCGCACGTCGGCCCGAACGGCCTCTGGAGCGACGTCGTCTACGAGATCGAGCCGCAAGGCAAGGACGGCGCCGAGGTGATCTGGGAGTGGCACGCCTGGGACCACCTGATCCAGGACCTCGATCCCGATGCGGCCAACTACGGCGACGTCGCGAGCCATCCGGAACGGATCGACCTCAACTGCGACCTGCGCCGCGAGCTGCCGAGCGAAGCCGACGTCGAGGAGCTGCAGAAGCTCGGCTACATCGACGCGAAGCCCAACGTCGGCGAGCTGCAGTCCGACTGGCTCCACACCAACGCGATCCACTACGACCCGGTGCACGACCAGATCGTGCTCAGCACGCCGCACCTCTGCGAGGTCTGGATCCTCGACCACAGCACCACCTCGGACGAGGCGGCGGGCAGCGAGGGGGGCCTCTCGGGCAAGGGCGGCGACCTCCTCTGGCGCTGGGGCAACCCGAAGAACTACGGCGCCGGCGGGAAGGCCGACCAGACGCTCTTCTTCCAGCACAACGCCCGCTTCATCCCCGAGGGGTACCCGGGCGCCGGCCACCTGCTGGTCTACAACAACGGCGGCGGCCGCCCCGACGGCAACTACTCGGCCGTGCTCGAGCTCGAGCTGCCGCGCGGCGCCGACGGGAAGCTCCTCCTCGAGCCGCTCGCCGCGCCGCAGCCGAGCGCGCCGGCGTGGAGCTACACCGCGCCCCACAAGTCCGACTTCTTCTCGAGCTTCATCTCGGGCGCGCAGCGGCTGAAGAACGGCCACACGCTGATCTGCGAGGGGGCGAGCGGCCGCGTCTTCGAGGTGCTGCCCGACGGCACGATGGTCTGGGAGTACCTCCACCCGTTCGCCGATCCCGACGACGGCGACGGCCAGCCGGCGCCACCGCACGCGCTCTTCCGCTCGACGCGCATCGCGCCCGACCATCCGGGGCTCGCCGGCAAGGCGCTCACGCCGCGGAAGTGAGCGACGGTCGCGTCGCGTCGCCGCGGCGGCTAGCCTGCCGCGCTCGTCTGGCGGAGGGGCTCGCGTCGTGGATCTCAGTCCGTTGCGCATCGAACGCAAGCCCGAGGCGGGCGCAGGTGGCGGCGCGAAGCGTCGCAGCGGCGGGGGCGGGAAGCTCCTCCCCGCGCTGCTCTTGCTGACCGCGATCGGCGCGATCGCGCTGTTCTGGCCGCGGCTGCGCGGTTGGGTCGATCGGGTGCGGCTGCCCGAGGTCGAGATCGCGGTGGCGGTCGCGCCCTCGCCGCTCGCCGCGAGCGCCGTCTCGGGCACCTCCGCGAACGGCTACGTCGTCGCCAGCAAGCGGGCGGCGCTCTCGGCCGACGCGCCGGGTCGCATCGTCGAGATGAACGTCGTCGAAGGCTCGGTGGTGAAGAAGGGGTTCGTCGTCGCGCGGCTCTACTCCGACGAGTACAAGGCCGCGCTCGACCGCGCGAGCGCCGAGCTGGCGAGCAGCGAGTCGGCGGTGGCGCGCGCCGAGCAGGAGACGGGCGCCGCGCGCGGCGAGGTGGTGCGGCTGCAGCGGAGCGCGGAGGCGGCCGCCGCGGCGCTCGACGAGGCGCGCGCGACGCTGCTGCAGGCGCAGCAGCGGCTCGCGCGGGCCGAGCAGATGGTGGCCGATGACGTCGAGAGCCGGCAATGGCTCGACGACGCGCGCGCCGATGCCGGGCGTGCCGCCGCTGCCGAGCGCGCCGCCGCCGCGCAGCTCGCCGCGGCCGCCGCCGCCACGGCGCGCGGCGAGCAGCAGATCGCCGTGCAGGAGGCGCTGCATGCCGAGGCGCGGAGTCGCGTCGCGGTGGCCAAGGCGGCGCGCGAGCAGGCGCAGGCGACCTTCGACAAGACCGAGGTGCGCGCGCCGTTCGACGGCGTGGTGGTGCTGAAGGACGCCGAGGTGGGCGAAGTGGTGTCGCCCAACTCGCAAGGCGGCAACAGCCGCGGCTCGGTCGCCACGATGGTCGACTTCGCGACGCTCGAGGTGCAGGTCGAGATGCCGGAGCGGACCATCTCCGCGGTCGCGGTGGGCGCGCCGGCGACGATCTTCCTCGACGCCTTCCCCGACCGCGGCTACGCGGGCGAAGTGACGCGCATCTGGCCGACCGCCAACCGCAGCAAGGCGACCATCGAGGTGCGCGTCCGCTTCGCGGCGCCCGACGAGCGGCTCCGTCCGGAGATGGGGGCGCGCGTCGTCTTCCGCAGCAAGGACGCGGCGCCGCTCGCCGAGAGCGCGCCGGCGCCGAAGGGCGTGCTGGTGCCGGAGCGCGCGCTGCGGCAGGGCGCCGCCGGCCCGATCGTCTGGGTGGTGCGCGGCGGCGACGCCGTGCAGCAGGTCGCCGTCGCCGCCTCGGAAGCGAGCGGGGGACGGGTGCTGGTGACCAAGGGACTCGCGCCGCGCGATCGCGTGGTGGTCGACCCGCCCGCGGGACTCGCCGACGGCGACCGCGTGCGGAGCAAGGAGAAGCCATGAGCGAGCCGATGATCGCCGCGCGCCGGGTCTTCAAGCGCTACCAGCGCGGCGGCGAGACGCTGACCGTGCTCGACGGCCTCGACCTCGAGATGGAGGAGGGGCGCTTCTACGCGCTGATGGGGCCGTCGGGCTCGGGCAAGACGACGCTCTTGAATCTGATCGGCGGCCTCGACCAGGCCGACGAGGGCGAGCTGGTGGTGGCGGGCGCGAACCTCGCCGACCTCGGCTCGGCCGATCTCGCGCGCTGGCGCGCCGCCAACGTCGGCTTCGTCTTCCAGGGCTTCAACCTGATCCCGGTGCTGACCGCGCTCGAGAACGTCGAGCTGCCGCTCACGCTGACGCCGCTCTCGAAGAAGGAGCGGCGCGACCACGCCCGCTTCGCGCTGAAGCTGGTCGGCCTCGAGGGACGCGAGGACCACCGTCCGCAGCAGCTCTCGGGCGGCCAGGAGCAGCGCGTCGCCATCGCGCGCGCCATCGCGAGCGACCCGAAGGTGCTGCTGGCCGACGAGCCGACCGGCGACCTCGACCGCAAGTCGGCCTCCGACGTGCTCGACCTGCTGGCGCGCCTCAACGAGGAGTTCAAGAAGACGATCCTGATGGTGACGCACGACCCGTTCGCCGCGGCGCGCGCCAGCCTGGTCGTCCACCTCGACAAGGGGCAGCTCGGCCGCATCGAGCGCAACGCGGCGCCGGCAGCTCCCGCGGCGCGGAGCTGAGCCGGTGGTCTCCTTCAAGCTGGTGCGCCGCTACCTCGGCAAGCACAAGGTGCGCTCGATCCTGACGATCGGCTCGCTGGTCGTGGCGCTCTTCCTGCTCTGCATGCTGCGCTCGCTGGTGGTCGCGCTCGATGCCGGCGTGCGCGGCGCCAAGCGCGATCGCCTGGTCGTGCAGTCGGCGGTGAGCCTCTTCGTCGACCTGCCGCAGAGCTACCAGTCGAAGATCGCCGCGGTGGAGGGCATCGAGACCATCTGCAAGTGGCAGTGGTTCGGCGGTCGCCATCCGACCGAGGAGGCGTTCTTCGCGCAGTTCGCCGTCGACATGAGCGAGCTGCCGAAGCTCTACCCCGAGATCGCGATCGTCGAAGGGAGCTTCGCCGACGTCGCCGCCGAGCGGCGCGGCTGCGTCGTCGGCCGCACGCTCGCCAAGACGTTCAACTGGCAGCTCGGCCAGACGGTGCCGCTGCTCGGGACGATCTTCCCCGGCCCGCCCGGAGACGGCTGGCAGTTCACCATCAAGGCGATCTACGAGCCGACCTCGAGCGCCGTCGACGGCAACACGCTCTTCTTCCACTGGGACTACTTCGAGGAGACGGTCGAGTCGACCATGGGGATGACGCCCGGGACCGGCACCTACTTCCTGCGCACCGCGCCGGACGCCGACCAGGTCGCCATCGCCGGCGCGGTCGAGCAGCTCTTCGACAACGGGCCGCAGCGCGTCACCTGCAGCACCGAGGCGGAGTTCCAGGCGCAGTTCGTCTCGATGGTCGGCAACGTGCCGTTCTTCGTCGCCGCGATCGGCGGCGGCGTGCTGATCGCCATCGTGCTCGCCTGCATCAACACGATGCTGATGGCGTTCCGCGAGCAGCTCCACGACGCCGGCATCCTGAAGGCGGTCGGCTTCACCGACGGCAGCGTGGCCGGGCTGATGCTGGCCGAGTCGCTGCTCCTCTGCGGGCTCGGCGGCTTCGGCGGCATCGCGCTGGCGAAGCTCTCCGAGCCGGGGCTGCGCGCCGCGCTCGGCTCGATGTTCCCCGGCTACGAGGTGACCGGCGAGACGCTGCTGCTGGCGTCGGCGCTGACGCTCGCGGTGGGGCTGGTGGCCGGCGTGGTGCCGGCGCTGCGGGCGCGCGCGCTGCGCGTGGTCGAAGCGCTGCGCTCGGTGGAGTGAGCGATGCTGGTCCCGATCACCTACACCCTGCGCAGCCTCTTCGTCCGCCGCAGCGCCACCTTCCTCACCGTGCTCGGCATCGGCGCGACGGTCGCCGTGCTGGCCGGCGTGCTGGCGTTGCGCGCCGGCTTCACGACGCTGTTCGTGCAGAACGGCCGCGACGACGTGGCCGTCTTCCTGCGGCAGGGGGCGACCAGCGAGGGCGAGAGCGGCATCACCCGCGAGACGTGCGATCGGCTGATCAAGACGCTGCCGCAGATCGCCAAGGCGGGCGGGCCCGAGGGGGCGCCGCTCGCGGCGATGGAGTGCTACCTCGCGGTGCGCCGCAACAAGCTCGACGGCGGCGGCGAGACCAACGTGCCGATCCGCGGCGTCGAGGCGGCGAGCCTCGCGATCCGCGGCGACGCGCTGCGCTTCGTCGAGGGGCGGGCGCTCCAGTTCGGCAGCGACGAAGTGGTGGTGGGCAGGAAGCTGGTCGACCGCATCGAGAGCTGCCGGCTCGGCGACGTCGTGCAGCTGAACACCACGCCGTTCCGGGTGGTCGGCATCTTCGAGTGCGACGGCCCGTTCGAGTCGGAGATCTGGGGCGACTTCGAGCGGATGCTCGTGGCGCTGCAGCGGCCAGTGGCGAATCGCGTGGTGGCGAAGCTCGTCCCCGAGGCGCAGGGCGATGGATTCGAGCCCTTCGCGACCATGCTCGCCGAAGGCGACGCCTACCAGGACCTGAAGGTGATCGCGAAGACGGAGCGCGCCTACCTCGCCGAGATGACCGGCGCGCTCGGCACCACGCTGCTGGTCTTGAGCCTCGCGCTTTCGGTGATCATGGGCCTCGCCGCGACCTTCACCGCGACCAACACCATGCTCTCCGCGGTGGCGAGCCGCACCCACGAGATCGGGATCCTGCTCTCGCTCGGCTTCCGGCCCTTCCCGATCTTCCTCTCGTTCCTCTTCGAGGCGCTCGTGCTCGGCCTGCTCGGCGGGGCGGTCGGCTGCCTCCTGGCGCTGCCGATCAACGGCATCGAGACCGGCACCACCAACTTCGCCACCTTCACCGAGGTCGCCTTCGCCTTCCGCGTGACGCCGCCGGTGCTGGCCGGCGCCATCACCTTCGCGCTCGTGCTCGGCCTGCTCGGCGGCGCGGTGCCCGCGTGGCGCGCGGCGCGACTCGCCCCGACCGAGGCGCTGCGGCGCCGCTGATCCGGAGCTCCCGATGCTCGCCCGCTGGTTGCTCGAACGGTTCGACCGCAGCGCGGCGCGCGCCGCCGCTCGCGCCCGCTTCCGCGCCGCCTTCCCGCGCGCCGGCTTCGAGCAGGGGCGGGTCGCCGCGCCGCTGATCGACCGCCTCACCGATGGCGAGCTCGACCGGCTGAACGCGCTGCTCGACTGGAACTGCTTCACCGCCGACCGGCACGGCCGCCGCTTCGGCTGCCCCGCGAAGGAGGGGAAGCGCGAGTCGCCCCAGCCGATCCCCGATCCGCGCATCGTGCAGTTCGATCAGCGCTTCGGGCTGGCCGGCAAGCGGGTGGTCGAGATCGGCTGCTTCGAGGGGGTCCACACCATCGCGCTCTGCCAGCGCGCCGCCAGCGTGGTCGCGATCGACGCGCGCGTCGAGAACGTGGTGAAGACGATCGTCCGCTGCGCCCTCTTCGGCGTCCATCCGACCGTCTTCCCGTGGGACGTCGAGAGCAGCGCGCCGCCGCCGCCCGAGCTCTCCGCCGACCTCGCCCACCACGTCGGCGTGCTCTACCACCTGCGCGATCCGGTCGCCCACCTCGTGGCGCTCGGCAAGCTGGTGCGCGACGGGCTGATGCTCGACACGTCGATCGCCGCGCCCGAGCAGGCGACCGAGCGGTACGAGGCGGCCGGGCAGAGCTTCGCCTACCGCCACTTCCGCGAGGATCAGCCCGACAACCCGTTCGCCGGCACGCTCGACCACGCCCGCTGGCTGCCGCTCGAGGAGTTGAAGCGGGCGCTGGCGCTGGCCGGCTTCCCGCGCATCGAGGTCGACCACGTGCGGCAGGAGAGGAACGGCCTGCGGACCCTCCTCTTCGCGAGCCGGGCATGAAGGCGATCGCGCTGCTCGCGCCGCTGCTGCTCGCGCTGCCGGTCGCCCTCCCGTTCGCGACGCCACAGGGCGCCGGGCCCGCCGCGCCCGCCTCGTTGCCGCTCACCGTCGCCGAGGCGTCGAGCTACGCGCGCACCGCGACGTCGGCCGAGGTCGAGCAGTTCGTCGCCGCCTGCGCCGCTGCCTCGCCGCGCGTGGTACGGCTCGAGATGGCCACCTCGACCAAGGGGGCCGCGGTGCCGCTCGTGTTGGTGGCCGAGCCGCCCTGCCCGACGCTCGCCGCAGCGCGCGCGAGCGGCAAGCTCGCCGTGCTGGTCTGCGCCAACATCCACGCCGGCGAAGTGGAGGGGAAGGAGGCGGTGCTGGCGCTCCTGCGCGAGCTCGCGGCCGGCCAGCACGCGGAGCTCCTCGAGCGGCTCGTGCTCGCCTTCGTGCCGAACCTGAATCCCGACGGCAACGACGCGCTCGATCGCAAGAACCGCCCCGACCAGAACGGCCCGGTCGAGGGAGTGGGGCAGCGCGCGAACGGCCAGGGGCTCGATCTGAACCGCGACTTCGTGAAGCTCGCGGCGCCCGAGACGCGCGGGCTGGTGGCGGCGGTGAACGCGCTCGATGCGGCGCTGGTCTTGGACCTCCACACGACCGACGGCAGCTTCCACGGCTACGACCTCACCTACGCGGCGCCGCTCCATCCGGCGACCGATCCGGCGCTCTTCGCCTTCGCGCAAGGGACGTTCCTGCCGGCGCTGCGCGCGACGATGGCGGGCGCCGGCTTCGCCACCTACGACTACGGCGACTTCGTCGACGCGAAGCGCCCCGAGGCGGGCTTCGCCACCTTCGACCATCGCGCGCGCTACGGCACCAACTACTTCGGCCTCTGCCACCGCCTGACGCTCCTCTCCGAGGCGTACAGCCACGAGAGCTTCGAGCGGCGCATCGCCGCGACCGGCGCCTTCGTGCGCGCCGCGCTGCGCTTCGCCGCCGTGCGCGCCGACGAGCTGGCCGCGCTGCAGCGCGACGCTCGCGCTGCCGGAGCGCGCCTCGCCGGCGCCACGGAGCTGCCGCGCCGCGCGCAGCTCGCGGTCACGCGCGCGCGCGACGCGGTGCTGGTCGGCGAGTGCCGCAGCGAGCCCGATCCGGTCACCGGCCTCCTCCGCGTGATCGACACCGGCGTCGTGCGCACCGTCGAGATGCCGGTGCAGGTGACCTTCGCCGGCCTCGAGCCGATCGCGCCGCCGGCGTTCGGCTGGGCGCTCCCCGAAGCGAGCGCCGAAGTCGAGGCGCTGCTCCGCCGCCACGCGATCGACTGCGAGCGGCTCGCGGCGCCGCGGCGCGCGCGCGGCAGCGCGTGGCGCATCGCGAAGCGCAGCGAGGCGGCGCGCCCGTTCCAAGGCCATCGCCTCGTCGAGCTCGAAGGGGCGCCCGAGGAGTGGAGCGGCCTGCTGCCGATCGGGACGCTCTTCGTGCCAGCGAAGCAGCCGCTCGCCGCGCTGGCGCTGCTGCTGCTCGACCCCCGTTCCGACGACGGGCTCGCGACGTGGGGACTGATCGGTGGGGCGGCGGAGAGCGGCCCGCCGGGCGCTGCGGGCGAGCAGTTCGCCGTGCTGCGCCTCGAGCAGCCCGGCTCGTGAGCGAGTCGCCGAAGCCGCCCGATTCGCCGGCGCCGCAGCCGCCGCCTTCGGCCGTCGCGCCGGTGCAGGCCGGCGAGCCGCGCGCCACCGCGCTGCCGCGCCTGGTCGAGCAGGAGGGGGGCCGCCTCTTCGCGCTCGGGCGGCGCTTCTGCGGCAACGAGGAGGAGGCGCGCGAGCTGGTGCAGGAGACCTTCCTGCAGGCGTGGCGCGCGTGGGACCGCTTCGAAGGGCGCTCGACGCCGGCGTCGTGGCTCTGGTCGATCGCGGCGCGCGCTTGCCAGCGGATGCACCGGCCGCGCGCGGGAGCGCCCGACGAGATCGTCTCGCTCGAGCCGGAGGCGCTCTTCGCCGCGCCGCTGCTCGGTTACGCGCCCGACGACGCGACGCCGCTCGGCGCCGCGCAACGCCGCGAAGCGCGCGAGCGGCTCGAGGCGGCGATCGCCGCGTTGCCGCTCGAGTTCCGGTTGCCGCTCGTGCTGCGCGAGATCGTCGGCCTCGAGCCGGGCGAGGTGGCGGCGCTGCTCGGCCTCGAACCGGCCACCGTGCGCACCCGTGTCCATCGAGCGCGCCTCAAGCTGCGCGCGGCGCTCGAGGAGGTGCTGCCGCGCCGCGCGGTGGCGCCGCCCGCTTACGAGAAGCAGCTCTGCCTCGACCTGCTGCGCGCCAAGCAGGAGGCGCTCGACCGCGGCGTCCCGTTCGAGCTGCCGCGCGGGATGGTCTGCGAGCGCTGCAAGACCGTCTTTGCGTCGCTCGACTTCGGCCAGTCGCTCTGCCGCGAGCTCGGCGAAGGGGAGCTGCCCCCGCCCCTGCGGGAATGGCTCGCGCGCGAACTGCGCGAAGCGCCGCCGCCCGGTTGACCGGTGCCGGGGAGGCCACGGGAACGGTGGCGTGGAACGTGCCTCCATGGGGGCGAGCCGCGATCCAACGCCGCAAGGAGTTCCCATGAGCCGCGCCCCGACGCCCGCGCTGTCCGCCGCCCCGCACGCTGCCGCCACCGACGCGATCCGCGCCGCGTCGAACGACCTCGCGATCGTCCCGTTCCTCCACCCGCAGGGGTGCCGGACTTGGCTGGTCGCCGATCGGCCGTCGCGCCGCGCGCTGGTGGTCGATCCGCATGCCGACTTCGTCGCCGCGCTGGTCGAGCGGTTGCACGCCGAGCAGTGGACGCTCGCCTGGGTGGTCGACACCCACACGCACGCCGACCACCCGTCCGGCTCGGCGGCGCTGGCGATCCGCACGCAGGCGACCCGCGTCGCCCATCCCGCCGCGCGCCACCGCGGCGTCCCGCGCACGCCGGCCGACGGCGAGTCGCTCGAGCTCGGGGGGCAGCGCGCCCGCATCCTCCACGCGCCCGGCCACACGCCCGACAGCCTGGTCGTGGTGATCGGCGACGCGCTCTTCGCGGGCGACACGCTCTTGATCGACGGGGTCGCGCGCGCCGACTTCCTCGGCGGCGATGCGCGCGCGCTGCACGACACGCTGCAGCGCTTGTTGCGGGAGCTCCCCGACGCGACGCGCCTCTTCCCCGGCCACGACTACGCCGGCCGCGTCGAGAGCACGCTCGGCGAGCAGAAGCGGAGCAACCCCTGGCTCGCCGAGCGCGACCGCGAGGCGTTCGCCGTCGCCCTCTCCGCCGATCCGCCGCCGCGTCCCGCCAACATGGACGAGTTGCTGCGCCTCAACCGCGACGGCACGCCGATCGCCGCCGCGCTGCCCGCCGCCGAGCTCGTCGCGCCGCTTGCGCAGCCGACGGCGAGCGTCGTCGACGTGCGCACCGGTGCCGAGTTCCGCGCCGAGCACGTGAGCGGCGCGCGGCTGATCCCGCTCGACGAACTGGAGCAGCGCGCCGACGAGGTGCGCGCGCTGCCGGCGCCGCGCTACCTCCTCTGCCGCACCGGCGCGCGCGCGGCGCAGGCGCGCGAGAAGCTGCTCGAACTCGGCGTCGCGGCGACCACGGTGGTGGAGGGAGGGATCGAAGCGCTCGTGGCGGGCGGGCTCGCCACGGTGAAGGGGCGCGCCCATCTCTCGCTCGAGCGGCAGGTGCGGATCGCCGCCGGCGCGCTGGTGCTGACGGGCGTCGCGGCGGCGCTGCTGCTCCATCCCGCCTTCGTCGCGCTCTCCGCGTTCGTCGGCGCCGGCCTCGTCTTCGCCGGCCTCACCGACTGGTGCGGGATGGGGCTCCTGCTGGCGCGCATGCCGTGGAATCGCGTCGCGAGCGCGCCCGAGGGCGCCCGCCCGCACGGCGGCGGCTGCGCGGCGCCGCGACCGAGCGGCGGTTGCGCGGCCCCGCGCCCGCGCAGCAGCGCGCCGCCGCGATGATCGCCGCCTGGATCGGCGCGGCGCTGATCGGCGCGAGCCTCGGGCTGTTCGGCTCGGGCGGCTCGCTCCTCACCGTGCCGCTCCTGACGCTGCTGCTCGGCCGCTCGGCGCACGCGGCGGTGGCGGAGTCGGCGGCGATCGTCGCGCTGATCAGCGCCTTCGGTGCGCTCCAGCAGGCGCGCCGCGGGCGGCTCGACGGTCGCATCGCGCTGCTCTTCATCGCGAGCGGAGCGCTCGGCGCGCCGGCCGGAGCGGCGCTCCATCGCCGCGTGCCGGAGGCGTGGACCGAGCTCGCCTTCGCGCTGCTGATCGTCGGTGCCGCCTTCGCGGTGTGGCGGCGGACGAGCGCGGCGCCGCGCGCGCCACGCCCCTTCGCGCCGGCACCGGCGTTCGCCGCGGGGCTCGTGGTCGGCGTGCTGACCGGCTTCCTCGGCGTCGGCGGCGGCTTCCTGCTGGTGCCGGCGCTGCTCCTGTTCGGCGGGCTGCCGCTCGAGCGCGCCTCGGCGACGAGCCTCGCGGTCATCGCCGCCAACTCGACGATCGCGCTCGCGGCCCATCTCGCGGGAGGCGCGGTCGCCATCGATCGCGCGGTCGTGGCGCTCGTGGCGTCGCTCGGGATCGTCGGCAGCGTGGTCGGCGTCGCGCTGGCGGCGCGGCTGCCGACGCGGGCGCTGCAGCGCAGCTTCGCGCTGCTGCTGCTCGCGGTCGGTCTGGTGGTGGGGACTACCGTGGCCCTTCGCGCCGGAGCGTGAGGCATGCGCGGCTTCGACCGTGCCGGGCGATCACGGCGAGGGGAGCGCCCCTCGGCGCGCGGGGCGAGCTCCCCGCGAACGGCGCGGCACCTGCCGGACATCGCGCGCTCGCCTCAGTGGCATCCCTAGTCGCGAGGGCCGCAGCCGCGGGCAACTTCTCAATCGCCGCACCGGGTTCGCCGTCGATCTTCGGGGAGCCACGAGCTCCCTTGGAGAACAGGATGATCGCGCTGCCGCCGCTCACCGGCGTCGAACGGTTCCTCGGCGAACAGGAGTTGATCGTCAGCAAGACCGACCGCCGGGGGCTGCTGACCTACTGCAACGACGTCTTCCGGCGCATCTCCGGGTTCACCGACGACGAGCTGATCGGCCGGCCGCACAGCCTCGTGCGCCATCCCGAGATGCCGCGCACGGTCTTCCACCTGCTCTGGGAGACGATCGAGTCGGGGCGCGAGATCTTCGCGTACGTCGTCAACCGCTCGAAGAACGGCGACCACTACTGGGTGCTCGCGCACGTCACGCCGACCTTCGACCGCAACGGGACGATCATCGGCTTCCATTCGAACCGCCGCTGCCCCGACCGCAGCGCGATCGAGAAGATCCGTCCGCTCTACGCGCAGCTGCGCGATGCGGAGCAGCGCGCCGGCAGCAAGGAGGAGGCGCTCCGCGCCGGGCGCGCCCTGCTGGCGAAGACGCTCGCCGAGCTGCAGATGGAGTTCGACGCGTTCAGCTTCTCGTTGGTCGAGCCCGACCGCGAACCCGCGATTGCCGGAGAGCGCCGATGACCCCGAGCCTGACCCTCCCCGCGGCGCCGAGCGAGCGGCGCGACGCCCCCGCGATCGAGTCGATCCCGGCGCCGGTCAACGCAGCGAAGACCGCGCCGATCGCCGTCGCCGTGGCGCCGGCGGTGCCGAGCGAGGAGTTCGCGTGGATCGAGCGCGTCGCCACGGTGATGCAGGCGGCCGCGAACGGCAACCTCGAGGTGCGCGCCGACGGCGTGCGCCCGACCGGGCCGGGCGGGATGCTCTTCGAGCGGACCAACCACCTGCTCGACCTGACCGACGCCTTCGTCCGCGAGGCGACCGGCGCGCTGTCGAGCGCGAGCCGCGGCCGCTTCTTCCGCAAGGTGCTGCGGCGCGGGATGTCGGGCACCTTCCATCGCGCCGCCGGCGTGATCAACGGCGCGATCGACGAGATGGCGAAGCAGTCGGACGCGCTGAAGGCGGCCGAGGCGGAGCGCGGCCGGCTCGCCGACCGCTTCGAGGAGTCGGTGCGCGGCGTGGTCGAGCGCGTGGTCGCCGCGGCGACGCAGGCGCGCGCCGGCGCCGACGTGCAGGTGAAGTCGTCCGAGCGCACCTCGTCGGTCGCGACCACCGTCGCCGCGGCCTCGGAGGAGAACTCGGTCAACGTGAAGACGGTCGCGGCGGCGACCGAGGAGCTCTCCGCGTCGGCGCGCGAGATCCACCAGCAGGTCGAGCGCTCCGCCAGCATCGCGCGCGCCGCCGCCGAGCGGACCGAGCAGACCACCCGCGTGATGGGCGAGCTCTCCTCGGTCTCCGAGCGGATCGGCGACATCGTCAAGCTGATCTCGGGGATCGCGGGGCAAACAAACCTGCTCGCGCTCAACGCCGCCATCGAGGCGGCGCGCGCCGGCACCGCGGGACGCGGCTTCGCCGTCGTGGCGAGCGAGGTGAAGGCGCTCGCGCAGGAGACGGCGCGCGCCACCGAGGCGATCGCGGCGCAGATCGAGGCGATCCGCTCGAAGGTCGCCGAGTCGGGGAAGACGCTCGGCAGCGTGGCGCAGACGATCGGCGAGATGAACGAGATCGCCACGGCGGTCGCCTCGGCGGTGAACGAGCAAGGGGCGGCGACCACCGAGATCAGCCGCAACCTCCAGCAGCTCGCGACCGGCACGCAGGAGGTGTCGCGCGGCATCGGGCAGGTGAGCGAGGTGGCGCGCGACAGCTGCACCGCTGCCGGCGAGATGCTCACCACCGCCGACCGCATGGTGGACGACGTGCGCGAGCTGACCGGCGCCGTCGACGACTTCCTCTCGGCGATCCGCGGCGGCGGGTCGGAGGAGGCGACCCGCTAGCCGGCGTCAGCTCGGCCGCGCGAACCCGACCGCGTCGATCACCTGCGCCGCGTCGTTGTGCGAATGGGTGAAGCCGCGGCGCCGCTCCTCGGCGACGGTGGCGGCGCTGCGGAACGCCACGATGTAGGCGCGCCGCCAGCCGTCGCTCGAGTTGCCGCCGGAGCCGTGCAGCACCCGCTCGTCATGGACGGTGATGTCGCCGCGCGCGATGCGGGCGAGCGACACGCGATCGCCCTTCACGAGGTCGGTCACCAGCGTGTGCGACTTCGAGCGGTCGCCGTGCAGCGGCCGGTGGGGGCGCAACGGCTCCTTCTGCGTGCCCGAGACGAAGCGCATGCAGCCGTTCTCCGGCGTCGAGTCGTCGAGCGCGAGCCAGCAGGTCGCGGTGCGCGTGTCGGGCGTGTCGGTCGGCCAGTAGGCGAGGTCCTGGTGCCAGGCGAAGACGGCGTCGGGGCGGCGCGGCCGCTTGGCGAGCAGCTGGTCGTAGTCGAGCGCCATGCCGGCGCCGCAGAGCTGCTCGGCGATCGAATGGGCGCGCCGCTCGTAGACGTTGCCCTGCCACGCCGGGTGGTAGCGGCGCGGCAGCATCACGTTGAGGATCGCGAACGACTCGACCGGCTTGTCGTAGTCGCCCGACATGTCGCAGAAGTCCTTGCCCGCCACCGCGATCTCGCGCGCGAGGAAGCGCTGGTAGTCCGCTTCGATCAGCGCGAGCTCCGCGGGCGAGACGACGCCGCGCAGGTGGACCCAGCCGTCGGCGCGGAACCGCTCGCGCTCCTCGTCGCTGACCCGGTAGCGCTCCCCGTCGCGGCGATCGGCATCGTTCATCGGAAGAGCTCCTCGAGCCGCGGCGGCAGCGGCTCTCCGCGCGCCGCGAGCAGCCGCAGGTAGGCGACGGTCGGCAGCAAGAGCAGCAGCGCGGTCGCCGGCACGCGCAGCAGGTAGGCGCCGAGCGCGTCGCCGAACAGCGCGCCGGTCTGCGTCGACGCCACCACGAAGACCCCCTGGAGCGCGCGCAGCAGGAAGCACTTGCCGCGCACCCCTTCGGTGAGGCGCCAGCTGCGCGCCAGCGCCGCGAACGGCGCGCGCCGCTCGGCCAGCAGCACCGGCACCGCGAGCAGCCAGCCGGCGGAGACGATCAGCACGACGAGGCTGCTCGCGCCGAAGAGGAGCAGCGTCGCGACGTTCGGCAGCGCCGAGTAGAGGAGGCCCGGCAGGCCGACGCCGACCACCGCGAGCGCCGCCGTCGCGACCGCGAGGGCGAGCAGCCCGCCGAGCGCCGCGAGCGGCAGCGCGAACGCCTCGCCCACGCTCGCCGGCGCCTCGGCGATGCGGCGCAGCGCGAGCCCGCTCGCCATCCCCTGCAGCACCGTGTCGGTCGCCAGCGCCACCGCGAGGCCGAGCCACCACGGCGAGAGGTGCTCCTTCACGCCCGCGGCGAGCAGCTCGCCGTCGCGCCACTCGAGCCAGCCGTTCGGCGCGCAGAAGAGGAGCGTCAGCAGCAAGAGGCTGCCGAGCAGAGGCGCGGTCGCGGCGGCATTCGCTGCGAGGGTCTGGCGCACCGAGAGGGCGGCGGGGGGGAGGCGATCGGTCACGCGGCCCCCCGCGCGGCGCCGCTAAGTTCTGCGCCGCCTGCCATCCAGAGCCGTTGCCACTCTCGTTCAAGGAGCATGATGGAGCGCGACGCTACGCCCCCCGCCGACCGCCAGCAAGGCGAGCGCCCGGCCGCGCCCGCGCCGCGTGCGGCCGGCCTCGTGCGCGTCGCCTCGCCCGATGGGCGCGGCGAGACGGCCGGCGTGGTGCGCGCCGCGATGGCGGTGACGGTCGTCGCGCTGCTCTGGATCGGCCGCACGCACGGGTCGAGCGGCGCCGGCGGCGGCGCGCTCGAGCAGCCGTGGCAGGTCGCCTTCGCGGCGCTCGACGGCGCGGCGCAGCGCCACGTGCGCGCGCTCCACGAGGCGACGCTCGAGCTGCTCCGCGCCCGCGAGGAGAGCGGGGGGTGGCCGACCGTCGAGGCGCTCGCGGCCGAAGGGATCGAACCGTTCGCCGGCGCCGGCGCGCGCGCTGCGCCGCTCGCGTTCCGCCGGCTGCAGCGCGGCGGCGCGTGGCAGTACCTCGGCGTCGCGCGCGCCGGAGCGACGGCGCACGCGCAGCTGATCCAGCTGCTCGAGCCGCAGCCGGGCGATCTCGAAGGAAGCGACCCGACCCGGCCGCTCGCCTTCGACGAGCAGCATCGGCGGTTGCGCGACGGCACGCTGCTGCACGTCTCGTTCTGGATCGCGCCGCCGGAGCGCGCCGTGGCGGGCGGGGAGTTCCTCGCCGACCCGGCGCTGCACGGTTTCCGTCAGGTGCTCTCGGGGCTCGCGCCCACGGCCGCGCGCCCGGAGTCCGAGGAGGTCCCGCGATGAACCCCGCTGTCCGCCCGCTGCTGGCGCTGCTGTCCGTCGCCGCGCTGTCGCTGTCGTCCGCCCTGCTCCCGTTGCGAGCGCAGGAGCCGCCGGCGGCACCCACCGCGGCCGCCCCGCGCGCGCCGCTCAAGGTGGGCGTCACGCTCCATCCCTACTACTCGTGGACGCGCGCGGTGGTGGCGGGGAGCGACGTCGAGGTGAGGAGCCTCCTGCCGGGCGACGTCGACGCCGGCAACTACCAACCGCGCGCCGAGGAGATCGCGAAGCTCGCCGACCTCGACGTGGTGGTGGTGAACGGGCTCGGCCACGACGACTTCCTCGAGCCGATGATCGTCGCGTCGGGCAACACGAAGGTGGTGCGCTTGAAGCCGAGCGACGCGACGCCGACCTTGCGCGGCGCGCACGGCGAAGCGGCCAACAGCCACACCTTCCTCTCCTTCACCAACGCGATCCAGCAGACCTACTTCCTCGAGCGGGCGCTCGCCGAGCTCGCCCCGCAGCACGCGCCGCTCTTCCGCAAGAACGCCGCCGACTACGCGCGCAAGCTCCGCAAGATCAAGGCGGCCGCCGCGCAGTCGCTCGCCGAGGTCGCGACGGCGCGCGTCGCCACGGTGCACGACGGCTACGCCTACCTGCTGCAGGAGTTCGGCATCGAGGTCGCGGTCGTGATCGAGCCGGCGCACGGCTTGGTGCCATCGGCCGCCGAGCTCGCCGCCGCGATCGGCCGACTGCAGCGCGAGCAGCTGCGCGTCCTCTTCAGCGAGGAGAGCTTCCCCGCGCCGCTCCTCGAGGTGGTGCGCGAGTCGGCGAAGGCAGAGCTCTTCGTCCTCTCGCACGTCGCGACCGGCGACTACACCGACGACAAGTTCGAGCGCGAGATGGCCGAGAACGCCGCGACGATCGTGCGCGCGCTCGCGCCGCCGGCCGCGGCGAAGCAGCGGTGAGCCACGCGCCGCTCGCGCTGCGGGCCGAAGGGGTCGTGCCGATCGGGCGCGCCGCGGCGGGCGCGCGGCCGCTCGACCTCGCGGTCGCGGCCGGCTCGCTCCATGCGCTGGTCGGCGGCAACGGCACCGGCAAGAGCTCCTTCCTGCGCGCCGTCTGCGGCGAGCTGCCGTTCCGCGGGACGATCGAGCGGTGCGAGCAGTTCGGCGTCGTCCCGCAGCACTTCGCGCCCGACCCGACCCTGGCGCTGACCGTCGGCGAGTTCCTCGCCCTCTCGCGGCAGCGCCGGCCGCTCCTGTTCGGCCGCGGGGCGAGCCGTGCGCGCGTGGTGCGAGCGCTCGCGCTGGTCGACCTCGCCGCGCTCGAGGAGCGGCCGCTCGCCGAGCTGTCGGGCGGGGAGTTGCGCCGCCTGCTGCTCGCCCACGCCTGCGAGCCGGAGCCGCCGCTCCTCCTGCTGGACGAGCCGACCGAGGGGCTCGACGCCGCCGCCCGCGAGCGGTGCGCCGAGCTGCTGCAGGCGGCGCGCGCGCGCGGCGCCGGCGTGCTGCTGGTGAGCCACGATCGCGAGCTGGTCGCCCGCGTGGCCGACGCGGTCACCGAGCTCGCTCCCGCGGGCGCCGCATGAACCCGTTCGACTTCCCGTTCCTGCAACGCGGCTTCGCGGCGGTGGCGCTGTTGGCGCCGCTGCTCGGCGCGCTCTCCCATCTGGTGGTGGCGCGCCGGCTCGCCTTCCTCTCGACCGCGCTCGGCCAGGCGGCGCTCACCGGATTGACGCTCGGCCTCGCGCTCGGCGAGCCGATCAGCGCCCCCTACGGCGGCATGTTCGGCTTCTGCCTGCTCGCCGCGCTGGCGATGGTCTGGCTGAAGCGGCGCAGCGCGCTGCCGGCCGACACGCTGATCGGCGTCTTCGTCGCCTTCACGCTCGGGCTGTCGATCTGCCTGCTGGTCGCCGTCACGCAGCGCTTCAACGTCCACCAGATCGAGGCGCTGATGTTCGGCAGCCTGCTGACGGTCACCGCGGGCGACCTCGCGCTGCTCGCCGCGCTGCTGGTGCTGGCGGGGCTCTTCCTGGCGCGCCGCTGGAACGCGCTGCTGCAGGACAGCGTCGCGCCGGCCACCACGCCGATGGCGGCGGGCGAGCGGACGCGCCTCGACTACCTCTTCGTGCTGCTGCTGACCGCGACCATCGTGGCGAGCCTGAAGATCGTCGGCGCGCTGCTGGTCGAGGCGTGGGTGGTGATCCCGGCGGCGGCGGCGCGCCAGGTCGCGCGGTCGTTGCGCCAGCAGGTGGCCTGGAGCATCGCGCTCGCGCTGCTCGGCGGCTTCGCCGGCCTGCTGCTCTCGACCTGGTTCACCGTGCCGACCGGCGGCGCCGTCGTGCTGGCGCTCGCCGTGCTGTTCGTGGTGTGCACCGCGCTCGGGGCGCTGCGCGGCGGGGCGCAGCGGCGCGGGCGGTAGCGGGGCGGCGCGCGCCCGCGCTCACCCGCGGCCGCGCAGCGCGGCGACGCCCGGGATCACCACCGGCGGACGGCGCGGCGCGTCGAGCGAGCGGACGTCCTGCCAGCTGACGTCGATCAGGCTCAGGTCGGAGAGACCGCCGCCCGACTGCAGCGAGGTCGGCGTGGCGAGCAGCAGTTCCGGCGCGTCGTCCCAGTCGAAGTTGGAGCTGATCGCCGCGGCGGCCGCGAAATCGAGCACGAGGTGGGCGAGGCCGCGGCCGGGCGAGAAGAGGAGCGCCGCCGGATCGCTCGCGCGCGAGGAGAGGAGCAGCAGCTCCTCGGCGGAGTCGCCGGTCAAGTCGGGCGTCGTGAAGAGCGGTGCGCCGGCGCGCGCGGTGAGCGCGGCGGGCAGCGCGAGGCGCCCCTGCTCGACGAAGCGATCGCGCTCGAGGAAGTAGACGCCGCCGCGCCCGGCGAGCGCCGCCACCGCGAGCTCGCCGCGGCCGTCGCCGTCGAAGTCGCCGTAGCTGCCGGCGCGGCCGAACTCGCTGTCGATCGCGCGCGGGGCGCCGACCCGGCGCGCCGAGGCGTCGACGAAGCGCTCCCACGCGAAGAGGCCGCCCAGCACGCCGTCGGCGTCGGAGAGCTCGGGCGCGCCGGCGACCAGCGCCGCGCCGCCGCCCGGTTGCGGCACGCTGACCAGCGCCGCGCCGAACGAGCCGCCCGCGCTGCCCGCTTCCCAGCGCTCGTGGCGCGTGAAGTCGGGGCCGAAGAAGACCTCGAGCGAGCTGCCGTCCGCGTCGGCCGCGATCTCGGCCGGATGGGGGGCGCCGCACGCGAGATCCTGGTAGCCGTCGAAGTCGAAGTCGCCGGCCGCGAGCGTCTCGCCGAAGCGGCCGCCGCTGCTGGCGACGCTGCTCGAGAGGCGCGTGGCGACCGCCGTGTCGATCGGCCCGAAGAAGACCCACACCTCGCCGGCGCGCTCGACCGAGCCGACGTCGGCGCCCGGGTCACCGACCGCGAGGTCGATGCGGGTGTCGCGGTTCCAGTCGCCCCAGACCAGGCTCTTGCCGAACTCGTCGTGGTGCGCCGACGTGTCGCCGTTCGACCGCCACGGCAGCACCGCGTCGACGACGGAGAGCGACTGGAGCGACACGAAGAGGACGACGCCGTCGCGATCGGGGTCGCGCGCGGGGGCGCCGACCAGGAGCTCGCGCTCGCCGTCGGCGTCCATGTCCACCAGCGAGAGGGCGGCGCCGTAGTCCTGCTCGAGGTCGGCGAACTGCGCGAGTTCCCACACCTCGACGTAGGGGACGCGGGCCGGGCTCTTCACCTTCGCGCCGCAGCCTGCGGCGACGAGGAGCCCGAGTCCGAGCAGTTTCTTCGCGTGCGGCGCGCCGAGCGGGCGCTTCGCGGTCGATCCCTGGTGCATGTGCAGGCCACTCCCGCCAGCTCCTCGCGGCCGCGGAGATGCGGACCACGGAGAGCGGCGGGGGCTCGATCGACGGCGCGGCGGGCGCGACTTGCCGCGCTGGAACAGGGATCTCCCGCAGCGGGAAGAAGATTGGCGCTCGCGGCGTGCCGCCGCTGCGCGGATGGCACTTCAGCGGAACGAATCGACCGATCGGTCGCGCAGGTCGAGGACGCGGGCGAGCGCGGTGAGGACGAGGCTGTGGCGGATCGTGCCGTCCGCGACCATGCGGCGCACGGCGTCGAACGAGTGGCGCTCGACGACGATGTCCTCGCCCGGATCGAGCTCGAGCGCCCCCTCCGGCTCGACCCCTTCCGCGAGGAACTGGTGGCAGAGGTTGGTGAGGAAGGCGGGGTTCGGCTCGACGGCGCCGAGCGAGCGGATCGACCGCGCGACCATGCCGGTCTCCTCGCGCAGCTCGCGGCGCGCGGCGACGAGCGGCTCCTCGCCGCGGCTGATCAGGCCGCCCGGGATCTCGAGCGTGTCGGTGCGCACGCCGAAGCGGAACTGCCGCACGAAGACGATCTCGCCGCTCGGGGTCACCGGCACCACGTTCACCCAGTCGGCCGAGTCGAGCACCAGCGCGTCCATCGGATGGCCGTTGCGCGGGTTCTGGCGCCGCTCGTGGAGGACCTGGAAGAGGCGGAGGTCGGGGCCCTGTCGCGTGGCGAGCAGCGGCCAGGGGCGCGGGCGCGCCGGCGGCTCGGGCGACGCGGCGGACGGCGGCGGATCGATCGGCACGAGGCGGCTCCGGCGGTGCGGTGGGGCGCGGACAGAACGGTTGCAACGGTCGCGGAGTATGGCGGCTCTCCGTCCGCGAAGAGGAGATCGCCATGCGCCTGTTGACCGCGCTCGCCCTGCTGCCCACCGCCGTCTGCCTGCTCTTCGCGGGGGGCTGCTCGATCCGGCTCGGGACGATCGGCAACGGCTTCGGCCGCTCGATCGACGCGGTCGACTGCTGGAACGAGGCGACCGAGACGATCGTCGTCCCGGCCGCCGGCCTCGAGCGGGTCGGCGTCGACAGCCACTACGGTTCGATCACGGTGACCGCCGCGGCGGGCGCCGAGTCGGTGACGGTGGTCGCGACGAAGCGGGCGGGCGGCCGCGACGAGGCCGACGCGCGCGCCGCGCAGGCGCAGCTGCGGATCACGCAGCGCTGCGTCGATGGGGCGGTCGAGTTCGCGGTCGGCTGGGCGGATGAGCGCGCGGCGCGTGACTGGGCCGCCTCGGTCGCCTTCGAGGTGACGGTGCCGGCGCGGTTCGGCGCGACGCTCGACTCCCACCACGGCAACGTGACGGTGCGCGGCCTCTCTGGCCCGGTGATCGCCGCGAGCCACCACGGCGCCGTCGAACTCTGCGACGTCGGCGGCCGCGCGGTGGCGCGCTCCCACCACGGCGACGTCACCTGCACGACGAGCCACTCGCAGGTCACCCTCGCCTCGCACCACGGCGACGTCCGGCTCGCCACCACGGCGTCGGTCACGGTCGGGTCGCTCCGTTCCCACCACGGCGACCTCGAGATCGACCTGCCGAGCGGGGCGTGCGGGACGGTGCGGGGCAGCAGCCGCGGCGTCGACGCGCACGCCGACGGCGCCGACGCGAACTTCATGGTGGTGCAGATCGACGACGACGACTTCACCGTGCAGCTGCGCGAGCCGAAGGCGGGCGACCTCGAGGCGAACACCCACCACGGCTGCGTGCGGCTGCGCTGACGACGCCGTCGCCGGCCGCTCGACGCGCCGGTGCTGCTCAGAGCCGCTCGCGGATCGCCTTCCAGGTGAGCCGGCGGTAGTGGTTGTTCTGCTCGACGCTGCCGAGCCCGTGGCGCGAGCGCGGGTAGACCATCACCTCGAAACGGTCGATGCCCGCCTTCTGCAGCGCGCCGGCGAGCTGCACCGTGTTCTGCACGTGGACGTTGTCGTCGAGCGTGCCGTGCGCCAGCACGAGGTAGCCCGAGAGCTCCTTCGCCGCCTCGATGCAGGAGGTGCGCGCGTAGCCGTCGGGGTTGTTCTGCGGCGTCCGCATGTACCGCTCGGTGTAGATCGAGTCGTAGAGGCGCCAGTCGTAGACGCCCGCCCCCGCCACGCCGAGCTTGAACGCCTTGCTGTGGGTGAGCGCGTAGGCGGTCATGAAGCCGCCGTAGCTCCAGCCGGTGATGCCGACCCGCGTGGTGTCGATCCAGGGATGGTTCGCGCCGAGCCAGGCGAGCGCCGCCTCGAGGTCGGCGAGCTCGCTGACGCCGAGCTGCTGCCAGCAGTCGTCGAGGAAGCGGTGGCCCTTCTGGCTCGAGGTCCGGTTGTTCACCTGCAGGACGACGTAGCCCTGCTGCGCGAGGAACTGCGTCCACGCGTCGCCGTTCCAGCGGTCGAAGACCGACGGCGCGTCGGGGCCCGAGTAGGTCGGCAGCCAGACCGGGTACTTCTTCGCCGGGTCGAACGGGAGCGGCTTCACGACGGTCGCGTCCATCAGGAAGCCGTCGGCGGCCGGGATCTGCAGCAGCTCGGGCATCGAGTAGTCGTACTCGGCGAGCGCCTTCACCTCGGCGCGCGCCACCACCTCGAGCAGCTGCCCGCTCTCGCCGTCGCAGAGGCGCACTTCGGGAGGCGTGGCGAGGCTCGAGACGCGATCGAGGAAGAGCGACTTGTCGCCGTTCCATTCGACGGCGTGGCTGCCGCGGCCGTCGGTCAGCCGGATCAGGCCGCTGCCGTCGAAGTTGACGCCGTAGAGGTTGACGCCGATCGCCGAATCCTTGCTGGCCGTGAACCAGAGGCGCTGCTTGGCCTCGTCGACCGCGGTGACGCCGCGCACTTCCCACTCGCCGCTGGTCACCGCGCCGAGCCGCTTGCCGTCGGCGGCGTGGCGGTAGACGTGGCGGAAGCCGTTGGCCTCCGAGTGCCAGAGGAAGCTGCCGTCGGCGAGCCAGTGCGGCTCCTCGAGGACGTTGACGAAGCTCTCCGACTCCTCGCGCAGCAAGAGGGTCGGCTTGCCGCTGTCGGGATCGGCGGAGAGGAGCTCGAGCCAGCGCTGCTCGCGATCCTGCACCTGGCAGATCAGCTGCTTGCCGTCCTTGCTCCAGCCGACCCGCACCACCAGCGGCTCGTCCTTCGCGTACTTCGAGAGATCGACCCTGGTGACCTTGCCGTCGCGCGCGCGCGCCACGCAGAGCGCGACCGTCGGGTTCGGGTCGCCCGCCTTCGGGTAGCGGGTGTCCTCGAGCTCGGCGCGGTTCGGGACGTGGTCGACGATCGGATGGTGGGGGACGCCCGACTGATCGAGCGACAAGAACGCGAGATGGCGGCTGCTCGGGCTCCACCAGGTCGCCTGGAAGTTGCCGCGGCCGTAGATCTCCTCCTGGTAGACCCAGTCGAGCTTGCCGTTCAGCCGCTGCTCGCTGCCGTCACGGGTGACGCGCCGCTCGCGCGCGCCGTCGGTCTCGACCAGGTAGAGGTCGTTCGCGCGCACGAACGAGGCGAAGCGACCGTCGGCGGAGAGGCGCGCGTTCTCCTCGACTTCGGGGCCGTCGGTGAGGCGCAGCGCCGTGGCGGCGCCCTCGCGGAAGAAGAAGAGGTCGCTCTCGCTGGCGAAGAGCTGCGCCTTGCCGTCGGCGCTCGTGCCGCGCCGGTTGCCGGAGAGCCGCTTCGCGGTCGCCTCGTCGAAGCCGGGCAGCGCCGCGAGCGCCGCCAGCACGGCCTGCTCGCGAGCGGCCGTCGCGGCCGCGGCCGCCGCGTCGGCGGGGGCCGGTTCGCGCTCGGCCTTCGTGCGCGGGTCGACCCAGATCGTCTTGCCGTCGCGCTGCCGCTCGAGGTGGACGCCATCGCTCGCGAAGCGGACCGCCGGCGGCGTCGCCGTGAAGGAGACGCGGCCGGCACCCATCGTCTGCTCGAGGGTGAGGCGCTGCTTCGCCGCGGCCGGCGGCGCACCCGCCGCTTGCCGCGCGACCGGCGCGGCGGCGGTGGAACTGCCGAATGCAGCGAATGCGGCGAGCGCCGCGAAAGCCAGCGCGAGGAGAGGGGAACGGTCGCTCGGATGGCGCATCGGCACGGACTCCCGATCGGGTTCGAGGCGGCGCGGAACGGTAGCAAAGGAGGGGCACGCGGCTACGCTGCCGCGATGACGCCGGCAACCGCTGCCACCGCGAACTCGCCGCTCGAACCGCCGCACGAAATCGTCGCGGCGTGGTTCCATGAAGCGGTCGACTTGGCGCTCGCCCACGTCGCGAGCCTTCCCGAGCAGCCGGCGCACGGCCCCGCGCCGACCGCCGCCGACTTCGCCGCGCTGGCCGAGCCGATCCCCGAGCAGGGCCGCGATCCGCGCCCGCTCCTGGCGCAGCTGATCCGCGACTGGGTGCCGAAGTCGTTCACCACGGCCGGCCCCGGCTACCTCGCCTACATCCCGGGCGGCGGCCTGCCGACCGCGCCGCTCGCCGACCTGGTGGCCGGCCTCACCAACCGCTTCGTCGGCATCTCCGCCGCGGCGCCGCTCCTGGTGGCGCTCGAGGTGCAGACGCTGCGCTGGCTGCTGGACGAGTTCCGCTTCCCGAAGTCGGCGCAGGCGCTCTTCACCTCGGGCGGCTCGACGGCGAACCTGATCGCGCTGGCGGCCGCGCGCGACAAGGTCGCCGGCGAGGAGGGGCTCGCGCGCGCGACGCTCTACCTCTCCGACCAGGCGCACCACTCGCTCCACAAGGCGGCGCACGTCGTCGGGTTCCGCCGCGCGTTGCTGCGCGAGCTGCCGGCCGACGCGCACGGTCGCCTCGAACCGGCCGCCGCGGCGCGCGCCATCGCTGCCGATCGCGCGGCGGGGCTGCTGCCGACCGTGCTGATCGCGAATGCCGGCACCGTCCACGCGGGCAGCGTCGATCCGCTGCCGGCGCTGGCCGACCTCGCCGCGCGCGAGCGGCTCTGGTTCCACGTCGACGGCGCCTACGGCGGCTGCTTCCAGCTCTGCGACGCGGGGCGCGCGCGCCTCGCCGGCATCGAGCGCGCCGACTCGCTCACCATCGATCCCCACAAGGGGCTCTTCCTGCCGTACGGCACCGGCGCCGTGCTGCTGCGCGACCGCGCCGACCTGCGCCGCCCGTTCGCGCAAGAGAGCGCCTACCTGCCGCAAGCGGCCGCCGGCGGACCGCTCGAGGACTTCACCGACGCCTCGCCCGAACTCTCGCGCGACTTCCGCGGGCTGCGCGTCTGGCTCTCGCTCAAGACCTTCGGCGCGGCAGCGTTCCGCGCGGCGCTGGCCGAGAAGCTCGCGCTGGCGGAGCGCGCCTGCGCCGCGGTGGCGCGCATCGACGGGCTCGAGCTCGCGAGCGGCTGCGACCTCTCGCTCTTCGCCTTCCGCGTGGCGCGCGACGGGGCGGAGGGCGACGCACTCTCGCGCGAGCTGTTGCGTCGCGTGAACGCACGCCAGCGCGTCTACCTGTCGGGCACGCTGCTGCGCGGCCGCTTCGTGCTGCGCCTCTGCGTGCTCTCGTTCCGGACGCATGCCGAGCGAGTCGACGAAGCGATCGCGCAGTTGCGCGAGGAGACGGCGGCGCTGCTGCGCGAACCAAGCGGCGGCGAACGGGGAGGGGCGTGATGGCGAGCGACCGAGTCTTGGGCGCGGCGCTGCGGCGCATGGCGCTCGCGCTGCTGCTCTTCGCAGCGGCCTCCGGCACGGCGGTGGCGCAGCTCGTCGCCGCGCGCACCGAGACGCTCGCGCCGGCCGTCTTCGCCGCACGGCGCGCCGCGCTGCTCGAACGGCTCGGCGACGCTGCGGTCGTCGTGCTGTTCGCGGCGCCGGTCCACGCGCGCAACCACGACGTCGACCATCCCTACCGGCAGAACAGCGACTTCTGGTACCTCACCGGATTCGCCGAGCCGGGCAGCGCGCTGCTGCTCCGCACGCGCGACGGCCGGCCGCATGCGACGCTCTTCGTGCCGCCGCGTGATCCCGGTTCCGAGCTGTGGGACGGCGCGCGACTCGGCGTCGACGGCGCGGCGCCGCTCGCCGACGAGGTGCGCTCGAACGGCGCGCTCGCCGCGGAGCTGAAGGAGCGGCTCGCCGGAGCGGCGCGGATCCTCGTGCAGGACGCCGGCGACGGCGAGCGGCGCAAGCTGCTCGACGCGGCGCTGCCGGCGGGGGGGGCCGCGGAGGCGGGCGAGCTGCGCGAGGCGCTCGGACGGCAGCGGCTGCTCAAGTCGAGCGAGGAGCTCGCGCTGCTGCAGCGCGCCGTCGACATCAGCGCGGCGGCGCACGTCGCGGCGATGCGCTTCGCGGCTCCCGGCCGCTTCGAGTACGAGCTGCAGGGAGTGATCGAAGCGAGCTTCCTCTTGCTCGGCGCGCGCCGCGTCGGCTACCCGTGCATCGTCGGCAGCGGCGCCAACTCCTGCGTGCTCCACTACGACAGCAACCGCGCGCGCATCCCCGAGCGCGCCACGATCGTCATCGACGTCGGCGCCGAGTACGGCATGTATACGGCCGACGTGACGCGCACGCTCCCGTCGGACGGCCGCTTCACTCCGGAGCAGCGCCTCGTCTACCAGGCGGTGCTCGACGCGCAGGAGGCGGCGATCGCGGCGGTGAAGCCGGGCGCGACGCTGCGCGGGATCGAGCAGGCGGCGCGCCGGACGCTCGGCGATGCGTTGCAGGCGGGCGGCGTCGTGAAGGAGCGGTCGCAGGCGATGGCGCTCCTGCCCCACGGCACCTGCCACTGGCTCGGCCTCGATGTGCACGACGAGGCGCCCTATCGCGCCGCCGACGGCCGCGGCGAGGTGCGCCTCGAGCCGGGCATGGTGCTCACCGTCGAGCCGGGCTGCTACATCGCGCCGGGGTGCGCCTTCGTCGAGCCGCGCTTCCACGCGATCGGCGTGCGCATCGAGGACGACGTCGTCGTCACCGCGGAGGGGTGCGTCGTGCTCTCGGCGCGCCTGCCGAAGTCGATCGCCGCGATCGAGCAGCTGATGGCGGAGGAGAGCCACTTCCCGCGCCTGCTCGACGCCACGGAGTGGGAGCGATGAGCGGCGGCTCGCGCGGCGCGGCGACGCGCATCTTCCTCGGCCTCGTGGTCGGCGCCGGCGCCGGCATCGCCTGCAACGCCTGGCTCGGCCACGACCACGCCGGGCTGCGCTGGTTCGCCAGCAACGTCGCGGCGAAGGTGGGCGAGCTCTTCCTGCGCCTCCTCTTCATGATCGTCGTGCCGATCGTCTTCACGTCGCTCGCGCTCGGCGTCGCCGGCCTCGGCGGCGGCGCGAAGGTCGGCCGCATCGGGCTGAAGACGATCGCGTGGTTCCTGCTGACTACGGCGTTCGCGGCAGCGCTCGGCATCGCGATGGTCGACTGGTTCCGGCCGGGCGATGCGGTGGCGCCGGCGATGCGCGACGAGCTGATGGCGGCGTCGCGCGAGGAGGCGGCCAAGCGGATCGCGCAGGCGCAGGGGAGCGGCGGCTTCTCGATCGACATGCTGCTCGCGATCGTGCCGAAGAACCCGGTGAAGGCGGCCGCCGACGGCGACATGCTCGGGTTGATCTTCTTCGCGCTGTTGCTCGGACTGGCGGCCGGCACGTTGCCCGAGGCGCAGAAGCGGCCGCTGCTGCAGGTGCTCGACGCGATCGCGGCGGCGGCGACCAAGATCATCGGCTGGGCGATGCAGCTCGCCCCGTTCGGCGTCGCCGGGCTCGTCTTCGAGAAGTCGGCGCTGTTCGGCGCATCGATCCTCCAGTCGCTCGCCGCCTACCTCGCGGTGGCGTTGGGCGGCCTCGCGATCCAGCAGTTCGTCGTGCTCGGCGGCCTCTGCTGGCTGTTCGCCAAGGTGCCGCCGACCGTCCTCTTCCGGCGCACGCGCGCGCTGATGGCGACGGCCTTTTCCACCTCGTCGTCGAACGCGACGTTGCCGACCACCCTCGCCACCGCGGAGAACGAGTTCGGCGTCCCGCGCGACCTCGCCGGCTTCGTGATCCCGCTCGGCGCGACGCTCAACATGAACGGCACGGCGCTCTTCGAGGGGGTCGTGGTGCTCTTCCTCGCGCAGGTCGCCGGCCTCGACCTGCCGCTCGCGACGCAGCTGCTGGTGGTGCTGCTCTCGGTGCTGACCGCGGTGGGGGCGGCGGGCGTGCCGGGCGGCTCGCTGCCGCTCATCGTCACGGTGTTGCAGCAGATCGGCGTCGACCCGTCGCTGCTGGCGCTGGTGCTCGGCGTCGATCGGTTGGTCGACATGGCGCGCACCGTGCCGAACGTCACCGGCGACCTGGTCGGCGCGCTGGTGATCGCGCGCGGCGAGGGGCGGCTGCCGGGGGTCGCGAGTCGCCCATGAGCGGCGCGCCGATCCTGCTCGAGTTGCCAAGCGCGGTCCGCGAGGCCGCCCTGCTGCCGCTGCCACTCCTGCTCGCGGCGAGCGACGTGGCGGAGCTGCTCGACGCGTTGGCGCACCACGCGCCACTCGCGGAGCGGATGGTGCGCGACGAGCAGGGGCGGCTGCGACCCCATCTGGCGCTCTTCGTGAACGAGGTGGCGCGGCGCGGGCCCACGCTGCGCACCACCCCCTTGCAGCCGGGCGATCGCGTCACCATCCTGCCCGCCGTCTCGGGGGGTTGAGCGAAACAGCGGCACAGCGAAGCAGCGGCGCGGCGACGCATCGCGGCGCGCTCGATCGGGAGAGCGGAAATGGCCGAGCGGGTCGTCGTCGTGGTCGGAACGAGGAAGGGGCTCTTCGTGCTCGAGGGGCCGGCGCGCGGCAAGAAGCTCGCGCTGCGCGGACCGTTCTTCGCCGGACAAGGCGTGAACGCGGCGCTGATCGACCGGCGCGGCGCACCGCGCCTCTTCGCGGCGCCGAGCTCGCCGTGGTTTGGCACCTCGATCCAGCTCTCGACCGACCTCGGCAAGAAGTGGAAGGCGACCGGCGGGGCGCCGGCGTTCGCGGCCAGCGACGGCCGCACGTTGAAGAACGTCTGGTCGATCGCCGCGGGCAAGGGCAAGAAGGAGCTCTGGGTCGGCGCCGAGCCGGCCGCGCTCTTCCACAGCGACGACGCCGGCAAGTGCTTCGAGCCGGTCGCCGGACTCAACGATCGCCCCGAAGCGCGCGAATGGGCGCCGGGCTTCGGCGGGCTCATCCTCCACACGCTGCTGCCGCTCGACGGCGCGTTCCACGTCGGCATCTCGACCGGCGGCCACTACTGCAGCCGCGATCGCGGCGCCACCTTCGCGCCCGAGAACGTCGGCATCGACGCCCACTTCCAGCCCGACCGCAACCCGCTCTTCGGGCAGTGCGTCCACAAGATCGCGGTCCACCCGAGCCGCCCGCAGCGCCTCTACCTGCAGAACCACGGCGGCGCCGAGGATCGCCAGGACCTCTCCGTGCTGCGCAGCGACGACGGCGGCAAGAGCTGGCAGAGCATCGCCAAGGGGCTGCCGACCGACTTCGGCTTCCCGATCGTCGTCCATCCGCATCGCCCCGACACGATCTGGGTGGTGCCGCTCGAGACGGCGACGCGCACCTGCCCCGACGCGAAGCCGACCGTCTGGCGCAGCGACGACGGCGGCGACTCGTGGCAGGCGAAGCGCCGCGGCCTCCCGAAGAAGGAGGCGTGGTTCACCGTGCTGCGCGACGCGATGGACTGCGACGACGCGCGCGACGCGTCGCTCTGGTTCGGGACGACCACCGGACAGCTCTGGCGCGGCCGCGACGGCGGCGAGGAGTTCGAGGCGGTCGCGACGAGCCTCCCGCCGATCCTCTGCGTGAAGGCGGCGATCGTGTGAGCAGCGCGCGCCTCGCGCTGCCGATCGCGCCGCCCTTCGAGCTGCGCCTCGCCCTGTTCGGCCACGGCTGGATCGACTTGGCGCCGCACGGATACGACGCGGCGAGCGGGCGGTTCGCGACGGTGGTGGAGGCGGACGGCGCGGCGCTCGACGTCGCGGTGACGCAACGCGCCGGCGCGTTGCAGGTGCGTGTCGACGCTCCCGCAGGCGCCACACCAAGTGCCTCGCAGCGCGCCGTCGTGCGCACGGCGTTGCGTCGCATCCTGCGGCTCGACCACGACTTCACGCCGCTCTGGCAGCGCTGCGCCGCGGAGCCGGGCTTCGAATGGGTGGCGCGGCGCGGCGCCGGGCGGCTGCTCGCCGGCGCGTCGCTCTTCGAGGACCTGCTGAAGCTCCTCTTCACCACCAACTGCTCGTGGGACGCGACGCGCTTGATGACGCGGCGGCTGGTCGACGCGCTCGGCCCCCGTTCGCCTTCGGGGCGCGCCGCCTTCCCGAGCGCCGCCGCGTGCGCGAAGGAGGAGAGCCGCTTCTGGCGCGACGTCGTGCGCGTCGGCTACCGCGAGCGCAGCGCGCGCCGCCTCGCCGAGGAGTTCGCGAGCGGTGCGCTGACGCCGGCGCACTTCGAGGAGCGCGCGCTGCCGACCGACGAGGTGCGCCGCCGCCTGCTGGCGATCGACGGCTTCGGCCCCTACGCGGCGGGGCAGGCGCTGCGGCTGCTCGGCCGCCACGACGACCTCGCGCTCGACTCGTGGTGCCGCGCCCGGTTCGCGAAGCTCTTCGCGCCGCGCGCCGGAGGTCGGAGCAGGAGGCCGCCCGCCGATCGCACCATCGCCCGCCGCTACGCCCGCTTCGGCGAGCAGCGCGGGCTGATGCTCTGGCTCGAGCTGACGGCGGGGTGGCACGGCGAGGGGCCCGACCACCTGCGCGACGACCTCGCCGCGACGCTCGCTGCCGCCGCCCGCTAACGTGCCGCGCTCGTGAGGCGGGCGGAGCAGCGGGCGATGGAGAAGGCGGGGGAGAGCGACGCGGCGGCGCGCGCGGTGGCGCGACCGCTCGACCACCTCGCCGTCGTGCTGGTCGAGCCGAACGAGCCGGGCAACGTCGGCGCGATCGCCCGCTCGATGTGGAACTTCGGCGCGCGCGACCTGCGGCTGGTGGTCGCGCGGCCGACGCGGCGCACCCACCTGCTGAACGCCGAGGCGCGCGCGCGGGCGTGCCATGGCGTCGCGCTGCTCGACGACGCGACCTGCCATGACGACCTGCCGTCGGCGCTCGCCGGGCTCGGCCGCGTCTTCGCGTTCAGCGCGCGCGTCGGCCGCTTCCGCCAGCCGCGCCGCGACCTCGGCGCCGCGGCCGCGTCGATCGCGCACGATCGCACCGGCCGACCGGCGCTGCTCTTCGGGCGCGAGGACCACGGCCTCTCGACCGACGAAGTCGAGCTCGCCCACGAGCTGGTCACCATCCCGGTGCCGGGCTCCGATCCGGTGATGAACCTCTCGCACGCGGCGACGGTGGCGCTGTGGGAAGTGGCGCGCCAGACGACGTTGGCGCCGCTCCCCGAACGGACGCCGGCACGCAGCGCGTCGGCGGAGGATCGCGCCGCGTTGCGCGCCGACTGCGCGGCGACGCTCGCCTCGTTCGGCCTGCTGCCGGGCGCGCACGGCGACCTCCACGGCCGCATCGTGCGCCGCTTCATCGACCTCTTCGATCGCGGCGGCGGCGAGCATGCCGACGCGAGCCTGCTGCGCGGCTTCTTCGTCGGCTTCCGGCGCGCGCTGGCGCGCCAGGAGACGCAGGCGCCGCTCGAGGCGATGGCGCGCGAGCTGCCGCGCGACGCGGGCGGAGAGGGCGAGCCTTCGTGAGCGAAGCGTGCGCATCGCGCTGATCGTCCCGCCACCGCCGACGCTCGCGAGCGGCAACGAGAACACGGCGCGCCGCCTGGCCGCCGGGCTCGCGCAACGCGGCCATGCGGTGACGCGTCTGGTTGCGGGCAGTGCGGAGCTCGACGAAGCGGCGCAATCGCGCGAGCGGTTCGACCTCGTGCACGTCTACCACGCGTTCCGCGCCGCGACGCCGCGCGACTTCGGCGGCGGCGGGCCGCGGCCGGCGCGCGTGGTGACCTTCGCCGGCAGCGACCTGCCCGGCTTGCCGCTCGCGCAGGAGCACGCCGCGGTGATCGGCGACGAGGTGGCGCGCGCCGATGCGGCGATGGTGGCGCTGCCGGAACAGCGGACCGCCGTCGAGGCGCGCTGGCCGACGCTCTGCGGCCGAGTCGTCGTCGTGCCGAAGGGAGTGGTGGCGCCGATCGGCGACTTCGACCTGCGCGCGCGCATGGGATGGCGCGACGACGAGCGCCTCGCGCTGCTGCCGGCCCACGTGCGGCCGGTGAAGGGCAATCGGCGCGCGGTCGAGTGGTTCGCCGATGTCGTTGCTGCGCTGCCGAGCGCGCGCCTCGTGCTGCTCGGCGCCGCGATCGATGGCGATTACGCGCGCGAGCTGCGGGCGCTGCTGGCGGCGACGCCCTACGCGTGGTGGCTCGGCGCGCTGCCGGCAGCTGCGATGGCCGGCTGCTACCGCGCGGCCGACGCGGTGGTGAACCTCTCCGACTACGAGGGGCTCTCGAACGCGCTGCTCGAGGCGCTCGCGCTCGGCCGTCCGGTGGTGGCGCACGCGGTGCCCGGCAATCGCGAGTGGCTGCACGACGGCGAACAGGCGCTCCTCTTCCACGATCGCGCCGGATTCGTCGCCGCCTGCCTCGCCGCGCTGCGCCGCGAGCCGCAGGTCGCCGCCATCGCCGCGCGCGGCCCCGCCTGGATCGCCGCCCACCACGACCCCGAGCGTGAGCAAGACGCGCTGCTCGCGCTCTACGAGCAGGCGCTCGCCCACCGTCGTGCGACCGCTGGTTGAGGGCGCGCGCCGGTTCGCGAGAGCGCTCGTCCGGGTGGCGCGCGCGGCGCTATGCTCCCGCGCCGTTCGGGGCGTAGCTCAGCTTGGCTAGAGCGCTTGCCTTGGGAGCAAGAGGTCACCCGTTCAAATCGGGCCGCCCCGACCACTGCGCAACCTGCGCCGAGTCCTAGGTTTAGGACACCCGTCCACGGTGGGCGGTGCGGCCTGAAGGTCCGCCTGGAATCCGGTAACTACCGGATTCCGGGACCCAGGAGCACCGTGATGGGTCGCCGCAAGAAGGACGCACTCCCGAGCTACCGCCGCCACAAGCCGTCCGGCCAAGCCGTCGTGACGTTGGACGGCAGGGACCTCTACCTCGGGCCGTGGCGCAGCGCAGAAAGCCGCAAGGCCTAAGAGCACGCCGTCGCCGAATGGCTCGCGGCGGGGCATGCGCCGACGCTCGCCGGCTCGACCGATGCGACGGTCGACGAGGTTCTCCTCGCCTTCTGGCGCCATGCGCAGGGGCACTACCGGAAGGACGGCGAGCCGACCTCCGAGTTGCGGCTGATCCAGGACGCCCTGGCACCGGTCCACCGGCTCTACGGCACGGCCCTGGCGCGAGAGTTCGGGCCGGTCTCGCTGAAGGCCGTCCGCCAGTCGATGATCGATGCGGGATGGAGCCGGGGCGTCGTGAACCACGCCGTCGGCAGGGTCCGGCGGGCATTCCGCTGGGCGGTCGAGAACGAGCTGGTGCCGTCGAGCGTGCTCCACGGGTTGCAGGCGGTCCAAGGGCTGCAACGAGGGCGTTCCGAGGCTCGGGAGACCGCTCCGGTGCGGCCGGTCGACGAGGCGCATGTCCGCAAGATCCTTCCGCACCTCCCGCCGCGGGTGGCGGCGATGGTCGAGTTGGAACTGCTGACCGGGATGCGGCCGCAAGAGGTGACGATCCTGCGCGCACGCGACCTGAACACGAGCGCGTCGCCGTGGGTCTACACCCCGTCGAGCCACAAGACGGCGCACCACGGCCACGAGCGGAGGGTCTTCATCGGGCCGCGCGGGCAGGAGCTCCTGAAGCCGTGGCTGCGCCCGGAGCTGAACGGCTACGTCTTCTCGCCCCGCGATGGGGAGGAGGAGCGGCAGGCGCAACGGGGCGAAGAACGGGTTTCGCCGATGACGCCGAGCCAGTCGCGGCGCCGGCGCAAGGCACGGCCAGCCGTCGCGCCGGGCGACCACTACACCGTCGAGAGCTACCGCCGCGCCATCGCCCGCGCTTGCGACGCCGCAGGGGTCCCGCGCTTCGCGCCAAACCGGCTGCGCCACAGTGCGGCGACGAGGATCCGGTCGGAGTTCGGGCTGGAGGCGGCGCAGGTCGCGCTCGGCCACACGACTGCCGTCGTGACGCAGGTCTACGCCGAACGCGACTTCAGCAAGGCGGCGCAGGTGGCGCTCGCCGTGGGATGAGGGACCAAACGGCGTGCAGTGGATAGGTTGCGATGGGGGTGCCGGGGACAAGCGCGTTCCTGTCCGGCGCGCGCGCCCGGCGCCCATCGACTGGAGAAGCTGCGATGAGCACGGCGTCGCCGTCGAACGAGCCGCCTTCTGAGGTCCCCGACGCCCCCTCCGTCGCAAAGGAACCTCGCAAGAAGCGTCGGACACCGATCACTGCCGCAACCACGGAGCGCGTGCAACACGCCCGTCGATTGCTGCGACTGCTCTCGAACGTAAGGTCCGCGCACCATTACCTCGCGCCCTTCAGCGGTATGGACGAACCGACGCAATCGGTTTTGGAAGCGAGAGCCGGAGTCGCGAGGCGCTTGGAATCGCGTCTGTTCGAGTTGCGGACGGAGGTGAACCGCCGGAGCCTGGAGCCGACGTTGCAAGCGGCGCTGAAGAGGTTGCGGCGGAAGCCACGGAGCGATCTTCGAAGAACTGGGCCGAGGATCGTCCGCCGCGTAACGGTGAAACCGGGCCCACTGAACTGCCTCGACGGTTGCACTCAGATGATCGTCGACCACGCGGTGACCGTCGTTCTTCACGCGTTCGGGCTATTCGGCGACGACTTGACGACTGGAACGGTTGAGGCGCTCGCGGCCGTCGGGCCCATGGACTCGCGCTCCACCATCTGGAAGTCGAGGTGGCGCAGCCTTGATCTCGTGATTGGAGCGATCGACCTATCCCGCCTCGAGGTATGGGTCGACCGAATCGAGGCGTTCCAGCCAAGTCCTGAACAACTGAAGATCCTCGAAGTGCTGAATCACGAGGCACTCAAAGCCGACGCACTAGGTCATCAACTTTGGCCGCGCGGTGCCGGGCGCCAGTCGTCACGACTGCTCCACAACAAGGGGTTCAAGGAGTTGGTCGAGCTCGGCCTTGTCGCACAAATACGGTCAGCTGGTTACTACCTTCCGTTCGCTCCTCCGACCGGGCTTTCCCCGGGGATCCCGAAGCCGATCGCGATCCCGCGTGCCCGGAAGCGAGCGTGCGAGCCGTGACATGCTGAGCCTGTTCCCCCGTCGGTGATACAGCAAATCGACAGCAACGAGTGGCTTCGCGACCTTTCGCGAGCGGGCTGAATCACGCTCCTACTGACGCAAAGGGCGTCAGCTGGGAGCCTTCTCGATGATCTCGCTCGATGAACGAACACTGTCACTGCCCGAAGCCGCCAAGTTCGTCCCGCGTCGTCGCGCCGGAAGGAAAGTGGCGACGAGCACGCTGTACCGTTGGATCACTCGCGGCGTGCGCGGCGTCCGCTTGGAATCGATGGCCGCTGGTGGCGGCCTCGTCACTTCGCGTGAAGCGCTGGAACGGTTCTTCGCGACCCTGACCGCACTGCGCCGTCCGGCCCCTCGGACAGCGGCGCAGGACGCCAGCTCAGCCAACTCGTCAGCGACGACGCTGGAGGCGGATCGCGTCTTCGGACCCCGCGTCGCCTGATCGCGAACGAGCCGTCCCGCGCACTTTCTGGCCGCTCCGCGCGGAGCCGCCACGCCACACCGAACAAGCGCGCGCACCCACCGACGTGGACAACGGAGCGGCGGGGCGCGTTGGAGGAGGACGCCATGAATTCTACCAGTCTCTCTGCATCTGACCCGGAAGACGATGACCTCGTCGATCGACTTCTCGACTACGACTCCGTCCGCGATAGCGCCCAGGCAACGCCCCAACTGGAGCGCGTTGACACCACGGCGCCGAGGATCAAGTACCTCGACTTCGACGAGATCTCGAAGGAGGGGATTCCACCGATGCTCTGGATCATCATGGGATGGCTCGCCGTCTGCGACATCGCGCTCATCGGTGGCCCCGGCGGCGTCGGCAAGTCGACGCTCATCGCAGCCCTAGCGCTCTCGATCGCCACCGGACGACCGTGGTGCGGCATCCCGCCGACCAGGACGGGCAAGGTGTTGGTCTTCGACGAGGAGCAGTCGTTCCACGACTTGGCGCGCCTCTACCTGCGATCCGGAGCGAAGGGAGTCGAGAACCTGAAAGTGTCGAGCCTTCAGGGCATCAACATGGCGACCGACGAGGGGGCGGCGTTGGTGGCCAAGGAGATCAAGCGCGAGCGGCCACTCGTGGTCATCCTCGACTCGGCGACGCAGGTGTTCGTCGGGATCGACGAGAACGCCGCCAAGGAAGTCGCACCGGTCTTTCGGCGGCTGTCGCACCTCGCGAGCGAGTTCCAAGTCAGCTTCGTCATCGTACACCACCTGAAAAAGCCGTCCGAGAACAGCTCGGCCAGTCACCTCAACATGATCCGCGGATCGACCGTCTGGGGGACGCAGGCATCGACCGTCTGGACGGCGACGGCTGCCGACGGGGACGCCATCGACCTCGTCCAAGTCAAACGCCGCGGATCGGACAAGCAGCGGATCCGTGTCCATTACTCCGCCGAGGAGGGGGAGCAAGGGGCGATCACGCTGACCGGAGAGCCGCTATCGGCGGACTCCGAGACACCGGCGAGCGGTGAGAGGGTCTACGAAACCTTGCTGCGCCATCTCCGGGAGCGCGGCCATGCCAAGCGCCGCGAACTCGTCGCCTTGCTCGCCGGCGAAGGGATGACCGAGTCTGCCGCCGATCAAGCCGTAGGCCGCGCCGTCAACCTCGGCAAGAGTCGCAACAGCATCGAGCGGACTGGTCAGGGGACGTATCGGATCGTCGAGCCAGACCTCGAGGGAACGGAAGAATCCGACGATGATCGAGAGTAGGCCGTGACGACGGCGTCGTTCTCCTCGCTAGCGAGCGATCCAGACAGACAGCCACCCCCCTACGGGGAGGTCGTCTGTCTGAATCGCAAAGCGGCGTCAACCCGTGCCAAGCGGAGCGATGGAGTTTGCTGGGGGATCACAAGTTTCAGCATCCCCCTCGTCCCATCGGGGGGGCGACTTGGCGAGGAGGTCGGCCGTGAGCTGGCGCAACCTCTCCGCGCCTGCCCCGCTCGTGCGATGCTCGGCTTCATAAATCGATCGGGCGAGGTCCACTGACGCTCTCGCGGCAGCAGGAGCGATAGCGCCAGCAAGCAGCCGACGCAGCACGGCTCGCTCAAAAGCGCGAAGCTGGTCGGCGTCCTCCAGTTCCAGCGGAGGCGGCTCTCCAGCGCTGACGAGCGCCCGCGCGCGCCGGCCGCCCTTCCCGCGAGCCCGGTCCATCAGCTCGACGATCTCGGGCCTCTCGTCGTGAAAGAGGCAGTACCGGCTACCTGAAAGCGGAGGGGACGCGCAGATAGCCCCCGCACGGGTACGGGACGCACATTGTCGGATGCCTGCTCTGGGGGCAGCGGCAACGCTGTCGTGCATTCGAGCCCTCACGACGAGTCAACCACTAGCGGGCGCATAGGCATGTTGGGAGCCTATCCACGAGGCGGGTTACTTGGCAGGGGGACGGCGCTACTCTCGGCGATCTCGACTGACGGAGAACGTGACAGACGACTCGGTAATCGGTCTGCGGAGCGTGCCCAGTCAGGCCAGCGAACGGTTCGCAGGCGCGACGGCTTGGGGGCAGGCCGAGCTGCCCACCTAGGTATCGAGGCGCAAGACTGGTCCGGTAACGCCTGGGGTCGGATGCGGCCACATGCGCGCTCCTGCGCCAGCTTGCTCAGTCTCGTAGCGAAATGCAGTATCGGAAGCTCTCGAATTAACGTTAGGCAGACAGTCGCCAAGGTGAGCGCGCACTGATGAACGAGGAAGTACTCAGCCGCCTGCCAGGTCCAATTCAAGACCGGCTGCGTCAAGTCGAGAGCCAGTCAGGGCAGATCATTGACTCAGCTGCCGCGCTCTTGACGACTCCTCCGCTACTTGGAGTTCGGCTAAGTTTCCAGCACGACATGCCGACGGAGATCCTGACGCCATACGAGCGTGCGCAGGCAGTCAGCTTCGTTACTCGACTTGATGTGATCCCGACCCGGTGCACCGTCGAAATCAAGAAGGACGGCGACAAGTTTCGCATCGGAAACATCGGCATTCTCCGAAGCGCGCTCAATGAGTGGCGTCCCATCATCGAGCTCGAGAAGGATCCGTGCCACTATCGCAAGATCCACAATGCGTGGTTCCCAAAGCTGGGACGTACGAATCCACTTGATGGACTTCGCGTATCCGTGATCGAAGACAATGGGGCGGATAGAACCTCGGCCTTCAAGTCCATCCTTGCGGAACGGCACCGAGCGATCACGACCGTCCTTCGGGCGCTCGACTACGATTACTTGTACAACGGAATCCTCCAGCACTCCGATGCACGCCACTCAGAGAAGTACTTGGCCGACTACATTTCAGGGAACCTAAACTACGTCCTATGGAAGCACGTCAATGTCCTCGGTTTCATCTTTGAGATGCTTCGCCCCATCCATCAACTCGTGAATCAGGTCGCCTTCCCGACTCCGGGCCCACTCTAGGAATGCTGTCTAACATGCCCTTGAACCTGACGAAGTCGCCGTTACGGTGGCGGGCGTTCGAACGGTTCTTGACCGGCGCCTTCGCTGGTTAAGGACGACGTTAGGTCGACCTGAGGTTTGGTCCGCGCTGGAACCGAAGATGGACAGACAACTCTGGAAGCTCAAGATCGTCGACGCGAAGGTGCCGGCATGGCCCTGTCCAAAATGCCATGAGGGTCGACTCGCAGTTCTGAACGATGACCTCCGGTATAGAGAGACTTTTAACTCTAGGGTCTCGCACAGCGATGAGAACTGGGACCCCGATTGGATTGCACACCGCTTCGGTGCGCTGCTCACATGTCCGTCCAAAAACTGCGCCGAGGTCGTAAGCTGCGTAGGAGTTGGCGGCGTCGAACTTGAGTACCTTGAGAACTCTGCCGGCGGCGTTGATCAGATGTACATGACGACATTCACGCCACGGTTTTTCTGCCCGCCATTGCGAATGCTGAAGTTGCCAGAAAAGTGCCCAGCTGAGGTCGTCGAAGCTATGGAGAAGTCGTTCGCGTTGTTTTTTGCGGACCCTGGATCTTCACTGAATTACCTAAGGCAGGCAGCCGAGAATCTCCTTACATCACTCGGAGTCAGACGATTTCTTAAAGACGGAACGAAGTTACGGCGACTGGACCTGGCGCGTCGAATCGACCTGTTCAAGTCAAAGAACGCTGAAGTTGCTTCATCTCTTGACGCAATTCGACACCTTGGAAATGCGGGAAGTCATCCCGGCAAGGTCGCACCGGACGACGTACTCGATGGGTACGAAATATTTGAGGACGTTCTCAGCAGGCTATTCACGAGGCATGACAAAACACTAAGGAAAAAGGTGGAAACTATTGTTCGAAGAAAGGCTCCGCTGAGTCGTTTGCGCTCGCGACGAATGAAGTAGTCGGGCGACCTAACATGCCCTTGAATCTGACGAAGTCGCCGTTACGGTGGCCTGTGTTCTAATGGTGCCTGACCAGCATCTTCGCAGGATAAGGACGACATTAGATAGATCAGCGCCTCAAGTAGGAGCGGCTCTTGCTCGACGTAATCTGGTCGGTCATCGTGCATGTTGGATGCGCCCTCCTTGCCCCGCTACCGGCAGGAGTCGCGACCCTCCCTGTGTTCCTACTTGTGGGACTCTCCGTTGATCGCGTACTCACGGCGCTCGCAAAGCGGTGGCCGTCAATCAAGCCCTTCTATGTCCCAGAATCTCAAGAGCGGATACTACATCCAGTTTACAAGTCGATCTCAACATTGCTCACTGCGAGCTATATAGTATACGGAGCCGCTGAAGTTATCTTTTGCCACTTCATCATGAAGTGGCTATCTGTCCCAATGACATGGATCATGGTAGCGTTGATGGCCGTTACAGAGTATTTTCACATTATGTCCAGAATCCGGATGCGTGCGGCACAGGGCGCGCGCAGAGCCGAACAAGAGCGACTCATCTTTACGTTGATCGGCATAGTTATGTCTGGGACATTCATCCTCCATCTGACCATCAACTGAGAATAGCGTCATGATCGTTACGCGAATGGCGCAAGATATAGCGCAGTCGAACCAGAAGTCGTGGATTGATGATCTAACAAGCCTTGAACCTGACGAATTCGCCATTACGGTGGCGGGTGACCCTGTATCGCTTTTCAGTCCAGCGATCCTGAGGCACCCCGCGGCTGGTTTGGGCCTTGCTCTTCTGCCTGGGCGGGGGGCATGCCCCCCCGCCGCCGCCGCGCGGTTTGCAAACTCATCCGGCGTCATGCCGTCCAGCGCGGTGTGCGGCCGGACGCCGTTGTAGTCCACGCGCCACGCGTCGATCTTCTTCCTCGCGTCCGCCGCGTCGCCGAAGTGCTCCTCGTTCAGGCACTCGTCCCGCAGCTTGCCGTTGAAGCATTCGCACTAGCCGTTCTGCGTCGGCTTGCCCGGCGCGATCCAATGCAGCTTGATGCCACGCTAGTAGGCCCACTGGTCGAGCGCCTTCGAGGTGAATTCAAGTCGTTGTACATCACCAGCAGCTTCGGCTTCCCGTACCGCGCGATCGCCTGGTCGAGCCCCCGCGTCACTCTCTGCCCCGTTATCGACGTGTCGACCTCGAGTCCCGTGCAGCGCTTGCTGACGGCATCCACGATCGTCAGCACGCGGATGCTCCGGCCGTCGACGAGTTGATCCGATACGAAGTCCATCGCCCAGCGCTCGTTCATGATCGTGCCATGTAATAGTGAAGTTGCCAGCGAATCACGCGACTCACTGGGGACTTCAGCATGCATCGATTGCTTGACTCGCGCGGACCGGATGAGCTACGCTGCCCGAATAGCGGACTCCCTCTGGCAATTCAAGCGGAGCGATCAATGAGAGCGACTGCGACTATCTCCTTCTTGTTTTCGGCCGTCTTCTGGCGCAGCGCGGAGCCGGCCAGAGAGCTCCCAGAGCGGCAACGAGAGGAACTCTCCAAAGCGGTCTCAAAGTACGAAGCCGAGCTCGAGAAGGCCGACGGTCAGCTTCTCGAAGAACTCAACAAAGCAGTCAAGAACTTTAGAGAGCAGACGGTTGTCAAGGGCGAAGCCAAGCGGGTTCAATTGGACGATCTCGAAACTGCGCGTAAGGCGTTTCTCGATGAGTACATACTACCGTTTTCCCCGTCCATGAGACCCCATCTTAAGCGATACCTTGATGCGGTCAGGCCGCCACTTCAGATGGCGGTCTCCGCTTACGAGTCAGCGATCGAGTGTTGCAATAGGTCGCCAGATCCGGCTGACGCGAAGCTTGCGAGGGAGCTTGTCGATAAAAAACGAGCGATCTTAAAGCGCGTCGTCGCGGCTTGGGATTGTTCAGGGAAACTGAAAAAAGGCAAAGTGCATAAATGGACATTCTTCTTGCTAATTGATGGTACAGTTACGGTCGACCCCGATGATAAGTCTGAGCGCACATGGGAGTTCGAGAGCGCTTCGCTGAAGATCAAAGCCAGGAATGCTCCTACGATAACCGGTGAAATTACTGATATTTGTCCGATAGGTGAGAACGGTTTTACGTTGACGGGTTCGAATGAGCATGATTTCAATTTCACCGGAACTCTAAAGATCAAACAACAGCATTGATGGCGGAACCTGATTAGGGATGGCACCGGTCGCAACTGGATCGCAAGGAGGGTGTTCAGATGTATGTAATAGTGCCAGCAAGTATGTCGATGTTGGCTGGCCGTCGACGTCGGGGATCATGATGCAAGATATGTTGCTCTGCGTGCTGTGCGGTCGTCATGTGCGCGATCGGGACGCAGTGCAAAACTCCTCGCGGTGACGACGCGCGGAGTTGGCCCGTGATCTGTTGCGGTCTCGGACTCGGTAGAACAGGAGGTACGGCCTTGGGAGCGCAGTGGGGCCCCATACCGCCCATGCCCGGGTCAGATCATCCCCCTTCCCCCGGGCATGCAGGGAGCGGTCGACTCGGCCGCACTGGTGACCTCGGAGCCGGCGGACTACCCTCGCGCGCCGCTCGGTCGAAGAACCATTCGGAGGATCGCCATGAACCGTTCGAACGCTGTCGGCGCGGCGCTGCTCGTCGTCGGGTTGCTGCTGGGAGGGCTCATCGTCGAGCGCGCTGGCGCGCAGGCGAGGACGACGAAGAGCCGCGCGTGGCCCCCGGAGCCGCAGGACATCGTCAGCGTGCGATTGGCGGTCGCTGGCGTCCAAGACGGAGACATCGTGAAGACCTTCGACGTGCCGACTGACAAGTGGCTCGTCTTGACCGACTTCCGATTCGACGCTGAGGGCAGCGGTTCATGGTCGCATCTCGAACTTGGCGAGGACTTCCTCGGAACGTTCACCACGATGGTGGGAGAGTCCACTGGGAACCCAGGGGTTCACTTCAAGGCCGATCGGTCCTTTTCTCCCAGCGGTCCATGGTCCTGGGGCGAGGCACATATCCCGCTGATCTCTGTGACCGGAAAGGCGTTTCGTCCGGGTTCGCAAGTCAGCATCAGGTACACGAACGTAAGCGATCCGCGCGACGACGGCATCGACGCGACGGTCTCGTGCAACCTCACCGGCTACCTCACCGACCGCTGACCGCTCGCCATCGCACGGCCCAGCTGCGCCTTCCGCCGAATCCGGTAACTACCGGATTCTTGGCGGCTGCTACCGCAACTCCCCGCGACGGCTCGCGCGGCCTTGCTCGCGCTTGCAACTTCGTCGTCGGTTCGTAAGTTCCGTTCCCACAAGGACCTTCGGACCGCGAGCGCGGCGTTGCTGACCTGCCTTGGGAGCAAGAGGTCACCCGTTCAAATCGGGCCGCCCCGACCATTGCGTGCGTCCACTCGATCTGCGGCATTCGCTGGAGCGGCTCGTCCGCGCCGCTCGGCGACGGTCAGCGAGCGCTCTTCGGCCTCTTCCGTGCCGCCGCGCTCGCCGACTTGCTGGCGCGCACCGCCCGCTTCTTCTGCGACTCCGCCTTCAGCACCAGTGCCCCCTTCGCGCCGGCGGCGGGACGCACCTTCGCAAGCTCGAGCGCGGCCGCCAGCAGCGCCTCGATCTCGGGGCGATCGAGGTCGGAGGCCTTGGCCATCGGGACGAAGCGCACCAGCTTGCCGCTGCCTTGCAGCAGCTTCCCGGGATCGGCCTTCGCCAACTGCGGACCGCCCGCGAAGAAGAGCTTCACCTGCTCCGGGTAGAGCGAGAGCGTGCAGACGGATGCGTAGCCCTGCTCGGTCGGCGAGTAGGCGATCACCAGCGATTGCTGCCGCTCGTACCAGTAGACGACCTCGGTCAGGCCGGGCAGCCGCGCGCGCAACTTCGTGCGCAGCGCCTTGCCGAGCCGCGCGATCGCCGGCTCGTACTTCGCGAAGAACTCGGCCAGTTGCGTTGCGGCGGTCGTCACGGGCGGATCTCCAATCGCGGCCACCGTAGCCGCGCGACAGGAGGTGTTCCATGCCGCCTGCTCAAGCGGCTGACGGTTCACCGGCGGACGCTTCGCGCCGTCGCCACGTCGACGGGTCGAACGCGCGCGCCACCAGCGACCAGCGGGCGCGCTCGACCCGTTTCGGCAACGCGGACTCGACGACCGATCCGCCGTCGACGCAACCGCCGATCGCGGACGCGAATTCGTCGAGATCGAGCGCCATGGCGCACCAGCGCCCCTCCCAGCCTCGCACCTCGAACTCCTCGGACCGACCGACGAAGCCGATCGGCTCGAATCGGTGGAGCTGCTCTGGACGGCACTGCGAATAGAAGAGGCGGATCCCGCCGGCGACCGCAAGGCGTACGGTGAACGCGAAGAGAGCGTCGTGGAGCTCGCGCCGAGGGCCGTTCGAGTAGCCGATGTGCCCGCCGACATCGAGCACCTGACGCGCGGGGATCTCTGCGAGCGCTCCGAGGTTCGGGAAGTCGTCGAGGCGCATCCTCTTGCGCAGGCGCAGATGGCCGAGCCGCTCGCCGGACTGGATCGAACGCGCGCAAACGCACTCGACGTCGCGCCCTCCGTAAGTGGCGTGGTACGCCGCGTCGTCGACGAGTCCGTAGCGCGCGTCGCGCCGTTGCACGCGAATCTCCTCCTGCCGGATCGCGCGCTTCTCTGACTCGAGCGCGAGCGAGACGACCCGCCCGGGGGCACCGAGCCACTCGAACGGCCGCAAGGCGGCAATCGATCGCTCGATCTCGCGATCCATCGGAGCGCTCCGGCGGGGAACGGCACGACGACCGAATCGAGGTACGGCCCGCAACCCGCCAAGTGCCCGCCGACACCGCCCGCCGACCACCCCCCGGGATTCCCCTGGCGCGACTACAATCCCGCCTCGTCCTGCCGCCCCCGGGCGGCGGGGCGTCGAACGGCGAGCGCCCCGGCGCTCCCCGCTCGCCGGGTCCACCCCCTCGAGGCACTCACCATGCTCCACCCCGGATCGAACGATCGCGACGCGGCGCTCTCGCTGCAGGCGCTGGCCGAGGAGCCCGAGCTGCTCGAGCCGGGGCTGAAGGTGATCGACGTCGGCCTGCGCCTCACGCCCGGCGTCGAGCTCGACCTGGTGCTGGCCGATCGCGAAGGGCGGGCGGTGGTGGTGCTCGGCGAGGGGAGCGGCGGCGCTGACGCGCTGCTCGGCCGCAGCCTCTGCGTGCTGGCCGACATCCGGCGCATGTGGCACCTGCTCGATCGCCTCTTCCCGAGCAAGGGGGTCACCTTCGGGACCGATCCGCGCCTCGTGCTGGTGGCCCGCCGCTTCTCCGACGCGCTGCACGGCGCGGTCGACCTGTTCGGCCCGCTCGCCATCGAGATGGTCGAGGCGCGCGACGTCGTCGTCGACGGCACGAGCCGGCTCGTGCTCTTCCGCGTCGGCGGGACGAGCGCGGCGGCGACGGGCGCGGCGATGGGACGCAGCGCCAACTCGGCAGCCGCCAGCGCGCCGGGTGGCGGCGCCACGAGCGGCCGCGCCACCAGCGGCGAGCGCGCCGCGGCGGTCGCGGAAGAGGCGCGCAAGCGCTGACGCGCGGCGGCGTCTTGAGCGCGAGCAGGAGTCGGGAAGACAGGGGTCGTCCGTGCAGGGTGTGCCACCAGGCGCCGTCGTCGGGGAGCTTCTCCTCGACCGTTACGTGATCCGCGGCGAGCAGCGCCGCGGCCGCTACGCCACGCTCCTCGCCGCCGAAGACACGCGGCTGCAGAGCGACGTGGTGATCGCCTTCCCGCATGCGCCGTTGGTCGCCGACGACGCCGCGCGCGAGCAGTGCGAGCGGCAGCTGCGCGCGCTGGCGCGGCTCGACCATCGCGCGCTGGTGAAGCCGCTCGACCTCGGCCTCTTCGCCGAGCGCCCCTTCGTGGTGCGTCCAATGCTTCCCGGCGGCACGCTCGCCGATCGCGTCGCCGGCCGCGACGGCCGCTTGCCGCCGCCCTTCGCGGTGGTCGGCTGGACGCGCGACATCGCGGCGGCGCTCGACTTCTGCCATGCGCGCGGCGTGGTGCACGGCGACGTTTCGCCCGAGTCGATCCTCTTCGACAGCGGCGGCAACGCCTGCCTCGCCGATCTCGGCTTCGCGCAGCTCGAACGCCCGTCGCTCGATCGCGCGCCGCTCGAGCCGCGCGACGACCTGCGCGACCTCGCCGCGGCGCTCTACGCGGTGCTCGCGGGCGTCGCAGCGGAGGGGGCCGCGCCGGTCGCTCTGGCGCAGCGGCGCGGCGACCTCTCCGAGAAGCTGACGACGACGGTGATGGCGGCGCTCACGCGCGATCCGCTCCATCCGTTCGCGAGCTGCCGCGATTTCGCCGAAGCGGTGCGCGAAGGCGCCTTCGCCGAGCGGCGCCCGTTCGCCGCGCGCCGCGCCAGCGATCCACCTGCGGTCGGCCCGGCCGTCACGGCGCTCGCGCGCGCCGTCGCCGAGCGAGTGGTCGAACCGCCGCCCGTTGCCGCACCCGTCGAACTCGCTGCGCCACCGCCGCCGCCACCACCGGAACCGCAACCGGCGCCACTTCCAGCGCTGGTGGTCGAGCTGCCCGCGCCGCCGTCGCCGCCCGCGCCGCCGCTGGTGGTCGCGAGCGTGGCGCCGATCGTTGCGCCGGCGGCGCTGCCGGTGGCGACCGTGCCACCCGCTGCGACCGTCGCGCCGCGGCCCGCGAGTTGGCGCTCGACGCGCGCGCTCTTCGTCGTTGCGGTGGTGCTGATCGGCGCCGGGATCGCGTTCGATGCGTGGAGCGCGACGCGCCACTCGCCGCCCGCTCCCGTCGGCAGCCCGCCGCGCGTCGCCGCTGCCAAGGAGACGGCTCCGCGCAACGCCCCCCCGACGCCGGCCGATCCGCTGCGGCGCGAGCGGCTGCGCGCGCGCATCGCGGCAGCGCCGCTCGTGCCGTGGCCGCTCGCCGGGAGCGAGGGGTACGCGCGGGCGCGCGAGTTCGCGGCGGCGCGCGCGGCGTGGGAGCAGTCGCTCGGCGACCTGAGCGAGGAGGTCTTCGCTTCGGTCGCGATCGAGAGCTTCAGCGCCGCAGCGGCGCGAGTGGACGCCTTCGTCGCCGAGGCCGATGCGCTGCAGCTCGCCCTCGAGGAGTGTTCGCCGCTCTTCGCCGACGAGCGGCGCGCGACGCTGTGCGGCGCCCTCACGCCGCCGCGCGTCGAGCTGCTGCAGCTGCGCAGCTCGGCGGGCGTGGCGCCGCGTCCGGTGGCGCTGCGCGACGGCCGCTTCGCCGTCGACGTCGAACTGCCGCCGGAAGTCGATCGGCTCCTCCTCTCCTTCGAGCGACTCGACGGCACCGTGCTCGCCGCCTTCGAGATCCGCAATCCGCCGCCGCCCGCGCGCGACCTGCCGCCGGCACGCGGGCCGGAGTCGACCCCGCCCGCCGCCGCTGCGCCGCTCGCGTCGCCTCCCGAGGCGCCGCGCGAACCGCCCGCCATCGAACCCACTGCCGTCGAACCGCCGCCCGCTGCCGCGCCGTCGCCGGTCGACGCCGAACTCGCCGCCGCCGGGTTCACGCCGCTCGAGTCGCCCGACGGACGCCCGCGCTGGCGCCATGAGAAGAGCGGCCTCGAGTTCGTCGAACTCGCGCCGCCCGCGGCGCTGATCGACGACCTGCCCGGTTACCGCGATCGGCGCGCCGACGCCGGCTTGCCGCGCCGCCGCTCGCCGCCCGACGCGACCGATCGGTTGCTGGTCGCGACGACCGAGTGCACCCACGCGGCGTGGCGCCGCTTCGCTCCCGACGCGCTGCCGGCCGAGGCGAACGACGCGTTGCCGGTGGTGAATCGCAGCGGTCGCGAGATCGTCGACTTCTGCGCGGCGATGGGGCTCGAGCTGCCCTACGGCAGCGAGTGGCGCTGGTTCGCGCGCGGCGGCGCGAGCGACGCGGAGGCCGCGACGATGGGCGAGCGGCTCGCCGAGTGCGCCTGGTTCAACGCCAACGCCGGCGGCGAGCGGCAACCGGTCGCGACGCTGCGTCCGAACCCGTTCGGCCTCTTCGACGTGCTCGGCAACGTCTGGGAGGCGTGCCTGCGCGAGGACGAGTCGTTCCCCGCGCTGATCGCGCAGCAACCCGCCGAGCCGGTGGTGCGCCCCTATGGCGGCGGGAGCTGCCACACCGCGCCGGCGCGCTGCCAAGCCGACCAGCAGGAGTCGTTCCAGGACGGACCCGGCGCGTCACGCGGCTTCCGTCCGATCTTCCGCCTCGAGGGGAGTCGCTGAGATGGGCCTGCGCAGCAACCCCCGCCGCTTCGCGCGCCGAATCGCCGCGCTCGTGCTCCTCGCCAGCTCTGGCGCGGTCGCCGGCTGCGCTGGCAGCGCGAACGACTTCGAGCCCGCGACGCCCGACGCCGGACCGATCCGCTCGCGCGTGGCGCTCTTCCGCGTCGACGCGCGGGCGCTGCGCGCGCCGGGGGCCGCAGCCGAGGACGACGACGCCGTCACGAATGCGATCCTCGCGCCGTGCCTCGACGATCGCCTCTCGCAACGACTCCACGCCGCCCTCGAGGCGCGCTGCGGACGCGGCACGACGCAGCTGCTCGCCCGCCCGTTCGCCGACGACCTCGACTTCGCGTGGGATCAGGAGCCGCCGCCGCAGCTCGCCGTCGTCGCGCGCGTGAAGCGGCGCGACGCGCAGGCGCAGAACAAGCTCGGCGGCGCGATCGCCGGCACGGTGGGGTGGCTGCTGGTCGGCATCCCGTCGCTCTTCATCGACGACTACGAGCACGCCTCGCCGGTCGAGCTCGAGCTCGCCCTCTTCGAGGGGATCGCGCGCAGCGATCGGCCGCTCGGTTCGCTCGCGGTGGGCGAGAAGCCGGTCTCGACCGACTTCATCGACCGCAACGACGGCGTGCTGCCCTACATGATGACGCTGCTGATCCCGCCGCACTTCGTCTCCGCGCTCGACCAGGACGACCCGGAGGCGATCGCCGACGAGGTCCTCGAGGCGCTCGTCGACGCGGGCGCGCAGGAGATCGCGACGCGCATCCGCGCATGGGAGCGGCCCGAGCAGGGCGGCGCGGCCGGCGACGAGGAGGGGCCATGAGGCGACGCAGCGGCGACCGCTCGCGCGGAGCCTGGGCGGCGCTGCTCGCCGCGCAGCTGCTGTCGGCGAGCTGCGGCGGCGGCGGCATCGCGACGTTGATCAACCGCGGCGACGGCTCCACCGGCGGCACGCCGACGCCGCGCGCGCTGCCGGTCGACGTCGTGGCGGCGGCCGACCTGCGAGACGACGGCGTCGTCGAACTGTTCGCCCTCTCGGCGAGCGGCGATCCTCCCGTGCTGCTCTCGCCGGAGCTGATCGGCGGCGCGGCGGTCCTGCGCTTCGCGCTCGCGCCCGATGGGGCGCGCGTCGCCTTCCTCGTCGCGCGCACGAACCCCGTCGTGGAGGAGCTCTGGATCGCCGACCTGCGCTACGACGTCGCGCCCAGCAAGGCGCATCCCGACCTCGGCGACGGACAGCGCGTGCGCGACTTCGCCTGGTCGCCCGACTCGGCGCGCCTCGCCTTCGTCGGCGACCTGCGCACCGCGGGCGTGCCGCAGCTCTTCACCACCGCCGCCGACGGCAGCGACCATCGCCTCGCGCTCCCCGACGAGGCCGGTCCGGTCGCCTTCGCCGTGAGCGTCCTGCTGCCCGAGTCGCGCGCCGCGTTCCACTGGAGCCCCGATTCGCGCCACCTCGCCTGCGCCACCGCCGATCCCGCGCAGCCCGGTTTCGCGCTCTGGGTCGTCGACGCCGAGGCGAGCGCGCCGCGCCGGCTCGCACCGTCGCAAGGAGACAGTCGCGGGCTGCCGATGGGGCGCGCCTTCGAGCTGCCGTGGCTCCCGTTCGAGTGGGCGCCGGGCGCGGCGCAGGCCGGCCGCATCGCCTACCTCGTCGAGCGCTCCGTCACGCCCGGTGCCTCCGTCGACCCGCCGGGCCACGAGCTGCGCAGCAGCGCGCTCGACGGCAGCGACGAGCGGCGCCTCTCGCAGCGCCACCCGCCCGGCGAGCCGCCGCCCGACGTGCTGCGCTTCGCCTTCTCGCCCGACGGCAGCCGCATCGCCTACGCGACGACCGGCCGCGATCCGGCGCGCGTCGAGCTCTGGTGCAGCGACCCCGCCACCACGGCGCCCGACTTCGACGCCAAGCGGATCTCGAAGCGCGGCGCGAGCGGCGCGCACGACGTGCTCCATCGCGAGCGCGACGCCTTCGCCTGGTCGCCCGACTCGCAGCGCATCGCCTTCCGCGGCGACCTCGAGACCAGCGGCCTCGTCGAGCTCTACGTCGCCGACCCGACCCTGCCGCCCTCCGCGAACGACCGCATCAACACGCAGCTGCGGCTGCCGGGCCAGCGGGTCGCGGCGTTCTCGTGGTCGCCCGACGCGCAGCGGATCGCCTACGTCGCCAACGAGTTCGCGACCGACACCTTCGAGCTCTTCTGCGCGCGCGCCGACGGCAGCAGCCTCTTCGTGGTGAGCCGCAGCAGCGCGAGCGCCGACGAGGACGTCCTCTTCGCGCCCGATCCCGCCGCTCCCGGCTTCGCCGCCGACGAGCGGGCGATCCACTGGTCGCCCGACAGCCAGCGCCTCGCCTGGCTCGCCGACGGCGCGGTGGAGGGGAGCTACGAGGCGTGGAGCGCGCTGCCCGACGGCGTCGACCGCTTCCGGCTGAACGGCGTGCTGCCCGACCCGGCGAGCGACGCGTGCCGCATCGCGTGGCGCGGCGCGAGCGAGCTGCTCTACGTGGCCGACCAGCGCACCGCGGGTCGCTTCGAGCTGTTCGGCGCGCGCGTCGACGGGCCGACCGGCGTCGTCCTCACCGGTTCCGCGGGACGCGGCGCCACCCTCTGCCCGACCTTCGCGCAGCGCTAAGCGGCCGAGCGCGCCGCCGCGCTCACGGCACTTCGCGCACGTCGCAGAGCAGCCAGCGGAAGCCCGGGTAGCGCACCGAGACGATCGGCGCCTCGCCGACCAGCTCGAAGCTGTTCGAGCCGCTCACCACGGTGAAGCGGCGCCGCAGCAGCGCGCCGCCCTCGCAAGTCGCCTCGACGTCGAGCGGCAGCTCGTAGCGGAACTGCCCGGCTCCCTTGCACTCGATCGAGAGGGTCGCCTTGGTCCCCTCGAGCTTCGGCTTCCTCACCGTGAAGCTCGGCCAGCGGGTGCCGTAGAGCCACGGCTGGAAGAAGCTGCGCAGCGACGCGCCGTGGCGCTTCTCGCAGGCGGCCTGGAAGTCGGCGCTGCTGCAGGTCTGCGTGCGCCAGCGCGAGTCGGTGGCGAAGTCCTTCAGCGCGGCGAAGAACGGCGCATCGCCCATCAGGTGGCGCAGCATGTGGAGCAGCCACGCCCCCTTGTCGTACATCTGCGTGTCGTAGGCGCTCGCGGCGGTCGCGCGGCGCGGCCGGTAGACGGTGGCGAGCTCGGCGATGCCCGCCTTCTTCGACTGCATGAAGTCGAGGGCGACCTCGAGCCCGTGCACGTGCTCGACCCAGAGCGCCTCGGCGTAGGTGGCGAACCCCTCGTGCAGCCAGAAGTCGCCCCAGCTGCCGGCGGTGAC
>JAEUIC010000005.1 GCA_016795285.1 Planctomycetota bacterium | reverse complement strand
CAGCGTTCGCGGTCATTTCGATCCGGGAGTGTTCCGCCGGAGGGGCGGTTCCTGCCGGCGGAACACTCCCGGATCGAAACGCCGGCGCGCCGCTCAGATCCCCGCGGTCTTCAACAGCGCGTCGACGTCGAACTCGCTCTTGCGGCGCGGCCGGGCGAGGCGGCCGTTCGCCTCGTCGTCGCCGACGAAGCGCTCGGTGGTGGGATCCCACTCGAGCTTGCGGCCGAGCCGCATCGCGAGCCAGCTCAGGTAGCAGACGGTGAGGCTGCGCGCCGCTTGATCGACCGGCGCGACGGGGGCCTTCCGATCGCGGATCGCCTCGAGCCAGTTGGCGTAGTGGTCGCTGCTCGGCAGCAAGGTCTCCGCCGATTCGGGCAGCGGCAGGAGGAGCTTCGCGTCGCTCGCGCGCAGCGCCGCCTTGCTGCCAGCGGCGTTCGGGTCGCTCGCCGTCACCTGCCCGCTGCCGCGCGTGCAGAAGAGCGTCCCCTCCTCGCCGACGAACTCGAGACCGACCTCGAACCGGTCGTCGAGCACGACGCGCGGGCCGCCGCTCGCTGCATCGCCGCCGCTCGCTGCACTGCCACCGCTCGCTGCACCGCCGCCGCCCGCTCCGCTCGCACCGCTTGCGGCGCCACCGCCGGTGCCGCCTGCGTAGCCGATCTCGACGTGGTAGCCGCGGTGCACGGTCCACTGGTCGTCCTGCATGAAGTCGGCGCGCGCCTCGACGGTGCGCGGCCCCGAGAGCTCCATGCGCAGCGCCCACTGCGCGATGTCGAGGTGGTGGGCGCCCCAGTTGGTGATCATCCCGAGGCCGTAGCTCTCGGTGGTGATCCAGCCCGGCCGGCCGGAGAGCGACTCCTGCGGATGGACGCGCCCCTCCATGTAGTCCGCTTCGGGCGCGGGGCCGAGCCACCGGTCGTAGTCGAGGTGGGGCGGCGGCGCGCTCGGCGCTGGCTTCTTGCCGCTCGGAGTGTCGGTGCCAAGCCCGATGCGCACCTCCTGCACGCGGCCGATCCGGCCAGCGCGCACCGCCGCGGCGGCAATCCGGAAGGCGGGCCACGGCGCGCTCGAGCGCTGCTGCGAGCCGACCTGCAGCACGACTCCCTTCGCCTGCACCGCGCGCCGCAGCGCCAGCGCCTCGCCGACGTCGTAGGTCAGCGGCTTCTGCACGTAGAGGTGCTTGCCGGCCAGCGCCGCCGCGACCGCGATCCACGCGTGCGAGTGGTCGGGCGTGCTGACCACCAGCGCGTCGATGTCGGCGCGCGCGAGCAGCTCGCGCACGTCGGCGACGGCCGCCACCTGCACGTCGCTCTCGCCGCGCTTCTGGTAGTGCTCCTCGGCCAGCGCCTTGCCGGCCGCGAGCCGCTTCGCATCGACGTCGCAGACGGCGACGACGCGCGCGAGCGGCGACGCCAGCACCCCCTTCATGTCCTCGCGGCCCATCCGCCCGCAGCCGATCTGCGCCACCTGGATCGTGGCCAACGCGCCAGGCCGGCCGCGCGCCGCGCCGCGCAGCCCGCGCGGCAGGAAGAGCAGCGCAGCGCCACCGGCGAGCGTCGTGGCGAGGAAGTGGCGGCGATCGCGAAGGGGCATGCCGGTCTCCAGCGGTTCGGGAAGCGCGGCACGCGCCGACGCGCGCACTGCGGAACGGTCGTCAGCGCAGGGGCGCGCGGACCTTCACGTTGCGGAACGCCACGGCGTCGCCGTGGTCCTGCAGCAGCAGATGGCCGTCGGCCCACTCGCCGAAGCTTTCGATCGCCGCGTACTTGCTGGCGGCGACGCGGGCGCGGAAGTCGGGCGAGCCGCGCTCGTACTCGAGGACCTTCGCGCCGTTCAGCCAGTGCTCGACGTGCGTCGCGCCGGCGACGATGCGCGCCGTGTTCCACTCGCCGATCGCGCGCGCCGGCTTGGTCGTCGGCGCCGCGATCAAGTCGTAGAGCGAGGCGAGCGTCCGGTTGCCCTCGCGCCCGAGCTTCGCGTCGGGGTGGCGTGCGTCGTCGAGCAGCTGGAACTCGCAGCCGATCGCCGAGCCGACCGCGGCGGGCTTGCCATCGGCGCCGATCGGGCGCAGGTCGGGCTGCACGAAGTACTTGATGCCCGAGTTGGCGCCGCTCGTGAGGCGGAAGTCGACCGAGAGCTCGAACGTCGCGAACCGCTCCACCGTGACGAGGTCGCCGCCGGCGCGCGCCTCGCCGCCGCCGCTCGCCGCGACCTGCAGCACGCCGTGCTCGATCGTCCAGCCGTGCGTCGGGAAGGCGTCGCCGCGGGCGCTCTTCCAGCCGGCGCCGCTCGTGCCGTCGAAGAGGAGGCGCCAGCCGGCAGCGCGTTCGGCGTCGGTGAGCGTGTTCGGCGGCGCCGGAGGCGGCAGCTCGCGCAGGCGGATCTTGCGGAAGCGCGCCTGCTTGCCGACCTTCGCGGCGTCGTTGCCGATGCCGTGCACCTGCAGCGCGATCACGCCGCGCGGCGTCATCGCGTCGTGGAGCTGCGCGCGCAGCTCGCCGTTCAGCCACGTGGTGAGCTCGGGGCCGTGCGCCAGGACGCGCAGCTCGTTCCAACCGTCGGAGCGGCTGACGGCGCGCCCGTGCGCGGTGAACGCTGCGCCGCGCGGCCCCTTCTCCTCGCCGGCCGGATCGAGCCAGCCGCGCCGCGCCTCGTCGTAGAGCCCCGCGCTCCACCAGCGGTCGCGCGCCGGATCCATGTCGATCTCCGACTGGTAGCCGAAGACGCGATCGGCGGCGTTGATCTCGCTGCGCAGCTGCACGCCGGAGTTGAGCAGCGGGTCGACGCGGAACTCGAGGAGCAGCTCGAAGTCGCCGTAGGTCGCGTCCGTGCAGAGGAAGGTGTTCCCGCTGCCGAGCACCGTCGTGCCGACGATCGCGGCGTCGGGCGTGCCGGCCCCCTCGACCGCGTAGGTCGCGCTGCCCGAGTGGCGCGTCCAGCCGGCGAGCGTCGCGCCGTCGAAGAGGTCGCGCCATTCGCCGGGCGCCAAGCGCGGCGTGGTGGCGGGCGCTTGGAAGGGCAGCAGCGCGGTCGCGGCGGCGAGCGAGGCGAGGGGCGAGGTCATCCGATCCTCCAGCGAGTGGCGCAGAGCTTCCGCGATCGACGGCCGCGAGGGCAATGGGGGAGCGCCGCCGATCGCCCCCTTTCTCCGCGCCCTCGCTCCGCGCAGAATCGCGCCCCCTCCGGTCGCGGCGCGCGCCACGCCTTCTCGTGGCACCGGCCGGCGAGCGGGGCGCGAAGAAGGACTCCATGACCTCGAAACTCGACCGGATGAAGCAGCTCCGCGAGCAGACGCTGATCGGCGGCGGCGCGGAGCGGATCGCGGCGCAGCACAAGCAGGGGAAGCTCACCGCGCGCGAGCGGATCGACCTCTTGCTCGACGAGGGGTCGTTCGTCGAGCTCGACCGCTACGTCGAGCACCAGTGCGACAAGTTCGGCATGGGCTCGAAGAAGGTGCCGGGCGATGGCGTCGTCACCGGGCACGGCACCATCGACGGGCGGCCGCTCTTCGTCTTCAGCCAGGACTTCACGGTGTGGGGCGGGTCGCTCGGCGCCGCCCACGCGCAGAAGATCTGCAAGGTGATGGACCAGGCGTTGAAGGTCGGCGTGCCGGTGATCGGGTTGAACGACAGCGGCGGCGCGCGCATCCAGGAGGGGGTCGAGGCGCTCGGCGGCTACGCCGACATCTTCCTGCGCAACACGCTCGCGAGCGGCGTCGTGCCGCAGATCAGCGCGATCATGGGGCCGTGCGCGGGCGGCGCGGTCTACTCGCCGGCCATCACCGACTTCGTCGCGATGGTCGAGGGCACGAGCTACATGTTCGTGACCGGCCCGAACGTCGTGAAGACGGTCACCCACGAGCAGGTGACCAGCGAGGACCTGGGCGGCGCGAGCGTCCACGCCAGCAAGTCGGGCGTCGCCCACTTCACGGCGCCGACCGACGCCGAAGCGCTCGCGCTGCTGCGCCGCCTCTTCTCCTTCCTGCCGCAGAACAACCGCGAGGAGCCGCCGCGCCGGACGAACGGCGACGAGCCCGACCGCGAGGCGCCCGAGCTCGACACGCTGGTGCCGGAGAACCCGAACAAGCCGTACGACATGCACCAGGTGATCCGCGCGATCGTCGACGGCGGCGACTTCCTCGAGGTGCACGACAAGTACGCGAAGAACCTGATCGTCGGCTTCGCGCGCCTCGACGGCCGCTCGATCGGCATCGTCGCCAACCAGCCGGCGCACCTGGCGGGCGTGCTCGACATCGACGCGTCGCTGAAGGGGGCGCGCTTCGTCCGCTTCTGCGACTGCTTCAACATCCCGCTGGTCGTCTTCGAGGACGTGCCGGGCTTCCTGCCGGGCGTCGCGCAGGAGCACGGCGGGATCATCAAGCACGGCGCCAAGCTCCTCTACGCCTTCTGCGAGGCGACCGTCCCGAAGATCACCGTGATCACGCGCAAGGCGTACGGCGGCGCCTACGACGTCATGAACAGCAAGCACGTGCGCGGCGACCTGAACCTCGCCTGGCCCACGGCCGAGTGCGCGGTGATGGGGGCGGCCGGCGCGGTCGAGATCATCTTCAACCGCCAGATCCAGGCGGCCGCCGATCCGAAGGCGGAGAAGGACAAGCTCACCGCCGAGTACCTCGAGCGGTTCGCCAACCCCTACGAGGCGGCGCGGCGCGGCTTCATCGACGACGTGATCGAGCCGCGCGCGACGCGCGGCCGGCTGGCGAAGGCGCTCGCGCTGCTGAAGACCAAGCGCGACGACAATCCGCCGCGCAAGCACGGGAACCTCCCGCTGTGAGCGGCGCCGCAGGAGCGAGCGGAGCGGGCGCGCGTCCCTTCCGGCGCGTGCTGGTGGCGAATCGCGGCGAGATCGCGCTGCGCGTGTTGCGGGCGTGCCGCGAGCGCGGGCTCGCGACGGTGGCGGTCCACTCCGACGCCGATCGCGCCGCGCTCCACGTGCGCATGGCCGATCGCGCGGTGCGGCTCGGTCCGCCGCCGCCGCGCGAGAGCTACCTCGACGGCGCGAAGGTGCTGGCGGCGGCGAAGGAGAGCGGCGCCGACGCGATCCACCCCGGCTACGGCTTCCTGTCGGAGAACGCAGCGTTCGCGCAGGCGGTGGAGGAAGCGGGGCTCGTCTGGATCGGCCCGCCCGCCTCGGCGATCCGCGCGATGGGGGAGAAGACGGCGGCGCGCAAGCGGATGCAGGCGGCCGGCGTGCCGGTGGTGCCGGGCGTCGTCGACCCGATCGAGGATCGCGGCGAGCTGCTGCGCATCGCGCGCGAGGTCGGCTACCCGGTGATGCTGAAGGCGGCGGGCGGCGGCGGCGGCAAGGGGATCCGCATCGTCCACGAGGAGAGCGAGCTCGTCTCCTCCTTCGAGCGGGCGCGCAGCGAGGCGGAGAACGCGTTCAAGAGCAGCGCCGTCTACCTCGAGAAGTTCCTGGCGCAGAGCCACCACATCGAGATCCAGGTCCTCGCCGACGCGCACGGCAACGTCGTCCACCTCGGCGAGCGCGAGTGCTCGATGCAGCGGCGCCACCAGAAGGTGATCGAGGAGTCGCCCTCGCCGCTGATGACGCCCGAGCTGCGCGCGCGCATGGGCGCCGCGGCGTGCGAGGCGGCGCGCGCAGTCGGCTACCGGAACGCCGGCACGATCGAGTGCCTCGTGCCCGACGCGCCGCCCGGCACCTCGGGCGCGACGCGGCCGTTCTACTTCCTCGAAATGAACACGCGCCTCCAGGTCGAGCACCCGGTCACCGAGATGGTGACCGGCCTCGACTTGGTCCACCTGCAGCTCTCGATCGCGGCGGGCGAGCAGCTGCCGTTCACGCAGGAGCAGGTCGGCTGGCGCGGCCACGCGATCGAGGCGCGGCTCTGCGCCGAGGAGCCGGAGAAGGGGTTCGTCCCGGCGACCGGCACGATCACGAGCCTCGAGCTGCCGGGCGGCCCGGGCGTGCGGCTCGACTCGGGCCTCTTCGCCGGCCTCGAGGTCGGCGTCCACTACGACTCGATGCTGGCCAAGCTGATCGTCCACGCCGCGACGCGCGAGCAGGCGATCGAGAGGCTGCTGCGCGCGCTGCGCGAGGTGCGCCTCTCCGGCGTCGCCCACAACGCGGCGTTCCTCGCGCGCCTGGCCGACTCGCCCGAGTTCCGCAGCGGGAACTACCACACCAAGTCGATCGAGGCGCGCCTCGAGGCGTTCCTCGGCAAGCCGCCGCAGGCCGACCTCGAGCGGGCGGCGCTGATCGCCGCGCTGCTCCATCGCGAGGCGCTGAAGCGCGGCGCCGCCGAGCAGCAGCTCCACGCCGGCGGCGGCGAGCCGATCAGCCTCTGGCTGGTCGACGGGCGCCGACGCCAGCTCTCGAGGAACCAGTCGTGAAGTACTTCGTCACCCTGCACGGCGAGTCGATCGAGGTCGAGCTCGGCGCGACGAAGGAGGGGCGCACCGCCGCGCGCCTCCTTCGGAGCGGCGATGCGGCGAGCGGCGCACCCGCCGGCGCCGCGGCGAGCAGCGACCACGCGCTCGAGCTGCGGCCGATCGACGGCCTGGACCACCTCGCGATCGAGCTCGACGGCCGCTGCCACGACGTGCGGCTCGGTCGCGATGCGCGCGGCATGCACGTGACGATCGACGGGCAGCGCTACGAGTGCGCCGTCGAGGACGAGCGCGAGCGCGCCGCCCACCTCGCCGCGGCGAGCGGTCCGAAGGGGCCGGTCGTCGTGCGCGCGCCGATGCCGGGGATCGTGCGCGCGGTGCTGGTGAAGGCGGGCGACGCGGTGAAGGCGGGCCAGCCGCTCGTCATCCTCGAAGCGATGAAGATGGAGAACGAGCTGCGCGCCGACCACGCCGGCGTGGTGCGCGAAGTGAAGGCGGTCGCCGGCAGCCCGGTCGACGGCGGCGCGGCGCTGCTGGTGGTCGAGCCGCACAAGCCGGCGTGACCGACCGGCGCGCCATCGCTTCGCGCGATGGGGCGTGCCGTTCATCGCGCCTTCTCGGACGGCTCATCGAGCGCGCCTAGGTTGCTCCGACGTCGGCGGTCGCGCGGTTGGCGGCCGCTCCCGGTCCCACTCCCCCGTCGGAGCTCTCCATGCCGCGGCTTCTCCCGCCGTTCCCGTTCCTGCTCGCGTTCGCGCTGCCGGCCGCACCGGCCGTCGCGTCGACCGAGCTCTACTTCACCGAGTACATCGAGGGCAGCAGCAACAACAAGGCGCTCGAGATCTACAACGACACCGGCGCCTCGATCAGCCTGTCGACCTACTCCGTGAAGATGTACTTCAACGGCAGCACCAGCGCCGGCACCACCATCGCGCTCTCCGGCACGCTCGCCGACGGCGACGTCTTCGTGCTGGCGCACAGCTCGGCCGATCCGGCGATCCTCGCGGTGGCCGACCAGACCGCGGGCGGCAGCTGGTTCAACGGCGACGACGCCATCGAGCTGCTGAACGGCACGACGACGCTCGACGTCATCGGCCAGATCGGCTTCGACCCCGGCAGCGAGTGGGGCAGCGGCGACGACAGCACGCAGGACAACACGCTGCGCCGGCTCACGTCGGTGACCGACGGCGACAGCAACGGCTCCGACGCCTTCGTCCCGACGGCGCAGTGGAGCGGCCATCCGCTGAACAGCTTCGACCAGCTCGGCGTCTATCCCGACGGCGGCGGCGGCCCGGCGGTGGTGACGATCATGGAGATCCAGGGCGCCGGCCACGTTTCGCCCTACGTCGGCCAGCCGGTGCAGACGACCGGCATCGTGACCGCGGTCGAGAGCAACGGCTTCTACCTGCAGGACGCGGCGGGCGACGCCGACGACACCACGTCGGACGGGCTCTTCGTCTTCACCTCGAGCGCGCCGACCGTGAGCGTCGGCGACGAGGTCGAAGTGACCGGCAACGGCTCCGAGTTCCAGCCGGGCGGCCCGAGCACCAACAACCTCGCCCTCACCGAGATCGTCGGTCCGTCGGTCGTCCTCCTCTCGACCGGCAATCCGCTGCCGGCCGCGGTGGTGCTCGGCGCGGCGGGGCGACTGCCGCCGACCGAGGTGATCGACGACGACGCCTTCGCCACGTTCGATCCCGCCTCCGACGGCATCGACTTCTACGAGACGCTCGAAGGGATGCGGGTGGTGATCGACGACGCGGTCGCGGTCAGTGCGCGCAACCGCTTCGACGAGATCTTCACGGTGGCCGACAGCGGCGTCGGCGCCACGCGCGTGAACGCGCGCGGCGGCATCACCATCGCCGAGAGCGACTTCAACCCGGAGCGGATCCAGGTGCAGCTCGACGCCACCTTCACGCCGGGTTTCGACCCGACCGTGACGACCGGCGACGCGCTCGGCGACGTCGAGGGAGTGGTGAGCTACGCCTTCGGCAACTACGAGGTGAAGGCGACGGCCGTCTTCACGGTGACGCCGGCCGGCCTCGCCCCGGAGTTCGCGTCGGCGAGCCCCGCCGACGACGTCCTCACCGTCGCCACCTTCAACGTGCTGAACCTCGATCCGAAGGTCGAGAGCCTCCTGCTCGTCAACAGCAGCGCCGACATCGACGACGACATCGGTGACGGCCGCTTCGACGCGCTCGCCGCGCAGATCGTGAGCCATCTCCTCGCGCCCGACGTGATCGCGCTGCAGGAGATCCAGGACAACGACGGCGCCGAGCAGACCTCGGTCACCGACGCGAGCCTCACCTACGCCACGCTCGTGCAGGCGATCGAGGATGCCGGCGGCCCGACCTACGAGTGGCGCGACCTCGCGCCGGTCGACGACAGCTCGGGCGGCCAGCCGGGCGGCAACATCCGCGTCGGCTTCCTCTTCAACCCGGCGCGCGTCTGGCTCGACGAGCTCTCGCTGCAGCAGGTGGTCGATCCCGACCACACCGACGGCGACGCCTTCCTCGCTGCGCGCCTGCCGCTGTCGGCCACCTTCGAGTTCCAGGGCCGCAAGGTGACCCTGATCAACAACCACCTCTCGTCGAAGGGGGGCGGCACGCCGCTCTTCGGCGCGGTGCAGCCGCCGGTGAACGGCTCCGAGGACCAGCGGCTCGCGCAAGCGGCGGTGCTGAACGACCATGTCGACGGCCTGCTGCTGGCCGATCCCGCCGCGGACATCGTCGTCCTCGGCGACCTGAACGAGTTCGACTTCGAGGATCCGATCGACGTGCTGAAGGGCGCGCCCTCGCCGGTGCTCTTCAACACCGCCGACGCGCTCTCCGATCTCGATCGCTACAGCTACGTCTTCGACGGCAACGCGCAGGACCTCGACCAGGTGCTGGCCACCGCCGGCCTCGCGGCCATCGCGAGCAGCGACCACGTCCACGTGAACGTCGAGTTCACCGACGCGGCGAGCGACCACGACCCGCTCCTGGTCGCCTTCGCCTTCCCGGAGATCTGCCAGCCCGACCTCGGCTTCGGCGGTCCCGGCGCGATGGCGCTCACGGTGTGCGGCGATCCGCTGCGCCCGACCGGCATCGCCGAGCTCGCGGTCGCCAACGTCCCGGCCGGAGCGGTCGGCTTCCTGCTCTACGGCGTGACCTACTCGCCCTTCCCGTTCCTCGGCGGCACTTTGGTGATGGCGCCGATCTCCTACTTCGTGCTCGATGACGCCGACCTCGACGGCGCGATCGCGATCGACGTGCCGGGCGACCTGGCCGACGATCCGGTCTCGATCTACGCGCAGTTCGTCGCCATCAACCCGACGCCCCTGCCGAAGTTCCTGCTCTCGAACGGCGTCGAGGTGCAGTTCCTCGGCCGTTGAGTTCGCGGCCGCGGCCGCGCTGGTCCACGACCCTTCGGGGCCGGCGGTGTCCCCTCACGGGGCGCCGCCGGCCTTCGTCGTCCGGCTGCGCGCGCCGCCGCTCCCGCTACTGGCACTCCGGTCCGAGGATTCGGACCACCTGCGCGTTGGAGAGCGTGTAGCGGCGGTTCACCAGCGACTGCGTCTGCACCGCCTGGAAGACCAGCTCGACCGGGTCGGGCAGGCCGGTCGGGATCTCGTCGCTCAGCGTGGCGTCGCCGTTCGCGTCGAAGGTGCCGCTCGCCGCCAGCTGGAAGCCGGCCGAGAGCGACAGCTCGAGGAGGCGCGGATCGGGGCCCGGGTTCTTGCGATCGAGGACGAGGGGCGCCGCTTCGCCGCTCAAGAAGAGGAACCACGCGGCGTTGGGCTCGCCCTTCAGCGTCATCGTGCCGGTCGCGCCCTGCCGGAACGCGGCGGGCGCCTGCATCCAGAAGTCGCGGATCGGGTAGGTCGCGAGCGTCCCGGCGGCGCTCCAGACGGCGAGCTCCTGGTTGTCGTCGGCGAGGACGAGCCCGCGCGGGCGCGGCGCCTCGAGCAGCGCGACGGACGGCCCCTCGAAGCGCGGCTCGACGATGACGCTCTCGACCAGCGGCGCATCGGTGGTCCAGAAGAGGCGCAGCCCCGTCGTGCTGAGCGCCATGCCGGTGAGCCCGTCGCCGACGTCGATCGTCTCCTGCAACGCGAGCGTCGTCGCGTCGAGGACGTGGATCCCGGGCGCGCTGGCAGTGCCCACGAAGAGGCGGCCGGCCACCTCGTCGAGCGCGAGTGCGACCAGTTCGCCGTCGAGCGGGTCGCCGGAATTGTCGATCGGCGGCGCGCCGAGCTGCGTCAGGTCGAAGCGGTGCACCACGGTGGTGGTGCCGAAGGTCTCCGCCGCGAAGCCGATGGTCGCATCGCGGCTGGTCGCGAGCAGCGCGTCCGGCGCGATGGCGGGCAGCAGCGTGGTGCGTGCCTGCGTGGCGGGATCGAAGTGGAGCAGCCCGCGCGTGGTGACCATCAGCAGCGCGCCCGCCGGCGCGTTCGCCAGCGCGAAGGGCGCCTCGGGCACCAGCAGCGTGTTGCGCAGCACCAGCGTCGCCGGGTCGTAGACTTGGAGCCGCCCGCGGCGGGCGAGCGCGGCGTAGAGCGAGCGGGTGCACGGGTCGTAGCGCAGGCCGCTGATGCCGATCCCGTTGCCCGGCAGGTCGAACTGCAGCGCGCCGTCGCTGCCGTCGACCACCACGAGGCGGCCGCTCGCCGCGTCGCCGGCGATGAACCAGTGGCGCTCCGGATCGGCGGCGAGTCCTCCGAACTCGCTCTGCGGGCCGAGCACGCGCGCCGCTTGCGAGTTGCCGTCGTTGCACGCCGAGAAGAGGAGCGGCAGCACGGGGACGAGGGCGCGGCGCGACAGGGCGAGGGGACGCATGGGACGCTCCGAAGGGGGCGGCAGCCCGGGTTCGCGGCGGCGTTTCATTACCGCCACCGCCTCCCCTGCACAAACGCGAGCGGCGTCGGCCGGCCTGCATCCGCGCGCCGCGTGGATCGCGCCCTCGCGACCGCAGCATCACCCCTTCGGGAAGGTGATCGCCAGCGCACTCGCCGTCAACTCCGCGGTGAAGCCCGGCCGGCCGCCCTCGCCGAAGTCGCGGCGCAGCAGGTTCGGCAGTGCGCCGGAGAGCGTGAGCGTCGCGGTCACCTCTTTCATCGTTGCGTCGAGCAGCTCGATCGTCACCGCGCGCGCCGCACCGCTGCCCTTGGCGGCGGCGTCATCGAACCAGCGGATCCAGTCGGCGGCATCGCGGTCGGCGAAGCGCACCTCGATCGGCGCGATCGACACGGCGCCGGTCGCACGGCTGCCGCCGTCCTTCTCGCCGGTGGGGGGCAGCGGGCAGCTCGCCTCGATCGGCCCGATCGTGGTGACGTACTCGCACGAGACGTTGTCGATCCGCACGCGGAAGTTCGCGACGAGCTGCGCCTTCTGCTTGTTCCCGAGCGCGGCGGGCGCCTTGCCGCCGAGCGGCTCGAAGCGCAGCGACGTCGCCCCGCCGAGCCGCACTCCCCACTCGAACGCCTCCTTGCTGCTCGCGTCGAGCTTCGGGATCAGCAGCGCGTCGACGCCGACCTCGCGCAGCCGGCTGGCGTAGCCGCCCTCCGTTGCGCCGAACCGATCGAGCTCGAGCAGCGCCACGTCCTGGCGGCGCGGCGCACCGGCGAGCGCCTCCGCGATCCACTTCGAGAGCGCCGCATCGAGCGCGAAGGGCAGCTGCAGCTCGAGCGGCTCGCACTCGGCTGCGGCCACCGCCCTCTCCCTGCTGGCGCCCGTGCGGGACGTCGTGAACGCGAGGCGCTGACCGATCGACTCGCAGCGGCGCACCGCCATCGGCACGCCGCCGACCTCGAGCAGGAGGCTCGTGGCGGCGAGGCCGCCCTTCACCGCCGTCGGCTGCGCTTGGCCGGACGCGCCGGAGGGCGGCGGGAGCGGGCCCGGCTTCGAGCGCTCTTGCGCGATCGCGTGCGAAGCGGCCGTCGCCAGCAGCAGCGCGGCGAGAGCGCTGCGACCGGTCGCGAACGGGATCGAGCGGCGCGCGAGGCGAGCGAGGGGGTGCGACATGGCGAGGTCCATAGCGGGTGGGGCGGCGTCGAGTGCCGCGGTTCGACAGGGAGCGCCGGAATGGCGGTCGAAGCGGCTCATCCCACGGCGCGTGACATGGCGTGAGCCGCGCGGCGCGCCGTTCCGGCGGTTCGAGATGGGTGCACTGGTGCGCCCGTTGGAGCCGTCGATGGCCGCCGAACTGGTTCGCTTCCCCTCCGCTGCGCGCCTTGCCACTGCTGCGCTGCTCTGCGCCGTCGGCGGTTGCGCCGAGGAGTGGGCTCCGGGAGAGGGCGCCGATTCGTTCGCCGCATACGCCAGCGATGCCGACGGCGGCGAACCCGCCGCGCGCGACGCCGCCGCGAGCGACACCACGCGCGCCGACGGTCGCACCTGGCGCCACCCGGTCGGCGCGTGCTTCGACCTGCCGGCCGGCTTCGAGGTCGAGCCGATCGGCGGCTCGTGCGCGTTCGTGCCGGCCGATGCGCGCGCCGCGAACGGCGAGACGTTGGTGGCCGCCCACTTCGTCTTCCTGCCGGCGCCGGGCATCGACGCGGTCGATTCGTCGGCGTTCCTCGCGGCGGCGCGGGCCGAGATGGCGACGCTCGCGGCCAGCGCTCGGGAGATCGGCGAGCCGGAGGCGCTGCCGCTCGCCGATCGCGCGGCGATCGTGCTGCGCTACGAGACGGCGGAGAGCGGCATCCCCGGCCGCGCTGACCTCTACGCGACCCTGCACGAGGGGCTCGCGATCGGGTTGATCGTGGTGGGCCACCGTGCGCGCGTCGAGCAGGACGCGGCGGAGATGGCGCGTTTCTTCGCGACGTTGCGCTTCGCGGCGCCGCAGCGCGATCAGGCGCTGGCGTCGACCTGGACGCGCGGCGAGTCCTACGTGAGCGGCGGCTTCAGCATGGCGACCGAGGAGCGGCTCGAGCTGGCCGCCGACGGCCGCTACGCGCGCAGCAGCCAGGCCGCCGGCGGCGACGCCAGCAACAGCTTCGACAGCGACGGCGACGTCGAGACCGGGCGCTGGTTCGGCGGCGACGGCGCGCTGCTCCTCTGCGGCGACGCGGGCGGGGTGGCGGCCTGGAGCTGGCGCATCGTCGACGGGACGTTGGTGCTGCACGACGCCGAGGGTCGCCGCTCGCTCTGGCAGTGAATCGCTTCGCGTTCGCAACGAAGGAGGAAGTCCGATGAATCGTCGCCTCGCCCTGTTCGCGCTGTGGTTCGCTGCGGCGCTGCCGCTGGCCGCGGGCCAGGTGCCGCAGCCGCCGCAGCCGAAGCCGAACCCCGGCCCGAAGCCCGAACGCAAGCCGGAGCTGCCGGAACGGCCGCAGCCGGAGCTGCCGAAGGGGCGGCCGGAGCTGCCGCAGCCACCGACGCTCGGCGCCCTCTTCTCGATCACGTCGGTCGCGCCGGCGCGCGTCGCGCTGCGAGCCGGCAGCGAGTCGTCGCTCAGCATCGTCGGCAGCGCGCTCGACTCGATCGAGCAGTTCCGCATCGTGCGCGCCGGGAAGCCGCAGCCGGGCTTCGTGATCGAGAGCGCCGTCGCCACCGGCGGGACGGTCGCCTCGCTGCGGGTGCGGACGCCGGCCGACGCCGCCGCAGGGCCGGTCGAGCTCGAGTTCCGGCGCAAGGCGACGCTCGCCGGCGCGGGCGGTGCGTTCGCGCCGGTCAAGGGCGCCGCGCTCGAAGTGGTGCGCCGCGCTGCTCCGCCGCGCCGCGTCGGCTCGCGCGCCGAGATCGGTCGCGGGGCGAAGCTGACCGGCGGGGCTGGCGATCGGCCGGCGGCTGCTGCCGTCCCGGTCGCGGCGCTCGGCGGCGACGAGCGGCGCGTCCCGCGCAACGTCGACTTCGAGCGGCTGCACGGCTTCGACGTGACGGAGTTCCGGCCGCGCGAGCGCGCGGCGCTCGGCGCCACCTTCGAGTTCCGCGGCAGCGGTCTCGCCAAGGTCGAGGCGGTCAAGCTCGGCGACCGCGTCCTCGAGCTGATCACGCGCGACGACACGCGGATCGTCGGCCGCTTCCCGGGCGGCGTCGAGACGATCGCGGGCACTCTCGCCTTCGTGATCGGCCGCCACACGATCCCGATCGCGACCCGCTACGAGGTGGTCGACGGCTTCGCGCTGCTGCAGCCGAAGGTGACGCTCCGCCACGCGCCGAGCCCGATGCAAGGGCCAGCGATGCGCGCCGACGGGCGCGCCTACGACCGGACCGACTACATCATCGGCTTCCGCGTCGAGCAGATCCCCGGCAACGAGTGCACGCTGCGCCTCGCGAGCTACCGCGACGGCGGCGACGGCGGCTCGAGCAGCTCGGTGGTGGCCAACGCGCGGGTGCCCGAGTTCGGCGAGCTGAACGTCAACCTGAACGGCGCGCTGCTGGCCGCGCGGCCGCAGCTGACCGTCACCGCGCGCGATCGCGCCAACGACCTCGAGAAGAGCTACACCCTCGAGCTGCCGATCGAGCTGGCGCCGCGCGAGACGGTGGTGGTGGAGGAGACGGCCAAGCTGCGCGACTCGTGGGAGTTCGAGCAGACCTGGTCGTGGGGGCAGACCGACGGAACCTCCGACTTCGGCGCCGGCAAGGTCGAGGTGGGGGAGGTCGAGGTCGGCGGCGACCTCGCGTTCCGCATCGCGAGCGGGCCGTTCGGCACCGAAGCGGTCTGGCGCAGCCAGCTCTCCAAGCTGAAGAACGGCTGGACGGTCGAGTCGATGGAGTGGAGCGAGACGTGCGTCGCTCCGGAGGGGCAGCCGAAGAAGGCGCGGGCGCTGACGGTGGCCCGTTCGCTCGCGGACGCGGCGGTCTTCGACGTCGGCGAGTCGCTGCCGGGCAACTTCATGCGTGACGCCGGGATCCCCGACGCGTTCGCGGCGCTGCTCGACCACACCTTCCGCTCGATCCCGGTCGTGCTGCGGCCGCATGGCAAGGAGGGCGAGGAGTTCGTCTGGACGCGGCCGATGGTCTTCCTCGACTACGACGAGGTCACGGAGGGGAATCGCCCCATCTACGGCCTCGAGTCGAGCCACTGGCTGCGCTCGATGGCGATCGCGCTGAAGGCGGAGACGACGCTGCTCAACGACCATCGCGTGACCGTGCGGCTGGAGCGGATCACCTTCCGCAAGCCGCCGGGCGAGCCGCTCGAGCCGTTCGTCCGGCAAGCGATCAGCCACGACCGTGAGCAGATCGAGCTGGTGCCGACGCTGCGCGTCCGCTGAGCGCGGGGGGCGGGCGCCGGGCCGCCCCGGGAGCGGCGGAAGGTGGCGCGCGGCGGCGGGGGAGCGCTCCCGCGCGCCGCAGCCCGGGGCGTCGGCGCCACGCCCTCCGCGCGCTATCCTCCCGCGCTTCCTCCGCCCCGTCGAACGGCTGTGCCGTGCGGGCGGAGGCCTCCACCACGATCCAGGACCATGACGCCGACCACCCCGACCACCCCCGACTTCAAGGCGGAACTCGCGCAGCTGCTCGGCCTGAGCTCGGTCACCTACAAGTACGGCCTCAGCAAGGAGCAGCTCTTCGACGAGGCGATCGCGCACGACCGCGGCCGCGTGAAGAAGGACGGTCCGAGCGACGCGCAGAAGGCCTACCCGACCAAGCTCGGCAAGAAGGGGCCGCTGGTCTACTACACCGATCCCGACTGCACCGGGCGGCGCGTCAAGGACACCTTCGCGGTCAAGTGGCCGGAGGTCGCCGACGAGATCTGGTGGAAGGATGACGTCCAGCCCTACGACCCCGCCAAGTACCAGGGGCTGCTGAAGCGCGTCGTCGAGCACCTGAACGCCAAGCAGGCGACCCTCTACGTGAAGGACGTCTTCGTCGGCGCCGACGCGAGCTTCGCGCTGCCCTACCGCTTCGTCGGCGAGTACGCGGCCCACGCGATGTTCGCCCACAACATGTTCCCGAAGGACCTCGTCGGGGTGACGGACGTCGCCGCGCGCCGCTGGACGATGCTGAACGCGCCGTCGTTCGTCTGCGAGCCTGCGCGCGATGGCAGCCGCGCCGAGGCGGCGATCATCATCGACGTCAAGAACCGGATCTGCCTGGTGGCCGGCCGCGCCGACTACTGCGGCGTCGTGAAGAAGACCATCTTCACGGTCGGCAACTACCTGCTGCCGAAGCAGGGACGCCTGTCGATGCACTGCTCGGCCAACGTCGGCATGAAGGGCGACGCGGCGATCCTGTTCGGCCTGTCGGGCACCGGCAAGACCACGCTGTCGGCCGATCCGAACCGCCGCCTGATCGGCGACGACGAGACGATCTGGAGCGACAACGGCCTCTGCAACCTCGAGGACGGCTGCTACGCCAAGCTGATCGACTTGAGCAAGGAGGCGGAACCGGTCATCGCCGCCGCGCTCAGCAAGCCGGGCACCATCATCGAGAACGTGCCGCCGGCGAAGGGCAAGCGGATGGAGGAGTGCGATCCGCAGGAGCTCGACCTCACCGACAAGTCGATCACCGAGAACACGCGCTTCAGCTATCCGCTGTCGGCCAACCCGAACGTGATGCCGAACGCGCAGGGGCCGCACCCCGAGACGATCGTGATGCTGACCGCGGACGCCTTCGGCGTGCTGCCGCCCATCGCGATCCTCGACGCCGACCAGGCGATGTACCACTTCGTGTCGGGCTTCACCGCGAAGCTCGCCGGCACCGAGGTCGGCATCACCGAGCCGAAGGCGGCCTTCAGCGCCTGCTTCGGCGCGCCGTTCATGGCGCACAAGCCGCCGGTCTACGCCAAGCTGCTGGCCGCCAAGATGCAGAAGCACAAGGCGCGCTGCATCCTGCTCAACACCGGCTGGAGCGGCGGCCCGTACGGCGTCGGCAAGCGCATGTCGATCGGCCACACGCGTGCGCTGCTGAACGCGGCGCTCGAGGGGAAGCTCGACGGCGTCGAGTGCGAGGCGCACCCGATCTTCAACATGAAGATCCCGAAGAGCTGCCCGGGCGTCCCCTCCGAGGTGCTGAACCCGAAGAACACCTGGAAGGACAAGGCGGCCTACGACGCCGCCGCGGCCAAGCTGCGCGACATGTTCCGGAAGAACTTCGAGGACAAGAAGTTCGCGGCGCTGGGCATCAAGCCCGCCATGTGACGGGCGGCTTGCGGCGAGGCGGCATCTGCGTCGTCGGAACGCCCATCGCCGTGTCCTTTCGGACACAGCTTCGGGCGCTCCTCCTCGCATCTGCAGCCTCGGCGCTGCGCCGCGGGGCGCGAGGGGGTGAGGCGATCAGCGCCGCGCTTCCGCGGCCGCCTCGACGAGCAATTGGTCGAGCGCGGCGCGGTCGAGCCAGCGGCCGCCGCGGATCACGGCGCGGATGCGCGCGAGGTTGCGGACGTCGTCGAGCGGATCGGCGTCGAGCAGGACGAGGTCGGCGTCCTTGCCGATCGCGACCGTGCCAAGCTCCGCCTCGAGGTGGAGGGCGACCGCGGGCAGCAGGGTCGCCGACTGCAGCACCTCGAGCGGCGTGAGGCCGGCCTGCGCGAGGAGCTCGAGCTCGTCGTGCAGGCTCGAACCGAAGAAGACGAACGGGAAGTTGTCGGCGGCATCGGTCCCCGCCAGGATCCGGGCGCCGCCGCGATGGAGGTCGCCGACCATCCGGATCCGGTTGGCGCGCTCCTGCCTCCAGTCGCGGCGGATCGTCTCCTCGTCGTCGCCGGCGAGGTCGACGCGCCCGAAGAACCAGCCGCGGTCTTGCGCCATCTGCTGCAGCCAGCGGCGCCACTCGGCGGGCGGCACCGTGCCGAGGCGCGGCTCCTCGAAGAGCTTCGCCAGCGCTGAATCGTCCGCCGCGAGCACCTCTTCTCGGTAGCGCGAGAGCCCCTCGACCAGCGTCGGCGTGAACCAGGTGCCGTTGCGCGCGAAGCGCCGCCCGAGCTCCGCGGCCACCTCCGGGTCGTAGCTCTCGATGCCGAGCCGGAAGGTCTCCTGCTCGAGCCGGTAGAGGCGCGCGAAGTCGCCCTCCACCTCGGCGTCCACCTGCTCGCGCAGCTTGCCGCGGATCTCGGCCTCGGCGGTGCACGCGTCCATCCGGTGGCGGAACGAGTGCTCGATGAACTCCATGCCGGCGTCGGACGCCTCCGCGGCCGGCAGCTCGAGGGGCACATGGCCGGCCAGCGGCAGCCCGCGCTTCCTCGCCTCGTCGGCGATGGCGAAGAAGCAGTCGCGCGGCAGCCGGGTGTAGACCTTGACGAAGTCCATCCCGCCTTCGTCGAGGCGGACGACCGCGGCGCGCGCCTCCTCCGGCGTCGCGACCGACCAGAACTGCTCGAAGATCGGCTGCGGTCCGTCGATCAGCGGGCCGCTGGTGACGAAGCGTGGCGCCAGCAGCCGGCCGGCCGCGATCTCCTCGCGCAGCGCGCGGATCTCGTCGAACGGGCGCGACGTGTTCGGATCGCGGAACCCGGTGATGCCGTTGCCGAGCAGCAGCCGGCGCGTGCGCTCGAAGCGATCGGCCTTGAGCGCGTGGGCGTGGCAGTCCCAGAGGCCCGGGATCAGGAACGCGCCGGCCGCGTCGATGACGACCGCGTCGCGCGGGATGGCGGAGCTGCCCGTCGCGGCGATCGCGTCGATCCGCCCCGAACGGATCGCCACGTCGCGGTCCGGCAGCAAGGCGCCGCTCTCGACGTCGACGATCGTGACGTCACGGAGCAGCAGCGGCGGCGCGGGCGGCGCCTCCGACGTCGCGGCGGCGCTGGCGCAGGCAGCGGCGACGAAGGGCACGAGCAGCGCCAGGACGTTGCGCATGGGACCGATCGCCATCGTGGGATGCTCCTCGTCTGACCCGCCGTGTCACGGCGACGCACGCTACGCGGGCGCGCGCCTCCTGGGCCGCTTCCTCCCGGTCGTGCGACCCGGAGTTCGCGGCCGATCGTCCCCCGCGCGCGCCACCGCTCTTGCGCTCGGAACGTCTTTCCGTTGCGGCGCGTGCGGCATCGATCCGATGACGTTCCTCGTCGCCGGGCAGGCCGGCGGGGGAGCTCACGATGTCGATCCGCACGCTGCTCGAGTTGATGGTGAAGAAGGAGGCGTCCGACCTCCACTTGAAGGTCGGCAGCCCGCCCGGGCTGCGCATCCACGGCGAGTTGATCCCGATCGACGGGATGCCGCCGCTCACGCCGCGCACGGCGCAGGACTACTGCGAGGAGCTGCTCGGCACCGACGGGCAGCGCGAGACCTACGAGAAGAACCTCGAGATCGACTTCAGCTACGCAGTCGAGGGGCTGTCGCGCTTCCGCGTGAACCTCTTCCACCAGCGCGGCGCGTGCGGCGCCGTGCTGCGCAAGATCCCGTTCGACATCCCGCCGCTCGACTCGATGGGCTTCCCGGGCGTCGTGCGCGAGCTGTGCGCCAAGCCGCGCGGCCTCGTGCTGGTGACCGGTCCGACCGGCTCGGGCAAGTCGACCACGCTCGCCGCGATGATCGACCACATCAACCGCACCGAGCACGGCCACATCCTCACGCTCGAGGATCCGATCGAGTTCGTCCACGAAGACAAGAAGTGCTTCATCAACCAGCGCGAGATCGGCGTCGACTCGAAGAGCTTCGGCAACGCGCTGCGCAGCGCGCTGCGCGAGGATCCCGACGTGATCCTGGTCGGCGAGATGCGCGACCTCGAGACGATCGCGCTGGCGATCACCGCGGCCGAGACCGGCCACCTCGTGTTCGGCACGCTGCACACGACGTCGGCGATCCAGACGGTCGACCGCATCATCGACGTCTTCCCGCACGACGCGCAGCAGCAGATCCGCATGCAGCTCTCGGTCGTGCTGCAGGGCGTGATCTCGCAGACGCTCTTGCCGAAGGCCGGCGGCGGCCGCTGCTGCGCGCAGGAGATCATGGTCGGCACCGACGCGGTGCGGAGCCTCATCCGCGAGGGGAAGACGCAGCAGCTGAGCAACGTGCTGCAGACCGGCACGCAGTTCGGCATGCAGACGCTCGAGATGCACCTCGTGAAGCTGGTGCAGCAGGGGCTCATCACCGCCGATGACGCCTGCTCGAAGGCGAACAGCCCGCCGAGCGTGCTGGCGATGCTGAACCGCGGCTCGACGGTGACCGGCGGCGCGCCGAGCGTCGCACCGACCGCCGCCCCGGTGGTCGAGCCGCTCGCTGCCGCGAAGGTCGCGAAGCTCACGACGGCGCCGCGTCCCGCGGCCGACCTCGACGACTTCGAGAAGTTCCGTCAGCAGCGGCGCGTCGAATCGCGCCCCTGAGCGCGTCGCGCCGGGCGCGCGGCAGCAGGGGAAGCGATTTCTCCTGACGCACGCGAGCGAACGCTACGGAGCGAGACGCGCTCCACCCGATCCTTGGATCATTCTCCTCCTTCTTGTAGTCGGGGCCCTGGTCGGCGCGAGCCGGACGGGGCCCCGGCTATTTCCGCGCCGGCTCGGCAGGCGCGAGCGGCGCACCGCTCGCGAGGAGTCGCGTCCACGGCACGAAGACGGCGTAGAGCGGCAGGTAGAGCCAGAAGGGCGCGCGCATCGTCACCCAGATGCCGAGGTGGAGCGCCGCCGCCGCCGGCACGAAGAACCAGGCGAGGCGCCGCTTCCAGAGCACCAGCGGGAAGAGCCCTTCGACCAGCAGCGCGTACCACGAGAGCGCGATGCAGAGGCGGTGGTGGTCGGCGAGCCAGACGCTCGACGCCGTCCCCCAGAAGACGCCCTCCTGCAGCAGGTAGGCCTGCAGCGTGAAGCCGTTCAGCCAGTCGAGGCCGCTCGCGCCGAGCTTGCAGACCGCCGCCGAGAGGTAGCAGAGCGAGAACATCCAGCGCAGCAACTCGAGCGGCCAGCCCGCCTCCGGGTGGAGCGTCGTCGCCGCGACGCCGGCGCCGCGCCGCCGCGCGCGCCACGCGTCGAGGCTGAGCGCACCGCCCGCCGGCGCGAGCGCCATCGCGAAGAGCAGCACGATCGTGAGCGCCTCGATGTGGTGGTGCTCGCCGTAGCAGTAGCCGTAGCCCGAGATCAGCAGGTTGCCGAGCGCGAAGAGGAACAGCGCCGGGCGCGTCGCGAGCCCGACCAGCGCCAGGAAGCCGGCGGCGATCGTCGCGCGCTGCAGCCAGAGCAGCGCCGCCAGCGGCGGCCGCTCGCCGCCGAAGAAGGGGAGCAGCAGCGCACGGATCACCGGCAGCGGCTCCCACTTCGCGTCGGGCAGGGCCACGAGCAGCTCGAGGCGCCCCCAGACCGGGAAGGTGAAGAGGGCGTAGGGGAACAGCATCACGAAGAGCTGCAGGGCGACGACCAGCACGCGCACGACGCCCAAGTCCAGCAGCGGCGCCGGCGCGAAGAAGCGGCGCTGCCACGCGGAGAGCAGGGCGAGCGGCCTCATCGCGCCCCCTCCGCCGCGCCGCGCCCGTCGCCCCTCACGTCGACGCGCACCTCGACCCGCACCGGCCCGGCCGCGACGCCTCCGCGCGTCACGATCGCCGGCTCGTTCTCGAGCAGCACCTCGGCGAGCGGCGCGCCACCGCGTTCCCGCCAGCGGCGTGCGATCCCCGTCGCTCGCGCGCGATCGCCGCCGCGCAGCGGGTTCATCCACTCGTCGCGGAACGTCCGGTAGGTCAGGCCGAGGGCGTCGGCCGTCAGCGCATGGCGCACCCCGTCGAGCGCGAGGCCGACCACGCGCGGCCGGTCGATCGAGCGCCCCTCGGGCCAGTGGTTCGAGTACATGTCGTAGTCGAGGAACGGCCAGAGCGCGGGCGACGGAGCGAGTCGCAGCGGCGCGAGCGCGGTGAAGCGCGGTGGCGGCGCGAGCAGCTTGAAGCCGGCGATCACCTGCAGGCCGAGCACGACGACCACGAAGCCGAGCGCGGGGAGCGGCGGGCGCGGGGAGCGCGAGTCCATCGGTCGATCCAGCGGAGCGGCGGAGAAGAGCGCAGGCGCGGCAGGCTACCGAGAGCCGCCGTCGCGGCGGCGGCCTCGCCGTGGACGACCGGTGGGAAGCGTCGCGCCGATGGAAAAGCGCCGCGCCCGCCGGTATGCCTGTTCCATGGCGCTCTCGAATCGCATCGTCACCACCGGGCTCACCTACGACGACCTGCTCCTGCTGCCCGGGCAGAGCGAAGTCCTGCCGACCGCGGTCGACCTCTCCACGCGCTTCTCGCGGCGCGTCGAGCTGAAGGTCCCGATCTCGAGCTCGGCGATGGACACCGTCACCGAGGCCAACCTCGCCATCGCGCTCGCGCGGCAAGGCGGCATCGGGGTCATCCACCGCAACCTCTCGCCCGAGGCGCAGGCGCGCCAGGTCGATCAGGTGAAGCGCAGCGCGAACGGCGTCATCCTCGACCCGATCACGCTGCCGCCCGACGCCGACGTCAATCGCGCGCGCGAGCTGATGGAGACCCACTCGATCTCGGGCATCCCGGTGATCGAGGCGGGCAAGGTGATCGGCATCCTCACGCGGCGCGACCTGCGCTTCCAGGAGGCGGCCGGCTCGAAGGTCGGCGACGTGATGACGCGCACGCCGATCACGGCGCCGCCCGGCACGACGCTCGAGCAGGCCAAGAAGATCCTCCACCAGCGCAAGGTCGAGAAGCTGCTGCTCGTCGATGGTGAGAACCGGCTGCAAGGCCTGATCACCATGAAGGACATCAAGCACCTCGACGAGTACCCGAACGCCTGCCGCGACGGGCGCGGGCGGCTGCGGGTCGCCGCGGCGGTCGGCGTCTTCGACGAGGAGCGCAGCGCGGCGCTGGTCAAGGCCGACGTCGACGTGCTGGTGGTCGACACCGCGCACGGCCACTCGGCGAACGTCATGAAGACGGTCCGCATGCTGAAGGACCGCTTCCCGGCGATCGACGTGGTGGCCGGCAACATCGCGACCACCGAGGCGGCCGAGGCGCTCGTCGAGGCGGGCGCCGACGCGCTCAAGGTCGGCATCGGGCCGGGCTCGATCTGCACCACGCGCATCGTCGCGGGCGTCGGCGTGCCGCAGCTCACCGCCATCGACTTCTGCGTCGAGGCGGCGCGGCGCGCGGGCGTGCCGGTGATCGCCGACGGCGGCATCCGCCATTCGGGCGACATCGTGAAGGCGCTCGCGGCGGGCGCGTCGTGCGTGATGCTCGGCGCCCTCTTCGCCGGCGTCGATGAATCGCCCGGCGAGACGGTCCTCTTCCGCGGTCGCACCTACAAGGAGGTGCGCGGCATGGGGTCGATCGGCGCGATGATGGACGGCTCCGATCGCTACGGGCAGGGCAAGGTGCGCCAGCGCGACAAGCTGGTGCCCGAGGGCGTCGAGGGGCTCGTGCCGCAGCGCGGGCCGCTCTGGCAGTTCGTCTACCAGCTGTGCGGCGGCGTGAAGAGCGGCATGGGCTACGTCGGCGCGCGCACGCTGCCGGAGCTGCAGCAGAAGGCGCGTTTCGTGCAGGTCACCACGGCCGGCCTGCGCGAGAGCCACGCCCACGACATCAAGATCACGCGCGAGGCGCCGAACTACTTCGCCGCCGATGCGGAGCAGTGACGTGGAGGTCCGCCAGCGCGTCCTGATCCTCGACTACGGCTCGCAGTACACCCACCTCATCACGCGCCGCGTGCGCGAGCTCGGCGTCTACGCGGAGACGCTGCCGTGCTGGGTCGACGGCAGCGCGGCGCCGTCGGTCGCCGACGGATTGATCGGGATCATCCTGTCGGGCGGCCCCAACAGCGTCTACGACGAGGGGGCGCCGCAGCTCCCCGATTGGGTGCTCGAGCGCGGCGTGCCGCTGCTCGGCGTCTGCTACGGCATGCAGGCGCTCGCCTTCAAGCTGGCGGGCCGCGACGCGGTGGCGCGCGGCTCGCGCGGCGGCGAGTACGGCCATGCGACGATCGAGCGCGTGGACGGCGCGGCGGAGAGCGTGCTGCTGCGCGGGATGAGCCGCACGACCAGCGTCTGGATGAGCCACGGCGACAGCGTCGCGAAGTTGCCGCAGGGCTTCCGGCTCGTCGCGAAGTCGGAGAGCTGCCCGCTCGCGGCGATGGAGGACGCGGCGCGGCGCCTCTTCGCCGTCCAGTTCCACTCCGAGGTGACCCACACGACGGAGGGGCGCATCCTCCTGTCGAACTTCCTCTACGCGATCTGCGGTGCAGAGAAGCTCTGGGCGATGGAGTCGTTCCTCGAGGAGGCGAAGCGGAAGATCCGCGCGCAGGTGGGGCGCGGCCGCGTGATCCTCGGGCTCTCGGGCGGCGTCGATTCGTCGGTGGCGGCGGTGCTGCTGCACGAGGCGATCGGCGACCAGCTCACCTGCATCTTCGTCGACAACGGGCTGATGCGCGCCGGCGAGGCCGACGAGGTGGTCGCCACCTTCCGCGACACCTTCCAGATCGACCTGCGCGCCGTCGACGCGAGCCGCGAGTTCCTGACCGCGCTCGCCGGCGTCGCCGATCCGGAGAGCAAGCGGAAGATCATCGGCCGCGTCTTCATCGAGGTGTTCGAGGCGCAGGCGAAGCAGCTCGGCGACGCGAAGTTCCTGGCGCAGGGGACGCTCTATCCCGACGTGATCGAGTCGGTGTCGCCGAAGGGCGGCCCGTCGCACACGATCAAGACGCACCACAACGTGGGCGGCCTGCCGGAGAAGCTCGGCCTCGCGCTGGTCGAGCCGCTGCGCGAGCTCTTCAAGGACGAGGTGCGCGAGCTCGGCCGACGGCTGAAGGTGCCGGCGTCGATCCTGAACCGCCACCCCTTCCCCGGTCCGGGCCTCGCCGTCCGCTGCCTCGGCGCGCTCGATGCCGAGAGCCTCGCGCTGTTGCGCGCCGCCGACAAGATCGCGCGCGAGGAGCTCGAGAAGAGCGGTTGGATGGCGAAGACGTCGCAGTCGTTCGTGGTGCTGCTGCCGGTGCGCAGCGTCGGCGTGCAGGGCGACTGCCGGACCTACGGCCGCGTCGCGGTGCTGCGCGCCGTCGAGACCGAGGACTTCATGACGGCCGGCTGGGCTCGCCTGCCGCATGAGCTGCTCGGCACCATCGCCAATCGCATCACCAACGAGGTGCGCGGCATCAACCGCGTCACCTACGACATCACCAGCAAGCCGCCCGCGACGATCGAGTGGGAGTGATCGCGGTCGCCGCTTGCTGGTCGGCGTCGCCCCTCGCGACCTTCTTCCCGCCTTCATGACGCCGCGCTAGCGTCGGCCGCCCGCGCAAGGGAACGGGTCATTCGGACGTCGCTGTCCCGAGGGAACCCATGGATCGAGGGATTCGCACGTCGTGGTGGCGCCCGCTCGGCGTCACCGCGCTCGCCATCGTCGTCGCGATCGGAGGCGGCGCCGGTTGCAACCGCGCCTTCCGCGCCGGCACCGGCTCGACGGGGGGCGCCGAGAGCGGGAGCCTCGAGCTCTCGTTCGCCTTCGCCGACGGCAGCTCGGAGGCCACCGTCGTCTCGGGCGGCCTCGCCTCGGTCGAGGTCGCGCTGCCGTCGCAAGGCTTCCGCAAGGTGGTCGATCCGGCGGCCGGCAGCGTCGACGCCACGCGCCTCGCCGTCGCGGCCAGCGTCGACCTCGGCGATCCGCAGGCCGGCGGTTACGCGGCCGGCAGCGACGTCGCGGCGGTGCTGGCGGCCGCTGGTCGGCTGCACGCGACGCGGGCGCAGGACGGCCGGCCGGCGGTCGCGATCGACCTCGCCGAGGGCGACCTCGCCCCCTTCCCGTTCGGCCGCATGCTCTGGTCGATCGTCGTGCTCGACGACATCGACCGCGCGACCGCGCCGCTCTACGTCGGCCTCACCGTCCGCGCGCCCGATCGCCCGACCGCGACGCTCGCGCTCGAGATCCCGCCCTTCGGTTCGACGGCGCCGACCGGCGTCACCTTGCCGCTCGACGACGAGGGCGTTCCCTATTGCGGCAAGCAGCTCGACTTCGTGCTGTCGCTGCGCGCCATCCCCAACTCGGAGAGCGGCGCCCGCTTCGATCGCCTCTTCCCGGGCGGCCTGGTCGATCCCGAGCGCGTCTCGCTGGTCGCCGATCGCAACCTCGGCGATCCCGGCAACGGCGGGCTCCCGGCCGGCGAGAACCTCGCGCCGCTGCTCGGCGTCGATCTCGACCTGCTGGTCGACGAGGCGACCGGCGAGACGATCGCCTCGCTGCTCTTCCCGATCGGCGCGAGCTGGCTTCCGCTGAACGGCGACACCACCTTCACCGCGACGCTCCTCGACGACGCCGACGTCCTCTCGCTCGAGGGGACCACCGTGCTGCGGGTGGTCGCGGCGATGACGCTGTCGGGCGACCTCCAGCCGATCCTGAGCAGCCGCTGCGCCACCTCCTCCTGCCACGACAACACCGGCCCGGCCGCCGGCCTGCGGCTCACCAACACCCGGACCTTCGGCGAGACGGTGCGCGTGCGCGCCGACCAGACGCCCGACGATTCGTGCGCGACGCTGCGCATCGCGCCCTACGACCCCGAGGCCTCCTACCTGTGGCGGAAGGTGAACGACACCCATCGCGGCGATTGCGCGAAGGGCTCGGGCAACGACATGCCGCCGACCGGCAGCCTCACGGCCGCGCAACTCGCGAAGCTCGAGAGCTGGATCCTGCAGGGCGCGCATGACAACTGAGCCGAGCCGCCGCGTCGCCCGATCGGTGCGCGCGATCCCCACTGCGCGAACGGCACGCCGCGCACGAGCGGCGGCTTTGGCGGCGGTCGCGTCGATCGCCGTCGGCGGCGCGGCGCGCGCGGCGCCGACCGAGCGGTTCGCCGAGCGCGAAGGGCTCACCTGCTCGGCGTGCCACGTCGCGTCGAACGGCGGGCCGTTGAACGCCTTCGGCCGCGACTACCGTTGGCGCGCGCCGCTGGTCGAGGATGGCGTCCCGCCGCAAGCGAACGCCGGCGACCCCGCGGCCGCGAGCGCGGTGGGAGGAGGCGGCGCCTCGGCGAGCGACCCGTCGCTCGCCGGCCGCTGGTCGGGCGAGGCGGCGCTCTACGCTCGCCGCGGCCGCGAGCGCGCCTTCGGCCTGCGCACGCGCCAGTGGTCCGCCACCGAGACGCTGCGGCTGCGCGGCGACGCGCTGTTCGGCAACGAGGCGCTCTCGTTCCGCGGCGAGGGGTTCGCGCAGCAGGCCGACTCGACCAGCGACTACGGGCTCGAGGACGACTCCGCCGACTTCACCGCGGCCGAGGTCACCTGGCGCGGCAGCGCGCGCGGCTCGTTCGTCCGGTTCGGGCGGCAGTTCGTCGTGGCCGGCGCGGCGGTGCGGCGCGTCGACGGCGCGGCGCTGCGCCAGCCGCTCGGCGGGGCGTTCGAGCTCGACCTCTTCGGCGGCGCTCCGACCGACGACGGCATCGGCGGGCGCTCGGGCGATCGCCTCTTCGGCGGGCGGCTCGGCGCGCGGCTCGGCAGCGCGTGGACGGCCGGCGTCTCGGGCTTCTATGCGCAGGACCACGGCGACGCGAGCGACGTGAAGGGCGGCCTCGACCTCGGCTGGCGCCCGGCGCGCTGGCTCGACCTGTCGAGCCACGCCTACTTCGACTGGATCGCGGACGAGCTCTACGACGCGCGCGTGCACGCCGTGGTGATGCCGTCGATCGCGTGGCAGCTCGCGTTCGACTACGTCCACTCGATCCCGGGCCTCTTCCTGCCGAAGAGCTCGCTCTACACGGTCTTCTCGAACGAGGCGTACGACGAGGCGGGGCTCGCGCTGACCCATCGCTTCGCGGCCGATCTCGCGGCGAACCTCTTCGGTCGCCACACCGACTACGAGAGCAGCGAGTCGCTGCTGCAGGCCGGCGGCGGGCTCGACGCGCGCTACGGCCCGAACGGCGAGGATGCGGTCGGCCTCGAGGCGGGCTGGCAGGACGAGTCGCGCGACAGCTTCGGCGGCAGCTCGACCGACGACGACGCGCTCTTCGTGCGCGGCTACCACCTGCTCTGGTGGACGGCGTCGCTCTACACGTCGCTCGACGCCTCGCGCCAGCACGTGCTCGGCGGGGCGTTCGGGCGCGACGCGACGCTGGTGCGGCTGGCCGCCGGTTTCGATCCCCATCGCGCATGGGACGTCGAGGTCGGCGCCGATTGGGTGCGCGATCCCGACTTCGAGGATCGCCTCGACCTGTTCGCGCGGTTGCGCTGGCGCTTCTGAGCGGTGGCGGGCGCCGAGCGCGGCGGCCCGGGGAGTCGGCAGTGGAGAGGAGCATGGACGGTCGCGAAGCAGGAGGGGAGCCGGGCGGACCGCCGCGCGGGCGCGAGCGGCGCCGTCGCGTCGCTGCCGCAGCCGGCCTGCTGGCGCTCGCGGTCGCGGCGTCGTGCATCGTCTTCACCGGCCGCACCGGCGACTCGATCCGTTTCCCCGAAGCGGCCCACGCCGAGCTGATGGGCGACTGCGACGCCTGCCACGACGGCATCGCCGGCCATCAGGTCGATTCGGCCACGCGCCGCGCGCTCGAGGCGAAGTGCATCGCCTGCCACGAGGCGAAGCGCGACGACTGCGCCTTCTGCCACAGCGACGTCGCCAACGCCGGCGTCCTGCCCGAACGCGACCGCGCGCTCCACTTCAGCCACGAGACGCACCTCGAGCGCACCAGCGGCGACTGCGCGGTCTGCCACGCGGGCGCGCACGGGTTGCAGGACGCCGCCGCGCCGGAGGGCGCTGGCGCGACGGCGCCGGGCGCGGGGAGGGCGTCCGCGATGCCGGCCCATCCCGAGTGCTTCTCCTGCCACGAGATGCAGGAGTTCTACGACCAGCTCGACTGCAAGAGCTGCCACCAGGACCTCGCGCGCTACGGGTTGCTGCCCTACGAGAGCTTCACCCACTCGAACGACTTCGTTGGGCGCGGCCACGGCGAGCTGCTGCGCGACAGCGGCAACGCGGCCGTCTGCGCGCAGTGCCACGAGGCGTCGTCGTGCGACGACTGCCACTTCGCCAACGGCGGCTTCGCGGCGCTGCGCCTCACCCCGGCGGCGCGCCTGCCGGAGAAGGCGCACCTCGGGCTGATCCACCGCGGCGACTACCTCATGCGCCATCCGTGGGAGGCGCGCGCCGACTCCGCGTCGTGCGTCAAGTGCCACTCGCCCGACTACTGCCTCGAGTGCCACGAGGAGCGCGGCCTCGCGCAGGAGGCGGCGCTGACGCGCAGCGACGGCTTCCAGTTCCACGGGCCGGGCGTGCTCTTCAAGGGCTCGCCCGAGTACCACGGCACCGCGGCGCGCCGCGATCCGCTCTCCTGCGCCGCCTGCCACGACGACGGCTCGCGCGGCAACTGCACCGACTGCCACGCCGAAGGGGCGTTCGGCGGCAATCCCCATCCGCCGCACTGGAAGAGCCGCCTCGACAAGCGCGGCGCCGCCGTCTGCCGCCTCTGCCACGCGAAGTGAGCGGCGGCGCGCGGTCGCTCGCTGCGCCCGCCGCGTCGCCGCTCGCCGTGGCGCCGCTCGTCCCGCCGCCGCTCAGCGCGTCCCGTCCTCGCGCGCCCGCTGCCGCGCGTCGGCCACGATGCTGGCGATCACGCCGGTCGCGAGGATGCCGAGGATCGCGCCGAGCAGGATGAAGTGGAAGTTGCCGCCGAGCTGCGCCTTGAGCCAGTCGGCCGCCAGCATCTTCGCGCCCACCAGGATCAGCACGACCGCCAGCGCCGTCTTCAGGTAGCGGAACTTGTCGAGCAGGCCGGCGAGCGCGAAGTAGAGCGAGCGCAGCCCGAGGATCGCGAAGACGTTGCTGGTGAAGACCAGGAACGGGTCGGCGGTGATGGCGAAGATCGCCGGGATCGAGTCGACCGCGAAGATGAGGTCGGTCGTCTCGACCAGGATCAGCGCCAGCGCGAGCGGCGTCAGCAGCCAGGCACCCGGCTTCGCGCGTAGCAGCACCGAATCGACCTCGACGGCCGAGCCCGGCGTCGCCGTCTCGGCGGCCGCCGCGCTGCCCGCGCGCACCAGGAAGTGCTCGCCGTGGAAGCGATCGGTGACCGGCAGGAAGCGGCGCGCGAGGCGGACCGCCCACGCCTGGCTCGGGTCGCTGGCGTCGCCCTTGATCAGCAGCATCTTGAGGCCGGTCAGCAGCAGGAAGCCGCCGAAGACGTAGAGCAGCCAGTGGAACTCGGCGATCAGCTTCGCGCCGATGGCGATCATCGCGCCGCGCATCAGCAGCGCGCCGACGACGCCCCAGAAGAGCACGCGATGCTGGTAGAGGGGCGGCACCGCGAAGAAGGTGAAGAGCATCGCGATGACGAAGAGGTTGTCGACGCTGAGCGACTTCTCGACCACGTAGCCGGTCAGGTACTTGAGCGTCGCGGTGCGGCCGTCGTTGACGACGCCGTCGACCGGATCGGGGGCCTGGCCGAGCCCGAGCCAGTGCGCCTCGTAGGCGTGCCAGATGAAGGTCGAGAAGAGCAGCGCGACCAGCACCCAGACGCCCGACCAGGCGATCGACTCGCGCAGGCTCACGACGTGCGACTTGCGGTGGAAGACTCCGAGGTCGAGCGCCAGCAGCAGGAGGATGAAGAGGACGAACCCGACCCAGATCCAGAGCATGGAGCACGATCCTCGAACGGGAACCGCGGCGGTGGACGAAGAGCGCCAGACGCTAGCGATCGCGCCGGGGAGTCAGTCGTTCGAACAGGGCGTTCCTGGCGCCTCGGTCGTTCGAAGTTTCCTTGCGATCGCCTGCCTCCGCCGCGCGCCGCCCCGCGCGCCGCCCCTCAGCGACGGCAGCGGAAGAGGCGGAGGAACGGGCCCGGGCGCGCGACGCCGTCGAAGCGCGCATAGGGGAGGTAGAGGAAGTCGAAGCGGTCGAAGAGCGGCGCGACGTCGGCGCGCGCGCGCCCCTCCGCGAGCGGGCCGAAGGTCGCCACTTCGTCGAGCGCCGCCGCGAGACGCGCCACCTGCTCCGGCTTGGCGTCGAAGGGCGACCGCAGCCAGTGGTCGGCGACGACCACCCAGTCGAATCCCGCCGTGCGCAGCGCCTCTCCGGCGTCGACGCCCGCCGGCAGCCGCTCGGCGAGCCACGCGGCGTCGCGTCGCTCGAGGCGCGGGTCGGCGGGAGTCTCGGGCGGCCACGAGTAGCGGCCGATCCATGCCACCCGCTCGTTCGGACCGATCCGCTCGGCGAGCGCGTCGGCCATCAGCAGCCGGCTGTCGCGCGCGGCCAGCAGCCGGTCGGAGGCGACGACGCTCGCCGTCGAGGGGGCGAGCAGCGCTGCCGCCGCCGCGACGATCGCGAGCGGCCGCAGCCGCGCCGGCGCGAGCGCGCCGCACGCGACGAGCGTCCGCGCGGCGAACAGGGCGGCGAGCGGCACGAGCGGCACCATGTAGCGCACGAAGGTGCGCGTGCCGTTGCCCATGCCGAGGTAGTAGGCGGCCGCGAAGAGCAGCACGATCGCGTCGGCGCGCCGCGCCCGCCACGCGCAGAGCAGGAGGCCGAGCGCCGCGGCGATCGCGAACGGCAGCCCGAGCCCGTGGCGCAGCGTGAAGGTCGCGTGGGTCACGAAGCCGCGCTGCGCGAGGGGGCCGCCCGCCTCGGTCTTGTGGCCGAGCTCGAAGAGGACGTCGGAGAGGAAGCGCTCCGGCTCGAGCAGCGCGAAGGGGTTGATCAGCAGGAAGGTCGCCGCCGCGCACCCCGCGGCGAGCAGCAGCGCCGCGGCCGCGCGACCGAGCCGCACGCGCAGCGGCCGCCCGCCGAGCGGGCGCTCGGCCGGCGTCGCCGCGAACGCCTCGACCAGCAGCGGCAGCGCCGCGAAGACCGCAGTCTGCTTCACCGCCGCCGCCATCCCGAGCGCCGCTCCGCACAGCGCGAAGCGGCGCGCGCGCGGCCATTCGCTGGTGGCGGTGAGCAGCAGCAGGAACGCGGTGGTCGCCGCCGCGAGCGGCGTGTCGGTCACGCCGAAGTGGGAGTCGCGCACGTGCAGGTGGGCGAGCGCGAGCAGTCCCGCAGCCAGCAGCGCCTCGCCGGCCGAGCGGCGCCGTCGGACCAGCGCGAAGAGGAGCAGCACGGTCGCGACGCCGGCGGTCGCCGAGACGATGCGACCGGCGCGGTAGCCCGCCGCGAGCTCGCCCGCGTCGCTCGCCTCCTCGAGGCCGAGCGCGCGCGCGACCTGTCGCACCCCGACGTGCGCCAGCGGGACGAGCGCCGGGTAGGCGAAGCTCGCCGGCCGCCATTCGCCGGCGAGCAGTCGCGCCGCCTGTCCCGCGACGCGGTTCTCGTCGGGGCGCGCGTAGGGGAGCCGGCCGCCGAAGTCGAGGCCGTGGAAGCGCGCCGCGGCCGCGACCAGCACGATCAGCAGCAGCGCCAGCGCGACGCGGCCGCGCGGCGGTCGCAGCGGCGCAGCGGGCGCGGGGTCGGGCGCGCCGCTCACTGCTCGGTGTAGCCGAGGCCGCGCAGCCGCTCGAGCTCGGCGGGCTTCAGCTGGCGCGTCAGCACGTTGCTGCCCGGCAGCTCGTCGGCCTGCTGCTTCAGCGCGCGCAGCTGCTGGTCGAGCAGCGCGTTCAGCGTGCGCAGCCGCTCGGGATCCTCGTCGGCGACGTCGCGCGTCTCGTGCGGGTCGACGGCGAGGTGGTAGAGGCGGACCAGCGGCTCGGCGTCGGCGCGCCGCCACCGCATCAGCTTCCACGGTCCGTACTCGAGCGCCTCGCGGCTGCCCGGCTGGTCGAGCACCCCGAACAGCTGCACGTGCGGCAGCGCGTCCTGCTCGCCCGCACCCGGCGCGAGCTGGTCGCGCCCGAAATCGAGCGGCTCATGCGGCAGCTCGAGCAGGCGCGCGAGCGTCGTCGAGACGTCGGCGAGGTCGACCGGGTCGCTGCGCACCAGTCCGACCGGCACGCCCGGCCCGCGCAAGAGCCACGGCACGCGCGTCGACTCGCGGTGGAGCTCGAGCCGGTGGCCGAACTGCGCGTGCTCGAGGTGCTCCTCGCCGTGGTCGGAGAGGACGCAGACGATCGTCTCCTCCTCGATCCCGAGCGCCTCGAGCTCGCGCAGCAGCCGCGGGATCAGCGTCGCATCGACCTCGAGCAGGCAGGCGGCGTAGAGGTCGCGCAGCCGCTCGAGCGCGGCGCTCTCGCCGGCCATCGCGCGATCGGCCATGGGCAGCGGCTGGTCGCGCTCGATCGTGGCGTCGGGGTCGGCGAAGCGCTGCAGGTACTCGCGATGGGGGAAGTAGTTGTGCACGAAGAAGGTGTGCACGAAGAGCAGGAACGGCTGGTCGGCGTGGGCGCGCAGCCACTCGAGCGTCGGCGCGAGCGGGTCGGCGCCGCTCGCGCGCGCGGCGACCACCTCGGGATCGAAGTGGTTGTACTTGGTGAGGCCGCACGGATCGTCGATCGAGTAGAGGTCGAAGCCGCAGCCGAAGCCGTTGCGCGGCACCATCGGGCCGCCGCTGGTGAAGGCGGCCGTCGAGTAGCCGACCTCGCGCAGGCGCGCCGACAGGAGGCGCGTGCGGATCGGGTCCATCAGGCGCGGCGACGCGATCATCCCGTGCAGGATCGGGTGCTGGCCCGACATGAGGCTCATGTGGGTCGGCAGCGTCCAGCACGACGGCGCGATCACCTGCGCGAAGCGGGTGCCCTCGGCGGCGAAGGCGTCGAGGTTCGGGGTGAGGCCGCGCGAGTCGCCGTAGCTGCCGAGGTGGTCGGCGCGCGTGGTGTCGAGCGAGACCAGCAGCAGGTTCCTGCCGCGCGGGCCGTCGCGGCCGCCGAGCAGCTCGGGGGCGCCGAACCAGGCGACCGCGTCGGCGCGCGAGCGGGCGGTGAACTCGAGGCGCACGCTCCGGCCGGCGTGCGCGGCGAGGTCGACCTCGACGGCCACGAGCTTGCCGGGCGCCTCGATCTTCGCGGTCGGCCGCACGTCGCTCCACGCGACCGCGCCGTCGACCCGCACAAGCAAGTCGACCGGTGCGCCGTCGTCGACGCCGAGCGCGCCCGGCACGAAGCGCAGCCGCGGCCGCCGCTCCGGCACGTGCGCGGCGAAGGCGACCGTCGCGTCGATCGGGACGAGCAGCGCGTCGCAGGTCGCGTCGACCACGTCGACCACGCGGCGCAGCGGGTGGCTCGACCGGTCGCCGGCGAGGCGCGGCGTGGCCCGCACGCGCGCGCCGAGCGAGAGGCGGCGCAGCTCGACCTGCGCGATCTCGAGGCCGCCGTCGGAGGGGAGCAGCGAGATGCAGAGCGAGCGGCGCCCCTCGCGCGTCGGCGCGAAGAGGACGAGGTCGCGCCACTCGCCGGCGGCATCGTCGGGCAGCGCGACGTCGCGACCGGCGGCGAGCTCGGCCGGCGTCAACGCGGCGACGAGCGGCGCGAGGTCGGCGGGCGTCGCGGGCGGCGCGGCGGCGAGCGGCGTGCAGTGGAGGCGCGCGCCGCGCGAGCCGGCCGGCGCGCGCACGCGCGCGTGCAGCTGGAACGGCTCGTTGCCCGGCGCCTCGACGAAGGCGTGCAGTCCGCCGTCGGCGGCAGCGAGGGCGACGATCGGCTCGCCCTCGAGGCGCCGCGCGGCGGCGCGCGGCGGCGGTGGCGGCCCTTGCAGGGTGCCGTCGAGCCAGACCCCGTCGAACCACGGGAAGGCGAGCGGCCGCTCGAGCGCGGCGGCGAACGCGAGCGGGCCCGCTTCGTCGGGGCGCTCGCCGAGGCCGCGCAGCGCGCCGCTCACCTCGGCGTCGGCGAGGCGGTCGAGCAGGTGGCTCACGTGCCGCGGCTCGCTTGCGGCGAGCGGTGGCTTCGCCGGCGGGGCGGCCGCGCGCCGTGGCGCGCCGTGGCAAGCGAGCAGGGCGGCGCACAGGCCGGCCGCGCCGAGCGCGCCCGCGCCGAGGTACCGACGGATCCGCTGCGAGGAGTTCATCCGTGTGCCTGCCGCCGAGGTCCAGCTGTCGAAGGTCCTGCCGCTCGCGCGCGCCGCTCGCCGCGTGGCGGTCAAAGCCTAGGCGGCTCGCCGACGATGTCCATGCGCGCCGCCGCTCCGACTCCGCGGCTCAGCCCAGCACCGAGAAGCCGTAGGCGCCGCTCTGCGCTTGGCCGCGCGCGAAGCGGTCGGGCGCGAAGAAGGCGGGCTCGAGCGGGCCGGGGTCGCCGCCGGTGACGAGCGCCGCGACGCCGACGCCGACGCTTGGGCCGAGCTTGAAGCCGTGGCCGCTGAAGCCGGAGACGACGAAGAGGCCGCTCGTCGCGGGCACGGGGCCGATCAGCGCCTGCGCATCGGGGGTCACGGTGTAGAGCGCCGAGACGCCGCCCCAGCAGATCGAGTCGGAATAGGCCGGGACGCGCGCGGCGAGGCGGCTGCGGCAGTCGGCGAGGAAGGCGCCGCTCACCCCTTCGTCGTAGCGGTCGGGATCGGCGACCTTCTCATCCTGGTCGTAGGGGAGGTTGCCGACGCGCGTGAAGCCGGTCGCCTCGCTCTTCCAGTAGAGGCCGCGCTCGAGGTCGGCCCAGATGCAGCGCTCGGTGCCGTGGCCGGCGGGCGCGATGAAGAACGCCTGCTCCGGCCGGATCGCCTGCAACGGCAGGTCGCTCCCGACCTGCGCCAGCAGCGCTGCCGACCAGGGGCCGCCGCAGACGATCAGCGTGCGCGTGGCGACGCGCGTGCCGTCGGTGAGGCGCACGCCGGTGATGCGGCGCGCGCCGTCGCTCTCGAGCTCGGCGACGCCGCGCCCCTCGTGCAGCGTCGCGCCGGCCGCGCGCGCCTGCGCGGCGACGGCGGCGAGCGTCGGGTGGGGCACCACGAACGACGCCTCCGGCTCGAAGGCGCCGCACGCATCGTCGGCGAAGCGGGCGCGCGGCTCGAAGCGGCGCAGCGCTGCGGCGTCGAGCGTCTCGACCGCGACGCCGCAGCGCCGCTGCAGCGCGACGTTGCGCGCGAGGCTGTCGCGATCGGCGGCGGCGGCGACGAACGCCATGCCGGCGTTGGTGAAGCCGATCCCGCCCGGCGTCCGCTCGTGCAGCTCGCGGTAGCGCGCGAGGCTCGCGCGCGCCATGCGGATCAGCGTCTCGTGCGAGTAGTGCTGGCGGAGGATCGCGCCCGACTTGCCCGACTCGCCCGCGCCGAAGCGCCGCTTCTCGAACAGCACGACGCGGCCGACCCGCGCGGCGGCGAGGCTCCACGCCACGTGAAGCCCCATGATCCCGCCGCCGACCACCACGACGTCCGCGGCCTCGCTCGCTGCCGCGCTCGAACTCGCGTCCGCCCTCGCGCTCGCCATCGCGCCGACTCCGTTCCGTCGCGGCGCCGCCCGCTTCCCGCGGCGCCGCAGGCCTGCGTCACGCCTTCAGCTTCGCGATCAGCAGCTCCTTGATCACGTTCGGGTCGCCCTTGCCCTTGGTCGCCTTCATGACGCGGCCGAGCAGCGCGTTCAGCGCCGTCTCCTTGCCGCCGCGGTAGTCGGCCACCACCTTCGTCTCCTGCGCCAGCACCGCGTCGACGGTCGCCGCGAGCGCGCCGCTGTCGCGGATCTGCAGCAGGTCGAGCGCTTCGGCGGTGGCGCGCGGCTCGCCGCCGCTCTCGAGCATCCGCCGCAGCACCTTCTTCGCCGCCTGGTGCGAGAGCTCGTTTCCCTCCTCCATCGCGATCAGCGCGCGCAGCTGCGCGGAGGTGGTCTTCAGCTCCTCGATGTCGCCCTTCGTCTCGCCGAGGAAGGCGAGCACCTCGCCCTGGATCCAGTTGGCCGCGACCTTCGGCGCGAGGCCGGCCGCGACGACCCCCTCGAAGAAGCGCGCCGTCGCCGGCTCCTCGGTCAGCACGCGCGCGTCGTAGTCGGAGAGGCCCCACTGCTCCTGGTAGCGCTTGCGCTTGGCGAGCCAGTGCTCGGGGAGCGCGGCGCGCAGCCGCTCGATGCGCGGCGCTCCGACGTCGAAGAGCGGCAGGTCGGGATCGGGGAAGTAGCGGTAGTCGTCGGCGTTCTCCTTCTTGCGCATCGACACCGTGGTGCCTTCGGTGTCGCGGAAGGAGCGGGTCTCCTGCACGATCTTCTCGCCGCGCGCCACCAGCTCGCCCTGGCGCGCGATCTCGAACTGGAGCGCCCGCTCCACGTTCTTGAAGGAGTTGATGTTCTTCACCTCGACCTTGGTGCCGAACTCCTTCTGCCCCTTCGGGCGCACCGAGACGTTGGCGTCGCAGCGCAGCGACCCCTTCTCCATGTCGCAGTCGCTGATGCCGGCGAAGCGCAGCGTCCGGCGCAGCGCCTGCAGGTAGGCCGACGCCTCGGCGGGCGAGGCGAGGTCGGGCTGCCCGACGATCTCGACCAGCGGCACGCCGGCGCGGTTCAGGTCGACCAGCGACGAGGCGAGCCCGTCGGGATGGAGCGCCTTGCCGGCGTCCTCCTCCATGTGGATGCGGCGGATCTTCGCGACCTTGGTGACGCCCTTCTCGACCTCGAAGGCGACCTCGCCCCATTCGCACAGCGGCTCGTCGAACTGCGAGATCTGGTAGCCCTTCGGCAGGTCGGGATAGAAGTAGTTCTTGCGGTCGAACTTCATCTGCGTGCGCACCTGGCAGGAGAGCGCGAGCCCCGCCTTGATGGCCAGCTCGAGCGCCTGCTCGTTCAGCACCGGCAGCGTGCCGGGTTGCGCGGTGCAGATCGGGCAGATGCGCGAGTTCGGCAGGCCGCCGAAGCCCGCCTCGCAGCGGCAGAAGAGCTTCGAGCGCGTCGCGAGCTGGCAGTGCACCTCGAGGCCGATGACCGGTTCAAGCTCCACGGGGCGCCTCCAGCGGGGAGAGATCGAGGGCGAGCTGGCGCTCGAGCGCGCGCGCGATGGCCAGCAAGCGGCCGTCGGAGCCGCACGGCCCCTGCAACTGCGCGCCGATCGGCAGGCCGGTCGGCGTCTTGCCGCACGGGAAGGAGAGGGCCGGCAAGCCGGCGAGCGGCGCCGGCGCGGTGAAGACGTCGCACAGGTACATCTGCACCGGATCGTCGCTCTTCTCGCCGAGCGGGAAGGCGGGCGTCGGCGTGGTCGGGCCGAGCAGCACGTCGCACTGCGCGAAGGCGGCCGCGAACTCGCGCCCGATGCACTCGCGCACCTGCAGCGCCTTCTTGTAGTAGGCGTCGAAGTAGCCGGCCGAGAGCGCGTAGGTGCCGAGCATGATGCGCCGCTTCACCTCGTCGCCGAAGCGGCCGCCGCGCGTCGCGCCGTACATGCCGGAGAGGTCGCTGCCCTCGCCGCGCGGCCCGTAGCGCACGCCGTCGAAGCGGGCGAGGTTGCTCGACGCCTCGGAGGTGACCACCAGGTAGTAGGTCGGGATCGCGTACTGCGTGAGCGGCAGCTCGAGCGGCACCAGCCGCGCGCCCGCCGCGACGGCGAGCTGCTCGACGCGCGCCACCGCGGCGCGCACCTGCGGATCGAGCGCGTCGGAGCGGTACTCGGCCGGGATGCCGATGCGCAGGCCGGCGAGCGCGTCGCCTGCGGTCGGGCCCCCGAAGGCGCCGGCGCGCGAGGTCGAGTCGCGCGGATCGTGGCCGCCGATCACCTCCATCAAGAGCGTGCAGTCGTCGACGTTCAACGCGAGCGGGCCGACCTGATCGAGCGACGAGGCGAAGGCGACCAGCCCGTAACGCGAGACGGCGCCGTAGGTCGGCCGCAGCCCGACCACGCCGCAGAGCGCCGCCGGCTGGCGCACCGAACCGCCCGTGTCGGAGCCGAGCGCGAGCGGCGCGAAGCCGGCCGCGACCGCCGCCGCCGAGCCGCCGCTCGAGCCGCCCGGCACCCGCTTCAGGTCGTGCGGGTTCCTGGTCGCGCCGAAGCCCGAGTTCTCGGTCGACGCGCCCATCGCGAACTCGTCGAGGTTGGTCTTGCCCAGCACGATCGCGCCGGCGGCGCGCAGCCGCTCGACGACGGTGGCGTCGTAGGGGGGCCGGTAGCCCTCGAGGATCTTCGAGGCGCAGGTGGTCGGCGAGCCGACCGCGCAGAGGTTGTCCTTCACGGCGACCGGCACGCCGAGCAGCGCGCCGGCCGTCTCGCCGCGCGCGATGCGGGCGTCGAGCGCATCGGCCTGCGCGCGCACCGCGGCGGGATCGACGTGGAGGAAGGCGTGCACGAGCGGATCGTCGCGCTCGATGCGGGCGAGGTAGTGGTCGGCGACGGCGCGCGCGCGCACGCTGCCGGAGCGGACCGCGGCGACGATCGCGCGGGCCGAGCGGGTCCAGGCGGGGGAGGTCGGGGTGGCGGGCATCTCGCGCTCCTTCACTCGAGCACGCGCGGGACGCGGAAGAACTCGCCCTCGGCGCCGGCCGACCGCTGCACAAGCTCCTGCGGCGCGGGGAACGGCTCGGTCCGGTCGGGGCGCAAGGGGCTGCGCAGGTCGCGCGGGTGGGACGCGGGCGGGATGCCGTCGGTCTTCACCTCGCCGAGCTTCTGGAAGTAGCCGAGGATCGCCGTCAGCTGGGAGGCGAAGCGGGCGAGCTCCGCCTCGCAGAGCTCGAGGCGGGCGAGGGCGGCGATCTTCTGCGCTTCACGGACGTCCATCCGAGCTCCTGTGGCGACGAGTCGCGGCCGCCGCCGACGCAGGCCGGGGCGCGAGGAAGGGGGCCCAACGTAGCGGCTCCCGCGGGGCGGTGAAGCGGCAGCCGGGCGGCGCCGGCCCCTCGCGGTGGTGGCGATGGCGCGCACGCGTTATGTTCCCCCGCCGTCGGCGCCTCGGGACAGCGCGCTCGGCAGAAGGTTCGGGGATGCTCGAACGGCTCAACCCCACGGTCATCGGCTGCGCTCTGAACGTCGTCGGCCTGTTCTTCCTGGCCTCGGCGATCTCGTTCAAGCGGCCGCGCCGCCAGATCGAGGAGCTGCTCGGCATCGAGCGGCCCCGCTCCCTGCTGGCCGTCCGGGAACAGCTCGTCAACCAGATCCAGACCTACCTCGGCTTCGGGATCCTGGTGGTCGGCTTCGTCCTGCTGATGGGGGAGGCGCTCGAGCGCAACCGCCCGCCCTCCGAGAAGGGGGATGATCCGCACCTCGTCTGGATCGTCGCGCTGCTGGTCGCCGCCACGCTCGGGACCACGGTCGCCTTGAAGCTGATCAAGGAGGGGTACGTCCGCTCGAAGTTCCGCCGCCTCCTGCGCGAAGTGGTGCGCGATTCGAAGTTCAACCTCGAGAAGAACGCCCAGCTCTCGGTCCACATCGGCGAGCTCCTCCACATCCCGAAGGAGCCCGATCAGTCGGTGGCGGAGTACATCGTGAAGGTCCGCGCCGCGCTCGGCATCCCGTCGGCGCCGTCGAGCGGCTCGCCGCCGGGCGGGCTCGGGATGGGGCGCGGGCTGCCGAAGTAGTTCCAGCGGCCGCGGCGCGACTCCGGTCACCCCCGGCCGTTCGCGACGTCTCGCGCGCCATGGACCCCACCCATGGACGCGCCCACGCTCCCCGTCGTTGGCAGGCTCGGGCACGAGCGCTGGTCGAGGCGGCGCTTCGCGCGTTCTGCGGCGAGGCGCGCGCGCTCCTCTTCCCGCAGGGCTGCCTCGCCTGCGATGCGCCGGCCGCCGCCGCGTGGCCGAGCGGCCTCTGCGGGGGGTGCGGCGCAGCGCTGCCCTGGCGGCCGATCGGCAGCGCGCCGGCGGAGGCGCCGCTCGAGGTGGGGCGGCGCCGCTTCGCCGCGGTCGTCGTCGCGCTGCGCTACCAGCCGCCGGTCGACGAGCTGGTCCTGCGGCTCAAGTACGGCGGGCTCGCGGTGGCGGCGCGTCCGCTCGCGCAGGCGCTGGCCGCCGCCGTCGAGCGCGCCGAGCAGCAGGCGCAGCAGGCGATCGCCGCTGGCGCGGGCGAGGGCGCCTCGTTCGCGCGGCCCGACCTCTTGGTCCCGATCCCGATGCACCCCTGGAAGCGGCTGGTGCGCGGCGGCGACCACGCCGACGAGCTGGTCGAGGAGCTTTCCGCCTGCCTCGGTCGGCCGGTCGAGCGGCTCTTGAAGCGGCGGCGCGCGACGGTGGCGCAAGGCGGCGCGCGGTCGCTCCGCGAACGGATCGAACAGGTCCACCGCGCGTTCGCCGTGAGGGCGGGCGGTGCGGCGCGGGCGCGCGGCCGCCACATCGGCCTCGTCGACGATGTCGTCACTTCGGGAGCGACGGCCGCCGCCGCCGCGTTCGCGCTGCATCGCGCCGGCGCCGCCACGGTCTCCCTGCTGGCGGTCGCCGGCAACGGTTGACCCGCGCCGGAGACGCGGAAACTCAGTTCGAGTTGCGCGCCTCTTCGCGGAGCAGGCGCAGGTCGCGCACGAACTGCGCGATCGCCTTGCGGTCCTCGTCGAGGATCGAGCCGAACTCGGCCGTCACGCGGATCCCCTCCTTCGTCTTCTCCGCCGAGCGGATCGTGCAGGGGAAGTCGAAGTAGTAGGCGCGCATGAAGAGCGGCAGGCGGAACTTCGCCTTGACCTCGGCGCCGACCGGGAAGAGCGACGTCTCGCCGCCGGCGAGGAAGGTGATCGAGTTCTCCTCGAGCGCCGCCATCTTCGCCATGCCGCCGATCGCCGCGTACTTCTTGTGCTGCCCCGCATCGGTGAAGCGGACCAGCACCGCGTTCTCGGCCGGCACGTCGACCTGCTCGTTGCTGGTCGCGCGCAGTGCCTTCACCGCCTCGTCGTCGCTCGCGTAGCTCTTGATGAGCTGGCCGAGGCCGAGCAGGTCCATCGTCTCCTTGACGCGCGCGCTCGGCTCCGAGAAGACGAGGTCGCCGCCGAGGCCGCGCACCCGCTTGCGCGCCTTGATGAGGCTGCCGACCGCGGTCGAGTTGATGAAGAGCACGAGGCGCAGGTTCACCACCACGTGCACGGTGCCCGACTGCACGATCGCCTCGACCTGCTCGAGGAACGGGTTGGCGGCGAACGCGTCGAAGTCGCCGGTGAGGGCGAGCGAGGCGACCCCTTGGTCGAGGACGGTGCGCTGGATCTTCATCTCGATCTCCGGGAGCGGGGCGGGCGAACGATGGGGGAGAGCGGACAACGGGCGCGCCATTGTGCCGGGGGCTGCCGAGGGGTCAAGGAAGCGGACCGCCGGCGCTAAGCTGCCGCGCCTCGCGTGCCGCAATCGGCGGCGCCGCATCGCCGTGGATCCCTGCCCTGCCTCCCTCCCCGTTCAAGAACCTCCTCTCGAAGCTCGGCCGCAAGGAAGCGCCGCCCCCTCCGCCGGCGCCCCCCTCCGCCACCGGCGAGTCGTCGACCTTCCTCACCGGTGACGATCGCATCGACAGCCGCAACGTCCGGCTGCTGCTCGAGACGATGGCCGACCTGATCTCCGACCACGACCCGGCCGGGCTGGTGCGCAAGATCGTCGAGCGGGCGATCAAGGCGGTCCGCGCCGAGCGCTGCATCCTCCTCTTGCGCGACGGCGGCGACGACCTGCGGGTCGCGGTGGCGCTCGACGACCAGGGGCGCGACCTCGGCAGCCACTTCCGCTACTCGAAGTCGCTGGTCCAGAAGGCGCTCGAGCAGCAGGAGTGCCTGATCCGCAGCATCGGCGACAGCGACGCGCCGAGCGACCTCTCGGCGTCGGTGGTCGACCTCAAGCTGCGCGCCGTCATGTGCGTGCGCCTCAGCTTCAAGGACGACGTGACCGGCGTCATCTACGTCGACTCGCGCGCCAACACGCGCACCTTCAACAGCAAGGACTCGCGCTTCTTCGAAGCGCTCGCCCGCGCGATCTCGATCGTGCTGGAGAACGCGCGCCTGCTGCGCGCCGCGCTCGAACGGGAACGGCTCCAGCGCGCCATCGAGCTCGCGCGCGAGGTGCTGGCCAAGCTGCTGCCGAAGGATCCGCTCGGCGTGCCGGGCTTCGACATCGCCGGCTGCTCGGTGCCGGCCGAGACGGCGGCGGGCGACTACTACGACTTCATCCCGTGCCCCGACGGCCGCGTCGGGCTGGTGATCGGCGACGTGACCGGCCACGGCATCGGCCCGGCGATGGTGATGACCGGCGCCCGCTCGGCGCTGCGCATCCTCTTCGACGACCGCGCGCTCGACGAGGCGCAGATCCTCGGGCGGTTGAACGAGCGCCTCTCCGACGACCTCGGCGACGGCCGCTTCATGTCGCTGATGCTCGGCCGCCTCGACGTGGCGCGCCGGGTGGTGACGTGGGCCAACGCCGGCCAGAACCCGCCGCTGCTGCTGCGCGCCAACGGCGAGGCGAAGGCGTTGCCGGGCACCGGCCTCGCGCTCGGCATCGAGCGGGAGATGACCTACTCGCTGCAGCCGCCGCTGCAACTGCAGCCGGGCGACCTGCTGCTGTGGTTGACCGACGGACTCGTCGAGGCGCGCAACGCCGCCGGCGAGGAGTTCGGCGAGGCGCGCGTGATCGAGCTCCTGAAGCAGCACGTGCAGCTGCCGTCGCGCCAGATCCTGGCCGAGCTGCGCCGCGCCGTGCTGGCGCATGCCGGGGGCGATCGCCTCGAGGACGACGTGACGCTGCTCTTGGTGCGCGCGCGGTGAGCGGTTCGTTCGACCTGGTGGTGCGCGACGTCGTCGTGCCGGCGGCCGCGTTGGCCGAGGGCGCGCGCGGAGAGCCGCAGCGCGTCGACGTGGCGGTGCGGGGCGAGCGGATCGCCGCGGTCGGTCCGGCGCTCGCGCGCGGCGCGCTCGAGGTGGCGGGCGGCGGCGCGCTGCTCCTGCCCGGCCTGATCGACAACCACGTCCACTTCCGCGAGCCGGGCGCGACCTGGAAGGAGGGCTACGTCACCGGCACCTCCGCGAGCCTGCGCGGCGGCGCGACGACGGTCGGCGAGATCCAGAACAACGCGCCGCTGGTCGAGACGGTCGCGCAATGGCAGGCGAAGGTCGCGTCGCTCGCGGGTCGCGCCCGCACGCGCGTGCTGGCGTTCGGCTGCGCGACGAAGGGCAACCTCGCGAGCTTGCGCGAACTGGCGCGCGCCGCGCCCGCGGTGAAGGTCTTCATGGCCGCCGACGGCGAGCTCGAGGTGCACGAGCGCTCGGCATTGCGCGCCCTCTTCGCCGAAGTGGCCGCCGCCGACGGGCTGCTGCTGGTGCACGCCGAGATGGGGCCGCTGGTGCGCGCCGGACTCGAGCGGTTCGGCGACCATGCCGCCGACTTCCACCGCGCGCGCAGCGTCGAGGCGGAGCGCGCCGCCATCGACCTCTGCAACGAGCTCTCGGCCGAGACGGGGGCGCGCGTCCACTACTACCACGTCTCCTCCGCGCTGGCGTGCGAGTCGATCCGCGCCGCCAAGGCGCGCGGCCTGCCGGTGAGCGGCGCCGCCTGCGCCCACTACCTCCTCTTCTGCGACGCCGACGTCGCGCAGCGCGGCGCGCTCCTCAAGTGCAACCCTTCGATCAAGACGGCGCTCGACCGCGTCGCGCTGCGCGCGGCGCTGCGCGACGGGACGCTCGACGTGATCCAGAGCGACCACGCCCCGCACCCGCGCGCCGAGAAGCTCGAGCGGCCGTTCCGCGGCGCGCCGTCGGGGATCCCGGGCGCCGACCTCTTCCTGCCGCTCTGGCTGTCGCTGGTCGACGACGGCGTGCTCACGCTCGATCAGCTGGTCGAGCGCGGCTGCCGCGGGCCGGCGCGCCTCCATCGCCTCGCCGACCGCGGCGCGCTCGAGCCGGGGCTCTTGGCCGACTTCGTGCGCGTCGAGTCGTGCGATTGGACGGTGGCGGAGAGCGACTTCGCGTCGAAGGCGAAGCAGTCGCCCTACGTCGGCCGGCAGCTCCGCCAGCGCGTCGCGCAGGCGTGGATCGGCGGACGGCTCGCCTTCGATCGCGCGCGCGGCGAGGACGTGGCGGCGCTCGAGGAGGCGGCCCCGCCGCCGCTCGACGCGGAGTCGAATGGCGCGCGCGGCGACGGGAAGAGCGGCTGCTGCTGATGGCGGCGTGGAGCTACCACGGGCCGAAGGTGACGGTCGACGCGCTGATCGTGCGGGACGGCCGGCTGCTGCTGATCGAGCGCAAGTTCCCGCCGCCCGGCTTCGCGCTGCCCGGCGGGTTCGTCGACGCGAACGAGACGGTCGAGCAGGCGGTCTGCCGCGAGACGCTCGAGGAGACGGGGCTCGTCGTGACGCGGCTGCGCCAGCTCCACTGCTACAGCGACCCGAAGCGCGACCCGCGCCAGCACACCGCCGGCGTCATCTTCGAGGTCGAGACGCAGGGCGAGCCGGTCGCCGGCGACGACGCCGGCGCGGTGCGCTGGTTCCCGCTCGACGCCCTCCCGCCGCTCGCCTTCGACCACGGCGCGATCGTCGCCGACTTCCGCGCGCGCCGCTACCCGGGCGGCGCATTCGAGGCGGCGCCGCGATGACTAGGGTCGCCGGCTACGTGTCGTCTGCCCATCGGAACGGCGGCGCGTTCCTCTGGTCGTAACAGGACTCGACCTCGGAAATCATCGTCTCGTAGCTCAGCAGGTCGCGCTCTGCTGGAGTGCCTGACCACGGCGGAGCGGTGTCGACGTCGAAGAATGAGCACTCGCCAGCGTCGGCGCCCTCCGGAACGTAAAGTCCGATGAAGATCCGTTCGAACCGATCGGCTTTCTGTTCCGGCGCCGTGCGGTGGTTCCTCGGGCGGAGAGCCTTGACCGCAGCGCCGAATGATGAGGCAGCGCGCGGTGTCGCGTCGGCGCACGCATCGCGCGGGATGAAGACGAGGGCAACCAAGACCGCGTATGGCTGCCGCTCGTGATAGTCCGATGCTTCCGCACGAAGCTCGTTGTCGATGCGCGTGTAGTTCTTCGAGAACTTCCCTGAACGCGGATCGGGGTGGGTAACGGTCTTGATCGAGACCCCCAGGCCGAGTCCGAGCTGGACGGTGCTGTAGTTGACGTCGAGCTTCTTCATGCCGCGCGAGGAACGCGCCCTGGATTCATGATGCTCCCCGGCGGCGCTCGGGAGGATCCCCTCGAACCTGGAGCGCAGCGAGCCGGCGACTAGCGCGGCAAGCTCCCTGGAGAGTCGCTGCGCGTAGTTCTTCTTCTCGTCTCGGGACGAGGTTGCCTCAGGGCGTGGCGCGGCCGCTCGCAGCGCTTCTGACATCGGTCGTTTCGTGGGCATCGGTCCATCCGCCTCGCAATTTCGCGATCAACCCGGCCGGGAGCCTTCCTTCGCGTATCCGGCACTCCGGGATCCTCCAGACCGACCAGCCGAGCCTTCGCAACTGACGCGCGACCCTTCGGTCGCGTCGCCGGTTGTCCTCGACTTTCCATCGCCAGTACCCCGCGTTGGTGGCGGGTCGAGAGTAATGGCGTGGACAGCCGTGCCAGAAGCAACCGTCCGCGAATAATGCCGCTCGCTGCATCGGGAACACGAAATCCGGCGTTCCCGGCAACTTCGCCTGCCTTCGCCAGCCGCGCAGTCGAAGGCCTCGGAGGATCCGGGCGAGCGCAACCTCCGTGGTGCGGTTGCCTTGTCGCTTCACCGCGGACATGAGCCGCGAGCGCTGACGTTTGGTCATGACATCCGCCATCGGCGTCAGGCTAGTCGCCGAATCTCTCGCGGTATCGGTTGCAGACATCCACGAGGAATGACCCATAGTCGCGCGGACTGTTCGCCGGAGGTGCCGGATGCGAATCGCAGAGCGTCACATGGGCGCTCGGCACCTCGTTGTCGTGATCCACGACGATGAACGCCAAGCAGTCGAATCCGAGTTCCCCGATCTCGGCGCGGATCGGCAAGGTGGCCTGCAGCTGGTCGATCACCTTTGCGGCATCGCGCGGCTGATTGTGGGCGTTGCGCTTGAGGGTGGCTGAGTCGGTCGGGTCGACGTTGCGCTGATTCTCGGTCGATACGAAGCTGCGGCCGATGTTGACTACCACGAGCCCGCACATCACCGCACGCGGCGTGCACTCGATCGACGTCCGCATCGCCGACAGGAGCTCGTCGTGCAGGCGTGGCAGCGCCTTCGAGTGCGCCGTCATGCAGGCCTTCGCTTCCAAGATCACGCGTGCGCCCGGAGTGACCACCTGTGCTCGTCGGAGGCCTCCGGGGCCGATCGCGAGCGGCGACCGTGGCTGCCCGATGACGAGGTCGAGCGCCTTCGCCTTGGCATTCGGGCGGAAGATCTTGTGGTTGATCTCATGCCCGATAGCGCCGCGATCGGCATCGCGGCGGATGGCGGCGCACGTCGCGTAGAGATCCTCCATCACCAAGCGGCATAGCTCTTTCGAGTGGGCATCGCTCCGGGAGTGGTACGAAACCTCATGGCCGAAGTTCGTCGCCGTCCGGTGCGCCCTCCACCAATCGACGAGTCGGGACGGAGCCTTCGCGGATGGGATCATGATGCGGACGCGCGCTTCGTCGCGACTTCAGGCTCCCGCATCGAATCTTCATGGCGGCGGAGGTCGTCGAGGAATCCGTCCTCGAATCGCAGCCTCGATCGCATGGATCGCTCCAAGAATCCGCGCGTCGCCTTGAACGACAACTTGCGAGGCGGGAACTCGAGCCACTTCATCAGGGGTGGTCGCGCTACCTGCGCCGCCCATTTCGTGATCGACACGGCCGCGTGCGCACCATGACCTGTCGACCAGCCGGCGATCGGGAGGGTGCGACCCTCGACGAGGGGAAGGTCGAGCGCTGGCTCGTATCTCCCGGGGGAAGCGAGCCTCCTGCCGAGCCAAGTCGCGACGAGCGTGGAAACGGCGTTCCCCACGAGCTTCCAACGATGCCCGGATCTGGCGACGGTCTCGGCGGGCTTCGTCCAGTCAGGATCGAAGCCCTGCATCCGCTCTGCGTCCCTGATGTCGGGGGTGAATGCGCCGACCCCGGCGACCCAGATCGCCGGGGGCGAGGGGATGCCGATTGTCGATCCGCCTTTCAGCGTGGGGACGGCCTCCTGTGCCCACCCGAGGCCTCGGATGCCTTCGGTCCAATAGAACCCGCTGGCTCGCTTCTTCGTGAGCGGTGTCGGAGGCGGCTGCCCGAAGTTGTCTGCGAAAAGGACATCTCGGGGATCGAGCTCGCGGGATGCGACGATGAACACTCTTTCGCGTCGTTGAGGCCGCCCGAAGCCGAGAGCATCGACCACTCGATAGGCCCATCGGTACTTCAGCCGCTCCAGCGTTCGCAAGATGACGCGGAGCCCCTCGCCCTTGTCGAGGTGCAGCATGAACGGGACGTTCTCGATCACCACGTTCGGAACGCGCCGGCCTTCGAGAAGCCGGAAGACGTGCTGGACGAGCGAGGACTGCTTGCCCTCGATCCCAGCCTTCCCGCCCGCGAGCGAGAGGTTGATGCAGGGGAAGCCGGCGACGATGAGGTCGATCGTACGTGGGATTCGCGCGAGAGTGGTCACGTCGTTCACGTAGCTCGGGACGGCCGGGAAGCGCGCCTCGAGAACCGCCTTCGCGGCAGGCTCGATCTCGCAGAGCAATTCGGTCTCGTGGCCCGCCCTCGCGAGCCCGATCTCGAAGCCGCCGATGCCCGCGAACAGTCCAGCCGTGCGCATGATCCCCCCTGATTCCTGATTGGATGTTCCGTCGGAGGCGCGGCCCGATCAATCTCGGAGTTCAAGCGACTTGAATCGTCAGCGCCGGGATGGACGACGTCGCACGCCTTCATCGGTGACCTGCAGGTGCTTGGCCGCGTGGTGCCCGTAGGTGGATAGGCGAAGGGCAGGCTCCAGGAGAGCGCGCGCCTTCGGAGAGGAGTTGCCTCGGGAATTGGCGCCCGCGCCGGCGCCGCTGCGTCCCCCCTGATCGCCTCGGCGCTCGCCTCAGTAGCCGAGCGCGTCGAGGTCGGGGCTGCGTAGGCCGCCGGGGATCGCGGCGTCGGGCAGGCGCAGGCGCTGCAGGTCGCGGAAGTGGGCGTCGAGGAGGTCGCGCAGCTCGCGGAAGCCTTGCGGCTGCTGCTCGTCGGGGAGCAGCGCGCCGCGCTCGTCGTAGCGGGCGAGGTTGCTCCGCTCGCGCGGGTCGGCGGCGAGCGCGTGCAATGCGAAGCTCGGCAGTCGCGGGCGGATCGGCGAGTAGCGGCTCATCTCGATCAGCTTCACGCCGCCCACCTCGAGCGCGCGCAGCTCGCCGAGGTGGATCTCGTCCACGGCGGCGCTGAAGGGGCCGGTCGGCTCGGCCGGCTCGGGCAGCAGCGCGCGACCGCTCGCGGCCGGCAGCGCCGGCAGTCCGCACAGCGACAGCAAGGTCGGCGCGACGTCGGCGAGCGTCACGCGCGTCGCCTCGCGGCGCGGCGCGAGGCCGGGCGCGCGGACGATCAGCGGCACGCGCAGCACCTCGTCGTAGAGGGTGCGTCCGTGGCCGAAGCCGCCGTGCTCGAGGAACTCCTCGCCGTGGTCGGAGAGGAGCACGACGATCGTGTCGCGCGCGAGGTCGAGCTCGTCGAGCAGCGCGAGGAAGCGGCCGATCTCCGCGTCGGCGGCGGCGATCGAGGCGTCGTAGCGGTTGCGCAGGTCGGGCAGCTCGGCCGGCGACGGCGTCCGCTCGTCGCTCTCCGCGAGCGGGTCGAACTTCGCCGCATCGCGCGTCACGCCGAACCGCTCGCAGAACTCGGCGGGCGGCCGGTAGTTGTGCACCGCGTAGGTGTGGAGGAAGAGGAAGAAGGGGACGGTGCGCTGCGCTGCCAGCCAGTCGCGCAGCGCCGCGTGGCCGGTGCGCTGCCAGCAGGCGGCGTTCAGCAGCGGCTCGCCGGGGCGCGGCACGAGCTGGCGCAACGGCTCCTGCGCGTGGAGGAACGGGTCGAGCGTCGTCCAGCGGTCGAAGCCGCGCCAGAGGCCGTAGACCGGCGAGAGGAAGCCGCCGCCGGTGAAGGCGGCCGAGACGTAGCCCGCCTCGCGGAAGCGGTCGATCAGCCGGACGCACGCGTCGGGCGCCAGCGTCGAGTCGAACCGTTCGACGCCGTGCAGCGTCGGGTGGAGGCCGGTGAAGAGCGTCGCGTGCGAGGGGAGCGTGTAGGGCGACTGCGCGCGCGCCTCCTCGAAGACGACTCCCTGCGCGGCGAGCGCGTCGATGGCGGGGCTCTGCGCGAGGCCGTCCGGCCGCTTCGCGCCGTACGCGCCGAGCCGATCGGGGCGCAGCGTGTCGACGCTGATCAGCACGACGTTCTTGCCCGCGCCGGACGGGCGCGCTCCGGGGAGGAGCAGCGGCAGCGAGACGGCGGCGAGCTCCTCGCTCGGCAGGCCGCGCGCGGTCGAGGTGGCGATGACCAGCGTCGCCTTCTCGCCGCGCCCGACGCCGTCGAAGGTGACGTCGTGCCAGCCGGCGTCGGCGGCGCGCGCGCGCGGCGCCAGCGTCGCCGATGGCAGCGCGATCGGCAGCGTCGCCGAAGCTGTCTCGAGGCGCGCCTCGAAGCGCACCTCGGTGCGGCCGGCCGAGGGGCGCGCCTCCTCGGCGACGCCGTAGCCGAAGGCGAGGCGGAAACGGCCGTTCGGCAGCGTGCACGGCACGCGCACTTGCGCGGGCGGCGGCGCGATCAACGCGTTCCTCGTCTCGCCGCCGATCGTCACGTCGCGCTCCCACTCGCTGCCCGAGCGGCGCGCGGCGGGCGGCAGCGGCGGCAGCACGCGGATCAGCGGCAGCTCGAAGAGGGCGAGTTCGTCGAAGTCGATGGCGCCGTCGATGCGCGACGCGTCGCTCGGCAGCGCGGCGGCGACGTCGGCGGGAGCGCCGCCGAACAAGAGCAGCAGCACGCTGTTGGTGCGGGCGCTGGTGGTGAAGCGGATGCGCGCGTCGCCGAACGCCCCCTCCTCGTCGGCGGCGGCGCGATGCTCGGCGATCGGCTTGCCGAGCTGCGGCTCGAGCTCGGCGAGCGTGCGCCCCTCCTGCAGGCGCCCCTGCTGCGGGCGGAAGAACTCGACGATCGCGAGCTCGCCGGCGCGCACGGGCAAGGTGCCCGACGCGATCGGCGGTCGGCGGGCGCGGACGCGCGCGACGTAGGGCGTGTCGGGGCGCACGGGCAGCCACCAGAGCAGCGCACCGCTCGCCGTCTCGAAGCGCATGCCCGCTTGGCCGCGCGCGGCGGCCGCTTCGGAGCGCGCCACCTTCGGCGACGGCGTGCCGGTGGTGCGGCGGATCGGCGTGACGACGCCGTCGCACTCGGCCTCCTGCTCGAAGCTGCGCGCGAAGAGCGGCGTGAGGCCGTTCTCGGGGTAGGCGTCGGCGTTGCGCCAGCTCGACTGCACGGTCGCGTGGCCCTGCTCGCCGAGCCGGACGACCGCGTCGACCGCGGAGGGCGGCCGCGCGTCGTCGCAGCGGGCGAGGAGGAGCAGCGTCGCGAGCAGCGCGGCGGCGGCCGCCACCGTCGCGCGCCCGTCGCCGCTCAGTGGGCGTCGAGCCATGTCGCCCCCTCGCCGAGATCGACCTTCAGGCGGACCGAGAGGTCGAGCGCCCCCTCCATGCAGCGGCGCGCCAGCTCGCGCACGGTCGCCCCTTCGCCGGGCGCGACGTCGAAGACCAGTTCGTCGTGCACCTGCAGGATCATGCGCGAGGCGAGGCGCGCCGCGCCGATCTCGCGATCGACGGCCAGCATCGCCCGCTTGATCAGGTCGGCGGCAGTGCCCTGGATCGGCGTGTTGACCGCGACGTTCTGCGCGTTGGCGCGCAGCCGCGGATCGCCGCTCGCGAGTTCCGGGATGGCGCGGCGCCGCCCGAGCAGCGTGGTGACGTAGCCGTCGGCGCGCGCCTTCTCGAGCGTCGCGTCGAGCCAGCGGCGCACGCCGGTGAAGACGCCGAAGTAGCGCTCGATGAACTGCTGCGCCTCGCTGAAGGTGAGGCCGGTCTCGCGCGCGAGGCGCTGCGCGCCCATGCCGTAGATGATCCCGAAGTTGATCGCCTTGGCGCGCGTGCGCAGCTCGGGCGTGACGTCGGCCGCGGCGACGCCGAAGACCAGCGACGCGGTGCGGCGGTGGACGTCCTCGTCGGCACGGAAGGCGGCGAGCAGCTGCTCGTCCTGCGCGAGGTGGGCGAGCAGGCGCAGCTCGACCTGCGAGTAGTCGGCGGAGATCAGGGTGCCGCCCGGGAAGCTCGACTGGAAGGCGCGCCGGATCTCGCGGCCGAGCGCAGTGCGGATCGGGATGTTCTGCAGGTTCGGGTCGCTGCTCGACAGGCGGCCGGTGGCGGCGACCGCCTGGTTGAACGAGGTGTGCAGCCGTCCGGTCGACGGGTTCACCAGCTTCGGCAGCGTCTCGAGGTAGGTCGAGCGCAGCTTCTCGACCTGCCGGTACTCGAGCACCGCGGCCACCAGCGGGTGCGCCTCGAGCAGCTCGAGCACCTCGGCGTTGGTCGAGAAGCCGGTCTCGGTGCGCGGCAGCTTCTTCACGCCGAGCTGCTCGTGGATCTTCAGCTTCTCGTAGAGGATCGCGGCGAGCTGCTGCGGCGACTTCACGTTGAACGGCTCGCCGGCGAGTTCGTGGATCGACTTCTCGAGCTCGACCGCGCGCGCCTGGCAGCGGACGCTCATCTCGGCGAGCGCCGCGACGTCGAGCGCGACGCCGGCCGCTTCCATGCGGCGCAGCACCTCGGAGAGTGGCATCTCGAGCTGCTCGAACAGCTTCGTCTGCCCTTGCTCCTCGAGCTCCTTGCGCAACGGCGCGACGAGGCGCAGCGTCCAGTCGGCGTCCTCGCAGGCGTACTCGCCGACCTTCGCCACGTCGACCTGGTCCATCGTCACCTGCTTCTTGCCGGTGCCGATCAGCTCGCTGGTCTTGATCTTGACGAACTTGAAGTAGTGGAGCGCCAGCGCGTCGAGGCCGTGGCTCGTGGCGCCCGGCGCGACGCAGTAGTGGGCGAGCATCGTGTCGAAGGCGAGGCCGCGCACCGGCAGCCCGGCGCGCTCGAGCACGTGCTGGTCGTACTTCGCGTTCTGGCCCGCCTTCGCCACCGCCGGGTCGGCGAGGAAGGCGCGCAGGTCGGCGAGCGCCGGGTCCTTCTCGATGCCGCTCGTGCCGCTCGCCGCAGCGAACAGGCCGATCCCGGGCTCGCGGAAGGGGATGTAGAGCGCGTCGCCTTCGTGGGCAGAGAGGGAGATTCCGACCAGCTCGGCGCGCAGCGGATCGAGCCCGGTCGTCTCGGTGTCGACCACGACGAGCGGGGCGCGGCGCAGCTCGACGAGCGCTTCGCGCAGCTCGTCGCCGCCGCGCACGATGCGGTAGCGGCGCTGCTCGGCCGGCTTCGGCGCGCCGCCGTCGGGGATGCGGTCGAGCAGCGAGTGGAACTCGTAGAGGTTGAAGAGCTCGCGGGCGCGGATCGGATCGGCGGGGCGCACCGCGAGCGCGGCGACGTCGACGCCGATCGGATGGTGGCTGCTGAGCGTGACCAGCTCGCGCGAGAGGAGCGCCGAGTCGCGATGGTCGGCCAGGTTCTTCCGCAACGCTGGCTTGGCCACCTCGTCGAGCCGCGCGTAGAGCGCGTCGAGGCTGCCGAACTGCTGCAGCAGCGCGATGGCCGTCTTCTCGCCCACCTTGGGCACGCCCGGCACGTTGTCCGACGCGTCGCCCATCAGCGCGAGGTAGTCGATCACCTGGTCGGCCCGCACGCCGAGCCGCAGCGGCACCTCGTCGGGCCCGGTGAGCTCCGGCGCCTCGTCGCCCTTCGCCGGCGCGTAGAGCTGCACCTGCGGCGTGACGAGCTGGCAGAAGTCCTTGTCGCCCGAGACGATCCGCACCGCGAAGCCGTCGGCGGCGGCGCGCGCGGCGAGCGTCGCGATCAGGTCGTCCGCCTCGAGGCCGTCCTGCTCGATCCACGGGATCGAGAGCGCCGCGACCAGCTCGCGCAACGCGGGCAGCTGGCCGACCAGCTCGTCGGGCATCTTCTGGCGCGTCGCCTTGTAGTCGGGGTAGCGGTCGTGGCGGAAGGTCGGCGCGCTGGTGTCGAAGATCACCGCGAGGTGGGTGGGCCGCTCGCGCTCGAGGATGCGCAGCAGCGCGTGCGTGAAGCCGTAGAGCGCCGAGACGATCTCGCCCCGTTTCGTCACCAGCGGGTTGCGGATGAACGCGAAGTGGGAACGGTAGGCCAGCGCCGAGCCGTCGATCAAGAAGAGCGTGCGCGCGGCAGGCTCGGGCGCGGACGGAGCGGGGGTGGCGGTCGTCACAGGGGCTCTCGCGCGGTCCGCTGGGGGCGGAAAGGGGCGGAGTCTAGTCGCGCCGCTCCACTCCGCGACCTCCCGCAGCGGAGTGAGGGAAAACCGCGGGCGTCACCAGTGGAGAGGCCTCCGCCTAGAGACGCACGCACCGCCTCCGCCGCTGCCCAGCGTCGAAGAGGTGCGCACGCCGCCGCGGCGAATCCGCGCGCGACCTGTTGCAGATCACCGCGAATTCCGCGGAACCTTCACGGGGTACTTGCCCATCCAACGACGTCGGTTCGGCCTGGACTTTGCCTAGGCCTGCGCCGCGAAGCTCATCACAACACGCACGGTGCGAGCGTCGTAAAGGCGCGGCACGTCATGCGTCGACCTCGGGAAACGGGAACAGAAGAAGGGAAGGTGCTGACCACACGCAACATCGAGACGGCATCTGGGAAGCGGTCGGCCCGACACTTGGCCGTCGCTGGCAGAGGCGTGTGCGATCGCACGCCACCGGGCTCGTTTGCCGGAGAGGAGGGCTGCCATGGCGACGCCGCAGTTGTACGTCGGGAGGGTAGGGGCGATGGGGATGCGTTCGGCGGAGTGTGCGTGCAGCATCCTGAATGCGCGCGAAGAGAAGCTCCTCGATGACGAGGGGCGGGTGCAGGTGCGGCTCATCTGCAACCGGTGCGGGACGGTGCTCGATTCCGAGATCGTCGGACTGCCGGTGCGCCGGCGGCCTTCGGTGAGTTCTCGCTCGGAGGCGGAAGCCGCCGAGGGGAGTTGACGTCTAGACTCCCCGGCCGGCCGATCGCGCGCTCGCTCGATCGTGCCGGATGGCGCGACCGCGGCGTTTCGCCCGTCGCTGACCCCGGGGGTGCTTCCGCTTGCGAAAACTGGTCTGGCCGTTGGTGGCTGCCGTCGTCCTCGTGGCGGCCTTCTTCGTCTACCGGCAATGGGATCGAGCGGGCGATGACGCTCGCGCCATCGACGCGCAGGTCGCGCGCGCCGCGGAGATGGCCAAGGATCCCGAGCAGCTGTCCCAGGCGAAGGTCGAACTCGACGCCGCGCTGAAGCGGTCGCCCGGCGATCTCGACGCGCTCGTCCTGCGCGGAGAGGTCCTCCTGCTGCTCTCGATGCATGACTTGGCGCATGCCGATCTGGTGGCGGCGCTGAAGCAGGCGAAGGGGGAGAGCGAGGCGCGCGTGCAGTGGCTGATCGGGCGCGTGCTGGCCGATCGCTACCGCGGCACGCAGGACGACGGCGATTTCCGCGAGGCGCGCAACGCGTTCCTCGCCGCGCAACGGACGCCCGCCTATGCGGCGCGCGGGCTCGAGGGGTTCGCCCATCTCTACCTCGAGAAGGGGCGCAACCGCGACATCGACAAGGCGCTGAACCTGCTGCGCGAGCTGGTCGCGAAGCACCCCGACAGCGAAGAGGCGAGCGCCGCGACCGGCCTGCTCGAGCAGTTCGGCCGCTCCGTCAGTGGCGACTGACGCTCGGCGGCGGCCGAGGAGACGAGGCGACCGCGGCGGCGTGGTGCCGCGCGGAGCCGCGCTTCCTTGCACCGCTTTTGTCGCGCTCCTACCATCCGCGCCGTGTCGAACGGCGGCGTGACGCCGCAGCGCGGAGAGAGCGGCCGTGGCCTGGTACGAATCGCTGCTGCTGGTCGGGTCGCTGGTCGTCGCCTTGGGCGCATTCGCTTCGCTGCGTGCGGGGCTGCAGCGTCTTCGCACAGAGGTGCAAGGCTTGTCGAGCTTGCCCAAGTTGGACGACTTGCGCGGCTTGGTCGATCAGGCCGCTGCTGCCGAGCGCATCCGCCCGCTCGAGGAGGCGGTGCGCCGCATGGGGGAGCAGCTCGCGCGGCTGCCGGCGCCGGTCGAGCCGAAGGACCTCCTGCCGCTGCAGGAGCGCATCGAGCTGCTCGCGCGCCAGATCGAGGAGCTGCGCCTCCACGTCGTCGAGCTGCGCTCGCGCCCGACCGCCGGCGGAGCCGCCGCGCCGGTGGCGCCGAGCACCCGCCTGCTGCGCGCGCTCGAGGAGCGCGGCTTCGAGCGCGTCCACATCCTCGGCGAGATCGTCGCGGAGGAGGGGGGCGACCTGCGCCGCGTGCCGGTCGAGGCGAGCCGCGCCGGCATGTCGTTCAAGGGCTACGTCACGGTCGAGGACGGGCAGCTCGTCGAGGTGGCGTTGAAGCCGCTGACCGAGATCTTCCCGTAAGCGCGGATCGTCGCGCCGGCGCGCGGGTCGACCGGCCGCTGCGCGCGATCGCAAACCAGTGGAAACGAGTCACGGCATGAGCAGCGCGGATGGTGGGTACGAGGTGGTGGCGGCCGAGCACCTGCCGGCCAAGGTCGGCCAGAAGGTCGAAGTGCGCGGCTGGCTCTACAACCGCCGCTCGAGCGGCAAGCTGCACTTCCTCGAGGTGCGCGACGGCACGTCGATCGTGCAGGCGGTGGCGTACGGCCCCGACCTCGAGAAGACGCATCCCGGCCTCTTCGAGAAGCTCGGCGCGCTGCCGCAGGAGAGCTCGCTCATCATCCGCGGCGCGGTGAAGGCGTCGCCGAAGCAGGCGCTCGGCGTCGAGATCGGCCTCGAGGCGGCCGAGATCGTCGCCGTCGCCGAGCCCTACCCGATCACCAAGAAGGAGCACAGCCCCGAGTTCCTGCTCGAGCGGCGCCACCTCTGGATCCGCTCGAAGATGCAGCATGCGACGCTGCGCATCCGCGCGCGCATCATCAAGGCGATCCGCGACTTCTTCGACGAGCGCGGCTTCCTCTGCGTCGATTCGCCGATCTTCACGCCGAGCGCCTGCGAAGGGACCACCGACCTCTTCGAGGTCGACTACCTCGAGGACACGAAGGCCTACCTGAGCCAGAGCGGCCAGCTCTACGCCGAGGCCTCCGCGATGGCGTTCGGCAAGGTCTACTGCTTCGGCCCGACCTTCCGCGCGGAGAAGAGCAAGACGCGCCGCCACCTGCGCGAGTTCTGGATGGTCGAGCCGGAGATGGCCTATGCCACGCTCGACGACGTGATGGTCCTGATGGAGGAGCTGATCGTCTTCATCGTCGCCGCGGTGCTGAAGGATCGGCGGCCCGAGCTCGCCGTCCTCGAGCGCGACGTGAAGAAGCTCGAGGCGATCCAGCGCCCCTTCCCGCGGCTCCACTACAGCGACGCGGTCGAGCTGCTGAAGAAGAAGGGGCTCCCCTTCGAGTGGGGCGGCGACTTCGGCGCGCCCGACGAGGCGACCATCTCGGGCGAGTACGACCGGCCGGTGCTCGTCCACCGCTTCCCGGCGGCCATCAAGGCGTTCTACGCCAAGCGCGATCCGCAGGACGATCGCCTCGCGCTCGGCTGCGACTGCCTCGCGCCCGAGGGCTACGGCGAGATCATCGGCGGCGGCGAGCGCGCCACCGACATCGCCTTCCTCGAGAAGATGATCGCGGAGCACAAGCTGCCGAAGGAGGCGTTCGAGTGGTACCTCGACCTGCGCCGCTACGGCAGCGTGCCGCACGCCGGCTTCGGCCTCGGCGTCGAGCGCACCACGGCGTGGATCTGCGGCACGCATCACGTGCGCGAGTGCATCCCGTACCCGCGCATGCTCTACCGCATCGTGCCGTGAGCGGCGCCGCCGCCGCCGCTCGCTGAGCCGCTCGATGGTGCGACGGCTGATCCGCGACCTCGAGCTGAACGGGAGCGGCACGCTCGCGGGGCGCGTCGTGGTGCGGCTCGACGGCGACGGCGGTCGGCCCGCCTTCGTGCTGCGCGACGCCTCCGGCGAGCTGCGCGTCTTCGCCGCGGCGCCGCTGCCGCCGCTCGGTGCGCAGGTCGAGGTGGTCGGCGAGCGGACCAAGGCGGGCCTCACGGCGAGCGCGCTCCGCGTCGTCGGCACGCCGCAGTTGCGTCCGGGCGAGGTCGCCGAGTGGGCGGCCGCCGATGCCGCCGCCCGCCGCCGCGAACTCGTCGCGCGCGACGCGCTGCTGCGCACGCTGCGCGCCTTCTTCCACGAGCGCGGCTTCCTCGAGGTCGAGACGCCGACGCTGCTGTCGGCCCCCGGCCAGGAGCCGCACCTCCTGCCGTTCGCCACCGCGTTCCACGGCCGCGACGGCGCGACGCCGCTCTGGCTCGCCACGTCGCCCGAGTACGCGATGAAACGGCTGCTCGCGATCGGCCACGAGCAGCTCTTCCAGCTCGGCCGCTGCTACCGCGACGGGCGCGACGAGGAGTCGCCGCTCCACGCGCCCGAGTTCACCATGGTCGAGTGGTACCGCGCCTGGGAGCCGCTCGCGACGATCGGCCGCGACGTCGGGCAGCTGCTCCACGCGGCCGCGGGAGCGATCGCTGCCGGCGGGAGCAGTGTCGTGCGCGGCGGCCAGCGCTGCGACCTCGCTGCGCCGCCGCGTTGGCTCGCGGTCGCCGACGCCTTCCGCGACCTCGCGGGCGTCGACCTCGCCCCCTACCTCGACGGCGACGACGCGCGCTTCGTGGCGGCGCTGCCCGCGGCGGTTCCTCGCGTCGGCGCCACGGCGCGCGAGCAGGCCGACTCCGCCTTCTTCCGGCTGCTGATCGAGCGCATCGAGCCAGCGCTCGGCCGCGACGCGCCGACGCTGCTCTGCCGCTATCCGGCGCGCCACGCCGCGCTCGCGGAACTCTGCGCCGACGATCCGCGCGTCGCCGAGCGGTTCGAGTGCTACGTCCTCGGGCTCGAGCTCTGCAACGCGTTCCAGGAGCTGCGCGACCCCGACGAGCAGGAGCGGCGGCTGCGCGCCGAGCAGCAGGAACGCGTCGCGGCGGGCGGCGCCGCGCTGCCGATCAGCGAACCGTTCCTGCGCGCGCTGCGCAGCGGGCTGCCGCCGTGCGCTGGCGTCGCGCTCGGCGTCGATCGGCTCCACCTGCTGCTGACCGGCGCGGCGCACCTCGCCGACGTGCAGCCCTTCCCGTTCGGGGCGTGCTGAACGCGCGGCGCCGCGCGTCACCAACGCGATCGAGCGACGACTCCTTGGCGCCGGCGCCGCATGGGGCGCGCGCCGGCAACACCGCCGGCCGCGTGCCGGCCCCAAGGAGAAGCCCATGTCCGATCGGAACTTCGTCGGCCGCAGCGCGCTCGCGCTGCTCGCCTCCTCCGCGCTCGCGCTGCCGGCCAGCGCGCAGGAGCAGATCCTCTTCTCGCTCAGCGCGGGCGGCACCGCGCCGTTCGGCGCGCTCGCCGACACCGAAGTCGCGCGCTTCGATCCGCTGAGCGGCCGCTGCCTGCCGTGGCTCTCGAGCGCGTCGGGCGCCTTCTTCGCCGGCGATCTCGACGGCGACGGCGACAGCGACGAGTGGAAGGACGTCGACGCGCTGCACGTCGAGCAGGCGGGCGGCCGCATCACGGCGCTCTACGTCTCCTTCAACGCGACCACCGGCCCGTGGCTCGACGGCGACGTCGTGCGGATCGGCAGCGACGGGCTGCTCGAGATCGCCTGGACGGAGGCGGAGCTGATCGCGGCGTTCGGCTTCATCGACGGGCAGGTCGACGTCGACGCGTTCCACGTCGCGCCCGACGGCCGGCTGCTGCTGAGCTTCGCCGAGGACGAGGCGTCGACGCTCCTCTCGACCGACGCGACGGGCGTCGTCACCGACGGCTCGGTGGTCACCTGGGATCCGCTGCTCGCGCTGCCCGGCGTCGAGACGACCGAGGGGGCGATCGATGCGCTGGTGAGCAACGCGCTCGGCAAGAGCGTCAAGACGGGCGACACCCTCTCGGTCGCGCTCGACGCGGGCGGCGCGCTCTGCTTCACGGTGCAGTCGCCGACCAGCGACGACGCGACGCTCTTCCGCGCCGCGAACGGCGGCGAGGTGGTGGTCTCGGAGCCGGCGTTCCAGCTGACCGGTTCGCCCGAGATCGACGCGCTGGCGCTGGTCGACGCCGCGACCGAGTTCCTCGCCACGCGCGTGACGCCGCGCTCGATCCCGGCCAACGTCTCGGCGACGGTGACGCTCGATGGGGCGCCGAACCACGCCTTCGTGGTGACGCTCTCGCTCACGCGCGGCGACGCCGCGAGCTTCACCGGGCGCGGCTTCGCGGGGCTCTTCCTCGACCCGACCGACCTGCTCTTCGCCGCGTCGCTGGCCGACTTCACCTTCACGTGGGGGGCCACCGATGGCGCCGGCTCGGCGACGCTGCAGTTCGACCCGGCGCCGCCGGGGATCGCGCTGACCGTCTTCGCGCAGGCGTACGACTTCGATGGCGCCACCTTCGGCGCACCGCTCGCCCTCGAACTCGAAGGGTGAGCGAAACTTCTTCGGCCCACGAGGCGCCCGGGCGGGTCGCTCCCGTCCGGGCGCCGCTTCGAGCCTGAGATGGAATCCTCTCTGTCGTCCGACTCGCTCGGGGTCGCGGCGCCGTTCCCGAGCCGGCGATTGCAACCGCTGTTGCCACCCCTGACCTCGCAGCCGCTATAGGACGACACCGACGGCGATCGCGAGGCGGCGCAGCGGCCGCGCGAGCGGCGGGACCATTCGAGGAGCGGGCGGCGTGAGGTGGCGAGCCGGCAGCGCGATCGTGGCGTCGATGGTCCTCGCGGCCGTCGCGGTCCCGGCGCGCGACGACTTCCTCCGCCCGACCAGCCGCGACCTGAGCGCCAAGGAGCGCGAGGCGCTCGCGGAGCGGCTGACGCAGCTCGGCGACGCCGATCCGCTGGTGCGCCAGCGCGCGCTCCATCGGCTGGTGGCGATCGGGCAGCCGGCGGTGCCGGCGCTGCTCGACGTGGTGCGCAAAGGGTCCGAGAACAAGCAGGTGCGCAACGCATGCCTCGCGGTCGGAGCGTTGCGCGACCCGACGGCGCTGGCGCAGCTCGAACGCTGGCTGCTCGACGATGCGCGTAGCGAAGAGCCGATGCGCACTGCGCTGCTCGCGCTGGCTCGTTCGCGCGCGCCGCTCACGCCGGAGCTGTCGGCGGCGTTGCGCCGGCTGCTGCTCGAAGCGCCGCTCGCGACGGTGCGCGAGTGCGCGCTGCTCTGCGCCGGCGCGCGGCGCGTCGGCGGGCTGCCGAGCCTGCTGCGCACGCCGCTCCAGGCCGAGCGCAGCGCGCGGGTGCGCGGCTGCATGCTGGTGGCGCTCGCCGAGGCGGGCGACCCGTCGGGAGCGGCGCTCCTGCCGCGGTTCCTCGATGCGCGCCAGGAACGCGACACCAAGCTGCGGCGGGCGGCGCTCTACGCGGCCGCGCGCCTCGCCGATCCGCTCCTGCTCCCGCCGCTGCTCCGCTTCGAGCCCGATCGCTTCGAGGTGGCCGATTACGCGGTGGCGCTCGGCGCCTACGCGGAGCCGGCCGTGGTCGACGCGCTCGGCCGACTGCTGCTGCACCACCGCGATCGGGCGGTGGTCGCGGTCCACTCGCTGGCGCAGATCGCCACGCCCGACGCGAAGCGGTGGCTCGAGCGGGCGCTCGAAGGGGAGTTCTCGGAAGGGGTGCGCGGCGCTGCAGCGCTGGCGGTGGCCGACCTGGTCGACCAGCAGCGCTTCCTGCCGCGGCTGCGCGCGTTGGCGCTGGCGCCGGCGTCGGTGCCCGGCAAGGCGGCGGCGTTGCTGGCGCTGGCGCGCATCGGCGATCGCGAGGCGGCCGCAGCGGTCGCCGAGGCGTTGCCGCTCTGGCGCGATCCGGAGCTGCTCGAGCGCGGGGTGCTGTTGTGCGCCGTCACGCTCGAACGCCCGCTCGAGGAGCTGCTCCCCGCCGAGCGGCGGCGGCTCCTGCCCGAGCTGTGGCGCGTCGCGACCGAGATCCAGGCGGAGCAGCGCGACCCGCGCCTGCTCCGCGAGCGGGTCGCCGAGCAGCTGCACGCCGCGCGCGCCCACTGGCTGCTGGCGCGCGACGATCTGCGCGCGGCCGTGCTGGGCGACCTGCTCGAGCTCGACCGCGACCTGCTGCCCGACCGGCGCGACGGCGAGGAGACGCCGCCCGGCGAGTCGCCGCGGCCGCCACCGCCCGAGAGCGGCGGTGGGGACGGCGCAGGAGGCGGCTCCGCAGGCGGCGGCGGCGCGGAGGGCGGCGGCGCGGACGGGGGCGCGGGGGGCGGTGGCGACGGTGGCGCGCAGCCGCCCGATCCGCCGCGCGTCGGCGATCCGCCGGCGAGCTCGCTGCCGGGCGTCGCGGCGCGGCGCGGGCGGCGCGACCCGAACCGGATCGAGCACGACCTGCGCGCGTGGCTGGCCGACTACCCGCCGTTCGACGTCGCCGCTCCGTTCGCGCGCTGAACGCGGCGCGCCGAGTCGGGGCGGTTAAGGTGCGCCGCTTCGCCGGCGCGCGCGACGCCGGCCGCTCCTCCCGAGGCGCAGCGACCCGCGAAAGGACTCCGGATGGCCGCGATCAAGCAGCAGATCTACTGCACGTTCCCGAAGGAGAAGATCCGCGACCCGGTGCTCTACATGCTGGGGAAGAAGTTCAACGTCATCCCGAACATCCGCGGCGCGACCATCAACGACGAGATGGGGATCGTCTTCCTCGAACTCGAGGGCGAAGCGGACGAGGTCGCGAAGGCGGTCGACTACCTGCGCACGAGCCAGGTGCGCGTCGACACGGTGAAGAGCGGCTGAGCTCGCGGAGCAGCGCTGCCGCGGAACGGATGCGGCCGCGCCCCTTCCGGGACGCGGCCGCTCGATCGTCGTCGTGAACTCGCGGTCCTGAAGACCCGGCGGGGCGCGTGACTCGCGTCGCTCGCCGGATCACTTCGCTCGCCGGATCACTTCACTCGTCGGAAGATCCGCCCGCCTTCTTGCCCTCGTACTTCTTCAGCAGCGCCTCCCAGAGAACCGGGTCGGCCGACCGCTTGTTCCAGAAGTCGAGGATGCTGGTCAACACCTCGTGGTTGCGGTTGATCTTCGCGGTCTCGCTCGAGAAGTCGCCGTGGTACGGGATCATGATCGTGCCGAAGGTGAGGTCGTCCTGGATGAACTGGGCGATCTCGAAGCCGTTCTTCCAGTCGTTGGCGTCGGTCAGGTCGAGGCCGTTCAGCGAGTTGATGCAGACCGGCACCGCCTTGATGCCGAACGGGACCAGCGCCTTCAGCGCGCGCTTGCGGGGCGCGCCGCTGTCCTTCAGCCGCTCGGCGAGCTTCGAGAGCTCGGCCCACTCCTCGTCGGTGGTGCCGGGCGCGCGGTCGATCGCGGTGAACTCGAACTTCGAGTGCACTTCCGTGTCCACCTCGCCATCGGGGTTCGGCGTCTCGCCCGGCGCCGCATCGCTGCCGCCCGCCGGAGCCGCGCCGTCCCCGGTCGCGCCGCTCCCGGCGTCGGTCGGTGCCTCCGGGGTCGGAGCCTTCTCGGTCGCCGCCGGATCGGTCGGCTTCTCGGGCGCCGGCTTCGCCGCCTCGACCCCGGCGGCGTCGGTCGTTCCGGAAGCGCCGCCGGCCGGATTCGCCGCGGTGTCGGTCGACTTCGCGGTGGCCGGATCGCCGCTCGGCTCGTCCTTGCCGTTCATCATCATGAAGCCGACGACGCCGACGAGGATGAGGCCGCCGGCGATCGCGCCGACCAGCACCATCGGGCTCTTCTTCTTCTCGCTGTCGCCGCCGCCGCCGCGGCGTCCGCGCCGTCCCGCCGCGGGGGCCGCCTCGGCTCGCGCGGGGCGCTTGCTGCTGCTGCGCGCCGGCCGGTCGATGACGGTCTCTTCGTCCTCCGCACGGCGCGCGGCAGGCCGCGCCGGCGCCGCCTTCGCTGGCGTCGCTCGTGCCGGCGCCGCGGCCGGCTTCGCCGCCGGAGCGGCCTTCGGAGCGGGGGCCGCCGCTGCCGCCGCGCTGGCCGGCCCGATCTTGATCACCCCGTCGCACTTCTTGCAGGGCGCGCTGCTGCCCTGGAAGGACTCCGGGATCTTGAACCGAGCACCGCAACTGGCGCAGACGCCGATCCGTTCCACGATGGCTTCTCCTTCTTGCGGGTCGTCGCGAGACGCACGCCGCGTCGAGTCCTGTCCGAGTTCGTCCTCGGTCGAGTCAGTTCTCATCCGCCGGCGGGCGCGGTCCGGTCCACGTCTTCTGGTGGTCGCGCCACCAGCCGAACCAGCGCATCAGCGCCTGCACGTTCTCCTTCTTGATGTCGCCGTCCATGCTCCCGCCGATGCCGCCCGGCGCGTAGCCGAGGTCCTCCTGGGTGATGTCCTTCAGGACGGAGACGGCGTGGTTGACGACGATCTGGTCGGCCGAGCTCGCGAGCTCCTCGCGCCCGACGATCAAGTTCAGGACGGCCGGAATCGCCGGCTTGCCGAGGTCGGCGAGCTCGCGCTTCGCCTTCGACACTTCGCGCGTCGCGGAGGTGTCGGTCAGCTTGGCGCAGAGCGATTCGATCTTGCTGGCGACGTCGGCCGGCGTGTCGGCCAGCAGCGCCTGCTTCTCGATCGGCGCGAGGTCGCGGTTGGCCCGCTTCGCCCGCTCGGCGGCGCGCTCGGTGGCGGCGGTCTGCTGCATCTGCTCGGGCGTCTGGATCGCGGAGGAGGTCATCGCGGCGAGGAACCAGTTGCCGTCGATGCGGTCGAGCTCGAGGGTCCGCTCCTGCTCCTTCTTGGTGTCGATCAGGTGCTGCTGGATGACCAGCACCTTGGCGCGCCGGTCGGTCTGCTCCATCACCACGAAGCTGCGGATGGTCGCCTGGCGCATGAAGTCCTGCGTGGCGGCGTCGGCGACCAGGCTCTCGGTGATCTTCTGGCGCTGCACGGTCTGCGCCACCGGATCGAGCGCCGACCACTTCTTCCCCTCGGCCCCGGCGTCGATCTGCGCGTCGTTCCAGCGCGGGAAGCTGACGAAGCGGCCGAGCGCCTCGCCGTCGCCGTCCTGGATGGCGCGCAGCAGCTCGGTCACGCGGGCGCGCAGCGGGTCGCTCTCGGTCGGCGTCACGTTCAGGGGGGCGCTGCTCGTGGAGCCGGCGGGCGCCGCGTTCGGGGTGCCGCTCGCCGCGGAGACGGCCGGGTCGACGCCCGTCGTCTCGTCCTCGTCGCCGCCCTTGCTGAGCGCGAAGCCGATCAGGATCGCGAAGACGGCGACGATGCCGATGATCGCGATCAGCAGCGTCTGCTGCGTCTTGTTCTGTTCCTTGCGCTCGGAGTTCGCGGCGCGACGGGTCGAGCGGCGTGGGGCTGGCATCGCGGTCCTCTTCACAGCCGTTCGCGGCGAGCGGCCGCAGGAGTGCGGGCCGCCGCGGCGCGAGCGCGGCACATTAGTGGGGGGGCACGGGGCGTGAAAGGCGCCGTTGTGCGGTCGTCCTTCGCCTTGCCCCTCGGGGCGCCCCCTCTATCATCCGCCGCGGCTTCAGTATCGAGGAGGCGACCATGTCCGCGATTCGTGCGGTTGCCGGCCGATGGCCGCGGCTCGCGGCGGCGGGAGCTCTGCTCCTGCTGGCGGTCGCGCCGGCAGGCTCGATGGCGCACGCGGTGGCGGCCACCCAGGGGCGCGGCGCGGGCGGTGCGGTGCGCGGCGACGGCCGCGGACTCGCCACCTTCGGCGACCGCGGGCTGGTGACGTTCGGCGATCGCTTCGGCGAGGGCTACGGCGATCGGCCGCTCGAGTCGTTCGGCGACATCCCGCTCGAGTCGATGGGCGGCCTCGAACGGGTCGAGCGCACCGGCAGCCGCGCCGGGAAGTCGAGCGGCGCGCGCGAGCGGCGCAGCGGCGCGCTCGGGCGCTCGTTCCGCAGCCGGCCGCGCTGCATCGAGGTCGACGGCGCGCCCCGCTCGCGGCGCAGCCACTCGGTGGCGACGTTGCGCGGGGTCGTCTCGACGGCGGCGCTCGACGTGCCGCGCTTCGCGCTGCCGCCGGTCGAGTTGCCGCTGCTCACGCTCGACGTCGCGCCGGCCGAGACGGAGCTCGCGACCGCGTTGCGCGCCGAGGCGGAGGCCGCCGCGGCGCGCGGCGATGCGGCGGGTGCGTCCTGGTTGCGCGCCTCCCTGCGCTGAGCCACAGGGACAGGGGCGTCGAGGCTCTGTCGAGAAGTCCGCGTCGGGCGCGCCGCGCTGCGAGGATCCCTGCACCATGGCCGCCGGCCGCTTCCGCCTCGTCTCCGACTTCCAGCCGGCCGGCGACCAGCCGCGCGCCATCGAGACGCTCACCCGCAACCTGCTGGCGAACGAGAAGCACCAGGTGCTGCTCGGCATCACCGGTTCGGGCAAGACCTTCACCATGGCCTCGGTGGTGGAGCGCGTGCAGAAGCCGACGCTGGTGCTGGCCCACAACAAGACGCTCGCGGCGCAGCTCTACAGCGAGTTCAAGTCGCTCTTCCCCGACAATGCGGTCGAGTACTTCGTCAGCTACTACGACTACTTCCAGCCGGAGGCCTACATCCCGCGCACCGACACCTACATCGAGAAGGACGCGGCGATCAACGAGCAGATCGAGCGGATGCGCAACTCGGCGACCCGTTCGCTGCTCGAGCGGCGCGACGTGCTGATCGTCGCGTCGGTCTCCTGCATCTACGGGCTGGGCTCGCCGGGCGCCTACCAGGAGATGTCGGTCGACCTCGCGAAGGGCGGCCGCGTCGAGCGCGACGCGCTGCTGCGCCAGCTCGCGGCGATCCAGTACCAGCGCAACCACTACGAGTTCAAGCGCGGCAGCTTCCGCGTGCGCGGCGACGTGATCGAGATCTTCCCCGCCTACGAGGAGAGCAAGGCGCTGCGCGTCGAGCTGTTCGACGACGAGGTCGAGGCGCTGGTCTGGATCGACCCGCTGACCGGCGAGGTGATCGAGCAGCCCGACGCCGCCACGATCTGGCCGGCGAGCCACTACGTGACGCCCGCCGACGAGCTGAAGCGGGCGCGCGAGGGGATCGAGGCGGAGCTCGAGCTGCGCCTCCCCGAGCTGAAGGGCAAGGGCAAGCTCCTCGAGGCGCAGCGCCTCGAGCAGCGCACCCGCTTCGACCTCGAGATGCTGCAGGAGACCGGCACCTGCCCCGGCATCGAGAACTACTCGCGCCACCTCGACGGCCGCAAGGAAGGCGAGCCGCCGGCGACGCTGCTCAACTACTTCCCCGAGGACTACCTGCTGGTGGTCGACGAGTCGCACCAGACGATCCCGCAGGTCGGCGGCATGTTCCGCGGCGACCGCGCGCGCAAGGAGACGCTGGTCGGCTACGGCTTCCGCCTGCCGAGCGCGCTCGACAACCGGCCGCTGCGCTTCGACGAGTTCGAGCGGCTGGTGCACCAGGTCACCTACGTCTCGGCGACGCCGGCGCGCTACGAGCTCGAGAAGTCGGGCGATCGCCGCGTCGAGCAGATCATCCGGCCGACCGGGCTGGTCGATCCGCCGGTCGAGGTGAGGCCGGCGCGCGGGCAGGTCGACGACCTGCTCGGCGAGATCAAGAAGGCGACCGCGGCGGGCGAGCGGGTGCTGGTGACGACGCTCACCAAGCGGATGGCCGAGGAGCTCACCGACTACCTGCGCGGCCTCGGCGTGAAGGTGAAGTACCTCCACAGCGACATCGACACGATCGAGCGCACCGAGATCCTCGAGGAGCTGCGCGCCGGCGTCTTCGACGTGCTGGTCGGCATCAACCTGCTGCGCGAAGGGCTCGACCTCCCTGAGGTGGCGCTGGTCGCGATCCTCGACGCCGACAAGGAGGGGTTCCTGCGCAGCACCACGTCGCTGATCCAGACGTTCGGCCGCGCCGCGCGCAACCTGAACGGCCGCGCGATCCTCTACGCCGAGAAGGAGACCGACTCGATGCGCGCCGCGCTGGCCGAGACGCGCCGGCGCCGCGAGGTGCAGCTCGAGCACAACCGCGTGCACGGCATCACCCCCGAAGGCGTGAAGAAGAACCTGCGGACGATCCTCGACCAGGTCGAGCGCGAGGGGCATGCGGTGCTCGACACGCCGCCGCCGCCGAAGAAGGGGGCGCTGCGCGCCGATCGCGGGAAGCTGCGCGAGGAGATCGCGCAACTGCGCACCAAGATGCTCGCGGCGGCCGAGAAGCTCGACTTCGAGAAGGCGGCGACGCTGCGCGACGAGATGCGCCGCCTCGAACTCGAGGACCTGAAGCTCGGATGAGCGATCCCCTCGCCGCCGGCGGCGCGCTGCCGCGCATGCCGCGCTCCGCGCTGCGCGCCAAGGTCGAGGCGCTGCCGCGCGATCCGGGCGTCTACCTCTTCAAGGACGCGGCCGGCGCGGTGCTCTACGTCGGCAAGGCGAAGTCGCTGCGCGAGCGGGTGAAGGGCTACTTCGTGCCGGGCGGCGACGGTCGCCTCTTCGTCCGCTTCATCGAGAAGCGCGTGGTCGACGTCGACGTCGTGGTGACCCGTTCCGAGAAGGAGGCGCTCCTCCTCGAGAACAATCTGATCAAGACCCACCAGCCCCGTTACAACATCCGCCTCAAGGACGACAAGTCGTTCCTGCAGCTGCGCATCGATGCGCACCACCCGTTCCCCGCGATCGTGCCGGTCCGCCGCCCCCGCAAGGACGGCGCGCGCTACCTCGGTCCCTATCCCTCCGCGCGCGCGATCCGGACCACGCTGCGGCTCCTGCGCAGCGTCTTCCCGCTGCGCGACTGCCGCGACCGCGAGTTCGCGAGCCGGACGCGGCCGTGCCTGAAGCACCAGATCGGCATGTGCTGCGCGCCCTGCGTCGGCAAGGTGACGCCGGAGCGCTACGCCGAGCTGGTCGAGTCGGCGGTGAAGGTGCTGCAGGGCGACACGGCGGCGCTCGTGGAGCAACTGCAGTCCGACATGGCGGAGGCGGCCGCGAAGCTCGAGTACGAGCGCGCCGCGGTGCTGCGCGACCGCATCTCGTTCCTCTCCACCTCGACCGAGGTGCAGGCGGTCGAGAGCCAGCGCTTCGTCGATCGCGACGCGCTCGGCTTCCATCGCAAGGGGCGGCGCATCGAGCTCTGCCTGCTCGAGTTCCGCGGCGGCAAGCTGCTCTCGAGCCGGCCGCTCTCGCTCTCCTCCGACCTGCCCGATGACGAGGCGATCTCGAGCTTCCTCGGCGCGTGGTACGCGGGCGGCCGGCCCGTCCCCGACGAGGTGCTGCTGCCCTTCCCGGCCTACGCCGCCGACGCCTTCGCCGAACTCTGGAGCGAGCGGCGCGGCCGGCAGGTGCGCGTCTTCGAGCCGCGTTCGGGCGCGGGGCTGCGCGCGATCGAGCTCGCCAACCGCAACGCCGAACTCGCGCTGAAGACGGCGCGCGCGCAGGAGTCGATCGAGCTGCGCGTCCTCGAGGACGTGAAGCGCCGCCTCGGGCTCGCGCGGGCACCGCGACGGATCGAGTGCCTCGACATCTCCCATCTGCAGGGGGCGGCGCCGGTCGCGGGGCTCGTCGTCTTCGTGGACGGGAAGCCGGAGAAGGGGGAGTACCGCCGCTACCGCGTGCGCACCACCGCCGGCAACGACGACTTCGGCGCGATGCGCGAGGTGGTGCGGCGCCGCTTCAAGGCGGGCGCGGCGGCGCCGCCCGACCTGCTGCTGCTCGATGGCGGACGGCCGCAGGTGGCGGCGGTGGCGACGGTGCTCGAGGAACTCGGCGTCGACGTGCCGCTGGCCGGGATCGTGAAGCCGGAGCGGCGCGGGCGCGGGCTCGACCTGTCGGCGGCCGAGGTCGACCATGTGGTCTTGCCGGGGCGCGCCGAAGCGATCGCGCTGCCGCCCGACGACGAGGCGTGCTTCCTGCTCCAGCGCGTGCGCGACGAGGCGCACCGGTTCGCGATCGCCTTCCACCGTCGGCTGCGCAGTCGCGGCGCGCTCGAGAGCGAACTCTCGGCGATCGAGGGGCTCGGCAAGAAGCGGGTGCGCGCGCTGCTGATCGGCTTCGGCGGGTTGCGCGGCGTGAAGGCGGCGTCGCAGGAGCAGATCGCGCAGGTCGCCGGCATCGGCGCGGCGCTCGCCGAGCGGATCTACGCGACGCTCCATCGCGGCGCTGCGGAGTCCTGAGCCGGGCGTCGTGGCGGGCACGGGCATCGGCGTTCGTGCTGCCGCGGTCGCACTCGCGACACGCTGGCGCCGTGATCAGCCGCGCGGGTGGAACTTCTGGTGGGCCGACTTGAGGCGCGTCACGTCGACGTGGGTGTAGACCTGCGTGGTGGCGAGGCTCGCGTGGCCGAGGAGCTCCTGCACCACGCGCAGGTCGGCGCCCCCCTCGAGCAGGTGGGTCGCGAAGGAGTGGCGCAGGCCGTGCGGTGACAGCGGCCGCGCGATGCCGCAGCGCAGCGCGCGCGCCCGGATCAGCTGGAAGAGGCGGGTCCGCTCGAGCGGCCGCCCGCTCTTCGAGAGGAGCAGCGCGTCCCCGGAGCCGTCGCGCGCCAGCTTCGGCCGCCCGCGCTCGAGCCAGTTCCGCAGCGCCGCGAGCGTCGGCGGATTGAGCAGCAGGAGGCGCTCCTTGCCGCCCTTGCCGGTGCAACGCGCGATCTTCAGCTCGAGATCGACATGGGCGAGCTGCTGGTTCGCGAGCTCGGAGACGCGGCAGCCGGTGCCGTAGAGCCACTCGACGATCAGCCGCTCGCGCAGGCCGAGCGGGGTGGCGGGCTCGACGTGGGCGAGCAGCCGCTCGACGTCGGCGTGCGAGAGGACCTTCGGCAGCGGGGCGTGCAGGGTCGGCCGCGGGATCGTGCGGGTCGGATCGGCGATCGGCCCCTCGGAGGCGAGCAGGCGGTAGAGCAGGCGCAGCGCGGTGAGGCGGCGGGCGACGGTGCGCGGGTCGAGGCCGGCGGCGGTCTGTGCGGCGAGGAAGGCGCGGACGTCGACGGGACGCACTTCGGCGAACGGTCGGGGCGGCTGTTGCCAGCGCAGGAAGGCGCGCAGGTCGCGGCCATACGCTGCGACCGAGAGCGGCTGCAATCCCGCCTCGACGCCGGCCCAATGGAGGAAGCGACGAACGGTCGTTGGAGGCGGTTCGGCGCCCATCCTTGGCCCTTTTCTCGCTTGACTGCCAGGGGGCGCCTCCTAGAGTGCCCGCCCTCGCCCAGGCTCCATTCCTTGCCGACGTAACTTCTTATCTGGCAAATGGCAAAGACGCATCAACGGGGAACTGAAGCGCGGCGCGTGGGGCGCGCCGATGCAGCTCGTCCGCCCGCTGGATCGCCAGCTGGGAAGGCCGCGCCGAAGGCCGGCCGTGCCGCTCGCCCGACGGCGAAGCCGCCGGCGAAGGCGGCCGCGGCAGCGAAGTCTGGCGCGGTGAAGGCTGAACCGGCGAAGGCTGAGCCGGCGAAGGCTGAGCCGGCGAAGGCTGGGGCGCCGAAGTCCGCGACCTCGAAGTCTGCGACGCCGAGGTCGAGTGCGAAGCCGACGGATAAGGCGGCGACGAAGGTCGCGGCCAAGTCCGCCGAGAAGTCGGTTGCGAAGTCGGTGACGAAGCCCGCTGCGAAGGCTGAATCGAAGGCGGCGAAGGCCAAGCCGATGGCGTCGAAGTCCGCGCCTGCGAAGGCGGATTCGGCGAAGGGTGCGCCGGCGAAGGCAGCACCGACGAATGCTGCCCCGACGAAGGCAGCCCCGACGAAGGCAGCACCGACGAAGGCAGCACCGACGAAGGCTGCCAACGAGAAGTCCGCGGCGGCGAAGCCGACCTCTGCGAAGCCGGTGGCAGCGAAACCGGCCGGGGAGGGCAAGTCGACCGGCAAGGTCGAAGCGAAGTCCCCGGTGAAGGATGGCGCAGCGAAGGATGGCGCGCCGAAAGAGGGCGCGCCAAAGAGCGAGGCGTTCAAGAACAAGCTCGCGCAAGCGATCCGCGACAAGAACGCCGCGAAGAACGCGCCTGCAGCCGTCGGCGCTGCCGCCGTGGGTGGCGAGAGCAAGCGCGCATCGTCCAAGACCGCCAAGAACAGCTCGGAGAAGCTCAACGTGAAGGAAGGCGGCTCGGAGGGCAAGGGCGCAGGCGGCGCGAAGGAGAAGGGCAAGGCGTCGGCCAAGGCTCCGAAGCTGCCGGAAGTTCCGGCCGCCCCGCCGCGCAAGATCCAGGTGATGCAGGTCTCGACGCTGAAGCCCGGCGCGAAGGGCAGCAAGGCGACGGTCGTGCGCGCGGAGCGCGTCGTCGAAGAGAAGCCGGTGCTCGATTCGGGCAGCAAGAAGCGCCGCTCGGCGGAGCTGACGATCCAGCAGCTCGACCACTTCCGCGAACTGCTCCTGCAGCGGCGGGCGCGGCTCGCGGCCGACCTCAACATGATGCAGGACGAGGCGCTCAAGGTGACCGCGCAGGACAACTCGTCCGACAGCGTCGCCGACACCGGCACCGACAACTACGAGCAGGACTTCACGCTCGGCTTGATCGAGAGCGAGGCGGAACTGGCTCGCGAGGTCGACGAGGCGCTCGTGCGCTGCGACCAGGGGCAGTTCGGCGTGTGCGAGACCTGCCAGACGCCGATCCCGTTGGCGCGTCTCGAGATCCTCCCGTTCGCGCGCCTCTGCGTGACCTGCCAGCAGTCGCACGAAGGGGAGAGCTGAGAGGCGCGTGGCCGCTGCGGAGCCGCCGGTCGCTGATCGAGTCGCCGACTCCGAGTCCGGTCAAAGCGGCGCGGTGCGCGGCAGCGCTTGGCGTTCCAAGCTGTTCTGGGGCGCGGCGCTGGTGATCCTCGTGCTCGACCTCTGGTCGAAGCAAGCGGTCTTCGACTACCTCAAGGTCGATCCCACGCAGTACGCGACCATCGAGGAGTTCTGGCGCCAGGCGCCGCGGCCGAAGGAGCCGGTCGTGGGCGAGTGGCTCCGCCTCGTGACGATGCTGAACCCCGGGATGATGTGGGGCGCGTTCCAGGACTATCCGCACGTCTTGAAGCTGGTCCGGCCGCTCGCGGTGCTGGTGATCTTCTTCCTGCTCAGCAGCCTGCCGGCGGGGCAGCGCGGCGCGCGCCTCGCGCTCGGCGCGATCCTCGGCGGCGCCATCGGCAACATCTGGGACTCGTTCCGCTACCTCGGCGTGCGCGACTTCGTCGAGGTCTACTTCGACGGCGTGCCGCTCTGCCAGCCGTTCCCCGCCTTCAACGTCGCCGACTCGGCGATCTGCGTCGGCGTCGCCATCCTCGCGCTTGGCATGATGCGCGCCGGCAAGCCGTCCTCGCCGCCCACCGCGGCGAGCTGACGCCGCTCGAGGGAGCGATCACGTGGCGACGCTCGGGACGGAGGTCGGGGGTCTCTCGCTGGTGAATCCGCTGCTCTCCGCTTCGGGCACCTTCGGCCACGAAGACGAGATGGCGAGCTGGATCGACCTGCGCGAGCCGGGCGCGGTCGTCCTGAAGACGGTGACGCTCCATCCGCGGCGCGGCAACCCGCCGCCGCGCATCGTCGAGGTGGCGGGCGGCATCCTCAACTCGATCGGACTGCCGAACGAAGGCGTCGATCACCTGATCGCGGTCACCCTGCCGCGGCTGCGCGGTCGCACCAGCGCGCTGGTGGTGAACGTCGCCGGCGAGCGGGTCGGCGAGTTCGAGGTGATCGGCGCCAAGCTCGCCGCCGCGCTGGCGGCCGCGCCCGACGCCTTCCATGCCGTCGAGCTCAACCTGAGCTGCCCGAACGTCGAGTCGGGCTTCCCCTTCGCGAAGAGTCCCGAACTGGCGGAGCAGTGCGTGCGCCACGTCCGCCGCCAGATCGCGCTGCCGCTGTTCGCCAAGCTCGCGCCCAACGTGGCCGACATCGCCGAGATCGCGCTCGCCTGCAAGGCGGGCGGCGCCGACGCGCTCACGCTCAGCAACACGGCGCTCGGCCTCGCGCTCGATTGGCGGACCGGCAAGCCGCGGCTCGGCGCCGGCCACGGCGGCTTCTCGGGACCGGCGCTGAAGCCGCAGGCGATGTACCTCGTCTACACCGCGTTCCGGAAGACCGGCCTGCCGATCGTCGCGGCGGGCGGCGTCGAGTGCGCCGAGGACGTGATGGAGTTCCTCGCCGCCGGCGCGCGCGCGGTGCAGGTCGGCACCGCGACGTTCCGCAACCCGTTCGTGCTGCGCGAGATCGCGACGCGGCTGCCGGCGCTGCTCGAGCAGGCGGGCGCGTCGTCGCCGCGCGACCACGTCGGCCGCGCCCATCGCGCCGCGAGCGGGGCGAAGGCGTGAAGCTCTCCGAGATCCCGGCCGCCGCGGTCGCGCGCGCGATCGAGATCTACCTCGAGATCGCGTGGGGCGACGAGGCGGCCGCCCGCCGGCCGAAGCTGCCGCCGCTCGAGGGGCAGTCGGTCGCGCTGCTGCTCGCGCCCGAGCTCGGCCTCTTCAAGCACGAGCCGCCGAAGCGCGTCGAGCCGCTCGACCCCGCGCTGCCGCCCGAGAAGCAGCGCAAGCTCCCGCTCGAGCGGCTGGTCGACCAGTACCTGCTGCAGCTCGGCAATCCGCGCTTCCCGCTGATGAAGCTGGTGCTCGGCGAGCAGCTGATCATGGGGGAGTACTTCCTCCAGGTCGACACGCACGAGTGGATGTTCGAGCCCGACCCGCGCGACACCGAGGAGGTGCGCGCCTTCGCCGAGCTGCAGGCCTACAACGCGCAGCTGAAGCAGCGCATCGAGGAGCGCTGGAACGCGGAGGGGCTGCCGACGCTGCTCGACCTGGTGACCCACCTCACCGAGGGGCAGCAGTGCGCGGTGAAGCGCAAGGAGAAGCGGATCCTCGTGGTCGATGACGACCGTTTCGCCGGCGAGACGCTCGCGGCGTTCCTCGGCTCGCGCGGCTACGACGTCGACCTCGAGCGCGACGGCGAGGCGGGGCTCGCGGCGGCCGACCCGGCGCGCCACCACCTGATCATCCTCGACTGCGACATGCCGAAGCTGACCGGGCAGGAGGTCTGCGCGCGGCTCCAGCAGGACCCCCTGCGTTCCGCCATCCCCGTCCTTCTGTCCAGCTTGCGGCCGCTCGGCGACAAACCGCCGGCCGGCGCGAAGGCGTTCCTCATCAAGCCCTTCCAGGCGGACGTGCTGCTCTACTTCATCGAGGCGTTGGTGCGCTGATTGCTATCGCAGCGGCGCTGCGGCGAGTTGACGCTCTCGCGCAGCGGCGTTAACACTCGCGATCCTTTTGCGCCGCCCCCGAAGCTCGCGGGGCGACGCCGGCCGCTTCCACCCCCCGGAGCCGCGCCGGACTCGGCGGGCGGCAGGACGGCTCATGGGCGACAGCGACAAGGTCAGCAAGGACGTCGAGCTCATCGAGCGGTTCGGCCGCTGGATCGGCGAGAAGTTCGAGGTCCTCGGCGAGCGCTCCGGCGGCGTGCTGCGCAAGGTGTTCCGCTCGCGCAACTCGCGTCTGCTCGATGGCTACCGCGCCATCGTGGCGCGCATCGATGCCATCGCGCCGCAGGCCGAGGCGCGCTCGCAAGCCGAGATGCAGGCGCAGACGGCGGCGTGGAAGGAGCGGCTGAAGGGCAAGTCGCGCGAGGAGCAGGCCAAGATCCTGCGCGAGATCCTGCCCGAGGCGTTCGCGCAGGTGCGCGAGGCGTCGAAGCGCGCGATCGGACTGCGCCATTTCGACGTGCAGCTGATGGGCGGCGTCGTCCTCCACGAGGGGCGCATCGCCGAGATGTCGACCGGCGAAGGCAAGACGCTGGTCTCGACCTGCCCGGCCTACCTGAACGCGCTGGCGGGACGCGGCTGCTTCATCGTCACCGTCAACGACTACCTCGCCCGCCGCGACGCCGACTGGATGGGCAAGGTGCACGCCTACCTCGGCTTGACCGTCGGCTGCATCCAGAGCCAGATGGATCCGGCCGAGCGGCTCTCGCAGTACGCCTGCGACATCGTCTACGGCACCAACAGCGAGTTCGGCTTCGACTACCTGCGCGACCACATGAAGTCGCGCGCCGAGCTGCAGGTCCAGAAGCAGCTGCACTTCGCGATCATCGACGAGGTCGACTCGATCCTCGTCGACGAGGCGCGCACGCCGCTGATCATCTCCGGCATGCCGGAGCAGTCGACCCGCAAGTACTACATCGCGGACGGCGTCGCGCGGCGGTTGAAGAAGGACGTCCACTTCGAGGTGAAGGAGAAGGAGCACGGCGTCATCCTCACCGACGACGGCATCGAGGAGGCGCAGCGGCTGGTCGGCGTGCCGACCTTCTACGACGGCCCGCACATGGACTGGCCGCACCACATCGAGTGCGCCCTCAAGGCCCACAACCTCTACAAGCTCGACGTCCACTACGTGAAGCGGCCCGGCGAGGACGGCTCGCAGGAGATCGTGATCGTCGACGAGTTCACCGGCCGCATGCAGCAGGGGCGGCGCTGGTCGGACGGCCTCCACCAGGCGGTCGAGGCGAAGGAAGGGATCCGCATCCGCGAGGAGAACCAGACCCTCGCGACGATCACCTACCAGAACTACTTCAAGCTCTACTCGAAGATCGCCGGCATGACCGGCACCGCCATCACCGAGGCGGCCGAGTTCAGCAAGATCTACAACCTCGACGTCGTCCAGATCCCGACCAACCGCAAGAACGTGCGCGTCGACCACGACGACGTGATCTACCGCTCGCAGAAGGAGAAGTTCCCCTTCGTCGTGCAGGAGATCGTCGAGCAGCACCGCCTCGGCCGCCCGGTGCTGGTCGGCACCGTCAGCATCGAGAAGTCCGAGCTGCTGTCGCGCTACCTCTCCGATCCGCAGCTGATGTCGGACGTGGTGCTGCGGCGCGCCAAGCACGCCGAGGCGTCGCTCGCCAAGGCGAAGCTGCCGGACGACTTCAAGGCGGAGCTGACCGCGGCGCTCGCCACGCCGGCGCGCCTCGACGGCAAGAAGGCGCGCGCGCTGGCCGATCGCGTGGTGGAGCTGGCGCCGAAGGCCGACCTCGCCTTCTGGATGGAGGGGATCGCGCGGGCCGCCGATGCGCGCGACGCCGTCAAGGCGGGCGTGCCGCACAACGTGCTGAACGCCAAGTTCCACGAGCGCGAGGCGGAGATCATCGCGCAGGCGGGGCGCTACGCCGCCGTGACGATCGCCACCAACATGGCCGGCCGCGGCACCGACATCCTGCTCGGCGGCAACCCCGAGTACCTCGCCCGCACCGAGTCGCGCAAGCTCGGCGCCCCGGAGCGCTTCGAGGAGCTCCTCGCCCAGTTCAAGGTGCAGTGCGAGGAGGAGAAGCAGCGCGTCATCGCGGCCGGCGGCCTGCACGTGCTCGGCACCGAGCGGCACGAGGCGCGGCGCATCGACAACCAGCTGCGCGGCCGCTGCGCTCGCCAGGGCGACCCCGGCAGCTCGCGCTTCTACCTGTCGCTCGAAGACGACCTGATGCGCGTGTTCGCCAACGACCGCGTGCAGCGCATCCTCGAGCTGGTCGGCATGACCGAGGACGTCGACATCCAGAGCGGCATGGTGTCGCGCTCGATCCGCCGGGCGCAGAAGCGCATCGAGGGGCGCAACTTCGACATCCGCAAGAACCTCCTCGAGTACGACGAGGTGATGGACAAGCAGCGCCGCACGGTCTACGGCCTGCGCCAGGAGGTGCTCGAGGGGGCCGACTGCCGCGAGCGCGTGACCGAGATGATCCGCGAGCACGTCGAGCGGGCGGTCTCGACCTACATCGGCGAGAAGCCGGAAGCGGCGCAGTACGCCGAGGCGGCGCAGGCGGTGAACGCGAAGATCGGCACCAAGGTCGACGGCGCCGCGTTCTTCGGGCGCGAGCGCGAGGAGCTCGAGAAGGCGCTCGGGGAGGCGGCGGAGAAGCTCTACGTCGAGCGCGAGGCCGAGCTGACGCCCGACATGATGCGCCGCCTCGAGCGCTACCTGCTGCTGAACGTGATCGACACCAAGTGGAAGGACCACCTGATCAACCTCGACGCGCTGCGCTCGGGCATCGGCCTGCGCAGCTACGGGCAGATCGATCCGAAGAACGAGTACAAGAAAGAGTCGTTCCGGATGTTCGAGGAGATGCTCGCGTCGATCGGCGACGAGGTGCTGACGCTCCTCTACCGCTTGAAGCCGGCCGCGCCGGCCGAAGCGCCGTCGGGCGCGCGCGCGGTCGCGTCGCCGGCGCAAGCCGCGCTGCGCCCGCCGGTCGCGCGCCCCGCGCCGTCCGCAGCGGCGCCGACCGCCGCGCCGACCGCTGCACCGGCGGTCGCGCCGTCGACCCCCTCGTCGTCCGCTGCGTCCGACTCCGCCGCGGCCCCCTCGGCTGCGCCGGCCGCCGCGCCGACGCCGCCGATCGTGGTGCCGGCGAACCTCGGTCGCCCGGCGATCGTGCCGCAGCGACCGCTCGCGATGCCGCCCGCCGCTCCCCCGGCGAGCGGCGCGACGCCCGCGAAGCCGCCGGCGCGTCCCGCCGCGCGCAATCCCGCCTACGCCGACGTCGGACGCAACGATCCCTGCCCGTGCGGCAGCGGCCAGAAGTTCAAGAAGTGCCACGGCAACGGCGCCTGACCCCGAGCGCGCCGAGGTGAGCGCTGCCCGCCGCTCGCCGCTCGTGCTGTTCCTGCTGCACGCGCTCTACGACGGCCTCTTCCTGCTCTTCCTGCTCTTCGCGGCGCCGTGGTTCGCGCTGCGGGCGCTGCGCGACCGCGGCCTGCGCGAGTCGCTCGGCGGGCGCTTCGGCGCGGGGCCGCGCCGCGCGGGCGCGCGTCCCTGCATCTGGGTGCACGGCGTCTCGGTGGGGGAGATCAAGGCGGCGCGGCTGCTGGTGACGCAGCTCGCGGCGGCGCGGCCGGACCACGACCTCGTGGTGAGCTCGACGACGTCGGCTGGCTTCGCGCTGGCGAAGCGACTCTTCCCCGAGCAGCTCGTCGTGCAGTTCCCGCTCGACCTGCGCTGGATCGTGCGGCGCGTGCTCGATCGCGTGCGTCCCGACCTGATCGTGCTGGTCGAGCTCGAGATCTGGCCCAACCTGATGGCCGAGGCGCAGCGACGCTCGATCCCGGTGGTGATCGTGAACGGACGCGTCTCGGCGCGCAGCTTCAAGGGCTACCGGCTGCTCTCGCGCCTCCTGCCGCAGTTCGAGCTGATCCGCCGCTACGCCGTGCAGAGCGAGGAGTACGCCGAGCGGCTGCGCGCGCTCGGCGTGCCCGACGCGCAGGTCGAGGTGACGGGCAACCTGAAGTACGACACGCTGCGCACCGAGCTGCCGGAGGCGCAGCTGGTCGCGACGCGCGCGCTGCTCGGGCTCGCCGCCGATGCGCCGCTGATCGTCGCCGGCAGCACGCACGCCGGCGAGGAGGAGCTGTTCGTGCAGGAGCTCGCGGCGTGGGAGCGCGCCGCACCGGCGACGCGCCTCCTGATCGCGCCGCGCCACGTCGAGCGGGTCGGCGAGGTGGTGCGCACGATCGAGCGAATGGGGCGACAGGCGGCGCGGCTCACCGAAGTGCGGGCGCGCGGCGCGCCGCCGCCGGCGCACGCCGTGCTGGTCGCCGACACGATCGGCGAGCTCGAGACCTTCTATGCGCTGGCGCGGGTCGCCTTCGTCGGCGGCAGCCTCGTCGAACGCGGCGGCCACAACATGCTCGAGCCGGCGGCGCTCGGCGTCGCGACGCTCTACGGTCCCTCGACCGAGAACTTCCGCGCCGAGGTGGCGCTGCTCGCGGAGCGCGGCGGGGGCGAGGTGGTGGCGGAGCGTGGGGCGCTCGCCGCCGCGATCTCCCGCTACCTCGTCGACCCCGCGGCGGCCCGCGCGCAGGGCGAGCGCGGCCGGGCGGCGGTCGCGGCGATCCGCGGCGGCACCGCGCGCAGCCTCGACGTGCTGCTGTCGCTGCTTTCCACAGGCTGACCCCAGGCCGATCGCCTTTCTGCCTGTATCCGGCGCGCCCGAACGGCAGAATCGCGCCCCTTCGAATTCCACCCGTCCCGCTGCGCCGAGCGTTCCGGCAGCGGGCAAAACGCGAGATCCCCTCCCTCCATGGCCAAGCGCACGCTCTTCACGTCCGAGTCGGTGTCGATGGGGCACCCCGACAAGCTCGCCGACCAGATCTCCGACTCGGTCCTCGACGCCTGCCTCGCGCAGGATCCCTACTCGCGCGTGGCGTGCGAGACGCTGCTGACCACCGGCCAGGTGATCGTCGCGGGCGAGCTCACGACGTCGGCGAAGGTCGACTACATGGAAGTGGCGCGCGACGCGCTGCGCAAGGTCGGCTACGTCGACGACCAGTGGGGCATCGCGGCCGACACCTGCGGCGTGTTGATCGCGATCCACAACCAGTCGCCCGACATCGCGCAGGGCGTCACCGGCAACGCGCGCAAGGTGAGCCTCGACCAGGGCGCCGGCGACCAGGGGCTCATGTTCGGCTTCGCGTGCGACGAGACGCCCGAGCTGATGCCGCTGCCGATCATGCTGGCGCACCGCCTGATCATCCGGCTCGCCGACCTGCGCTTCGCGAAGAAGCTCAAGTACCTGCGCCCCGACGCGAAGAGCCAGGTGACGGTCGAGTACGACGGGACGAAGCCGGTGCGCGTCGAGGCGGTGGTGATCTCGACGCAGCACGATCCCGACGTCGACGCCGACAAGATCCGCGCCGACATGATCAAGCACGTGATCAAGGCGGAGATCCCGAAGGGGCTGCTCGACGCGAACACGAAGATCCACGTCAACCCGACCGGCCGCTTCGTCATCGGCGGCCCGCAGGGCGACACCGGCGTCACCGGCCGCAAGATCATCGTCGACAGCTACGGCGGCATGGGGCGCCACGGCGGCGGCGCCTTCTCCGGCAAGGACCCGAGCAAGGTCGACCGCTCGGCCGCCTACGCGGCGCGTTGGGTGGCGAAGAACGTCGTCGCCGCGGGGCTGGCGAGCCGTTGCGAGGTGCAGGTCGCCTACGCGATCGGCGTCGCGAAGCCGGTCTCGGTGCGCGTCGACACCTTCGGGACGGCGAAGGTCGACGAGGCGCAGATCGAGAAGGCGGTCGCCAAGCACTTCGACCTGCGGCCGGGCGCGATCATCCGCGACCTCGACCTGCTGAAGCCGATCTACTTCGAGACGGCGCGCCACGGCCATTTCGGGCGCGAGCAGTTCTCGTGGGAGAAGACCAACAAGGCGGCGGCGCTCCGCAAGGAGTGCGGGTTGTGAGCGAAGTCGCCCGCAGGAACCGCTCATCGCGGTTACCGCGGGCGTCCCGCTCGGTATCGGAACCGGCCGGTCGAAGCTAGCGTCCGGGCTCGGTTCGACGGCCCGACCGGGCCAGAACGACCACCGCCGCGCCGGGGCGGTGTCCCAGCGGTCGATCGACCGCTGCATCGACCGCTGCGAGGAGTTGCCATGGATCCGATCCGCGCTCGTTCGCTCCGCCGCACCCGCGGCTTCACGCTCGTCGAGTTGCTGGCCGCGATGGCGATCCTGAGCCTGCTGGTCGGCCTCTCGCTGACGCTCGTCTCGAAGGCGCGCGCCACGGCGAACGAGAACGCCTGCCAGCAGCAACTGCGCGACATCGCCGGCGTGATGCAGTCCTACGTCGACACGCGCTGCGCCGGCAAGTGGCCGAAGGCCGCGGGCGTCAAGTTCCTCCTCACGCCGGTGAAGGAGGGCTACATCTCGGGCGAGGCGCTGAAGAAGTTCGTCTGCCCGGGCACCGACGACGAGACGTACGACCCGGCCGACCCGACCAAGAAGATCGGCTCGGGGCTCTCCGACTGGGAGAACCTGAACACCGACTGCATCTCCTACGCCGGGCGTGACACCATCACCTTCCCGCTGCGCAAGGACAAGCTCGACAACGAGGTGATCGCCTCGGACGACAACTGGTACGGCGGCGCCGGCCGACCGAACCACGGCGACATCGTCAACATCGTCTACGCCGACCTGCACATCAGCGTGAAGAAGTTCGCCGACTACAAGGACGCGCTGCCCGAGGGGCAGGACTGGCTGCCGGTCGGTCCCGACTCCCCGGACGAGGACCTGAAGAAGCTCTCGTTCGAGTGAGCGCCGCGGATCGCCGCGAGGGCGGGGCGGTGACTGCCCTGCGGCTCGCTCCGCACGCTTGACACTTCCCGACGCGGCCGGCGTAATCCCGGCCCTCCTGCGCGTCCGACGGACCGCCGGAGTTCGCCACCTGAAGCCCTGAAGGAACGGCCCCATGCGATTCGCCCTGGTCTTCGCCTTCCTCGCCTTCCTGGCGGCGCCGCTGCGCGCCGAGGTCCGCTGGCAGCTCGACTGCAAGCCGGCGCAGATCTCGAGCGTCACGCTGCGCGGCGTCGAGGGCGCGGGCGCCTACGGCTACATGATCTTCACGCTCGAGAATCGGACCGGCCGCGAGGTCCCGATGAGCCTCGGCGTCTGGGCGAACACCGACGTCGCCGGCCGCACCTACCGCGGCACGATCGATCCGGTCGTGAAGGCGCACCTCGAGGCGAAGAGCGGCAAGACCTACAAGACGCTCACCGAGATCCGCGGCGAGATGCTCGCCGACGGGGCGTCGGTCGAGGTGCTGGTGACCTTCGGGAAGCTCGACCCGAACGTCGACCTGCTCGACATCCACGTGCTCGGCTTGTGCGACCGCGTCTACCGCGACAAGGGGCGCACCTACGTCGAAGATCGCGCGCTGGTGCTCGAGTCGGCGCGGCCGGGCGACGAGTACGCCCGTCAGTACGACCTGATCAAGCTGAAGAAGGCGAAGTGGGTCGCGCTCGAGCCGGCGAAGGAGCTGAAGCGCAGCTGAGCCGCGCGGGCGATCGACGCCGCCGAACACGAAGCCGGGGCCCGACGAGGGCTCCGGCTTCGCTCGTTTCAGGGGTGTTCCCGCGGTTGGTCCCGCGGTCGGCCCCGCGTCCGCTCCTTGGCGCGTTCCCGCGCGGATCGCCGCCCCCCGCTGGCGTTGCGAGCACGCGGCGCGCGCCTTAGCATCCCGCGGCCGTTTTTCGGCAAGAGACCGCACGAACGCACGCCGCGGCGACCGCTCGGCGGCTGCCGCGGCTCGATCCACCAGACAGGGAGCAGCGAGCCATGGGCCACACCGTGACCCTCATCCGCGGCGACGGCATCGGGCCGGAAGTCGCCGAGGCGACCAAGCGCGTCGTCGACGCCACCGGCGTCAAGATCGACTGGGACATCCAGGACGCCGGCGTCGACGTCCACGCGCGCGAGGGGACGCCGCTGCCGGAGAGGGTGAAGGAGTCGATGAAGCGGACCAAGGTCTGCTTGAAGGCGCCGATCACGACGCCGGTCGGCACCGGCTTCCGCTCGGTCAACGTCGAGCTGCGCAAGATCTTCGACCTCTACGCCTGCCTGCGCCCCTGCAAGACGTTCCAGGGCGTCCGCTCGCGCTACGACAAGATCGACCTCGTGATCGTGCGCGAGAACACGGAAGACCTCTACGCCGGCATCGAGTTCAAGCGCGACACGCCCGAGGCGGCGCGCATCCTCGAGGTGATCAAGGACCTGCAGCCGGCCGCGAAGATCCGCGACCACGCCGGCATCTCGATCAAGCCGATCTCGGTCGAGGGCAGCCGCCGGATCGTCGAGTTCGCCTTCGACTTCGCCGAGAAGAACGGCCGCAAGAAGGTCACTGCGGTCCACAAGGCGAACATCATGAAGCACACGGACGGCCTCTTCCTCGAGGTCGCCCGCGAGGTCGCGACGAAGCACCCGAAGATCGAGTTCGAGGACCGCATCGTCGACAACATGTGCATGCAGCTCGTGCAGTTCCCCGACAAGTACGACGTGCTGGTGCTGCCGAACCTCTACGGCGACATCGTCTCCGACCTCTGCGCCGGACTGATCGGCGGGCTCGGCGTCGCGCCGGGCGCCAACATCGGCCTGAACGGCGCGATGTTCGAAGCGGTGCACGGCAGCGCGCCGAAGTACGCCGGCCAGAACAAGGTGAACCCGACCGCGCTGATCCTGTCGGGCGCGCTGATGCTCGACTACCTCGGCGAGAAGGCGGCGTGCGCGCGCGTGCAGAAGGCGTGCGCCGCGGTCATCGCCGAAGGCAAGCACGTGACCTACGACCTGCGCAGCGCCGGCGACGCGCGCCCGCCGGTCGGCACCAAGGAGATGGCGGACGCGATCATCGCCCGACTGTGAGCTCGGGCGAACTCGGGCGATCGCGGCTCGCCCCGCCCGCCTCGCGGGCCCCCTCGAACTGGACGCTGGTCGCGCCTGCGGGCGCGCAAGGAGAGAGAGAACCATGGCGAAGGTGACGGTCGTCGGCTCGGGCTTCGTCGGCATGACCACGGCGCAGCGCATCGTCGAGGACAACCTCGCGGACGTCTGCCTGATCGACATCGTCGAGGGCAAGCCGCAAGGGATCGCGCTCGACCTCATGCAGTCGGGCCCGGTGCGCGGCTACTCGAGCCGCATCGTCGGCACCAACGATCCGAAGGAGACCTACGGCTCGGACCTCGTGATCGTGACGGCCGGCCTGCCGCGCAAGCCGGGCATGGACCGCAGCGACCTGCTCGGCGTGAACGGCAAGATCGTGCAGGCGGTCGCCGACTACGTGAAGGCGGGCTCGCCCAACGCGACCGTGCTGGTCGTCACCAACCCGCTCGACACGATGGTCTACCTGATGCGCGCGATGCTCGGCTTCAAGGCCGAGCGCGTGATCGGCATGGCCGGCGTGCTCGACTCGGCCCGCTTCCGCGCCTTCATCGCGATGGAGCTCGGAGTCAGCTTCGAGTGCGTGCATGCGATGGTGCTCGGCGGCCACGGCGACTCGATGGTCCCGCTGCCGCGCTACAGCACGGTGTCGGGCGTGTCGATCGAGGAGCTGATGACGCCCGAGCAGATCAAGCGCCTCTCCGACCGCACCCGCAACGGCGGCGCGGAGATCGTCAACCTGCTGAAGACCGGCTCGGCCTACTACGCGCCGGCTGCGAGCGTCGTCGAGATGGCCCACTCGGTGCTGCGCGACCAGAAGCGGCTGCTGCCGTGCGCGGCCTACCTCACCGGCCAGTACGGGCTCTCCGACATCTACATGGGCGTCCCGTGCGTGCTCGGCAAGGGCGGCGTCGAGCGGATCGTCGAGCTCAAGCTGAACGACGGCGACAAGGCGTCGCTGCAGAAGTCGGCCGACGCGATCCGCAAGGACCTCGACGTCCTGCGCAAGCAGGGACTGCTCAAGTAACGCGCGCGGCGAACCTCCGATCCGCAACACCCCGAGGGGTCCAAATCCTTGAAGATCCACGAGTATCAGGCGAAGGAACTGCTCGCCAAGTTCGGCGTGCCGGTCCTGCGCGGCCAGCTCGCGCTCGATGCCGATGCGACCGCGAAGGCGTTCACCGCGCTCGGCGCGAAGGTCGCCGTCGTGAAGGCGCAGGTGCATGCCGGCGGCCGCGGCAAGGCGGGCGGCGTGAAGCTGGTGAAGTCGGCGGACGAGGCGCGCAAGGCCGCAGCCGGGATGTTCGCCAAGCCGCTCGTCACCCATCAGACCGGCCCGGAAGGCGCCAAGGTGCGCAAGGTCTGGGTCGAGGAGGGGTGCGAGATCGCGCGTGAGCTCTACGTCGGCGTGGTGCTCGATCGCGCCGCGCGCCTCCCGGTGCTGATGGTGAGCTCGGAGGGCGGCGTCGAGATCGAGGAGGTCGCCGCGCGCAACCCCGAGAAGATCCTGCGCGAGTGGTTCGATCCGCTGCAGGGGCTCGCCGGCTACCAGGCGCGCCGCATCGCGCTCAAGGTCGGCCTCGCGGGCGACGCCTTCAAGGCGGCCGTGCCGCTGCTCCAGGCGCTCTGCCGCGCCTTCCTGGAGAAGGATTGCGCGATGGTCGAGGTCAACCCGCTGGTGGTGACCAAGCAGGGCGGCCTGATCGCGCTCGATGCGAAGGTCGCCTTCGACGGCAACGGCCTGTTCCGCCACAAGGACGTGGTGGCGTACCGCGACAAGGACGAGGAAGACGCGCGCGAGTCGGCGGCGTCGGAGCACGGCCTGTCGTGGGTCTCGCTCGACGGCAACGTCGGCTGCATGGTGAACGGCGCCGGCCTCGCGATGGCGACCATGGACGCCATCAAGCTCGCCGGCGGCTTCCCGGCCAACTTCCTCGACGTCGGCGGCGGCGCGACCAAGGACCAGGTCTGCGCGGCGTTCAAGCTGATCCTCAAGGACCCGAAGGTGAAGGCGGTCCTCGTCAACATCTTCGGCGGCATCGCCAAGTGCGACGTGATCGCGGGCGGCATCCTCGCGGCGGCCAAGGAAGTGCATCTCACCGTCCCGCTGGTGGTTCGCCTCGAGGGGACCAACGTCGAGCTCGGCCGCAAGATGCTCGACGAGAGCGGCATGAAGATCTTGACCGCGACGACCATCGACACGGCGGCGAAGGCCGTCGTGAAGGCCGCGCAGGGAGGCAAGGCATGAGCATCCTGGTCGGCAAGTCGACGCGCGTCATCTGCCAGGGGATCACCGGCGAGGCCGGCAAGTTCCACACGACGAAGGCGATCGAGTACGGCACGCAGATGGTCGGCGGCGTGACGCCCGGCAAGGGCGGCACCGAGCTCGACCTCGGCGTCGGCAAGGTCCCGGTGTTCGACTCCGTGGCGCAGGCGGTCGAGAAGACCGGCGCCAACGCGAGCGTGATCTACGTGCCCGCCGCCTTCGCGGCCGACGCGATCCTCGAGGCGATCGACGCCCGGCTCCCGCTGGTGATCTGCATCACCGAGGGCATCCCGGTCAACGACATGGCGAAGGTCCATCGCGTGCTGGCCCGCAGCAACACGCGCCTGGTCGGACCGAACTGCCCGGGCGTCATCACGCCGGGCGCGTTCGCCGAAGGCGAGCACAAGACTGGCTGCAAGATCGGGATCATGCCGGGCTACATCCACCGCCCCGGCACCATCGGCGTCGTGTCGCGCAGCGGCACGCTCACCTACGAGGCGGTCTGGCAGCTGACGCAGCTCGGCCTCGGCCAGTCGACCTGCGTCGGCATCGGCGGCGATCCGCTGCCCGGCACCAACTTCGTCGACGTGCTGCGGATGTTCCAGGACGACCCCGGCACCGAGGGGATCGTGATGATCGGCGAGATCGGCGGCACGGCCGAGGAGGAGGCGGCGCACTTCATCGAGGCGCACGTCACCAAGCCGGTGGTCGGCTTCATCGCCGGCCAGTCGGCGCCGTCGGGGAAGCGCATGGGCCACGCCGGCGCGATCATCGCGGGCGGCAAGGGGACCGCCGCCGAGAAGATGAAGGTGCTGAAGAAGGCGGGCGTGAAGATGGTCCTGAACCCCGCCAAGCTCGGCATCGCGATGAAGGAGCTGCTCGACGCCGGCCATTGAGGAGTCGAGCGTCGCGGCGGCGCGGGGGGGGCCGGGTGGGTGAAACCCTCGGTTCCCCCCGCGCGCCGTGACGGGCCACCCTCGCGCCGCCGCGAGGGCGCCGTATCATCCGCCGCCGTACCCTGCGCCCCGTGGGCTGCTCGCTCCGAGCGCCCGCCACGCCAGCGAGGTGACCTTGCCACTCCTCTTCCTCGGCTCGATCGGCTTCAAGGAGCTGATCGTTATCGCCTTCATCGTGCTGCTGCTCTTCGGCACGCGGCTCCCGACCATGATGCGCAACCTCGGCAAGGGCGTGACCAGCTTCAAGAAGGGGCTGAAGGAAGGCGCGAACGAGGACGACGCCGGCGAGGCGGGCGACGGCGACGAGAAGAAGAGCTGACGTGAGCGCCGTGCGCGACGTGTTGCTGCTCCTCGCCGGCGGGCGGTCGCGCCGTTTCGGGCGCGACAAGGCGCTCGAGAGGTTCGGCGCGCCGACGGCCGACCATCCCGGCGGCGAGCCGCTCGCGCTGCGCGCGCTGCGCCGCCTCGCGCCGCTGGCCGCGACGCGCGTGCTGGTGCGAGCCGCGCCGCTGCCGGGCCTCCCGGCCGACGTCGCGACCTGCGCCGATCCGCACCCGGGCCGCGGTCCCGCGCAGGCGCTCGCCGCCGCCTTCGCGGCGTTCCCGGCCGCCCGCTGGTTCGTCGCGCCCTGCGACCTGCCGTGGCTCTCGATCGCCGCCTACCGCCGGCTCGCCGCCGCGCTCGACGCCGCATCCGACGCCACGAGCGGCGCCGCGTCGCTCGCCGTCGCGACCAGCGCGCACGGCCTCGAGCCGCTCGTCTCGATCTGGACGCCGGCGGCCGCGACGTCGCTCGCGCGCGCGGTGGAGCGGACGCCCGAGCTCGCGCTCCACGCGCTGCTGGCCGAGCTCCCGATCGTGCGCGTCGCCGACCTGCCGCCGGCCTGCTTCATGAACGTCAACACGCCCGCCGACCTCGCCGTCGCCTGCGGAGCGGGGGAGGAGGAGTGATGAGCGCCTCGGCCCATTCGGCCGCGTCCGCGCGGCTCGATCCCAAGGCGCTGCTGGCGCCGCTGCAGCAGGACCTGATGCGGGTCGACGCGGCCTACCACCGCGCGCTCGCCTCCGAGTCGCCGCACGTGCAGAAGCTGGTCGAGCACGCGGCGCTCTTCCGCGGCAAGCAGCTGCGGCCGGCGCTGGTGCTGCTGGCGGGGCGCGCGACCGGCGAGGAGAAGGAGGCGCACGTCGTGGTCGGCGCGATCGTGGAGATGATCCACACCGCGACGCTGCTCCACGACGACGTGCTCGACCACGCCACCACGCGGCGCAACCTGCCGAGCGTCAACGCGCTGCACGGCAACGAGGTGCCGATCCTGCTCGGCGACTTCATCTACGCCCAGGCGTTCGCGCTGGCCAACACGCTCGAGGATCGGACCGCGGCCCTGCACCTCGCCAAGACGACGCGCCGGCTCTGCACCGGCGAGATCGACCAGAACTGCAATCGCGGCCGCTTCGACCTCACCATCGCCGAGTACCTGCGCATCATCGAGGACAAGACGGCGTCGCTCTACGCGGCGAGCGCCCGTCTCGGCGCCTGGTACGCCGGCGCCACGCCCGACCACGTCACCGCGCTCGAGGAGTACGGGCGGCTGCTCGGCATCGCGTTCCAGATCATCGACGACTGCCTCGACCTCGCCGGCGACGAGCGCAGCGTCGGCAAGTCGCTCGGCACCGACCTCTCCGAGCGCAAGATGACGCTGCCGCTGCTGCGGCTGCTCGAGCGCGTGCCGGCCGCCACCGCGACCGAGGTGCGGCGCATGCTGGCCGACGGCGCCATCGGCGACCCGCGCGCCGCGCTGCGCGCGATCGTCGACTTCACGCCCGACGTCGAAAGCTCGCAGGCGACCGCGCAGCAGTTCGTGCGCGACGCGCGCGCCAAGGTGCAGCCGCTGCCGCAGAGCGCTGCGCGCCAGACGCTGCTCGACCTCGCCGACTTCGTGCTCGAGCGCGATCGCTGAGGCACGGCAGGGGCCGCGGGGCGCCCGACGGACCGCTCAGCCGAGCGGCGAGTCGATCGGCAGCCCCTGCTGGAGCCGCGCGGCCAGCACGCAGTTGTGGACGAGCATCGCCACCGTGACCGGGCCGACGCCGCCCGGCACGGGCGTGATCCAGCTCGCCACCGCGGAGACGGAGTCGAAGTCGGCGTCGCCGCAGAGGCGCTGCAGCGGCTGGCCGTCTGGTCCGAGCAGCGGCTGCCCATCGGGGCCGACCTGCGCCACCTGCTTGATGCCGATGTCGATCACGATCGCGCCCGGCTTCACCATGGCGCCCGTGACGAGCCCCGGCTTCCCGACCGCCGTGAAGATCACGTCGGCGTGGCGCGTCTTCACCGCGAGGTCCTGCGTCGCGACGTGGCAGACGGTGCAGGTCGCGAACTCGTTCAGCATGAGGAAGGCGATCGGCTTCCCGACCACCTCGCTGTGGCCGATCATCACGACGTCGGCGCCGCGCAGCGGGAAGCCGGTCGACTTGAGGCAGCGGACCGCCGAGAGCGCCGTGCACGGCACCAGCTTCGGCACGCCGTAGACGATCGAGCCGATGTTGGCGGGGTTCAGCCCCTCGACGTCCTTGTCGGGGTGGATCTTCGCCTGCACGCGCAGCTGGCGCAGGTGGGGCGGCAGGGGGCGCTGCAGCAGGATGCCGGTGACGCTCGCGTCGTCGTTCAGCGCGTGGAGGTGGTCGACCAGCTCGTTCTCGGTGGTCGCGGCCGGCAGGTGGTCGAGGTCGAAGCGGATCTCCATGCGCTCGCAGGCGCGCCGCTGGTTGCGGATGTAGACCGCCGACGCGACGTCGTCGCCGACGTAGACCGAGACGAGGCGCAGCTCGCGGCGGCCGAGCGCGGCGCGCTGGAGCCGGACCCGCTCGAGGATCCCCGCCGCCAGCGCCTTGCCGTCGATCAGTCGCGCGCCCATCGTCGCTCCCTGCTTCCTCGTCCGAGAGGCGGCCTAACATACCGGCGGCCCGACAGCCGATGGCGTCCGCAGGCGAGGGAGGCGGCGATGGCGTACCGAACCGAATGGGAAGAGCCCGACGAGCCGGGCCGCGGCTCCGACTGGCGCGCCGCCCTCGCGGCGACGCCGGTGGCGAGCGCGCTGCTGGTCGGCGCGATCGCCGTGACGCTGCTCGAGGTGATCGTCGCGGCGGCGGGCCTGCCGGCGATCGCGCAGCCGTCGCGCTGGCTCGGGCTCAGGCTCTCGAACGCGCCGTTCGTCGTGCCGTTCTTCAGCTACGTGCTGCCGCACGCGCCGCGCGAGCTGATGCACCTCGTGCTCAACATGTTCGTGCTCTGGTTCCTCGGCCGCGAGCTCGAGTCGCGCCTCGGCCGCGGCCCGTTCATGACGCTCTTCTTCGGCTCCGCGCTGGTCGGCGCGGTGGCGCACCTCGTGGTGTCGGCGCAGCAAGGCGACGATCGGCCGCTGATCGGCGCGTCGGGCGGGCTCTACGGGCTGATCTTCTTCATCGCCCGCGAGACGCCCGACCGCACCTTCCTCTTCTACTTCTTCCGCATCCCGGCCAAGGTGCTGGCGCTGCTGCTGGTCGCCTTCTCGCTCCACCCGCTGCTGTTCGAGGGGTTCGCCGGCGGCGTCGCGCACCTCTGCCATCTCGGCGGCGCGCTGTTCGGCTTCCTCTGGTGCCGCCACCGCTTCGACGCGCTGTCGTGGTGGGGGACGCTGCGCGAGCAGCGGGCGCAGCAACGTGCCGCGACGGCCGCGCGCGACGAGGCGGCCGACGACGCCGAGATGGACCGCCTGCTGGCGAAGATCCACGCGAGCGGCATGAACAGCCTCACCGAGCGCGAGCGGCAGTTCCTGCGCGCGCGCAGCGAATCGCTGAAGGGCGGGCGGCGCTGAGGGGCGCCGCGGCGAGCGCCGCCGCCGTCGCGCGCGGCGCGGTCCGGGCGGCGCGCCGCTCGAGTTGACACCCTTTTCGAGCGCTCCTAGCTTCCGAACCCGACGGGACTTGCGACGCCGCCCTCGGCGCGCGGCGCCCCCCGTCCCGGTCCGGAGAACGCGCCCATGCGTGCCTTGCGAAGCGCCCTCGTCGTGCTCCTCGTCTCGATCGGCGCGGCGGCCCTCGCGCCGGCCCAGGCGCTGTCGAACCGCCAGCAGGAGTTCATGACCGCCTACAAGTCGATGGTCGAGCTGCAGGACTACCGCGGCATCAACAAGCTCGCGGGACGCGATCCGCGCCTCACCGAGGAGGTGCTGCTGCAGTACTCGTTCAAGCTCGTCTTCGGCGAGGAGAACGCGCTCGACGACGTCGCGCTGCTGGCGACCGCCGCCGACGAGGTGGAGCAGGGCAAGCGCTACACGCAGCGCTTCGCGCGGCTGAAGGCGGCCGAGTCCGAGGGGCGCCAGGCGTGGCTCACGGCCTGGAACGCCTGGGCGAAGGGGGCGACCACGTTCGCCGAGGCGAACCAGAAGCGCGAGGCGGCCGACTACCGGCGCGCCTTCGTCGAGCTGCAGGACGCCGTCGCCGCCGCCGAGAAGGCCAACGACACCGAGATCTCGAGCATCGCCCGCTACCACGTCGGCTACTGCCACGAGCAGCTCGGCGAGTACGAGGAGGTCGTCAAGGTCTACGACAAGGCGATGGACGAGTGGCTCGCGGCGGGGCGCCCGAAGGAGGCCATGTACCAGCACATGGTCGACAAGCGGCGCGAGCTGATCGAGAAGGGGCACGACCCGCTCGAGAAGGGCAAGGACGAGGGGCCGAAGGCGAAGCGCAACTCGACCACCGCCTACAAGGAAGGCTCGGAGTGGCAGGAGTTCGAGACGGCGTACAAGGAGATGAAGGACCCGGCGCAGCTCGCGTCGACCTCGCCGTGGGGGGTCGACCACCTGCTGCTCTGGCGCGAGTTCGGCTGGTCGCCGGGCGCCCATCCGTTCGGCACGTTGGTGCAGGCCGCGCCGTTCGGCAAGGCGCTGAGCCTGCTGCGCGAAGGTTCGAAGGGCTTCTTCGACCATGACGGCAACGGCAAGGAGAGCAAGGGCGACTCGCCGCTCAAGATCATCGACGGCAAGCCGACGCTGAACAGCTTCAAGTCGGGCGACGGCAAGGACGCGGAGAGCTACGCCTTCTTCCTGCTCTCGGGCGGCGCCAGCCAGACGTGGTTCCAGTCGCCGGTGAACTACCAGAACAGCGGTCGCTACCGGATCGGCTGCTACCGCGAGGGCAAGTTCCTCGAGGAGACGCTGCTCTTCGTCGACGACAACTGCAGCGGGAGCATCGGCGACCCGAGCGACCAGGGCGACAACATCCTGCGCGGCAACCCGCGCTGGATGGACAACGACGGCGTGGTGATCGGCAAGAACCGGCCGCAGCCGTGGTCCGACGTGCTGTCGATCGCCGGCAAGTGGTGGCACGTGAAGCCGGTCGATCCGCACGCGAAGAAGGTGCGCGCGCGCGAGCTCGACATCTCGACCGGCCACGTCGTCTTGAAGTGGAACGGACCGGTGCAGCCGAAGATGGTGGTGCTGGCCGAGGTGAAGGAGTTCAAGGGCTCCTTCTTCGACGTCGCCGGCGGCAAGCCGGTCGAGCTGCCGGTCGGCCGCTACGAGATCGCCTACGGCCGCATCGAGACCGGCAAGGCGGCGCAAAGCAAGCAGGCGTGGATCTTCAAGGGCGACAGTCCGGCGATCGAGGTGAAGGAGGGCGAGACGACCACGCTCGACCTCGGCGCCCCCTACACGGTGACCTGGAAGGCGGAAGACCAGGGCAACTCGCTGGTGATCGACGGCAAGTCGCTGCTGGTGAGGGAGAAGAGCGGCGCCATCGTCGGCCGCATCTACGACGAGATCCCCTACTTCGAGGTCGCCTCGCGCCCGAAGGGCAGCACGGGCAGCGGCGGCAAGCCGAAGGCGATGAGCAAGATCTCGACCGAGACCTTCAACTCCGACAACGTCGCGGCGTGGTTCCCGGCCGACTTCGTGATCGAGAAGGCGAAGTCGGCCGAGCTCGAGGTGCAGCTCTCGCTGAAGAAGCATGCGCTGCTCGGCGGGCCGTTCACCTCCGAGTGGCAGTGACCGCGTCGATCGGGGACGCTGCGGCTCGCCGCGCGTGAACTCGGCCGGGCGACCGGGCGGCGCGTCCGGCCGTGCCGCTCGGTCGGCGACGGCGCACGGGCCGCTACACTGCCTCGCCCTGCGGCGGCCGGCCTTCCCGAGCGCGCCACGGTGGCGGGCGCCCGCGGTCGGCGCAGCATGAGGGGACGATGCTCGACATCAAGTTCGTGCGCGAGAACGCCGAGGCGATCAAGGCGGCGGCGAAGAAGAAGCGGATGACCGTGGACGTCGACGCGGCGCTCGCGCTCGACGCGCGCCGCCGCGAGCTGATGACGCGGCTCGAGGCCGATCGCGCCGAGCAGAACCGCCTCTCGAAGACGATCGGCGCCCTGCCGCCCGACCAGCGCGCGAAGGCGGCCGAAGAGGTGAAGTCGCTGAAGGGGCGGCTGAAGGAGGCGGAGGAGCAGGAGCGGGCGCTCGACGGCGAGCTGCGCCAGGCGCTGCTGCGGCTGCCCAACGTCCCGTCGCCCGAGGTCCCCGACGGCCTCTCCGACGCCGACAACGTCGAGATCAAGCGGGTCGGGACGCCGCGCACCTTCGACTTCCCGGCGCTCGATCACTCGGAGATCGGCACGCGGCTGAGCCTCCTCGACCAGGAGCGCGCCGGGCGCATCTCGGGCGCGCGGCAGTACATGCTCTTCGGCGACGGCTGCCTGCTCGAGCACGCGGTGCTGCGCTTCGCGCTCGACCACATGATGGAGGCGGGCTTCACGCCGGTGCAGGTCCCGCTGATGGTCCGCTACGAGGCGATGGAGGGGACCGCCTACTTCCCCGGCGGCGAAGAGCAGGCCTACAAGATGGCCAAGGACGAGCTCTTCCTGATCGGCACGGCCGAAGTGCCGCTCACCTCGATCCACTCGGGCGAGATCCTCGACGAGGCGGAGCTGCCGAAGCGCTACGTCGCCTGCACCCCCTGCTTCCGGCGCGAGGCGGGCGCCTACGGCAAGGACACGAAGGGGCTCTACCGGATCCACCAGTTCTGGAAGGTGGAGCAGGTGGTGATCGACCGCGCCGACGAGGCACTCTCGAAGGAGCACCACCAGGCGATCCTCGGCAACGCCGAGCGGCTGCTGCAGAAGCTCGAGCTGCCCTACCGCGTGGTGAACGTGTGCGGCGGCGACCTCGGCCAGTCGCAGGTCCAGAAGTTCGACGTCGAGACGTGGATGCCGTCGCGCGGCAACTACGGCGAGACGCACAGCGCGTCGCGCTTCCACGAGTTCCAGGCGCGCCGCCTCGACCTGCGCTATCGCGGCAAGGACGGCAAGGTCCGCTTCTGCCACACGCTGAACAACACGGTCGTCGCGTCACCGCGCATCCTGATCCCGCTGCTCGAGAACCACCAGCAGGCGGATGGGACGGTGACGATCCCGCCGGTGCTGCGGCCCTACCTCGGCGGCAAGACGACGCTCACCCGCCGCGCGTAAGGCGCGGGGCGCTTGCGGAGACGCGCCTGACGAGGAGCCGGCGCGCGGTGTCGCGCGGGGAGTGGTCGCTCGACCCGTGCGATCGACCCGTGCGCTCGATCAGCGGCCGGACCCGGAGTCGCGACTGCCGCCGCGCCCGCCGCCACCACCTCCACCGCCGCCTCCGCCACCACCGCCCTTGCCGGCGCCCGGCTGGAAGCGGTTGCGGTAGTCGGAGAGGTACTCCTCGATGCGCGCTTCGTCGGCCGGGGAGAGCTGGCCGTCGCCACCGACCGAGATCTCGAGGCCGTCGCCGCCGTTGAAGTTCATGTCGAACTCCGGATTGCCGCCCGGCAGTCCGCCGTTCTCCATCATGTCGAGCAGCGAGTTGCCGCCGCTCGGACGGCCCTCTTCGCCCGCCTTGCCAGCGCCGTCGCCGAGCGTCGTGGTGGAGTTCTTGCCCTTGCCGCCGCCGCCGCCGGCACCCGCGTTGTCGTTGCGGCCCGTGATGGTCACCGGCAGGTAGGGGCGCACCGAAAGGGCGAGCGACTGCTCCTCGGGGAAGGCGACCACGCGCGTGTAGCGGTAGATCTTCTGCTCGTCCGCCTCGAGCTCGACGAAGCCGCCGACGAGTTCCGGCGACGCCTGCAGCTCGAGGTCGATGCGCACGGCGCCTGGCAGCTTCTTCTTCTCCTCCATGTCCCACTCGGTCGCCTCCTCGGCCTTCTCGCCGAGGTGGTCGAGCCAGGTGACCTCGAAGCGGCGCACGCGATCGTGGATCTTCTCGAAGGTGCCGCCGTCGAAGGGCTCCTCGTCGACGAAGAGGTCCTCGCGCCGCCAGAGCTCGAGGAAGTCGTCGGAGAGCGCGCTGCTGCGCAGGCGGTAGCCGACCTCGTTCAGGTCGCTCGCGACGTCGCCGTCCTCGTCGACCTCTTCGGCGCCGTCGCCGAGGCGGCGGGCCGAGTCGTTGGTGCAGACCCAGTCGATGCGATCGCCGCGCAGGCCGGCCGGCGACTTGCGCTCGCCCTTCAGCACGGCGCCGTCCTTCAGGTTGTAGACGTGCAGCGCGCGCAGATCGCGCTCGATCATGTCGAGGATGCGCGGGCCGTCGCGGACGCTCGCGATCTCGATCTCCGCCTCGTCGCGCGCCTGCACCGTCCCCTGGATGGTGCCGAGCAGCGCGGTCATCACCAGCGCCATGATCGCGATGGCGACCATCAGCTCGACGAGGGTGAAGCCGGAGCGGCCCGCGTCTTCGGCGTGCAGAGCGTGCTCGGCGTGTTCAGCGTGGCGCATGGGAACCTCGTGCGGCGGATCGGGGTGCAACGGGGCGGCAGGGCAAGGCGGGGAGCGGCGGGCGGAGGTGCGGCAGCGGCGGGAGCGGCACGATCTCGGACTCGTGCTAGCCCTTGTTGTTCCCCTTGTTCGGCGGAACGACGTCGCGACCGTTCTCCTGTTTCAGCTGTTCGGCGGTCGGCAGAGGCGGGGCGTAGGTCTCGAGGATGAGGTTCCGCTCCTCGCCGTCCTCGAGCTTGTACGTGCAGGTGAGCTTGAAGTAGCGCACGCGGAAGCGGGTGTCGATCGCCTCGTCCTCTTCCTCGCGCTTCTCCTGCTCCTCCCGCTCCTCTTGGCGGCTCTTGCGCTCCTCCCGCTCCTCGTCGCTCTCGCCCGCGACGGGGGCGACGTCGACCGAGAGGTCGATCGACTGGCAGGTCCACTCGTAGCGGAGGTCGGCGAAGGCGAAGCGGGCGTCGAACCCCTCCTCGTCGGTCATCGTGCTGAAGTCGCCGCCGCCGTTCGCGCCCGGCTTCGCGCTGCGCTGCAGCTCGCTCAGCAGCGAGCGCATCCGGCCGGTGCAGAGCGTCGCGAACTTGGCGTCGAAGGTGTCCTTCTCGGCGCGCTCGACGAGGAGCAGCATCGGGAAGACGGCCAGCGCCACGATGGCCAGCGCGGCCAGCACCTCGACCAGCGTGAAGCCGGCGCTGCGCCCGCGCGCCGGGCCGCGCGAGTTGGTTCGGCGGGGGTGGCGGCTCATTGGAACGCGTCCTCGCGCAGGAACTCCGGCTCGACGTAGCGGTTCAGCACGCGCGGCTGGCCGAGCAGCCCGGCGACCTGGACGCATGCCCAGCCCGCCTGCTTGGTGTTGTTCGGATCGAGTTCCGGCGCGACGAGGCGCACGAGGAAGGTCGGCATCGTGCCGTCGGGTCGGATCGGGATCGAGACAACGCCGTCGGTCCACGGCTCCTGCTCGCCGATCAGCACGGCGTCGACGCGCACGCCCGCGGGGAGCTCCTTCCACTCCTTCACGGTGAGCAGGAACTCGTCGTCGTCGGCTTCGTCCTCGCGCCCGGGCAACGGCTCGCGGATCGAGCGGAAGTACTGCTTGGCGTTGCCGGTCTCGCCGAGCGCGAACTCGAAGAAGACGAGCCGGCCGCAGACGATCGCGTCGCTGCGCGCGTCGGCGATCGACGCGGAAATCTCGGACGCGGCAGAGTTCAGCTCGCTCTCCGGGCCGAGCATGTCGCCGATCTGCACCACGACGACCATCGTCACCGCGAGGATCATCACGACGATCAGCAGCTCGATCAGGCTGAAGCCCGCCTCGCCGCGGCGCGGCAGGCGCGATCGGCCGAGGCGAGGGCAGCGGGGGGCCACGTCGCTCAGTTGCCGTCTTCCGACGGGTTCAGCGGGCGGTTGCTCGAGAGGTCGCGGTCGTAGCCGAGCTCGACGCCGAAGCCGCTCTCGACCCCGTCCGCACCGTAGGAGATCAGCTCGAACTCGCCGGCGCGGTCGCCCCGCTTGATGACGATCAGGTTGTCCCAGGTGTCCTTGATGTCGTCTTCGGTGAGCCACGGCCGGTTGCCGTTCAGCGGGTCCTCTTCGGTGAGGCGGCTCAGGTCGGTCGGGATGTCGTTGTGCTTGCGGCGGTAGGACATCACCGTGTTCTTCAGCGAGTCGAGCTTCGCCTTCGTGCCGGTCTGCTTGGCGTCGTCGACGTTGTCCCAGATCGTCGTGATGACGACGGTGCCGAGGATCCCGAGGATCGCGATGGCGACCAGGAGCTCGATGAGGGTGAAGCCGCCGCGGCGGCGGGAGGTGCGTGCGAACCGAGCCATGGCAGGTCCTTCGTTGCGTACGGGGGCGTACAGGTTCGAGTCGCCGAAACCGGACCGCCGCCGGCCCGTCCACGGGGCCGCCGCCGCGACCGATCCTGCGGTCTCCCCGGCGCCTCCCCTTCGAGGGGCGCCCGGGAACCAGCGACGGTTGGACAGGCTAGCGCCCGATCGACTTCCCGACCTGCAGCATCGGCAGGATGACGGCAAGCACGATGAAGGCGACCAGGACGGCGATCGAGACGATCAGGATCGGTTCCAGCACCGCCGTCATCCGCTGGGTCGCGACGTCGACCTCCTCGTCGTAGGAGTCGGCGAGCTGCGAGAGGATCTCGTCGAGCTGACCCGACTGCTCGCCGATCGCGATCATGTGGCCGACGACGGCCGGGAACATCTTGCTCTTCTTCAGCGGCGACGCGATGTCGGTGCCTTCGACGATGCGGTCGTGGATGACGCCGACGATCTCGGCGAGCACGGTGTTGTCGACGACGTTCTTCACGATCTTCAGGCCGTCGAGCACCGGCAGGCCGCTCTTCAGCAGCGTCGAGAGCGTCACCGCGAAGCGGGAGATCGCCTGCTTGCGGAAGAGGTCGCCCATGATCGGCATCTGCAGCTTGAAGCGGTCGAGGATGCGCCGCCCCTTCTCGGTGCTGCGCAGCGAGACGAAGCCGACGTAGAGGCCGACGAGGCCGAGGAGCAGCAGCAGCCAGTAGTCGGCGAAGAAGCCGGAGACCGCCTTCAGCACCTGGGTCGGCCACGGCAGCGTCTGCGCGCGCGCCGTCACCAGCGCGAGGATCTTCGGCACCACGAACTTCATCAGCACGATCACGACGAGGAAGCCGACCGTGACCATGATGATCGGGTAGGTGAGCGCGGCGGCGACCTTGTTGCGCAGGCGAGCCTGGCGCTGCAGGAAGACGCCGATCCGCTGCAGCACGACGTCGAGCTGGCCCGACGCCTCGCCGGCGCGCACCATGTTCACGTAGAGCTCGTTGAAGACGGAGCGATGGTTGCCGAGCGCGTCGGCGAGCGTGTCGCCGCCCGTGACCCGCTCGCGGACGTCGCGCAGGATCGCCTCGAAACGGCGCCCGCCCGCCTGCTCGATCAGCACCTGCAGGCACTCGGCGAGCGGCGTGCCGGCGTGCAGCAGCGTCGAGAACTGGCGGGTGAAGTTGGCGAGGTCGCTGGCGGAGATGCGCGCCTTCGGCTGCAGGAAGGCGGGCAGCTGGATCTCGCGCTTCAGCCCCTTGCCGGCCGGCGCCGCCATCTCGCCGCCGGCGAGCTCGTTGGCCACGCGGATCGCGGTGACGTGGATCTTGTCCTTGCGCAGCTTGTCGCGCGCGGCACGCGGGGTGTCGGCATCGAGGATCCCGGTCTTGGTCTGGCCGCTCTCGGTGAGCGCGGTGTACTCGTAGATCGGCATCGCGCCGCCTCGCTCCCGCTCTGGTGGTCCCGTCGTGGTCCCGTCGGCCCGCGCGGCGCGCCCGGCCGCTCGCGCTACGGCGCGGGCAACCGGCTCGCCGCGCCCGCGCTCAGTCCTGCTGCGTCACGCGCAGCACCTCGTCGATCGTGGTCACGCCCCGCAGCACCTTCTGGATGCCGTCCATGCGCAGCGTGCGCAGCACCCCGCGCTCGATGGCCGACTTCTTGATGTTCGTGGCGTTGGCGCGGTCCATCACCTGCTCCTTCACCACGTCGTCGATCTGCAGCATCTCGTAGATCGCGATGCGCTCGACGAAGCCGGAGCCGAAGCAGAAGTCGCAGCCGGTGCCGACGGTCACCTTGCCCTCGGGGAAGACGTCGGGCACGAGGCCGCAGGTCTTCAGCTTCTTCTCGGTCGCCTTGTCGGGGACGACCGCGGTGCGGCAGCGCGGGCAGATGCGGCGCAGCAGGCGCTGGGCGATGACGAGCAGCAGCGACGACGACACGAGGTAGGGCTCGATGCCGATGTCGAGCAGGCGGGTCACGGTCGACGCCGCGTCGTTGGTGTGGACGGTGGAGAAGACGAGGTGGCCCGTGAGCGCGGCGCGGATGGCGATGTCGGCCGTCTCGCGGTCGCGCACCTCGCCGACCATCATCACGTCGGGGTCCTGGCGCAGGAACGAGCGCAGGCCGGTCGCGAAGGTGAGCCCCTTCTTCTCGTTCACCTGCACCTGCGAGATGCCCTCGAGGTTGTACTCGATCGGGTCCTCGATGGTCAGGATGTTGAGCTTCTTGCTGTCCATGCGCGACAGCGAGCCGTAGAGCGTGGTCGTCTTGCCGGAGCCGGTCGGGCCGGTGAGGAAGATCATCCCGTGCGTGTAGGCGAGGTACTTGGAGATGATCGTCAGGTGGTCCTCGTCGAGGCCGATCTCCTCGAGCTTCAGCACGCGCATGGTCTTGTCGAGCAGACGCATGACGATGCGCTCGCCGTAGCTGGTCGGCACCGTCGAGATGCGCACGTCGACGTCGCCCTGGCCGACGCGCAGCGTGGCGCGACCGTCCTGCGGCAGGCGCCGCTCGGCGATGTCCATCTTCCCCATGACCTTGACGCGGCTCACGATCGCGTCGTGCACCTTCTTCGGCGCCGCCTCCATGTCGTAGAGGATGCCGTCGACGCGGTAGCGGATCTGCACGCGGTCGGAGTAGGGGTGGATGTGGATGTCCGAGGCGCGCATCTTCAGCGCCTGGAAGAGCACCATGTTGACCAGCTTGATGATCGGCGCCTTGTGGGCGACGTCGAGCAGGTCCTCGCCTTCCTCGATCTCCGCCGACAGCGAGACGATGTCCTCGTCGTCGAGCCGGTCGAGCGCCTCGTCGACCAGGTCGCCCTGGTGCTTGTACGAGCGGTTGATGAGGGTCGTGATCTCGGCCCGCGGCGCGAGCACCGGCTCGACCTCGCCGCCGACCATCGCCGCGAGGTCGTCCATCGGGTGGACGTCCATCGGCGAGCAGGTCGCGATCTGCAGCACGCCGTCCTGGCGGCCGATCGCGCAGAGGTTGTAGCTGCGCGCGAACTGGACCGGGACCTTCTTCATGAAGTCGGGCGGCACGACCTCGACGCGCAGCTCGGGCCGGAACTCGTAGCCGAGGTACTCGCCGAACAGGCGCAGCACGGCCGCCTCGTCGAGGTAGCCCTTCTGCAGCAGGATCTTGTCGAGCCCCTGGCCCGTCTCCCGTTGCAGGCGGAGGCAGTCGTCGACGCGCTCCTGGTCGAGCCCGCCGACTCGCTTCAGGAGTTCCGGCAGCGTGGCGGACATCGGCTCAGCGCTCCGCGGCAGGGGCGTCGCCGCCGGCCGCCGGCGCGGCGCGATCGGCGACGCTGGCGTAGGCGGGCATCTCGAAGTAGCGCTCGAGCATCGCCTCGCTCACCTTCTGGACGTTCGGATCCTCGCTCGAGAAGAAGCGGTTCAGCATCTCGACCTTGCCACCGAGCTTCTGCGCCTCCGCCTTGTGCTTCGCGGTCAGGTCGTCGAGCGTCGCGAAGTCGTCGGCGATGATGTGCGGCGTCAGGAAGAAGTAGAGGTTGGTCTTCTTCGAGGTGTCGTTGCTGTTGCGGAACAGGAAGCCGATCAGCGGCAGGTCGCCGAGGATCGGGATCTTGTCCTCCTGGCGGCGCTGGTCGTCGGTGATCACGCCGCCGAAGACCATCGTGTGGCCGTCGGGGATCGTCACGCTGGTGGTGATCTGGCGAGTCAGCGACGGCGGCGGGATGGTCGGGTCGTCCGACGTGCCCGAGAAGGCCGACACCTTGAGGTCGATGTTGAGCCGCAGGTAGCCGCCGGCGCTGATGGTCGGGCTGATCTTCAGCGTGATGCCGGCCTCCTTGTCGCCGCCGTAGCTGGTCGAGTCGGAGTTCTGTCCCTGGCTCAGCGAGGTGTAGGGGACGGCGTCCTGCGCCGTGACCGTCGCCTCCTCGTTGTCGTTGGTCAGCACCGACGGCAGCGAGAGGATGTTCGAGTTGCCGGCGGTCGCGACCGCCTGCAGCACGAACGGCAGCGCGAAATCGGTCGGGTCGAAGATGCCGCCCGTGAGCCCCTTGCCGAGCGGGTCGTTCAGCGAGCGCGAGTCGGGGAAGCCGTCGCCGTCGGTGTCGACCAGCGAGGTGATACCGAAGCTGGTGATCCCGAAGCCGCTCTTGCTCGAGGCGTTCACGTCGACGCCCGCGAGCTCGACGCCGAGGATCTCGTTCAGCGAGTCGGTGATCTCGATCAGCGCCGCCTGGATCAGCACCTGGTGGGGGCGCACGTCGAGCTTCTTCATGATCTCGAGCATCTGCGCGTAGCGCGTCTTGCTGGCAGTGATCACCAGCGAGTTGGTGTCGACGTCAGGGACGATCACCACCGGCTGCTCGCCGGTCCCCGAGCTCGAACCGGCCGCGCCCGGCGCATTGCCGGCGCCGCCCTGCGCGCCGCCGCCCGCGCGACCACCGCCGCCGCGGCTGCGGCTGCGATCGCCGTCGACGACCGCCGAGAGCACCTCGGCGAGGTCCTCCGCCTTCGCGTTGCGCAGCCGGTAGACGTGGGTGTCGCCGCGCGGGTCGACCTCGATGTCGAGCTGGTCGATCCAGGCGAGCACCTTCTCCATCGTCTTCGGGCCAGCGGTGAGGAAGAGCGTGTTGGAGCGCGCTTCCGCGATGACGGTCGGCTCGGGCTCGATGCCCGGCGAATTGGCGTTGCGTCCGCGAGCGCCGCCCTGGCCGCCGCCGCCGCCGCCACCGCCGCCGCGCGTGCCCATGTAGGCGTCGATCAGCTCCTTCAGCACCGGCTGGATCTCGTCCGCGACGGCGTGGTCGAGCTTGCGCTTGGCGACGCGCGGATAGAAGTCGTCGGGCTCCTTGTCGATCTCGCTCAGCAGCCGCACGATGCCCTGGAGGTTGTTGGCGAACCCCGTCATCAGGATCGTGTCGGTGCCCTCGATGTTGCGGATGCTCTCGGTCGCGCTGTCGGCGAAGTAGAGGTTCAGCGTGGTGACGGCCTCGCGCGCCGGCAGGTACTTCGTCGTGATCGACGTCGTGACCAGCAATCCCGGGTTGTCGGCGAGCTTCGAGAGCTCGGACGGCAGGACGATCTGCGCCTGCGTCTTCAGCGCCTGCTGGCCGCGCGCCTGCTGGCCGAGCTTGCGCAGCGCAAGGAAGCCGGCGTCCTCCGGCCCGAACTGCACGATCAGGTAGTCGAGGTTGCGCAGCACCGCGCCGAAGTAGACGTCGAGGCGATCCTTCGGCACGCGCTTGCGGCCGAGCTGGAAGATCTTCGCCTCCTTGATGTCCTTCTCTTCGTAGTGGATCACCTTGCCGGTGATCCGCTGGTAGCTCGCGATGAAGTCGGCGAGCTCGGTCCCGGTCGTCTCGTCGAACGAGATGTCGTACGCGTCGCCCTGCTCGGTGACCGCTTGCGCGGACCCGCTCGGCGCGAGCAGCGCCGCGGCGCCGCCGACGAGGAGGGCCGAAGAGACGAACCTCGACATCCGTTTCGGAGCCCGATTCGACATCAGGGTCGAGATCAGGGTCGACATCAGGCTGGCTGCCGCGTTACGCACTCCGCCCCTCCTTCCGCACCGTCCCCACGTCAGGCGATCGACACGCCAACGCGCGCCCTCGCCGACGTCTCTCCCGGACTCGTCGTCGAACTGCGACCTCGAAGAACTGCGACCTCGAAGACCGCGACCTCGAAGACCGCGACCTCGAACCCCGTCGCTGCCTCCGTCGCGGCGTCCCTCGAGCCCCCGTCGACGCCGCTTCGCGAGAAGCGCGTCGTCGAGCGGGTCGCGAAGTTGCCGCACCGCGGACTGCTGCGTCGGCCGGCGAAACACGCCCCGACGACCCAGCGGTCTCGACCTAACCCCCGGAAATGCAAGGTGTTAGGCTGCGAAGGCGGCGCATTGTATCGGGCCGTTCCAACCCTTTCCATGCGCGAACCTCGCGGCGTTGGACCCGGCCGCGTGCGACGTATTCCCTCGGCCAGCGCGCGCGTCCGCTTGCTTGCGCCGCTTTCGCGGCAGCCGTATCGTCCCCGCCCTTTCGTCCCGACCCGCCCCGCGTACCCAGCGAAACCTCATCGATCCATGCGCCTCTCGTCCGTACTCCCCGAGTCTGCGATCGTCGTCGGCCTCGACGGCATCGACAAGTGGGGCGTCATCGAGAAGCTCACCGATCTGCTGGTGCTCTCCGGTCAGGCGCAGCCGACCTGGCGCGAGCCGATCCTGCGCGGCCTGACCGAGCGGGAGAAGCAGTCGAGCACCGGCATGCAGGATGGCTTCGCGATCCCGCATTCGCGGATGGACGAGCCGATCCAGTCGACGCTCGTGAGCCTCGCGGTCCTCTCCGCGGGGATGGACTTCGACGCGATCGACGGCCAGCCGACCCGCACGGTCGTCTGCCTGATCACGCCGCGCAAGCAGAGCCGCGAGCACCTGCGGGTGCTGGCGGGGATCGCCCAGCTCTTCGCGCGCGCCGAGTTCCGCTCGGCGCTGCTCGAGGCGCGTTCGGCCAAGGAAGTGCTGGCGGTGATTCGCGCCGAGGAGGAGAAGATCCCCGCCTGAGCCGCGAGCGGCATTCTGGCGAAGGAGCTGTGACGGAAGCGGTGCATCCGACGAAGCACGACCGACGCAGCAATTCCGACGAGTACGACCGAAACGACCAACAAGAAGGTCCTGGGCCCGACCGAAGCAGCAACGAGGCCCACCCCCAAGCCCGCCGACAAGGCTGAGCCGTTCATTCGACCTGGAGACCCATGATCCGAGTGCAACCGAAGGAGGGCGAGCCGCTCGAGAAGACGCTCCGCCGCCTGCGAAAGATCTGCAACAACGAGGGCGTGACGAAGGCGGTCAAGCGCCACAGCCACTACGAGAAGCCGAGCGTCCGTGAGCGGCGCCGCGTCCGTGAGCGGCTGAAGACGATCCGTCTCGCCTCGAAGCTCCAGGGCGGTTCGGCCATGTGATCGGTGGGCGGCGGCGCCATCGGCGCTGCCGCCACCTTTCCGGCTCTCCCGGGAACGAGCCACCGCAGCCTGCGGAGGGCCTCGTCATGTCATGTCCGTACGCCTCCGTCGACCGCGGTCGACCGCGGCAACGGCGCGTTCCGCGACGGCCCCCTGCTCGATCGGCACCCTGGACCGCGTCGTCGGCCCGCCACACTTCCGGCAGGGCGCCTCAAATCGGCAGCCCGCCTCAGACCAACTCGGGGCAGCGCTCGGCGAGGGCCCGCTCGATCGACTCGAGGCAGCGGCGGTAGGCGCGCGGGCCTGCGCCGATCGGATCGGCGATGTCGCCTCCGCTCGGATCGAGCAGGACCGCCTTCGGGGCCAGCTCGGGCGCGAGCTGCTGCAGCGCGCGCAAGTGGCTCCCGGTCATCACGAAGACGTCGTCGGCCTGCTTCAGCAGCGCCGCAGTGACCGGCCGCGAGCGGTGGCGGCGCAAGTCGATCGACCGCGCCGCCAGCAACTCGACCGCCTCCTCGCTCGCCTCCATGCCGGGCGCGGCGTGCGTCCCCGCGCTGCCGACCACGCCGCCATGCTCGAGCAGCGCTTCGGGCGCGATGCCGAGCCGCTCCGCCCAACGCGCGCGCAGCAGCGCTTCCGCCATCGGGCTGCGACAGGTGTTCCCGGAGCAGACGAAGAGCACCTGGCGAGCGGCGGTCCGCAGCACCATCGCGCGGTCGATCAGCCCCTCGCGGTGGACGAGCGCGCGCTCGCCGGCGAACGAGACGACGGTGCTCGCCTGCCCGAGCTGCGCCGGGCCGCCATCGATGATCAGTGGGATTCGCCCCGACAGCGCCGCGGCGACCTCCCTCGCATCCTTCGCGTCGGGCTCGCCGGAGCGGTTGGCGCTGGTCAACAGCAGCGGTTCGCCGAGAGCGCGCAGCAGCTCGCGCGCGAAGGCGTGGCCCGGCACGCGCACGCCGAGCGTTCCGCTGCCGTGCCGGCGCGCGGCCACCAGCGTGAGCGGCCCCGGCCAGAAGCGGCCGGCGAGCTTGTTGACGCCGCGGCCGGCGAGGTCGATCAGCAGCGCTGCCTGCTCGCGGCTCTCGACCGCCCAGGTGATCGGCTTGCCGTCGTCGCGCTCCTTCGCGGCGCGCAACGCCGGCTCGGCGGAAGGGAGGGCGGCGAGGCCGTAGACCGTCTCGGTCGGAAGGGCGACCACCTCGCCACGGCGCAGCGCCGCCACCGCGGCGGCCACGGCGGCGCGCGTCGAGTCGGCATCGTGGGCGGGAAGGAGGGCGGTCTTCATCGCGGCGCTCGAGCCGGCACAATGCTCGGCATGAGCAGCGGCGAAAACAAGAGCAGGCAGTCGCGGCTCGCCTTCCTCGGCACACTCGCCAGCGGACTCGCGCACGAGATCAAGAACCCGCTGTCGGCGATGTCGGTCAACCTGCAGATGCTCCGCGAGGATCTCGAGACGGCGGGGCCGCCGACCCCGCGCGAGCAGCGGCTGCAGAAGCGGGTGAACGTCCTCGAGCGCGAGGTGACCCGCCTCGAGGAGATCCTCGAGGGGTTCCTGCGCTTCGCGCGCGGCTACCAGCTGAAGGCGGTGGCGCAGTCGCTGAATGCGCTGTTGCGGGAGACGGTCGAGTTCTGGGCGGCGAAGGCAGCGGCGGCGGGGGTCGACGTGCAGCTCGTGCTCGAGCCCGACCTGCCCGACGTGAGCGTCGACGCCACCTACCTGAAGCAGGCGCTGCTCAACCTGCTGAACAACGCCTTCGATGCGCTCACCCAGCGGCCGGCCGCGGAGAAGAGCGGTCGCGAGCAGATCCTCGTCTGCAGCCGGCGCACCTCCGCGGGGGTCGAGCTGCTGGTCATCGACAACGGGCCGGGCATCCCGGCCGAGGCGCGCGAGCAGATCTTCGACCCCTACTTCTCGACGAAGGCGGGCGGCAGCGGGCTCGGACTCCCGACCGTGCGCCGCATCGTCGAGGAGCTCGGCGGAACGGTGACTTGCGATACCGAGGTCGGACGCGGGACCTCGTTCCGGATCGTGCTGCGCGAGGCGAACCAGGCAGCGCCCGGGGAGGCGGCAGCAGCGGCGGAGGGGACGCTCAGCTGACGCGAGGCCGGGTGCGACAAGATGGCGCGGCCACGCCATCGGCGATCGGTGGGGCGTCAACCTGTCCCGTTCCGCCCCGGGACCGCCGGGAGGCGATGGGCACGCGATTTGGTTCGTCCGGGCCGATCCGCCTTCGCTCCGCCCCTCCTCGGTCGGAGCTCGGCGCAGCCACGGAGAACCAGCATGTCGGGCAGCTCGAAGGTCATCGGCATCGACCTCGGGACCACCAATTCGGTCGTCGCGATCATGGAAGGCGGCCAGCCGGTCGTCATCGCCAACGCCGAAGGGGGGCGTCTCACGCCGTCGGTGGTCGGCTTCCAGGACAACGGCGAGCGCATCGTCGGCCAGGCGGCGCGCCGCCAGGCGGTCACGAACGCGAAGAACACCGTCTACTCGATCAAGCGCTTCATGGGGCGCCGCCACAGCGAAGTGGCCAACGAAGAGAAGATGGTCCCCTACAAGGTCGTCGGCGGCGCCGAGGAGCTCGTCAAGGTCGACGTCCGCGGCAAGCAGTACACGCCGCCCGAGATCAGCGCGATGATCCTCACCGCGCTGAAGGAGGCGGCCGAGACCTACCTCGGCCAGAAGGTGACGCGCGCGGTCATCACCGTGCCGGCCTACTTCAACGACTCGCAGCGCCAGGCGACCAAGGACGCCGGCGTCATCGCCGGCCTCACCGTCGAGCGCATCCTGAACGAGCCGACCGCGGCCGCGCTCGCCTACGGCCTCGACAAGAAGAAGCAGGGGCGCGTCGCCGTCTTCGACCTCGGCGGCGGCACCTTCGACGTCAGCATCCTCGACATCGGCGACGGCGTCTTCGAGGTGCTTTCCACCAATGGCGACACGCACCTCGGCGGCGACGACTTCGACCAGGCGCTGATCAACTGGGTCGCCGAGGAGTTCAAGCGCGAGCACAAGATCGACCTGCGCCAGGACGTCATGGCGCTGCAGCGCCTGCGCGACGCCTGCGAGCGCGCCAAGTGCGACCTCTCGCAGTCGATGCAGGCGCAGATCAACCTGCCCTTCATCACCGCCGACTCGAGCGGCCCGAAGCACCTGCAGATGAACGTGAGCCGCGCCAAGTTCGAGCAGCTGATCGACGCGCTGCTCGAGCGCTGCAAGGGGCCGTGCGAGAGCGCGTTGCGCGACGCCAAGCTGAAGCCGAGCGACGTCGACGAGGTGATCCTGGTCGGCGGTTCGACGCGCGTCCCGGCCGTGCAGGCGCTCGTGAAGGAGATCTTCGCCAAGGAGCCGAACCGCACGGTCAACCCTGACGAGGTGGTGGCCGTCGGCGCGGCGATCCAGGCCGCGGTGCTCACCGGCGAGGCGGCCGACCTCGTGCTGCTCGACGTCACCCCGCTCTCGCTCGGCATCGAGACGAAGGGCGGGATCATGACCAAGCTGATCGAGCGCAACACGACCATCCCGACCGAGCGCAAGGAGACCTTCTCCACCGCGTCGCACAACCAGACGCAGGTCGAGATCCACGTGCTGCAGGGCGAGCGCGAGTTCGCCGCCGACAACCGGACGCTCGGCCGCTTCAAGCTCGACGGCATCCCGCCGGCGCCGATGGGCGTCCCGCAGATCGAGGTGACGTTCAAGATCGACGCCAACGGCATCATGAACGTGCTCGCCCGCGACCTCGGCACCAAGCGCGAGCAGTCGATCAAGATCGAGTCGTCCTCGGGCCTCAGCAAGGACGAGGTCGAGCGCATGCGCCGCGACGCCGAGAAGTTCGCCGCCGACGACAAGAAGCGGCGCGAGCAGGTCGAGCTGCAGAACAAGGCGGAGGCCGCCGTCATCGAGGCCGACCGCGCGCTCAAGGAGCACGGCGAGAAGATCCCGGAGGACGTCAAGAAGACGATCCAGGAGAAGCGCGACGCGCTCGAAGGCGTCGTGAAGTCGGGCGACTCGGCGGCGATCCAGGCGGCGCTCGAGGCGCTGCAGCAGGCGGTCTACAAGATCTCCGAGCAGCTCTACCAGCAGGCGAACGCCGGCGCCGGTGGCGGCGCAGCGGGCGGCGACGCCGGCCCGAAGCCGGGCGGCGAGCCGAAGGGGGGGCGCGGCGGCGCGAAGGGCGGCCGCGACGACGAGAACGTGGTCGACGCCGAGTTCGAGGTGAAGTGAGCCGGCACCCCCTCCGCCGGTGAGCCCTCTCGCTCCGCTGCATGGCGGCGGCGCGGCGGGGCGGGGACGGAACGCCATTCGCAAACAGGTGCACCGCGCGCCGGCCCTCGGGTCGGCGCGCGGCGCCGTTCCAGGGCGGCGCGCCGGTCAGGCAAGTCGTTGCGATTGCTTGACTTGCGTGCGCGCAACCGGAACATCGCCGCCCGTTTCGCCAGGCCTGCCAGGGGGCGCGGCTCCGCTGTGATCTCCGTTCGAAACCTCACGAAGCGCTACGGCGACGTGCTCGCGGTCCACGACGTCTCGTTCGACGTCGCGGAGGGCGAGGTGATGGGCTTCCTCGGCCCCAACGGCGCCGGCAAGTCGACCACCATCCGCATCCTCACCGGCTACATCCCGGCGACGGCCGGGACGGTGCAGATCGCCGGGCTCGACGTCCTCTCCGACTCGCTCGCGATCCGGCAGAAGCTCGGCTACCTGCCCGAGAACGTGCCGCTCTACCCCGAGCTGCGCGTCGAGGAGTACCTGCGCTTCCGCGCGCGCCTGAAGGGGGTCGCCGCGCGCGAGGCGTCGGCCGCGGTCGAGCGCGCCATGGGGCAGTGCGGCCTCGTGCCGATGCGGGCGCGCATCGTCGGGCAGCTCTCGAAGGGCTACCGCCAGCGCGTCGGGCTCGCCGATGCGCTCGTCGCGCGCCCGCGCCTCCTGATCCTCGACGAGCCGACCGGCGGCCTCGACCCGCACCAGCGCAAGGAGGTCTTGGACCTCATCAAGGGGCTCGCGCACGAGCACACCGTGCTGCTCTCCTCGCACATCCTCGCGGAGATCGAGAGCATCGCGACGCGCGTGATGATCATCCAGAAGGGGCGGCTGCTCGCGAACGGCAAGTTCGCCGACCTCGCCACCCACCTCGACGACGCGCCGTCGATCCGCGTCGAGGCGAAGGGGCGCCGCGACGCGCTCCTGCTCGCCCTCGCTCCCGTGCTGCGCGACTGCGCCGAGTCGAGCGACTCGGTCGAGCTGCGCGACGGCTGGGTCGCGCTCACGCTGCGGCCGCGCGCCGGCCAGGATCCGCGCGAGGCGATCGCCGAGCGGCTGCGCACCGCCGGACTGCCGCTGCGCGAGCTGGTCCGCCACCAGCGCACGCTCGAGGAGCTCTTCCTGCGGATCACCGCGCAGGCGGCGATGCGCGGCCCGGAGCCGGCCGCTGCGCCGGACGCGGCCTCCCAGCCGGCCGCCGCCGGAGAGTCGCGATGAGGATGCTCCGCCAGCTGTCGATCCTCCTCGCGCGCGAGGTCGAGTCGCTCTACTTCACGCCGATCCACTACGCGGTCATCACCGTCGCGCTGGTCTTCAACGGCTGGTCGTTCTGGTTCGCGATGCAGCTCTCGCAGGGCAACGTCGAGGACGCCGTCCGCCTCTTCTTCGGCGAGTCGCCGCTGGTCTGGCTGGTGATGGTCCTCGTGCCGCCGCTGCTGACGATGCGCCTCTTCGCCGAGGAGCGGCGCAGCGGCACGCTCGAGATGCTGCTCACCGCGCCGGTCGGCGAGGTCGAGGTGGTGCTGGCCAAGTTCCTGGCCGGACTCGCCTTCTACGTCTCGATGTGGGTCCCGTCGCTCCTCTACCTCGCCATCGCGAAGTCGTACGGCGCGATCCCCGACGTCGGCCCGCTCGCCACCAGCTACCTCGGCATCCTGCTGCTCGGCGCGCTCTTCACCGCGGCGGGGCTGTTCGCCTCGAGCCTCACGCAGACGCAGGTGCTCGCGGCGGTGCTCGCCACCGTCTTCAACCTGCTGCTGCTGCTGGTGCCGTTCGTCTCGCGCTTCATCGGCATCGAGGCGATCGAGCGCTTCTTCGTCGAGCTCTCGATCGCCCGCCACTTCGGCGACTCGTTCTCGAAGGGGCTGATCGACACCGGCCACGTCTCCTTCTACGTGGTGCTGACCGGCGTCTTCCTGTTCTGGACCATGCGCAGCCTGGAGTCGCAGCGGTGGCGATGACCGGCAAGACCACCTTCACCCGCGGCCGCAAGTGGGCGATCGGCCTGAACGTGCTGGTCGCGTCGTTGCTGGCGCCGCTCGCCGGCGGGCTCTTGATCTACCTCGCCTTCCGGCCCGAGGCGCGCCAGCGCGTCGACCTCACCGCGCGCAGCACCTACACGCTCGCCGAGCGGACCACCAAGATCCTCGCCGGCCTCTCCGAGCCGATCGACGTCTACACCTGCTTCCGCCCGACGCCCATCAACGCGAGCGGCGGCTTCTCGCCCGGCATGGAGTTCGTGATCGGGGCGATCGCGACGCACTGCAACGACCTGCTCCGCGAGTTCGAGCTGCGCTCCGGCGGCAAGGTGCGCCTCCACGCCTACGACCCGAACCAGACCGGCCACCTCGCGCGCATCACCGAGCTCACCCGCTCGATCGGCGAGTCGGCGCTGAACGTCGCGGTGGTCGAGCGCGGCACGCGCCGCCGCGTGCTCCGCCTCGCCGACCTCGCCTCGTTCGACGAGGGCACCAAGACGACGCAGCAGTACTCGGCCGCCGTGCTGCACGGCTTCCGCGACGAAGAGGCGCTCGCCAAGGCGCTCCTCTCGGTGACCGAGGAGAAGAGCCCGCGCATCGCGTTCTTGAAGGGCCACGGCGAGCGCAGCCCGGTCGAGGAGGGGATGGGGGCGGCGGGCACGATCGGGCTCGGCCTGCTCGGTCGCGCTCTGCTGGCGCAGAACTACGAGATCGCGACGGTGGAGCTCTCGGGCGGCGCGCCGATCGCGGCCGGCGAGATCGACGTGCTCGTGCTCGCCGATCCGATCGAGCCGCTCACCGATCGCGAGATCGAGACGATCACCCGCTACGCCGCGTCCGGCGGCCGCCTGCTGGTGATGCTCTCGCCCGACGCCGCCAACTCGCTCGACTTCCCGCTGCTCGACCAGCTCTACGGACTGGCGCGCACGCCCCATCCGGTCTGCCAGGAGACGCGCCTCGGCGAGCTCAAGTCGGAGCCCGACTCCTTCTTCACCGACAGCTGGTCGCCCGACCACCCGATCGTCCAGCCGCTGCGCGCGAAGTCGCTGCGCATGCACTGGGAGAAGGTGGCGGCCATCAAGCCGATCGGGCGCGCCGAGCAGTCCGACGTCGTCGCGGTGCCGCTGGTCTGGACCGGGAACGCCGCGTGGGCCGACCTGCCCGACGCCGGCGGCAAGCGCAACCGCGCCTTCGACCCGGGCGCCGAGACGCAGCTGCCGCTCACCCTCGCGGTGGCCGTCGAGCGGCGCGCCGAGGGCGGCCGCGCGGTGGTGATGGGGGCCGCGAGCGCGCTCGACAGCGTGAACCTCGCGGCCGGCACCGCCAACCGCGACTTCGCGCTGAACGCCGTCGACTGGCTCGCCTCTCGCGAACAGCTGATCGCCATCGCGCCGAAGCCCTTCGACGTGCAGCGCATCGACCTGACGGCGGCGGAGTTCAAGACGATCTTCCTCTACGTCGTGGTCGGCATCCCGGCGCTCGGGCTGCTGCTCGGCGTGGCGGTCTTCTGGGCGCGGCGCAACTGACATGAGATTCCGCACGACGCTGGCGGTGCTGCTGCTCGGACTGCTCGCCTTCGCCGCGATCCGCCTGCTCGGCGATCCGCCGGTGCCGCCGCCGGCGCGCACGCCGCTGATCGAGACGGCGCTGCTCGACGGTTGGGAGCAGATCGAGTGCAAGCTGCTCTCGGGCTCGCGCTTCCGGCTCGAGCGACGGCCGGGCGGCGGCGTGCTGATCCGCTTCGGCAGCGACGGCGCCGACACGACGCCGCTCGACTTCTCCGACGCCGCCGATCGCGAGCAGGTGAAGTCGCTGCTGCAGGCGTTGCGCGACAGCTGGCGCGAGCCGCTGCAGGGCTCGCCCGACGATCGGCTGCGCGCAGGCGTCGAGGCGCCGCGCACCGCGGTGACCGTGCGCGGCGGGGGCCGCGAGGTGACGATCGGCTACGGCAACGACGATCCCGCCGGCTCCGGCATCCTCGCCTACGACCGCGCCGCCGACTCGCTCTTCCGCACCGGCCGGCAGGTGGCGAACCTCTGCGACAGCAACTTGAAGTCGTGGCGCGACCGCGCGGTCTTCCCGTTCGACGTCTTCGCCGTCGACGAGGTCGAGCTGCGCCGCGACCCGCCCGACCCCGACCTCCCGGCCGAGCTGATCACCGTGGTCCGCGAAGGGGGGCTGCGCGACTGGCGGATGATGCAGCCGCGCAACCTCGTCGCCGACCCCGAGGCGTGCCGCGCGCTCGCGCAGCAGTGCTCGCTGCTGCGCATCCAGAACTTCATCTCGCAGAAGTGGCGCAAGGACGTGAACGAGGTCAGCGGGCTGCCCGACCGCCCGCAGTTCATCATCACCCTCTCGGCCGGCGACGCGCTGGTGCAGGTGAAGGTCGGCAAGTACATGGACAACCCGGGCGGCTACGCGGCGACCTGCGAGCAGCGCGACCCCGACCTCGCGTTCACCATCGAGAAGGAGGGGATCGAGCGGCTCCTCGCGGTCACCGTCGATTCGCTGCGCCCGCGCCGCCTCTTCCCGCGCATCGAGTCGATGCTGGTCGGGCTGCGCTGCGACGCGCCGGACGGCAGCGCGAAGTGGCGCGTCGAGCGCGAAGGGCTCCATCCGAAGGGGCGCTGGAACGCGGCCGTGCCGTTCGCGGGACCGATGAACCCGGCGCGCGGCCGCGACTCGTTCGGGCAGGTGGTCGCCGACCTCGACCGCATCGAGGTCGACACCTTCCTGCCGCCGGACACCCCATTCACCCCCGAGGCGCGCCTCACGCTGCAGTGGAAGGCCGATCCGGTGCTGCCGGTCGCCTCGTTCGAGGTGGCGCGCGACGGCGAGCGCACGCTGCTGCGCGACCCGAAGCAGCCCGGCGAGCTCTTCGCCGTCGGGCGGCGGCTCGGCGAGCTGATCGACCTCGACCTCGAGCTCTGCCGCGACCTGATCTTCTTCCCGCGCGCGGAGTGGGCGCCGCGGCTCCTGCGCTGGCGGCTCGCCGTGCCGGGCCGCGAGACGCTCGAAGCGGTGCGCTCCGACAGCAACCAGCCGCCCGCGGCGGGGCCGGCCACGGCGCCGACGAGCGTCGCCGACCTCACCTCGGCGACCGAGGAGCTGCTCGACAAGCCGTGCGTCCGCTACGTGCGCGCCGCCGCGGCGCTCGCCGCCGCCGACGGCGTCGATCCGTTCCGCACGGTCGCCTTCGAGCTGCTGCTCGACACGGTCGATCGTTCCGAGCGGCTGGTGGTGAGCGGCGGCGCGGAGGCGCCCGAAGGCGGGCTCTACTGCAAGCTGCTGCCGCGCCTGCCCGACGACGTCTGGATGGTCGTCCCGCGGCCGGTGGTGGAACGGCTGCTGCGGCTGGCGACGAAGTAGCGCCGGCCGCCGGCCGCCCGCTCAGCGCGTCTCGAGCAGCGCGGTCGCAAGCGGCGGGAGCGTGCCGTCCGCCGGCCCTTCCGCTGGCGCCGTCGTCGCCAGCGCGACGCGCTCGTCGATCGCCGCGCGGCGCAGCTCGAGCGCCACCTGCCCGAAGCCGAACTCGCGCGTCACGCGCAGCGGGAGGCGGCGCGGATCGGCGGAGATGGCGACCTCGTAGAAGCCGACGATCGGACCGGCCGTCGCCTGCTCGCCGAGCTCCTCGTAGGGGCGCACCTCGACCCGCCACATCAGCGCCTGCTCGAAGCGGCCCGCCCCGACGTCGAGGTCGGCGCGGCCGAGCCAGCGCACCCGGTAGCAGAACGAGCGCAGCGTCATCGCCACCTCGAAGTCGCGCGCATCGGCGGCGGGCGAGAGCGCGCGCAGCTGCTGCAGCAGCGAGAGCGGATCGCTCGGGCGGCGGTACTGGGTGAGCTCGGCGACCCAGCTCGTCTGGTCGGCGGGGCGGTACCACAGCGTCGGCACCTCGTCGTAGGCGAGGCTGCGGCGGCTCTGCTCCCCATCCTCGTCGACCCAAAGCTCGAAGCTGCGCGCGCGGCCGTCGAGGTTCTGGCGCGTCGTCGCGGCGCCGCGCACCGCGCAGAACCAGTCGACGATCGCGTTGGTGCCGCCTTCGAGCGCGAAGAGCCAGCCGTCGGCGGCGAGCGTCGTCGAGAGCGCCGCCGCGCCGATCGGCAGGCCGGCGAGCTCGACGCCGTACTCGAGCCGCTCGCCCGGGCAGGGCAGCTGCGGCGCCGGGACGAGGTCGGCCGGCAGCTCGCTGCCGCGCGTGATCTCGGGCCGGCTCGCGCAGGCGGCGAGCAGCAGCGTTCCGGTCAGCGAGGCGAGCAGGCGTGCGACCATCGGGAACCCTCCAGCGGGCTCCTCGCGCTTCGTCGCGGTGCGCGCCCCCTCTTGAGGGGCGAGTGGGGGGCTCGGACGAACTTGCCGGTCACCGCGGCCGCGACGCGTCGTCTGTCCGAGCGCCGCGGCCGGCGCGCGCCGCAGCGGTTGCGATAGCCTGCGCGCCATGACGGAGCCCGAATTCGTGCCCGACGCCCCCCCGCCCGCGATCTGGCCGGCCGATCTGCCGCCGCTCGAAGAGCGCGACGAAGGCGCCTGCGTGCGCTGGCAGACGCGCTTCGACGCGAACTGGCGCCACGGCCCCTGGTCGATGGGCGAGGTGCAGCGCCGCTCGGGCGCGCCGCTCGCGCTGCTCGCCCGCTCGCGCGATCCGGCGGCGCTCGACTGGTCGCGCGCGCTCTTCCTCGACCTCGAGGTCGGCACCCATCCGCGCGGCGGCCCTTGCCTCTACCTCGCCGGAAGCGCGCGCTTCGTCGACGGCGAACTGGTGTTGACCCAGCGGCTCGCGCGCGCGGCAGAGGGCGAGCCGGCGCTGCTCGAGGCGCTCTCGCGCGAGTTCGCCGAGTGCGCCGAGCTGGTCACCTTCTCGGGCAAGAGCTTCGACGCGCCGATGGTGCAGGCGCGCGCCGCCGCCCACGCGCTGCCGCTGCGCCTGCCGCCGCGCCACTTCGACCTCTACCGGATGGCCGGCAAGTTCCTCCGCAAGCGCTTCCGCGACCAGAAGCTGGTCACGCTCGAGCGCGAGCTCCTGCGCTTCGACCGCGGCGCCGACCTCGCCGGCGGGGCGCTGCCGTGCGCGTGGCACGAGCTGCTCGACCCGGGCCAGGAGGCGGTCCGCCTCGCCGCGCTGCGCCACAACCTGCTCGACGTGCTGGCGCTGCCGTCGCTCGCGGCCGAACTCGCCTTCCGGGTCGAGAGCCCGCAGGAGCCGGAGGAGCGCGAGCAGCTCGCCGACCTGCACGTCGAGGCGGGCAAGGACCGCGCTTCTCTCGAGCGGGCGCTCGAGGTCGATCCCGACTCGTTCCGCGCGCGCCTCGAGCTCTCGAAGGTGGTGGAGCGCGAGGAGGGCGATCTCGAAGCGGCGCTGCGCCACGCCGAGCTCGCGCTCGAGGTCGCGCCCGACCACCTCGCCGATGCGGCGCGCCGGCGCATCGCGCAGCTGAAGCGCCGCCTCGCGCGCAGCGGCTGGCAGGAGGAGTAGCGCGCGTGGTCGCGCGGGGACTCGCGCTCGCCGCCCTGCTGCTCGCCGCCGTGGCGCGCCTCGCCGCGGCCGACGATCCGGCGCCGCTCTTCGCGGCGGGCCGCGAACGGGCGGCGCTCGCCGCCTGCGACGCGGCGCTGGCCGCCGCACCCGCCGCCGACGAGCTCCGGCGGTTGCGCGCGCGCTGCCTGCTCGAACTCGAGCGGCCCGCCGAAGCGGCCGCCGCGCTCGCCAGCGCGCCCCGTGGCGACCTCGCCGCGCAGCTGCTCGCGCTGCGCTGCCGCGCCGAGGCGGGCGAGGAGACGGCGCCGCTGCTCGCCGAGCTCGCGGCGCTGCCGCTGCCGGCCGGCGATCCGCGCGCGGCGCTCCTGCGCGTCCGCTTCGCGCTGGCGCGCGGACGGGGCGGCGAGGCGTGGAAGGCGGCCGAGCCGCTCGCCGCCGGGCCCGACGCGCCAGCCGAGGTGCTGCTGGTGCGCGCGCTCGCGCTGCAGGCGATCGGGCGCGCGGAAGCGGCGGCTGCCGCGTTCGCCGCGCTCGAGGCGCGGCCCGAAGCGCTGCACGAGCGGCGCGAGGCGTGGCGCGTGCGCGCGCTGCAGCTCATGCAGGCGCGCGACTACGCCGACGCGGCCGAACTCTTCGCGCGGGTCGCGGCGGCGAGCGACGCGGCGTCGCCCTGCGTGCGCGCCGCCATCTGCCACGGCTTCCGGCGCCACTACGGCGATGCCATCGCCATGTGGGAGGAGGCGGTCCGCCGCGAACCGGAGCAGCGCGAGTACCAGGTGCGCCTCGCCGACCTCTACCGCTCGCAGGGGCGGCAGGACGATGCGCTGCGCCTCTACGAGCCGCTCGCCGCCGCCGAGCCGCCGCACCCGGTCGCGCTGCTGCGGGTGGCCGAGCTCGCCCTCGAGCGCGGCGACACGGAGCGCGCCAGCGGGGCGGCCGAGCGCGCGGCGGCGCTCGCGCCCGAGTCGGGCGACGTGGCGCTCCTGCGCGCGCGGGTGGCGGAGAAGCGCGGCGAACGGGCGTCGGCGATCGAGCTGCTGCGCGTCGGCCTCGCGCGCAACCCGCTGCGCTTCGACGCCTCCTATCGACTCGCGCTGCTGCTCGCCCGCTCGCCGGAGGCCGCCGCGAAGGAGGAAGGGGCGGCGCTCCTCGCCCGCTACCGACGGCTCGAGCCGTGGATCGAGGAGCTCGACACGTTGCGCCAGGAGCTCGCCGCGGCGCCGCGCCAGCCCGCGCTGCTCTCGCGCATGGCGGGGCTGCTCAACCTCGGCGGCGAGTACGCGTTGGCGAAGGGGCTGCTCGCGCGCGCCGAGCAGCTCGCGCCGCTGCCGCCGTCCGCCCTCGTGCAAGCCGGCTACATCCACGCGAACCTCGGCGAGCTGCCGGCCGCGCGCGCCCGCTTCGCGGCGGCGCTCGCGCAGGTCGAGGCGCGCGGCGAGGCGGCGGCCGCGAAGCAGCTGCGCGCCTGGATCGGCCAGATCGATCGCGGCGAGCCGCTGCCGACGCCGATGGGCGAGATGGCGAGCGGCGCCGCCGCGCCGGACGAGAAGCGGTGACGCGCGGCGGCGCGGCGCGCGCCGTTCAGCGCAGCGTCGCGACCACTTCCGGCGCGCGCCCTTGCACGACGCGCCAGCAATGGCCGGCGGCGAGCTCGCCCGCCTCCTGCGCCGTGCCATCGGGCCAGCGCAGTCGCAGCGTCGCGCGGCCGCCCGCGGGCAGCGCGAAGTGGAGGCGGCGGTCGCTGCGCGACGCGTAGGAGGCGCCCCCCTTCACCTCGGCGACCTGCGTGCGGCCATCGGCGGTGAGCCACGCGCGCGTCCCGATGGCGGCGCGCACCGCGGGCGCGCCCACCAGGTCGAGCAGCAGCGCATCGGCCCGCCCCGCGCGCTCCGCGTGGTTGTTGCGCAGCACGACCGGCCGATCGCCGCTGCGCGCGAAGACGAGGTCGAGGTCGCCATCGCCGTCGAGGTCGCCGGCCGCCGCGCCGCGCGCCACGTTGCGCACCGCGAAGAAGGCGCCGGCGCGCTCGGGGGGCAGCAGCTCGAAGCGGCCGCCGTCGCGATTCTCGAACAGCTGGTCGTGCTGGTGGAGCGTCAGCGTGCCGCGCGTGCGCCAGGCGTGGCGGACGACATGGCCGTTGGCGACGGCGAGGTCGAGGTCGCCGTCGTGGTCGGCGTCGAGGAAGAGCGTGCCGAAGCCGACGGTGCCGCCATCCTGCGCGGCGAGACCGCACGGTCCGGCGTCGTCCTCGAAGAACGCGCTGCCGTCGTTGCGGAACAGGCCGTTGCTCTCGAGGTCGAGGTTGGTCACGAAGAGATCGAGGTCGCCGTCGCCGTCGTAGTCGGCGGCCTCGGTCCCCATCCCCGCGCGGCTGCGCCCCTCGCTCGAGAGCGCGCAGCCGCGCACGAGCCCTTCCTCGGCGAAGCGGCCGCGTCCATCGTTGAGGAACAGCAGGTTCGGGCAGCCGTCGTTGGCGACGAAGAGGTCGCAGTCGCCGTCGTCGTCGACGTCGGCCGCCACCACGCCGAGCCCCTTGCCGTTCTTGGCGAGCGGCTCGGGAACCAGCAGCCCGACCTCGCGCGCGCACTCGCGGAAGCGGCCGTCGGCCTCCTGCCGGAAGAAGCGATCCTGCGTCCCCTCGAACTCCTTCGGCGAGCAGTAGTCGCGCACGCCGCTGGTCGCCTCGCCGCAGCGCAGCCGTTCGTTGCGCGCGTCGTCGTAGGCGACGTAGCCGGCGACGTAGAGGTCGAGGCGCCCGTCGCGATCGGCGTCGAGGAAGGCGGCGCTCGTCGCCAAGAGCCCCTCGGCGGCCAGTCCGAGTTCCGCGGCGCACTCGACGAAGCGCGGCACGCCGTCGCGCGCGCCCTCGTTGCGGTAGAGCCACGAGCGGCGATCGCCGGTGACGTAGAGGTCCTCGTCGCCGTCGCCGTCGTAGTCGCCCGCGGTGGCGCCGACCGCGAAGGCGCCGGCCGACAGCTGCACGCCGGCCGCGGCGGCGATTTCGGCGAAGCGGAACGCGCCGTCGTTGCGGAAGAGGGCGTGCTGCGGTTGCTCGGTGGCGCCGAGCGAGCGCGTCGGCGTGTCGGGCCAGCGGCCGCCGGTGTTGCAGAAGAGGTCGAGGTCGCCATCGCCGTCGGCGTCGAACAGCACGACCCCGCCGCTCAGGATCTCCTGCATCCGGTAGCGATCGCTCGCCGCGTTGCAGTGGCTCCAGTCGGGCAGCGCCGCCGTCATCCAGGTGAAGCGCTCGCCGTCATGGGGCGGCGGCTCGAGCGGCCACGGCGGCCCATCCTCGCTCGGCTCGCCGAAGGGGCGCCGCGGATCGCCGAAGGCCGGCGCCGCGGCGGCGACGGGCGGGTCGAGCGCCGCCGGTCGTTCGCAAGCGGCCGCGAGCAGCGTCGCCCAAGCGACGCCGCGCCGCGAGCGGCGCACGATTCGAAGCGGGCGTGGAACGGCCGGGCAGGCGGAGGATTCCATGCGTTCACCGGGACCTGGCGAGTCCTGCGAGCGCGGCGCCATCCCCTGGCGCACGTGGCGACCGAGCGAGGAAGTAGCACGGCTCGGTGCCACCGCAAGGGGCCGGTTCGCCGCGGGCCGGCGCCGCTTGGCACGGCGGCGCCACTGCGCGCCGGAGGGGGGCCTCTTGCGCACCCAGCGCGGCGGCCGCCGCCGGGCGACTCGCCGCGTCGGACTACTTCGCGCTCGGCAGGTCGACCGTCACCTCGCCGCTGAACAGCCCGCGCGGATCGCCCCGTTCGAGCAGCGTGCGGGCGAGCGTCGCCGTCGTGCGCGCGACGGCGCCCTCGAAGAGCACGCCGCCGCCGAGCGCCGGGCTGGCGCGCACCCGCACCGGCCGATCGAGGTCGAACCGCTCGTCGTCGAGGCGGACGGCGAGGCGCGCGACGCCGCTCGCCTCCTCGATCACCACCTCCTGCGCGGCACGCGTCACGACGACGCGCGCGCCCGCCTGCGGAGCGGGGTTCGCGAGCCAGTAGAAGCGCTCGTGCGTGACGTCGTCCTGCAGCCAGACGATGCGGTCGGGCTGGCGCTGCCGGGTGAAGCGCGCCATCCACGGCAGCGCGACGGCGTCCTCGCGGTCCATCCAGTGGCCCTTGCCCTCGTGGATCACCACCTCGTGCGGGTAGCCGCCCGGATCGGCGGCGGCCAGCTCGGCGAGCAGCGTCTTCCAGCGCCGGCCGATGGTGGCGCGGTCGTAGGCGTGGTCCTCGCCGCCCATGTGGAGGGTGAACGGCAGGTTGCGCAGTCCGTCGGGGCGCGTCTCGTTCGGGTGGCCCGCCATCATCGCGGCGGCCGCGAAGCGATCGGCCATGCGCGGCGCCAGCTGGTAGACGCCGTCGCCGCCGGCGCTGTAGCCCAGCACGAAGACGCGGTCGGGGTCGATCTCCTCGAAGACGACGAGCTGCTCGATCAGCTTGGTGAAGAGCGGGTCGATGTGGCCTTGGTGCCAGAGGTTCCAGGTGTCGGTGGGCGCGCGCGGCGCGAGGTAGAGCCCCTCGGCCGGCTGGTAGAGGCGCTTCTGGTTCTCCCACTGCGAATCGTTGACGCGCGCCGGCGCGCCGCCGCCGCCATGCAGCGAGATCCAGAGGCTGCGGCCGCGGGCCGGCTGCTCGCCGAACACGGTGAAGGCGTACTTCATGGAGACGCCGGCCGCTTCGACCACGCGCGCGTCGAAGGCGGCGCGGTCGCGCTCGCGAACGCGAGCGGCATGCGCGGCGACGAGGCGGGCGGCGATGGGGGCCACCTCCGACTCGTCGAGCGCGCGCGCCGCGAAGGGCGCAGCGGCGACCTCCTCGAGCGGATGGTCGCGCAGGAAGGCGTCGAGCTCGGCCAGCGCGCCGGTGGCGATCGGCGCCGCGATCGGCGTCGCGGCCTGCGCGGCAGGCGGCGACCCGGCCGGCACGCGGAAGCGGAAGGTCGGCACGGCGGCGGTGGCGCCGGCCGCGATCGTGACCGTGCCGAGCACCGCGCCGTCGACTTCGACGGAGAAGTCGCCGAGCGGCAGCTGCAGCACGAGGTGGTCGTTCAGGTCGTAGCGCTCGTCCTTGCTGGTGGCGCGCGCGACCTCGCGGCCGGCGCCGTCGCGCACGACCAGCTCGCGCGCGACGCGCTTGCCGTCGCCGCCCTGCAGCGCGACGTGGGCGCGCCCGTGGCCGGCGGGCAGCGGCGGTGCGGCGGCGAGGTAGCGATCGGTGACGTCGACGGCGCGCGCGCGCGGGCGGCGGCGATCGAAGACCATCGGGAACTCGGTCGGCACGTCGCGCCACGTCACCGCCCAGATCGCGTGGTCCTGCGGCTCGTGCGCTTGGCCGGCGGCGCGGCCGGTGAACCAGCCGGCGTCGAGCGCGTCGCCCGCCGGCTCGGCGGCACCGGTGAAGCGCCACTGCGCTCCATCCCACACCTCGATCCACGAGTGGTTGCCGCTGCCGTCGGCCCACTTCGGCACGCCGACGAAGCGCGCCGGCACGCCCACCGACCGGCAGGCGTCGATCAGCAGGATCGAGAGGCCGGTGCACGAGGCGAGTCCGCTCTCGATCGACTCGGCGGGCGACTGGTCGGCGCGCCGCCGCTCGGTCGAGTAGCGGACGTTCACCTTCGCGAAGAGCTGCTGGTTCAGCCGGACCGCGGCGACGCCCGCCTCGGTGATGCCGGCGACGAGCGGCAGGCAGAGCTCGCGCAGCTTCGGCAGCCAGAGCTCGCGCGTCTCGCTGACGCTGGCGTAGGGGAGGAGCGCGTCGCGGAAGAGCTCCTCGTCGACTTGCGCGCGCCACGGAGCCGACTGCCACGCGTGCCACGCCGCCTCGACGTGCGCGGCGAGGAACGCGGCGTCCAACGTCGCACGATCGGCGGCCGGCATCGCCGCGAGCAACCACTCCATCGTCGGGCGCAGCTCCGCGCGCACCGCGGCGAGCGCCGGGTGGGGCGCGGGCGCGGACGGTGCGTCGTCACGCTCGGCGAGCGGCGCGGCGAACGGCGCAGCGAAAGGAGACAGCGCGAGCGCGAGCGGCAGCAGGAGGGTGACCATCGCCCGACTCTAGTCCCGCGCGCGGTGCCGCGCGTGGGGTCACGGCGCGGCGGCGCGCTGCTCCCGTTGCCAGTCGCGCCACGCGGCGCCGATCCCCACGGCCAGCAGCAGCGGCCCGAGCCAGAGCGCGTGGCGCAGCGCCAGCAGCGGCTCGACCGAGAAGCTCGCCGGCGGGAAGGCGGGCGAGTTCCAGATTGCGCCGGCGCACTGCAGCGCATCGCGCGTGAGCCACCACCACGCGGCGGTGGCGGCGCACCAGCACAGCGTCGTCCAGAGCGTGCCGAGCAGCCCGCGATCGGCGAGCGTCCAGCTCGAGGTGAGCGCCGGATCGCGCCGCTCCGCGGGATCGGGATGGAGCGGCGCGCGCGAGGCGAGGTGGTGGTGGCGGGTCAGCGCCGCGCCGACCGCGATCAGCCCCGCCAGCAGCACCAGCGCGAACGGCAGGAGCCGCACCAGCTCGTCGACGGTGACGAAGTTCTTGATCCACGCGGGCAGCAGGTCGGCGACCTTCTTGGTGAGCTCCTGCTGGCGCGCGGCGATCCCCTCCTGCTGCGCCGCGAGCGCGTCGCTGCGCTCCTTGGCGGCGGCCCCGCGCTGCTCGAGCTGCTGCTGCAGCGGCGTGAGCTCCGCCTCGAGCGCTTGGCGCCACCGCTCGATCACGCCGTTCAGCCCTTCCACCTCCTGGCGCTTCTGGTCGGGCGTCGCGAGCCATTCGCGCTGCGCGAGGTGGTCGGTGCGCCACTTCGCGAGGCGCAGGGCGAGGTCGTCGAGCGCTTGGCGGACGCCGCCGAGATCGCTCGCGAGGTGGGTCGCCGCGGCGAGCGCACGCTCGATCGGCGCGCGGACCGCCTGCTCGATGGCGTCGAGGATCGTGGCGACGGTCCGCTCGAGGAGCTCGGTGGCGGCGCGGTCGAGCGTCTCGCCGAAGAGCTTCGCGAAGGCGGCGTCATCGAGCCGCCCGGCGGCGTTGGCGTCGATCGAAAGCGGCGCGTAGGCCGGCTCGTCGAGCGAGCGGCCATCGAGCGGTCGTTCATCGAGCGGCCGCTCGTCGAGCGGTCGCGCTTCGGGCGTCGGCTGTTGCCGCCGCTCGGGCGCGCGCTGCTCCCAAGGGCGGAGGTCGGCGCCCTCGCGCTCGAGCCCCTCGAGGCGCTCCCGCTCGGGCCGCTCGCGGTACCAGCGGCGCGCGGCGGCGGGGTCGCGGCGCTGCTCCTCGCCGGCGCGGCGCAGCGTGGCGAAACCCTCCTTCAGCGTCTCGACCGTGGCGAGCCACGGCGCCCGCTTGATCGCGTCGCGCGCGGCAGCGAGCGCGCCCATCACCTCGGCGAGCTGCGCCTTCCCCGGCGCGAGCGCGGCCAGTTCCGCCGCGGAGGCGGTCCGCTCCGTGCCGAGCCGCTGGTGGTCGAGCGCGAGCGCCACCGACGGGTGGGTGACCTTGAAGCTCGCCAGCGTGCCGAGCAGCAGCGTCGCGAAGAGCAGCTGCTTCAAGCGCGCGTCGCGTTTCTCGAAGAGGTCGCGATGGCGCAGCACGCGCCGCGACGGCTTGCTCTCGGGGACGGCGCTCGCTTCCGCCTTCGGTGGTGCCTTCGGTGCTGCCATCGTTCCCGCCTCCTCGCTCGAACGCCGCGCGGCCGCCCGAGGTCGCAGCGAGAGGCGGCGCGCGCCGTCACCGGGCGAGAAAGGTAGCGCCGCCGCGGCCGCGAGCCGCTACACCTGCGGCGGCGCGACGGGTCCACGACCGAGCGACCCACGATCCAGCGAGCCACGATCCAGAGACCCACGATCCAGAGATCGACGAGCAGGGGGGGCGATGACGTTCGAGGAGCTGAAGGTGGCGCCGGCGCTGATCGCCGCGCTGGCACGGCAGAAGATCACGGTGCCGACCGCGATCCAGGCGGCCGCGCTGCCGCTGCTCGCGGAGGGCAAGGACGCGTATCTGCGCGCCGAGACGGGGACGGGCAAGACGCTCGCCTACCTGCTGCCGCTCTTCGCGCGCATCGTCGTCGAGGAGGCGGCGACGCAGGTCGTGGTCCTCGCGCCGACCCACGAGCTCGCGATCCAGATCCACCGCGCCTGCTGCGACCTCGCCACCGCCGCCGGCCTCGCGCTGCGCAGCGTGCTGCTGATCGGGGGCACGCCGCTCGATCGGCAGGTCGAGAAGCTGAAGAAGAAGCCGCACGTGGTGGTGGGGACGCCGGGACGCGTGGTCGACCTGCTGCGCGCCGGCAAGCTGAAGGTCCACCTGGTGAAGTGCCTCGTGCTCGACGAGGCCGATCGGTTGCTGGCCGCCGAGGGGCTGCCGTTGATCGACGCGATCGTGCGCGCGCTGCCGCGCCGCCGCCAGACGCTCTTCGTCTCCGCGACCGAGACGCCCGAGGCGAGCGCGACGGCGGCGAAGATCGCGCCCGACCACGTCGTCGTCGCCACCGCGGCCGCGCCGATCAGCGCCGCGATCGAGCACCTCTACCTCGTCTGCGAAGCGCGCGACAAGCCCGACCTGCTGCGCAAGCTCCTCCACGCGCTCGAGCCCGAGCGCGCCATCGTCTTCGTCCATCGCAACGAGACCGCGGAGGAGGTGGCGGCCAAGCTCGAGTACCACCACATCGCCGTCGCCGACCTGCACGGCGCCTTCGGCAAGCTCGACCGCAAGGAGGCGATGGACGACTTCCGGCGCGGCAAGGTGCGCGTGCTCCTCGCTTCCGACGTCGCCGCGCGCGGCCTCGACATCGCCGGCGTCAGCCACGTCTTCAACCTCGACGTCCCGACGCTGAGCAAGGCCTACCTCCACCGCGTCGGCCGCACCGCGCGCGCCGGCGCCACCGGCACCGCCATCACGCTGCTCGGCCAGACCGAGCTGCGCCTGATCGACCGCTTCGCGCGCGAGCTCGGCATCGAGCTGCACGCGGTGCGCTTGCGGGAAGGAAGGGTGGTGGCAGCGGACGAGGGGCCGGAGGGGCCGAGACGGTAGGAAGGTGCGCGCCGGGCGAAGTCACGCCGGACTGGCAGGCGCGGCAGGAATCGAACCCGCCAACGGATGCCTGGAAACACGCTCGCCCGGCCCGTCGATCCGCGCGGAAGGTCCCACGGGCGCGGGCCTTCGTACGCATCGCCTCGCTCGCAAGGCGTAGCGAGCCGCCGCGGAGTCCGCCGGGGGATCGCGGTCGCGACCGGGTTGAATCCGGTCGTTGCCGGATTCGGTGGCAGGGCACGATGGTCGCGACGATGCTCGTTGGGCGGAGCGCGTGGAAGTCGGGCGCGAGTCGTCTGCATTAGCGATCGGTGAGGTAGCCGATCAGGTTCCATTGGGCGTGGGCTTGCAGGTTGTCGCCCTTCACGTCCAGGGAGTTGGCGTAGCGGATCTTCAATGCCGTGCCTGGCTCAAGGGCGATCCCCACGACGGAAGCGAGTTGAGAGGGCCCGGATGTCGTAGGGTAGAAGCGCGAGTCGACGCTTCCGCCGGTGGGCAGGTTGTTTGATCCAAGCGCCGGAAACTCGATGGGATTGAGGATCGTTCGGGACACGCCGCGCGAGTCGGCAACGATTGAGAAATACTGGTTGGAGACGCTGAGGAAGTTTCCGGTAGTGGGATCGTACTCGCCGTAGCCGCCGACGGCCGGTTCCGTAAGCACCAACCAACGATCGTTAGGCACCGTGAACACCGTGAACATGTCCCCATCGTCCAGGCCGACCGACGCGCCACGAAGTTGGACGATGTCCTGCGGTTCCGGGGGCCAGCTCCTGATCTTCGTCGTCCTCGCCTGCGCACCAGCGCGCTCGACGATCAACCCCCCAAGCAGCAATCCGACGACGAGCAGCGCCGCACCGACGGCGTTCGAACGGTTCATGGCGATCCTCCGAATGGTCCCTCGACTGAGCGACGCGCGAGGGTAGTCCGACGGCTTGAAGGTCACCAGTGCGGCCGCGTCGATCGCTCTCGGCTCACCCCGTGAGGGGAGGGGAAGTCCTGACCTCGGCGTGGGGTGATGGGGCCCCACCGCGCTCACACGAGCCAAACCCGAGACCTTTGCAAAGCGGCGCGAAGCGATACCTTGGCTCCCCTGCTGTCCGCCGGTCCATGAGTTCAATTCGAGGGGCCCATGAGTCACTTCACTCGTCTCGGCGCCGTCTGCATGTTTGCCGCGTTCTTCGATGAGTCGTCGTTCGCCGGCACGATCAACGTCCCGGCCGACGTGTCGACCATCCAAGGCGCGATCGACGCCGCATCGCCTGGCGACACCGTGCTCGTCGCGCCGGGAACCTATGTCGAGAACATCGACTTCAAGGGCAAGGCCATCAAGGTGCGGAGCAGCGATGGAGCGAGCTTGACGACGATCGACGGTGGTCAACGAGACAGCGTAGTGATCTTCCAAAGTGGCGAAGGGCGCGATTCCATACTTCAGGGATTCACGATCACGAACGGGAACGCACAGTACGGAGGCGGCATCAGGGTGTCGAGTAGCGCTCCGAGCATTCTGGACAACGTAGTTACAAGTAACTCGGCAAGCACAAGTTCAGCAGGCTCGAACGGTGGCGGCATTCGGTGTGATGTCGGCTCCCCGCTGATCGCGAGAAACACTATCTCCCTCAACATCGTTCAAGGGGACGGCGGAGGTCTGAGCTTCGAGTCGGGTGCGACTCCCACGATCGAATCCAATGTCATCTACGGCAACAGTGCGACGGGCGCAGGTGGCGGAGTCCAATGCTACGACGTGGCAATCACCATCACGAACTGCACCGTCTTCGGTAACAATGCTCCGACTGGCGGCAGTGGGATCTTGGCCGTCATCCAGTCGGTAACCGTCAACAACTCGATCGTTCGCTCGAACACTGGCGAGCAACTTGGCGCGCACGACTCAGGACAGTTCATCGTTCAGAGTTCGAATATTGAGGGCGGGTGGCAGGGTAATGGCAACGTCGACGTCGACCCACTCTTTGTTGACGCATTAGGCGGTGACTTCCACCTCTCTCTCGGTTCACCTTGCATCGACGCGGGTGATCCGCTTGTTCCAGGTCTCCCGCTTGAGGATGTTGACGGACAGCCTCGGACCTTGGGTGCCGCGCCGGACATGGGAGCTGACGAAGCGTCCTTTGCTCCATCTGTCATCGCAGTCTCACCCATGCGAGCGCGGTACGACTCGGGCGGGACGATCACAGTTTCAGGAAACGGCTTCACGATCGGAGCCCCGCTCTCGGCCCGCCTCGGCTCCTCGTTCGCCTCCAACGTAGTCGTCCTCGACGACTCGACGCTCACCTGCGACCTGCCGCTCGGCGATCCGGGGCCGGTCGAAGTCGGCGTCGCCAACGCCTACGGCGAAGGCGTGCTGGCGGACGGCTTCATCTACTCGCCCGCGCTGCTCGTCACCGGCGACCCCGTCCTCGGCGGCACGCTGACGCTCGACTTCTATTGCGACTCGCTGAACGCGATCTACGCCATCGCCGGCTTCCCGCCGGCGGTCTCGCTCAAGACCAAGCCGTTCGACGGCACGCTCTGCATCGACCCGAGCTACCTGCTCTTCTGGGTGCCGCTCTGGCCGTTCGACCAGTTCACGCTGCAGGTCGACATCCCGAACGACTCGTCGCTGTCGGGGATGACGCTGCTCTCGCAGGCGCTCATCGGTCCGCGTCTCGGCGGCCGCAACAAGGACGGCGCTTGGACCAATTGCGTCAGCGTCACGATCCCGTGATCGCGGCGAGCTCTCGCGGCCGGCATCGCTGCACTGCCCGCCTGCCCGATCGACTCGCCGAGCGGCCGGACGGGCTGCGGGCGGATCGGCCCATCGAGCGGCGTGGAGCCGTTCGGTGACCGACGGCACGAATGGCAGGGGCGGCAGGAATCGAACCCGCAACCTGATGATTTGGAATCATCCGCTCTGCCAATTGAGCTACACCCCTGCATGAGTGCGTCGTGAGGGCCGCGGGCGCGAGCGTCCGAGGCCGGCAAAGCGGGCGACATTGAAGCGACGCGGCGCGTCGCTTGCCAGTGGGCAGTCGGCGAGCGGCCTCGAGGTGGCGGCCGCCGAGGCGGCGGTCGGCGGCGCAGGGCGACCTGCGGTAAGACGTCCCACCCGGCGGGCGATTCCGTCCGACGACCGTGCCATCGTTTCCATTTCTTGACCGTGAGGCGCTCGTGTCCGAGGCTCCCTCTCGCTGGCGCCCCCTCCTCCTCGCCGCCGCCGTCGCACTCGGTGCCGCGGGCGCCTGGCTCGCCTGGCCGCGCGGCCCGGTGCGCGCGCCGGGCGATCCGCGCAGCCTCGGCACCCTCGAGATGATCGAGCGGCTCGAGGAGTGGGCGCAGGAGCGCGACGCGACCGCGAAGCGCGCCTACTGCTGGAACTCGCTGCGCATCCCGTGGCGGCGCGAGCAGGTCGAGGACGCCGCCGGCGGCCCGAAGGAGTGGCGGCAGCGGCTGCAGCTCGCCAAGGAGCTGCTGCACGGCGGCGATCCGATGGCGGCGCTGGCCGAGCTCGACGCCTGCGAACGCGCCTTCGCCGCGAAGAGCGGCCTCGCGGCCGGCTCGCCCGACCACGCCGCGGCGGGCGACGAGTTCCTCCGCTGGCGCGCGCTCTGCTGGCTGCGCCTCGGCGAGGTCGAGAACTGCCTGCAGAAGAACTGCTGCGAGTCGTGCGTGCTGCCGATCGCCCCCTCGGCGCAGCACGCAGCGCGGCGCGGCTCGGAGGAGGCGATCCCGCTCTACGTGGAGCTGCTCGAGCGCCACCCCGACGACCTCGACGCGCGCTGGCTCCTGAACCTCGCGGCGATGACGCTCGGCCGCTGGCCCGACGCCGTGCCCGAGCGCTACCGCGTCCCCGCCGCCACCTTCGAGTCGCAGGCCGACTTCCCGCGCCTGCGCAACGTCGCGCCGCAGGCCGGCATCGCCGACACGAGCCTCTCCGGCGGCGCCTGCGTCGAGGACTTCGACGGCGATGGCCGCTTGGACCTCTTCACCTGCTCGATCGGCGTGAGCGAACCGATCCACCTCTACGTGAACCGCGGCGACGGCACCTTCGTCGATCGCGCGCGCGAGGCGGGGCTCGACGGGTTGCTCGGCGGCTTGAACGCCGTGCACGCCGACTACGACAACGACGGCGACGCCGACGTGCTGGTGCTGCGCGGCGCGTGGTGGGGCGAGGAGGGGCTCGTGCCCAACTCGCTCTTGCGCAACACGGGCGACGGCCGCTTCGAGGACGTGACCGAGGAGGCGGGGCTGCTCTCCTTCCATCCGACGCAGACGGCGCAGTGGCGCGACTTCGACGGCGACGGCTTCCTCGACCTCGTGGTCGGCAACGAGACCGAGCCGGGCGACGACGACGAGCATCCTGCCGAGCTCTACTGGAACCGCGGCGACGGCCGCTTCGAGGAGGTCGGGGAGCGAGTGGGCGCGGCCGAGATCGGCTGGATCAAGGGGGTCGCGGCCGCCGACTACGACGGCGACGGGCGGTGCGACCTCTACTACTCGAAGCGCAACGGCCGCAACGTGCTGCTGCGCAACGTCGCCGCGTCGGGCGCGCCGAGCTTCCGCTTCGAGGAGGCCACCGCGGCGGCCGGCCTCGACGAGGGGGTCAAGATGAGCTTCCCGGCGTGGTTCAACGACCACGACCAGGATGGCGACGACGATCTCTTCGTCTGGACCAACGCGCCGCTCGCCAACGACTACGCCTTCGACGTCGGCAAGGTGCTGCACGGGCAGCTGCCCGCCGCACCGAGCCGCCTCTTTCGCAACGACGGCGGTCGATTCACCGAGTGCGCTGCGGCCGCCGGCCTCGACCGCGCGATCCTCTCGATGGGATCGAACTTCGGCGACCTCGATGGCGACGGCTTCGACGAGATCTACCTCGGCAACGGCTCGCCGCCGCTCGACGCGCTGCTGCCCAACCGCCTCTACAAGAACGACGGCGGCCAGCGCTTCCTCGACGTCACCTTCGCCTCGGGCACCGGCCACCTGCAGAAGGGGCACGCGGTGGCGCTCGGCGACCTCGACGACGACGGCGACCTCGACCTCTTCCTCGAGGTGGGCGGCTTCTTCGACGGCGACGTCTACCCGAACGTCCTCTACGAGAACCCGGGCCACGCGCATCGCTGGGTGACGCTCCACCTGCAAGGCACGAAGGCGAATCGCAGCGCCATCGGTGCGCGCGTGCGCGTCGAGCTCGAGACGCCGACCGGCCCGCGCACGCTCCACCACGTGGTTTCGACCGGCGGCAGCTTCGGCTCGTCGTCGTTGCGCGCGGAACTCGGGCTCGGTGACGCCACCGCCATCACCGCGGTCGAGGTGCGCTGGCCCGGCTCGGGCGCGTTGTCGCGCTTCGGCCCGCTGGCGACGGAGCGCGCGTGGCGCCTGATCGAGGGGGCGACGGCGGCCGAGCCCGTCCCGCTCCGCCCGTTCCGCTTCGGCGCCGGCGAGTCGCCGCGATGACCCCGCGCCGCCCGTCGGCCGCTCCGCTCCTCCCCGCCCGCGAGTGCGCACCATGAAGCTGCGTCCCCTGCTGCTCGCCGCCGTCCCGCTCGCGGGCGCCGCCGCCGGCGTCGCGTGGTGGCTCGACGCGCGCCGCCCCGTCCCCGCGCCCGGCGATCCGCGCAGCTCCGGCACCTTGTGGATGGCCGCCGAGCTCGCCGAGCTCGCCGACGAGATCGACTACAAGCGGCCCGAGGGCTACTTCCTGAACGCCGAGCGCCTCGCGTGGCGGCGCGAGCAGCTTGCCGATTCGCTCGGCAGCGACGACGAGCCGCGCAAGCACCGCCTCCTCGCTCGCGAGCTGGTGCAGGTGAGCGACGCGCGCGCGGCGCTCGCCGAGTTCGACGCCGCCGAGCGGTCGTGGCTCGCGCGCTTCGGCAAGCCCGATCCCGAGTTCCAGGCCGACTTGAAGCGGTGGCGCGCGATCACGTGGCTACGCCTCGGCGAGCTCGAGAACTGCATCGGCCACCACGGCTGCGCGTCGTGCCTCGCGCCGATCGCGGCGGGCGGGCAGCACGTGGAGCGCGAAGGGTCGGAGAAGGCGTACGCGCTCTACCTCGAGCTCTGCGCGGAGTTCCCGGACGACGTCGAGTCGCGCTGGCTCTTGAACCTCGCGGCGATGACGCTCGGTCGCTGGCCCGACCAAGTGCCGGAGCGCTGGCGCCTGCCGCCCGACGCGCTGGCGTCGAGCCACGATTGCGGCCGCTTCACCGACCTCGCGCCGGCGCTCGGCCTCGGCCACTCGACGCTCTCGGGCGGCGTCTGCCTCGAGGACTTCGACGGCGACGGGCTGCTCGACGTCTTCACCACCTCGATCGGGCTCCACGATCCGGCGCGCTTCTTCCTGGCGCGCGTCGACGACAAGGGGGTCGGCCGCTTCGTCGAGCGGACGCGCGAGGCGGGGCTCGAGGGGCTCACCGGCGGGCTCAACTGCTGCCACGCCGACTACGACAACGACGGCGACTTCGACGTGCTGGTGCTGCGCGGCGCCTGGATGGGCGAGATCGGGCGGATGCCCAACTCGCTGCTGCGCAACCGCGGCGACGGCACCTTCGAGGACGTGACCGAGGAGGCGGGCGTCCTGTCGTACTTCGCGACGCAGGCGGCGCAGTGGGCCGACCTCGACAACGACGGCTGGCTCGACCTGATCATCGGCAACGAGACGCAGCCCGACGGCGACGACCAGCCGAGCGAGCTCTACCTCAGCAACCGCGACGGCACGTTCCGCGAGGTGGCCGAGGAGGTCGGCGCCGACGTCGTCGGCTGGGTGAAGGGGGTGGCGGCGGGCGACTTCGACGACGACGGCCGCGTCGACCTCTACTACTCGCGGCGCGAGGGCGCGAACGTCCTGCTGAAGAACGTGGCGGGGGGCGACGAGGGGCTCCACTTCGTCGACGTCACCGCGTCCGCGGGCGTCGCCGAACCGCACATGAGCTTCCCGACCTGGTTCTTCGACTACGACAACGACGGCCGCCTCGACCTCTTCGTCGCCGGCAACGGCCTCTTCACCAGCGACTCGATCAGCGAGGTCGGCAACCTGCTGTTCGGCAAGGAGCTCACCTCGGTGCCGCGCCTCTATCGCAACGAGGGGGGCGGCAAGTTCAGGGACGTCGCGAAGGAGGCGGGCGTCGATCGCGCGGTGCTGACCATGGGCAGCAACTTCGGCGACCTCGACAACGACGGCTTCACCGACTTCTACCTCGGCAACGGCGCGCCGAGCCTGCGCGCGCTGCTGCCCAACCGCATGTTCCGCAACGCCGGCGACGGGACGTTCCAGGACGTCACGACGGCCGGCGGCTTCGGCCACCTCCAGAAGGGGCACGCCATCGCGTGGGCCGATCTCGACGGCGACGGCGACCAGGAGATCTACCTCGAGGCGGGCGGCGCCTTCTCGGGCGATGCCTACCCGACCGTCCTCTTCGCGAACCCGGGCCATGGCCATCGCTGGATCACGCTGCGCTTCCGCGGCGTGCAGGCCAACCGCGCCGGCCACGGTGCACGCGTGAAGGTCGACGTCGCGACGCCGGCCGGCCGCCGCTCCATCCATCAGGTGGTCGGCACCGGCGGCAGCTTCGGCAGCTCGTCGCTGCAGCTCGAGCTCGGGCTCGGCGACGCGACGGCCATCGAGGCGATCGAAGTGCGCTGGCCCGGCTCGGGCACGCTCTCGCGCTATCCGGGCGTCGCAATGGAGCGCGCGTGGCTCGCCGTCGAGGGGGCGAGCGCGCTCGAGCCGACCGAGCGCAAGAGCTACGCCTTCCCCGAAGCGACCGACTGCTGCGCGCCGAACGAGGCGGCGCAGGAGAAGAGCGACGGCTGAGCGACCGGCGGCGGCGTTCGAGCGCGTCAGTGGGCGGCGGTGGGCTGGTAGACGTTGACGGCGTCGGGCAGCAAGCGGCGTCGATGACCGCGTTGGAGCTGACGAGCCGGGGGCTCGCAGCTCAACGCGCGCGGCGACGAGACTGCGCGGCGCGCAGCTCGTCGCGCGGGGTTTGCAGCTGACGAAGCGGCGCTGCGCGCGCTTCGCAGCTGAAACCCAACCAGGGCGGTAGGGGAGGTGGTGGGCGGGGCGCCGCCGGATGAGGGCGAGGTGAGGAGGCGAGCGGCGCGCGCGGCGGCGCGGGAGCGCGTCAGCGGCGGCGCTGGAGGGTGAGGGGCAGTGCCGCGGGAGCGTGAGGGCGGCGGCGCGTTAGCGGCGTTCGAGTGCGTCAGTGGGCGGCGGTGGGCTGGTAGACGTTGACGGCGTCGGGCAGCAAGCGCGCGGCGATGCGGCCGATCTCGGTCAGGACGCGCGGCTCGTCGGTGCCGGCGAAGAGGTAGAGCTTCCACAGGTCGCGGTAGGAGCGCTCGAGGTCGGCCAAGCGCGGGATGCGGTCGGCGAAGTCGGAGAGCGGCGCGATGGCGGGGGCGCCCGGGAAGCGGACGTGGGTGGCCGCCTCCTTCAGCTGCATCTTGCGGGACGGGCAGTAGAGCTGGATCACGACCGGCTCGTGGCCGGCGCGGCGCAGCTGCTCGCGCACCTCGCGCTCGAAGGCGGCGCGCTCGGCGTGGCGGCCCGGCGCGAAGAAGCGGTCGAGCAGCGCCTGCTGCACGGCGCGGTTGGCGTAGAGCGGCCAGACGCAGGCGCGCTTCAGCAGGCGGCGGCAGCGCAGCCGAGCGGCGAGTTCGCGCGCGCGGGCCAGCTCTTCGGCGACGTCGCTGCGGATCGGCGGGAAGAGCTCGCCGCGCGGCGAGGCGGTCGGCGCGGCGATGTGGCGCTCGAGCAGCGGCAGCAGCTCGGCGTCGGTGAGCGCGTGGAGCTGCTCCGGCTGCAAGCCGCCGTGGAGCAGCGCCGTCTCGACGATCTGCGCGATCATCGCGCCGGCCGCCACCTTCGCGTGGTGGTAGTAGACGCGCTCGCTGAAGAAGTAGCGCGCTTCGAGGACGCGCAGCAGCTCGGAGAGGATGTCCTCGCGCAGGAGGCCGCGCTTCTCCACATCGACGAACAGGTGGCCGCTCGCGCGATCGACCATGAAGTAGGAGAGGACGCGCTCGTCGTAGGCGAGGTTGAGGCCGGTGAAGAGCGCGTCGCGCTTCAGGTAGTCGAGCAGGTCGGCGCAGATCGTGTCGGAGAGGAGCTCGCGCCAGCAGGCGGGCACCTCGGGGTAGCCCGGCGTGCCGTCGGGCAGCAGCACGGCGAGCACCTCGCGCCGGATCCCCATGCGCGAGAGGAGCGTCCCGAGCTCGCTCGACTCGCCGAGCAGCGCGAGGTAGCGGCTCGCCGAGTCGTGCCGCTCGAGCATCCCGCGCGTGTCCTCGATGCAGTGGCCCGACGGGATGTGGGTCACGTCGTGCAGCAGCGCGGCGGCGCGCACGATCCGCTCCTCGTCGGGCGCGATGCCGAGCAGCCCCTCGGGGCGGAGCTCGCGGTTGCGGTTGATGGCGGCGACGAGGCGGCTCGTGAGGTGGAGGGTGCCGAGCGAGTGCTCGAAGCGGGTGTGCTGCGCGCCCGGATAGACGAGGTAGGCGGTGCCGAGCTGCCGCACGCCGCGCAGCCGCTGCATGGCCGCGGTGTCGAGCAGCGCCATCTCCTCGTCGGTGAGGTAGAGGTCGCCGTGGACGGGGTCCCGGATCACCGAGTAGCGTCGCCGCTCGTTCATGGCCGCGATGGTAGCCGCCGCGCCGCGCGGCCCGCCTCGCGCGAGGAGCGCTGCATGGCCCACATCCGGCTGGTCGAGCCGCACGAGGCGACCGGGTCGCTGAAGGCGCAGTACGACGCCGCCATCGGGCGCGCGGGACGGGTCTGGAACATCGTGAAGACGATGAGCCCGAACCCGCCGCTGCTCGACGCCTCGATGCGCCACTACGGCGTCGCGATGCACGGCGCGTCGCCGCTCACCCGCGTGCAGCGCGAGCTCCTGGCGGTGGTCGTCTCGCGGGTGAACGGCTGCTTCTACTGAACGGAGGCGCACGCGCACGACCTCCGGTCGGAGGCCGAGAAGACGATGGGAGCGGCGGCGGCCGACGCGCTGGTGGCGGCGGCCAAGGTCGATTGGCGGACGGCGGCGCTCGCGTCCGTCGACGGGGCGCTCTGCCGCTACGCCGAGCAGCTGACGCGCGCGCCCGCTTCGTGCGGCCGCGCCGAGGTCGAGGAGCTGCGCGCGGCGGGGCTCTCCGATCGCGCGATCCACGACGCGGTGCAGGTGATCGCCTACTTCAACTACATCAACCGCGTCGCCGACGCGCTGGGCACCGATCCGGAGGACTTCTATCCTGCCGCCCCGACCAAGGGCGACGAGGGGACGCAGCCGCGGCGCGCGTCGCCGCAGGAGCGCTGAGTGGCGGGTCGTTCGATCGAGCTCGACGGCGACGGCAAGGTCGTCATCCGCTTCCCCTACCACCCGACGCTGGTCGACGTGGTGCGCGGGCTGTCGCGGCGCAGCTTCGACAAGCTGAACCGCTGCTGGAGCGCGCCGCTCGACGTCGTGGTCGAGGTGGTCGACCTGCTGCTGCCGCACGGCTTCGAGCTGACCGCCGCCGTGCGCGAGGCGTACGCGGCGCGCGGCGGGGCGCCCGATGCGGCCGGCGCCAAGCCGGCGGCGGCGAGTGCTCCTGCGTCTGTCGCGGCGGTCGGTGGCGTCGCGCAGTCGAGCGCGCCGGCGAGCAACGCCGCGAGCGCGCCCGGCTCCGCGCCCGACTCCTGGAGCGTCTCCGCGCTGAACGCCCGCGTGCAGCAGGTGCTGCGCGGCGCCTTCCCGGAACGGCTCTGGGTGGTGGGCGAGATCGCCGGCTTCGCGCGCAGCCGCCATCGGCCGCACGTCTGGTTCGAGCTGCTCGAGAAGGCGGCCGAGGGCGAAGGGGGCGTGGTGCGCGCGACCGTCGCCGCCGTGCTCTTCGCGTCGGCGCGCCGCGAGATCGAGAAGAAGCTCGCCGCGTCGCCGTCGCCCTTCGAGCTCGACGACGGCCTCGAGGTGCGCCTCGCCGTGCGCGTCGAGCTCTACGCGCCGAAGGGGAGCTTCCAGCTCGTCGTCGAGGACGTCGATCCGGTCCACACGCTCGGCAAGCTGGCGCAGGATCGCGCGAAGGTGCTGGCCGAGCTCGACCGCCGCGGCCTGCGCGAGCGCAACCGGTCGCTGCCGTGGCCGCTGGTGCCGCTGCGCGTCGGGTTGATCACCTCGGCCGGTTCCGACGCCTACAACGACTTCGTCAACGAGCTCGGCCGCAGCGGCTACGCCTTCGCGATCACCGTCGCCGACACGCGCGTGCAGGGCGCCGGCCTCGAGCGCGGGCTCGCCGCGGCGCTCGCCTGGTTCGAGGCGCGCGCCGAGCAGTTCGACGCGGTCGCCATCGTGCGCGGCGGCGGGGCGAAGACCGACTTGATGGGGTTCGACCACCTGCAGGTGGCGCTCGCCGTCGCGACCTCGCCGCTCAAGGTGATCTCCGGCATCGGCCACCAGCGCGACGTCTCGGTGGTCGACCTGATCGCCCACAGCGAGAAGACGCCGACGGCTGCCGCCGCCGCGCTGGTCGACCGGGTGGCGGCGTTCGAGCTGCGCCTCGCGCAAGCGGCCGCCGCGCTGCGCGAGCGGCTCGGTCGCGCGCTGCCCGCCGAGCGCGAGCGGCTGCGTCGCGTCGCGGCGGCGGTCGCGGCGGGCGCCGATGCGGCGGGGCGCGGTGCGCGCGAGCGGCTGGCGGCGGCGCAGGCGCGCTTGCCGTCGGCGCTGCAGGCGGGGCTGCGCGGCGCGCGCGGTCGCCTCGCCGATGCGCGCGTGCGTCTCGGCGAGCTGGCGCGCGGCCACGGACGGCTGCGCGCGTCGCTGCTCGCGAAGCTGATCGAGCGGTTCGAGCCGGCGCGGCTGGTGGCGGCGCTGCAGCGGCGCGCGGCGCGGCTGGTCGATCTCGACCTGCGCGCGGCGTCGCTCCATCCGCAGGCGACCTTGCGGCGCGGCTTCGCGATCGTGCGCGATGCGGCCGGGCGGACGGTGCGCGATGCGGCGCAGCTCGCGCCGGGGGCGAAGCTCTCGGCGCGCTTGAGTCGCGGTGAGGTCGATGCGACGGTGGTGCGCGTCGGAAGGAGTCATGGCGATGGGTCGTGAACGCGAAGAACTGCAGGCCGCGGGCGGCGAGCCGGACGCGGTGCGCTACGCCGACGCCGTCCTCGAGATCGAGCGGCTGCTGGCGTCGATCGACCGCGACGAGGTCGACGTCGACGAGCTCGGCCAGAAGGTCGAGCGCGCCGTCGCGCTGCTCAAGGTCTGCCGCGCCAAGCTGAAGGCGACCGAGGCGCGCGTCGTCGAGGTGCTGAAGGACCTCGACGAGGACGACGCGGCGGCCGATGCGGCGACGCCGGGAACGGACGATGGCGAAGGCGCGGAAGAGGACGCTGCGCCGCGCAAACGGAAGCGGCGGAAGGGGGCGGCACCCGTAGGCGAAGGCGCGCCCGAGCTGCCGCCGGCGGGCGGGGGCGGCGGAGGTGGCGGGGGCAGCGGGGGCGGTGACGAGGAGCTGCCGTTCTGAGGAAGGGCGCGGCACGTCGATCGCTGAATGAAGATCGGTCTCGAACTCGCGTCGCTGCTCGGCAGCGGCGCCTTCCTTCCTGCCCGGAGGAGCGTGCGATGAACCGGTCCCCGAGACTCGCGCTGCCGTGGATGGCGCTGCTCGCCGCATGCGGTGCTCCGCCACCGACTGCGTCGACCGCGCCGGAACCCGCGACGGCGGCACCCTCAGCGACAGCACCGTCGGCGACGGCGAGCGTCCGCGGCGTGGTGCGGTGGGAGGGGGAGATTCCCGAGCGGCGCGTGGTCGATCTCTCGGGCACCCCCGACTGCCTGCAGACGCGCGATGCGCCGCTGCTCGACGAGTCGATCGTCGTGCATGACGATCGAGCGGTCGAGTCGGTGCTGCTCTTCGTCGACGGGTCGACCGCGGCGCCGATCGCCACGTCGGCGGTGCCTGCGCGGCTCGAGCTGCGCGGCGCCCGCTTCGCGCCCCATCTGCTCGCGGTGCAGGCGGGCCAGCGCGTCGACTTCGCCAACGCCGATCCGCTGCTCTACAACGTCCACCTGCTGCCGCAGGCGAACGACGAGGAGTCGTTCGCGATGCCCGGTCCTGGAACGCGCTCGCGCACCTTCCCGTTGCCCGAGCCCGGCTTCGTGAAGGTGAAGGACGACGTCCATCCGTGGATGGGCGCGTGGATCGCGGTGCTGCCCCATCCGTGGTTCGCGGTGACCGGTGACGACGGCCGCTACGCGATCGCTGGCGTCCCGTCCGGCCGCCACACGCTGGTGCTGCGCCACCCGCGGCTCGGCGAGCAGCGCACGGAGATCGAGCTGCGCGATGGCGCGGCCGTGACGCACGACTTCACGCTGCGGCGCGGGCCGCGGGCGGAGTGACCGGCGCGGCCGATCGGGCGGCTCAGTACGTCTCGATCAGCACCGCTTCGCCCTCGACCTTGACGGCGTAGACGCCGAGGTTCGGCGTCCCCTTGTGGGCATGCGAGCCGTCGCACAGGTCGAAGCGCCACTTGTGCAGCGGGCAGGTGACCGTCTGGCCCAGCACCATCCCGTCGCCGACCGCGCCGTCGGCGTGGGGGCAGCGGTGGTCGATGCACCAGATGCCCTCCTTGGTGTGGAGGAGCACGTACTCGTGGCCGGCAAGGGTGACGTGCTTGCGGCTACCTTGGGGGATGTCCCGAAGGGTGGCGACCTTGTTCCATGGCATGGAGCGGCAGTTGAGCAAGCGAGGCAGGGCGATCAAGCCGCAGCACGGAACCTCGGCGGCCAAGGGGCGCTCGGCGGCGAAGGGCGGCGGCGCGCCGCGGCCGGTGGCGCTGGTGACCGGTGCGGCGCGGCGGGTGGGGCGCGCGATCGCGCTCGAGCTGGCGAGGAGCGGTTTCGACGTCGTCGTCCACTGGCGCAGCTCGCGCGCCGATGCGGAGGAGACGGCGCGCGAGGTCGAGGCGCTCGGCGCGAAGAGCTGGCTGGTGCGCGCCGACCTCTCGGTGGTCGCGGAGATCGAGGGGCTCTTCGGCGTCGTCGCCGAGCTGGTCGGCCGACTCGACCTGCTGGTCAACAACGCGTCGTCCTTCTACGCCACGCCGCTCGGCAGCGTCACCGAGGAGCAGTGGGACGAGCTGCTCGCCTCGAACTTGAAGGCGCCCTTCTTCTGCGCGCAGTTCGCGGCGCCGCTGCTGCAGGCGAGCGGCCGCGGCCAGATCGTCTCGCTGCTCGACAGCGCGGCGACGCGCCCCTTCCCGCGCTACCTGCCCTACAGCGCCGCGAAGGCGGGGCTCCTCTCGCTGACCCACGGCCTCGCGCGCGCGCTGGCGCCGAAGGTGCGCGTCAACGCGGTGGCGCCCGGACCGGTGCTGCTGCCCGAGGAGTACGACGCGGCGCAGCGCGCGGGCGCCGTCGATGCGACGCTGCTGCAGCGCGCCGGCACGCCCGAGGATGTGGCGCGCACGGTCGCCTTCCTCGCGACCGGCCCCGACTACCTCACCGGCGCGGTGATCCCGGTCGACGGCGGCCGCTCGATCGCGTGAGCGGCGGGCGCGAGACGGGCGCGCTGCGCCGCGCACGCGCTTCTGCCGATCGGCCGTCCGGTAGCGAATTCATGCTGCAGACGGGCGATCCGCTGCGGTCGCTCGGCATGAATATCCGGTCGTGGCGATATTCCGTCCCGTCCGGCGCTCGACGGCGAAGCGGGGCTACCATCCACGCCCCGAAACCGTCGAGAGAGCTGCCGTGAAGACCACCCCGAAGACCCCCACGAAGAGCACGAGCCGCGCCGCGGCGAAGGGCGCGCCGCGCCACTTGATCGACCTGCTCGGCGTCCCGATGGACCTCGGCGGCGCGCGCCGCGGCACCGACATGGGGCCGAGCGCGATCCGCATCGCCGGCCTCGAGGAGAAGCTCGAGCAGCTCGGCTACGACGTGCGCGACGGCGGCGACCTCCACGTCGAGTCGCGCGAGACCTGCAAGGTCGGCGACGCGAAGGCGAAGTTCGCCAAGGAGATCGCGCGCTGCTGCGAGCAGCTGAGGAAGAAGGTGCAAGCGAGCGTCGCGAAGGGCCGCCGGCCGATCGTGCTCGGCGGCGACCACTCGATCGCGATGGGCACCGTGGCGGGCGTCGCCGGCCACTACCACGCGAAGGGCGAGTCGATCGGGCTGATCTGGGTCGATGCGCACGGCGACATGAACTCGCCCGACACGAGCCCGACCGGCAACGTCCACGGCATGCCGCTCGGCGTGCTGCTCGGCTACGGGACGCCCGAACTGGTGAAGCTCGGCGGCTTCGCGCCGAAGGTGAAGCCGGAGCACACGGTCCTCATCGGGATCCGCGACCTCGACACCGGCGAGAAGGACCTGATCAAGAAGTCGGGCGCGCTGGTCTTCACCATGAAGGAGGTCGACCAGTTCGGCATGAGCGAGGTGGCGCGCCGCGCGCTCGAGCGGGTGACCTACGGCACCGCCGGCTTCCACCTCTCGGTCGACTTGGACGGCATCGACCCGATGGTGGCGCCCGGCGTCGCCACCGCGGTGAACGGCGGCCTCAACTTCCGCGAGACGCACCTGCTGATGGAGCTCGCCGCCGACAGCAAGAAGATGGTCTCGATGGAGGTCGTCGAGCTGAACCCCGTCCTCGACACGCGCAATCGCACCGCCGAGTTCGCTGTGGGGCTCGTCTTGTCCGCCTTCGGCCGCCGCATCCTGTGAGGCTTGCGGCGGGGCGGCATCTGCGTCGTCGAGTCCCCCTCGTTGGGTCCTGGCGGACCCAGACTTCGGGCTGACTCTCCTCGCATCTGCCACCCCGGCGCTTCGCCTCAGGGGAGGCTCGCGGCGGCGGGTCATCCGCGTTGTCGGAGCGCCCATCGCAGTGTCCTTTCGGACACAGCTTCGGGACGCTCCTCCTAGCGGCTGACCCACCGGCGCGTCGCCTCGGGTGAGGCTCGCGGCGGGAGCCGGTGGGTGGCCGGCGCGATCGTGTTGTGCACTTCGTCTCCACCGGTGGGGAGATTGCGCGCACCGCTGGAGTGCGGGACGCGGCCATCGAATTGCGGAGGGTGGGGGGCTCGGCGATCGGGTCGGGCGAGGAGCTCTGCCGATGGCGATCGAGATGCCGGTCCTGCCCTATGCGCGCGACGCGCTCGAGCCGCACCTGTCGGCCGAGACGGTCGACTACCACTTCGGGAAGCACCACCGCGGCTACGTGACGAAGCTGAACGAGCAGATCGCCGGCACCGAGTTCGAGGCGCGCGACCTCCTGTCGATCGTCCGCACGTCGCGCGGCTCGATGTTCAACTGCGCGGCGCAGGCATGGAACCACGCCTTCTACTGGAACTGCCTCGGGCCGAACGGCGGCGGCGAACCGACTGGGAAGCTCGCCGACGCGATCCGAACCTCCTTCGGCGGATTCGCGCAACTGCAGGAGCAGTTCACGCAGACCTGCACCGACCTGTTCGGTTCCGGGTGGGTCTGGCTGGTGCAACGAGCGGACGGCGGCCTCGGCCTCGCAGCGACCTTCAACGCGAACACTCCGGCGACCGGCAACGATCGCGCGCTCCTCACCTGCGACGTCTGGGAGCACGCCTACTACATCGACCACCGCAACGCGCGCGCGGCCTACGTCGCGGCGTTCTGGAAGCTCGTGCGCTGGGACCTCGCGGCGGAGCGGCTCGCCTGACGGGGGCGGCGCATCAAGGGAGGCGGCGAGAGGGGGCGAAGCGCAGCAGCAGCAGCGCGAAGCGCAGCCAGCGCGAGCGGCTCCGCGGTCGGCGTGCCGCAGCGAGCGAGGCGCCCGCGGCGAGTCCGGTGCCGACGAAGGCGAGCGGGTGGTCGGCGGCGCATGCGCCGGCCAGCACCGCGACCTCATCGACGACCCGCGTGCCGTCCTCGAGCAGCTCGTGCAGCAACTCCGCGCGGCGCCGCGCGAAGGCGCGGTCGACGCCGTCGGCGAAGCTCATCGAACGGTCAGGACTCGATCGGCTCATCGCGGGGACTCCTTCCGGCGTCTGGGTCGAGCGCGGCCCGCGGTCACGGGCGCCGTCGCCGCTTGGGCGGGAGTCGCGGCGATCGGCGCAGCAGCCGCCGGCGCGCCTTCGTTCGACGCCGCGTTCGCCGCGCCGTTCCCGGCGCCGTTCGTGGAGGCGTTCGCGCTCGCGGGCGGGCGCCGGCGCAACGCCCGCTCGAGCAGCACGCGGCGGCTCCGTGCGCGGGCGAGGTAGAGCCCGGCGAAGGGCAGTGCCAGCGCGACGAGCCCGCCTCCGAGTTCCCCGATCCACTCGGCCCCGCCGATTCGAGCGATCGCATGGCCGATCCCGCGGACCAGCAGCAGCGCCGCGGCGATGACGATCGTCGTCCCCGCCGCGAGCGCCGCCAGCACGAGCGCCATGTGGAAGGTCGCATCGACCGCGCGCAGCTTGAGCCGCTTCCAGCCGAGCGAGGCGAGCTCTCCCACCTTCTCGAGCAGCGCGACGACGTGGAGCGCGAGCTGCTCTAGCAGCGCGCCGCTCTGCGTCGCGCCGGACGAGTCGGGCGGCCGGCCGCCCATCGGACGGCGCGGCGTCCCGTCCGCGTCCGGACCACGCTGTTTCGTGCGCGCCGTCACGATCGACTCAGGAGCTGCGACGCAGCACGAATCCGAGCAGCGTCCCGACGCCGAGCGCCACCAGCAGCGTCTTGAACGGGTTCTCGGCGATGTACTCCTTCGCCTCGTCCTGGTAGCGAGCCATCGCGTGGCGGCCGTCGGCGAGCAGCTTCTTGCCGCGCGCCTTGACGCGATCGGTGCCGTCGCCGAGGTCGTCGACCGCGATCGCGCCGAGCTCCTTCACGTCGCGCAGGATGCGTCGCGACTGTTCGCGCACGCCACGGCCGCTGGCGTGCGACGCCGCGCCGTCGTGGTTCTTGCTCTGGATCATCTCTCGTTCCTCCTTCGGGGATCGCGGCGGAGCCCTCTGGCTCGCGCGCGCGCTGTTGCGGCCGGATTGGCCACGCGCAAGCAGCGCAAGCCCAGTGCCGGCGAGTCAGGAGGTCGGCGAGTCGGGGAGCGCATCGGGCTGCGGGACGCTGCTCGGCTCGCGCGGAGTCGGCGGCGTCTCGTAGGGCTGCTCCACGGGCCGCTCTTGCGGACGAGCCGGCGGTGCGCGTTCCGGCTCCGGCGGCGTCTGCGGCTCGCGCGGGGTCGCAGGGTCGCGTGCAGCGAGGCGATCAACGGGGGACATGCGTAACGCTCCTCTTCGTCGACGGAATGGGGGCCGGGATCGCCGCGGCGTGCCGGCCGCGTCGCGCGCCCGCTCGCCCGCGGCAAGCAAGTTGCGATCGCGTCGAGCGACACACTTCTTCTCCGAGATGGATGGCACACGATGGGTACCGGTCGAATCGTCGGATTGGCTCTGCTGATCGTCGGCGCAGGGTTGATCTTCTATGGCATCGAAGCGGGCGACTCCCTCTCCTCGCGTTTCTCGCGCTTCTTCCAGGGCGCACCGAGCGACAAGTCGATCTGGATGCTGATCGTCGGCGTCCTCTGCGCGGTGATCGGAATCGCCAAGCTCGCGTCGTCCCGACGAGCCGCGTGATCGAGGATCGAAACTGCAGCCGACCGCCGATCGGATGTGGATCACGGGAGAACTGCGGGCAGAGGCGGCCGGCTGCAGATGATTCGATCGCGTCGCATGGAGACGAGCCGGTTCGATCGCAAGCGAGGTGCCGTGCCTTCCATGCGGGCGGGCCGCGCGCGATTCCGGCGGCCGAGCGGGCGGCGGCGCCTCGCACGGTCCCCCGTCGTGCAGCGCGCGGCGATTGTTGCAACCAGTGGAACAATCGCGGCAGCCGGACCGCCGCTCCCGACCGCGCGCCGGTGGCGGCGCCGGCACGGCGGATGCTCCTCTCGTTTCGTGCGGCGGCTCGTGCCGTCCCCTCGGGACCGAGCTCCTCGGTCCTCCCAACGAAAGAAGACCCAACCATGACCAGCCCGATGAAGCCGAGTCCCCAGCCCACCGAGCCGGCGCGCAAGCCGGTCGCGCCGAACTCCTCGCCGAACGCCCCGAAGGGCGGCATGCCGAAGGAGTCGCAGAACGATTCGAAGCACTCGCCGTCGCGTCCGACGCAGAACGATTCGAAGCAGCCGGCCGGCAGCTCGAACCGCGACGCGAACCGTGACGCGAACCGCGATTCGAACCGCGACGCGAACCGCGACTCGAAGGGTTCGAACGGCGACCGCAAGGACGACTCCGCGCCGATCGACCCGTCGCGGCCGATCCTCGGCGGCAGCGTCAAGCTCGCGCCCTCGTCCGACGGCTCGACCGACGACGCGTGCGATCCGACGGCGAAGTCGGGCGACGCCTGCGCCACTCCGCGCGGCGCGACTCCGCGCAACGCCGTGAACCCGGCGAATCCCGCGAAGTCGGCGGGAAGCTGAGCCGATGACCACGCGCAGCATCGCGTCGAGGGGGGCGCTCGGCGCGTTGCTGCGCGACCCCGTCGAGGCAGGCGACGAAGAACGCCGCCTCCTCGCTCGCTCCTCCGCCCTCTCGTTGTTCGGGCTCGCGCTCGGACTCCTCGGGCGCAGGCGCTGGCTCATCGTCCCGCTCGTCGTGCAGGGGGTCGTCCTGCACGGCGCGCTCGAGCGCCGGCGGCCGACGGCTCTCGTGCGCGCCGCCGCGCCCGGCATGCGGCGCCGGCGCTGACGATGCGCCGTCGCTCGCTCCCGTGCCTTGCCGCCGCCGTGCTGCTCCTCGCCGGCTGCGCCACCGCCTACCGCGGCCCTGGCGATGACACGACGGCGGCGGAGCTGCGCCGCACCTGCGGCGCGACCGCGGTCGAAGGCGTCCCCTTCGTCGCGCAGGTCGGTCGCGAGGAGTGCGGCAGCGCGGCGCTGGCGATGATCCTCGGCTACTGGCGGATCGACGCGAGCGAAGCCGACGTGCGCGCGGCGTGTCCCTCTGCGCCCGAGGTCGGCACCGCGGCGACGACGCTGCGGGACCACTCGCGCGCCAAGGGGTTGTCGGCTTGGGTGATCCGCGGCGAGTTCGCCGACCTCGAGCACGAGCTCGCGCGCGGGCGTCCCGTGCTGGTCGGACTGCTGCAGTCGTGGTCCGACGCGACCTGGTCGCACTACGCCGTCGTCGTCGGCATCAGCCGCGCGAACGACTGCGTCGTCACCATCGATCCGGCACGCGGTTGGCAGAAGTACGCGCTCGGAGGCTTCCTCGACGAGTGGGAGCCGGCAGGGCGCCTCGCGATGGTGTTCCTGCGTCCCTCGACCGGCGCGATCGCTGCCGCAGCCGAGGTGAACTCGTCGGAGAACCCGCCATGACGATCCGCCACCTCCTCCTCGCGTCGAGCTGCGCCCTCGCCGTCGGCTTGCCGAGCGCGCGCGGCGCCTCCGCGAACCGCGCCCTGCCCGTCGACGCGCCACTCTCGACCGACTCGCTGCCGTGCGCCTCGACCCCGAGCGACGCGACCGCTGCCGAGATCGCCCACTACGCGGCTCGCGAAGCGGCGGCAGGCGAGCTCGGCGAGTTCGCCGGCGGCCACTCCGGCGCCGGGATCGGCGTGGCGGCGGTCGTCGTGCTGGCCGTGCTGCTGGTGGTGATCCTCTTCTGAGTCGATCGCGCTCGCCGCGTCGCGGGCGACGCGGCGCGGCGCCCCGCCTGCGAGCCGCCGTTCACGCGCGCGGCGCATCGGCGAGCCGCTCGAGCTGCTCGACCATCTCCGCGAACGAGCCGGCGACCTGCAGCGCAGCGCTCGACTCGAGCCGCTCGTGCACGCGCGCGAGGTCGAGGCTCATCGTCCAGGTGCCGACCAGGATCGGGCGGCCCGGGAAGCGCTCCTCCACGCGCTTGCAGACGTAGCGCAGGCGGGAGAACGACAGCGGCGGGAGCTGCGAGACGCAGATCGCGTCGGCGTGGGCCGTAGCGATGGCCGCCAGCGCTTCGCCGACCAGCGCACTCGGGGGCGCCTCGCTGGCGTCGAATCCGGCGCGCCGCAGCACCGCGCACAGCATCGCCGCCACCGCTCCGTCGGCCTCCTTGCCGGCCGCGACGCAGACGACGCGCAGCGGATCGCTGCGGACGCGCGCCGGCTGCGTCGGATCGCGCCGCTCGCTCAACTCCTCGGAGAGGTCGCGCGCCCGCTTCACCACCTCGAGCAGCGTCGGCTCGTCGATCACGAGGTCGAGCCGGTCGCGTTGCGCCAGGCAGAGCGCCGGGAGCAGCAGCGCGTCGTGGACCTCGAGCGACGACTTGCCGCCCTTCCGTTCGGCCGTGGCCAGGCCGAAGGCGTCCTCGACGTCGCCGACGATGAGCCGCTGGTAGAGGCGCACCGACGCCGAGACGACCGAGTCGTCGCCGAGCAGCGTCGACAGGAAGCGCATCGATGGGATGTGGTTGCCCATCACGGCGACGCAGACGGTGAGCGGCACCGCCAGCACGAGCCCCGGCGTTCCCCACAACCAGGTCCAGAAGATCACGCTCACCACCAGCGCGGTGGTCGAGACGCCGATCCGATTCGGGAGCACCAGCGGCTCGACGACCAGGTTGGTCGACAGTTCGAACGCGACGAACAGCGCGATGACGAGGAGCGGCACGGTGAAACCGTCGCTGACCGCCAACGAGAAGAGGATCGGGATCGAGGCGGCGATCCAGGGGCCGACGTAGGGGACGAAGCGGAGCACCGCGGCGAGGATCGCCCACAGCAGGCTGTTCGGGACGCCGATCAGCTGCAGGCCGATGCCGATGGCCGCGCCGTGCGCGGCGTTGATGGCGGTTTGCGCCAGCAGGTAGCGGCTCAAGCGCTTCGCCGCCTCGTCGAGCGCCTGCGTGGTGACCACCACGCTGCCGCCCGAGAGCGCGATGAAGCGATCGCGCAGGTCGCCGCGCTGGATCAGCATCAGCACGACGAGGAGCGCCACGATCGCGCCGGTCGCCACGACGGAGAAGAGCGAGCCGAGTCCGCCGGCCGTGATGCCGAGCACGCGTGCCGCCAGCGAGTCGGCCGCAGGCGCCGAGGAGGCCACCGTCGCGGGCGCGTCCGCGGGCGCGTCCGAAGGCGTGGTCGCCGGTGCTGCGCCCGCCGGTGCTGCGCCCGCCGGCGCCGCCGCCGGGCGCCAATCGGCGTGTTCGAGCTGCGCCAGCGCGTCGCTCGCGAGCTGCAGCGGCGCGCGCAGCTTCTCGTGGAGGAGCTCCAGCTTGGCGGCGAGGTTCGCGCGGCTGTCGGGGAGCTTCGTGACGATGTCGACCGCTTGGCCGCCGACGATCCAGCCGACCGAGCCGAGGACGCCGAAGGCGAGCAGCGCCACGATCAGCACCGACGGAGCGCGGCCGAGGTGCCACCGTTCGAGGCGGGCGACCAGCGGCGACAGCACGAAGCTGAGGAAGATCGCCATGGCGACCGGCATCAGGACCGTCTGCGCCAGGGAGAGCGCCGCGACCACCACGACGATGGCCGCGAGCGTGACGAGCCGCGAAGTTGGCACGAGCGCTTTCTACAAGCGGCCGCGACGGACCTGCCGCGCGCGTCGCAGCGGTCGGATCGGCGACCGGATTCCGCGATCCCGTTGCAACCGCCGCGCCGCAGCTTCGGTAGCTTCCCGCGGCCATGGACGACGACGCCCGCTCCTCCCCGATCTTCACCCTGCACGGCGTCACGCGCCGCTTCGAGCGCGGCGGCGAGGTGGTGGAGGCGCTGCGCGGCCTCGACCTCGCGATCGCGCGCGGCGAGCTGCTGCTGGTGATGGGGCCGTCGGGCTCCGGCAAGAGCACGCTGCTCCACCTGCTCGGCGGCCTCGAGCGGCCGACCTCGGGCGAGGTGCTGCTCCATCTCGCCGCCGGCGCGACCGCGCTGGCGAGCGGCGCACGCGAAGCCCCGCTCGACCTCGCCCGCCTCGACGACGAGCGGCTCGCGGAGCTGCGCCGCCGCCAGCTCGGCTTCGTCTTCCAGGAGTTCCACCTGCTGCCGACGTTGACGGCGCAGGAGAACGTGCAGTTGCCGCTGCTGCTCGACGGCGTCGCCGAGGCGAGCGCGCGCGCGGCGGCGGCGCGGCGCCTGGCGCAGGTGGGGCTCGCGGCGCGCGCCGACCACCTGCCCGACCAGCTCTCCGGTGGCGAGCGGCAGCGGGTCGCCATCGCGCGCGCGCTGATCGCCGATCCGCCGGTGCTGCTCTGCGACGAGCCGACCGGCAGCCTCGACTCGGTGCGCGGCCAGGAGATCTTCGCGCTGCTCCGTTCGCTGGCGCACGACGAGGGGCGCACCGTGGTGGTCGTCACGCACGATCCGGCCGCCGAGCCGTTCGCCGATCGCGTCGTGCGGCTGCGCGATGGCGCGTGGCTCGCCGCGGAGGGCGGCGGCGCACCGTGAACCTGCTCGCGATCCTGCGCCTCCTGTCGCTGCGCCACTTCCGGCGCCATGCGTTGCGCACGGCGCTCGCGCTCGGCTCGGTGGCGCTCGGCGTCGGCGCGTTCCTGGCGATGGCGGCGCTCAACCGCGGCGTCCTCGAGTCGTTCGAGCAGACGGCGCGCGTGCGCGCGGCGGGCGCCGATTGGACGGTGCGCGCCGGTCGCGCCGGCGTGCCGCTCGCGCTGGCGGAGCCGCTGCGCGCGGTCGCCGGCGTGCGCGCCGCGGTGCCGCTGGTGATGCGCCCGTTCGCGCTCGGTCGCGGCGAGACGGTCGAGCAGTGGAACGTGCCGCTCGTCGGGCTCGACCCGGCGACGCTGCCCGAGGGGCTGCCCGGACTGCCGCGGCCGGCGGTGGCGGCATTCGCGGCACCGCTCGCGCTGCTGTTCGGCGGCGTGCCGCTCTTCCTGCCGGCCGACTTCGCGGCGAGCTGGAAGGTCGCGCCCGGCGACGCCCTCTTCGTGCAGACGCCCGCCGGCCGGCAGCCGGCCCGCGTCGCCGCGACGTTCGACGCGGCCGGCGTGCTCGAAGGCAGCGGGATGGTGGCGGTGGGGGTGCCGCTCGCCGATGCGATGCGCCTCGCGGGACTCGGCGATCGCGTCGACTCGATCCACCTCTGGAGCGACGGCAGCCGCCCGCGCGCGGAGCTCGAGACGGCGTTGCGCGAGCAGCTCCACGGGCGCGCCGAACTCGAGGATCCGGCGACGCAGGCGCGCGAGTTCGACGCGACGCTCGGCAGCTTCCGGCTGGCGCTGCGCTTCGTCGCGCTCCTCTCGCTGGTGATCGCGGCGTTCCTGGTGCACAGCACGCTCTCGATGGCGCTCGCCGAACGGCGCCGCGAGCTCTCGATCGTCCGCTGCCTCGGCCTCACGGCCGGCCGGCTGAAGGCGCTCCTGCTGGCCGAAGGGGCCGCGATCGGCGCGATCGGCGCGCTGCTCGGCGTGCCGCTCGGCTGGCTGCTGGCGCGCACGATGGGGGCGCTCTTCTGGGAGACGGTCGGGCAGACCTTCGATCGCGTCGAGGTGGTGGTGCGCGCGCCGTCGCCGAGCGAGGCGGCGCTCGGGATCGCAGCGGGCCTCGCGGCGGCGCTGCTGGCGGTGGTGCCGCCCGCCTTCGCGGCCGCGCGCCTGCCGCCGATCGCGGCGCTGACGGCGCTGCGCGGCGCGGAGCGGACGGCGGCGCACCGCTCGCGCGGGCCGGCGCTCGCGGCGCTCGCTTGCCTGCTGCTCGCCGCGCTGTCGTTCGCGAGCGACGCGCTGCCGCTCCCGCACGGCGGCTACCTCGTGGTGGGGCTGCTGGTCGCGGCGCTCGCGCTCGGCACGCAGCCGCTGCTGGCGCTGGCGCTGCGCGGCAGCGGGCCGCTGCTGTTGCGCTGCGGCGGCGTCTCGGCGCGCCTCGCACGCGACCACTGCGCGCGCGCGGCGGGCTCGAGCGCGCTCACCGTCGTCGCCATCGCGCTCGGCTTCGGGCTGGTCTTCTCGACCGACGTGCTGGTGAAGAGCTACGTGCGGATGCTCGACCGCTGGTTCGCCGCCAACGTCGGCGAGGACCTCTTGGTGATGGGGCAGGACTTCGTCGGCTCGGGGATGGTCGGCTGCGACTTCGAGCGCGGACTCAACCGCGAACTCGCCGCGATCCCCGGCGTGCTCCACAGCCACGGCCTGCGCTTCTCCCGCATCCCGTACGCCGGCGAGCGGGTGCTGCTGTTCAGCTACGACGCGGCCGGTCCGCCCGAATCGGGCGATCCGAACTACGTCGCCGGCGACGCGCGCGACGAGCAGCGCCTCGCGCGCGGCGAAGGATGCTTCGTCAGCGAAGGGTTCGCGCGCCGCTTCGGCAAGGGGCGCGGCGCCACGGTCACGGTGGCCGCGCCGGAGGGGCCGCTCGCGCTGCCCGTGCTGGCGGTGGTGGAGGACTACCTCTGGCCGCGCGGCTCGATCTGGGTCGATGACGACCTCTACCACGGCGCCTTCCACGACGACCACGTGCAGGAGTTCGCGCTGACGCTCGACGGCACGCGGCCGTTGGCCGACGTGCAGCGCGACGTCGAGCGGCGGATGGCGCCGCACGCGGGCGCGCTGGTCGCCGATGCCGCCACCGTGCAGCGCAACGTGATGGGGATCGTCGAGCGCTACTGGACGCTGCTCCTCGCGCAGGAGGGGCTCGCGGTGGTGGTCGCCTTCCTCGGCACGCTCCACGCGCTGCTGGTGTCGGTGCTGCTGCGGCGGCGCGAGCTGGCGCTGCTGCGCGCGCTCGGCGCGCCGCTGCCGCTGGTGGCGCGCATGCTGCGGACCGAGGGGGCGCTGCTCGGCTTCGCGGGCGGAGTGCTGGCGCTGCTCTTCGGCGGTGCGGCGGCGCTGGTCGCGCTGCGGCAGATCTCGCTCGAGGAGATGGGGTTCACGGTCGCGGCGGCGCCGTCGCTCGCCACCGCGGTCGCGACGTTGGTGGCGGCGACGGCGACCGGCTGGCTCGCCGGCGCGCTGCCCGGTCGCCGCGCGGCGCGCGCCGCTCCGCGCACCGCGCTGCTCGATACGATGGCGTGACCGAGCGGAGCGCGTGGAGAGCGAGTTGGGCGGCGCGGCGGCGATCGAGGTCAGCGGACTCACCAAGTCGTTCGGCGCGCGGCGCGTGCTGAGCGGATTGTCGTTCCGCATCGAGCCGGGTGAGGTGGTCGCCTTCCTCGGCCCGAACGGCGCCGGCAAGTCGACCACGATCCGCATCCTCACCGGCCAGCTGCCGCGCGATGGCGGCGCGGTGCACGTGCTCGGCCGCGATCCCGCCAGCGACTCGGCTGCGCTGCGCCGCGAGATCGCCTTCCTCCCCGACACGCCGCCGCTCTACGACGCGCTCACCCCGCGCGAGCAGCTCGAGCTGGTGGCGGGGCTCCACGAGCTCGACGACGCGACCGCGGCGCTGCGCATCCCCGAGCTGCTCGGCTCGCTCGGACTCGACGACTTGGCCGACGTGCCGTTGGCCGCCTGCTCGCGCGGCAATCGGCAACGCACCGCGCTGGCCGCCGCATTCATCGTCGAGCCGCGGCTGGTGCTGCTCGATGAACCGCTGTCGGGCCTCGACGCGCCGACCGTGCTGCAGGTGAAGGAGATCCTGCGCCGCCTCGCGCAGCGCGGCGTGGCGGTGCTCTACAGCTCCCACCTGCTCGACGTGGCCGAGAGCGTCGCGAGCCGCGTGTTGATCCTGCACGAAGGCGAAATCGTTGCCGACGGGGCGCCGGGCGCGTTGCTGGCCGGTCGCCCCGAGCGCTCCCTCGAGCAGCTCTTCAGGCAGCTCACCTCCGACGCCGACGTCGAGGCGCGGGCGGAACGTTTCCTGGCGAGCGCCCGTCTTACTCCCTGATGCCCCCTGGCCGGCCCCGACCGGCTCCGCGGAGACCCCTCTTGCGACCCTTCCCCCGCCTCCCGCTCCCCGCGCCGTTCCAGCGGCTGCTCGGCCTCGGCTTGCTGCTCACGCTCGCCGTCGGCAGCCGCGCGCAGGAAGCTCCGCCGACGCCGACCCCGACCCCCGCGCCGGCGCCGGTGCCCGCGGAGCCGCAGGAGAAGCCGGCCGCCCCGGCGGAAGGGGAGAAGGGCGAGCCGAAGGCGCCGCGCAAGCGTGCCAACGGCAAGGCGGGCGGCGGAGCCGGTGACCAAGAGGCGGGCGACGCGCAGGAGCGCCCCAACAAGCAAGGCAAGAAGGGGAATCAGGGGAAGCGGCGCAACCAGGGCGGCAAGGAGGGCGCACCGGAGGAGCCGGCGCAACCGCCGGCGCCGCCGCAGCGGGTGGTCGACTGCACCACGCTCGGCTCGAACCTCGCGACGCTGCCGTTCTTCGATGCGGCCGCCACGGCCGACGGCCGGCGCACGCAGTTCGATCCCATCGAGGCGGGCGTCGCGTTCGAGGTCTGGCTCGAGGGGATCGAGCCGCGGCCGCTGAACCGCGAGGAGCCCGATCCCGACCATCCGGGCCAGATGCGGACGGTGCCGGGAACCGGGGTCGCCGTCCTCAAGGTGCCGGACGCCGAGTGGGACGAGTACTGGAACTACTTGATGCGCTTCGTCCCGCCGGGCGACGAGGCGATGTTCGTGACGGTCGTGCTGGCCGAGATGATCGAGCAGAAGGCGATGCTGCTGCACTACCGCGACGACCTGGCCGACGTCGAGAAGCGCGCCGCGGCGGCGCTCGCCAAGCTGAAGGCGGGAGCGACGTGGCGCGACGTAGTGCGCAGCCATAGCGAGGACAGCGTCTCGCGAGACGTCGACGGCCTCACGCTCGAGGACGAGCGCGGTCCGCTGCTCTACCTCTACCCCTTCCCGAAGGCGCTCTTCGAGCTCGAGCAGGGCGACATCGTCGGACCGGTCTACAACAAGCAAGCTGCCTACATCCTGAAGGTCGACAAGATCACCCGCTCGGCGAACGCGCCGTGGCACGACCTCTACCGCGCCTCGTCGGTGGTGCTGCGCTACCCCGCCGGTCCGAACTTGAAGGCGATCAACATCGCCGAGATCAAGAGCTCCGCCCGCGTGCGCACCGCGCAGGAGCGCTTCCGCCGCGTGCTGCCGCCGGGGATGCAGGTCCCGTCGCCGTCGCGCTTCGGCCCCGACGACATCGCGCCGATCGGCGAGCCGGGCGCGCAGCTGAAGCGGCGCAGCGTGGAAGACGCCAAGGACCAGCCCCCGGCGCACGGCGGCTGATGCAGCGGAGCACGCGCGCGCTGCTGCACCACTGCCTGCGGCTCGACGTGGTCGAGTCGGCGGGGCTCGGCAGCGCGACGCTCCTCTCCGGGATCCTCTTCTCGACGCTGGTCGGCGCCGCGGTCGCCGGCATCGCCTCCGCCGAGGAGGGGGCGGGCGCGGCCGGCCTCGCCTTCGCGCTGCTCGGGCTGTTCGCGCTGGTCGACGCGGTCGGCGACGTCGCGAGCGCCTGGCTCGATCCGCGCGACCTGCCGCTGCTGCGCACCTTCCCGATCGCGCCGCTCGCCTACGCGCGCGCGCGGCTCGCTGCTCTCGCGCTGCCGGTGGCGGCCAAGGCGTTCGCGCTGATCCTGCCGAGCGCCACCGCGCTGGTCGCACAGGGGCGCTGGCGCGAGGCGAGCGCGTACGTCGCCTGCTTCCTGCCGTTCGCGCTGATGGTGGCGGCGACGGCGCTGCTCGGCCTGTTGCTGTTGCGGCGCGTGTTGCCGCGCGCGCAACTGCGCGAGACGTTCGCATGGGTGCGCGCGCTGCTGTTGGTGGCGGCGACGGGCGGCTGGCTCGCGCTGCCGGCCTCGTCGGCGGGCGCGTTGGCGGAGGGGAGCCGCTTCCCGCTGCTGCCGAGCGCCTGGTTCGGCGACGCCGCGCGCTTCCTGGCGGGGCGCGCCGAGGCGCTCGGGTTCGCGTGGCTCGCGCCGCTCGCGCTGTCGGCGGTGGGCGGCGCGCTGGCGATCGCGGTGCGCGGCTACCTGCCGCTGCTCGAGGAGCTGGCGGCGACGCCCGCGACGCGCCGGCGCGTGGCCGCGCCGAAGTTGCGCACCCTCTTCGAGCGGTTCGCGGTGGCGCCCGCCGAGCGGCCCGGCTTCCGGTTGGCGTTGCGCCTGCTGCGCCGCGAGCGCGGCTTCCGGTTGCAGGCGCTGCCGCTGCTCGCCTATCCGCTGCTCTTCCTCTGGCTCGGCGGCGGTCAGGAGGACGGCGGCCTCTTCGCGCTCCTCTTCGCGCAGCTGCCGGCGCTGGTGCTGGCGCTCTCCTGCCTGCTCCTGCGCTACAGCGATTCGCCGGCCGGCGGCTTCCTGCTGCGCTACCTCGGCGTCGAGCGCAGCCGCAGCTTCGAAGGGGGCGCGCGCAAGGCGCTGTGGTGGGGCGTCGCGTTGCCGCTCGCGCTGGTGGTGACGGCGCTCCTGATCCACGACCGCGGCGCCACCTTCGGCGCGGCGGTCGGGGCGCTCGGGCTGTTCGGCTCGACGCTGGCGCTGGTCGGCTCGCGCGGCGCCACGCCGAGCCTGCCGTTCGTCGAGCCGTTCCGCGGCCGCGTCGAGGCGAGCGAGGGGGGGCGCGCCGTCCCGCTGCTGGCGGCGCTGCTGGCCGGGTCGCTGCTGGTCTGGCGGCTGCTGCAGCTCGGGCCGCTCGCCCATGCGGTGCTCCTCGCGGGGGCGCTCGCGGCTGCGGCCCTCCTGCTCCGCCGCCCGGTGGCCGAGGCGGCCGAACCGCTGCCGCCCGACCTGCGCACCCTCGGCGACGACGCCGCGCCGGACGAGCGCCGCTCGAAACTCCCCTTCCCGCGGCGGTTGCGGCGCGAACTTGCCGGGCTCGCCGCCTACTTCGTGGCCGCCGGCGCGCTGCTCACGCTGCTCCACGGCTGGATGTGACGCGCGGGGCGGCGTCTCGGTCGCTCCGTTTCGCCGCGGCTCTGAGATAATCCCCGCCTTCCTGCGCCGGCGCCCGTGGCGGGCCGTGGCAGCAGCGTTCGCTCTGGGGAGGCCGAGGATCCGTGCCCGACACTCCTGATCTGCCCGTCGCCGACCTCGCCTCGTCCGAACGCCCGCTCCTGCTCGAGCAGGAGATGAAGGACAGCTACCTGTCCTACGCGATGTCGGTCATCGTGAGCCGCGCGCTGCCCGACGTGCGCGACGGCTTGAAGCCGTCGCAGCGACGAATCCTCGTCGCGATGAACGACCTGAACCTCGGGCCGCGCAGCAAGCAGCGCAAGTGCGCGAAGATCGCCGGCGACACCTCGGGCAACTACCACCCGCACGGCGAGTCGGTGATCTACCCGACGCTCGTCCGCATGGCGCAGCCGTTCAACATGCGCTACCCGCTGGTGCAGGGGCAGGGGAACTTCGGCTCGATCGACGGCGACCCGCCGGCCGCCATGCGTTACACCGAGGCGCGCATGACCGCGGCCACGGCGGCGCTGATGGAGGACCTCGAGCTCGACACGGTCGACTTCGTCCCGAACTACGAAGGGACGCGCCAGGAGCCGACCGTCCTGCCGAGCCGCTTCCCGAACCTGCTGGTGAACGGCAGCAACGGCATCGCGGTCGGCATGGCCACGTCGATGCCGCCGCACAACCTGACCGAGATCTGCCAGGCGCTGGTCGCGGTGGTCGATCGCCCCGAGATCACCGTCGAAGAGCTGATGGAGGTCGTGAAGGGGCCCGACTTCCCGACCGGCGGCATCCTCTGCGGCACCTACGGCGTGCGCGAGGCGTACCGCACCGGGCGCGGCTACGTCGTGGTGCGCGGCAAGGCGGTCTTCGAGGACGCCGGCGCCAAGGGCAACCGCCAGCGCATCGTGATCACCGAGATCCCGTTCCAGGTCAACAAGACGGTCCTCATCGAGAAGATCGCCGAGCTGATCAAGGAGGGGCGCCTCGAGGGGGCGAGCGAGGTCCGCGACGAGAGCGACAAGGACGGCATCCGCATCTGCGTCGAGTGCCGCGCCGGCGAGGACGCGAAGGTCGTCCTGAACCGCCTCTACGAGTACACGCAGCTCCAGGACAAGTTCTCGATCATCAACATCGCGCTGGTCGACGGCCGGCCGCGCACGCTGTCGCTGAAGGAGCTGCTCTCCGAGTTCGTCGCCTACCGGCGCGTGGTCGTGACGCGGCGGACGCGCTACCTGCTCGGCAAGGCGCTCGACCGCCTCCACATCCTGGAAGGCTTCCTCGTCGTCCTGTCGCACATGGACGAGGTGATCGCCACGATCCGCGCCTCGGCCGATCGCGACGACGCCAAGAAGAACCTGATGGCGAAGTTCGCGCTGTCGGAGAAGCAGGCCGACGCGATCGTCGACCTGCGGCTCCACCGCCTCACCGCGCTCGAGCGCGACAAGATCGAGCAGGAGCACCGCGAGGTCACCGCCGAGGTGGCCGGCTACCGCAAGATCCTCGGCGACCCGAAGGAGGTCGACCGGATCGTCAAGGAGGAGGTCGAGAAGACCGCGCGCGAGTTCGGCGACGCGCGCCGCACCGACATCGGCGAGCCGCTCGACGACACCGTCCCCGAGGACCTGATCCCCGACGAGGAGATGACGGTCACGATCAGCCGCAAAGGCTACGTGAAGCGCCTCTCCTCCGGCGAGTACCGCGCACAGCGGCGCGGCGGCAAGGGGATCATCGGCACCGACGCGCAGGAGGACGACTTCGTCGAGCAGGTGTTCATCGCGAACAACCACGACTACCTGCTGCTCTTCACCGACACCGGGCGCGTGCACTGGCTGAAGGTGTACCAGCTGCCGCTGCTGTCGCGCTACTCGCGCGGCCGCGCCATCGCGAACCTGCTCCAGCTGCAGGGCGAGGAGAAGATCACGCGCGTCATCCCGGTGCGCGACTTCGCCTCGGGCTACCTGGTGATGGCGACGCGGCGCGGCGTCATCAAGCGCACCGAGCTGTCGGCCTTCTCGCGGCCGATGCGCGGCGGGATCATCGCCATCGGCTTGAACGAGGGCGATGCGCTGGTCGGCGTGCGCGTGGCTCGCGAGGGCGATCGCGTGATGCTCGCCTCGCGCGAGGGGCAGGCGATCTGCTTCGAGCTCGAGGACGTCCGCCCGATGGGGCGTCCCGCCACCGGCGTGCGCGGCATGAACCTGCGCGACGAGGACGCGGTCGTGAGCCTGATCCTCGCGCCGCCCAACGCGACGGTGCTGACGGTCTGCGCCAACGGCTTCGGCAAGCGGACGCCGCTCGACGAGTACCGCGTCCAGGGGCGCGGCGGCTTCGGGATCATCAACATCAAGACGACCGAGCGGAACGGCGCCGTGGTCGGCGTGCTCGACGTGACCGACGACGACGACCTGCTGGTGGCGACGCAGCAAGGGCAGGTGGTGCGCACGCCGGTGCGCGACATCTCGACCCTCGGCCGCAACACGCAGGGGGTCCGGCTGGTGCGCTTCAAGGTCGAGAGCGACCAGGTCGCGTCGGTCGGCCGGCTCGTGCACGACGAGGCGGATGGGGCGGCGTCCGAAGCTGCCGAGCCGCCCGCGGGCGCGCCGCCGGCGACGGAGCCGCCGCCAGCGAGTTGATCGCGCGCCGCGGCGGCGCGTCGCTTGCGGATGCAGTTGCGGATGCCGCGGCGCGGCGGCGGCGCGTCGCTTCCCAAATCCTCGGCGCGGCGGTAGGAAGAGCGGCTCACCCGACCGGCCTGCCCGTTCGTTGGAGTTCCTTCGATGCGATTCTGCAACCGTCCGTTCACGTCGCTGGCGCTGCTCGCAGCGGCGCTCCCCGCGCTCGCCTCGTCGGCGCAGGGGCAGTCGCTGGTCGACACGCGGCTCAAGCTCGCCAACTGGGTGACCGGGCTCTCGAGTCCGACCACGTTCACCTGGATCGGGCCGGGCGAGATGCTGGTGATCCAGAAGAACGACGGCAAGGTGCGCTGGGTGAAGGACGGCGTGATCCTCGGCACCGCGCTCGACCTCGCGGTCAACAGTTCGAGCGAGCGCGGCGGGCTCGGCATCGCCGCCGACGCCGACTTCGCCAACAACGGCTTCGTCTACGTCTACTACTCGAAGAGCACGACGAGCGGCGACACCTCGACGAGCGGCACCTGGGCCGACAACCGCGTCGAGCGCTACACGTGGAGCGGCGGCACGCTCGGCAGCGTCTTCGGGCCGCTGGTCGCCTTCCCGTTCGACGCGACGCAGGCCAACGGCGACAACCACGACGGCGGCGTCATCCGCATCGGGCCCGACGGCCTGCTCTACGGCCAGACCGGCGACTTGAACCGCGGCCGCTTCGGCGGCGGCGACGAGCGCGTCGAGCAGAACACCGCGACGAGCGGCAGCGCCTCGGTCGGCGGCGTCTTCCGGATCAACACCGACGGCACCATCCCGGCCGACAACCCGTTCACCGGCGAGTCGGACGCGGCGCTGCACCTCTGGTGGAGCTACGGGCTGCGCAACGGCTTCGGCATGGCGTTCGACCCGGTGAACGGAACGCTCTGGAACACCGAGAACGGCCCGAACCTCTACGACGAGGTGGGGCGCGTGCCGAAGGGGGCGAACAGCGGCTGGCTCAAGATCATGGGGCCCGACGCGCGCGACGCCACCTACTTCGAGAACGGCAACTCGGCGTTCGACGAGTCCGACCTCGTCGCTCTGCAGAACTCGGTCTACGTCGATCCGGCGCTCTCCTTCAAGACGCCGATCGGCATCACCGCCATCGCCTTCCTCGGCTCGAAGCTCTTCCCCGACGACCTCGTGAACCACGTGATCGTCGGCGACAACAACACCGGCAGCCTCTTCTTCTGCGAGCTGAAGAGCTCGCGCGTCGACTTCAAGCTGCCGACCGGCGTCGGCGACAAGGTCGTCGACAACACGACCGAGCGCAACCGGCTGCTCTGGGGCAGCGGTTGGGGCGTGGTGACCGACGCGCAGATCGGGCCGGACGGCTACCTCTACGTGGTGAACCTCGCCGGCAACCGGATCCTCCGCGTGCGGCCGGTCACCGACGAGGTCGACCCGACGCGCTGGCTGCCCGATCCGGGGCTGGTGATCACCGGAACCCCGGCGGCGGCCGAGGCGAGCGACGACAAGAGCTACAACTTCTCCGACAAGACGCTGACGCCGCAGCCCGATCCGCTGGTGGTGCGCGCCTCGTTCACGCTGAAGAGCGCGACGCCGACCGCGGCGACCTTGCAGGTCGAGACGCGCTACGTGCGCGGCGCGGTGCCGCAGCTGATCGAAGCGTGGAACGTGGTGCAGGCGCGCTGGCAGAAGCTCGACGTCGACGCGATCGGCGACGTCGACGTGGCGAAGAGCCTCGTGCTCGCGACGCCCTCCGACTACGTCGATCCCGCCACCCTCGAGGTGAAGGTGCGCATCACCGCGCTGCCGCTCAAGCCGTGGCGCGTCCCGTTCTCCCCGCCGCGGCAGACGCTGCTGATCGACCTGCTGCGCCTCGACGTCTCCTACCCGTGAGCGTGCAGAAGAGCGCCAATCCGATCGAGCTCGAGGCGCGCCGCAAGGTCGGGCTCGCGGCGGCGGCGCTGGTCGAGAGCGGCATGGTGGTGGGGCTCGGCACCGGCTCCACGGCGGCGTTCGCCATCGCCGAGCTCGGCCGTCGCAAGCGCGAGGAGGGGCTCGCGATCGTCGGCGTGCCGACCTCCTGGTCGGCGGCGGAGCTGGCGCGGCAGGCGGGCCTCGAGGTGCGGACGCTGAACGACGTCGACCGTGTCGACCTCGCGCTCGACGGCGCCGACGAGGTGTCGCCGCAGCTCGCGCTGATCAAGGGCGGCGGCGCGGCGCACACGCAGGAGAAGATCGTCGCCACGGCGGCGAGCCGGTTCGTCGTGCTGGTCGACGACGGCAAGCTCGTCGACGTGCTGGGCGCGAAGTGGGCGGTGCCGCTCGAGGTGCTGCCGATCGCGTTGCGCGCCGTCGAGCGGACGCTGGTGGCGCTCGGCGCGGTGCCGCAGCTGCGCAAGGGCGGCGGCAAGGATGGGCCGGTGGTCACCGACCACGGCAACCTCGTGGTCGACGCCAAGTTCCCGTCGATCCCCGATCCCGTCGCGCTGGCGCGCACGCTCGACGGGATCCCCGGTCTCGTCGAGCACGGACTGTTCGTCGACCTCGCCGACCTCGTGCTGGTCGGCTCGCGCGCCGACGGCAGCGTGCGGCGGATGACCGCCTGAGCGAGACGCGCTCGGCGCGCCGGAGCGCGGGGCGCACGGGAGGATCGCCGATGGTCGAGTCGCATCGCACGATGGCGCACCTCGTCGCGGGCGTCGCGCTCGCCTGCGGGGCGTCCGCGGCATCGGCCCAGACGCTGCTCGATCCGCGACTGCGCGTCTCGGTGTGGGCGAGCGGTTTCTCGAGCAACCCGACCACGTTCACCTGGATCGGGCCGGGCGAGATGCTCGTCCTCCAGAAGCACAACGGACGGGTGCGCTGGGTGAAGGACGGCGTGATCCTCGGCGACGCGCTCGACCTGCCGGTCAACATCGACCAGGAGCGCGGCGGGCTCGGCATCGTCGCTGACCCCGATTTCGCGACCAACGGCTTCGTCTACATCTACTACTCGAAGAGCACGACCGGCGGCGACACCAACGTGAACGCGAGCTGGCTCGACAACCGCGTCGAGCGCTACACGTGGAACGGCGCGACGCTCGGCAACGCCTTCGGGCCATTGGTCGCCTTCCCGGCCGATCCGAACCAGGGCAACGGCCCGAACCACGACGGCGGCGTGCTGCGCTTCGGCCCCGACGGCAAGCTCTACGGCCAGACCGGCGACCTGAACCGCGGCCGCTTCGGCGGCAAGGAGCGCGTCGAGCAGAACACGGCGACGAGCGGCAGCGCCTCAGTCGGCGGCATCTTCCGCATCAACGCCGACGGCACGATCCCGCCCGACAACCCGTTCACCGGCGAGTCCGACGCGGCGCTCCATCTCTGGTGGAGCTATGGGCTGCGCAACGGCTTCGGCATGAGCTTCGACCCGGTCACCGGCGAGCTCTGGAACACCGAGAACGGCTCGAGCAGCTACGACGAGGTCTGCCGCGTCCCGAAGGGGATGAACAGCGGCTGGCTCAAGATCATGGGGCCCGACGCGCGCGACGCGACCTACTTCGAGAACGGCTTCGCCGCGTTCGACGCGTCCGACCTGGTCCACCTCGCCAACTCGACCTACGTCGATCCGGCCTTCTCGTTCAAGGTGCCGGTCGGCATCACCGCGATCGGCTTCCTGACGTCGAAGCTCTTCCCGCACGACCTGCAGGATCGCTGCCTCTTCGCGGACAACAACCTGAAGAACCTCTACGCGGCGCCGCTCGATGGCGCGCGCGCGGAGTTCGTCCTGCCGCCCTCGCTCGCGGATCGCGTCGCCGACGACGCCACCGAGCGCGACCTGCTGCGGCTCGGCACGAATTTCGGCGTGGTCACCGACCTGCAGCTCGGGGCCGACGGCTACCTCTACCTGATGGACCACACCGGCATGCGCGTCCTGCAGGTGCGGCCGGTCACCGACGAACTCGACCCCGCCGCGTGGCGGCTCGAGCCGGGCGCTCGGACCGATGGCGCGTCCGAGGCGGCCGAGGCGAGCGACGACGTCGCGTGGGAGGTGAGCGACGGAGTCATCACCCGTCGGCCGCGGCCGTTGCGGATCGGCGCCGAGTTCGCGCTGAACGCCGCGAACCCCTTGGCGCTGGTCGCGCAGGTCGAGACGCGCTCGATCGGGCCGGGAGTCCCGCAGCAGATCGAGGCGTGGAACGTGGCGACGCAGCGCTTCGAGACGGTCGACGTGGCGGTGCTCGGGCGCGACGACGTGGCGCGGACGGTCGCGCTCGATCCGGCCCTCCACCTCGATCCGGTGACGCGCGCCGTCAAGCTGCGGCTGAGCGTGCTGCCGCTGCCGGGGAGCCGGCAGCCGCCGCGCTTGGCGGTGCGGATCGACCTGCTGCGGCTCGACGTCACCTATCCGTAGGCGGGCCCAGCGGGCCGGGCGCGAGCGGGCGCGGGCGGCGGTTACTCTGCGCGCGTCGCCGAACGGAAGGGCGACCCCTCGCCACCGCCCCGGAGCCACCGATGCCGCTCGCGCCGATGTCCGAGATCCTGGAGGAGCTGCGTGCCGGCCGGATGATCGTGCTGGTCGACGACGAGGACCGGGAGAACGAAGGCGACCTCTGCATGGCCGCCGAATTGGTCACCCCCGAGGCGATCAACTTCATGGCGCGCCACGGCCGCGGCCTGATCTGCATGCCGATGGCGGCGGAGCGGGTCGATCGGCTCGGGCTCGAGCCGCAGGCGCGCCAGAACACCGCGCGCCACGGCACCGCGTTCACCGTGATGATTGACGCCCGCTCGGGGATCAGCACCGGCATCTCGGCCGCCGACCGCGCGCTCACCATCAAGGTCGCGGCGCGTCCCGACTGCCGACCCGACGAACTCGTGCGCCCCGGCCACGTCCCGCCGCTGCGCGCAGAACCGGGCGGCGTGCTGGTGCGCACCGGCCACACCGAGGGGATCGTCGATCTCTGCAAGATGGGTGGGCTCGAGCCGGCCGGCGTCGTCTGCGAGATCCTGAACGACGACGGCACCATGGCGCGCTTCCCCGACCTCGAGAAGTTCTGCGCGACGCACGGCCTCAAGATGACCTCGATCGCCGAGATCATCGAGTGGCGCCGCGCGAACGAGAAGCTGATCGAGCGGAGCGTGTCGATCAAGCTGCCGACGCGCTTCGGCGAGTTCGACGTCCACCTCTATCGGTCGCTGGTCGACCGCGATCCGCACGTCGCGCTGACGATGGGGATCCCCGACCCGGCACGCCGGGCCGGTCCGATCGCCGAGGCGGTGCTGGTGCGCGTCCACTCCTCGTGCTTCACCGGCGACCTGCTCGAGTCGCTGCGCTGCGACTGCGGGGCGCAACTGCAGTCGGCACTGGCGCAGATCGCGCGCGAGAAGTGCGGGGCGCTGCTCTACATGCAGCAGGAGGGGCGCGGGATCGGGCTCGAGAACAAGCTGCGCGCGTACGCGCTGCAGATGACGCAGGGGCTCGACACGGTCGAGGCGAACCGGGCGTTGGGGCTGCCCGACGACGTGCGCCACTACGGGATCGGGGCGCAGATCCTGCGCGACCTCGGCATCCAGCGGATCCGCCTGCTCACCAACAACCCGCGCAAGTACCACGCGATCCGCGGCTACCAGCTCGAGATCGTCGAGCGCGTGCCGCTCGAGACCGTTCCCAACGACGAGAATCGCGACTACCTGCGCACGAAGCGCGACAAGCTCGGCCACGACCTGCGCAACCTGCCGAGCTGACCGCGTCGCGTCGTCGACGGCGACGCGGCCAGCAGGCGATCAGCGGGTGATCAGCGGCGATCGCCGCCGCCAGCGTCGCCGCCGTCATCGGTGGTCGGATCCTCGACGGGCGAGGTGCCGGGCAGGGACGGGATCTCGGGCGCGCCGGCTCGGCCGCCGGCCTGTTGGCGAGCGCGCAACGCCTTCAGCTTCTCGGCGAAGACCGTGCTCCACTCCGCCTGCAGGCGCTCCTTCGCGCCGTCCGGGAAGACCTCGAGGTGGGTCGGCAGGCAGACGCGCACTCCGCCGAACAGGTACTCCGTCACGGGGAACGGATCGCGCGACTCGCGGCTCGCGTCGGGGAATCGCGGCACGGTGAGGCTGAAGCCGCGCGCGCTGCTGCGCGCTTTGTAGAGCTGGCCGAACCGATTCCAGCTGCCGCCGCGCTGCGCGCGCCGATCGCGCAGCGGCGAGCGCTCGACGAGGCAGGGGTTGCTCAGCGGGATCGAGCGGAACAGCCGCTCCTCGAAGGCGTCGAGGCAGTACTCGGCGACGTTGCCCGCCATGTCGAAGCAACCGTAAGGGCTGCGTCCGCCAGGGAAGGAGCCGACGTCCACGGTGCGGTGGTTCTGGCTCTCGGCGACGTTGAGTCGCATCGCGTCGAACTGATTGCCCCACGGGTAGGTGCGGCCATCGGTGCCGCGCGCGGCCTTCTCCCACTCCGCTTCGGTGGGGAGGCGGCCGCCCATCCACGCGGCGAACGCCCACGCGTCGAGCCAGCCGATGCCGGTGATCGGCTGCCGATCGCCATCGAAGCCGGCGCGGCGCGGATCGCCGTGGAGATACGGCACGTGGCTCGGCTGACCGCCCGCCATCGGCCACTCGCAGGCGGGGTCGAGCTTTCCGGCGCGATGCTCCTCGAGGAACGTCCGGTACTCGGCGTTGGTCACCTCGCAGACGCCCATGAAGTAGGGCGACACGTAGATCTCGAGCTGCGGCTGCTCCTGCGCGAAGTAGTCCTCCTTGACCTTGCCACGCATCGCGGAGTCGAGCACCATCCGGTCGGTGAAGATGTCGCCGTGGTTCGAACCCATGCGGAACGTGCCGCCGGGCACGAAGACGAAGCGCATGCCGTTCTTCGGGTGGCGGTACTCGACGATCTGATCGAGCGCGCGCGGCCCGAGCCGCTCGAGGCCGTAGCGCGCGGCGAGCTCCGCTTCCGACGGCTCCTTCGGGTCGCTCGGCAGCTTGAACTCGCTGAAGCGCCCCCAGGTCGACTTGTTGGGGGCGAACGGCTGGATCAGCGACTCCTTCGATCCTCCGCCTTCACCGGCGGCTCCGTCGCCCCCCTTCGGCGGGGGCTTCGCGCCCCCCTGGGGAGCCTGCGCCATCGCGGCGCTCGCCGGAGCGAGCGCCGTGATCGTGGACAGAGCCGTCGCGGCGAGCAGCAGCGCTGCCCGCCGTGGGGTCCGGTGAAGGGGCTCGTTCGATCGCATCGGAAAGCTCGCGGTCGAGAGGGGCAGGATCAACGGCCGCCGCCGTCCATGCCATCGTCGCCCGACCCGCCGTCCTTCTGCTTGCGCTGCTCGGCGCGCTTCTTCTGCGCCTCGCGCTCCTCCGGCGAGACCTTGCCGTCGCCGTCGGTGTCGGCGTTCGCCTTGCGCTTCGCCGCGCGATCTTCTTTCGCGTTGCCGCCGCCGCCCTTGGCGTCGCCCCCCTGCTCGGCGCGCTTCAAGATCCGGCGCGCCTCCTTCAGGATCTCCATCTGCTCCGCCGAGAGCTCCTCGCCGTCGCGCTGCATGTCGAGCACGAGACGCTGCTCCGGGGAGAGCTCGCGCACGCCGGCGCCTTCCGCATCGCCGATCTCGGGGTGCTTGCGCTCATTGCGGTTGCCCAGCGCCGCCTTCGAGTCGTTGGCGTAGGCATCCTCCTGCGAGAGACCTGCCTGCAGCTTCTTCAGGCCCGCCTCGTGCACGGACTCCTTGCCCGCCTCGAGGTTGAGGCGCGCGGCGTACTTGTAGAAGCCGGGCGCCGTGACCCAGAGCGTCCACTTGCCCGGCTCCTTGCGCGAGTAGGTCAGCTCGCCGGTCTCGCCGACGCTCACCTTCGGGCCATTGCCCTGCAGCTGATCCGACGCGGAGGCGATGCCGCTGCGCGCGCCGTCGTTCTGCGGCACCTTGATGCCGACCATGCCGTTCGGGCCGACCAGCTTCTCGGCCGCGTCCATCGGCGAGTCGCCTTGGAAGAGCCACACCTGCGCGCCAGGGACGGTGTTGCCCTCCTCGTCGCGGACGACGACGCGCAGCGAAGCGGGCTTCGGCAGTGCGAAGTCCTGGACCTGGCGCGGGCCGAGGTCGACGACGATCTCGCGCTCCGGCACCGGCGCGAAGGCCGGGTGCGACGCCCAGATCTTGTAGCGGCCCGGCAGCAAGTTCTTCAGCTCGAACTCGCCGTTCGAGTTGGTCGGCGCGCTCAGCTCGATGAACGTCTTGTCGCTGGTGGAGAAAGACTCGAGGAACTCCATGCGGACCAGCGCGGCCTGCACCGGCTTGCCGGAGAGCGACTTCACCGTGCCGCCGACGCGGCCACCCTCCTGCACGCGAAGGTCCTGCCCTTCGATCTTCTCCGCCTCGCGCAACGCGACGCGGGAGACGAGCAACGGCGTGAGGCCGGTCGCAGTGAACTCGAAGTCCCAGATGCCGGGCGCCAGCCCCTTGATCTCGAACTTGCCGTCGCGATCGCGGAACGGCTCGATGCGCGCCTCGGCGTCGCGGGGGGCGTTCGACATGCGCAGGCGCACCTTGAAGCGCGGCACGGGCTCGCCGTCGGCGGTCAGGAAGCGACCGGAGTAGATCGCCTCCTTGACCATGACGAACTGCACGCCGGTCGCGACGTCGCGCACGTTGGCGAGGGTCGCCTTGCAGTAGCCCGGCGCTTCGCAGGTGAGCTCGAAGATCGCCGGCTGCGTGTTGTTCACGACGAAGGAACCGTCCGCCGCGCTGGGGACGGCGCGCAGCGGCGAGCCGACCGGCTTCACCGGCGTCGCGATGATCGACGCACCGGCGAGCGGCTGACGCAGCGCATCGACCACCTCGCCGGTGATCGAGCCGCCGTGGCTCATCATGATCTCGACGCCGGTGAGTTCCTCGCCCGGCTGCAACACGAAGTGATCTTGCTGCGCGTTCACGTACTCAGGGTGGCGCGCGAGCACGTTGAACGTGCGGCCCACCGGCACGCCGCGGAGCTGGAAGGTGCCGTCGGGGCCGCTGCGCGCGTGCGGCTCGGCCGCGAGGCCCTTGTTGCCCATCACCTGCGTCTCGGCGGTCGCGTGGTAGATCGCGACACCTTCGATCGGCTGGTTGGCGTTGTCGACGACCCGCCCGATCAGCGTCGCGGAGCGCTTGAGGCGGATCTCGTACTGGAACTCGGGCTCGGTCGACTTGATCTCGAACGGGCCGTTGAACGCTTCGTAGCCCGGATAGGTGACCGAGATGAACTGCTTGCCGCGTGGCATCTTCTTCAGGCGGTAGTTGCCGTTGGCATCGGTGACCGACTCGACAATCGTGCCGCTGCCGCGACCGAGCAGGTAGACCACGCTGACCGGGACGCCGCCTTCGGCCGCCTCGACCTTCACTCCCGGGATCGGCTCACCCGAGTCGTCGGCGAGGACCTTGCCGAAGATGTCGACGCGCGGGAACAGCCGGACATCGTGGGTGATCGCGTCGCCGCCCTTGACGGCGAAGACCTCTTCGAAGGTGTCGAAGGCCTCGTGCTCGACCGAGATCACCAGGTCGGCGTCGAACGGGGCCGAGGCGACCGTGTACTTGCCGTCCGGGCCGCTGGTGGTCGCGGCGCGGAAACTCGGCCGCGGGTTCTCGAGCAGGTTGTAGTCCTGGATGTCGCGCGGATCGACGCCTTGGCGCCGCGCCATCTGGATCCGCGCGGTGGTCGCCGACATGCCGAAGTCGCAGCGGAGCTGGACGTAGGCGTTGGCGATCGGCTCGCCCGTTTCAGAATTGAGGATGGTCCCGCTGGCAACCGCCCCCTTCTGGAAGAGGAACTCGACGCGGTTGCCGTCCTTGCCGCCCCGAAGCCTCAGCGGCACGAACCCCGCGGGCTCGGCGCTGACTTCGTAGATCGTGTAGGGCAAGTTCGTGAACTGCGCGATGCCGGATGCGTCGGTGCGAGCGCTGACTTGATGCTCGCTGGCGATGCCGGTGGCCGTCGCCGGGACGGCGAACACTTCGACCCCCGCGAGCGGCTCGGTCGCTCCGGCAGGACCGAGGCAGGCGACGGAGAAGTTGATCCCCTTCTCGGCTTTGCGGGGCTGCCGATCGTCGGACTCGATCTTGGCGCCCGGATCGCCCTTCGGGAGATCGGTGGCCGCGGTCTTCGCGACGTCCTGCTTCTCGACCGGCGCGATCGCCTTCGGCGGTCCCTCCGTGCGGAGGGCGAAGAAAGCGATTCCGGCGCCGATCACGGCGACGATGAGCAGGATCGCCAGGAGCAAGGCGCTGCCACGGCGGGCGTCCGAACGGCTGGACAAGATCATCGACTTCCCTCGGTGGTGAACGGTCTTCCGCGCCATGCGGAAGGGAGGGAAGCGTGCGTCCGCAGATCGACGTCGAGCAAGCTCGACGGTACGGATCGCTTTCCGGCCCAACCACGCTGGCAAGCGGGTGGAACATCGGCTGTTCTGGATCCGCAAGGCAAGGTGCGGAACTAGAACGTTTCGATCCGTGAATTCAGGGTACCGGCAAGCCCGCGAGCGAGCGGGCAGAGGACCCTCATTAGAGGCGGCAGCCTCTGCAAAGGTTCCAGGGTTCTAACTCGGCGCCGACGATCGGCAACCAGACGAGCACCGCAGTGGGGCGCGCAGGATGCCGTCGCATCTCGACGCTTTCCTTGTAAGTCGCTCGATGAAAGGGTGCTGAAAAAGCTCTTCTGGCTCGATTCCGCGAATTATTCCGCCCCAGGAACCCTCAACGGAACAGGGTTGAGACTTTTTGAGTCACACCGTCGTTCCGAAATTGAACGGTGCTGCGTGACCCCCGTGTCGGCATGCACCCGCTGGGAGTGGCGGCAAGAGCCTGGTGCGCGTTCCGAAAAAAAGAGCCCCGAACGACGGGTTGACGCGGCACCAAGTCGAGCTACATTCCCTCAGCCTGGGTCGAGTTGTCCCAACGACCGACCCGGGCCGCACGAACGACCGACCCGCGAATCTGAGCGAACAGGAACGCTGCCCGAGCTGCTCGCTCCGACCGCGCGACGCAACGACAACATGAGACTCACCCAAGGATGGCGCGCGCCCCGGTTTCTCCGAGGCTGGTTCGCGTGGTCTTCTGCGGGATCCAGCTGAAACCAAGTAAGCCGGTGCCCAAGTCAAGGTTCTGCTCTTCTCAGGAGGATTTTCGCATGCGGAAGTGGTTCGCTTCCCTCGCGGTCCTGGGTCTCTCGGCGGTTGCCACCGCCCAGACGATCCCGGTCCCGCCGGTGGGTGGTCTCGGTCAGTCGCAGTCGATCTTCTTTGACGACGGCGTGGCCGTGACGTCTTGGAAGGTCTTCAGCCCGACTGGTGCTGGCGACGCGTTCAACGTCGACTTCGACCAGATGGCCGGTGGCATGACGGCGACCGGCGTCGCCATGAACACCTACCAGAATCAGTCGACGGGCGTGATCGGCATCAAGTACGTGATGCTCGCGCCGGACAACCTGACGGTCGACACGACCGGCACGACCCCTGACATCAACGCGCCCCTCTCGATCCTCGGATCGCTGAGCGGCTCGGTGACGATCACGGGCAACCCTGGCGTTGGCGCGGGCTTCTGCTCGGGCTTCGTCGGGTACGACCTGCCGGACGTCACGATCGGCACGGGCGGTCTGCACGCGGTCACCACGGCCCTCACGGGTGACTCGGGCACCTGGCTGTGCTCGGACCTCGGTTCTTCCGAGGGCCGCAGCTACTTCACGTCGGCCAACTACTCTGGCGTCGCGACGAAGCTGAACGGTTACGACCTGATGATGCGCGTGATCGGCACGGTCAACACCGGCACCGGTTCCGCGTACATGACGGTCAACAACGCGACGGGCGTCACGAACGTCGCGCAGACCGGCTTCATCACGGCGACCCTGTGGTCCAGCTGCGCGATCCAGCCGACGCTCTACATCCAGGGCGTCACCATCCCGGGCTACCCGTTCTTCCAGGTGCCTCCGTTCATCCTGGCGACGGGTTACGACAACGGTTCGCCGAACGGCGACCCGTTCTCGGGCTCGGTGGGTGACTTCCTCTCCGACCCGTCCTCGGGCCCGTGCATTCCTGCCGGCGTCTCGTTCGGCGTGTCGGGCTTCTACCTCGACAACTGCGACCTCAAGAAGAACGGCAAGCCGAAGCTCAAGTCCACGAACTCGGTCACGGTCAACGTGACCCCGTCGCTCGGTGACTGCAACCCGTGCGCCTGCTTCGGTCAGTCCGATGACGGTTCGCTCGACGGCAACATCTGGAAGGTCCAGAACCCGGCCGGTTCGCGCGACTACTTCAACGTTCAGGTCGGTGGCCTCACCGATCCGAGCGGCAACCCGTGCCCTGTGACCACGGTCACCGCGATCAGCGCGGCGTCGTGGGACTTCTGCGGCAGCGGCCCGTCGTGGGCGTCGGTTGGTCTCTACGAGGGCAGCACGATCGATCCGGGCTCGCCGGACCTCGGTGCCGCCGTGGCGACCGCGACCACCCTCAACATGGCCCCGAACGCGGCGGACTTCTCGTACCCGGGCACGACGTACGACTTCCCCGACCTCTTCACTTCGACCTCGGTCGCCCTCGCCAGCCTGGTGAACGGCCACGTCGCGGTGGAGTGGGCCACTGGTGATACCTGCACCTGGATCGGCTCCGACACGGATGGCGTCGACGACGATGCCAACCCGACCGGCAGCTGCTCCACGATCCCGGGCACCACCAGCTACTTCACGGTGAACGGTTACACCTCGGCCGCTGTCCAGTTCACGACTGCGAACTGGATGATGCGGGTCGACTGGAGCTGAAAAGCTTCAGGATCGGGTTTGAACCTCCGCAAGGAGGGGCAAGCTGATATTCGGCAGGGGGCGGTGCTTCGGCACCGCCCCCTGTTTCGTTTGCGGCAGAGCATTGCCCCGGTTCCTCCGCCCCAGCGACGGGGACCGCGATCGCCCGACGCAGTGCGGCCAGGAGGGGGTGTCCGCGACGATTCCGACGCCGCGTTCCAACGCTTGGTCGGCGCTGCGCCTCCCTTGAACGCAACGCTTGCTTCCGAGCTGGGGAGCGAGGACGATCGCGCGCGCTGGGACCGAGGGTTCCGCAGCGCGCACGAGCGGTGGACGGCACGACAAGGAGACGCGGCGATGGTCAAGTCTTGGTGGCTGGCGGCAGCTTTGGCGGCGTCGCTCGTGGCGTGCAGCTCGCCGACGCAACGGGTCGACCCCGACCAGGACGACGCCCTCGGCGGGACCGGCGTCGACTCCGGTGACATCCGGACCACCGCGGACAAGATCGCCCGCTCGATCCTCGCCATGGACCGCCTCTTCGCGCGCGGCACGCCCTACGTCGTCGTGCAGGACCCGAAGAACGAGACGCGCTTCCAGATCAACGACTCGATGATCGTCGATCGCATCATGACGCTGCTGATCCAGAACTCGGGGGGGCGAGTGCAGTTCGTCGACCGCGAGAACTGGGAGGTGATCCAGCGCGAGCGCGCACTGAAGCGCAGCGGCGCGGTCAGCGTCCCGACCGACGGGCAGGGCCAGCCGAACCTCGCGGCCGCGCCGCTCGGCACCGACTACTTCCTGCTCAGCACGCTGAAGTCGCTCAGCAAGACCAACGGCGACGCCGAATCGGACTACATCGTCGCCACGTTCCGCCTGACCGACTCCGAGACCGGGGCGATCCTCTGGCAGGACGACCACGAGTGGAAGAAGGTCGGCGAGCGCGGCGTCCTCTATCGCTGAGCGCGCAGCCTCGCGGTCCGGAGCTTCATCGATGTGCGGTCGCGCGGTCGCCTTCCTGGCGGTTCTCCTCGCCGCGTCGGCGTGTGCGTCGCCGGGCTCGGGCGCGGCCGCTCGCTCTTGGTACGCCGGAGATCGCGATCGCGCCCGCAGCCAGCTCGAGGAGCAGCTCGCTGACGACGAGGAGGGGCGCGCGCTCTACCTGAACGAACTCGGCGTCCTGGCGCTCGAGCGGCGCGACCTCGCCGAAGCGCTGCGCCTCTTCACCGCGGCGGGGCAGATCATGGGCGCGTTCGGCGGGAGCGGCAGCGACGCGCTCGGCGCGATCGTCGGCTCGGAGGCGTCGAAGCAGTGGCGCGGTGATCCGCACGAGCGCGCCATGAACTCCTACTACCTCGGCATCGTCAACTACCTGCTCGGCGTGCACGACAACGCGCTCGCCGGCTTCAAGAACGCGATCTTCAACGACTCCGGTCAGGGTGAAGAGGCGTACGACTGCGACTTCGCGCCGGCGCTCTTCCTCGAAGGGCTCTGCTACCGCCAGCTCGCCGATCCCGACATGGCGGAGCGCAGTTTCGCCGCGGCTCGCCAACTCGTCCCGGGCTGCCCGGCGTTGGCGGCGGGCGCGCGCGGCAACGTCGTGGTGGTGGTCGATGTCGGCCGCGGACCGAGCAAGATCGCCGTCGGCAGCAACGGCGAGCAGACCCGCTTCATCGCCGATGCCGCATCGCCCGCGGCGATCGAGGTAGTGGCGGATGGGGTGCCGCTCGGACAGACCAGCAAGGCGGGCGACCTCTACTTCCAGGCGACGACGCGCGGCGGCCGCGACTTCGACTCGATCCTCGCGACCAAGTCGGCGGTGAAGAGCGGCGCCCAGGTGGCCGGGATCGGGGCGTTGTTGATCGCCGACGACCTCCCGAGGAAGCACCAGGGCGGCGCGCTGCTCGCCGGGGCGGCGCTCCTGCTCACCTCGCTCGCGGTCGACGCGAAGGCCGACACGCGCCACTGGACCAGCCTTCCGAACGAAGTCCAACTGTTGCGCCTCGAGCTCCCTCCGGGGACTCATGAGGTCGAGATCCGTCCCTCGTCGGGGTGGCGGGTCGCCGGTCCGGTGACGCAGACCGTCATCGTCCCGACGCAAGGCGACGCGCTGGTTTATCAGCGCGTCCTTCGATGAGGAGCCGCCGATGAAGACGCTTGCGACCTTCGCCCTCCTGCTGCTCGCCGCATGCGGCGGCCCGCCGTTCCGCGCGCACGAGAAGGACGCCGATCGCGAGGCGACGGCCGACACCACCACCCTGGTCGTCATGGACGACGAGGTGAAGTGGGCGCTCGAGCTGATCGACCACCGCGAGCAACTGCTTCCTGACGGCCGCCTGCGCACGCAGTTGCGCTTCGTCAACAAGACGCCGAAGGACCTGCACGTGCAGATGGCGTGGACCTTCAAGGACGACGCCGACTTCTCGGTCGAGCCGACCTCGCCGTTCGAGCACGTGCTGGTCGCCGCCGGCCAGACCAAGGACGTCGTGCGCGAGTCGATGGCGCGCGGCGCGACCCGCTTCCACGTGGAAGTGAAGACGGCGAAGTCGGCGGAGGAGTGAGCGGCAGCTCGGCCGCGATCCCGAACGCCCGAGGAGTTCGACATGTCGTTCCCGAAGTCTCCGCCCCGGCAGGCCGCGCGCTCGTGCACGCTGGTGCGCTCGCTGCTCCTCGCTTCCGCGGCGCTCTCGGCGTCCGGTTGCCTCTCCTCCGGCACGACGCGGGTCACCGTTCCGTCGCGCATGCTCGAGCGCGCCGCGCCCGACTGGTCGGCTCCGCCACCCGCCCCGCAGGTGATGGTGGCTGAACCGGTCGGCTCGCCGCCGAGCGGCGCAACCAGCGACGCTCCGCGCGCCGATCTTCCGCCGGTCGAATCGTCCGCGAGCGCGACCACGTCGAGCGCCACGAGTTCGACGATTGCTCCTGCAACCCCGCCCTCCGATGCCGCGAATCTCGCCGCGCCGAGCAGCGACGGCCGGCGCTCCGCTGCAGCAATGCTCACCGAGGAGCAGCGCAACGACGCGTTCCGCGCCTACGTCGGCGCACCGCGCACCTACGCGCCGGCGCCGCTGCCACCGCCGCGCGTCGTCGACCGCATCGCCGAGCGGGTGGTCTACCACGACGTTCGACCGGTGCACTACGTCCCGAGCTACAGCGTCCATCGCTACGGCGGCTACGAGCCGGTCGGCTCGACGCTCGCTCGCACCGCGCTCTACACCGGCCTCGGCGCGATCATCGGCCACCAGTACCACCATCGTGGTCGTGGAGCGGCGATCGGCGCTGGGCTCGCGCTGCTGACGTCGCCGTGGCGCTGGTACGACGACTGCGACTCGCGTTGGAGCTACCGCGGCAGCTACGGCTACTGCTGGGACGACTGACCGAGCGAGCCGAGCGCGGGCTGCGACGCCCTCGCGCGGCGCACCGCTCCTCTCTCAGCCGCCGTCGCCCGTCGCGTCATCGCGAGCGGCGCCCTCTTCCTCGTCGTCCTCGTCGCTGCCGCGCTCGACGTAGCCGCCGAGTTCGCCGACGTCGAACCGATCGGCGGAACTGCCCGCCTCGCTGCCGCGCCGCCGCGCCTCTTCGCGCCGAGCTCGCGCCTCCTCGCGCTGCGCCTCGAGCGCATCGAAGAGTTCGGCCGCGCGCGCCTCTTCGTCGGGCGTCCCGTGCGCGAGATCGCGCGTCTCGTGCGGATCGTGGCCGACGGCGAAGCTCATCCGCCGCGGCGCCGCGCGCGGCCGTCCGTCGCGCTCCGCCTGCCGCGCGCTCCGCTCGTCGCGCACCTCGAGCGCCTTCTCGTCGCCGACGCGCCGCAGGAACCAGCGGTTCTCGCGGACGAGATCGAGCTCCGCCTCGATCGGCGTCGGCGGAAGCGTGCCGCCGTGGAGCAGCGTCACCAGCGAGCGGCCGTCGTGCGGTCGATCGCCAGCGAGCCCGCACAGCTCGGCCAGCGTCGGCGCGACGTCGAGCAGCGAGACCGGCAGCGTGATCTCCTGCGGCGCGGTGCCCGGCACGCGCATGAGGAACGGCACGTGGACCATCTCCTCGTGGAGCGTCCGGCCGTGGTTGACGCCGCCGTGGTCGAGGAACTCCTCGCCGTGGTCGGAGACGATCAGCACGATGGTCCGCTCGGCGAGCGCCAGTTCGTCGAGCAGCGCCAGCAGCGCCCCGACGTGGCCGTCCGCCTCGCGCAGCGCCGCGTCGTAGGCGTCGACGTAACGCTGCAGGTCGCCCGGCGCCGGCGCTTCGCGCAGCGTCCGATCGCGGATGAACTTGAGGTCGCCGCGCGGCAGCGCGCTCTGCGTGCTGCCGAGGAAGCGCGCCTCGTTCTCCGGCGCAGCGAGGTACTCGTGCGCGAGGTAGGTGTGGAGGAAGAGGAAGAAGGGCGCGTCGGCATGGCCGCGGATCCAGTCGAGCGCGTGGTCCCACGTCCGCGTGCTCCGCCACGCCGCGTTCCACTCCGGCTCGCCGAGGCGCGGCAGCTCGCGCGCGCGCGGCGCATCGAGCGGCAGCGCGAGGTCGCTGCTGTCGTAGCGGTCGAAGCCCTGGTCGAAGCCGAAGCTCGCGCGCAGGTAGACGCCGCCGGTGAATGCGGCGGTGAGCCAACCGCCGGCGCGGAAACGGGCGGCGAGCAGGTCGGAACGGTCGCTCCAGAGGCGGTTGCGGCCGGGGCTCTCGGAGTGGGCGCCGTGGCGCGACGGCAGCTGGCCGGTGAACAGCGATGCGTGCGCCGGCAGCGTGTAGGAGGAGGTGCTCGAGGCGGCGCGGAACCAGGCGGCGTCGCGCGCGAACGCGTCGAGGTGGGGCGTCGTCGGCCGCGGATAGCCGTGCGCGCTCAGGTGGTCGGCGCGCACCGTGTCGAGCGAGACCAGCACGACGTTCCAGCGGTCGTCGCGCGCCCGGAGCGGACGCACCAGCGGCGCGCCGATGGCGACGAGGTCGGCCGTCATCCCTTTCGCGCGGCTCGTGAAGGTGAACCGCACCGCTCCGCCGCGGTGGTCGACGAGGTCGATCGACCGGTCGATCCAGCCGCCGATCGACTGCGCCGCCAGCGCGGTGCGTTGCTGGGTGGAGGCGCCGTCGCGCGGCTCGACGCGCAGCTCGACCTCGAGTGCCGCGCGGCCGAGGTTCTTGCGCGCTTCGTGCAGCCGCGCGACGCCGTACTCGAGACGCCAGCTCCCGGCCGGCAGCTCCACCTCGAGGGTCGCCTGCGCAGGAGGCGGCAGCAGCAGTGCGTCGCGCTGCTCGAGCAGGTGCTCCACCTTGCGCAGCGCCGGCAGCGTCGCGAGCGGCGGCGCCAGCACGCCGAGCTCGCGCGCGGCGCGGTCGCGCTCGGTCGCGGTCGGCGACGTCGCCGCGTCGAGCGGCGCGCCGCCCGCTGCTCCGCCCGCGCTCGCCTCGAGTGCCAGCCACTCGCGCAGCGGCACCTCCTCGATGCGCACCTCCTCGAGATCGACGGTGCCGTCCGCGCTGCCATCGCCCGCCGCGAAGAGCAGCGTCAGCCCGCGCGTGCCGGCCGGCGTCACCAGCGTCACCGCGAGCTCGTGGCGCATCCCGTCGGTCGGCGCCGCCGCCGAGCCGAGCAGCGGCTCTTCGCCGAGCAGCACGGACGGGTCGACGGCGAGGTCGAGGTAGCTGCGCGTCGCGAGCTCCTGCTCCAGGTCGAGCGGCCGCAGCGTCGGCTGCACGTAGAGGCGCGTCGCCCCGCGCCCGCTTGTCGCATCGCCGCGCGTCGTCGCGCCGCGGCGCACCGTCGCCACCACCCGCAGCAGTCGCTGCGCACCGATCGGCAGTGCGCGCGCCACGCCGCCGCTCGCATCGGGGAAGCGCAGCGCGCCGACGCCGTCGGCTCCCTCGTGCGCCAGCGTGCGCCCGGCGCGGCGCGGCTCGACCGGTGTTCCGGCCGGATCGAGTTCGAGCCAGCCGGAGCGGCCGCCCTTGAAGGGGAAGCGTTGCGTGGCGCGCGGCGGCAACTCGGCGGCGTCGGCGCGGAACTGCAGCGCGGCCGGCGTCGCCAGCGCGCACTCGAGCAAGCGCAGCGGCGTGCGCCACGGCGCCGCCCGTTCGCGCAGCGCCAGCGCGGCGACGCACGCCAGCGCGACCAGCGACGCCGCCGCCAGCGCGCGCTTCATCGCCCGCCTCCCGATCCGCCGCCGAAGAGGTGGTTCGCGAGCGCCTCCATCTGCGCGGCGTGGGTCGGCGTCATCGCGTCCCCGAGCGTGAGGTCGTGCCGCTCGCCTGGATCGACGCGCAGGTCGTAGTAGCCACCGGTCGCGTGGCCGACGCCCACGTAACCGAGCGCGCGCAACTGCGCCAGCGCGCTCGCCGACGCCGGCAGTTCCGGCGGCGCGAGCGGCGCGACGACGATCAGCTTGCCGCCGCGCGTCCGCGCCGCGCGCAGCGTCACGCCGCTCGCCGATCCTTCGGTCCCTTCGTGCACCGTGATCGCGCGCGCCTCGAAGTGGGGGGCGAGCAGGTCGCTGCCGCCCATGCGCGGGTCGATCGGCAGGCCGAGGCGCGCCAGCAGCGTCGGCGCGACGTCGACATGCTCGACCGGCTCCGCGAGCGTCCGCGCGATCGCGCCGGGCACGTGGATCAGCAGCGGCACGCGCAGGATCTCGTCGAAGAGCGAGCGGGCGTGCGAGAGGTCACCGTGCTCGAGGAACTCCTCGCCGTGGTCGGAGGTCACCACGACGATCGTGCGATCGGCGAGGCGCAGGCGCGCGAGCTCGTCGAGCAGCCGCCCGACGTCGCGATCGGCCTGCGCCACCGTCGCGTCGTAGAGCGCCTCGATCCACGGCAGGTCGCGCTCGGGAACGAACTCGTGCGGCCCCTCGCCCTCGAACTCGAAGCGCTGGTCGCTCGCCCCATCTGCGGCGAGGTAGCTCGCGTTCAGCAGCTGGCGGTAGGGGACCGGGCCGTGGAGGCGCAGCGGCGTCGGCGGGAGGCCGCGCGTGAACTCGGCGCGCAGGTCGGGGTCGGGCTGGTAGTTGTGCGTCAGGTAGCTGTGCAGGAAGAGGAGGAACGGCGTGCCGCGATGGGCGGCGAGCCACGGCAGCGGCGCGCTCTCCAGGCGGGCACGGCGCGCGATCTCGCGGTTGTAGGCGACCCGCTGCTGCAGCGGCGCCGTCAGGCGCAGCCGATCGTCCTCGGCCAGCAGCGCGTCGATCTCGCCGAACGAATCGAAGCCGAGGTCGATGCCGCAGAACTCGGCGTTCAGCATGCCGCCCGAGGTGAAGGCGGCGGTCGCGTAGCCGTGCTCGGCGGCGATGCGAGTGAGCGTCGTCGAGCGGTCGGGCGAGAAGCGGTCGTTCACCGTCAGCACGCCGTGCTCGCTCGGCCGTTGCGCCGTGAAGAGGGAGACGTGCGAGGGCAACGTGTAGGAGGCGTTGGCCAGCGCGCTGCTGCACGCCAGCGAGCGCGCGGCGAGCGCGTCGAGGCGCGGCGTGAGCGAGCGGCCGTTCACGCGCCGGCCGAGCCGGTCGGCGCGCAGCGTGTCGAGCGAGATCACCACCACGTTCCACGGCGCATCGGCGCGCGGCGGTGCCGCCGGATCGATCGCATGGAGCAGCGGATCGCTGACGGCGATGAGCGGCCCGCTCGGCTCGTCGCGGCCGGCGACGCGGATGGTCAGCTCGCGCGGGGCGGCGCCGCTCGGCAGCGGCAGCTCGACCTCGTGCCAGCCGCTCGGCGCCTCGAACGCGAGCGACAGATCGAGGGTGCGCGTCGCGCCGGCGAACTCGACGGTGACCTGCTCCACTCGCGGGCCGCGCGTGCAGAGGCGCTCCTCGCGGACGATCGCGAGGCCGAAGCGCAGGCGCCCACCCGCAGCGCCGTCGGGCGCAGCGAAGCGGCAGGTGGCGGTGGCGCCGCGCGGCAGGAGCAGCGCGCGGCGCGACTCCCAATCGATGCGCACCTTGGTCGCGCGCAGTTGCGGATCGAGGCTCTCGAACGGGCGCGGCAGGTCGAACGACGCGGCGGCGCCGGGCGGCAGCGCCAGCAGGGCGCGCGCCGGCAGCTCGTGGAGCGCGAAGTCGTCGCAGCTGCTGCGGCCGCCGCTGCTGCCGCAGAGGGCGAACATCAGCGCGCGCGTGCGCCAGAAGCTGCTGAAGGCGACGCGCCACGTCGTCGCGCCGTCGTCGCCGCGGGCGATCAACTCCGGCGTCAGCGCGAATTGGCGCGCGAGCGGATCGCTCGGTAGGGCGGCGCGCACGGCCGCTTCGCGCACCGCCTCGATCGCACCGGGAGCACGCACGCGCGCCAGCAGCGTCGCGGGATCGTCGAGGCTCGAGAGGTCCTCGCTCGCGTCGAAGACGAAGAGGCGCGGCTCCTCGGCGACCTGCGCGCCATGCAGCGTGAAGGTGACGACGTAGGGAGTGATCGGGCTCGCCGGCACCACGGTCGCCGCGATGCTCTCGCGTTGCGGCAACTCGAGCCGCCCGCCCTGTTGCTTGGCCGGCTCGACGGCGTCCGGCGCGAGCGCGCGATTCACCAGCGCGCCGAACTCGGGCGCGGTCAGCCAGCCCGCCGCCGCGAGCGGCCGCTCGCCCTCGAAATCGCTGGCGCGGATCGGTGCGAGGCCGCGCTCCGGCCGCTCGGTCGGCAGTGCGGCGCGATGCCACTCGGAGTCGATCGACCAGGTGGCTCCGCGGCTGGTCGGACCCGGAAGGAGCCGCGCGACACGCCACGGCGCGCCGTCGTCGGCCCGAACGCCGGCGGCCGGCACCGCTCCCCCCGGACCGCCCGCTGCGTGGCGCCGTGCCGCGGGCGATTCGGCGCAGGCGGCGAGCGCGACCGCTCCGAGTGCGGCCCAACGCCAGCGCGCCGTTCCCCCGGGGAGCGCCCGGCGTCGGCACGGCTCGCGAGTCGGCGTCTCTGCGGTGGGGGCGACCATGGCCTTCCTCGGCCTTCCTTGTGCGCGACGGGACAGGATGTTAGCCCGCTTTTTTCCGCCCGCTCCCGCGGGGAAGAGGCGGCGGCCCGATCCGTCCAACCGACGCTTGAACGCCACGATGACTGCACCCAACGAGGATCACGCGCTGGTGCTGGCCGCTCGCGCAGGCTCGCAAGAGGCCTTCCGCGCGATCGTCGAGCGCCATTCCGCGCGCCTCCACGACGTGGTGCTGCGCATCGTGCGCGAGCGAGCCGATGCGGAGGAGGTCGTCCAGGAGTCCTTCCTCCGCGCGTGGCGCAACCTCGCCGGTTTCCAGTTCGACTCGGCGCTCTTCACGTGGCTCTACCGGATCGCGGTGAACGCGGCGGTCGATCTCGCGAAGCGGCGCCGGCGACAGGCAGCCGTCTCGCTCGATGGGGGCGACGGCACCTTCGCCGAGAGCCTGCCGTCGCACGACGCACCGCCAGCGGCGGGCGCGCAACGCGAGGAGGCGCTCGTTTGGGTGCGGGCCGCGGTCGACGCGCTCCCCGAGCCGTTCAAGTCGATCCTGGTGCTGCGCGAGTTCGGGGACCTCTCCTACGACCAGCTCGCCGAAGTGCTGCAGGTGCCGAAGGGGACGGTCGAGTCGCGCCTGTTCCGGGCGCGCGCGCGGATGCGCGACTGGTTGATCGAGAAGCTCGGGGTGGAGGGCGCTGCCGACCTCCTCCCGGAGGAGAAGTGACGATGAGCGAGCATCAGGAACCGCACGGCGACGTGCTGCAGTGGCTGAGCCGTTCGCTCGATGGCGAGCTGCCGCGGCGCGAGCAGATCCTGCTCGACGACCATCTCGACGGCTGCCCGCGTTGCCAGCGGGTGGCGCTCGATTGGCGGCGGCTCTCCAGCGCGCTGCGGCGCGATGCGGCGGAATCCCAGCGGCGCGCGCCGGTCGGGCTCGACGAGCGGATCTTGGCGCGCATCGCGACCGAAGCGGCGACGGGCGGCGCGGCCGCGGCGACGGGTGCGGCGGTTGGTGGGGAGTCCCTCGTGGAATCCCGCGCCGCGTCTTGGCCGCGGGCGAGCGACGAGCCGTCGGCGCCGCTCCCGATCGGCTGGTTGCGGCGCAGCGCGGCGTTGGCCGCGGGACTGCTCCTGCTGCTCGGCCTCGGTTGGGTGGCGAGCGGACCGCGCCAAGCGAGCGCGGCCGCGCGGCCGAGCGCGCTCGAGCAGGCCGATCCGGCGCTGCGGCGCGTGCTCGAGCGGTGGCAGCGCGGACGTGCCGCGCCGCCGAGCTTCTTCGAGCTGGTGCTGGCCGGCGACCGCTGACGCGGGGCTGGCCGCCGCCGCGAGCGCCGGGTCGAGGCGCCGGAGCGTGGCCACGGATTGGGGCGACGGATTGGGGCGACGGAGCGACGGATGGCGCAGCGAGTCGCAGGTTGGATGGTGCTGCACGCCGTGTTGTGGGCGGCGGTCGGAGCTGGGGCCGTGGTCGCCGCCGAACGGTGGCGGGGGCGCGGGCCGTCCTTGGCCGACCTCGCCGAGGATGCGACGAGTCGGATGGGGGAGCTCGACCTCACGCCGGCCCAGCAGGAGCAGCTCGCCGCCATCGCGCAGCGCTGGCGGAGCGAACTCACCGCGAAGGAGGTCGCTTGGCAGGCCTCCGTCGACGCGGCGGCCGCTGCCGCCGATCGCGAAGTCGAGGCGCTGTTGACTCCCGAGCAGGCGCGCCGCTGGCGTGCGCGAGGGATTGGCGCCGCGTCGAACTAGCAGCTTCGGGACTACAATCGCGCCGCCATGCCGACCCAACTCGCCGTCGACCTCAGCCATGTCCGGGTCCGTGCCGTCGAGATCGACGGCACCGCCAAGTCGCCGAAGGTGAAGAGCTTCACCATCGCCGACGTGGCGCCCCCCGCCGCGCTCGCGGAAGGGGAGACGCCACCGCGGCCAAGCTACGCCGAGGCGTTGCGGGCGCTCGCCTCGCAGCGCCGCCTCGCCAAGGATCCGGCGGCGGTCGCGCTGGCGTCGCTCGACTGCACCTTCCGCGAACTCGAGCTGCCGTTCACGACGCCCGACCAGATCGACAAGGTGGTGAAGTTCGAGGCGGAGAGCCACCTCCAGCTCGTCGAGATCGACTCGGTGGTGGTGAGCTGGCAGCTGCTCGACCGCGACGGTCGCGGCGGTTCGCGCCTGCTGATCGCCGCCTGCCCGAAGGAGGCGGTGCGCGCCTCGCTCTCCGACCTGAACGCGATCGGCGTCGATCCGCAATCGGCCGACCTCCACCTCACCTCGCTCTTCGGCGCGCTGCGCGCGACCGGCTACGTCGAGCCGCCGCCGCCGCCGCCCGTCGACACCCCGCCCGGCAGCGAGCCGGTCGGCGCGACGGTCGTCGCGCTCGAGTGCGACGGCGACCTGACCCACCTGCTCGTGACGCGCGGCGACACGCTGCTCGCGGCGCGCGTGCTGCGCTTCGGCGTCGCGCCGCCGACGGCCGGCGCGCTGCCGTCGGGCGCCGAGGGCGATGCGGGCGCGAAGGAGGGCGGCGCGAAGGAGAGCGGCAGCGCGCGCCCCGACGGCGACGAGACGCTCGTCGTGGTCGACGATCTCTCCGAGGACGGGGCGCGCGGCCAGCGCCGGGCCGGACTCGACTTCTTCTCGCGGCTGCGCCGTGAAGTGACCCGCACGCTCTTCAAGCTCGGCCCGATGGCGGGCGAGCCGCAGAAGGTGCTGCTGATGGGCGCGGCGGTCCGCTCGCCCGAGTTCGTCGCGCACGTCGAATCGGCGCTGCGGTTGCCGGTCGAGGTGGCGCGCCCCTTCGACCGCGTGGAGCACGCGCTCTCGGGCGAAGCGCTCGAGGCGGCGAACGCCGAAGGGGTCGCGGCGCTTGGCCTCGCGCTCAAGCTGCTCGGCGCCGCCGGCAGCACCATCGAGTTCCGCCAGGAAGAGGTGCGCTACGCGCGGCGCTTCGACCAGGTGAAGGTGGCGCTCGCCTCGTTCTCCATCGTGGCACTGGTGGCCGTCGCGCTGCTCTGCATCGAGCGGATCAAGCTGCATCGCCAGCGCGAGACGGAGCTCTACGCGGCGGCGACCGCGGTCCTCTCCGAGCACACCGCGCACGCCGAATCGAACGAGCTCTTCGAGAAGGTGAACGCCCACCAGCTGACGCCCATCGAGGCGGTCCGCCGCGCGCTGGCCGAATTGAACCAGACGCGCGACGACCTTGCCTCCGATCTCGGGCGCGCCAGCTCGATCCCGCGGCTGCCGTCGGGGCTCGACTACCTGACCGCGGTGGTCGCCGCGATCGATCGCGACATGAAGCAGATCGGCCGCCTGCAGCTCTCCTCGATCGACCTCGACGTCGGCAAGGAGAAGCCGTCGCTCAAGCTCACCGGGATGTTGAACTCGCCGGAGCAGGTCGACGCGCTGGTGCGGGCGATCCGCGACTGCCCGGCCGTCGAGCGGGTCCAGGAGCCGTCGACGTCGGGCACCAAGGATGGCCGCGTGCAGGTCAGCAACCTCGAGATCGACTTGAAGGTCGGCTTCGATCCGCGCTCGACGAAGGGGGGAACGCCGTGAAGGAACTCGATTTCGTCAAGCTGACGCTCTGGCTCTCCGGGCTGCTGATCGTCGCCTTCCTCGGCGGCTGGTTCTGGTTCGGCCACAAGATCGAGGGGCTCGAGCGCGACATCAAGTCGACCACCACCATCTGCCGCCAGGTGGGCGAGGTGACCAAGGACATCAAGCTGTTCGAGAAGGAGAAGAAGAACGACAAGGCGCCGCAGGACGCCTTCGACAAGGCGGGCATCCTCAGCTACTTCAGCGAGTGGGCGAAGCGCAGCCACTTCAACCCGGCGCAGGACTACCTCTTCAAGCCGCGCGAGCCGGAAAAAAAGAACCGCGACGGCTGGCAGGACCAGCTCTTCGTGATCGACTTCAAGAAGGACAAGCCGAAGCGGCGCGACCACCTCTTCACCTTCATCTTCAACTGCGAGTCGCAGTCGCGCCGCATCAAGCTGCAGAAGGCGCGCCTCACGCTGGCGGAGGAGAACGCGGTCGAGGATCTCTGGAACGCCGACTCGCTCACCTTCGTCCGGCGCGATCCGGCGAAGGTGGCGGCCGACTGAACCGCGTGGCTTCGGGCGGCGCGCGATCGGGCGGCGCATGATCGGGCAGCAGATCGGCGCGCCTCCGCGCCGGCGCGGGCGCAGCGGGGCGCTCGCCGCGGCGGCGCTCGCGGTGGCGTCGAGCGCGCCCGGCTGCATGCTCTTCCCGGCGCCCGCCGAATCGGCGCGCCGCCTCGGCCAGGACCTCTTCGTGGTGGTGACGGCGCCGCTGCAGGTGCCGTGGGTCGCGGCTCGCGATGCGTGGGCGTGGACGGACTCCCCCGATCGCTCGCGCGCCTGGGTGCCGCTCTTCTTCGTCGGCGACCTCGTGCTGCAGAGCGGCCTCGCGGCGCTGCACGCCGTCGACGCCGCCGTCGCGCCGCTCCACTTCGTGGCGGGCAACGGCCCGGCCGGCGTCTACGAAGGGTTCGCGCTGCCGCACCAGCCGGCCGCGACGCCGCTCGCCCCGGCGGCCGGCGAGATGCTCCTGTGGGGGGCGGCGGGCGCGGGGGGCGCCGTGGTCGCTTGGTGGTTCGGCGGGACCTACGTCCCTCACCTCTTCCGCTTCTTCACCGGCTGATCCACCGGCTGATCCACTGGCTGATCCACCAGCTGGCGGGCCGGCCGACTCGCTCCCCGGCGGGCCGGCCGATCCTCGCCCTGGCGGGCCGGCCGAATCTCGCCCTGGCGGGCCGCCAGTGCGCGCGGTCGCAGCAGCTCCTTCCAGCCGAAGCCGAGGCGGTTGTCGGTCACCTTGATCGCGTCGAGTTCGAGCGCGAAGAAGCGCTCGCCGGTCGCGGCCGCGATCCGCTCGGCGGCCGCCGGGTGGCGCGCGAGGAAGCAGGCGCGCGCCGCCGCCTCCGCCGCCCCCTTCACGGCAACGAGACGCCCTTCGAACTGGGCGCCGCGCAGCTGATCGGGGCGGCCGGGCGGGGCCCAGAGGGAGCCGGAAACGCGTGGCTCCCGGCGCCCTTCGCGAGCGTGGCGGCTGCTCGGCGAGGTGATGAAGTAGAGGGTGGTGGCGGCTGCATCCGCCGCGAAGAAGAGCGGCGTGCTCCAGCTTCCGGCGGCCGAGGAGGTGGCGAGCGCGAAGACGCGCACGCGGCGAACGAGCTGGCCCCACGTGCGGGCGGCGGCGATGGATCGGTCCATGGCCGGCAGGATACGGCCCGGCCACGATCGGCGATCCGCGCGCTATCCTCGCGGCCCCTCTCCGAGTCCCGATGGCCTGCGCGACAGGCGATCGCGCGGCGCATGTCGGGATCGGCGGGACCCCACGAAGGCCGCCCGCAGCCATGGACCAGCTGACCATCACCGACGAGCGCACCGGCAAGACCTACAAGCTCCCGATCGTCGACGGGACGATCCGCGCGCTCGACCTCCGCCAGATCCGCGTCGACGACAAGGATTTCGGCCTGATGGCCTACGACCCGGCGTTCATGAACACCGCGTCGTGTCGCTCGTCGGTCACCTACCTCGACGGCGACGCCGGCATCCTGCGCTACCGCGGCTACCCGATCGAGCAGCTCGCGGAGAAGTGCACCTACCTCGAGGTCGCGTGGCTGCTCCTCTTCGGCGAGCTGCCGAACAAGCAGCAGCTCGACGGCTGGGAGAAGGAGGTCGGGCACCACACGCTGATCCACGAGAACGTGAAGCAGATCATCGACGCGTTCCGCTACGACGCCCACCCGATGGGGATCCTGATCGGCGTCTGCGCGGCGCTCTCGACGCTCTACAAGGACGCGTCGGACGTGAAGAGCGCGCAGCTGCGCCGCCTGCAGATGGTGCGCCTCATCGGCAAGATGCCGACCATCGCCGCGTTCGCCTATCGCCACAGCCTCGGCCAGCGCGTCACCTATCCCGACAACCGCGCCAGCTACACCGGCAACTTCCTCAAGATGCTGTTCGACGTCGGCGGCGACTGGCAGAGCCACCCGGTGCTCGAGCGCGCGCTCGAGATCCTCTTCATCCTGCACGCCGACCACGAGCAGAACTGCAGCACCAACGCGATGCGCGCGGTGACCAGCTCGCAGGTCGATCCCTTCTCGGGCGTCGCCGCCGCGACCGCCGCGCTCTACGGCCCGCTGCACGGCGGCGCCAACGAGGCGGTGCTGAAGATGCTGGCCGAGATCGGCTCGGTCGCGAAGGTGCCCGAGTTCATCAAGTCGGTGAAGGCGGGCGAGCGGCGCCTGATGGGCTTCGGCCACCGCGTCTACAAGAACTACGACCCGCGCGCGCGCATCATCAAGGAGTGCGCGTACAAGGTCTTCGAGGTGACCGGCAAGAACCCGCTGCTCGAGATCGCGCTCGAGCTCGAGCGCATCGCGCTGCAGGACGCCTACTTCGTCGATCGCAAGCTCTACCCGAACGTCGACTTCTATTCGGGCCTCATCTACCAGGCGATGGGCTTCCCGACCGAGATGTTCCCGGTGCTCTTCGCCATCCCGCGCACCGCCGGCTGGCTCGCGCAGTGGGACGAGCAGACGCGCGATCCCGAGACGAAGATCGCGCGCCCGCGCCAGATCTACTGCGGCGCCGCCAAGCGCGACGTCCCGCCTCTGGTCGGACGCGGCTAGCGCGAAGGCCGCGACCGCGCGGCCGACGCCCGGCCTCTACCATGTATCGCTGGGTGCTCGCCTGGCGCTGGCTGAAGAGCCTGCCGATCCTCTGGGTCTCGGTGGTGGGCGTCCTGCTCGGCGTCGCGTCGATCCTGGTGGTCGACTCGATCTTCCACGGCGTCACGCAGGAACTCGCCCGCATCTGGCGCGGCAGCGCGTCCGACATCACCGTGCAGACGCTGCCGGCGCTCGCGCGGACGCCAGGCGCGACGCTCCCCACCGACGCGATGGTGCGCACGATCGTCGCGACCGAAGGGGTCGCGGGCGCGGCGCCGCGCCTGCGGCGGCCGTGCGTCCTGCCGCCCGGCATGAAGCTGCCCGAGGTGATCGCCATCGGGGCGATCTCGCGCCGCTCGGTGCTCGACGTGCTGGGCGTCGACGTGGCGGCCGAGGACGCCGTCTCCGACTTCCAGGCCTACCTCGCCGCGGCGCCCGAGCAGCGGCGCGTCCGCGATCCCGCTCGCCCGTTCGACCTCGCCCCGTTCCCCGCCGCGCCGGCCGGCGCCGTGCCGCTCCTGATCGGCGAGCGGTGCGCGCAGGAGCTCCACCTCGAGCGCGGTTCGCTGCTCGAGTTGATGACGATCCCCGACGTCGACGACCAGACGGTCCGCGAGCAGGGGGTCGCCGCGCAGGCGGGGCGCTTCGTGGTGGTCGGGACCTTCGCCACCGGCTCGTTCATCGAGGACCTGACCCGCGCCTACGCGCCGCGGGGCGACCTGGTGCGCTTCGCCGCGACGCTCTCGCCGTCGACCGAGATCGCCGTGAAGGCGGCGGCCGGCGTCGACCTCGATGCGCTCTGCGCGACGTTGCGCACGCGGCTCGCTCCCTACGACCTCGAGTCGGGCTTCGAGACGCCGATCCTCACCTGGGAGATGAAGGCGAGCGAAGTGCTCTCCGCCATCGACAACCAGCGCGGCGTGCTCGACCTCTGCCTCTTCTTCATCGTGATCGTCGCCGGCTTCAACCTGCTGGTCTCGATCCACCTGCTGGTGACCGAGAAGCTGCGCGACGTCGGGACGCTCGCTGCACTGGGCGGCTCGGCGCTCGGCATCGCCTCGATCTTCACGGCGCTCGGCGTGCTGGTGACCGTGATCGGCGCGCTGCTCGGGCTGGTGGCGGGCGCGTTGCTCGCCCACAACATCAACGCCGTGCACGACGCGCTGTCGCGCTGGACCGGCGGCCGCCTCTGGGATCCGGGCGTCTACTTCTTCGAGGAGATCCCGGTCGCCTTCCAGCCGGAGCTGATCGGGCTCGCGGTGGCGGCCACCTTCGCGGTCACGCTCCTCTTCGCCTTCCTCGCCTCGCTGCGCGTCGCGCGCCTCGATCCGGTCGAGACGCTGCGCCACGAGTGAGCGCGCCGCGCATGGGAACACGATGAGCGCGTCCGCCCCGCTTCCGCCCGCCGACCTGCGCGAGTTCCTGGCGCGCCTCGCCGCCGCCGGCGAGCTGGTCGAGATCGACGCGGAGGTCGACCCGCGCCTCGAGGTCGCCGAGATCCATCGCCGCGTGATCGCCGCGGGCGGGCCGGCGCTCCTCTTCCGGCGGGTGAAGGGGAGCCCCTTCCGGCTGGTCACCAACCTCTTCGGCAATGCGCGGCGCGTCGAGATCGCCTTCGGGCGGCCGCGCGAACTGGTGGCGGAGCTGGTCCGCTTCGCGCAGGAGCTGCCGCCGCCGACGCTGGCCAAGTTCTGGCGCGCGCGCGGCCTGCTGGCGCGGCTGGCGCGGGTCGGCATGCGGCGCGAGCGGCGCGCGCCGGTGGCCGAGGTGGTCGAGGCGACCGACCTCGAAGCGCTGCCGCTGACCCAGTCGTGGGCGCGCGACGGCGGCTGCTTCGCGACGCTGCCGCTCGTCTACACCGAGGCGCTCGACGCGGCCGGGAAGCCGGGCGGGCCGGGCAACCTCGGCATCTACCGCATGCAGCGCTACGACGCGCGATCGACCGGCATGCATTGGCAGATCGGCAAGGGCGGCGGCTTCCACCACCACGCCGCCGAGGCGCGCGGGCTCGACCTGCCGGTCACCGTCTTCCTCGGCGGACCGCCGGCCGCGCTGGCCGCCGCGCTGGCGCCGCTGCCGGAGAACGTGCCGGAGCTGCTGCTCGCCTCGCTCCTGCTCGGCCGTCGCTTGCCGCAGCACCGCGATCCGCGCGCGCCGCATGCGCTGCTCGCCGATGCCGAGGTCGCGCTGGTCGGTCGCGTGCCGGCCGGCGTGCGGCGCCCCGAAGGGCCGTTCGGCGACCACTACGGCTACTACTCGCTGCAGCACGACTTCCCCGTCTTCGAGGTCGAGCGCGTCTTCCGGCGGCGCGACGCGATCGTGCCGGCGACCGTCGTCGGCAAGCCGCGCCAGGAGGATTTCTTCCTCGGCGACTTCCTGCAGGAGCTGCTCTCGCCGCTCTTCCCGCTGGCGATGCCGAGCGTCGTCGACCTCTGGTCGTACGGCGAGACCGGCTACCACGCGCTCGCTGCCGCAGTGGTGCGCGACCGCTACAAGCGCGAGGCGATGGTCTCGGCGTTCCGCATCCTCGGCGAGGGGCAGCTCGCGCTCACCAAGTTCCTGCTGCTGACCGACGCGCCGATCGACCTGCGCGACTGGAAGGCGCTGCTGACCCACGTGCTGGCGCGCGCGCGGTTCGAGACCGACCTCTTCGTCTTCCCGAACCTCTCGATGGACACGCTCGACTACGCGGGGGCGAAGCTGAACCAGGGGAGCAAGGGGGTGCTGCTCGGTCTCGGGCCGCCGATCCGGACGCTCCCGGCCGAGTTCCGCGGCCCGCTTCCGGCCGGCGCGCGCGCCGCCGCCCCCTTCTCGCCCGGCTGCCTCGTGGTCGAGGGGCCGCAGCACGCCGCCGACCGCGACTTCGCCGCGCGGCTCGCCCGCGACCCGGCGCTCGCCGGCTGGCCGCTGGTGGTGGTGAGCGACGACGTCGCGCGGGCGACCGCCAGCTCGGCCAACTTCCTCTGGATGACCTTCACCCGCTTCGACCCAGCCCGCGACCTCTTCGCCGCTGCCGAGTCGATCGTCGAGCGGCAGCTCGTCCGCACGCCGCCGCTGGTGATCGACGCCCGCATGAAGGAGCACCTTCCCGACGAGCTCTTCTGCGATGCGGCGACGCGCGCGACGGTCGATCGCCGGTGGGGGGAGTACTTCCCGGACGGGATGGCGGCCGGGGATTCCGACCGCGGCCACCTCGACCCGCCGCGGCGCGGGAGCTGACGATGGCCGGCCCCTCGCAGGACGGCGGCACGGGCGGAGCGGATGCGACGGCGCACGGCGCGCCCGAACGCGGCGGGACTGGGGACGGTGCAGGGGACGGCGCGGCCGCCGGCTCGCTCGGCCGCCGCTTCGCCCCCGACGATGCGTGCTGCGAGCTCTGCGGCGAGCCGCAGCTCGATCGCCACTGCAAGGTGGTCTGCCCGCGTTGCGGGTTCATCCGCGACTGTTCCGACCCCTGACCGCGCCGATTTCGCCTCGCCGACCCGACCCTCGCCCCGGCTGATTTGAGGTGCGCTCCGGCGGGCAGGGCCGCTACAGTCTTCGCCCACGTCGTCCGGATGATCCCTTCAGGTGGCTGGAGCTGCCGTGCTCGAGAGTCCTCCCGCCGGTGCTCCCGTCGTCGAGTCGAAGCCCGTGGCGCAGCCGCGCCACTGCGAGATCGCCGAGCCGTGGCGCCGCCCCTGGTGGTGGTGCGCGAAGGGCGACGTCCCGACGCTCGGCTGGCTGATCCTGCTGCACGGCTCGCTGTTGCTGGCGCCGTTCGTCACCGAGCGCCCGTCGTTCGGGCTGCTGGCCGCGAGCTTCGTGCTGACGATGCTCGGCGGCATGGGCACGACCGTCGCCTACCACCGCGCGCTGGCGCATGGCGCAGTGAAACTGCACTGGCTGGTCGAGCAGCCGCTGATCTTCTTCGCGGCGCTGAACGGCTCGGGAACGCCGCTCACCTGGGTGGCGAACCACCGCCTCCACCACGCCACCAGCGACTCGATCGAGGACATCTCCTCGCCGTCGCAGGGCGGCTTCTGGTGGGCCCACCTGCGCTGGCTCTGGCAGGCCGGCCAGGCACCGGTCGCGCGCTACTGCGGGCCGCTCGCCGAGAAGGAGCGCTACAAGTTCTGGTCGCGCATCCAGATCCCGCTGCTGGCGATCTCCTTCTTCGGCCCGCTGCTGATCTCGCCGACCGCGTGGTTCTGGCTCGGCCCGGCGCGCATGCTGGTCGCGCTCCACCTGCAGTGCACCATCAACAGCATCTGCCACCTCGGCGACGCCGACTCGGTGGGCGGCAGCAGCAAGAACGTCGCGTGGCTCGCGCCGTTCCACTTCCTGCAGGGCGAGAACTGGCACCGCAACCACCACGACGATCCGTCGGACGCCCGCATCGGGCGCAAGCCGGGCGAGATCGACCTCGGCTGGTGGACGATCGTGCTGTTCCGGTCGCTCGGTCTCGCGAAGGGCATCCAGCGCTCGCGGAGCGCGGTGCGCGGATAGTTCCGAGCGGACCGCCGGCGCCGAGCGCGCCGCGGTCCCGCGTACTCAGCCGAAGAGCGACGGTCCGCTGGCGCCCGGCTCGGTGCGGCGGCGCTTCGGGCTCGCTTCGCCTTGCGCCAGCAGCTTCAGCTCCGCCAGTCGCGCGAGCGCCTGCAGCGGCGTGAGGCGATCGACGTCGGTGCGGCGCAGCTCGCGCGCGACCCGATCGGCCGCCTGCGCGTCGCTCGACGCGCTCGACGTGCCGGCCGCGCTGCTGGCGGGACCGCCGCCGCCTGAGCCGCCGCCGCTCGCCGGCGCCGCGCCGCCGACCGCCGCCATCTTGGTGCGCCGCTCCACCTCGGGAGTGAGTCGCTCGAGGTCGAGCAGGAGCCCCTTCGCGCGCTCGATCACCGCCGGCGGCAGGCCGGCCAAGCGCGCCACGTGGAGGCCGTAGCTGCGGTCGGTGCCGCCGGCGACGATGCGGTGGAGGAAGAGGATCTCGTCGCCCCACTCGCGCACCGCGACCGAGAGGTTCACCACCGCCGGCAGCTCCTCGGCGAGCTGCGTCAGCTGGTGGTAGTGGGTCGCGAAGAAGGTCCGGCAGCGCACCACGGTGGCGAGGTGCTCCGCGAGCGCGCGCGCGAGCGACATGCCGTCGAAGGTGCCGGTGCCGCGGCCGACCTCGTCGAGGATGACGAGGCTCTGGTCGGTGGCGTGGTGGAGGACGTTGGCCGTCTCCGCCATCTCGACCATGAAGGTCGAGGCGCCGCGCGCGAGGTCGTCGCTGGCGCCGACGCGCGTGAAGATGCGGTCGACCACGCCGATCGCGGCGCGCTTCGCCGGCACGAAGCTGCCCGCCTGCGCCAAGAGCACCAGCAGCGCGTTCTGCCGCAGGAAGGTCGATTTGCCCGCCATGTTGGGGCCGGTGATCAGGGCGAAGCAGGCGCCGTCGCCGCCGAGGCGCGTGTCGTTCGGGACGAAGGTCCCGGGCGGCAGCGCGGCGGCCAGCACCGGATGGCGCCCCTCGTCGATCTCGAGGCGGCGCGACCGGTCGACCTGCGGCCGCACGAAGGCGTGCTCGCGCGCGGCGGCGGCGAACCCCTGCAGCACGTCGAGCTCGGCGAGCGCGGCGGCGAGCTCCTGCAGCGCGCGCGTCGAGCGGGCAGCGTCGCTGCGCAGCTGCTCGAAGAGCTCCAGCTCGAGGCGGACCGAGCGCTCCTCGGCGGACAGCACGCGCGTCTCGAGCTCCTTCAGCTCCGGCGTGATGTAGCGCTCGGCGTTCTTCAGCGTCTGCTTGCGGATGTAGTCGGCCGGCACCCGCTCGCGCTGCGCGTGGGTGATCTCGAGGTAGTAGCCGAAGACGCTGTTGAAGCCGACCTTCAAGGTCGGGATGCCGCTGCGCTCGACTTCGCGCCGCTGCAAGTCGGCGAGGATCGACTGCACGTCGAAGCGGAGCCTGCGCAACTCGTCGAGCTCGGCGTGGAAGCCGGCGCGGATGAAGCCGCCCTCCTTGGTGGCGAGCGGCGGGGCGTCCTCGATGGCGCGTTCGAGCAGCTCCTGCAGCTGCGGCGGCGCGACCAGCTTGAACTCGAGCGCGCGCAGCGCCGGCGCCGCGACGTCGGCCAGCAGCGCGCGCAGCTTCGGCAGGCGGCGCAGCGTGTCGCGCAGCTGCGCGAGGTCGCGCGGGCTGCCGCGCCGCGCCGCGAGGCGCGCCACGATCCGCTCGAGGTCGAAGATCCCCTCGAGTTCCGCGCGCAGCGCCTCGCGGCGCAGGTCGCCCGCGGCGAGCTCCTCGACCGCGCCGTGGCGCAGCTCGATCGCTTCCGGCTCGAGCAGCGGCGCGGCGAGCCAGTCGCGCAGGAGGCGCGCGCCGGCTGCCGTGCGCGTGCGGTCGACCACGGCGAGCAGCGACCCCTCGCGGCGCCGCTCGCGCGTCGTCTCGAACAGCTCGAGCGCGCCGATCGCCGCGCGGTCGAGCTGCATCGTGCCGCCGTCGGCGCGCCGCCGCGGCGGCTGCAGGTGGTCGATCGCGCCGCGCTGCGTGTCGCGCGCGTAGGCGAGCAGCGCGGCCGCCGGGCCGATCACCGGGTCGTCCTGCTCGAGGCCGAAGCCGGCGAGGTCGCCGACGCGGAACTGCTCGCAGAGGAGGCGGCGGGCGAGGTCGGCGGCGAAGTCGTGGTCGGGACGCCAGGAGAGCGCCGGCCCGTCGCGCCCGCCGGCGAGGAGCCACGCGGCGGCCGGCGGCGTGCGCTCCTTCCAGTCGAGCGGCAGCAGGAGCTCGGCGGGCGCGAGGCGATGGAGTTCGTCGCGCAGCCGCTCCGCCGGGAACGAGGTCGCCTCGAAGCGCCCCGTCGAGAGGTCGAGCCAGGCGAGCGCGAAGCCGTGCTCCGCGCCGCGCCGATCGAGCGCGAGCGCGGCGAGGAAGTTGTGCCGCCCGCTCTCGAGCAGCGCCTCCTCGAGGATCGTGCCGGCGGTGACCACGCGCGTCACCGCGCGCTCGACGAGCCCCTTCGCCTGCTTCGGGTCCTCGACCTGGTCGCAGACGACGACGGTGTGGCCTGCCTCGATCAGCTTGCGCAGGTAGGCGTCGACGGTGCGCACCGGCACCCCCGCCATCGGCAGCTCCTGCTCCTTGCTGCGCGAGGTGAGCGCGATGCCGAGCACGCGTGCGGCGACCTTCGCGTCCTCGAAGAAGAGCTCGAAGAAGTCGCCCATGCGGAAGAAGAGCAGCGCGTCGGGGTACTGCCGCTTCACCCCGAAGTACTGCTGCAGCATCGGCGAGGTGCGGCCGCTCGGCAGCCCCTCTTCCGCGGCGGGTGGGGTCGCCGCGCTCAGGGGAGGAGCTCGATCGCGATGGCGGGCGTCGCGTGGTCGCTCGGGCCGAGCGTCACGGCGACCAGGTTCAGCGTGGCGCCGGCGAAGGCGGGGTCGGTCGCCGGATCGAGATCGACGGTGGCCTGCGCGCGGCCGGCGCCGTCGAGCGTGCCGAGGAAGCCGGGCAGGAACGGCAGCAGGCCGAGCGCGAGCTGAGTCACCGCGTCGTAGTTGAGGTCGACGTGCACCTTGCCGAGCTGGAAGCCGGGCGAGGTGCCGGAGACGCCGGCCAGCACCACGTAGTTGCGGCCCGCGAAGGCGGCGCCGAGGTTCAGCTGCACCTGCGCCGTGCCGCCCGCGGCGAGCGACAGGTAGCCGCGATCGCGCCAGAGCTCCGGCTCGCTGCCGGGCACGAGGCTGTAGAGCTCGACGTCGTCGACGTTCCAGCCGCCGAACTGCAGGCCGCCGTCGCTGACCATCTTCCAGCGCAGCGCGACCGACGCGTTGCCGTCGGCGAGCGCCGAGATGTCGAGGTCGTGGAGGCTCCACGCGTCGTCGATCAGGTGGTCGGAGCCGCCGCCCACCGCGTTGGTCCACTGCAGGATGCCGTTCACGCGCACCTCGGCCTGGTCGTAGACGCCGTCCTCGACGCCGAGCCAGCGCGCGTAGCGCAGGTGGACGCCGCTGTAGGCCGAGGCGTTGATGGTGGGCGACAGCAGGTAGGCCGTCGAGTTGGCGCGGTACTCGCCGTTGAAGCCGCTGCCGCCGAGGTCGGTGCCGTAGCACTTGGCGCCCGCGTAGGCGGCGTTCGGATCGGTGCTCTTGCCGGCCGGCGTGCCGAGCTGCCAGTCGTCGTTGGTGCCGCCGTGCGTCCAGCCCGCCGCGCTCCCCTCGAAGTCCTCGAAGAAGAAGCGCTGCGCGACGCCGACCTGGAACGAGAAGTCGCCGCTGGTCGGCAGCCGTTCCGTGTTGCCGGCCGAGTCGGTGGCGAAGAGGGCGTAGCGGACGGTGGTGCCGGCGGGCTGCGCCGGCAGCTCGCCGAGCCACTCGCCGGCGGTCGCCGTCGGCGCCATCGCGGTCGTGACGAGGCCCGCGCCGGCATCCCACTGCAGCTCGCAGGCGACCGGGACGGCCGCCGTGTGGGAGGTGATCGTGGCGCGCGCCGCGTAGGGGTTCCACGAGTCGGCGCTGCCCGAGAGCGGGGCGTGGGTGACGGTGAGGTCGATCGGCTCGGCGTAGGTCGCGAGGCCGGCGCAGACCGACTTCACGATCAGCTCGGCGAGCGCGAAGTCGTTGGCGCTGCCGCCGTAGGTGTCGTTCGGGCCGTGGATGGTCGGCGAGTAGTGGTCGATGTCCTCGAAGTAGAAGGCGGCCGGGAAGCCGTCGTAGTAGAAGCTGCGATGGTCGCTGGTGCCGCCCGAGAGCGATCCCTTCACGACCGGCAGCGTCGGCACGTAGAGCAGCGACAGCGCCTCGAGGTCGGCGGTGAGCCAGCTCGTCGTGTCGTTGGTGACGAAGTCGAGGTCGAGCGCGTCGGTCGGATCGCGGTAGGCGTTCATGTCGGTGTTGAGCATCGCCACCACCTCGACGCCCTGGTTCACCAGGTCCTGCGAGTAGGCGGCGCTGCCGAGCAGCCCGAACTCCTCCGACGCGAACGAGCAGAAGCGGACCGTGTAGCGGAACTGCTGGCCCGAGGTGGCGAAGATCCGCGCCAGCTCGAGCACCGCCGCGGTCCCCGAACCGTTGTCATCGGCGCCCGGAGAACGGGTGGCGGGGCCGGCGTAGTTGATGGTGTCGTAGTGGGCGCCGACGATCACCACCTTCGTCGGCTCGAGCGCGCCCGGCAGGTCGGCGATGACGTTGTCGGCGTTGCCGTCGAAGCTGTGCAGCGACGCCGTCAAGCCGAGCGCCTGGTAGCGCGCCAAGAGGTCGTTCTGCGCCGCCGTGCCGTCCGGCTGGTCGGAGCGGCGCGTGTGGAAGCTGTTCGCGTAGTAGTTGACGTCGGCGTCGAGGTTCGCCTGCGAGACGCCGTTCACCAGCGCGGTGACGCGCGGATCGGCGACGGCGGGCGCGCGGCGCCCCTTCGGGAGCGGCTGGTGGCGCGAGCCGCGCGCCGGGCTCATGCGGTGGGTCGGCACCGCCATCACGCCGTCGTGGAACGGCTCGCGCGTGCGCCCCTCGACGAACTCGCACAGGTCGAGCTGCAGGTGGGCCGGCAGCGCGACGAGCGCCTGCGTCGCGCGCACGTCGAGCACGCGCAGCCCCGGCAGCGGCCGCAGCGTCTCGCCCGGCAGCAGCGTCAGCGCGAAGAGCCGCTCGTCGCTGGCCACCGCGCCGAGCGAGCGGCTCGCCGGGTAGCTCTTCTGCGCGCGCGCGAGGTCGGCCGCGTCGCCGATCGCGAGCGCGAGCCCCTGGTAGCAGCCGCGCAGGTCGAACTGCCGCGCGAGCTGCTGCACGCGATCCTCGTCGCGGACCGGCTCGATGGCGATCCACTCCGGCGTCCCGCGCACGGCGGCCGGCGCGGCGAGCGCGGCAGCGACCAGCGGCGCGCGGCCGAGCGCTGCTTGCTGCGCCGGTGCGGGCGCGACGGCAGCGGCGAGACAGGCGAGCAGGGCGAGCGAGCGGGGCGACATGGGGACTCCTCGGGGCGGGTCGCGGATGGTGCGAGCGGCCGATGATAGGCTCGCCGCGATGAGTGCGCCCTACCGCATGCTCGCCTTCGACCTCGACGGGACGCTGCTCGAAGCGGACGGCACGCTCGCCGCCGAGAGCGCCGCCTTCCTCCGCGAACTCGCCGCGAGCGGCGTCGTCGTCACCGCCGCCACCGGTCGCCGCCTCCAGAGCGCCCTGCCGCACCTGCGCAAGGCGGGGCTCGCCGGCCCGTGCGTGGTCCACAACGGCGGGCAGATCGCCGACATCGCGAGCGGCGCCACGCTCGCGCTGCAGCCGCTGCCCGCGCCGTCGGTGGCCGCGCTGATCGAGCGGCTCGAGCTGCACGGCTTCGCGCCGCTCCTCTTCAGCGATGCGCCGCGCGGCCCGCGCGAGATCGTCTGGGCCGCGGGGGCGCCCGACCCGACCGGCTACCTCGCGTGGTACGCCCGCTACGCCGCCGGCCACTGCGACGTCGTCGCGCCGCCGCTGCGGCCCGGTGCCGAGACGGTGCTGCGGGTGGTGACCCATGGCGATCCGACGGCGCTCGCGCAGCTGGTGCGCACGGTCGAGACGGAGCAGCGCGGCGCCGTGCGCGGCTTCGTGCAGGAGGAGCTCGCGGTCGACGGCTACCGCGCCGAGTTCCTCGCGCGTGCGGCCGACAAGTGGAGCGGCGTGCAGTGGGTGGCGAAGCAGGCGGCGATCGAGCCGGAGCAGATCGTCGCGGTGGGGGACGACAACAACGACGTCGAGCTGCTCTCCGGCGCCGGCTGCTCGCTGGCGGCGCCCGACTCGAGCGCGGCGGCGGTGGCGGCGGCCGATGAAGCGCTCCATGGCGACGGCCCGCGCGCGGTCGTCGCCGCGCTGCGCCGCCTCTTCGGCCTGCGGTGAGCCGTCGGCGCGGCGGGGAAGACTTCGCAGCGCGCGATTGCTAGACCTCTGCGCCGCGTCGGCCGCATCGGTCGGCGCGCCACCGACAGGAACGCGCTCCATGCCGACCCGCCACGCGGTCGCCGACGTCTCCGAGATCCCCGCCGGCCGCGGCCGTTCGTACGAAGTCGCCGGCCATCAGCTCGCCGTCTTCCAGGTCGACGGCAAGTTCCTCGCCATCGACAACGGCTGTCCGCACCGCGGCGGCCCGCTCGCCGACGGCCCGCTGGTGGGCACCACCGTGACCTGCCCGTGGCACGGCTGGCAGTTCGATTGCGCCACCGGGAAGTCGACCCGCAACCCGGCGGTCTGCGTCGCGAGCTACCCGACCAGCGTCGAGGGCACCACCGTCTACGTCGAGGTATGACGGTCGCGCGGCCGCCGTCCCGCGAGACGAGCGCCGCCGGTTCGCGCGGAGCATGACGATGGGGCAGCGAAGGGAGCGAGCGGCGGTCCCCGTTCCGGTCGCGCGGCTCGCCGCCGCCGGCGTCGCCGCGGTCGCGCTGCTGCTGGCGCCGCTCGGCTGCCGGTCGCCGCCCGAGGCGAGCTGGAAGAGCGTCGTGCTCGCGGACGTCGATCGCGCGCAGCTCTTCGAGATCTGCCGCGGCGTCGTCGTCGCGCACTACGGCGGCACCGTGATCCACGTCGATGCCGCGGCCGGGAAGATCGAGACCGGTCCGATCGAGGAGACGATCGGCGGCAAGGTGCTGCGCCAGCAGTGCTACGTCGACGTGCAGGAGCGCGACGGGCAGCTCGAGGTCGCGCTCTTCGCGCCGATGACGCGGCGCGAGTTCGATCCGAGCGGCAACCCGCCGGTCACCTGGCTCCCGCTCGGTTCCGACGTCGTGGTCGAGGGGCTGCTGCTCGACGAGATCGTCGGCAAGGCGCTCGCGTACGACCTCGACGCCCGCGTGGTCTCCTCGACGCTGCCGCGGCCCGCGCCGCGCCGCTGAGCCCGTCCGCGGCGCCGCGTCGGCGCGCTGCCTCCGTGCGCCGGGTCGGCTCGCGGTCGGGAAACTCCTTCCGCTCCCGCCCGCCTGGCGCCGCGCGCGGCCGTCCCGCGTCAAGTCGCGGCGCCCCCCGTCCGAATCGCTCCCCGGTGCGAGCGCACCGCTCGCGGGGGGACCGCCGGGATGGCCGATCGCGGGCGAACGACGGAGCAAGGGCACGAGGCCGCGCTGCGGCTGCGCGCCCATCCGGGGCGGCTGCGCCCGCTGCTCCGTCCCGAGCGCGACTCGTGGAGCGCCGTCTCCTTCCCGCTGATCTTCCTGGCGGGCATCGCCTTCGAGAGCCTCTTCGCGCAGCACCATGCGCGCATCGCCGAGGTGACCCTCAACGTCATCACCGTGGCGGGGATCCTCGCCTTCGCCGTGCAGCGGGTGCGCGCGCGCACGCTCGACTCGAACCATCCGCTGCTGCTGCTCGGCTCGGTCGTGCTGCTGGCCGGCGCGGGCGGCTGCCTGCTCGGCCTCTTCCAGGACGACGTGGTCCCCGAGCTGATGCTGAAGACGCTCGGCACCGTGATGATGCTCTTCGCGATCGACCGCATGGAGCGCCGGAAGGTCTTCGAGCTGCTCGAGAGCTCGGAGGAGTACCTCGAGAGCTTCTTCGAGTCGATGCCCGATCCGCTGGTCGTGATCGGCGAGGGGCGGCGCGTGGTCGCCGCCAACCGCGCGGCCATCGACGTCTTCGGCCACGCGATCCTCGGCCGCACCTGCTGCGAGGCGTACCTCGGCCACCACGACTGCGCGGCGTGCACGGTGACGCAGGCGTGGAACAAGAGGAAGCCGCGCTTCGAGCTGGTCCGCGACGAGCGCGGCGCGCGCCGCTTCGAGGTGACCACCTTCCCGCTGTTCGGCCCGCGCGGCTTCTCCGGCAAGCTCCTCCAGCAGATCCGCGACGTCTCGGCGCACGCCGAGTCGGAGGATCGCGCGAGCCTGCTGCACGACGTGGTGAACAGCGTCGTCGACCCGGTGCTGACGCTCGGCCTGCGCGGCGAGCTGCGCCATCGCAACCGCGCCGCCGAGGCGCTGCTCGGACCGCTCGCCGACGGGCCGGCGCCGGCCGACGGCGCGGTGCTGCCCTTCGCCGAGGAGGAGAGCCGCGCCGCCTTCGTGCGCGCGCTGCGCGAGTTCGTGCCGTGGGACGGCGAGGCGAAGCTCGCCGGCAAGGAGGGCGGCGAGCGCGTCGTCACGCTCGCCCTCTCGCCGATCCGCGCGCTCGACGATCGCCTGCTCGGCACCGCCGTCTTCGTGCGCGACGTCACCGAGTTGAAGCGCCTCGAGGCGCAGGTCGCGCAGAACGAGAAGCTCTCCGCCATCGGCGAGCTCGTCTCGGGCGTCGCCCACGAGCTGAACAACCCGCTCACCGCCGTCTTCGGCTTCGCGCAGCTGCTCCTCAGCGAGGAGCTGCCCGAGGAGCAGAAGGAGGAGGTGCGCCACATCTTCACGCACGCGCAGCGCTGCAAGCGGATCATCGACGGGCTGCTCAAGTTCGCGCGCCGCCACCAGGCGGAGCGGGTGCGCGCCAACCTGAACGAGGTGGTGCAGTCGACCGTCGACCTGCTCGGCTACCAGATGCGGCTCGGCAACGTGCGGGTCGACACCGAGCTCGATCCGGCGCTCCCCGACTCGATGATGGACTCGTTCCAGCTGCAGCAGGTGCTGATCAACCTGCTCACCAACGCGCAGCACGCGATCGGCGAGGCGAAGCGCGCCGGCGTCGTGAAGCTGCGCTCGCGCAAGGTCGGCGAGCGGCTGCGGCTCGAGGTCGAGGACAACGGCTGCGGGATGCCGGAGCACGTGCTGCGCCGCATCTTCGACCCCTTCTTCACCACGAAGGGGGTCGGCAAGGGGACCGGGCTCGGCCTCTCGCTCAGCTACGGCATCGTGCGCGAGCACGGCGGCACGCTCGGCGCGACCAGCCGCCCCGGCGAGGGGACGCTCTTCACCCTCGAGCTGCCGATCGTCGCGCAACCGGCCGGCAGCGCGTCGCTGGTCAAGGAGGCGACCAAGGAGCTGCCGATCGCCCGCTCGCGCATCCTCGTGGTCGACGACGAGCCGATCATCCTCGAGCTGATGCAGAGCTTCCTCGCCAGCGACGGCCATGAGGTGGTGACCGCGGGGAACGTCGAGGCGGCGCTCGCCGAGGTGGAGCGCGGCGACTTCGACCTCGTCTTCTCCGACTGGCGCATGCCGGGGCAAGGGGGCGCCGAGCTCTACGAGCAGCTCGTCGAGCGGCGCGCCGACTACCGCGGCCGCGTGGTCTTCCTCACCGGCGACTCGCTCTCGACCGAGGTGATCCGCACGGCGCAGCAGGCGGGCAACCAGGTGCTGAACAAGCCGTTCACGCTCGACTCGATCCGCGGCGCGATCGCGCGGGCGTGCGCGCCGGTGGAGCCGAGCGCCGTGGTGGCGCAGGCGGAACCGGACGAGGAGCGGCCGGCGCTGGCGGCGGCGCGGGGCGGCTCGGAGGCGGCGCCGGGCGCGCTTGCGAGCTCGTCGCAGCGGCCCTAGAAGGGCGGCGCAATCCAACCCAGGAGCGGGGCGCACCAGAAGTTCGAGCGGCCCGCGACGCAACTCCACGGAGGTCCACTCATGGTGACCCTCTCCGAAAACGCGCAGAAGGCGGTCAAGGGCTTCATCGACCAGGATCAGCAGCTGAAGGGCAAGGCGCTGCGCGTCTTCGTCCAAGGCGGCGGCTGCTCCGGCTTCCAGTACGGCTTCACCTTCTCCGAGCAGCAGGCCGGCGACGAGGTGACGAAGCTCTCGCACTTCGACGTCGTGATCGACCCGATGAGCCTGCCCTACCTGAACGGCGTGCAGATCGACTGGGTCGAGAGCATGACCGGCCAGTCGGGCTTCACCGTGAAGAACCCCAACGCGAGCGGCGGCTGCGGCTGCGGGAAGTCGTTCTCCGCCTGACGCGTCCGCGAGTGCACTCGGGCGGCGCGCGCCGCGATCTCAGCTGCAATTCTCAGCCGTGAAGCTCAGCTGGCGCGCCCGCCCTGGATGCGGCCCGAGACGGCCACCACGCCGCTGCCGAGCTTCGCCGCTTCGGCCGCGGGGCTGATGGCGGTCGGTTCGACGCCGTGCAGATGGGCCGACAGCAGGGTCAGCACGTCGTTCGGCAGCGGGTCGAAGCGCACGCCCGCCAAGCGGCAGCCGATCGGATCGATGTCGACGTGCTGCACCGTGCCGGTCGCCTCGACATCGCCCTCGGGCAGCCGGAAGTGGAGCGCGAGCTTCATCCCCGCCTCGAGCGCCTCGTAGGTGCGCAGCAGCGCGCCGCCGAGCGAGAGGTTCACGGTCGAGCCGAGGAAGGCGAGGCCGCGCTGCTCGCTCGACTGGATGCGCCCATCGGTCAGCGTGCGCGAGCGCAGCCGCGTCGCCCGGCGCCGCTCGTCGTCGGCGACCGCCGTGCCGGGTGCGGCCGGCTTCGCCGCGGACGCCGGCTTCGGTGGCTTCGCCGCCGGCGGCGCGCTCGCCTTCTCGGCCGGCTTGTCGGTGACCGGGCGGGCGCTGGAGGTCTTGCGGAGCGGACGATGTTCGGCGGAGTCGGCCATGGGAGCACCTCGGGCAGCTTGGATGGCCGTCCCATCGAGTGGGGGCGCGACCGGGCTTGATGGCCGCCGCCCGCGCGGCCTCGCGAGTGGCCGCGACGGAAAAAAGATCGCGCGGCCGGGAGGTGCGGCGTCCGGCCGCCGGCCCGCTGCGGCAGCGGGTGGAAAAGCGCTCGCAGGCGCCTAGCATCCCCGCCCTTTTGGCTCGTGGCTGCCGACCCGCGCTGGTCGTCGCGGCGCGCGCCGCAGTCGGGAAGCCGCAAGATGCCCGTCCTGAGCGTGATCGGGGCCCAGTGGGGCGACGAGGGGAAGGGGAAGATCCTCGACCTCATCGCCTCGAAGGCCGACGTCGTCGTCCGCTACCAGGGCGGCGCCAACGCCGGCCACACGGTCGTCGTCGGCCAGGAGAAGTTCGTCTTCAACCTGCTGCCGTCGGGGATCCTCCACCCCGGCAAGAAGAACGTCATCGCCAACGGCATGGTGCTCGACGCGGCGCAGCTGCTGACCGAGATCGACGGCTTCCAGAAGCGCGGCATCGACCTCACCGGCCGGCTCTTCGTCAGTGCTGCCGCCCATCTCGTCTTCCCGTACCACAAGGCGATCGACCGCGCCTCGGAGGGGGTGAAGGGGGGCACGCGCATCGGCACCACCGGCCGCGGCATCGGCCCGTGCTACGCCGACAAGATCGCGCGCGTCGGCCTGCGCGTCGGCGATCTCTACGACGAGGCGCGCTTCGCCGCGCGCTTGAAGGCGAACGTCGAGGAGAAGAACAAGCTCCTCCACGCGCTCTACAACGCCGAGCCGCTCGACTACGCGGCGATGCTGGCCGAGTTCCGCGCGTTCGCCGTCCGCTTGAAGCCCTACGTCGCCGACACCTTCCACCTGCTGCGCGACTGCCTCGACGCCGGCCAGTACGTCTTCATCGAGGGCGCGCAGGGGATGCAGCTCGACATCGACTTCGGGACCTACCCGTTCGTCACCTCGTCGAACTCCTCGGCGCTCGGCATCACGGCCGGCACCGGCATCGCTCCGAAGCGCGTCGGCGAGGTGCTCGGCGTGGCGAAGGCGTACACCACGCGCGTCGGCGAAGGCCCCTTCCCGACCGAGCTGCCCGACGCCGAGGCGGAGCTGCTCCGCCAGCGCGGCGGCGAGTTCGGCGCGGTGACCGGCCGGCCGCGCCGCTGCGGCTGGTTCGACGGCGTCGCGGCGCGCTTCGCCGTGCAGGTGAACGGCGTCGACTCGCTGGCGCTCACCAAGCTCGACACGCTCGCCGGCTACGAGAAGCTGAAGGTCTGCACCGGCTACGAGATCGACGGCCAGGTGACCGATCGCTTCCCGGTCGGCGTGACCACGCTCGACAAGGTGACGCCGCGCTACGAGACGGTCGCCGGCTGGAAGGAGGAGGTCTCGGAGGTGCGCCGCTTCGCCGACCTGCCGCTCGCGGCGCGCGAGTACGTCGACTTCCTCGAGGACTTCCTGCGCGTGCGCGCGACGATCCTCTCGGTCGGCCCGGCGCGCGACCAGACGATCTTCCGGTGAACTCGCGCTTCGCGAAGCGGCTCCTGTTCGGGACGCTGCTCGTCGTGCTGATCGGCGGCGGGCTCCTGCTCGACGCGGCACGCGGCGAGACGGGCGGCCGGCCGCTCTTCGCGCCGCTGCTCGCCACGGCCTTCACGCTCGCCTCGGTGCGCGAGCTGCTGACGCTGCTCGCGCTCGGCGGCTGCCCGCTGCCGCGCGCGCCGTTCCTCGGCGCCGCCGCGCTGCTGCTGCTCGGGCGCGCCCATCTCGCGTTCCATCAGGTCGCGCGCGCCGAGGCGTGGAACAGCGCGCTCTTCGCCGGCGTCACGGTGGCGCTCGCGGCCGTGCTGCTCCGCGATCGCGACGTGGCGAGCGGGGCGCGCCGCGCCGGCGCCGCCGCGCTGGTGCTGCTCTTCACCCAGCTCTGCGCCACCTGGATCGACATCGTGTTCGTGCTCGGCAGCGGGCCGCTCTTCGCGCTGGTGCTCGGCGCCAAGGCGGGCGACATCGGGGCCTACCTCGCCGGCAAGTCGCTCGGGCGGCGCAAGCTGATCCCGCATATCTCCCCCGGCAAGACGATCGAGGGGGCGGCGGGCGGGCTGGCGGCGGCGCTGCTGGTCTCCGCGTGGCTGCTCGGCCATTTCGCGCCGGGCCGCTTCGCGCTCGGCGAGCGGCTCGCGGTCGGGGCGCTGCTCTTCGTGGCGGGCCACGTCGGCGACCTGTTCGAGTCGCTCTGGAAGCGGTCGGCGGGCGTCAAGGACTCCGGCCGCCTGCTCCCCGAGTTCGGCGGTGCGCTCGACCTGGTCGACTCGCTCTTCCTCTCGGTGCCGGCCGGCTACGCGCTGCTCCTGCTGCTCGACGGCTGAACGCGCGACGCACGGCCGCGGGTGGCGCTGCGATCGCCGCATTCCCGCCGCGACCGGCGCTCGTTCCCTGGCGTGCTACCATTCCCTCGTCGCGATTCCGCGGCGAGGAGGTGACGCAGAGCGCATGGAGCAGGTGATCCCGATCGGCGACGAGGAGCTGCTCCGCGCCCTGTTCGGCCCGAGCGATCGCCACCTGCGACGGTTGCGCCAGCGTTTCGGCATCGACCTCGTCGTGCGCAGCGAAGGGCTGAAGCTGGTCGGCGACGCGGGCGCCGTGGAGGATGCCGCGCATGCCCTGAAGCGCGCGATCGGCGTCTGGCGGCGCGACGGCCAGCTGACCGAGGAGGGGATGCGCCGCATCCTCGACGACGCGGGCGCCGTGAGCGAGCAGGAGGCGGCGCCGGAGCGCAACGGCGATCCCGGCGCGGCGCACGCGCAGGGCGGAGCGGGCCATCCGGGCGGGCGCCAGACGCCGCTCCCCGACGGCGTCCATCCGCGCACGAAGGGGCAGGACGCTTACGTCGCGGCGATGCAGGAGCACGCGATCACCTTCGCGATCGGCCCCGCCGGCACCGGCAAGACCTTCCTCGCGGCGGCGCACGCCGTCGCCGAGCTGAAGCGCGGCAACTTCCGCAAGCTCGTGCTCTGCCGGCCGGCGGTCGAGGCGGGCGAGCGGCTCGGTTTCCTGCCGGGCGACATCGAAGCGAAGGTGAACCCCTACCTGCGGCCGCTCTACGACGCGCTCTTCGCGCTGCTCGACGGCCCGCAGGTGCGCCGCTACATCGACCACGACGTCATCGAGATCGCGCCGCTCGCCTACATGCGCGGCCGGACGCTCGAGCGCGCCTTCGTCATCCTCGACGAGGCGCAGAACACGACGCCGAAGCAGATGCAGATGTTCCTCACCCGCATGGGGCTCCACTCGCGGATCGTCGTCACGGGCGACGTCACGCAGGTCGACCTGCCACCGGGCCACCAGAGCGGCCTGATCGAGGCGGCGCGCATCCTCGACGGGGTCGAGGGGATCGGCATCGTCCGCATGTCGCGCGGCGACATCGTGCGCCACCCGGTCGTGCAGCGCGTGGTCGACGCCTACGAGCGCGCGGGCGGGAGCGCGCCGCGGCGCGACGGATCGCACGGATGATCGGCTGGTGGCGTCGCCAGCCGCGCCGCGTCGCCCCCGAGCTGGTGCGGCCGCTGCCGCGCGCCGGCAAGGAGCCGAACTTCGCCCACCGACCGGCCGAGCGCGCGCTGGTGATGCTGCTCTTCTCGCTCGCCGCGATGGCGATCGCGATCGACCCCGGCGCCGACGGCGCGCGCGTGGCTGGCCTCGCGGTGGTGATGGGGGGCGTCGTCTTCCTCGCCTGCCGCTACTTCCTCAAGTTCGAGGCGGAGGCCGTCGGCAGCCTGCGCCGCGTCGCCGCGCTCGCCACGCTGCTGCTCCTGCTGTTGCTGGCGGCGCGCGCCCATCGCGCCACCGGGCGGCCGTCGCTCCTCTGGCTGCCGCTGCCGACCGTCACGGTGATCCTCGCGCTGCTGCTCTCGCCGCGCTTCGCCGTCGCCTTCGCGGCGCTCGCGCTCGGCTTGGTGACGCTGGTCGCGTGGGGCGCGCATGAGCTGCTGCCGGCGCTGCTGATGCTGTCGGCCGGCTCGCTCGCCGGCGCGCTCTACTCGTTCCGCGTGCGCCGCCCGTCGCGCCTCATCGGCATCGGGGCGATCGTCGGCGTCACGCAACTGCTGGTGCTGGCCGCCGCGGCGCTGGTGCGCGACGAGGCGCCGGCCGACGCGCTGCTGCTGCGCCGCCTGCTGCTGGCGCTGGCGCACGGGCTCGCGAGCGGCTTCCTCGTGCTCGGCCTCATGCCGCTGTTCGAGAAGCTGCTCGACCGCCTCTCCGACCTGACGCTGCTCGAGTACTCGAACCAGAACGAGCAGCCGGTGCTGCGCCGCCTCCAGGTCGAGGCGCCCGGGACGCACCACCACAGCTTCCTGGTCGGCACGCTCGCCGAGGCGGGCGCGGAGGCGATCGGCGCCAACGGGCTGCTCTGCCGGGTCGGCGCCTACTTCCACGACATCGGGAAGATGAACAAGTCGGAGTACTTCTCCGAGAACTCGACCGACGCGCGCGCGCTGCACGGCCGCCTCTCGCCCGACATGAGCAAGCTGATCATCACGGCGCACCCGAAGGACGGCATCGAGCTCGCGCAGCTGCACCGCATCCCGCGCCCGATCCAGGCGTTCATCGAGGAGCACCACGGCACCACCGCCGTCGAGTACTTCTGGCGCATGGCGGTGAAGCAGCGCTCCGAGGAGGAGGTGCCGAAGGACAGCTACCGCTACGCGGGGCCGCGCCCGCAGACCAAGGAGACGGCGGTGGTGATGATCGCCGACTCGGTCGAGGCGGCGTCGCGCACGATCCAGGAGCCGACGCCGGCGCGCCTCGAGCAGCTCGTCGACGACATCGTGCGCATGAAGATGGACGACCGGCAGCTCGACGAGTGCCAGCTCACCATGCGCGAGCTGTCGCGCATGAAGGAGGCGTTCGTGCAGGTGCTCGGCGGCATCCACCACCGCCGACCGGCCTACCCGCGCGACCCGACCGGCCGCCTCGCGGTGCCGCTCGCCGAGGTCGAGCTGGTCCCGGAGATCGAGTCGGGCCGCGCCCCCGAGCGCGTCGTCCCGCCCGCGCCGCGACCCGGGCCGGGCGCGAAGTGAGCGGCGCGACGGTGCGCCGCCTCGTGTCCCGCCGCGTCCACCGCCGCGATCCTGCGGGGCTCCCCGACGCGGCGCCGCCGCTCGAGCTCTCCGACCGGCAGCGGCGCATCCGGCTGCCGCGCCGCGCGCTCGAGCGGGTCGTGGCGGGCGCGCTCGCGCAGCGGCCGCGGCGCGCGGGCGCCGTCTCGGTGGCGCTGGTGGGCGACCGCGCGATCCGCCGCCTCCACCTGGACCACATGGGGCTCGATTCGGCGACCGACGTGCTCTCCTTCCCGCTGCACGGCGCGGCGGGCGGGCTGCTCGGCGAGGTGATCGCCTCGGCCGACACCGCGGCGCGCGAGGCGGCGACGCGCGGCGTGCGGCCGCAGGACGAGCTCTTGCTCTACGTGGCGCACGGCGTGCTGCACCTGCTCGGCTTCGACGACCACTCGCCCGCCGAGCGGAAGAAGATGCGCGCCGCCGAGCGGAAAGCGCTGCGCGCGGCCGGCATCACGCGAGATCTCTTCCGATCGCCGCGCTGAGCGCGACGCGGGAGGCGCGAGCGAGGGCGGCGCCGGTCGATGAAGCGCGGTGACGCGCGGCCTGCCAGGAAGGCGTCGCCGGCGTCGCGCACGGAGCGTCGCCTTGCCCTCGTCCTACTCCTTCGGCTTCCCCGAACTGCTGCTCTCGAGCCGGCTCGCCGAGGCGGGTGGCGACGAGAGCTGGACGTACGAGATCGCGCTGGCGGCCGATGGCGCGCGCCAGCCGTTCCTGATCGCGGCGGGCCTCGAACAGGCGCTGAACCTGCTCGACGACCTCGCGCAGGCGGCGGCCGACCTCGCGCTGCTGCGCGCCGAGCCCGGCCCGCAGCGGATCGACGCGTCGCTCGACGGCGAGTCGCTGGCGCGGGTCGGAGCGCTGCGCTTCCACGGCGATGTCGAGGCGGTGCCCGAGGGGACGGTCGTCTTCGCCGGCGAGCCGCTGCTGCGCGTGCGCGCGCCGGCGGCCGAGGCGGCGGCGGTGATGGGCGCGGTGGCGGGCGTGGTGCGCACGCAGACCGCCGTGGCGACGCGGGTCGCGCGGCTGCGCCTCGCCGCGAAGGGCAAGCCGATCTGGGAGGCGGCCGGCGAGCAGGTGACGCGCGACGAAGCGCTCCTGATCGCGCGCGCCGCGCAGGTCGGCGGCGCCGTCGGCACGACCGATCCGTTCGCGGCGGCGGTCCATTCGCTCGCCGCGCTGCCGCAGGTCCCCTTCTCGGCGCTCGTCGAGATGGAGGGGAAGCTCCGCGGCCTCGGCCATTGCGCGGTGGTCGTCGATGGCTGCATGCGGCGCAATCCGGGCGCCGCGCTCGCCGCGCTCTCCGAGGCGCCTCGCGCGCTGGTGGTCGACGCGGGGCCTGACGGGCTCCTCGACGGCGAGCTGGGCTCGCTGCGCGCGCGTCTCGACGAGATGGGCTACGCCGCGACGCGCCTCCTCGCGGGCGGCGTCTGCGACGAGCTGCGCATCGGCGCGCTGGCGAGCGGCGGCGCGCCGATCGACGGCTTCGTCACCGGCGCCACGCTGCTCACCGGTCGCCATGCGCTGCACGAGGAGCTGCTCGCCGAGCTGGTCGAGCGGACCAGCCGCAGCGGCATCCAGGCGGTCGGTCGACGCGACGGCGGCAGCGGTCCGCGCGCGGTCTGGCGGCGGCGCGAGTGCGGCCAGTTCCGCGGCGACACGGTGCAGGCCGACACGCAGGCGCCGCCGCCCGCTTCGGCGCCGCTGCTCGTCCCGATGATGCGCGGCGGCAAGCGGCTCTTCCGGGCGCCGAGCCTCGCCGAGGTGCGCGTCCTCTGCGAAGCGCAACTCTCGATGCTCGATGCGAAGGTGACGGCGCTCGTCGACCGGGTCGCCTACCCGCTCGCCTTCGTCGGGGAGGCGGGCCCCTCGCAAGCGGCGCCGAAGCCGGCGGCCGTCGGTGCGAGCGCGCCGATCGCTGCGCCGCCCGCTGCGCCGCCGAAGCCGCGCCTCATCGATCAGGTCGATGACAGCGCCGACTTCACGCTGGTCTCGAACGCCTTCGCCACGGTGATGACCGAGCAACTCGGCTTCGAGTCGCAGGAGGAGCCGGCCGCTGCGGAGTCGCCCGATGCGCCCGTCGAGCCGACCGTCGAGGCGACCGTCGAGGCGGCCGTCGAAGCGCCGGTCGAGGTGACCGTCGAGGCGTGCGTCGCGCCCGCGGAGCCCGCGGAGGAGCCGACGGACGTCGCGGAAGAGGCGGTCGTCGAGGAGCCTGCGCTCGCCATCGCCGAGCCGCTCGCATCGGCGGCGCCCCCCGCGCCGGTCGCCGAGCCGGAACGACTCGCGCCCGTCACCTCGCCGCTCCTCGCCGCGGCCGCCCGCCTGCGAGCGATGCAGCGCGGCGAGCCGCTGCCGAGCGCGCCCGCCGCGTCGGTCGCGCTGCTCGAGAGCGCGCCGCCCCCGGCCCCCGCACCGGTCGCCGCGCCGCCGCCCGCGGCCGCCGTTCCCGACAATCCGCTGCTCGCCGCAGCCGCGCGGCTGCGCTCGATGCGCGGCGGCTGAGCGGCGGCTGAGCGGCGCGCAGTGCGCCACGTGACGCGGCGCTACCATCGCCGCGCATGAAGGCGCGATCGATTCGCCGGCGGACGACGGCCGGCTCGAAGCTCGCTCGATGGATCGTCGGCGGGCTCCTGCTCGGTTCCTCGGGGCGCGCGCTCGTCGCGGCGCCTGCCCCTCAAGCGGCGCCAGCGCCGACCGCCGAAGCAGCGGCGCCTGCGGCGCTGCGGGGCGGTCGCGAGGTCACCTCGCGCCGCGGTGCCGTCGCCTGCGTCGAGCGGCGCGCGGCGGAGGTCGGCGCGGAGGTGCTGACGCGCGGCGGCAACGCGATCGACGCCGCGGTCGCCGTCGCCTTCGCGCTGGCGGTCACCTATCCCGAGGCGGGCAACCTCGGCGGCGGCGGCTTCATGCTGGTGGCGCTCGCCGACGGCCGTACGGCCGCCATCGACTACCGCGAGACGGCGCCGCGCCGCGTCGACGAGGCGCTCTTCCTCGACGCGCGCGGTGCCGTCGATCAGGAGCGGCGCGCGTTCGGCCACCACGCGGTCGGCGTGCCCGGCACGGTCGCCGGCCTCGCCGAGGCGCATCGCCGGTTCGGGACGTTGCCGTTCGCCGCGCTCGTCGAGCCGGCGCGGCGGCTGGCGGAGGAGGGGATCGTCGTGCAGCCGGCGCTCGCGGCCGGCCTCGCCGAGCACGCGCGCGACCTCGCCCGCTTCCCGGCCAGCGCAGCGCAGTTCCTCCACGCCGATGGGACGCCCGTCGAAGCGGGGGAGCGGCTGGTCCAACGCGACCTCGGCAACTCGCTGCGCTGGATCGCGGAGGGCGGCGCGGCGGCCTTCTACGACGGGCCGATCGCGGCGCTGATCGCGGCCGAGATGGCGCGCGCCGGCGCGTCGCTCGATGCGCGCGACTTCGCCGAGTATCGACCGATCGTGCGCGACGTGCTGGCCGTCCGCCATCGCGGCGCCGAGCTGCTCCTGATGCCGCCGCCGTCGTCGGGCGGGGTGGCGCTCGCGCAGATGGTGGCGCTGCTCGCGCCGTTCGAACTGCGCCGCGAGGGGGGCTTCACGCCGCGCGCGCGCCACCTCTTCGCGGAGGCGTCGCGGCGCGCCTTCGCCGATCGAGCGCGCTGGCTCGGCGATCCCGAGGCGAGCGCGATCCCGGTGGCGATGCTGCTCGACGAGGCGCACCTCGCGCCGCTGCGCGCGACCATCGATCCGCAGCGGGCGAGCCGGAGCGACGCGTTCGGGCCGCCGCTCGCCGAACCGCGCGGCTCCTCGACGACCCACTTCAGCATCGTCGACGCGGCGGGCAACGCGGTCGCCAACACCTACACGCTCGAGGAGCGCTTCGGCGGCAAGCTCGTCGCGCCGGGCACCGGCTTCCTGCTCAACAACGAGCTGCAGGACTTCAACCCGCAGCGCGGCGTGACGACGCGCGACGGGCAGATCGGCACCGAGCCGAACCTCGCGCGCGGCGGCCGGCGGCCGCTCTCCTCGATGACGCCCTGCATCGTGCGCCGCGACGGGGAAGTGGTGCTGGTGACCGGCAGTCCGGGCGGACGGACGATCATCAGCACGGTGACGCAGATCGTGTTCGATGTGCTCGAGTTCGAGACGCCGCTGCCGCAGGCGATCGCGCGGCCGCGCCAGCACCACGGCTGGTTCCCCGACGCGCTGCGCCACGAAGCGGCGCTCGAAGAAGCGACGCGGACGGCGCTCGCGACGTACGGCCACGTCGTCGAGCCGGCGAAGCAGCGCTGGCAGGGCGATGCCCACTCGATCGCGCGCGACCCGACGAGCGGCGTCGTGCAGGCGGTCGCCGACGATCGCGTCGAAGGGTGGGCCGCGGCGCCGCCCGACGAGGCGCCGCCGCGTTAGGCAGTGGTGGTTGGCGAGCGGCCGCCACGCCGCACGGCCGGGGTCGCGCGAGTCCTGAACCTCGCGCCGGAGCGGTCCATGCGTTTCGGCGAGAGGTGTGCCCTGCGTTCCTGACGAGGTCTGATTCCGAACTGTTCGTAAATTGCAAAACATAAAGTGCAACTTACGCCGCCCCTCGCGCTACAGTCCCCGGCGACTCCCAGGGCTGGTGGGTCACCGACACGCGCCGACGATCGCCTGCGTCGCCGCTCCGAGCCCCTCGTGAGGCCTGCTGCATGGCCGAAGCCGACCGCCGCAAGCTCTACAAGATCGGCGAGCTCATCGAGCGCAGCGGCCTGTCGCGCCAGACGCTCCACAACTACACGATGCTCGGCTTGATCGAGTCGGCGCGGCGCACCCCGACCGGCCACCGCCTCTACGACGAGGCGACCTTCGAGCGGCTCGATCGGATCAAGGAGCTGCGCGCGACCAAGACGCTGCTCGAGATCAAGGAACTCTTGGTCGGCAAGCGCGGAGGCGAGCGGTGATCCGCGCGAGCGACCACTGGCGCGAGGCTCTCTGGAAGCGCTTCCTCGAGACGCGCCGCCGCCGCTTGCGCAACGAACTCGCCGAGTCCTACCTGCCGCTCGTGCGGTTGCTCGCCGACGAAGTCGCGGCGCGCGTGCCGCGGAGCGTCGATCCCGAGGACCTGATCTCGGTCGGCGTCTTCGGGCTGCTGCAGGCGATCGAGGGGTTCGATCCGGCGCGCAACGTCAAGTTCGGCACCTTCTGCCGCGTGCGCATCCGCGGCGCGATGCTCGACGAGCTGCGCAGCCACGATCGCCTCTCGCGCGACGCCCGCGAGCGCGCGCGGACCGTGATCGGCGCGCGCATGCGGCTGCGCCAGGAGCTCGGCCGCGAGCCGACCCATCACGAGCTGTCGCAGCGAGTACGGCTCGCCCCGCAGGCGGTCGAGCGGATCCTCGCGGTCGCCGCCACGCGCAACGTCCTCTCGCTCGACCTCGCGACCGGCGACGACGACGGCGACGACGAGCCGCAGTTGCTGAGCGACGACCTCGTCGACGGGCAGGGCGCGCCGCACGAGGAGGCGCAGCGCAACGACCTGCTGCGGCTGATCGACGACACGCTCTCCGACGTGGAGCGCGAGCTGGTGCGCCTGCGCTACGGCGAGGGGCTCACGATGCGCAAGATCGGCCGGCGCCTCGGCGTCTCCGAGTCGCGCGTCTGCCAGCTGCACAGCCGCCTGCTGCTGCGCCTCCATCGCAAGCTGGCCGTCGAGACGTGAACGGGCGTCCCGACGCGCGCGCGCGACGCCTCGAGTCGCTCGCCCGCGAGCACGGCACGCCGCTCTGGGTCACCGATGGCGACCTCGTCCGCGCGCGCCTCGCCGAGCTGCGCACCGCGTTCCGCGGCCTGCTGCACGAGGTCCACTACGCCGTGAAGGCGAACTCGGGCCTCGCGCTGCTGGCGCTGCTGGCGGCCGAAGGGGTCGGCTTCGACGTCGTCTCGGCGGGCGAGCTCGAGCGCTGCCGGCGGGTCGGCGTCGATCCCCGCCGCATCGGCTTCGCCGGCGCCGGCAAGACCGACGCGGAGCTCGCCGCCGCGCTCGCGGCCGGGATCGGCCTGTTCGACGTCGAATCGCCCGCCGAGCTCGATCGCCTCGCGCGCCTGGCCGCCGAGCGCGGCGCGGTCGCTCCCTACGCGCTGCGGCTCAACCCCGACGTCGAGGCGGGGACGCACGAGTACGTGACCACCGGCACCCGGCGCAACAAGTTCGGCATGCCGTTCGACGCGGCGCTGGCCGCGCTCGAGCGCCATCGCTCCACCGCCGCGCTGCGCTTCCGCGGCTTCCACGTCCACATCGGCTCGCAGGTGACCGACCCGGCGCGCTTCGCCGCTGCCGCCGCGATCGTCGCGCAGCGGATCGTCGCGACGCGCGCGGCCGGCTTCGCCGTCGAGCTGCTCGACTTCGGCGGCGGGTTCGCGGCGCGCTACGACGTCGCGCCACCGCCGATCGCCGCCGTCGCCGCCGCGGTGCGTCCGCTGCTCGAGCCGCTGCACGTCGAGCTGCTGCTCGAGCCGGGCCGCTTCCTGGTCGCCGAGGCGGGCGAGCTGGTCACGCGGGTGATCGGCGTGAAGGAAGGGCAGGAGCGCCACTTCGTGATCGTCGACGCCGCGATGAACGACCTCTTGCGGCCGGCGCTCTACGGCGCCTGGCATCCGGTCGAGCTGCTGGCCGGCGAGGAGGCGGGGCGTCCGACCGTGAGCTGCGACATCGTCGGCCCGGTCTGCGAGAGCGGCGACTTCCTGGCGAAGGAGCGGCTGCTGCCGCGACCCGCGCCGGGCGACCTGCTGGTGATCGGCTCGGCGGGCGCCTACGGGACGTCGATGTCGAGCAACTACAACAGCCGGCCGCGCGCCGCCGAGGTGCTGATCGATCGCGGCGTCGCGCGGCTCGTGCGCCGGCGCGAGACGATCGACGATCTCTTGGCGACGGAGCTGCTGCCGCCGGCGTAGTTCCGCTGCCGGCCGCGCTCGGGCGCGACGGGAGGGAGTCCTTCTCAGGCTCTCAGCTGCAGACCTGGCGCGAGACGTAGCCGCCTTCGGTGTAGGCGGTGGTGACCTTGCCGGCCGTCATCTCGATCGTGTCCCAGGGGCAGACCTTGTAGCAGAGCTCGCAGCCGATGCACTTCACCGGATCGACGCGGCAGAGCGAGAAGACGCCGAAGGTGTCCTGCACGAGGTCGGGGTCGGTCTCGGCCGTCGGCTTGTAGATCGCCTCGACCGGGCAGACCTGCATGCACGCTTCGCAGCCGGTGCAGCCCGCCTCGAGGATCAGCGCCTTCGGCTTCTCGGGCACCTTCTGCTTCGGCGGCGTCTGGCCGAGCTGGTCGGTGATGCAGGCGACCGGGCAGACGTTGGCGCAGACCGAGCAGTCGATGCAGAGCTCGGGCTGGATGACGAAGAGCTTCTTGTTCTCGCCGTAGATCGCGCCGGTGGGGCAGTTCTTCGCGCACAGCGTGCAGCCGACGCAGGCGTCGTGGATGAAGTGAGGCATCGTCGGTCGGGCTCGCGTTGGAGTGGCGTATCATCCGGCCCGCTTCGGCCGCCCGGGCTCTCGACCAGTCGGCTCGACCAGTCGGACAGCCGGGGGAGTCAGCGGACCCGAGGAGCGGTTCCACGGGTTCTGGAGGCCGCGGGATTAGAGCAACCTGGATGGCGGTCAGGAAGATCGGCACGACGCGGGCGGCGGCTCGATCGGCAGCGGCGCGCGCCGGCGCCGGAGCGGGGCGATGAGCGGCCGCGACGAGACGCGCCGCGGGCTCGCCGCCTGGTTCGGCCTCGGCGGGAGCGACGCGGCGACCACGGCCGCCGACCAGGTGCGCCGCCTCCTCGAGATCAACCGCGCGCTCGCCGCCGAGCTCGACCCGGCGCGCCTCTACGCGAAGATCCTCGACGCCGCCATCGAGCTGACCGGCGCCGAGCGCGCCTTCCTGGTGCTCTGCACCAGCGGCGGCGGCGAGCCGGCGGTGGCCGCCTCGCGCAACGTCGATCGCGAGGAGGTGCGCGCCGCCGTCAGCAAGGTGAGTCGCACCGTCATCCACAAGGTGGTCGACAGCGGCGCCACGCAGCGCATCGAGAGCGCGCTCGACGACCCGGCGCTCGGCCCGTCCGAGTCGATCAGCGGCATGCGGCTGGTGTCGATCCTCGCGGTGCCGCTGCGGGTGCGCGGCGCGACGGTCGGCTGCCTCTACCTCGACAACCGCTTCCAGCGCGGCACCTTCAGCGACGAGCACCAGCAGCTGATGGAGCTCTTCGGCGACCAGGCCGCCGTCGCCGTCGACAACGCCCGCCTTCTGGCCCAGAACGCCGCCGCGCGCCGCGAACTCGAGCAGCTGAACGGCAAGCTCGCCGAGAAGGTCGCCGTGCAGGAGGTCGAGCTGCAGTCGATGCGCGACGCGCTCGGCCAGCGACCCGACGCCACGCCGCCGCGCCACGACTACCCCGAGCTGATCGGCCGCTCGCCGGCGATGCTCGACCTGCTGCGCCTGCTCGACGTCGTGGTCGAGACCGACTACCCGGTGCTGATCCTCGGCGAGAGCGGGGTCGGCAAGGAGGTCGTCGCGCGCGCGATCCATCGCCTCGGGCGACGCCGCGAGAAGCCGTTCATCGCCGAGAACTGCGCGGCGATCGCCGAGAACCTGCTCGAGGCGGAGCTGTTCGGCTACACGAAGGGCGCCTTCACCGGCGCCGATCGCGACAAGCTGGGGCTCTTCGAGGAGGCGAACGGCGGCACGCTCTTCCTCGACGAGATCGGCGACATGGACCTCTCGATGCAGCGGAAGCTCCTGCGCGTGCTGCAGGAGGGGGAGTTCCGCAAGGTCGGCGGCCGCGAGGCGATCAAGGTCGACGTGCGCATCCTGTCGGCCACCAACGCCGACCTGGCGAAGAAGCTCGAGGAGGGGACCTTCCGCGAGGACCTCTACTTCCGGCTGAAGGTGATGTGCGTGCGCGTGCCGCCGCTGCGCGAGCGGCGCGGCGACATCCCGGCGCTGATCGACCACTTCCTCGCCGAAGCCAGCAAGGAGACCGGTCGCCCGCCGCCGCGGATCACCGACGAGGCGAAGTCGGTGCTGGTCAACTACGCGTGGCCCGGCAACGTCCGCGAGCTGCGCAACGAGACGCTGAAGCTCGCCGTCGTCTCGCAGGAGACGATCGACGCGCGCAGCCTGCGCGGGCTCGGCGAGGGGACGCGCCAGAACCACCTCGCGCTGGCGGGACGCACGCTCGAGGAGCTCGAGAAGGAGGCGATCCGCCAGGCGCTCGAGGTGGCGCGCGGCAAGCGAGTCGAAGCGGCGCGCCTGCTCGGATTGCCGCGCCGCACCTTCTACAACCGCTTGAAGCGCTATGGGCTGCTCTGAGTCGCGCATGCGTCCACTGTTGCGCGCGCTGCGAGCGTTGCGAGCGTTGCGAGCGCGTTCGCTGCTGACGCTGCTGCTGCCGATCGCTGGCTGCGGCGACGAGCGCACCCCGTCCGCTCCCGCGCCGCCGGTCGGCGCGAGCGCCGCGCGCGTGGCCGCGCAGCCGCCCTCCGCCACGATCCCGCGCGATGTCGTGCTGGTGACGCTCGACACGCTGCGCGCCGATCGGCTCGGCTGCTACGGCAACCCGCGCGGCCTGACGCCGCACCTCGATCGGATCGCCCGCGAGGGGGCGCGCTTCGCCCACGCGATGGCGCCGATGCCCTGCACCGCGCCCGCCCACGCCGCCCTCTTCACCGGCCTCTCGCCGCGCTTGCACGGCGTGACCAGCAACTTCCTGCGCGCCGGCGACGGACTGCTCACCCTCGCGGAGCGGCTGCAGGCGCTCGGTTTCGCGACCGGCGCCGTCTTCAACGCGTTCAACTTCGCCGAGATCAACCTCGTGCAGGGGTTCGACGGCTACGGCCACGACAAGGGGCGGCGCGCCGAACGGGTGGTCCCGACCTTCGAGCAGTTCCTGGCCGCGAATCGCGAGCGGCGCCGCTTCGCCTGGGTGCACCTCTTCATCCCGCACGGCCCGCACGACTTCCCCGACGAGTACCAGCGCTTCGTCAAGAGCCGCTACGACGGCCCGCTGCAGGACGACTTCCACTCGCTCGAGAAGGTGCGCACCGGCCAGGTCGAGGCGCCGCCCGAGTTCGCCGCGCGCTACCGCGATCGCTACGACGCGGCGGTCGCCTTCACCGACGCGCGCATCGGCGAGCTGCGCGCGGTGCTGGAGCGCGCCGGCACCTGGGAGCAGACGCTGCTGATCGTGGTGGCCGACCACGGCGAGAGCCTCGAGGGGCGCACCCTCGGCTTCCACGCGCCGGTCATCGCCGAGTCGACGCTGCACGTGCCGCTGATCTGGCGCGGCCCGGGCGTGCCGGCCGGCGTCGTCGTCGAGCCGGTGGTGCAGCACGTCGACCTGGTGCCGTCGCTGCTCGCCGCGCTCGGCGAGCTGCTGCCGGCCGACGTCGAAGGGCGCGACGTGACGCCGCTGATCGCGGCCGCCGCGGGCGGGCCCGAGGTCGAGTGGTCGCGGCCGGCGATCGCCACGTTGCCGACCCATTTCGAGGGCAAGGCGGGCGGCGATCCCGAAGCGGCCGCGATCCGCTCCGGACGCTTCAAGCTGATCGTCCGCGAAGGGGAGCCGCGCCAGCTCTTCGACCTCGTCGCCGATCCGGGCGAGGCGCACGACGTCGCCGTGAACCATCCGGAGGTCGCGCGCGCGCTCGAAGCGGCCTTCGAGGAGTGGGTGCGCGCGACGGCCGATGCGGCGGCGGCAGCCGGCAACGTCAGCCCCGAGATGGCCGCGCAGCTGCGCAAGCTCGGTTACCAGTAGGCCGGCCGACGCGCGGCGCGCCCGCCCAGGCAGGGCGCTCTCAGCCGCCGGGCCGCGCGCGCACCGCGAGGAAGAGCCCCGCCGCACCGAGCGCCATCAGCAGCACCGCGCCGATCCGCGCGACTAGCGGCGCGCGCTTCGCCAGCGGCAGCAGCAGCAGCGCCGCCACGCCGCCGATCGCGCTGGCCGACAGCAACGCGCTCGCGAGCCACGCCGCGACCACCACCGCGCCGTTCGCCGCGCCCGGCAGCTCGCTTGGCGCGGGATCGAAGGCCGGTTGCGCCGCGAGCGACGGCGCGGCGAGCGCCATGCCGTGGACCAGTCCGAAGAGCGCCGCCGTCGCGCTGCGCAACTTCAAGTCGCGCGCGAGCAGGTTCTCGCCGGCCACGTAGGCGATCGCCAGCGCGGCGGCCGCTTGCGCCGCCCATGGCGACGGGGCGATCCAGTCGAGCCGGCTCGCGAGGCAACCGGCCGCGGTCGCCGTGAGCGCAGCACCGAGCGACCTGGCGCGCGCGCCGATCGAGAGCGGCGCCAGCAGGAGCGCCAGCAGGAAGGCGGCGAGCCAGGGGGCGCTCGCCATCTGTTGCGCGGCCTGCAGGGCGGCGCGGTGCGCGGCGCGGCCGGTGGCGCCAGGCGCGAGGTCGGGCAGCTCGAAGTGGAACGGCTCGCCGCTGCGCACGCGCCACTCGCGCAGCGTGAGGCCGCCCGCCTCGAGCAGGAGCGTGTGGCGGTGGTCGAGCTCGCGGCCGACGAAGAGCTCTTGGCGGAGCGAGGCGGCGGCGTCGCCCGGCGGCAGCTCGAGCGGGCAGCGCAGCGCGACGCGCAGGTTGCGCTCCGCCTTCAGCAGCGGATCGAAGGCGCGCAGCAGCGTGAAGTCGCTCGGCACCACGGCGACCCGCTCGCCGGCGATCCGCAACTCGAACCGCTCGTCGAGCCACGCCTCGATGCGCGGCAGCGCCGCCGCGACGTCGGGCGCCTCCCAATCCTCGGTGAGCGGCGGCAGCGCCTCGACGCTGCCGAGCAGCGCGTCGCTGTCGAGTTCGAGCACCAGCTCGGCTCGCTCGCCCAAGAGCCGCAGGTGGGCGAACGACTCGGTGTCGTGATGGAGCGCGCGAGCCGTCGCGGCGGCGGGGGCGGCCATCGCCAAGGCCAGCGTCGCCACGGCCAGCGTCGCCATGGCCAGCGTCGCCAGGGCCGCGAGCGCACCGCCGCGCGCCGCGAGGCGGCGGGCGACGGGCGTCCCGAGGTGCGGTCGGCTCAGCTTCCGGTCGTCAGGCGGGCGCGGCATGGGGGGCGGACCTTAGCGCGCGTGCCCACTCGGACTTGAGCCTCTCCCGGGCGCCGACCGATCTACGCCGCGTGGAGGGGCCGCAGATGGATGAAGCCGCCGGGTCACGGCCGCAGGACGCGTTGATCACGACCTCGCTCGATGGGCGGGTGCTCGGTTGGAGCCGTGGCGCGCAGGCGCTCTTCGGCTGGCGCGAGCGCGAGATCCTCGGTCGGCCGCTCGCCGAACTCCTCCACGAGAAGCACCGCGCCGTCGACGCCCAGAGCCTCGCCGACGTGAGCGGCGGCGCGATCGTGCGCGACACCCTGGTCAAGTACGTCCGCCGCGACGGCGCCGTCCTCGCCTGCCTGCAGACGATGCTGCCGCTGCGGGATGCCGGCGGGCGCGTGAACGGCACGGTGCGGCTCGTCTTCGACCTCTCGTCGCTGCAGGAGGCCGAGCGGGCGCTGCGGCGGATGGTCGCGCAGGTGCGGGAGATCGCTCAGGCCAGCGGGGCCGATCCCGCAGGCGGCCACGGGGACCTCGGGCGCACCCTGCAGGCCGAGCGGCGGCGGACGCGCTCCGCGTTCCTCGACGTGGTCGGCGGCGAATCGCAGCGCCTCACGGGATTGCTGCGCGAACTCGCCGATGCGACCCGCGCCGACCTCGCGGAGACGGTGCAGGCTGGCGCGGGGCGCTGAGCGCGCGGTCGGCGACTTGCTGAATCGTCGGCGGAAAACCGTCGTTCCACGCCCGGTCCGGCCGACCTATCGTCGCGCCCGGTCCCCCCCTTGGAGTCCAGGCATGGCCACCCTCGCGAAGTCGGAGCTCCACGCGTTCTTCCACGACTACAAGAAGCGCGTCTTCGAGATCGAGCACGACTCGGCCCAGATCGCCGCTCGGCAGGCGCTGGTCGCCAAGTCGGTCGGCGAGATCCTCGGCGAGAAGTCGCGCTTCAAGTTCCACCAGAAGGTCGACCCGAAGAACGCGGCGACGCTCGACCTGATCTACGACTTCTGCCACGAAGCGCTGCTGCCGCCGGTGGTCACCCGGTTGGTGGAGCGGATCGCCGTCCTCGAGGCGCGCCAGGCGGCGTCGCTCGACCTGATCGCCAAGGTCATGGAGCGGACCGCGGACGAGGGGCGCTCGGGCTGATCCCCCGGGGGCGGGGCCGGAGCTTCGCCACGGCGCGGCCGCGGCGAGGCTCGCCCTCGGCCGACCGCGAACCCGCCCGCGAATCCGCCCGCCAAGAGCGGCCGGCGCAGGAATCTGGCGCCCGAGGGGCAGCAGTGGGCTGCGCTTTCGGCCGCCACTCGCTAGCCTGCCGCGCCGAAATTTCGGTGATCGGCACCGCCTCCTCGAGGCGAGCCGCTGGATCGTCGCTCGGCCGCGCCCGTCGCCGCCGTGCGGTGGCGATGAAGGAGATCGGTGTCATGGCGAAGCCGCGTCGGCGGACCAAGAAGGCGAACCACGGCAAGCGCGCCTGCAACCCGCGCCGCCAGAAGCGCGGCCGCGCCCACTTCCGCGGCTATCGCTGAGCCAGCGAACGCGCGGCGCCCGCGGGGCCACGGCTCCGCGGGCGTCGTCGTTGCCGGGCGCCCTCCGCGGCTCCCGCGCCGCTTCGCGGCGATGGCGCGTGACGCCAGTGGAGCTATCGACGGCCTCTCGCTGCATGGTCCGCAGCTCGAAGGGGAGCCGTCATGACCGATCGTGGTCGCGTCGCGGTGGCGTTCGCATCCGCCCTGGTCGCGTTCGCGCCGGGCTCGACCGCCGACGACTACCGATGGTGGGTCGAGGATGACCATCGTCTCGAGGTCATCGGGGCGTGGTCGGCATGGATCGACGATGTCGATGGCGACGGCGTGCAGGACATCGCGGCCAACGCGCTGATGTCCCGTCGCATCGGCATCGATCGTCACAACTCGAACGAAACCGACCGGATCGAGCTCCTCTCCGGGGCTGACTTGTCTCGGCTGCGCACGCTCGACGGCGGCGCCGAGACGGGGTTCGGCATCGCGATCGCGCGCGGCGGTGACTACGACGGCGACGGCGTCGACGAACTGCTCGTGGCGCAGGAGCACCTCGCGAACGGGGCGCAGGGCGTCGGGCGGGTCTCGGCGTGGTCGGCGACCACGGGAAGCCTCTTGCGCGAGTACGCCGTCGAATCGATCGCCGACTGGAGCGGCGTGCACCTCCAGTCGCTGCCCGATCTCGATTCCGATTCGCTCGCCGAGATCGTCGTCGGCTTTCCGCGGACGGATCGCGGCACGGGGGCGCTCGGCTCGATCCATGTCCTGGCGAGCTCCGATGGTCGCGTGCTCGCCGAATGGTTCGGGCAGCCCACCGGCGGGATCGGCGCGCGGCCCTCCTTCAAGGTCGTCCACGACACCGACTTCGATGGCGTGGCCGATCTCGCCATCGCCGAGCGCCTCTCGCCGAGCAGCGGGCTCCACTCGCTCGTCGTCCGCGTCGTTTCGGGGGCGACGCTCGTGGAGCGCGCCACTCGCACGACGACCTTCGCCGTGACCGGGGAGTTCCTCGGCATCGGATCGACGACCGACATCGACCTCGACGGCACCGGCGAGCTGATCTTCGCGTTCGCGAGCAGCGTGAACGTCTGGAAGGGCAGCGATCTGCGCACGCTGAAGCAGTTCTCCGGCCCCGCGTTCCGCGCGCGCTTCGCCGCCGGTGTCGGCGACATGACGGGAGACGGGCGAGGCGACCTCGCGATCGGCATGGAGCCGATCGTCGACTTCTCGGAGTTCACCTACTCGGTCGAGCTGCAGCTCTGGGACGGCATGCTCGGCTATGTCGCGGATCGCGTCGTCGAGGACGACCTCTACTACGGCTCGGACTACTCGTTCATGCCCGGCGACGGCGCTCCCGTCGACGCGGACGGGGACGGCTTCGCGGACGTCCTCTACGCGCTGCAAGCGGGACGCGACGGCGACATCTTCGAGCGGCAGAGAGTCGCGGTCCATTCGCACGGAGCCGGCGCCGAGGTCGGTCGCCACCTCGACGAACGCCACGTCTTCGAGATGAAGCGGGCGATCCCGTTCGCCGACGTCGACGGGGACGGCTCGAACGACGTGATCTCGCGCGAATGGGAGCAGCTCGCCGACGCGTCGACTGTCGAGGAGCATCTCGCGATCCGCCGCGGCAGCGACGGTGCGCCGCTGGTGCGAGTGAAGACGGGAGGGTGGCAGAGCTACGCGACGACTCCGATCGCGGCGATCCCCGACGTCGACGGCGACGGTCGGATCGATGTCGCGTCGCTCCAGGGGACGACGACCGGGACGGAGGTGGTCTTGCGCTCCGGCGTCGATCTCCGCGTGGTGCAGACGCTGCCGCTTGCGTGGTCCTCCGGCGCGACGGAGTTCTCGCTCGCGGTCCACGCGACATCGGTGAACACCTTCGAGCTGGCCATCGGGGACCGCTACGTCCAGGGCGCGTCCGGTCTGCGAGTCGGAAGGGTCGAGCTGTTCGAGTTCCCGGCGGCGACTTCGCGATGGCGCCGCGACGGCGACGCCACCTTCCGCGAGCTGGGGGCGGCGCTTTGCGCCATCGGCGACGTCGATGGGGATGGTGATCACGACTGGGCGGTCGCTTCCAGCCAGTCACTGCTGCTGCTGTCGGGAGCCGACGGCGGAACGATCGTCGCGCGGGACTTGCCGTTCCACTCGAGCAGCGATGGTGCCGCGTTGTTCCTCGTTCCCGATGACGATGGAGACGGGACCTCCGAGATCGGGTTCGCGAGCGGCTCGACCTCCGGCAGGCTCTCGCTCTTCGAGCTCCCGGACCTCGCGCCGCTTGCTGCGGTCGACTTCAAGGCGATCGGGCGCCGCGTCTCCGTCGCGGCAGTCGCGGACTCGAACCACGATGGCGTCGACGAGCTGATCGGCGGACCGTTCGCCGCTTCGCGCTGCCGCCTCCTCGATTCTCGTTCGGGCGAGCTGCTCGGCGAGCTGCACGAGAGCAGCTGGTACGACCCGTTCGACCTCGCGACCGCCGCCCCGTTCCTTCCTGGAGACTCGCACGGGGCCGCACGCGGCGTGGTGGTCGGCGTCGGCGGCCAACGGCGCGGCCTCTGCCTCTTCGAGCTGCCCGATCTCTACCTCACGGTGGCCCCGCGCGCGGCAGGGGTGGGGGAGCTCGTCACCGCGGACGTCCGCGGCGGCCCGCCCGGAGCGCTCGTCGGCCTCTTCTTGCCCCTGCTCGACGAGGCGCCGCTCGAGCGATTCCTCGCGTTCGACCTCTTGGGACTCGACGGTGCGTGGAGAGTGAGCGAGTCGGTGCCGCCCGGCCTCTCCGGCAGCAGCTACCGGCTGCGCGCCTACGCCTTCGGATTCGACGGACGGCTCTCCGCCTCGAACGACGAGGCGTTGGCCTTCGACTGAGCCGCGAGCGAATCGGCGGGGCGGATCGCGACGCTGCCGAGCGGAAGGACCGACCGCGCCGACCGCGCCGCACGACTCATCGATCGCCTGCCGCAGGATGCTCCCGCGCCGCTCTCACCGTTCGGCGGGCTCGGTCTGCTCGAGCGCGCCGAGGAACTCGTCGCGCAGCTGCGTGAAGCGGCCCTGCTCGATCGACTCGCGGATCCGTTCCATCATGCGCTGGTAGAAGCGCAGGTTGTGGATGCTGGCGAGCGTCTCGCCGAGCGGCTCGCGGATCTCGAAGAGGTGGTGGAGGTAGGCGCGCGGCACCGTCGTGCAGGCGTAGCAGTCGCAGCTCTTGTCGATCGGGTAGCCGTCGCGGCGGTACTTGCGGTGCTCGATGCGGATCTTGCCGCGCGAGGTGAAGAGCGTGCCGCCGCGCGCGTAGCGGGTCGGGATCACGCAGTCGAACATGTCGATGCCGCGCTCGACCGCCGCGAAGATGTCCTCCGGCAGGCCGACGCCCATCAGGTAGCGCGCCTGGTCGGTCGGCAGGAAGGGCGCGGTCCAGCCGGTGATCTTCTTCAGCAGCTCGAGCCCCTCGCCGACGCTGACGCCGCCGATCGCGTAGCCGTCGAAGCCGAGGCTCGTGATCTGCTGCGCGCTCTTCTTGCGCAGGTGGGGGTAGGTCGAGCCCTGCACGATGCCGAACAGGAGCTGCCCGTCGCGGCCGATCTTGCGGTGGGCGACCTGGCTGCGCCGCTCCCAGCGGAAGGTGCGCTCGATCGACTCGGTCGCGCGCGCCTCGCTGCACGGGTACTCGAGGCACTCGTCGAAGACCATCGCGATGTCGCTGCCGAGCTCCCCCTGGATCTCCATCGAGCGCTCGGGCGAGAGCTTCATCGGCGCGCCGCCCTTCTCGAACTCGAAGGTGACGCCCTCCTCGCTCACCGACTTCTTCGGCAGCGAGAAGACCTGGAAGCCGCCGCTGTCGGTCAGCATCGGCCCCTTCCACCCCATGAAGGCGTGCAGGCCGCCGAGCTTGGCGATCTTGTCGGAGCCCGGCTGCAGCGCGAGGTGGTAGGTGTTCGAGAGGACGATGCCCGCCTTCGTCTCGGCGACCTGCGCGGCGGTGACCCCCTTCACCGCGGCGGCGGTGCCGACCGGCATGAAGGTCGGCGTCGAGACGGTGCCGCGCGCGAAGTGGAGCTCGCCGCGGCGCGCGCCGCTCTTGTCGGTGGCGAGCAGTCGATAGGGGTTGGCCATCGCGCGGACGATAGCGGCGCCGCTCGTGCGCCGACGCGGACGCGCGCTCCCGGTCTCAGACGAGGACGCGCTTGCGGCCGAACGCCACCGCCGCCAGCACCAGCAACGCCGCGGCGCCGGGCAGCAGGTAGATGCCGAGCAGCAGCCGGCGCGGCACGTAGAGGAACTGCACGTCGTGCTCGCCGGGCGGCACGGTGACGCCGCGCAGCGCATGGTCGACGCGCAGCAGCGGCGTCAGCACGCCGTCGATGCGCGCCACCCAGCCGGGGTACCAGCAGTCGCTCTGCACCAGGAGCCCGCCGTCGCCGCGCACGCGGAAGCGCAGGCCGTTGCTGCTCTCCTCGACGAGCTGCACGCTCGCCTCGCCCGCCGCCGCGCCGGCCCCGTCCGTCGGTTCGCCCGCGAAGCGCAGCGTCTGCACCCCGTCGGCGCCGCTGTCGCTCCGTTGCCAACGCGGATCGGCCAGCAACGGCGCCGCGTCCTGCTGCGCGACCCAGGCGACGCGCGTCGGCGCGAAGCTCGGTTCCGCCAGCGCCGCCACCACCGCTGCGTCGTCGCGGCCGACGTAGAGCGTGTCGAGCAGGCGCGCGCGGCCGCACGCCTCCTCGTTGCGCCAGAGGGTGAGCTGGTAGCTCGCTTCGGGCGGCGGCGGCGGGTCGAGTGGCTCGAGCTCGAAGCCCGGCAACTGGGGCGGGACGCTCCCGGCCGGCAGCGCCGCCAGCACGTACTCGACGTCGAGCAGGTCGATCAGCGGCGCCGCCAGCGCGGCCGGGTCGTCGATCGGCAGCACCGCGACCGACTTGGTCGAGCCGGGCGCGATCGCCTCGAAGAGGTCGCGCCAGTAGCGCGAGTAGGCGGCGACGTAGCCCTGCGCGTCGCGCACCTTCGAGCGCATCGGCAGCTTCGGCGGCCACGGCGGCAGATCGCCGCGCGCGCCCATGCGCAGCAGCCGGCCGCGGGCGCGGTGCTGCTCGAAGTGCCAGACGACCGAGGGGCGCGCGTCGAGGCCGGCGGTCGGGATCGGGTGGGTCGCGTCGGCCCAGAGCCACGCGAGCGGCGCCGCCAGCGCGGCGAGGAAGGCGGCGTCGGGGAGGCGCGCACGCAGCGGCGCGAGGCGCGAGGGCGTGCGCACGTCGGCCAGCGCGCCGTCGTCGGCCCGCCGGTGGAGCAGCGCCCCGTGCAACCAGAGCAGCGCCAGCAGCGCCACCACGCACCAGCCGGCCGCGACCAGCAGCTCGCGCCCGAGCAGCGCCCGCTGTCCGACGAGGATCGCGTCGCGCAGCGCGTCGGCGATCACCTCGGTCGGCACGCCGACGCTGCGGGCGATCGGCGGTGCCGCGTGGTCGCGCAGCACCGAGAGCGGCAGCAACGCCGCGCCGCCCGCCGCCAGCAGCAGCAGCGCGCTCGCGCCGGTGAGCAGCCCGAGCAGCAGCCGCCGCTCGCGCGCCTCGCGCCAGGCCGCCTCGCCGCCGAGCGCCGCGAGGCCGGCGAGCGCCGTCGTCACCAGCAGCAGCGCCCGCTTCGGATCGCCGATGTTGAAGCCGGGCAGGTGCGCCAGCGCGCGCAGCAGCGGCGAACGGAGCGCGAGTGCGAGGCCGAGCAGCAGCAGCAGCACGAAGAAGCCGCGCGCGCCACGCCGCCCGCGCAGGAGCCCGAGCAGCGCCAGCAGCAGCGCCGCCGGGCCGAGCGTGCAGGTGATCTCGAAGCGGTTCACCAGCCGTTCCGGCTGCAGCGAATCGAGCCAGGCGCGCGCGTAGAGCGTGTCGATCCAGGGCGTGCGCTTCTCCTCCACCGCGCGCGCCGTCTCCGCCTCGACGTCAGCTTGCGTGAACGACGGCGCGAAGAGGTCGGGCAAGAGCGCGCCGAGCAGCGCGGCGGGCGGCAGCGCCAGCTCTTCGATCTGCGCAGCGTCGTAGGGCGCGCGCGTCGAATGGGGGACGAACTCGGCGGTGGCGAGGAGCTGCGGCGAGGCGAGCGCCAACCCGAAGAGCGCTGCTGCGCCGAACCGCAGCGCGTGGCCGCCCGTCTCGAGCGCCGTCTCCTGGCGCCGCGCGAAGCGCCAGCCGGTGGTGACCACGGCGAGCAGCGCCGGCACCAGCAGCACGTAGAAGCCGATCTGCGGGAAGCCGGAGAGGAACCCGCAAGCGATCGCGACGGCGAGGGAGAAGAGGCCGCCCTGCCGATCGAGGAGGCGCTTCGCGCTGCCGATCGCGAGCGGCAGCCAGGTCGCCGCCGCGGTCAGCTGGAAGTACTCCTGGTGGACCGACATCCAGCCCGACGCGCCGAACAGCAGCGCGGCGACGCTGGCGCCGGCCGGCGCGATCGAGAAGGCGCGCGCCATCCGGAACGCGAACCACGCCGCCAGCGCCGTCTGCAGCGCCGCGATCCACGCGTAGCAGCGGGGCGGCGGGACGAAACGGGCGATCCAGAGCGGCGGGTAGAGCGGCGACGCGAGCCCCTGCGCGATGTGCGGCACGCCGCCGAGCACCCACGGGTCCCAGCTCGGCACCGGACCGCTCGGCTCGCTGCCGAAGCGCACCTCGGGGTCGTGCTGCAGCAGCTTGTCGAGGTAGAGCGGGTGGGAGGCCTCCTTCAGCTCGGCGAGGGTCGCCGCGTCGAAGACCTCCTCGTAGGGGCGCAGCAGCCCGGGATGGATGCCGAGCAGCGCCTTGCCGGGCAAGAGCCACGGCAGGAACCAGAGCAGCCCGCCGACGAGGCAGGCGATCGCCGCCTTCGCTTCCGCGCGCACCGCTTCTCTCCGCTCGCCGATCGCGCCACCGCGTCCTGGGGCGATGGTAGCCGGCGCTCGTCAGCGCGCCGCGGACCGCTTCGCGCGCCGCAGCACCGGCCGCTGCACCTGCCGCTGCACCTGCCGCTTGGCGTGGGCGCGGCGGATCGCGTACGCCTCGTCGCGCACCTGCTGCAGCGCCTGCGCCAACGGCAGCTCCGCCCGCACCGACCGCTCGACCAGCTCCGCCGCCTCGTCGAGGTCGTCGGTGACGTGGAAGAGGTCGAGGTCGGCGCGGTGGATGTTCTTCGCGCCCGCCATCGTGCCGCGCAGCCACTCGAGCAGCCCGCGCCAGTAGTCGCGGCCGATCAGCACGACCGGCATCGCGCCGACCTTGTCGGTCTGGATCAGCGTGAGCGCCTCGAAGAGCTCGTCCATCGTCCCGAAGCCGCCCGGGAAGTTGACGAACGCCGAGGAGTGCTTCACGAAGTGGAACTTGCGCACGAAGAAGTAGCGGAAGTGGAGTTCGAGGTCCTGGTAGCGGTTCGGCGCCTGCTCGGCCGGCAGGTGGATGTTGAGGCCGATCGAGCGGCCGCCCCCTTCCTGCGCGCCGCGGTTGGCCGCCTCCATGATCCCGGGCCCGCCGCCGGTCACGATCGAGAAGCCGCGCCGCGCGAGCTCGCGGCCGAGGCGGCGCGCGGCGCCGTACCAGCGATCGCTCTTCTTGGTGCGCGCGCTGCCGAAGATCGAGACGGCCGGCTTCACGTCGCGCATCGCGTCGATGCCGTCGACGAACTCGGAGAGGATGCGGAAGATCCGCCACGGCTCCTTCACCATCTCGACGGCGCGCGCGGGCGACGTGTCGTGCGCGGCGAGGTGGGAGCTGCTCTCGGCGAAGCCGCTCATGAGCGGCGCGAGGTCGGCGAGCGGGGAGGGGGCGGGGCGGCGATGTTCGTGGAAACGAGCCATGAGGAGGGCTCTATCGGCCGCGGCCGCTCCCGCGCCTGAGCGGCGGAGTGCGCGCTGGCCGGGGTAAGTTGCGCGCCCCGTTCCCCCGCGCGCGAGGGCCCGCATGTCGCCGTCCTGGTTCCTCTCCTCTGCCCGTTGCGCCGTTGGCGCTGTCTCGGCCCTCCTCGCCGGCTCTGCTGCCGCGCAGGAGCAGGCCGCTCCGCGCGCCGACGGCTTCACCTTCGAGCCGGCCGCCCGCTACCGCGCCGACGTGCCGCGCCCCGAGACGCTGCTCGGCCACCGCTATGGGCAGCGCTTCAGCGAGCACCGCGACGTGGTGGCCGCCGTGCGCGCCATCGATGCCGCGAGCGATCGCATCGAGCTGATCGAGTACGGCCGCACGCCCGAGGGGCGGCCGCTGCTGCTGGCGCTGGCGAGCTCGCCCGAGAACCTCGCGCGCAAGGAGGCGATCGCGGCGGGGCTCGCCCGCCTCGCGGACGGCCGCGCGCTGCCCGACGCGGCGGCGGCCGCGCGCCTCGCCGAGACGCAGCCGGCGATCGTCTGGCTCTCCTACAACGTGCACGGCAACGAGCCCTCCTGCACCGAGGCGGCGCTCGCGACCTTGTGGCACCTGGCGGCGGCCGACGACGACGCGGCGCAGCGCACGCGCGAGCAGCTGCTGATCGTGGTCGACCCGTGCCTCAATCCCGACGGCCGCGACCGCTACGTCCACTGGTTCCAGTCGGTGGTGGGGGCGACGCCTGATCCCGAGCCGGCCGCGCGCGAGCACGACGAGCCCGGCCCCGGCGGTCGCGTGAACCACTTCCACTTCGACCTGAACCGCGACTGGGCGTTCGCGACGCAGGACGAGACGCGCGCGCGGCTGCCGTGGCTGCAGCGCTTCCCGCCGCAGGTGCACGTCGACTTCCACGAGATGTACGCCGACTCGAGCTACTTCTTCTTCCCCGCCGACCTGCCGCGCAACTTGAACCTCCCCGCCTCGACCACCGAGTGGGGCGAGCGGTTCGGCCGCGGCAACGCCGCCACCTTCGATCGCTTCGGCTGGAGCTACTACACGGGCGAGCAGTTCGACCTGCTCTACCCCGGCTACGGCGACAGCTTCCCGTCGCTGCGCGGCGCGATCGGCATGACCTACGAGCAGGCGGGCCACTCGGCGGGCGGCGTCGTCTGGCGCCAGACCGACGGGGCGCTGCTCACGCTGCACGACCGCATCGCGCACCACTTCGCCGCCTCGCTCGCGACGGTGGAGACGGCGCGCGCCGGCCGGCGCGAGCTGCTCGACCACTGGCGGAGCTTCCACGTCGAGGCGCTCGCCGAAGGGCGCGCGGGGCCGCTGCGCGAGGTGGCGCTGCTGCCGACGCCCGATCGCACCACGCGCGCCGCGCTGGTCGAGCTGCTGCTGCGCCACGGCATCGAGGTCGATGTCGCCGGCGCTGCGTTCGTCGCGAAGGGGGTGCACGGCTACGACGGCCGCGACGCCGCGGAGCGGGTGCTGCCCGAAGGGACGCTGCTGGTCGCGATGGAGCAGCCGGCGAAGCGGCTGGCGAAGGCGCTGCTCGAGCCGCGCGCCGGCGTGGAGCGGACGACCTTCTACGACATCTCGGCGTGGTCGCTGCCCTACGCGTTCGGAGTGCCGGCCTGCTGGCTCGAGCAGCCGGCCGAGGTGGCGCGCACGCGCGTGGCCAGCGAGGCGACCGTGGTGGCGGGGCTCGGCGCGCCGCTCGCCAAGCGCGGCGGGGTGCGCGAGGAGGGGGCCGCCGGCGCGGTCGCCTTCGTGCTGCCGTGGGAGGATGCGGCGGCGCCGGCCGCGCTGCTCGAGCTGCTCGGCAGCGGCGTGCGCGCCCGCTTCCTGCCGCGCCCCTTCTCCAGCGCGAATCGCCCCTTCCCGGCCGGCTCCGCGGTGATCGCCGCGCCGCCGCGCGCCGCCGCCGCCGAGCGCGCCGCGCTGGTGCGCCAGCTCGGCGACCTCGGCGCGCGCTACGGCGTCACCTTCGAGCCGCTCGCGAGCGGCTTCACCGAGCAGGGGCCCGACCTCGGCAGCGAGCAGGCGGTCGTGCTGGAGCGGCCGCGGCTGGTGCTGCTCGCCTCCGACGGCGCCGGCTTCGGCGAGGTGCGCTGGCTCCTCGAGCGCGAGCTGCGCGTGCCGTTCTCCTGCGTCGAGCCCGGCTCGCTCGCCCGCCTCGACCTCGCCGAGTGGAACGTGATCGTCGCGCCCGACGGCGTACGCGGCCTCGACGAGGCGAAGGCGCCGCTCGAGGCGTTCCTGAAGCGCGGCGGCAGCGTGGTGGCGCTCGGCAGCGCGGCGCTCTGGTTCACCAAGGAGCGCTCCGGCCTCACCGACGTGACCACGAAGCCGGCCAAGGACGACGAGAAGAAGGACGACGCCGAGAGCTGGAAGAAGACGGCGCAGCGGGAGCGCGAAGCGACGCTCGCCAACATGCCGGGCGCCTTCTTCGAGGTGGAGCTCGACCTCGACCATCCGCTCGCCTTCGGCCTGCCCGAACGGATCCCGCAGCTCGCCACCGGCTCGACCGCGTTCGAGCTGCACGGCGGCGGCACCAAGGTCGGCCGCTTCGTCGAGCGCGGCCGCGTGTCGGGTTTCGCCGGCGACGAGGTGGTCGAGGCGATCGGCGGGCGCTTCTGGCTGGTAGAGGCGCCCGTCGGCCGCGGTCGCGCGCTCCTCTTCAGCGAGAGCCCGACCTTCCGGCTGGGGTTCCGCGGTCCGATCCGAGTGCTCTACAACGCGCTCGCCCTCTACTCGCGCTGAGCGGGAGCGGGCGGCGTCCATGAAGGAGGTTCGATGGCGCAGATCCGGGTGATGCGGGACGGGGACGGGCGCTTGCGCATCCCCAACCTCGCCGGCTTCGTGGCGATCGCAGTGGGCGGCGCGCTGCTGACCTTCGCGCTCACGTCGTGGTTCCAGGTCGAACCGGCGGCGGTGGGCGTGGTGACGCGCTTCGGCCGCTACGACCGCACGGTCGAACCGGGTCTCCACTGGAAGCTGCCGTTCGGCATCGAGGTGGCGCGCGAGGTCCCGACCAAGCACGTCCACAAGATGGAGTTCGGCTTCCGGACCGCCGAGTTCGCGCGCGGCGCCGAGCTCGGCGAGCGGACGCGCTACTCCGATGCCCGCTTCGGCGACGAGAGCCTGATGCTCACCGGCGACCTGAACGCCGCCGAGGTCGAGTGGATCGTGCAGTACCGCATCCAGGACCCGGTGAAGTACCTGTTCCACGTGGCCGACCCGGAGAAGACGCTGCGCGACCTCTCGCAGGCGGTGATGAGCCTCGTGGTCGGCGACCACAGCGTGCTCGAGGTGCTGACCGCCGGCCGCCGCGAGGTGAACGCGCAGGCGCACGAGGAGCTGCAGAAGCTGGTGAACCAGTACGAGATGGGGCTCGAGATCGAGACGGTGCAGCTGCAGAACGTCGACCCGCCCGAGTCGGTGCGCGCGTCGTTCAACGACGTGAACCAGGCCGAGCAGGAGAAGGCGCGCACCATCAACGAGGCGCGCCAGGAGTACAACCGCAAGATGCCGCTCGCGTTGGGCGAGGCGGCGCGGTTGCGCCAGGAGGCGGAGGGGTACGCCGCCGAACGCGTGAACCGCGCGCAAGGCGAGGTGCAGCGCTTCCTCGCGCTGGTCACCGAGCACGACAACGCCCCCGAGCTGCTGCGCCAGCGCCTGTGGCTCGAGGCGATGGGCGAGCTGCTCCCGAAGATCTCGCGCAAGGTGATCGTCGACCGCGACCTGCAGGGCGTGCTGCCGCTGCTCTCGCTCGACGGCAAGGCCGCTCCGGAGGGCTCCCGATGATCCGCGCGCTGCTGCTGCTCGTGCTGGTCGCCGGCGTCGCGCTGGCGGGCGGCTCGCTCTACGTCGTGAACGAGTCGGAACAGGTGATCGTCACCGAGTTCGGCCGGCCGGTCGGTGCGCCGGTGACCGAGGCGGGGCTGCACTGGAAGAAGCCCTTCCTGCAGGACGTGCGCCGCCTCGAGAAGCGCGTGCTGCGCTGGCACGGCGAGCCGCGCGAGATCTCGACGCGCGAGAAGAAGTTCATCTTCGTCGACACGATGGCGCGCTGGCGCATCGTCGATCCGCTGCTCTTCCTGCAGTCGGTCGGCGACGCGCGCAACGCGCAGACGCGGCTCGACAACATCATCGACGGCGTGGTGAAGGACACGGTCAGCTCGCAGTCGCTGATCGACGTGGTGCGCGCGACGCAGCGCGACATGGCGGCCGACGTCGAGTCGATCGACGACGAGGCGCCCGCCAAGCCGACCATGGGGCGGCCCGAGCTGATGGCCCGCATCACGCGCGAAGCGGCGCTGCGCCTCAGCCCGCTCGGCATCGAGCTGCTGGATGTGCGCATCACCCGGGTCAACTTCGTCGACCAGGTGCTGAAGGACGTCTACCGCCGCATGGTGTCGGAGCGGCAGCGCATCGCCGAGCAGTTCCGCAGCGAGGGCCAGGGCGAGCGCGCCCGCATCCTCGGCGAGCTCGAGCGCGACCAGAAGAAGCTCCTCTCCGAGGCGTATCGCGATGCCGAGGTGCTGCGCGGCACCGCCGACGCCGCCGCGGCGCGCACCTACGCCGAGGCGTACGCGAAGAACCCCGACCTCTACGCCTTCACGAAGTCGCTCGAGACCTTGCAGAAGGGGTTCACCGGCGGCGACAGCGAGCTGGTGCTGACCACCGAGGGCGAGCTGCTGCGGCTGCTCGAAGGGGCGGCGGTGCGCAAGGAGTGAGCGGAGCGAGCGAGGCGGCCGCTCGCGGTCGGCGGCGCCGCGGCGGTTGCGGCGCCTCGAGAGCAGTCGGAGCCCAAGTTGTCCCTCGACGAGCGAAGCGGCGCAGCGGAGCGTGACCCGGTCGAGGCGCTGGTCGAGGAGTACTTCGACCGCCGGCGCCGCGGCGAGCCGGTCGCGCTCGACTCGTTCGCGCGGCGGGCGGCGGCGCGCGAGGAGGAGTTCCGCTCGCTGGTCGAGACCTTCGAGCTGCTCGAGTCGGCGGCGAGCGGCGCTCCGCGATCGGGCGGGGCGTCCGCGCGCGCCCTCGCGGCGGGCGATCGGCTCGGCCGCTTCCGGTTGATCCGGCCGATCGGCCGCGGCGGCATGGGCGTGGTGTGGGAGGCGTTCGACGAGGAGCTGCAGCGCACCGTCGCGCTCAAGCTGCTGCCGGGCGTCGCGTCGCTCGATCCGCGCGACGTCGAGCGGTTCCGCCGCGAGGCGCTCGCCGCGGCGCGGCTCCACCATCCGCGCATCGTGCCGATCCACGCCGTCGGCGAGGCGGGCGGCACCCATTGGATCGCGATGCAGTTCATCGCGGGCGAGAGCCTCGAGCGGCGACTGCGCCGCAGCGCGGAGGGCCGCGCCGCCGACGAGCTCCCCGCCGCGCCCGCCGCTGCGCCGCTCGACGCCGTCGCGATCGCGCGCCACGGCGCCGCGCTGGCCGACGCGCTCGCCTACGCGCATGGCGAAGGGATCCTCCATCGCGACGTGAAGCCGTCGAACGTCCTGCTCGACGAGAGCGGGGCGGCGTGGATCACCGACTTCGGCCTGGCGAAGGCGGACGGCTCCGACTCGATCACCCGCACCGACGAGCTGGTCGGCACGCCGCGCTACATGGCGCCCGAGGCGTTCGCCGGCTGGGCCGATCCGCGCACCGACGTCTGGGGGCTCGGCGCGACGCTCTACGAAGCGCTGGCGCGGCGTCCCGCCTTCGACGGCGGCGACCGCGCGCGGCTGCTGAAGCAGATCCACGACGTCGAGCCGCCCGCGCTGCGCCGCCTCGATCCCGCGCTGCCGCGCGACCTCGCGACGATCGTCCACAAGTGCCTGCAGAAGGAGCCGGCCGCGCGCTACGCCTCGGCGCGCGAGCTCGCCGAGGACCTCGAGCGCTGCGTCGCGGGGCGGCCGATCCGCGCGCGGCCGCCGTCGCTGGCCTATCGGGCCGCCCTCGTCCTGCGCCGCCACCCGGTCGCGGCGGCGCTGCTGGCCGCGGCGCTGCTCGCGGGCGCGGGCGCGACCTGGCGCGAGGCGCTGCGCGCGCGCGCCGCCGAGTCGCAGTCGCAGCGGCGCTACCAGGAGGTGCGCAAGCTCGCCGGCGACTTCCTCTTCGAGTGCCACGACGCGATCCGTCACCTGCCCGGCTCGACCGCCGCGCGCGCGCTGATCGCGAAGCGGTCGCTCGCCTACCTCGACGCCTTGGCGAAGGAGCGGGGGCACGATCCGCAGGAGGACGCCGAGCTGCGGCGCGAACTCTCGCTCGCCTACCAGAAGGTGGGCGACGTGCTCGGCAACCCCTACCAGCCGAACGTCGGCGACATGGCGGGCGCGCGCGCGAGCTACGCGGCGGCGATCGCGCTGCTCGAGCCGATCGTCGCGGCGGGGGCGGGCAGCGACGAGGATCGCGCGCTGCTGGCGACGGCGCTGCTGGTCGGCGGCGGCATCGACTTGGTCGCCGGCGCGACCGAGCAGGCGCTCGCCCGCTCCGCCCGCGGGATCGCGTTGCGCGACGCGCTGGCGCAGGCCGCAGGCGATCGCGCGCGCCGCCTCGACCTCGCCACCGCGTGGCAGTTCCACGCCTACAACCTCGCCGCCGCCGGCCGGCGCGACGAGGCGCGCGCCGCGATCGATCGGCAGGCGGCGCTGCTCGACGAGCTGGCCGCGGAGCCGGGCGGCGCCGAGGACCTCGGCGTGCAGCGCGGGCGCGCGAAGAACCGCTACCTGCTCGCCTACCACCTCGCGGGAGCGGGCGCGCCGGCCGCCGACCGCGCGCGCGCCGCCTATGCCGAGGCGGTCGACCTGCAGCGCCGCCTCGTCGCTGCCGATCCGACCAACACTTCGCTGGCGCGCGACTTGGCGTGGACGCTGAACGACCAGGCGATCTTCGTGAAGAACAGCGGCGACCTCGCCGGCGCCATCGCGATCTACCGCGAGGTGCTGGAGCGGTGCGAGGCGCTGGCGCGGGGCGACGCGGAGAGCGTCGACGCGACGCTCGGAGTGGTGCGCGCGCACCACAACCTCTCTGGCGCGCTGAAAGCGTCCGGCGCGATCGACGCCGCGCTGCACCATGGCCGCGCCGCGCTCGCCGCCTGCGAGCCGGCGGTCGCCGCCGACCCGTCGAACCCCTACGCCGAGCGGCTGCTGGCGCGCGCCTGCCTCAACGTCGGCGGCCTCGCGCTGCTTCGCGAAGGAGCCGCCGCGCTCGACGAGGAGGGGCTCTTCGAGGCGGCCGCGCTGTCGGATCGTTCGCTGCAGATCCTCGAACGCCACGCCGCCGCGGGCCTCGGCCAGGGCGATGCAACGCACCTGATCGCGCAAGCGCGCGAGCAGCTCGAGGAATGCCGTCGGCGGCGCGCGGCGCTCACCGAGTCGCGGCGCTGAAGCTGCCGAGCAGCTCGCGCAGCCGCTTGCCCGCGCGCAGGTAGCGCAGGCTCGCGCCCGGCGCCGACAGCTCGAGCAGCGCGGCGACCTCGTGGTTGCTGAGCTGCTCGAAGTGGCGCAAGAGGAGCACCTCGCGATCCTCGGGCTTGAGTTGCGCCAGCGCGGCGTGGAGCCGCTGCGACAGCTCCGCCTTCGACGCGACGCCCGAGGCGGTCAACACGCCGCTCTCCGCCAGCGCGTCGGCGAGCGTGAGCGCGCTGTCGTCGCCCTCGAGCGGCTCGTCGAGCGAGCTCTCGCGGCCCGCCGCGCGCAGGGCGGCCTCGAGGTGGTGGCGGCGCAGTTGCGCGAGGCGCTGCAGCGCGAGGAGCCGCAGCCAGAGCGCGAGCGGCAGCCCGGCGCCGCTCGTCCACTCGGGGAGCCGACGCGTCGCCTCGACGAGCGTGTCCTGCACGACGTCCTCGGCGTCGAGTCGCCCGCGCAGGCGGCGATCGATCCGGAGCTCGACGATGCGCAGCAGCCGCGCGCGCGCCCGCCCGGCGACCTCGCCGAAGCGGGCCGGGTCGGCCCGGAGCCGTGCGCGAAGCTCGTCGTCGTCGGGTTCGCTCATGGCGGCGGCCGCGGAAGGGGGCGTGGCGCGAGGCGCGGGCAGCGTAGCGCCGGGGGTGAAAACGGGCCGGGGCGGCGCGCAGATAACGGCTGATCGAAGCCTGGGGGATCCCCGGCCGAAGGAGCTCCACCGTGTCGACCTCGCCGCTCGTCGCTCGTCCCCGATTCGCCGCGCTCCTCCCGCTCGCGCTCGCGCTCGCCCTTGCGCCGGCTGCCCGCGCGCAGGACGAGCTCCTCTCGATCGAGGGGCAGCAGTTCGGTGCGCAGCTCGGCGGCGCCGCCGGGATCGCGGCGCTCGGCGACGTGGACGACGACAAGATCCCCGACTTCGCGGTGGGCGAGCGGCTCTGGGACGGCAAGGCCGGCGCCGATTGCGGGCGCGTGGCGCTGTTCTCGGGCAAGTCGCGCAAGGAGATCCGCAGCTGGGAAGGGGAATATGCCGGCGATGAACTCGGGACGATCGTGCGCAACGTGCGCGACATCGACGGCGATCAGGTCGACGACCTCGCGATCGTCTCCCCGGCTTGGCCGAAGGCGACCTGGCAAGGCAAGGTGGAGATCTGGTCGGGGAAGCGGGGGACGCGGCTCTACACCTTCACCGGCGAGGCGCCCGGCGATCGTCTCGAGCAGGTCTGCGGCGTCGGCGACGTGACCGGTGACGGCGTCAACGACCTCGTGACGTCGGCGATCGGCTGGAACAAGGCGCCGAACGGGCGCGGCACCGGCCGGGTCTACCTCCACTCCGGCAAGGACGGCGCCCCCTGGCGCAGCTACGACGGCCGGCTGCCCGGCGCGGAGTTCGGCTGGCGGCTCGCCGCGCTCGACTTCGACAGCGACACGGACGGCCTGAACGACTTCATCGCGACCTCGCTCGAGTCGGGCATCAAGCCGCCCGAGGGCGGACGCATCGAGTACTTCTCGGCGAACTGGCCGTACTCGATCGCCGGGCGGATCTCGCTGACGCCGGGCGACGAGCTCGCCTACGTCACCGATGCGGCCGACGTCGACGGCGACGGCGATGGCGACCTGCTGTTCAGCGCGCCGAACTGGCAGGGGCATGGCGGCGCGTGGCTCTACTCGACCTACATCTTCAGCCCGCTGCTCCTCTCGTGGACCGGCACCGCGGAGCTGCCGATCGAGGGGGACGCGACGCTCGCGGGCGACGTGGACGGCGACGGCTACCTCGACCTCGCGTTCCGCTTCCCGAGCTTCGACCGTCCGGCCGCCGCCGACGTCGGCATGGTGCAGATCGTCTCGGGCGAGCACGGCCGCGAGCTCACGCGCCTGGTCGGCACGACGCCGGGCGGCGGCTTCGGATCCGGCGGCCTCGCGAACGGCGGCAACCTCGATGGCGACAAGAAGCACCTGCCCGACCTGCTGGTCGGCACGCCCGGTCACGACACGGCGTCGAGCTTCGACGTCGGCCGCGTGCAGGCGTTCGGCGGCAACGACCTCTACCTCACGCTGAGCCACGAAGTCGCCTACGTGAACGACACGGTCGACGTGGCGACGACGGGCGGGGTGCCCGGCAACCCGGTCGTCACCGCCGTCATCACGATCGACGGCTTCCCGACCTGGATCCAGCTGCTCGCGATCGTGCCGTTCGACCCGTTCGGCGAGCTGATCGTCCACCCGATGATCGCCCCCGATTGGGTGCCGTTCGACCTCGAGCTGCAGTCCTTCGCGATCGGCGCCAACGGGAAGCTCGTGTCGAGCAGCGTGCGGAGGCTCGAGCTGCGGTGAGGCGCGGGCCGGCGCCGGGCGCCCCTCAGCTCCCGTCCTTCCCTTCGCCGGTGTCGAGGTGGACGAAGACCTCGCCGACCAGCGGATCGCGTTCCAGCGCGGCCTGCACGTCGAGCGCGAGGTCGTGCCCCTGCACCGCGCTCGCGCCGGACGGGAGGAGGATCGTCACTTCGACGTGCAGCGTCTGGCCGACGAAGTGGGCGCGCAGCTTCGGGACGGCGCGCACGCCCGGCACCGCGGAGGCGGCGGCCAGCAACCGCGTTCGCACCTCGTCGCTCGGCGCCTCGCCCATCAGGTAGCGCAGGCTCTCGCGCGCCAGCGAGAAGCCCGCGCGCGCGATCCACGCGGCGACCGGCAGCGCGAGCCAGCTGTCGAACGACGGATGGCCGGCGCGCGCGAGGCCGAAGCCGACCAGCGAGCTGCTGCAGGTGAGCACGTCGCTCAGCGTGTCGAGCCGCGTCGCCGCCACCGCCTGCCCGTCGCCGCTGCGGCGGCGCAGCGCCAGCAGCAGCCAGATCACCTTCACCACGAGCTTGGTGCCGAGCACCCCGCCGACCGCCGCGTCGAGCTGCGGCGGCGTCCCGGCGACGAGGTTGCCGATCGCCGAGCGCGCCACCTCGATCGCCAGCACGAAGGCCAGCACCGCGGTGACCAGCGCGCCGATCGGCTCGGCCCGCTGGTGGCCGAATGGGTGGTTGTCGTCGCGCGGCTGCATCGCGACGCGTACGCTCACCAGCAGCACCACGCCGACCGCGAGGTCCATCAGCGAGTCGGCCCCCTGCGCCAGCACCAGCTGGCTGCCGGTGGCGAAGAAGACCGCGAAGTGCGCCACGCAGAGCGCGGCGTTCAGCGCGAAGGTGAGGAGGACGACGCGCGAGGCGTGCATCGGCGGTGGCCGCGCCGGCTCAGCGGCAGTTCTGCCGCGCCGTCTCGATGTAGCCGGCGGCGTGCTTCACGAGGTGGGCCGCCTCCTCGTCGCTCACCTGCCGCACGATCTTGCCGGGCATGCCGATCACCACGCTGCGGTCGGGGATCGTGCGCCCCTCGGGGATCAGCGCGCCGGCGCCGATGATGCACTGCTTGCCGATGTGGCTGTGCGCCAGCAGGATCGCGCCCATCCCGACCAGCGTCCCCGAGCCGAGCGTCCGCATGTGGAGGATCGCGCGGTGGCCGACGGTGACGTCGTCGCCGATCACGACCGGCTCGTCGTGCTCGGGATGGATCATCGTCAGGTCCTGGATGTTGGTGCGCGCGCCGATGGTGATCGAGGCGACGTCGCCGCGCACCACGCAGCCGTACCAGATGCTCGAGTCGGCGCCGATCGTCACCTGGTGGATCAGCGCGGCGTTGCTCGCGACGTAGAAGTCGCCGCGCCGCTCCATGCGGAAGTCCATCGTCCTGCTCCGTCGCCCGCCGGTCGCGATCGGGCCGGCGCGGTCAGGAGCGACCGGCCGACGCGGCGATCAGCGCGAGCGTCAGCCCATTGTGCACGATGTGGAAGAGGAGCGGCGCGGCGAGGTTCCCGGTGCGGTGCATGAGCCACGCCAGCGCGACGCCGAGCACGCCGACGGCGAGCAGGCCGCCGTCGTGCAGCGACGCGAACAGCACCCCGTTCAGCAGCAGCGCCAAGGCGGTCGGGAAGAGGCGGCCGAGGTAGCGCTGCAGCACGCCGCGGAAGAGGAGCTCCTCGTGGAGCGGCGCGGCCAGCGTGATGCCGGCCAGCACGACCCAGTCGCGCCGCAGTTGCGGGTGCTCGGCGAACAGCGCCACCGCCACTTGACCGTCGGTCGGCAGGTCGAGCAGCCCGCGCAGCCCCGACTCGAGCGCGATCGCGCCGAACTGCACCGGCAGGAAGCAGGCGTAGAAGAGCAGCGCCATCAGCAGCACCGGCAGGAGCCCCTCCCGGCGCAACCCGAGGTCGGCCGGCCCGTCGCCGAAGAGCCGCGTCCAGAGCAGCAGGAACCCGAGCAGCAGCGCTGCCACCAGCAGGAAGGTCGCCCCCGCCGCGTGGAGCCGCTCCGGCGTGACGCCGGCGCCCCCCGCATCGGCCGCCGCGCGGGTGAGCGACGCGCCGAGCATCGTCGCCGCGAACCAGACCAGGAAGGCGAGCGGCAGCAGGACCGGCGTGAAGGAGCGGGGCGGCCCGAAGCCGAGCCGGATCGCGACGCCGGCCAGCGCGCGGGTGAGCGGCGGCCAGTGGGCCGGCAGCGAGGAGAGCGGCGGGGGAGTCGGCGGTGGCGGCGGGCGCGGGACGCGGTCCTCGATCGAACGCATCGCGATCGCGCAGAGCCCGATCCCGAAGAGCATCGCCAAGCCGCCGTACACCGCTTGGTGCGCCGGCGCCAGCTCGAGCAGCACCCGCTCGACCAAGTCGGTCGGCGGGGGCGCTTCGTCGAGCGGGCGAGCGCGAGCGACGAGGGAGAGGGCGTGAGCGAGGGCCATCGCGCCATTCTGCGCGCCGCCGCACGATTTCGGTCCTTGCCTCAGGGGGGCGCGTCGGGATGAATAGGCCGCCCGCCGCCGCGCCGCGGCGCGCGCGACCCCCTGGAGCTCCCATGCGACTCGAGATCCGCTACTGCACGGCTTGAAGCTACGAGCCGCGCGCCGTCGGTCTGGCGGCAGAACTGCTCACGGCCCACAAGAAGAAGATCGCCGAGCTGCGCCTCGTGCCGAGCGACGGCGGCTGCTTCGAGGTCTCGCTCGACGGCAAGCTGCTCTACTCGAAGCTCGCCACCAAGCGCTTCCCGGAGCCGGGCGAGGTGCTCGCGCTGCTGGCGAAGGAGGCGCGTTGACGGCGGTGGTGGCGCGGCGCCGGCCGGCGCACGATGAGGCGTCGCGCGCCGTCGCGCACGCTTCGCCGGCGCTTCCGCGAGATGACGTCGAAATGACACGAACCCGCTCGTACGCTCCTCGTACGGGCCGCTTGAATCTGCGCTCCCGATGCCCACCCCCCAGGCCGTGCGAATGACGCGACCCGCGCCCTCCCTCGCCACTCTCCGTCACCTCCTGCTCGCCAGCGTCGCGCTCGAGCTCTCGCTGGCCGGCTGCACGGCCGATCAGCATCGGCGCGATGCCGACCTCGAGGTGGCCGAGATCGTGAGCTCCAAGGAAGAGCGCCTCTTCGGCAAGGCGTCGGGGTTCACCCTCGAGCAGGCCACCGAGATCCTCCGCCAGCAGCTGCTGGCCGAGCTGGCGACCCACGCGGAGGAGCAGCGCGCGCGCCAGCTGCGCGAGGTGCTCCCGCAGGCCGCGCCGGCCCCGCAGAGCGGCGGCGAGGCGAGCGACGCCACCGCGGCCGTGCAGGCCGAGCTCGCCGCGCGCATCGCCGACGTCGAGCAGCGCCACGCCAGCGACCTCGTCGAGTTCTCGGTCACCGATCCGCCGCTCCTGCCGCGCAAGGTGATGTCGCTCGCCGAGGCGCTCGAGGTGGCGTCGCTGAACAGCCGCGACTACCAGCGCCAGAAGGAGCAGGTCTACCTCGCGGCGCTCGACGTCACGCTGCAGCGCTACCTCTTCGAGGCGCGCTTCGGCGTCACCTCCTCCTACGACTGGTCGAGCTCGCCGGGCGGCAGCAAGCGGCAGCGCGAGGGCACGCTCTCGACCGAGTTCTCGCTGACGCAGCAGCTCGCCTCGGGCGGCCTGCTGGTCTTCCGGTTCAGCAACGACCTGATCCGCCGCTTCACCGGCGTCGAGTTCAGCAACGGCACCAACCACTCGACCAGCTCGTTCTTCGACCTCGCGTTCAGCCAGCCGCTGCTGAGGGGCGCCGGCAGGGAGATCGCGCAGGAGCCGCTGGTGCAGTCGGAGCGCGACGCCGTCTACGCGCTGCGCGAGTTCGAGCGGTTCCGCCAGGAGTTCGCCGTCCGCGTCGCGAGCGAGTACTACCGCATCCTCCAGTCGGTCGACCAGATCGAGAACGCGCGGCGCAGCTACCTGCAGTTCATCGACTCGCGCGAGCAGTCGGAGGCGCTGGCGCAGCGCGGCCGCCGCAGCCAGATCCAGCTCGACCAGGCGGTGCAGAGCGAGCTCAGCGCGCGCAACTCCTGGATCGTGGCGCAGCGCAGCTACCAGGACGCGCTCGACAGCTTCAAGATCACGCTCGGCCTGCCGCTCGAGGCCGACATCGGGCTGGTCGCCGACGAGTTCGAGCGGCTGCGCGAGGCGGGGCTGCCGGCCATCCGCTTCAGCGAGGCGCGCGCGGTCGCGATCGCGCTCGAGAACCGGCTCGACCACCTGAACGAGGTCGAGCGGCTCGAGGACTCGAAGCGGCGCGTCCACGTGGCGGAGGACGACCTGCGCACCGCGCTCGACCTGTCGGCGGGCGTCACCGTGCCGACCGATCGCGACACCGTCTTCGACGCGCAGGCGGGCGACGCGACCTGGCGCGCCGGCCTTACTCTCGACCTGCCGGTCGACAAGCTCTCCGAGCGCAACGCCTACCGGCGCGCGCTGATCAGCCTCGACGTGCAGGCGCGCTCCGTCTCGCTGAGCGAGGACCAGCTGAAGCAGGACCTGCGCGACGGCCTGCGCCGCCTCGCCCAGCTGCGCGAGACGCACCGCATCGCGGTCGAGTCGGTCGAGGTCGCGCAGCGGCGCGTGCAGTCGACCGCGCTCACGCTGCGCATGGGCCGCATCCAGATCCGCGACGCGCTCGACGCCACCGACGCGCTGAATCGCGCCAAGAACCAGCTGACGCAGGCGCTCGTCGACTACGAGGTGGCGCGCCTCGAGCTGTGGCGCGACATGGGGCTCCTCGCCCTCGAGTCCGATGGCATCGAGCTGCACGAGCTGCCGCCGGTGGCCGCGGCCGAGGTGCCGCCGGAGCTGCCGGCGGAGGAGCCGGCCGGAGCTCCGGCGGGCGAGGGCTCCGGCGGATAGCCGCGCCGGCGCGGGACGAACCATCACGACATCCGAGGCCGCGCCCTCCGGCGCGCGCGACGAAGGAGCGAAGCAGTGCAACCGACCGACCGATCCGATCGCAACCGCCGCGGGGCGGCGATCCTCTGGCTGCTCGTCGTCGTGGCGGGCCTCGCCGTCGGCGGCTTCCTCTGGTGGGGGCGGCGCGACGAGAAGGCCGACACCGAACTCGCGCTCAGCACCATCGTGACGCGCGAGAAGCTGCGCGTCTCGGTGGTCGAGGCGGGGCAGTTGAAGGCCGCCAAGTCGGTCGACATCTACTGCAAGGTGAAGGGCGGCGCGACCATCCTCGAGCTGGTCGACGAGGGCAAGCGGGTCGAGGCGGGCGACATCGTCGTCAAGCTCGACGCCAGCAACCTCGAGGACGACCTCACCGCGCAGAAGATCAAGTTCCAGAACGCCAAGGCGGCGTTCATCCAGGCCGAGAAGGCGCGCGAGATCCAGGAGAGCAAGAACGACAGCGACACGCAGAAGGCGACCGTCGACCTCGCGCTGGCGCACACCGACCTGCGCAAGTACCTCGAAGGCGACTTCCCGCTGAAGGAGAAGCAGGCGGCTTCCGACAAGACGCTCGCCGAGTCGGAGGAGAAGGCGGCCAAGCAGAAGGCCGACGACACCGCCGAGCTGGTGGCGCTCGACTACGCCGCCGAGACCGAGCTGCAGAGCGACCGGCTCGCCTTCGAGCGCGCCAGCGTCAAGAAGGCGATGTCGGAGCTGCAGCAGCAGATCCTCGCCGACTTCGAGAAGCCGCGCCAGGTCCAGATCCTCGAGAGCGACGTGCAGCAGAAGAGCGCCGAGCTCGAGCGCGTGAAGCTGCGCTGCGAGGCCGACCTCGCCCAGAAGGTGGCCGACTTCGAGTCGAAGAAGGCGACCTTCGAGCTCGAGCAGAACAAGCTCGCCGAGCTCGAGGGGCAGCTGATCAACACGACGATCCGCGCGCCGTCCGCCGGCCTCGTCGTCTACCCGATGAACCAGAGCGGCGGGATGGGCGGCCGCGGCGGCTCCGATCGCGATCGGATCGAGGAGGGCGCCACCGCGCGCGAGAACCAGCTGCTGATCAGCCTGCCCGACACGAGCGAGATGATCGTCTCGGTCAGCGTGCACGAGTCGGCCGTCGACAAGGTGAAGGTCGGCCAGCCGGCGATCGTCACCATCGACGCGGTCGCCGACCAGTCCTACATCGGGCGGGTCACCTTCATCGCGCCGCTGCCCGACTCGGCCAACCAGTGGCTGAACCCCGACTTGAAGGTCTACCGCTGCGAGATCACCGTCGGCGGCGCGTCGACCGGGCTGCGCCCCGGCATGAGCGCCAGCGCCGAGATCGTGGTCGACGAGCTGAAGGACGCCATCGCGCTGCCGATCCACGCGGTCTACCGGCGCGGCGATCGCTACTACGTCTACGTCGCCGATGCCGCGGGCAAGCCGCTCGTGCGCGAGGTGAAGATCGGCCTGCACAACGACTCGCGCGTCGCCATCAGCGAAGGGCTCGAGCCGGGCGAGAAGGTCTACCTCTCGGTGCCGCCGGGCGCCCCGCAGCCCGACTTCCCGGAGACCAGCAAGGTCGCGGCGACCAGCAGCGTCGAGGAGCTGCGCGCGCAGGCCAGCGCGATCCCGTCGCGCAGCACGACGGGGCGGCCCGAGGGCGCGGCGCCGGCCGCGGACGCCGGGGCGGGCGCGCCGGGTGGGGCGCCTGGAGCCGCGATGGGCGGCGTCGACTTCTCGAAGCTGCGCGGGTTGAGCGAGGAGGAGCGCAAGAAGGTGCTCCAGGAGATGCTCGACAAGATGACGCCGGAGCAGAAGGCGGCGTGGGAAGAGCAGATGAAGCGGTTCGGCGGCGGGGCCGGCGGTGCGCCGGGCGGCGGCCGCGGACCGCGCGGCGAGCGCGGCGCCGGGGGCGGGGGCGAGAAGCCGCAGGGGGGCTCGTGAGCGCGGCCGCGGGGCGCGATCGGCGGGCGCCGCTTCGGGCGCCGCGATGGGCGCAGCAGCGGAGCGGTCGCACGTGAACGACGCCGTCGTCACGGAGCGCGAGATCGTCGTCGCGATGCGCGACGTCGAGCGCCACTACTTGATGGGCGACACCGTCGTGCGGGCGCTCGACGGCATCAGCTTCCAGATCGAGCGCGGTTCCTACTGGGCGATCATGGGGCCGTCGGGCTCGGGCAAGTCGACCTTGCTCAACCTGCTCGGCTGCCTCGATCGGCCCACCCGAGGGGCCTACCTGCTCGGAGGCGAGGACGTCTCGCGCCTCTCCGACGACGCGCTCTCCGACGTGCGCAGCAAGAAGCTCGGCTTCGTCTTCCAGTCGTTCCAGCTGATCCAGCAGCTCTCGATCCTCGAGAACACCGAGGTGCCGCTCTTCTATCAGGGGGTCGCGCCGGCGATCTCGCGCGAGCGGGCGCGCCAGGCGCTGACGCGGGTCGGGCTCGGCGATCGCGTCTCCCACCGCCCCAACGAGCTGTCGGGCGGCCAGCAGCAGCGCGCCGCGGTGGCGCGCGCGCTGGTGAACCAGCCGATCGTGCTGCTCGCCGACGAGCCGACCGGCAACCTCGACAGCAAGACGGCGCGCGAGATCCTCGACCTCTTCGACGAGCTCCACGCGCAAGGGAGCACGATCATCCTGGTGACCCACGATCCGGGCGTCGCCAACCGCGCCGAATGGGTGCTGCGCGTGCTCGACGGCAAGGTCGACCGCGTCGAGCGCGGCGGCCGGGCGCGTCCCGTCGCGGGAGCCACCGCGTGATCACCGCGATCTGGCGCACGTTCCACCTCGGGTTGCGCGGCGTCGCCCGCCACGGGCTGCGCTCGCTCCTGACCAGCCTCGGCGTGCTGTTCGGCGTGGCGTCGGTCATCGCGATGCTGGCGATCGGCGAGGGGCTCTCGCACGACGTGCAGGCGCGCATCCAGGCGCTCGGCTCGAACAACATCCTGGTGCGCAGCCTGAAGCCGCCGGAGAGCAGCTCCGCCGCGGCCGAGCGCTCGCGCCTGTCGGTCTACGGCGTCACCTACCAGGACGCCGCGCGCATGCAGAAGACGCTGCCGAACGCGCAGATCGTCGTGCCGGTGCGCGCCATCTACCAGGACGCCCGCTACGCCGATCGGCGGGCCGACGCGCGCATCGTCGGCACGGTGCCGTGGTTCGGCGAGACCAACGACTTCAAGCTCGAGTCGGGGCGCTTCGTCACCGAGATCGACCTCGAGACGCGCGCGCCGATCTGCGTGCTCGGCGCCACCATCTCGCGCGAGCTCTTCCCGCTCGAGGAGCCGCTCGGGAAGCTGCTCAAGCTCGGCACGCAGGCGTTCCGGGTGGTCGGCGTGATGCGGCCGCGCACGGCGCTGACCGGCGACGACCAGGGGACGATCGAGGACCTCTCGCGCGACGTCTACGCGCCGCTCACCACGGTGCGGCAGTACTGGGGCGAGATCATCGTCAAGGTCTCGTCGGGCAGCCGCGACATGGAGCAGGTCGAGCTCCACCAGCTGCAGGTGCGCGTCGCCGACGTGAAGAAGGTCGAGGCGACCGCCGCGGTGCTGAAGGAGATGCTCGAGGCGTCGCACAAGTCGAAGAAGGACTACGAGGTGGTCGTCCCGCTGTCGCTGCTGCGCGACGCGGAGGAGACCAAGAAGGACTTCAACCGCGTGCTCGGCGCGATCGCCGGCATCTCGCTGCTGATCGGCGGCATCGGCATCACCAACGTCATGCTGGCGACGGTGACCGAGCGGACCCGCGAGATCGGCATCCGGCGCGCGCTCGGCGCCAAGCGCAAGCACATCGTGTCGCAGTTCCTCGTCGAGACGGTCGTGCTGGCCGGCGGCGGCGGCGTGCTGGGCATGGCGCTCGGCTGGCTGATCTGCGTGCTGGTGCCGACGATCAACCCGAAGCTCCACCCGATGCCGACGCAGGAGAGCTACGTGCTCTCGTTCGTGATCTCGGTGGTGGTGGGGATCGTGTTCGGGCTCTACCCCGCGTGGCGCGCGGCGACGATGGATCCGGTGGAGGCGCTGCGGCACGAGTAGGCGTTGCAGCTGACATTCGGCGCCATGCGCCGAATGCAGCTGAACGCCGCGCCGGCGGAGACTGCGCTGCGCGCAGCTCGCCTCTCGGGCATTGCAGCTGACATTCGGCGCGGCGCGCCGAATGCAGCTGAATCGGGGGGCGGCCGTGGAGGCGAGCGGCTGCGGGTACGCAGCGCTCGGCGAGGGCGGTGAGGTGGTGGACACGAGCGGCTGCGGGTACGCAGCGCTCGGCGACGGTGGCGGGGCGAGCGGCTGCGGGTACGCAGCGCTCGGCGAGGGCGGTGGGGTGGTGGGCACGAGCGGCTGCGGGGATGCAGCGCTCGGCGGGGAGACGGGTCAGCGGCGGGGGGCGTCGAGCTCGGCGAGGCGCTTCTTCGCGTGCTCGCGGACGGCGACGGCGGGGGCGGTGTCGGGGCTCTCCGGGCCGACCGAGGCGAAGAAGCGCTCGACCAGCGCGACGACCTCCTGGTAGAGCGGGCGCGACCCCTCCTTGTCGCCGGCGGCGTACGCCTTCTCGGCATCGAGCATCACCATCCGGCCGAGGAACATCAGGGCGTCGGGATAGTTCCCCTCGAGCCGCAGGCACTCGCGCGCGGCGTGCTGGCTCTTCGCCGTGAACGCGCGCTCCTCGTCGCCGGCCCGCTTCGCCTCGCGGCCCTTCCCGCGCTGCCGCGCCTCGTCCTTGCGATGGCGCGCGTCGGCGGCCTTCGCCTCGAACGCGCGCGCCAGCGCGAACCAGACGCGCGCGCGGCGCGGGTCGAGCTCGAGCGTCCGCTGCAGCTCCGCGATCGACTCGTCGGCGTTCTGCGGCCCGAGGTTGATCAGCATCATCCCGAGCTGCTCGTGGAACAGCGCGCTCGCCGGCTCGCGTTTCACCAGCTCGCGCAGCAGCGTCAGCGCGCCCTCCCAATCGGCGCGTTCGAGCGCGGCCGAGAGCGCGTCGAAGCCGGCGATCGCGTCCAGCTTGTCGTGCGCGTCGGGCAGCGTCGACCAGTCGACCTCCGGCAGGTCGGCGGTCGAGCCGCCCTGCGCGTAGCCGAGCGCGGCCAGCGCGGCGCGGTCGGCCTCCGAGAGCGCGGGGTTGTCGCGCGCGAGCGGCTGCGCGGCCTGTTGCGCGGCGGCGAGGCGGCGGCGCAGCCCCTGCGCGCGCGGGTCGTCGGGGGTGAAGAGGTTCGTGCGCTCGAGCGGGTCGGCGACGCGATCGTGCAGCGCCTCGCGCGCCGAGCGGACGTACTTGAACGTGCCGTTGGTGGCGCCCTCGAACGGCGCGAAGCCGTAGTTGAGCCAGACGTACCAGCTCTCGAAGGGCAGCACGCGATCGGGCGCCGACAGCGACGGATCGACGAGCCACGGCGAGAGGTCGATGCCGTCGTGGCTCTCGCCGCGCGCGTCGACGCCGCAGCGCGCGAGCAGCGTCGGGGCGACGTCGGCGAGCGTCACCGGCGCCGCCACGCGGCCGGCCGGCAGGCCGCGCTCGCGCCAGATCAGCGGGATGCGCAGCGTGCTGTCGTGCACGAAATGGCCGTGCGTCTCCTCGGGGCCGTCGCCGAGGCTCTCGCCGTGGTCGGCGCAGACGATCACGATGCTGCGCTCGTCGAGGCCGCCGCGCTTCCACGCCGCGAAGAGGCGGGCGAGCTCGCGGTCCATCTCGGCGAGCTCGGCCTCGTAGAGCACCCGGATCACGCCGTTGCGATCGAGGCCCGCCCCCGCGCCGAACTGCGGCGGCGTCTTCGGCGCGTAGGGCGCATGCACGTCGAAGAGGTGGAGCCAATAGAAGAACGGCGGCCGCTCGCCGGCGCGGGCGAGCTCGGCGAGGTCGCCGAGCGCGCGCTCGACCTGGGTCGTCGCCGGCAGCTCGGTGAAGTGCATCGAGCGGTTGCTCGACACGCCGCGCGGCGGCGAGTGGTAGCGGTCGAACCCCTGCGCGAGGCCGAAGACCGGATCGAGCACGAACGACGCCACCGCGGCGCCGGTCGCGTAGCCCGCCTCGCGGAGCGACTCGGCCAGCGTCCGCGCCCCGTCGGGCAGCCGGTAGAGCGAGTTGTCGTGGATGCCGTGCGAGTAGGGCTGCAAGCCGGTGAAGAGCGTCGCGTGCGCCGGCAGCGTGAGCGGCACCGGGGTGAGGGCGTCCTCGAAGACGACGGCGTCGCGCGCCAGCGCGTCGAGCGTCGGGGTCGGCGAGGGGGTGCGGCCGTAGCAGCCGAGGAAGTCGCGGCGCGTGGTGTCGAGCGTGATCAGCAGCACGTCGGGGCGCGGCGCGGCGGCGGGCGCGGCAGATGGCGGCGGCTCCTGCGCGGGAGCGCGGCGCGGCGCCGCGGCGGCGGCCCACGCGGCGCCGGCGGCCACGAACGCGAGCAGCGGCGCGCGCTTGGCCAGCGCACCGAGCGTGCTCCTCGTCATCGCCGCCTCCTCATCGTCGTCCCCTCATCGCGGACGTCCCGTGAGGTAGCCGGTCAGCTCGCCGAGCGACCAGACGGTGGAGAGCAGGAAGAGGAGCGGCAGCGCGGCGAGCGTGCGCGGGACGGCGCGCCGCTTCACCAGCACGCCCTTCAGCAGCCGCCACGTCAGCACGAACGGCAAGAGCGGCGTCAGGGCGGCCAGCACCAGCCGCCGCGCGAGCCCGGCGCCGGCGACGCGGCTGCCGGCGAAGCTCCGTCCCCAGACGTGCCGCTCGCGCAGCGCCTCGCCGAGCGTGAGGCCGGAGCGCGTCTGCCAGACGACCACCTTCGGCGTGAGGAAGAGCTCGTGCCCCTTCGCGGCGATCGCGCCGTGCACCAGCGTCTCGTGGTAGTCGCCGCGCCACGCCTCCGCCACCTCGTCGAGCACGCTGCGGCGGTAGGCGACGTTGCTGTCGCTCACGTACCACGCCGGCCCTTCGGCGAGCGGGTTCATGTAGCGCCCGAAGTCGCACAGGTAGACCGCGAAGGCGAGCAGCCCCTGGCCGCCGCACTCGACCGCGCCGCCCGCGCAGCCGGCGCGCGGACGGTCGGCGAGCGCCTGCAGCAGACCGGCGCACCAGTTCGGCGCCGCGTGCGCGTGGTCCTCGGTGAGGATCACGACGCGGCCGCGCGCCGCGCGCAGGCCGAGCGTGCGCAGCGTGTCGTGGTGCTCGCGGCTGCCGCCAGCGCGCGCGGCGGAAGTGTCGACCCCTTCGAGCGGCAGGAAGCGCACCTGCGGGTGGCGTGCCTGCAGCGCCAGCGCGCCGCGGCACGGCACGTCCCACGGCACGAGCACCTCGAAGGGGGGCGCCCCCTCCTGCGCGGCGAGCGCGGCGAGGCAGCGCTCGAGGTCGCCGACCTTGCCGGAGATGAGGCCGACGACGACCGAGAGTTCGGGCGCGGGCGCGTCGGCGGCGACGAAGGGGGGCACGCTACTCGACCTCCTCGAGGGCGTTGCCGAAGCCGAAGGCGTAGCCGCTCCACTCGCCGAGCACGTAGGTGAAGGCGACCGGCAGCAGGTGCGGCAGCGTGAGGAGGTACTGCCCGACGTAGGGGCTCTTCACGACGCGCGCGGTGATGCGCGCGAGCAGCAGGAACGGGAAGAGCGGCGCGAACAGCAAGTAGAACAGCCGCTTGCCGAGCGGCGCCGTCTCGCGCTGCATCGCGCCCCAGACGCGCGCCAGCAGGTAGCGCTGGTGGAGGTAGTAGCCGTAGCGGAACGGCCCCATCGTGTGGACGCCGAGGCGCTGCAGCCCGCGCGTCGCGCCGTCGGCGGCGAGCTTCGGGTGGAGCGCGACCTCCCAGTAGCCGCTCGTCAGCGCGGCGGCGTGCTTCTGGAGCAGCTCGCGACGGTAGGCGCAGTTGGCGCCGTTCAGCAGGGCGCGCGGCCCGTCGGGCCATGGCGGCAGGTAGTTGTGGTACTCGCTGAAGAGGACCACCCAGTCGCAGCGCACGTAGCCCGGCGGATGGCGGGCGTCGTCGAGGATCGGCCCGCCGATCGCCGCATCGCCCGGCTCGAACGACGCGCGGATCGCCGCGAGCCAGCCGGCCGGCGCGCGGCAGTGCTCCTCGAGCACGACCACGACGTCGCCGGTCGCGCGCGCGGCGCCGGCGGCGCGCAGCTGCGGGACGCTCGGCTTCTTGGCGTCGGGGCCGGGAGCGACCGGCAGCACGGTGAGCCAGCGGTAGTCGCGCAGCAGCCGCTCGCGCGTGGAACCGCCGACGCGGTCGGCGACGATCACCTGCGCCTGCTCGGCTGCGGCCTGCTCGCGCAGCGCGTCGAGGGAACGGAAGAGGAAGTCGCCGCCGGCGCCGGAGGCGATGACGACGGTGAGGGTGGGGGGCGGCATGGTGGCAGCAGCCTACCGTCTGCGCTGCGGCCGGCCGCCGATGCGCAGCCCTTTCGCATCGGTGCGGCAGCGCTACGGTGGCGCGCCGCGCGGAGCCGCGCGAACCTGGAGCAGCGAGCGATGATCCACCGGGCGATGGTCGGCGGTTGGCGGTCGTGGTCGCTGGCTGGTTCGTTGGCTTGGTCGCTGGCGGCAGCGCCGCTGCCGGCGCAGGTTCCGGCGGCGCCGCCGGACGGCAAGGTGCGCCGCGACCTGCTGGTGATCACGCTCGACACGACGCGGCGCGACTTCCTCGGCTGCTACGGCCGCGAGCCGTCGCGCACGTTGAACCTCGACTACCTCGCGCGCCGCTCGGTCGTCTTCGAGGACGCGGTGACGACGGTGCCGGTCACGCTGCCGTCGCACGCGTCGCTCTTCACCGGCCTCTACCCGACCACGCACGGGGTGCGCTACAACTCGGGCTACAAGCTCCCCGACGAAGCGCGCACGCTCGCCGAGCTGCTGCGCGAGGTCGGCTACGCGACGCGCGCCGAGGTGGCGGCCTACGTCCTCGACCCGATCTTCGGGCTCGCGCAGGGGTTCGATCGCTACCGCGCGCCGCCGCGCGCCGTCTCACGGCCGGGCGCCCCGGCCAAGGAGGAGGAGCTCCCCGCCGCGGCCATCGTCGATCGCCTCCTCGAGGACGTCGCCGAGCTCGCCCCGGCCGGCGGCCCGCCCGACGGCTCGCGCAAGCCCTTCTTCCTGTGGGGCCACTTCTACGACCCGCACCTGCCCTACGCGGCGAAGTCGCCGCCGAAGATCGACGCCGACCAGGCGCGCGATCCGCAGCAGGTGGCGCGCGCGCTCTACGAAGCGGAGCTGGCTGACGTCGACGCCGAGCTCGGCCGCCTCTTCCGCGAGCTCGCGGCGCGCCAGCTCATGGACCAGCTCGTCGTGCTGGTGGTGGCCGACCACGGCGAAGGGCTCGGCGACGGGCTCGAGCAGGCGCACGGCTTCTTCCTCTTCGACGCGACCGTCCGCATCCCGATGATCCTGCGCCATCCCGCGCTGCCGGCGATGCAGGTGAAGGTGCCCGCCTCGCTGATCGACATGACGCCGACGCTGCTGACGGTGCTCGGCGTGGATGCGGCGGCGGAGCGGTTCGACGGCCTCGACCTCTTGCCGTGGATCAGCGACGCCGAGCGCCCGGCGCCCGAGCGCGCGCTGATGCTCGAGTCGATGTACGCGTGGCTCAACTTCGGCTGGGCGCCGCAGTTCGGCTGCACGCTCGGGCCGCTCAAGTACCTGCGCTCCGTGCAGGAGGAGCTCTACGACCGCCTCGCCGATCCGGCCGAGGCGAAGAACCTCTTCTCGCCGGGCGAGCCGCGCGCGGCGGCGCTGGCGCGCCGGCTGCAGGAGCACCTCGCGAAGGCGAGCCCGCTCGCCAGCAGCGCGACGGCGACCCTCTCCGAGGCCGACAAGCGCCGCCTCGAGGCGCTCGGCTACGCGGCGGGGGGCGGCTCCACGGAGCTGCCGGAGGAGTGGTCGAGCCTGCCCGACCCGTACCAGAAGATCGCCGCCTACGAGCGGATGAACGCGGCGGTCTCGGCGGCGGCGCAGCAGGGGCTCGACGCGACGGTGGCGGCGTTGCGAGCCGCGGTCGCCGAGGATCCGCGCAGCGCGCCGTTGCACGAGCAGATCGGCCTCATGCTGAGCGCGGCGCCGCAGCGCCACGCGGAGGCGGCGGCGGCGTTCGATGCGGCGCTCGCCATCGACCCGCGCCGCGCGCGCAGCTGGTTCGGGCGCGCCCAGTGCGCGCAGCTCGCGGCCGATGCGGCGCGGGCGCAGGCAGCGCAGGCGCGCACCGCCGGCGGCCCGGCCGCGGCGAAGCCGTTCGTCGAGGCGGAGCGCAAGGAGCTCGACCACGCCGAGCTGGCGCTGCGCCGCGCGCTCGACTGCGACCCCGACTACCCCGATGCGCTCGCCGCGCTGTCGCGCCAGCTCGCGGTGCGCGCCGAACGGCTGCTGCAGCGCAAGGAGAACGCGGCGGCGATCCCGCTGGTGCGCGAGGCGGTCGAGTTGCTGGCGCGGCTGACCGTCGTGCTGCCGAGCAACACGCCCGAGTGGGCCGACGCCAGCGCGCGCCGCGTGCAGCTGCAGCGCGCGCTCGACTCGCTCACCCGCGGCGGGTGAGCGAGCGCGTCGCGCGCGGCGACCGTCAGGGGGCGACCGTCACGGCGCGACCGGCAGGCGGCGCCCCTTCGGGTCGTCGAGGTAGGCGATCGCCTCCGCGGGCAGCTTGCTGCGGTCCCACGGATCGCCGACCGGCACGCGCTCGTGCGGCTCGAGCGGCGTCGGGTAGTGCCACGCGCGCGAGCCGACGAACGCCTTCATCAGCGGCACCGGCTGGAAGGCGACGCTCGGCCAGAGGAAGACCTCGTTGGTGCAGAAGCACTCCTTGCGCGCGATCGAGTCGCGCAACGCGCGCGCCTTCTCGCCGTTCCAGATCTCGGGGAAGCTGTTCTTGCGCAGGTTGCCGATCGGCGGGTGCTGCTCGCAGAGCGCGACGTCGCCGTTGGCGTAGACGACGCCCGAGAGGATGCCCGCCTTGCACGGCACGTACTGCGACTGCGCCTGCGCGGTCTTCACCTTCGCCCAGTGCAGCATCGGGTCGACCACGCTGCCGTGGCGCCCCTCCTCGCGCGCGCTCCAGAGGCGGCGCGAGTAGTCGACCAGCGCCTGGTACTTCTTCAGCTCGACGCCGACCAGCGTGGGGCGCTTCCTCTCCCCGCGGATCATCGCGAGGTTGTGGTGCGTCATCGCCGGGCAGCGCTCGAAGAGCCAGGTGGTGAGGCGCTGGATCTCCTCGACGTTCTCGCCGGTCACCGTCGAGATCGAGTGGATCTCGAGGCGCGGCTCCTTCTTCTTCAGCTCGGCGAGCGCCTCGTAGGTCTCCATCGCCTTCTCGAAGCTCTTGCGGTCGCGCCGGAACCAGTTGTGGTAGGGCGGCATGCCGTCGAGCGAGATCTCGGCGGCGAAGAGCTTCAGGTCGCGGTTCTCGAAGAGCTTGGTGAGCGCGGCGATCGTCTTGTCGGCGTAGTAGCCGTTGGTCGGGCAGTAGATGCGCTGCACGCCGTTGTTGCGCACGAAGAAGTCGCAGATCTCGGCGAACTCCTTGCGCAGGAAGGGCTCGCCGCCGGAGAGGTTCAGGTTCTCGACCGGGCCGAGGCTCCGCGCCAGCGCGAAGATCTCGTCCTTGCTCAAGTCGTCGCGGCTGTTCAGCTCCTTCCAGTAGAAGCAGTGGTCGCAGGCGAGGTTGCAGATCGAGTTGATGAAGAGGATCAGGAAGGGCGGGGTCGCCTCGGGCTGCGGTTGCGCGGCCCGGCGGACCAGCTTCCAGTGACGCGCGATGCGGGACGGAAGGCTCACTTGGGTTCATCCAGGGGTGGGGGGAAGTCGGCGCCACCATATCGAGCGACGGTGAAGGGCTCGGGCTCCACCTGCTTCGGGCCGCTCGCGAGCAGCGCTTGAGACGCGCCGATCGCGCGTCCGCGGACGGCAACTTCGTCCGATCGCGGAGCGACGCGCCGGAGGCGCGCAGGCTCGATGGCGAGCGCGGTCGATCCCATGGCCCGAGAGCAGGCGCGAGGGCGGGTACGATGGCGCCCCTTTCCTGGCTCGAGCGAACCGGGAGTCCTGCAGGCGGAGATCACGCTCGCGATGGCCGAGGTCTTCAAGCTGTCCGCCCGGGTCGAGGAGCTGGCGGAGCGCCGCAAGGAGGCGATCCGCCGCGCCTTCACCCGCTTCCACGCCCTGGCGCTCGGTTGCGCCGTCGGGGTGACGGCGGGGCTTGCGGTGACGGCGGCCACGCTGCTGCTCTGGATGCGGGGCGGGAAGCTGGTCGGCGAGAACCTGCGGGTGCTGTCGAGCTACTTCCCGGGCTACCGGGTCGACCTGGCCGGGGCGGCGGTGGGCGGGCTCTACGGATTCGCCGCCGGCTTCATCGCCGGGTACGCGATCGCCGCGTTCCGCAACCTCGCGCTGCGGGTCGCGCTGGCGCTGCTGCGGCAGAGCGGCGACCGGTGGCGGCGCCGCCACCTGCTCGACGAGATCTGACGGGGAACTCGTGAAACCGCCGATCGACACCATCTACGAACAGGTCGAGGCCGAGCGTCTGCTCGACGAGGTGCTGACGCGCCTCAACGCGCGGGTGCTCGGCGCGACGCTGGCCGGACTCTGCGCGTCGGGGCTCTTCCTCGCCACGCTGATCCTGCTGCTGCGCGGCGGGCCGCAGGTCGGCAAGCACCTGCGCCTGCTCGGCCATTTCCTTCCGGGCTACGACGTCACGTGGGGCGGACTGCTCCTCTCGCTGCCTTACGGGGCGGCGATCGGCTTCGTGGCCGGCTACCTCGTCTCGCGCGTCTACAACTGGGTCGCTCGTCCGGTGAGCGGCCCTGCTGGGGGCTTGTGATCTTCCATGGCTGACCGCAATCGACATGTCCTCGTGCTGGGTGCCGGGCCGGGCGGGCTCGCCTGCGCCCACAAGCTCGTGGAGTACGGCTACAAGGTGACCGTCCTCGAGAAGGAGAGCTTCGTCGGCGGCCTGTCGCGCACGCTGATCCGCGGCGACTTCCGCTTCGACTTCGGCGGCCACCGCTGGTTCACCAAGAACAAGTCGCTGCACGACTGGTTCCTGCGCCTCATGGAGGGGCAGCTGGTCGAGGTCGAGCGCATCAGCCGGATCCTCTTCAACGGCAAGTACTTCGACTACCCGATCTCGATCAAGAACGTGCTGCAGACGGCGGGGCTCTGGACCTCGTTCCTCTGCGTGATCGACTACGGCTTGAACACGCTCTCGATGGCGCTGAAGAAGCGGAAGATCGAGACGATGGAGGACGCGTTCGTCTCGCAGTTCGGACGCCGCCTGTTCGACATGTTCTTCCGCCGCTACAGCGAGAAGGTCTGGGGCCGGCCCTGCAGCCAGATGTCCTCCGACTGGGTGTCGCAGCGCAGCAAGGGGCTGTCGATCTGGACCGCGCTCACCAACGCGCTGCTGAAGCCGAAGGACAAGAAGGCGAAGACGCTGATCGAGACCTTCGTCTACCCGCGCTGGGGCTACCAGGAGATCCCCGAGACGATGCGGCGGGTGATCGAGAAGGCGGGCAACCGCGTGGTCACCTCGGCGTTCGTGAAGAAGGTCGACGTCAGCGATCCCTCCAAGGTCGTGGTCACCTACGACAAGGACGGCAAGAGCGAGACGGTGACCGGCGACTACGTGGTCTCGACCGTGCCGCTCACCTCGTTCCTCACCTACGCGCTCGAGCCGAAGCCGCCGCAGGCGGTGCTCGATGCGGCGAAGAGCCTCGAGTTCCGCTCGGTCATCACCGTCAACCTGATGCTCGACACGCCGCAGATGACCAAGGACACCTGGATCTACTGCCACGACGAGGGGCTCGGCTTCGCGCGCCTCCACGAGCCGCGCAACTGGTCGCCTGACATGGCGCCGAAGGGGAAGAGCTCGGTCGTCCTCGAGTACTTCTGCACCAAGGGCGACGAGGTCTGGAACAAGCCCGAGGCCGAGATGGTCGAGTGGGGCAAGCGCGACCTCTGCCGGCTCGGCTTCGTGAAGCCCGAGCAGATCCTCGGCGGCTTCACCGAGCGGGCGGCCAACGCCTACCCGGTCTACTCGCTCGGCTACCTCGACAAGCTGAAGCGGATGCGCGACCACATCGAGCAGCTCGACCGCGTGGCGATCGTCGGGCGCGGCGGCACGTTCCGCTACAACAACGCCGACCACTCGATCGAGATGGGGCTCGTCACCGCGCAGATGATCAACGGCGAGGTGACCAAGGCGGCCGTGCTCGACATCAACACCGACCTCGAGTACCACGAGAAGGACATGGTCGAGGCGGGCCTGAAGGACGGCGAGCTGGTGCGTCCGACGGTGACCGGCGGCGCGGCGAAGAGCTGAGCGGCGCGCGAGGGGAGGGGCGCTCGACGATGGGGCTGCTGCGTTCGGTGCGCGTGCGCCTCTTCGCGGCGGTCTTCGTCGTCGCGTCGCTGCTCTTCGCCACCCAGGTGGTGCGCGAGCACTACCCGGCGTTCGCGCTGGCGCAGCACGGCACGCTCGCCTGCGACGAGTGGGCGGGGCTCCATCCCGACCTCTTCCAGCACGACGACGGCCACTGGTACGCGAACAACCAGGTCGGCGCCTCGCTGGTCGCGGCGCCGCTCCTCTGGTTGGCGAGCCCGCTGCTCGATCGTCTGGAGGCGATCGGCAAGCGGCAGGCGGCCGCCGATGGCGAGCAGCCGGCGCGCTTCGACAGCGCTTACGCGCGGCGCGCCGCCTTCATGGCCGAGGTCCGCAAGCGCGGCATCCACCTGCGGCTCGGCGCCGCGGCGGCGCTGACCGCGGTGGGGGTGATGGCGCCGGCGGCGGCGCTGCTCGCGCTGCTCTTCCACGCCGAGCTGCTGCGGCGCGGCGTCGCGGCCGGCCGCGCGGCGGGCCTCGCGCTGCTCTTCCCGTTCGTCACGCCGCTCCTCTTCCGCAGCGCGGTGCTGAACCACAACCAGCTCGAGGCGCTGCTCTGCTTCGCGGCCTTCGTGCTGCTGCGGCCGGGCAGCGGCGCCGCCCTCTCCGCGGCGCGCCTCGCCGCCGGCGGCGCCTGTGCGGCGGGGACGCTGCTCTTCGACTACTCGGGCGCGGTGATCGCGGCGGCGTTCGGCGTGGCGGTGGTGGTCGACGGCGTGCGCGCGCGCGACGGGGCGGGCGGCGTGGCGGGCGCGCTGCGCCGCGCGCTCCCGTTCGCGCTCGGCGCGCTGCCGCCGCTGCTGCTGCTCTTCCTCACGCAGTGGGCGCAGTTCGGCGACCCGTTCCGCCCCGCGCAGCACTGGATGCCCGACGCCCACTGGAGCGTCGCCGGCTACCGCGGCTTCGCGCTGCCGACCGCCGACCTCCTCTGGAAGAACCTCTTCGACCCGAGCTACGGGCTGTTCGCCTTCGCGCCGCTCCTCTTGCTGGCGCTGCTGCCGTCGCGCGCGAGCGCGGCGAGCGCGCCCGCCGCCGCGTCGAGCGCGCCGGCCCCGCTGGTCGCGCGCGGCGAGCGGCTCTTCGTGCTGCTCTTCGCGCTCGCCTTCCTCCTCTTCAGCGCCGCCAACCAGTTCAGCCGCCTGCAGTGGAACACCGGTTTCCGCTGCCTCGCGCCGCTGGTCGCGCCGCTCGCGCTGCTGGCCTCCGCGCCGCTCGCGCGCTGGCCGGCGCGCCGCGTCGCGTGGCTCGCGCTGCCGTGCGCGCTCCACTCGCTGGTGCTCGCGATGGCGCGCTTCACGCCGCCGACCGCGCCCTCCGGCTTCGCGGAGTCGACCGTCGCGCGCAGCTGGCTGGCGCTCCTCGAGCGCGGCCCGCAGCTGCCGTGGTTCACCGTCTGGCGGCAGACGCAGCCGGGCGGCGGGCCGCCGTGGGCGCCGTTCGTCGCGCCGCTCGTGCTGCTCGGCACGGCGGCGCTGCTCTTCGCGCTCTGGCGCGCCGGCGAGCGGCACGCCGCGGCGAGCGCGGAGGTGCGCGCATGAGCCTGCGCTTCGCGATGGTCACCACCTTCTTCCCGCCCTTCAACTTCGGCGGCGACGGCATCGGCATCGAGCGGCTCTGCCACGGCCTCCTGCGCCGTGGCCACCACGTCACGGTGATCCACGACGAGGATGCGTGGCGCAACCTCGCCCCCGGCCGCGAGCCGCCGCCGAAGGTCCACCCGCCCGGCCTCGAGGTGGTGCGGCTCCGTTCGCGCTTCGGCCTCGCCAGCAACCTGCTCACGCAGCAGCTCGGCCGGCCGGTGGTGCACGGGCGGCGCATCGCGCAGCTCCTGCGCGACGGCCGCTTCGACGTGATCAACTTCCACAACATCTCGCTGGTCGGCGGCCCGGGCGTGCTGAAGCACGGCGACGCGCTCAAGCTCTACATGGCGCACGAGCACTGGCTCGTCTGCCCGTCGCACGTGCTGTGGCGTCACGGCAAGGAGCTCTGCACCGGCCGCGAGTGCCTGAAGTGCGTGCTCTCCTACCGCCGCCCGCCGCAGCTGTGGCGCTCGACCGGCTACCTCGAGCGCGAGCTGCGCCACGTCGACGCCTTCATCGCGATGAGCGAGTTCAGCAAGGCGAAGCACGCCGAGTTCGGCTTCCCGCGCGAGATGGAGGTGGTGAACTACTTCCTCCCCGATCCGCCGCGCGACGCCGCCGGACCGCCGCCCGCGCCGGGCCCGTCGCCGCACGCGCGCCCCTACTTCCTCTTCGTCGGCCGCCTCGAGCGCATCAAGGGGCTCGACGACGTGATCCCGCTCTTCCGCGAGCGGATCACCGGCGCCGACCTCGTCATCGCCGGCGACGGCGACCACGCAGCACACCTGAAGCAGCTCGCCGCTGGTTGCCCGCGCGTCCGCTTCCTCGGCCGCGTCGCCTCCGAGGAGCTCGCCCGCTGGTACCGCAACGCGGTCGCGTTGGTGGTGCCGAGCGTCTGCTTCGAGACCTTCGGGATCATCCTCATCGAGGCGTTCCAGCAGGGGATCCCGGTGGTGGCGCGCCGCCTCGGCCCCTTCCCGGAGATCGTCGAGAAGGCGCAAGCGGGCGAGCTCTTCACGACGCCGGACGAACTGGTCGCCGCGCTCGAGCGGCTCGAGGGCGATGCGGAGCTGCGCGCCCGCTACGGCCAGAACGGCTGGCGCGCCTACGTCGACCGCTGGAGCGAGTCGGCCGTGGTGCCGAAGTACCTCGACGTGGTGCGCCGCGCGGCGCAGCGCAGCGGCCGCGCGGAACTGGCCGCGCGCCTCGCCGCCGAGTCGCCGCGATGAGGTCGCGATGAAGCGCCGCGTCCTCTTCACGCTGCTGCTCGCGACGCTCTGGGTGGCGCTCTTCGCGTGGGTCCGCCACGACAGCCTGCGCACGCGCCTCTCGGCGCACGGCCTGCTCCACCTCGCCATCGCGGAGCAGTGCGCGTCGCGCGTCGGCGCGGCGCCGGCGCTGGTGCCGACGCCGCCGGAGAACCCGCTCTTCGCCGGAACGCCGCTGCCCTACTACTACTTCTTCCACGAGGTGGCGCTCGACGCCGCCGCGCTGACCGGCAGCTCGCTGCTCGACGCCTTCGACGCGATCGCGCTGCTCTCGGTGGCGGGGGTGGTGCTGGTCGGCGCCGCGCTCGGGCGGCTCCTGCTGCGCAGCACGCTCGCCGGCGCGGCGCTCTCCTTCCTCGTCTTCGCGGGCGCCCATCCGCAGGGGCCGCTCGTGCTGCTCGCGCGCTGGTGGAAGCACCGCGACGCGCTCTTCACGCGGCAGGGCTTCGCGGCGGACGGCGACTACTTGTGGGGGCTCGTCCACCCGGCGCTCGGCGCGCTGCGGATCGGCGATCCGCATGCGACGCTCGGACCGCTCGCCTCCTACTTCCTGAACCTCACGGCGCGGCCGGTCGCGTTGGCGGCGCTGCTCGCCTGCGTGCTGATGGTGGCGCTCGCGGCGCTGCGGCCGGGGCGCCTCGCGCTGGCCGGCGTCGCCTCGGCCGCAGCGCTCTGCACCCTCTTCAGCCCGATCACCGGCCTCGCCGGCGCGCTCTCGTTGGCGGGCGCGCTGCTGCTGGTCGCGTGGCACGAGCGGCGCCAGCCGACCCGTTGGCTGCCGCTGCGGCGCGCGCTCGCGCTCGGGATGGCGCTGCTGGTCGGCGTGCTGGCGAGCCTGCCGTGGTGGGGCCACCTGCTCGGCCGCGGCGATGCGGGCGGCGAGCTGCGCGTGCAGCCGACGCGGCTGCTCGGCATGGCGGCCTCGGGGTGGCTGCTCCTCGGCGCGGCGTGGTTCGGGGCGAAGCGCGCCGGCGGGGCGCCGCGCACGCTGATGCATGTCCTGCTGGTCGCGGCGGCGCCGCTGCTGCTCGCGACCGGGCTCCTCGCGCTGCCGGTCGGCAACGAGGACAACTTCTTCCACGCCGCCTGCGTGCTGCTCGCGGTGCCGGCCGCCGGCATCGTGCTGCCGCGCCCGCGCGGCGTGATGGATGCGCGCGAGCTGCCGCGCCAGACGCGCCGCCGCACGCTGCTGCTGGTGGCCTGCTGCGCGCCGACGCTTTGCATCGTCGGCGCGAGCTACCTCGGCCGCGCGCCGCTGCCCTACCTCGAGATCGACGGCGTGCTCGAGCGGCGCCCCGACGGCACCGCGGCCGGCGGCGCCGAGGCGGAGCTGCTGGCGTGGGTGCGCGACGTGACGCCGCGCGACGCCATCGTCGTGCGTGATCCGGGGCCGCGCGGCCGCATGGCGACCGGCAACACCTCGGAGCTGCCGGCGCTCACCCGTCGCGCGCTCTTCACCGACTACGCCGGCCACTACCTGGTCGAGTCGCATCCCGACGCGCCGCTGCGCGCGCGCCTCACGGAACTGCTGCTTTGCCTCGCGCCGCACCCCGCCGCGCCGCTGCCTGCCGACGACGAGCGCTATCTTGCGGCGCTCGAACGCCCCTTCTGCCTGGTGGCCGATGGCGTCGATGAGGCGCGCGAGGCGCTGCTCGCCGCGCGCTACGGCGCGCCCGCCTTCGCGAGCGGCGAACTGCGCGCGTACCTCTGGAGGCCGGCGCCGTGAGCGAAGAGCGTTGCAGCTTCCTCGCGCTGCTCGGGCGCCTCCTCGTGGTGGCGCTGCTCTGCGGCGTCGCCGTCGGCGCGACCGACGTGGCGCTGCACGGCCGCGCGCTCGCGCTGGAGAAGCAGCTCATCGCGGTCGGCCTCTATGCGCTGGTCGCGACCGCCGGCGCGCTCGCGGCGCTGCCGCTGCTGGCGCTGCTGATCGCCTGCCTCGCGCCGCTCTTGCGCCGCGGGCGCGCCGCGCTGCTCTTGGCGTGGAGCGCGGCGGCCGGCGCGCTGCTCCTGCTGCGCGAACTCGGCGACTGGCCGCTGCCGTTGGTGGGCGGGGCGCTCGTGGTCGCGACCGCGCTGACGCTCTCGAGCTTCCGTCGCGAGCAGTTCGCCGCAGCGGCGCCGTGGCGCTGGCGGCGGCGGAGTGCGCTGCTGGCCGCGCTGCTGCTCGCCGTGGCGCCGCCGCTGCTCCGCCGCGCCGACGCCGTGGCCGCCACCACCGGCGGGCCGCGCGAAGGGGGCAACCCCGACCTCGTGCTGATCGTGCTCGACACGACGCGCGCCGACTACCTCGGCGCCTACGGCCACGCCGGCGGCCTCTCGCCGCGCTTCGACGCCTTCGCGCGCGACGGCGCCCTCTACGAGCGCTGCTTCTCGCCGGCGCCGTGGACCGTGCCGTCGCACGCATCGCTCTTCACCGGCCTCTTCCCGCCGAGCCACGGCGCGAGCTTCGAGCACCACCGCTGGCTCGACGCGCGCTTCACCACGCTCGCCGAGGCGCTCGCGGAGCGCGGCGGCTACCAGACCGCCGCCTTCGTCGCCAACGAGTACCTCTTCGAGACGCAGCTCCTCCAGGGGTTCGAGCGGGCCGAGCCGCTCGGCTTCGCCGGTCGCCGCCTCGCCCTGCAGCCGCTCTTCGAGCTGCTCGGCTGGCCGGCCACCTTCTCCGACCACGGCGCGCAGGACGGCGTCGCGCGCATCGAGCGCTTCCTCGCCCGCGAGCGCGACCCGGAGCGGCCGCTCTTCCTCTTCGTCAACCTGATGGAGGCGCACTGGCGCTTCCTGCCGCCGCTGCTGCAGCGCCTCGAGCAGGCCGGCTCGCGCGCCCGCTTCGTCACGGCGACCGACCACTCGCGCCGCTACTACGGCCCGCTGCAGATGGCGGGGAAGAAGCTCGACCCGGCGCTCGACGAATCGCTCCACCTCCTCTACGGCGCGGCGGTGCAGTACCAGGACCAGCAGCTCGGCACGCTGCTCGACTCGATCGATCGCCACCTCGGACGCGAGCGCACGCTGGTCGCGATCACCGCCGACCACGGCGAGAACCTCGGCGACGGCGGCCGCTACGACCACGTCTTCGCGGTGAACGACGCGCTGCTGCACGTGCCGCTCGCGATCCGCCATCCGCCGCGCATCGAAGCGGGCACGCGGGTGGTCGGTGGCTGCCAGCTCGTCGACGTGGCGGCGACGCTGCTCGACGTCGTGCGGCTGCAGCCGGAGGGGCCGCTCTGCGACGAGAGCGACGGGCGGAGCCTCCTGCCCGGCCGCTTCGTCGCGCGCGAGACGCTGCTCGGCTTCGGCGATCCCTACCTCGGCCACCTCGAGATGCTCTCCCACGTGCGCGGCTTCAATCGCGACGTGGTCGACTTCACCTTCGTGCTGCGCTCGATCGACGACGGCCAGCGCAAGCTGGTGCGCAAGACGCTGCGCGGCGTCACCGTCGACGCGCTCTTCGATCCGCGCGCCGATCGCGCCGAGCAGCGCGACCTCGCCGCCGAGGAGCCCGAGTGGGCGGCGGCGCTCGGCCGCGCGCTCGACGCGGCGCTCGAGCAGCTGCCGGCCTATCGCGGGCCCCCCTTCGCGCCGCCCGAGGACGCCGACGTGGCGCCGGCCGATCTCGAGCGGCTGAAGGCGATCGGTTACGTGAGCGGGGGCAAGTGATGGCCGCCGAACCCGCCAGCGCTCCGTCGCCCTCGCGCGAGTCGCTCGCAGCGCTGCGCGTCGCCGCCGCGATCGGGCTGCTCGCCGGCTTCGGCGAGGGGATCGGGCTGCTCGCCGCGCAGGCTTCGCGCCGCACGCAGTGGCCCATCACCAACTCGTGCGGCCGCGAGATCCTCTGGGTCGCGCCGCTGCTCGATGCGCTGCTCTTCGTCGCGGTGGCGGGGTTGATCCTTCCGCTGCTGCGGTGGGTGCGGTCGCGGGCGCGCGTGGTGCCGGTCGCCGCGGCGTCGCTGGCGCTGCTCGCCTACGACTGGTCGCGGATCACCCACGAGTGGTCGCGGCTGGTCGCGGCGGGCGTCGCCGGCGCGGTGGGGCTGCTCGCGTGGTTCGCGCTGCGGCGCGCCGCCGCGCCGCTCGCGCGCGCCTCGCGCTTCGCGCTGCCGCTGCTGCTGGTCGCGTGGCTCGCCACGCTGGTCGTCGTCGAACGGCAGGGGCGCGGCCGCAGCGGCGCGACCGTGGCGCCGCCCGCCGGCGCGCGCGACGTGGTCGTCGTCGTGCTCGACACGGTGCGCGCCGACCACCTCTCGGCGTACGGCTACGCGCGCGCGACGTCGCCTTGGCTCGAGACGCTGGCCGCCGAGGGGGCGCGCTTCGACGCCTGCTTCTCGACCTCGAGCTGGACGCTGCCGGCGCACGCCTCGCTGCTCACCGGACGGCTCCCCTACGAGCACGGCGCGCTGCTCGGGCCGCTCGACGCCTCGCTGCCGCTGCTGCCGGAGACGTTCGTCGAGCACGGCTGGAAGAGCGGCGCCTTCAGCGCGAACCTCTGCTTCTTCCACACCGGCTTCGGCTTCGGGCGCGGCTTCGACCGCTTCGGCGACTTCGGCTGGTCGTGGCCGGCACGAGTCGGCGCGACGCTCTTCGGCCGCGAGGTGCTGCAGCAGGCGGGCCCGCGCGTGCGCAACCACGTGCTTCGCAAGACCGCCGACGCGGTGGTCGACGACTGCCTCGCCTGGATCGACGAGGAGCCGGAGCGCCCCTTCTTCGCGGTGTTGAACTTCTTCGACGCGCACGATCCCTACGAGCCGCCGCCCGCCACGCGCGATCGCTTCGCTGGCGATGGCATCGCGCCGGCGCCGATGCCGCCGAAGGCGGCGGGCGAGGATCGGCCGTGGGACGACGCGCTGCTCGCCCTCGAGGCGCGCCGCTACGACGAGTGCATCCTGGCGATCGACCGAGAGCTCGAGCGGCTCGCCGCCGAACTCGCGGCGCGCGGGCGGCTCGACAACGCGGTGATCGTCGTGACGAGCGACCACGGCGAGTCGTTCGGCGAGCGCGGCGCGCGGCTCCATCGCGGCTCGCTGCAGCGCGACACGACCCACGTGCCGCTGATCGTGCGCGCGCCCGGCCTCGTCGCACCCGACACCGTGGTGGCGACGCCGGTCAGCCTGCTCGCGGTCCCGACCACGCTGCTCGACCTGCTCGGACTGCAGAAGGGCGCCTATCCCGACGCGTCGCTCGCGCCGTGGCTCTCCGGCGACGAATCCGTGCCCGACGAGGAGCCGCTGGTGGTCGGCGAGATCGCGCGCCACCCGTGGCCCGAGTACCGCCGCCGCCCCTGCTTCGACGGTTCGCTGCGCTCGCTGGTGCGCGGCCGCTGGCACTACGTCGTCCACGAGACGCGCGGCGCGCTGCTGTTCGACTGGATCGCCGATCCGCGCGAGGAGCAGGACCTGCTCGCCGACCATCCGGACGTCGCCGCTGCTTTCGAGACCGCGCTGCGCGAGGCGTTCGCCGGCCTCTCCGCCCACCCGAACGCCGTCGACGCGCGCGACCTGAGCGCCCACCCGGAGCTCGCCGGCCTCGGCTACGCCGGCGGCGGGTGAGCGGGGCGGCCGCGGCTCAGCGCGGCGCTACTGCCCGTAGCCGATCGCCCCCATGTCGCGCACCTGCGCGGCGCTCGGGGCGTGGCTGCCGTCGCGGCGGCGCGGGGCGGCCAGCGCGGAGTTCTCGGCGCGGCGCAGCTCGAGGCGGCGGGCGAGCGCCTCGACGATGTCGGGATGGTCGGCGGCGACGTCGCGCTGCTCGCGCGGATCGTCGGCCAAGTCGTAGAGCGCGAAGCTCTCGCCCTGCTTCAGCAGCTTGAAGCGACCGAGGCGCACCGCCTCCTCGTCGGGCTCGGCGCCGAAGAAGAGCGGCACGAGTTCGTCGTCGGGCGCGTCGAGCGCGGCGAGGAGCGAGCGCCCCTGCACCGGCGGCAGCGTCACTCCGGCGATCGCCGCGAGGGTCGGCGCGACGTCGAGCAGCCCCGCCGGCGTCGCCACCACGCGCCCGCCCGAACTGCCGCCCGGCAAGCGCAGCAGCAACGGCACGTGGAGGCTCTCCACGAAGAGCTGCGTGTCGTGCATGAAGCGGCCGTGCTCGCGGAACTCCTCGCCGTGGTCGGAGGTGATCGCGACGGCGCCCGCGTCGAGGAAGCCCCCTTCGCGCAGCAGCTGCAGCAGCTCGCCGACCTCGCGATCGCAGCTGCGCACCCCTTCGTCGTAGAGGTCGGAGACGTGGCGCACCAGCGCCTCGTCGAGCGGCGCGTTGGTGTCGTTCCAATGGCGCAGCAGCTTCGACGCGGCGATCGACGGGTCGGTCGGATCGCGGCCGTCGAAGGGGCCGGCGTAGCCGCCCGAGTAGCGGCCGGCGTCCTCGGGCGCGCGATCGTAGGGCAGCCGGCGGTTGTCGGAGTGGACGTCGAACACGTGGAGGAAGAGGAACGCCTTGCGGCCGCGCAGATCGCGCAGCACGGTCGCCAGCTCGGCGCGCTTGGCCGCGGCGTCGCCCGGCACGTTGCGCCACAGGTCGAAGCCGCGCTCGAGGCCGTAGCCCGGTTGCATCCAGAGGCAGGTGTCGACCAGGCCGATGGTGAGCCAGCCGGCCGCGCGGAACGCCTCGGCGAGCGTCGGCACGTCGCGGAAGAGCGGCTGGCGCTGGTCGACGCGCTGGCCGAGCAGCGTCCCGCCGTGCGCGGCGGGATCGAGCCCGGTCAGCAACGTGCCGTGCGAGGAGAGGGTGAACGGGAAGGGTGCTGCGACATCGGCGAAGCGGACCGCCGTGGCGGCGAAGGCGTCGAGCTCGGGCGTCGTGTCGCGGGCGTAGCCGTAGCAGCCGAGCCGGTCGGCGCGCAGCGTGTCGATCGAGAGGAGGACGATGCCGGGCTGCGGGCCGGTCTGCGGGACGATCGCCTCGCGGTCGAAGCGGGCGACCACGAAGCCGGCGAACCACGGCGCCAGCGCGATCACCGCCGGCCACGGGCGGCGCAGCTTCGGCAGGCGCCAGGAGAGGAGCGCCGCGACGCCGGCGAACGCCGCGGCCAGCGCGCCATGCAGCAGCAGCGCGCGCAGCCCCGCCGCCGCGGGCGTCACCTCGTCGGGGGCGATCCAGGCGCCGGTGGTCGCCACGGCCGCCGCGCCGCCGAGCAGCAGCGCGCGCAGCGCGAGCCGCAGCGGCGCCGCCAGCCGGACGGTGGCGAGCGCGAGTCCGCCGCCGAAGAGCGCGAGCGCGAGCGTCGCCACCTCGAGCCGTCCGCTCGCGAGCCGTCGCGCCAACGCGTGCCACGCGAGGTCGAGCAGCCCGCCGTGGAGGTAGCCGTCGCGCCGCGCGCCGAGCAGCGCCCATGCGAGCGTCGCGGCAGCGCCGAGCGCGGCGCCGGTCCGCGCGCCGCGCCACGCCGCGGTGGCGAGCGGGCTCAGCGAGGGGTGCGAGGAGGGGTGGCTCATGGCGGGCGCCGACCATATCGACGGCGCGCACCCCCGATCTTTGGAAAGCCTTTCTTGCGCCGCGTCTCGAACGTGGTGCCGACCCCGCTTCGCTAGTAGGCTGCGCCACCCTCTCCCCGGGAAATGGAACGGATCGCGATGGCGGCCACGGCACAAGACGACCCTCGCGGGGCGAGCGCGGCGCTGCGCCGCGCGCGTCGCCGCGCGTGCGTCGTCGGGCTGCTCGCGCTCGGGGCGGCCGCCTACGCCATCGTCCGCGCGCTCGGTCGCACGCGGCTGCTCGGTTCGGCGGCGGACGTGGCGGTGGTGGCGGGGCTGCTCGGCCTCTTCGTCGCGGCGGCGCTGCTCGCGGCGTGGAGCGCGGGCGGGACGCGCCGCCTCGTCGTGCGGCGCGCGCTGCTGGTGGTCGCGCCGCCGCTCGCGCTGCTGGCGCTGCTCGAGCTGCCGGTGCTGCTCACCGAGTGGGACTGGCGGCGGGTCGTGCCGCGGCCGGGCGACGACCTCTTCCTGCGCTTGAAGCGGACGCGCAATCCGTGGAACCGCGACGACGCGGAGCTGATCTACACGCGGCCGCCCGGCGGCACGATCGCCGGCTCGACCTACGGCGACTGCGTCGTCTGGCTCGGCGCCGTCCCCGATCGCGAGTACCGCTACGACCTGCGCTACGACGGCCGCGGCTACCGCAATCGCGCCGCGCTCGAGCGCGCCGACGTGGCGGTGGTGGGCGACTCGTTCGTCGAGGCGGCGCTGCTGCCCGACGCCGAGCTCTTCACCGAGCGGCTCTCGGCGGCGCTCGGCAAGCCGGTCGCCAACCTCGGCGTCGGCGGCTACGGGCCGCAGCAGGAGCTCGTCGTGCTGCGCCGCCATGCGCTGCCGCTCGAGCCGCGCGTCGTCTACTGGCTCTTCTTCGAGGGCAACGACCTCGCCGACGCCGCGCGCTTCGAGAGCGACCGCGCCGAGATGGCGGCGCTGCTCGACCAGAAGGCGGGCCACTTCATGCGCAGCCTCACCGCGAGCCTCGTCGGGCTCGCCGGCTGCCTCGCGGCGCCGCGCCAGCAGCGCGATGAAGCCAAGGCGCGCGCGCAGTCGGGGACGCTTGCCATCGCCGGCCCCGACCACGGCAAGCGCCTCTATTTCCCCTATCCGGCGGCGCCGCTCTCGGCCGTCGACGAGCAGGCGCTCGCGAAAGTGGAGGGGCTGCTGCGCGAGGCGGGCGCGGCGACGCGCGCGGCCGGGGCGGAACTGGTGGTGGTGCTGGTGCCGGAGAAGTTCCGCATCTACGGCGATCGGTGCGACTACGAGGCCGACGCGACGGCGGCGACCTGGCGCACGAGCGACCTGCCGGAGCGGATGGCGACGTTCGCGGCGCGCGAAGGGCTGGCGCTGCTCGACCTCGCGGCGGCGCTGCGGGCCGAGGCGGAGCGCGGGGAGCTGCTCTACTTCGTCGACGACGGCCACTGGAACGGCGCGGGCCACGCGGTGGTGGCGCGCGAACTGGCGCGCGACGCCGCGGCGCGCTTGGCGGCGCAGGCGGCCCGCTGATGGCGCGCTGGCTCGTGGTCGCGGCGGTGGCGTTGCTGGTGGCGGGCGGGCTCTTCACCGACCGCATCGTCGACGACACCTTCATCTCGCTGCGCTACGCGCGCCACTGGGCCGAGGGGTTCGGGCCGGTCTTCAACGTCGGCGAGCGGGTCGAGGGCTACACGAACTTCCTCTGGACCGCGCTGCTCGCCGCGCTCCATCGCCTGGTTCCCGAGGAGTCGCTGCCGCGCGCCGCGCAGTGGGCGGCGCTGCTCTGGGGTGCCGGCGTCGTCGCGCTGGCGGGGCGGGTGGCGGGCCGCTGCTTCGGCGCGCTCGCCGGCGGGTTGCTGGCGCTCTCGCTCGCGCTCCATTCGCCGCTGATCGCCTGGTCGACGGCGGGCCTCGAGACGACGCTCTTCACGCTGCTGCTGCTCGCCGCGCTGGCGATCGAGGCGAGCGGGCCGCGCCGCGCGCGGGCGGCGTTGCCGCCCCTGCTGCTGGCGCTGGCCACCGCGACGCGGCCCGACGGCATCGTCTTCCTGCCGGTGCTGCTCGGCGCGCGGCTCCTCTTCCCGACGGCGGGGCGGTGGCGCGCGGCGCTCACGGGCGGGCTCCTCTTCGCGCTGCTCTACGCGCCCTACTGGTTCTGGCGCTGGCGCTACTACGGCGACCTCGTGCCGAACACCTTCTACGCCAAGGTCGGCGGCGGGGCGGCGCAGTGGTGGCGCGGCGTCGGCTACGTGCGGGAGTACGCCTCGACTTACGGCCTCTGGCTCGTCGCGCTGGCCGCGTGGGGCGCGTGGCGCGGGCGCGGCCAGCCGCTGCAGCGCCTCTGCGCCGGCTTCCTCGCCGCGGGGCTCCTCTACGTCGTGTCGGTCGGCGGCGAGTCGCTCGGCTTCTATCGCTTCATGGTGCCGCTGGTGCCGTTCGTCGCGCTGCTCGCGACGGCGGGCGCGGTCGACCTGGTCGCGCGGTTGCGTGCGCCGCTCGCTGCGCGCGCCGCGACCGCCGCGCTGCTGCTCGCCACCGCGTGGTGCTCGGCGCGGCCGCTGCTCGGCACCGCGCTCTTCCCGGCGGCGAGCCGTCGGGTCGAGCCGCGCTCCGGCGTCGCCTTCCCGGGCGACGGCAAGGACCACGACTTCACCTGGTTCGACAACTACTTCGTCGCGCGCCAGAAGGTGGCCGCGGAGTGGATCGCCGCGCACGCGCCGCCCGAGGCGCTGGTGGCCGCGACGCCGGCCGGCTCGATCGGCTGGCACCTGCGCCAGCCGCTGCTCGACATGCTGGGCCTGAACGACCGCCACATCGCGCACGTGGTCATCCCCGACATGGGGAAGGGGCGCGCCGGCCACGAGAAGGGCGACGGCCGCTACGTGCTGTCGCGCCGGCCGCGCTACCTGCTGCTCGGCAACGTCGCCGTGTTCGACCATCCGGTCGAGGACGCCGAGATGGAGACGCGCCTCAAGTTCCGCTCGGAGCACGAGATCTGGGCCGATCCCGCCTTCCGGCGCGACTACGTGCGCCGCTGCGAGCGCGTCGGCGAGCGCGGCCCCTTCCAGTGGTTCACCTTCTACGAGCGGCGCGCGGAGGCGAGCGGCAGCTGACGCGCGCCCCGCGCCGTCGCTACTTGTTGCCGTAGCCGAGCTGCTTCAGCTGCTCGGCGACGTCGTCGGCGACGTGGGCGGGGCCGACCGCGAGGCACTTCTCGAAGTAGGCGTCGAGCTCGTTCCGCAGCGCCTCCAAGTCGAGGTCGTCGGGGAGCGCTCCGCTCTTCAGCAGGTCGACCGTCTCGCCCGGATCGGCGAGGACGTCGAAGAGCTCCTCGCTCGCCGGCAGGCGCTTGCTGTCGTGGCGCTGGAACGCGGGCGAGCGGTAGAGCAGCTTGTAGCGGCCGTCCCACGCGCTCACCGCGAAGAAGGTGTTGCCGAAGTCGAACATCGACTGGCAGAGGATGGTGCGGCGCGGGATGCGGCCGCTCTCGATGGCGCCGACCAGGCTGGCGCCGGGCCCCTCGACCTCGAACGGCGCGCCGACCAGCTCGACCACCGTCTTCGCGAGGTCGAGCGTCTGCGCCGGTCCGCTGACGCGCGTGCCGGCCGCCGCGCCGCCCGGCAACTTCACGATCGCCGGGCAGTGGGTCTCGACGTGGTACGGGTTGATGTGCTCGTACCAGTAGTCGTGCTCGCCGAGGCTCTCGCCGTGGTCGGAGGTGACGACCACCAGCGTGTCGTCCCACCGCTTGGTGGCGCGCAGCTGCGCGAAGAGCCGCTCGACCTGCGCGTCGACCCACTTCACTTCGCCGTCGTAGAGGCGGGCGAGGTGCTCGCGGTTCTGCGGATCGTCGAGGTAGGCGAGCCGTTCGCGCGTCGCGCCGAGGTCCCAGAAGCGCGAGCGGGCGACGCCCGGCTCGTGCGGGACGTACTCGCCGTGGACGTCGTAGAGGTGGACGAAGAGGAAGAACGGCCGCGCCGCCACCTCGTCGCGCGCGAGCCACTCGAGCGCGCGCCCGACCGTGACGTCGCCGGCCCGCTCGATCGGCTCCTTCCAGCGCAGCTGCTTGCGCAGCGCGCGGAGCGCCACGGTGCCGAGCGGCGAGCTGCGGCCGCCCTCGCCGAGCGGCGCCTTCGGATCGAACTCGTCGTCGTACCAGTGGAAGTGGTCGGCGTAGTGGCTCGAGCGCTGGAAGAGCGGGAAGCCCGAGACGAAGCCGCCGGTCGCGTAGCCCTCGCCCGCGAAGCGGCGCGGCAAGGTCGGCGCGTCGTGCGGCAGCGGCTGGCCGTTCTTGGTGACGCCGCTCTCGTGCGGCGGCAGGCCGGTCAGCATCGCGGTGTGCGACGGCGCGGTGAGCGGCATCGGGCAGGTGAGCTGCTCGAACAGGACCGACTCGCGCGCGAGCGCGTCGAGGTGGGGCGAGAGGCCGGAAGCGTTCCCGTAGCAGCCGAGCCGATCGGCGCGCAGCGTGTCGAGCGAGATCCAGAGCACGCTCTTCGCGCCGGCGGCCGCGGCGCGCTCGGGCGGCGCCGGCGTGCGCGCGCGCTGGCGCAGGAGCGCCCCGCCGAGGAGGAGCGGCGCGACGACGACCCAGAGCAGCGGCCTCGCCAGCAGCTTCAGCCGGGCGAAGAGCCCGTCGAGGCGGCCGTGCGCGAGCAGCAGCGCGCCGGTCAGCAGCGCGCCGACCAGCGCGACGAGTCCGGTGTCGAGCCGCCCGCCGCCGTCGAGGCGCGTGAGGAACCAGGCGACCGTCCAGCCGATCGGCCCGCACAGGAGCGCACCGGCCGGCGCCGGCGCGCGGCGCGTCGCCAACCGCAGCAGCGCGACGCCGAGCGCCGCGCCCGACCAGAGCAGCGCGAGCTCGGCGGCCGTCCGCCAGAAGAGCGGCGGCGTCCATGGACGGGTGGCGGCGACGGCGATCAGCTCGAGGCCCGCGCCCGCGAGGCCGGACAGCAGCGCGAGCAGCAGATAGGCGAGTCGCGTTCGCATGGGGGCGGCGATGCTAGCTTCAGTCGCCGCGCTTCGTCGTCCGACGAAGCGGGCACGCCCCCGCGGCGCGGAACGGAGCGCGAATGAAGGTCTTCATCACCGGTGGCGCTGGCTTCATCGGGTCCCATCTCGTCGAGCGGCTGATCGGCCGCGGCGATTCGGTGCTGGTGCTCGACGACTTGTCGACCGGCGCGATGGAGAACCTCGAGCCCTATCTCGGCAAGAAGGGGTTCGACTACCGCATCGGCAGCGCGCTCGACCTGCCGCTCGTCACCGAGTGCCTCGATCGCTGCGACGTCACCGTCCACCTGGCGGCGGCGGTCGGCGTGCGCCTCATCGTCGAGCGGCCGGTCCACACGATCGAGACCAACGTCAAGGCGACCGAGGCGGTGCTCGAGGCGGCGGCGAAGAAGCAGAAGCCGGTGGTGATCGCGTCGACCTCCGAGGTCTACGGCAAGGGGGCGAAGATCCCGTTCGCCGAGGAGGACGACCTCACGCTCGGCGCGACGATCCACTCGCGCTGGGCCTACGCCTGCAGCAAGGCGCTCGACGAGTGGCTGGCGCTCGCCTACTTCCGCGAGAAGAAGGTGCCGGTGATCCTGGCGCGCTTCTTCAACACGGTCGGCCCGCGCCAGACCGGCCGCTACGGCATGGTGCTGCCCAACTTCGCGCGCCAGGCGCTGGCCGGCGAGCCGATCACGGTGCACGGCAGCGGGACGCAGTCGCGCTGCTTCGGCCACGTGCGCGACGCCGTCGAGGCGGTGCTGCGGCTGATCGAGACCAAGAGCGCGTGGGGCCAGGTCTTCAACATCGGCAACGACGAAGAGGTGTCGATCGAGGAGCTCGCCAAGCGCGTGCGCGCCGCCGCCGGCAGCCAGAGCGCGATCCAGAAGATCCCCTACCACGAGGCGTACGCCGAGGGGTTCGAGGACATGCAGCGGCGCGTGCCCGACCTGCGCAAGCTCGAGAAGTTCACCGGCTACCGGCCGCGCACGCCGCTCGCGACCATCATCGAGGACGTGCTGGCCGACCAGCGCGCGCAGCTCGCCGCGAAGCGTTAGCGCGCGCACCTCGCCGCGAAGCGGTAGCGCGGGCGCCGGCTCAGCCGCCCTTGGAAGCGCGCAACGCGGCGAGGTCGACCTCGTAGAGCGCGAGCTCGTAGCGGTAGCCGGCGTTGAAGCGGTTCAGCAGCGAGTCGAGCCGCACCGTGCCGAACGTCTCGACCGGTTGCGCGTGTTGCGCGAGCCAGTCGACGAGGCGGTGCGACGGACCGGCCCACGAGAGCTGCCCGCGCTGCCGCTCCAGCACGAGCCAGGCGCGTGGCGGCGTCCCGTCGCTCGCGCGCCGCTCGAGCAGGCGCTCCTCGAGCGTCGCGAGGTTGTTCGGCAGCTCCATCACGTTGCGCAGCGGGCCGCCGGCGCGCTCGAGGTGGTACTCGAAGATCCCGCCCCAGTTCGCCATCACGCGATCGTGCGGCTGCGCCACGAGCCGCAGCCGCTCGACCGTCTCCGCGATCGGGAAGCGCTGGCCGTCGGCCGCGTTCGAGAGCAGCAGCGGCAGTTGCGCCGCGACCAGCAGCGCGGCGGCAGCGTGCGCCAGTCGCCGGCGCCCCTCGACGGCGCAGAGCCGCTCGAGCCCGCACGCCGCCAGCAGCGCGCCGACCCCCTCGATCGCGGCGAAGTATCGCGGGCCGATGTCGTGGCGGTAGTTGAGCGTGAAGAGGATCCAGCAGGCGAGCAGCACGGTGAGCGCGAGCGGCAGCTGCGCCAGTCGCTGCCCGCGGCGCGGCCAGCAGGCGAGGCTCCACGCGCCGAGCGCGACGAGCCCCGGACCGACGTTGTAGAAGAGCCCCGCCGCCATCCGCCACGAGCGGTAGACGCTGGTCGGCCGGATCCCCTCGCCGATCGTGTCGACGATCTTCTTCAGCGGACCGAGCCACCAGAGGCCGGCCGCCGCGGCCGCGCCGAGCGCGAGGCAGGCGATCGCCAGCTTGCTGCGCGCGCCGAACGCCATCCAGAGCAGCAGCAACCCGGCGACCAGCGCGCCGGTGCTGTGCACCAGCACCAGCAGCAGCGCGGAGCCGGCGAAGAGCCATTCGTCGCGCCGGCGCCGATGCTGCGTGAAGCGCGCCGCCGCCAGCGCCGCGAGGGCGCCGAAGAGGAACGACGCCGAGTAGTAGCGGGCGAAGCGGGCGTGCTCGATGGCGTTGGGGGAGAGCGCCAGCACCGCCAGCAGGAGCAGCGCGAAGCGGTCGCCCCACAGCCCGCGCGCCAGCAGCGGCAGCAGCACCAGCGCGAGCAGTCCGCAGGCGAGCGACGAGAGGCGCGCCGCGAAGGGCGAGTCGCCGAACAGCGCGAAGCTCGCCTCGTTCAGCAGCAGGTGAAGCGGGTTGGTGCGATAGCCCCAGCGCAGGCGCCAGAGCTCCTCCTGCGGCAACCCGGGCGGCGGCGCCGGATCGGCCTTCACCATCAGCTCGGCGCGCTGCTTCCAGGCGGTCGCGACGTCGACCTGCGCGGCGGCCGTGCGCGCCGAGCGCGTCTCCCAGATCGTGTAGATCTCGTCGCCGTTCACCGAGAGCGTCGCGACGTCGTTCAGCCGCAATGCGCTGCCGATCGCCAGCAGCAGCAGCGCCGCGATCCAGCCGAGGCGGCGGGAGGCGGGGCGCGCCGGCGGCGAGCCGACGGGGGTCAGGGAGGTTGCGGCGGCGCTCATCCGTGCCCTTCATCGCCCGAGAGGCGCGTTCGACTGCGGCCGGAAACCACGAGCCGCACCGGGCGAGCGGGCGGAGATCGTAGCTCCCTCGCCGCTACGATGCGCCCCGCGCCTGCCGCCGGGAATCGGCCGGCGCGTTGACGACGGCGCGACGAGGGCTCGACGAGGGCTCGACGAGGGCTCGACGAGGGCTCGACGAGGGGGGACCGGCGCGATGGCGAACGCGACGCGGACGATCGTGGCCGATGCCGACGCGCTTGCACGCGAAGCGGCCGATCGCATCGCCGCGGCGCTCGAGGCCTCCGTCGCGGCGCGCGGCCGCGCCCACCTCGCGCTGGCCGGCGGCTCGACGCCGCGGCGCGCCTACGAGCAGCTCGCGGCGCTCCACGGCGCCCGCGTGCCGTGGGGGCAGGTCGAGATCTGGTTCGGCGACGAGCGCTGCGTGCCGCCGGACCACCCCGACAGCAACTACGGGATGGCCCACGCCGCGCTCCTGTCGCGGGTCGCCCTTCCGCCGGCGCAGGTCCATCGCATGGCGGGCGAGCGGGAGGACCGCGAGGCGGCGGCCGCCGAGTACGCCGCCGCGCTGCCGAGCGCCTTCGACCTGCTGCTGCTCGGCCTCGGACCCGACGGCCACACGGCGTCGCTCTTCCCCGGCTCGCCCGCGCTCGGCGAGGCCGAGCGGCGCGTCGTCGCGGTGGTCGGCCCGAAGCCGCCGCCGCACCGCCTCACGCTCACGCCGCCCGCCTTCGCCGCCGCGCGCGCGGTGCTGGTGCTGGCGTGCGGCAGCGACAAGGCGAGCGCCGTCGCGCGCTCGCTCGCCCGCGATGCGACCCCCGAAGCGACCCCCGCCTGCCTGCTCGCCGAGCGCGATTGGCTGCTCGATCGGGCGGCGGCGGCCGATCTCGACTCGTGAAACCCACTCCGCCTTCGCGGCATGAAGGCGACCTCGAGGAGCGACGCGTGACGGCAGCGACCCCGACGATCGACCGGCTCTGCACCAACACGATCCGCACGCTGGCGATCGATGGGGTGCAGAAGGCCAATTCGGGCCACCCCGGCCTGCCGCTCGGCGCCGCGCCGCTCGCCTACACGCTCTGGCAGAAGCACCTCGCCTTCGACCCGTCGGCGCCCGGCTGGGCCGATCGCGACCGCTTCGTGCTGTCGGCCGGCCACGGCTCGATGCTGCTCTACGCGCTGCTCCACCTCTACGGCTTCCCGCTCTCGCTCGACGACGTGAAGGCGTTCCGCCAGTGGGGCAGCAAGACGCCGGGGCATCCCGAGTTCGGCCTGACGGCGGGGGTCGAGGCGACGACGGGGCCGCTCGGCCAGGGGGCGGCGAACGCGGTCGGCATGGCGATCGCCGAGCGGTGGCTCGCCGCGCACTTCAACCGGCCGGGCCACGCGATCGTCGACCATCGCACCTTCGCGCTGATGGGCGACGGCTGCTTGATGGAGGGGATCAGCTACGAGGCGGCGTCGCTCGCCGGGCACTTGAAGCTCGGCAAGCTGGTCTGGCTCTACGACAGCAACGCGATCTCGCTCGACGGTCCGACCGCGCTCTCCTTCACCGAGGACGTGGCGAAGCGGATGGAGGCGTGCGGTTGGCGGGTGCTCACCGTCGCCGACGGCAACGAGGACTTCGCCGCGCTCGACGCCGCGCTGAAGACGGCGCGCCAGGACGTCGGCCAGCCGACCTTCGTGGTGGTGAAGACCACCATCGGCTTCGGTTCGCCGAAGAAGGCGGGGACGCACCACGTGCACGGCTCGCCGCTCGGCGACGAGGAGCTGGCGGCCACCAAGAAGGCGCTCGGCTTCGATCCGGCGCAGAGCTTCGCGGTGCCGAGCGAGGCGAAGGCGGCCTTCGCGGCCGCCGGCGCGCGCGGCCAGCAGGCGCGGCTCGACTGGGAGAAGCGGCTCGCCGCGTGGGCGGTCGCCTTCCCGGCGCTGGCCGCCGAGTGGAAGACGATGCAGGCGGGCGAGCTGCCGGCCGGTTGGGACGCGGAGCTGCTCTCCTTCCCGGCGACGCAGGGGCTCGCCACGCGCCAGAGCGGCGGCAAGGCGGTGAACCACTTCGCCGCGAAGATCCCGTGGCTGATCGGCGGCGATGCCGACCTCTCGGTCTCGACCAATACGGCGATCGAGAAGGGGGGCGACTTCGACGGCGGCGCCGGCGCGGGCGGCAGGAACCTCCGCTACGGAGTTCGCGAGCACGCGATGGGGGCGATCGCCAACGGCATCGCCTGCCACGGCGGGCCGCGCACCTACACCGCCACCTTCTTCTGCTTCAGCGACTACATGAAGCCGGCGATCCGGCTTGCGGCGCTCTCCCACCTGCCGACCATCTTCGCCTTCACGCACGACTCGATCGGGCTCGGCGAAGACGGCCCGACCCACCAGCCGGTCGAGCACCTCGCCGCGCTGCGCGCCACGCCGAACGTCCACGTGGTGCGGCCGTGCGACGCCAACGAGGCGGTCGAGGCGTGGCGCTACGCGCTGGCGCGCACGCACGGGCCGACCGTGCTGGTCTTCTCGCGGCAGAAGACGACGACCTGGGATCGCGCGAAGTGCGGCGCGGCGGCGGGTCTGCGGCGCGGCGCCTACGTGCTGGCCGAGGCGGGCGGCGGCAAGCCGCGCGCGCTGCTGATCGCGACCGGCAGCGAAGTCGAGGTCGCGATGGCGGCGCGCGAGCAGCTCGAGGCGAAGGGGGTCCCGACGCGCGTGGTCTCGATGGCGTGCCAGGAGCAGTTCCTGGCGCAGGACGCCGCGTGGCGCGAGTCGGTGCTGCCGAGCGGCGTTGCGGCGCGCGTCTCGATCGAGGCGGCGGCCACCTTCGGCTGGCAGCGCTTCCTCGGCGCGAGCGGCGTGGCGATCGGCGTCGACCGGTTCGGAGCCTCGGCCCCGGCCGAGCGGATCTACGCCGAGTACGGCCTCACGGCGGCGGCGGTGGTGGCGGCAGTCCAGCAGCAGTTGCGCTGAGACCGCGGCTCCGGTCGGAAGAACGTTCCGGCCGAAGAGGGTTCGACGATCGAGCGAGGGGCGACCGCGCGCTGCGGTCGCGCCGCGCATTCCCGTGCATCGCCCGCGTGGCGGTGCGCGTGCGAGGGTTCACGATGGCGCAGGCACCAGCTTCGTTCGGCGTGGTCGGGCTCGGCGTGATGGGTGCGAACCTCGCGTTGAACGTCGAGTCGCGCGGCTTCACCGTCGCCGTCTACAACCGCACGTGGGAGAGGACGGCGGAGTTCCTCGCCGCGAACCCGGGCAAGAAGCTGGTCGGCGTGAAGAGCTACGCCGATCTCGCCGGCGTGCTCGAGGCGCCGCGCCGCATCCTGCTGATGGTCAAGGCGGGCGATCCGGTCGACCAGGCGCTGGCCGAGCTCGCGCCGCACTTGGCGCCGGCCGACATCGTGGTCGACGGCGGCAACTCGCTCTTCCACGACACGCGTCGCCGCGAGGCGGCGTGGCGCCAGCAGGGGCTCTGCTTCGTCGGCTGCGGCATCTCGGGCGGCGAGGAGGGGGCGCGCCACGGCCCGTCGCTGATGCCGGGCGGCGATCGCGGCGCCTACGAGCGGCTGAAGCCGGTCTTCGAGGCGATCGCGGCCAAGACCGCGAGCGGGCCGTGCGTCACCTGGTGCGGCCCCGACGGCGCCGGCCACTTCGTGAAGATGGTCCACAACGGCATCGAGTACGGCGACATGCAGCTGATCGCCGAAGCGTACGACGTGCTGCGCAAGGGGCTCGGGCTGGCCGCCGACGAGTTGGGCGAGGTGTTCGGCCAGTGGAACCAGGGGCCGCTCGACAGCTTCCTGATCGAGATCACCGCGCGCATCTTCAAGAAGGGCGACGCAGAGACCGGCAAGGCGCTGGTCGACCTCGTGCTGGACAAGGCGGGGCAGAAGGGGACCGGCAAGTGGACGGCGCAGACGGCGCTCGACGTCGGCGTCGCCATCCCGACCATCGCCGCCGCCATCGACGCGCGCGCCCTCTCCTCGCTGAAGGAGGAGCGCGTCGCCGCCGCCAAGGTGCTGCCCGGCCCGGCGCCGCAGATGCTGAAGGGCGACAACGCCGGCTGGATCGCGGCGGTGCACGACGCGCTCCATGCCGCGAAGGTCTTCTCCTACGCGCAGGGCATGCGCCTCATCCAGACGGCGAGCGAGCAGTACGGCTGGGGGATCGACCTCGCCGAGCTCGCCCGCATCTGGACCGGCGGCTGCATCATCCGCGCGCGCTTCCTCGACTCGATCCGGCGCGCCTTCGCCGCGAACCGCGGCCTGAAGAGCCTCCTGCTCGACGGCGAGTTCCGCAAGGTGATCGAGGCGACCGCGCCCGGCCTGCGCCGCGTCGTCGCCGCCGCAGCCGAGCTCGGCCTGCCGGTGCCCGCCTTCGCCGCGAGCCTCGCCTGGTACGACAGCTACCGCTGCGCCTCGCTGCCGCAGAACCTCACCCAAGCGCAGCGCGACGCCTTCGGCGCCCACACCTTCGAGCGCGTCGACCAGCCGGCCGCCGGCTTCGTCCACGCGGAGTGGCTGAAGTAAGGGGCGGCTCCGCGCGCCGCTGCGGCGCGGGCTACTTGACCAGCGCCTTCCAGTCGTCGCGCTCGCGCAGCGACTCGAGGTCCTTGTCCTGGCGCGCCTGCGACTGGAAGCGGCGGCCCGACAGGGCGAAGCACTCGCGCAGCGCCGTCATCGCCGTCTCCGCCTCGCCGCCGAGAGCAGCGCTGCAGGCGAGGTTGTAGAGCGACGCCGCCTGGCGGCTCGCGAAGCCGAGCGAACCGGCGAAGTCGGCCGCGCTCTGGAACGCGGCGATCGCCGCCGGCCAGCGCTTCGTGTCGTAGGCCGCCTGCGCGATGCCGTCGTACGCGTCGCAGACGGTGAAGTCGCTCGGCAGCGGGTCGCCGCCGGCGTCGAGCGCCAGCGCTCGCTCGTACGCCTTCACGGCGAGCTCGTGCGCCTCGTTGGCGGAGTGGAGGCGCGCCTCGAGGAAGGCGGCGAGCGAGAGCGGCGCGAGCTCGGAGGCGTGCTTCGCCACGTGCTCGAAGGCCGACGCGGCCGGCTTGCCCTTCGCGCGCGCCGCCTCCTGGAGCGCGGTGACGAGCGGGTCGGTGAGCTTGCGATGGTCGACGTCGCGGTCGGGGAAACGCATGCCGAAGCGGGTGCGCAGCCGATGGCCGACCGGCTGGCGGATCTTGCTGGTGAGCGAGCAGGAGAGCACCACCACCAGCGATCCGGCGCTGCCGACCAGCTCCGGCTGCGTGAACGACGGCTCGCCGTTCGCGCTCCAGAGCTTCTCGTGCAGCGCCTTGCGCCACGCCTCGGGCACCGGCCCGTCGAACTCGAAGTAGAGGAGCGAGTCGCTCTCGAGCCCCACGCCGATCGTCTGGAACTCCTGGCGCGCCGGCTTGCCGAGCGCCGCGTCGATCAGCGTCCCCTCCCAAAGCTTCTTCGCCTGGCTCGACCGGCAGGCGAGCTTCTCCTCGAAGATCCACTCGTCGTCGTGCTCGGCGAGCGCGGCGAGATCGGCCTCGGCGAGCTTCGCGTTCGCGATCGTCGGTGCCAGCCGGCCGGCGGCGGCGGGCGCCGCCTTCGGCGCGCCGCTCTCCTGCGCCATCGCCGGCGGCGCGGCGAGCAGCAGCGCGACCGTTGCCGCGAGCGACGGGGCGAACGACCAGACGAGCGGGGCGAGGGATCGCGCGAAGGACATGGGGAGCGCTCCAGTTCGAGGGGCGCGCGACGATAGCTCGCGGGGGAGCGCTGCTACTTCACGCGCTCGGCCCACTCGGGGCGGCGCTTCAGCGACTCGAGGTCGGCGTCCTGCTGCGCCTGCGCCACCAGCTCGGCGCGGCCGGGCTCGACCGCGAGCGCCCGCTCGAGCTCCGCCATCGCGCCGTCGCCGTCGCCCGCCAACGCCAGGCAGCACGCGGCGTCGTAGTGCGCCGCGGCGCGCGCGCGCGGCTGCCCGCAGCGCGCGGCGAGCGCCGCCGCCTCGCGCAGCAGCGCCACCGCCTCCGGCCACTTCTGCTGGTGGTAGAGCGCCTGCCCGCGGCCGGCGACGCAGGCGAGGTGGGTCGCGTCGTCGGGCAGCGGATCGCTGGTGGCATCGAGCTCGAGCGCCTTGGCGAAGGCGCGATTCGCCTCGAGCCACTGCTCCTTCGCGACGTGGGCGCGCGCCGTGAAGGTCCACGCGAGCGACAGCGGCTCGAGCTCCTTCTTGCGCGCCGCCAAGATCAGCTGCGCGCCCGCCAGGTCGCCTTCGGCCGCCGCCTTCGCCAGCGGAGCGAGCGGCCGCGTCCGTTCCTCGCGCGGATCGGGCAGCCGCAGGCCGAAGCGCCGCCGCAGTCGCTCGCAGGCGAAGCGGCGCAGCGGGCTGCGGAGCGAGCAGCTGATCACCACCACGCAGTTCCCCGCGCGCGCCAGCAGTTCCGGTTGCGTGCGGGTCGGCTTGCCCTTCTCGCTCCAGAGCGCGGCGACGAGGGCGTCCATCCAGGCGGTCGGGGCCTCTCCCTCGAACTCGAAGTAGAGCAGCGTGCCGCGCCCCGATGCGCCGCCGATCGTCTGGTGCGTCATGCGGGTCGGCGCGCCCACGACGGCCGGCAGGAGCTGCCCCTCGAAGAGCTTCTGCGCGGTCGGCGACGCGCAGGCGACCTCTCCTTCGAGGAGCCAGTCAGCCGGCAGCTCGTCGGCAGCGATCGGCAGCGCGTCGAAGGTGGCGGCGGCGCGCGCAGCAGTGGCGTCAGCCACCGCTTGCTGCGGGACGAGCGGGGCGCGCGGCAGGGTGGCACCATCGGCGCTCGCGGCGACGGTGGCGAACGTGGCGACGGCGGCGTGGAGCGCGGGGCGTAGGCGCATGCGAGGATCCGGCGCGCGGGGGGTGGTTCGCGGGGGCGATTCGCGGGCGGCACGATAGCGCCATGCGAAACGGCCGCCCGCCTTCGGCATCGTGAGCTGCCGACATGCGCCGCTGCGGCGCACCGACCTGCCGAGGAATCCCATGGCCGCGAGCCGTTCCGCGATCGTCCGCCTGCGCCGCGCCGTCGTCGCGCTCGCGCTCGTGATCGGGCACCTGGTGGTGCCGTGCGCGGCGCGGCTCGACGCCGCGCAGCAGCGCTCGCCGCCGGAAGCGGGCGCGCCCGCGAGCGCCGAGCGCTGCATCGCGTGCGGCGGCGCGGCGAGCGGCACCGCGCTGGTCCATCGCGGCCGCGCCGTCGCGCTCTGTTCGCCGGCCTGCGCGGCAGCGTGGGACGTGAACCACGAGCAGCTCTTCGCCGAGCAGCAAGCGCGCGGCGCGCTCTTCGACGAGTCGGCCACCGCGGCGCCCGACGAGCGCTCGCTCTTCTCCGGTTGGTTCTGGTTCGGCAGCTACGTGGTGGTCGGGTTGCTGGCCGGCGCGGCGGCCGCGTATGGCGCGCTCTCGAAAGGGCTCGCGCCGTTGCCGTGGCTGCTCGCGGGGCTCGCGTTCAACGTCTTCGCGCTGCTCCGACTCTGGCGCGTGCCGCGCGGCGACCTCTCGCAGGTGCCGGGCGGCATGCCGGCCGGACTCGGCAAGATCCCGCTCACCCATGCGCCGGTCGCCTGTCCCGACTGCGGCGGCATGAACCACCCGAACGCGCGCGCCTGCGTCGGCTGCGGAGCTGCGCGCGTCGCGGCCAGCAGCGAGTCGGAACGGGCGCTGCGCCGGAGCTCCTCGTGAACGCCACCTCGACGCACGTTCGTCCACCGACCGACCGCGCCGCCGCGCCGCCGCTCTGGCAGCGCTTCACCCCGCGCAAGCTGCGCGAGTCGCTGCAGGCGATCCTCGAGAGCGGCAACGGCGACACGCGCCGGCCGGAGCTGAAGGCCGGCAACGAGTCGAGCGTGCCGGGGCTCCACGTGATCGGCGACCTCGCCGGCGCGCCGGTGATCAAGCTCGCCATGGCGCAGGGCGTCGAGGTGATCGACTGGTTGGCGGCGCGGCCCGAGATGGCGACGCCCGCCAGCGCGAGCGGCGACGCGGCGCTGCACGACGTGCTGGTGATCGGCGCGGGCGCGTCGGGGCTGAACGCGGCGCTCGCCGCCAAGGAGCGCGGCTGGCGCTGCGTGGTCCTCGAGAAGGAGCGCATCGCCAACACGATCGACCAGTTCCCCGAGGGGAAGTGGGTCTACGCCGAGCCCGACCGCGTGCCGCCGAAGGGGAAGCTCTGGCTCGACGGCGCGCAGAAGGAGGAGCTCGTCGCGCGCTGGCACCAGATCGTGCGCGACAACGCGCTCGACGTGCGCACCGAGGAGCCGCTCACCAAGCTCGAGAAGCAGGGCGGCCTCTTCGTCGCGACCACGCCGAAGGGGAGCTACCGCGCCAAGAAGGTGGTGCTGGCGACCGGCCAGCGCGGCAATCCGCGCAAGCTGAACGTGCCGGGCGAGGAGCTGCCGCACGTCTACCACCGCCTCTACTCGCCGCGGAAGTACCAGGGCGAGGAGCTGCTGGTGGTGGGCGGCGGCAACAGCGCGATCGAGGCGGCGCTGACGCTCGCCGAGAAGAACCGCGTGGTCCTCTCCTACCGCGGCGGCGAGTTCGCGCGCGTCTTCAAGGAGAACCAGCGGCTGCTCGATGCCGCGATCGCGGCGAAGCGGATCGAGGTGCTCTTCAACAGCCAGGTGAAGGAGCTGCGCGCCGGCGAGGCGACGCTCGCGATCGATCGCGGCGGCCATCGCGAGGAGCGCGTCGTCGCGGCGACCCACGCCTTCGTGCTGGTCGGCGCCGAGCTGCCGGTGGCGTTCTTGAAGTCGCTCGGCATCCGCCTGGAGAACGAGTGGGAGGGGAAGCCGGCGCGCGCGCTGCTGCTGGTACTGCTCGCGCTGCTCGGCCTCTGCTGGTTCGGGCAGCGCTTCGGCGCCGAGGCGCGCTTCACCTGGTTCGGCCTCTCGTGGCTCGGGCAGACGGTGCGCCAGGCGTGCGATGCGATCGGCGCCGATGCGCTCGCCCGCGGCCTCGGCGCGCTCGACGGCCGCGGCGTCGCGATCGGCTTCGTGCCGTGGTGGGGCGGGCTCGCGCTCTCCCTCGGCGCGCTCGCGCTGCTGGTGCGCACCGGCGTGAAGGGCGACCGCTGGTCGTGGCTCGGCCTCTCGTTCCTGGTCTGGTACGCGATCTACGGCGTCAAGACCGACACGAGCGGCAAGGACGAGTTCTGGCCCTTCACCGGCTGGGGTTATCGCGCGCTCACCTTCGCCGATCGCGGCTGGTCGTTCTGGTACACGGTCCTCTACACGACGCTGATGACCGTCTTCGGGCTGCGCGCGTTGAAGCGCTGGGGGCTCGACCGCAAGGACCGCTTCCAGGTGTGGCGCTACACCTCGCTGCTCGCCTTCCAGTGGGTGCTCTTCTTCCTGGTGCCCGAGTTCCTCTTCCAGTGGGCGGTGAAGTACCAGTGGGTGGGGGAGCAGCTCGCGAGCGACCCGACCTTCGCCGACCAGGCGTGGCGCAGCTACGGACTGGTCTACGCGTGGCCGCTCTTCTTCTATTCGTTCTTCTATCAGCCCCATCAGGTGTGGGTCGTGTGGGGCGTGCTGCTGACCTGCGTGGTGATCCCGCTGCTGGTGCTGTTCCAGGGCAAGCGCTACTGCAGCTGGATCTGCGGCTGCGGCGGCCTCGCCGAGACCTTCGGCGATCGCTGGCGCCACCTCGCGCCGAAGGGGAAGACGTCGGTGCGCGCCGAGGTGATGGGGCTCTTCATCCTGATCGCGGCGTTCGCGGTGACGCTGCTGATGTTGCTGCGCGACGGCTTCCACCTGCTCGGCGCGGTGAACTTCGGCGGCGACGATCCCGGCTTCTGGAACGACAAGGCCGAGTTCGGCATGCGGCTCTACCGCGTCATCGCCGACGTCTGGCTGGTCGGCATCCTGCCGGTGACCCTCTATCCGTTCCTCGGCGGCAAGGTGTGGTGCCGCTTCTGGTGCCCGCTCGCCAAGCTGATGCAGTACCTGAGCGCCTTCTATGCCCGCATGGGGTGGAGCCGCTTCAAGATCGTCAGCAACGACAAGTGCATCGCCTGCGGCGAGTGCACGCGCAACTGCCAGGTCGGCATCCCGGTGATGCAGTACGCGCTGAAGCAGGACGTGCTCGACAACGCGACCTCGAGCTGCATCGGCTGCGGCATCTGCGTCACCGTCTGCCCGATGGACACGCTCTCGTTCGGCGGCGACGAGAAGGGGGCGGTGAAGCTGCTGCCGGTGGTGGGGCAGGCGAGCGGCGCGCCGCCGCCCCGTCACTGAGCGAGCGGCACGAGCTGGTGAACCGCCAGCTCGGGGCGGCAGAGGAAGCGGAACTTCGGCCCCGACATGCCGACGCCGCGGCTCACGTAGAGGCGCGCGCCGGGCCGCTCGTACCACCCCTCGACGTAGTGGCTGCAGCCGGCCGGCAGGTAGAGCGGCGGCAGGAACGGCACGCGCACCTGCCCGCCGTGGGTGTGGCCGGCGAGCAGCAGGTCGTAGCCCGGCCCGTCGGGTCCGGCCGGCTCGTCGAAGAAGCCGGGCTCGTGGATCAGCGCGACGCGGGCGGCGCCGGCCGGGATGCCGCGCGTCGCGCGCTCGAGGTCGGGGATGCCCCAGACGTAGTCGTCGAGGCCGATCAGGAAGAGCCCCGGCGCGATCTCGACGTGCTCGTTCTGCAGCAGCCGCACGCCGCAGCTCGCCAGGAACTCGCGCAGGTTCATGCCGCGCGGCAGCCGGTTCTTGCAGGCGGTCTCCCAGTTGCCGCTCACCATGAAGACGCCGAGCGGCGCGGAGAGGCGCGAGAGGAAGGGGCGGCACTCCTCGAACGTGCCCCCCTGATGGAGCGTGTCGCCGGTCAGCACGATCACGTCGGGCGAGAGCTCGGCGAGGCGCGCCGCGACCCCGCGCTCCTTGCGCCAGAAGCCGTTGGTGTGGACGTCGGTGAGGTGGACGAGCGTGATCGGCCGCTCGATGCGCAACGGGATGCGGTGGCGGGTCACCTCGAGGAACGACGGCTCGAACCAGCCGGCCCAGGCGTAGAGCAGCACGCCGGTCAGCAGGAACCCGTAGAGCAGTCGCCAGCGCCTCCGCCGCTTCGCCATCGGTCGCGATCAGAAGCGCCGGAGGGCGGCGCGGCAAGCGGGCGTGCGGGCGGGGGGTGACACCGCGGCGACCGCGTCGGCATCGATCCCGGGGCGCGCGAGCGGCTCGATCCGGGCCGCGCTCGCGCGCGCTATGGTGCTCGCCCTCGCGCAGCCGAAGCTCGCAGGGTGCGAGCGAGGCCGCCGCGCGGGTTCGCGCCGCGAACCCCGACCCGCCACCTTTCCCCCACGAGGTCCCGCCGACATGGCGAAGAACATCGTCGTCTACCACCAGCCTGGCTGACCCCCCTGCCACCGCGCGATGGAGTTTCTATCGCAGCAGAAGATCCCCTTCGTCGAGAAGGACGTGACGGTCGACGAGAAGGCGGCGGAAGAGCTGATGGCTCTGGGCTCGATGAGCACGCCGACCATCGTGATCGACGGGCAGATGCTGGTGGGGTTCAACCCGCAGCGGCTGCTCCAGCTCGCCAAGAGCTGACGGGGGATCTCCTCGCCACGGGCGGGGTGCTGCGGCCATCGCGATGGTCGGGCGCCCCGCTCGTTCCATTCCCGGGCCCTCGTGCAGGGCCCGTCCGAGGAGATCGCCGTGAGCAAGCAGATCATCGTCTACCACCAGCCTGGATGCCCCCCGTGCCACCGTGCGATGGAGTTCCTGCAGGCGCAGAAGATCCCCTTCGTCGCCAAGGACGTGGCGAACGACGAGGCGGCGGGGGCCGAGCTCGCCGCGCTCGGTTCGAGCAGCACCCCGACCATCCTGGTCGACGGCCAGATGATGGTCGGTTTCAATCCGCAGCGGCTGCTGCAGCTGGTGAAGAGCTGAGGAGGCGCATCGATGGCCAGTTCCGTGATCGTCTACACCGCGCCGGGCTGCGGCCCGTGCCACGCCGCGATGGACCTGCTGAAGAAGGTGGGCGTGCCGTTCGAGGCGCGCGACGTGACGCACGAGGGGGTGCAGGAGCAGCTGCTCGAGTTGGGCTCGATGAGCACGCCGACCATCGTCGTCGACGGGACGGTGATGGTCGGCTTCGACCCGAAGAAGCTGCTGAAGGCGGTCGGCAAGAACTGACCGGCGGGCGGGTGCGCCGCGTCGAGCCCACGGGCCGTGGAGGGCGCCGCGGCGGGAGGGTGCGATGCGGGCGCTGGTGATCGCGGACGGGCGGGCGACGGTGCGCGACGACGTCGCCCTGCCCGTGGCGGCCGCAGGGGAAGTGCGCGTCGCCGTGCGCGCCGCGGGCATCTGCGCCACCGACCTCGCGTTGCGGCGCGGCTACCTGGGGTTCGCCGGCGTGCCGGGCCACGAGTTCGTCGGCGTCGCGCTCGACGGGCCGCTCGCCGGCCAGCGCGTGGTCGGCGAGATCAACGCCAGTTGCGGCCGCTGCGAGCGCTGCCGGAGCGGCCTCGCGCGCCATTGCGCGACCCGCAGCGTGCTCGGGATCCTCGGCCGCTCCGGCGCCTTCGCCGAGCAGCTCGTGCTCCCCGCCACGAACCTCCATCCGCTGCCGCCCGAGGTGAGCGACGACGCGGCGCTCTTCACCGAGCCGCTCGCCGCCGCCTTCGCGATCGCCGAACAGGTCGACCTCACGGCGGTGCCGGAAGCGCTGGTGGTGGGGGACGGGCGGCTCGGGCTGCTCTGCGTCCACGCGCTGGCGCTGCACGGCGTCGCGGTGCTGGTGGCGGGCCGCCATCCCGAGCGCGCCGCGCTGCTGCCGGCCGGCGCCCTCCACCTCGGCGAGCCGCTGCTGGACGCGACCACGCCGTTCGCGTTCGCGGCGCACCAGCGCTTCCCGCTGGTGGTCGAGGCGAGCGGGCGCGCCGACGCGGTCGCCCATGCGCTCGGCCGCGTCGCGCCGCGCGGCACGCTGATCCTGAAGACGACGACCGAAGCGCCCTCGACGCTGCCGCTCGCCGCGCTGGTGGTCGACGAGATCACGCTGCAGGGGTCGCGCTGCGGCGACTTCGCGCCGGCGCTCTCCGCGCTGGCGGAGGGGTTCCTCGATCCGCGGCCGCTGATCGTCGCGCGCTACCCGCTGGCGCAGGCCGACCGCGCGCTCGACCACGCCGCGCGGCCCGGCACGCTCAAGGTGGTGATCGACGTCGCGCCCGACCTGCGTGCCGCGCCGGAGCGCTCCGCATGAGCGCGACCGGCCTCGCCGCCGACGTCGCCGCCGTGCTGGCCGAGCCCGACGTCCTGCGCAAGATCGCCGCGGCCGACGCGCTCTGCGAAGCCGCCCGCCGCGGCGCCCTCGATCCGCGCTTCGAGCGCGGCGCGCCGCAGCGCCCGGCCCGCCCGGCGCGCGTCGTGGTGACCGGCTCGCTCGCCACGCGCCGGCGCGCCGACCTCTGCGACGCCCGCGGCCGCCGCTCGCTGATCCACGCGGTCGCCCACATCGAGCTCTGCGCCATCGAGCTCGCGCTGCTCGCCGTCGCCGACTTCCCGGGCGAGGAGGCGGACTACTACCGCGACATGCTGGCGATCGCCGGCGAGGAGGCGCTCCACGCGCGCCTGCTGCTGGCGCGCCTGCACGAACTCGGCGGGGAGCTCGGCGAGGAGCCGCTCCACCTCGGCCTCTGGGAGACGGCGATCCGCTTCCCGGAGCTGCCCGATCGACTCGCGATCGTGCCGCGCGTGCTGGAGGCGAAGGGGCTCGACGTCTCGGCGAAGTTGCGCCACGAGCTGCGCGCGGCGGGCGACGAGGCGTCGGCGGCGCTGCTCGACCGCGTCTACCGCGACGAGATCGGCCACGTCGCGATCGGCACGCGCTGGCATCGCGTCGCCTGCGCGCGCCGCGGCCTCGATGCCGAGCGGCACTTCCTCGCGCTCGCGCGGCCGCTCCGCCCGCGCCGCAGCGCGCCGCCGCCGCTCGACCGCGCGGGGCGGCTCGCCGCCGGCTTCAGCGAGCGCGAACTCGACGGGCTCGCCGAGCCCGCCGACGCCGTCGACAGGGCGGACACCGTGGACGCCGCGGAACGCACCCCCCGATGAGACGCTCCACCCAGTTCGCCTTGATGGCGACCCACGTCGCCTGCGCCGCCGGCACCTACGTGTTGAGCAAGCTCGCTGCCGACGGCTTCAAGTCGCCCGAGGCGCTGACGCTCGCGCGCGCGCTGGGCACGACCTTCGTGCTGCTCCTGCTGACCGGCACCGTCATCCCGAAGCCGAACTTCGACGGTCCGACGTGGGCGAAGCTCTTCGGGCTCGGCATCCTCCACGTGCCGATCAACCAGTACCTCTTCCTGCGCGGCTTGAAGGCGAGCGTGCCGAGCCACGGCGCGCTGATGTACGCGTTGACGCCGCTCGGCGTGCTGCTCTTCACGAGCTGGCTGGAGAGGGCGCTGCCGCGGCGCGCGAAGCTGCTCGGCGTGCTGGTGGCGCTGTCGGGAGCGCTGGTGGTGCTCGAGCCGTGGGAGGGGGGCGCCGAGGCGGCCAAGGTGCGCGGCGGCGACCTGCTGCTGCTGGCGGCGGTGGCGGCGTGGGTCTTCTGCACGGTCGCGACGCGCGCGCTGTCGCGCCGTCACGATCCGCGCACGGTGACCGCGTGGACGCTGATCCTCGGCGCGCTCGCGACCATGCCGATCGGCGGCCTTGCGCTGAAGCAGACGAACTTCGCCGCGGTGCCCACCAGCGCGTGGCTCGGGCTCGGCTACATGGTGGTGATCACCAGCGTCACCATGAACCTGCTCTGGAGCCAGCTGCTGAAGCACCTCCATCCGGTGCAGGTCGCCGTCTGCATGAACGCGCAGCCGCCCGCCACCGCGCTGCTCCAGTCGCTGCTGGCGGTGGGCGGGCCGGCGTGGCTCGGCGCCACCCTCGTGCCGCCGCTCGCGTGGCCCTTCTGGGTCGGGATGGCGCTGGTGCTGCTCGGCGTGCTGGTGGTGCAGCGCTCCGGCCGGATCGCGCCGCCGCCCGCGGCGCGTTGACGGCGCGGGCGGCTCGCGAAGCGGGCGCGCGCGCCGCTACTCGTGGCGGTTCAGCGCCCCCTCCGCGACCCGTCCGCCGCGCCGCGCCGGCCACCACGCGGCGAGCAGCGCGATGGCGATGGCGGCCAGCAGCGGCGCCGCGAAGCGCGCCGGCGTGAACCAGTAGCGCAGGTCGAGCCGGCTGATGACGCGCACCGCGTCGAGCACCAGCTTGCTGACCGGCGCCGCGAGCAGCGCCGCCAGCACGCCGCCCACCACGCCGAGCGCCAGCGCCTCGGCCATCAGCATGCGGCCGATCTGCCGCGCGGTGAGACCGAGCGTGCGCAGGAGGCCGATCTCGCGCTGCCGCTCGAGCAGCGCGATGGTGAGCGAGTTGAGCAGGCCGATCGCCGCCAGCGCCGCGGTGCTCCAGAGGATCACGTCGAAGACGTAGAAGTCGCGCCGTCCGTCGGCCAAGTAGAAGTCGGTGAGCGTCTCCGCCGAGCGGATCTGCCGATCGGGCGAGTCGGGCAGCCGCGCGGCGAGTTCGCGCTCGAGGGCGCGGCCGTCGCTGCCGGGCTTCAGCGTCAGGATGAAGTGGCGCCCTTGCGAGTCGTCGACGCAGAAGAGCTCGTCGAGGCGGCCCATCTCGACCAGCGCGAAGCGGCGATCGTCGGGCCAGTAACCCAGCTCGTCGCTGATCGCCGCGATGCGGAACTCCTGCGGTCCCGAGAAGGTCGGCACGGTCACTAGGTCGCCGCTCCGCCACCCCATCTGCTCGGCGAGGAAGTTCGAGAGGAGCAGCGATTCGCCGCGCGCGAAGTCGGCCAGCGCCGCGTCGGAGAGGCGCAGGCGCGCCGCTTCGGCCTGCAGCGACGCCGCGCGCAGGCCGCGGAGCGGGAAGGGGACCAGCACCTCGGCGGAGAGGCAGTCGACGCGCGCCACCTCGGGCAGCGACAGCAGACGCAGCGCCTCGTCGCGGGGGAGCGCGCGCGTGCGGACGAAGAGGCGGCCGCCGGCGGCGCGCTGCGAGAAGCGGTCGATCTCGTCGAGGAAGCCGTCGTTCACCGCGCGCACCACGAAGACCGCCGCGACCACCACCGCCAAGCCGGTCAGCGTGCCGAGCACCCGTTGCCGCGCGCCGCGCACCGCCGCCGCGGCGAGGCGCGCCTCGATCGGCAGCGCGAGGCGCAGGGGCCACAGCACCGCGCCGACCAGCCGATGGATCAGCCCCGGCACCGCGAGCAGCAGCAGGAAGAAGGCGGCCACCACGCCGGCCAGCATGAGGATCAGCCCCTGCACCTGCGATTGGCGCTCGCCGAGCGGCGGCGTCACCAGCGCGAAGACCAGCGGGATCATCAGCGGCGTGCCGAGCAGGAGCCCGACGCGCAGCGAGAAGCCGGGGTCGGCGCGCAGCGCGAGCCGCCCCGCGCGCAGTGCTTCCAGCACCGAGAGGTGGCGCGCGCGCAGCAGCGGCGACGCCATGCCGAACAGCGCGAAGAGCATCCCGAGCGCGGTGACGCCCAGCACGGTGGGCCACGGCACCTCGAGGATCTGCAGCGGCTTGTTGGCGCCGAGCGTGGTGATGTTGAGCAGGTTCATCAGCCCGACCAGCGCCACCGACAGCATGCCGCCGAGCAGCGCGCCGCCGATCGCCAGCAGGAGCCCCTCGAGCAGCACCGCGCGCGCGATCTCGCCGCGCGTGAGGCCGAGCGCGCGCAGCAAGCCGATCTCGCGCACCCGCTCGACCAGCGCCATCGAGAAGGCGTTGTAGATCACGAAGAGCCCGAGCAGCAGCGCGAGGCAGCTCGTGATGCCGAGCGACTTGCGGAACGCCTTCTGGTCGATCCGCTCGCCGATCATCGCCCCCTTCGGCTTCTCGACGACGTAGCGCTCCTTCAGCCGCTGCGCGAGGTCTTGCCAGACGGCGCCGTCCGCCAGGCGACCCCACCAGGTCGGCTGCACCGGCACGCCGGCGTAGAGCTGCGCCGCGCTCTCGAACGGCAGCACTGCGACCGGCTGCGAGCCGACGTTGCCGGGGCCGAGCAGGCCGACCAGCGTGAACGCGAGCGGCGCGCCGGGCGTCGCCTGCGGACCGCTCGGCTTGAGGCGCACGACCTTGCCGTCGCGGCACCCTTCGCGGACCGGCACGACGCTCTGCAGCGTCACCGAGTCGCCGATCGCGAGGCCGAGTTCGGCCGCGAGCCGCTCGGGCAGCAGCAGCTCGCGCGCGTCGGCGGCGGCGAAGTCGCGCCCCTCGCTGATCGAGTAGGCGCCGAAGGCCGACGCGGCGAGCGGGCCGAGCGCGAGCGTGGTGAGGTCGACGCCGTGGCGCTCCGCGCCGTCCGACTCCGCCGGCGTGGCGCCTGGTGGCGGCGCGGCGACGACGCGCTCGGCGTGGCCGTAGAAGAGGCCGCAGAAGACCGCCAGGTCGCGATCGCCGGCCAGCTCCGCCGGCGCGGCGCCGCCGTCCGGCAGGCCGGTCGCATGCGGCTTGATCTCGACGTCGGGGTGGCCGAGCACCGCGACCTGCGACTTCAGCTGCTGGGTGAGGATCGTGTTGTGGTCGACCACCTGCACCGAGACGACGGTGGCGATGCCGACCGCGATCCCGAGCGCTGCGGTGAAGGAGCGCGCCGGCCTAGATGCCAAGCTCCTCCAGGCGAGCATGGATGCGATGTTCATCGAGCGGCCCTCCGCGCAGCGACCAGGCCGGGTCGATGCGACCGTCCTTCAGGAAATGGAGTTCGTCGGCGAAGCGGGCGTCGCGCGGGTTGTGGGTCACCAGCACGACGGTGCGGTGGAGCAGGTCGACCGCCTTCTTCAGGTGCTCCATCACCTCGAGCCCCGCCTTGGTTGAGAGGTTGCCGGTCGGTTCGTCGGCGAAGACGGCGCGCGGCTGGTGGATCACCGCGCGCGCGATCGAGGTGCGCTGCATCTCGCCGCCCGACAGCTCGTGCGGCCGGCGGCCGAGCTTGTCCTGCAGGCCGAAGAGGCGGGCGATCTCCTCGTAGCGCGGGTCCTTGCGCGGATCGGTGATCCCCTGCAGCAGGAGCGGCAGCGCGAGGTTCTCGCCGACCGTCAGGTTCGGCACGAGGTTGTAGAACTGGAAGACGAAGCCGACCCACGCGCGGCGCAACTGCGTGCGCGCCTCGTCGTCCATCGCGGTGAGTTCCTGGCCGGCGAGGAAGATCTGCCCCGACGAGGGGAGATCGAGCCCGCAGAGCAGGTGGAGCAGCGTCGACTTGCCCGAGCCGCTCGGCCCCATGATCACGATGAACTTCCCCTCGGGCAGCGCGAGGGAGACGTCCTGCAGCACCGGCGCCGTGTCGCGCGCGCCGGGATAGAGGCGGAAGACGTTCCTCGCCTCGATCAGCGCGCCGCTGCTAGTGGGGGCTCTGGCGCTGCTGCTGCTGCTGGCGCTGCTGTGGTGGGTCGCGTCGGCCACGGCCTCTCCTCGGCGAATCGCGGGCACCTCGGGCGTGCGAAGCTCGGGCGAGGTTACGCCGGCCGCGGCGCGCTCGGTACCTCGTCGCGCAGGCGCAGCGCCGGCGGCGGCGCGCACCAGAGGTGGAGCGGCGCGCCGCCGAGCGGATGGTCCGCCACCAGCGCGATCGCGTGCAGCTGGTAGCCGACGTCGCCCGGTCGCGCGCGCGTCCCTTCGAGCGGCGTGCCGCCCGGCCCGAAGAAGGGCTCGCCCTCGAGCGGCCAACCCGCCGCCGCGAGGTGGATGCGGATCTGGTGGGGGCGGCCGCTCCCGATGCGGATCGCGACCCGCGAGCGGCCGGTCGCCGCGTCGTGGTCGAGCGGCGCGACATCGGTGCGCGCGGCGCGACCGGGCGTGCCCGCGCTGCCCGGCGCGACGGCGCAGAAGACGCGGCCGAGCGTCGGATGGGGGCGCTCGCCGATCGGCAGGTCGATGGTGAACGGCGCGGCGATCGGCGGGCCGACCACGCGGCCGCGGTAGTGGCGCTCGATCGCGCCGTCGTGGAAGAGCGCCGAGCCGGCGGTGCGCGCGGCGGCGGTGCGCGCGAAGAGGACGAGCCCCGACGTGCCGCGGTCGAGCCGGTGGAGCGGCGTCGCCTCGGGGAAACGGCGGCGCACCTGATGGAGCAGCGTGTGGTGGAGGTAGCGGCCGCCCGACGGCATGGTCGGCAGGCCGGCCGGCTTGGCGATCGCGAGGAAGTGGTCGTCGCGGAAGAGCAGCGCGCAACCGAGCGGCGCGGCCGGCTCCTCCCACGGCGGCCGCTGCCACGCGAGCGAGCGCCCCGCGGTGAGCGGCTCGCCACCGGTCGCCGGCACCCCCTCGAGCGTCACCTCGCCGCGTGCGAGGCGCTCGCTCCAGTGCGCGCGGTCGCCGTGGCGCCACCGTTCGACGAGCCAGTCGAGCAGCACGCGGCCGGCGGCGCGGTCGGGCAGCTGCTCGCGGTAGGTGAAGCCGTCGTTCACGGGCGCTCGCCCCTCCTGCGGCGGGTGCCGCGCGCGGGTCCTCGGGCCCCGCCCTCGCGACGCGCCCTCAAGCGGAAGGGGGCGCGCTGCCGACAGCGGTTGTCGGAAGAGTTTGCCGACTGGCGCGCCGCCAGCGGCCGGTCGTCATGGAGCGAGCGCCGATGCGGACCGTGCTCGAGGTTCGCCAACTGGTGAAGGGGTTCAAGCCCGGGCTGCTGAAGCCGCGGGTCGCCGCCTTGCGCGGCGTCTCCTTCGCCGTGGAGCAGGGCGAGTGCTTCGGCTTGCTCGGCCAGAACGGCGCCGGCAAGACCACGACCATCAAGATCGCGACCGGGCTGCTCGCCGCCGACTCGGGCGCCGCCTTCCTGCTCGGCAAGGAGAGCGGCGATGCGGCGGCGCGCCGCGCGCTCGGCTACCTGCCCGAGAACCCCTACTTCCACGAGCACCTCACGCCGCGCGAAGGGTTGATGACCTACGGGCGGCTCTGCGGCCTCGACCGCGCCACCATCGCGGAGCGCACGCCGGCGCTGCTCGAGCGGGTCGGGTTGAGCGACGCCGCGAACCGGCGGCTCCGCGGCTTCAGCAAGGGGATGCGGCAGCGCTTCGGCCTCGCCGCAGCGCTGCTGCACGAGCCGGAACTGCTGATCCTCGACGAGCCGCTCACCGGCCTCGACCCGAGCGGGCGGCGCCTCGTGAAGGAGCTGATCCTCGAGCAGCGCCGCCTCGGCCGCACGGTCGTCCTCTGCTCGCACGTGCTGGCCGACGTGCAGGAGCTCTGCGATCGCGTCGTCGTGCTCCACCGCGGCGAACTGGTGCGCCAAGGCACGATCCACGAGCTGCTCGAGAGCGCGCCGCGCAGCTTCGAGCTCTGCGCAGAAGGGGTGCCCGAGGAGCTCTGCACGCGCCTCGCCGCGGCAGCGACCCTCTTCCGCGCGAGCGGCGGCACGGTGACCGCGTGCTTGCCGGGGTCCGACCTCGGCCCCGCGTTCGCCGCGCAGGTGCATGCCGCCGGCGGCCGGCTCCTCTCGCTCGCTCCCGAACGCGAATCGCTCGAGGCGTGGTTCGTCCGCTTCCTCGACGAGCGGGCGCATCCCGCCGCGCCAGACGCCGGCTCGCCGCGATCCGCGAGCGCGCCGGTCGAGCCGCTTTCGAGCCAGCCGCAGCCCGAGGAGGTCTCGACATGAGGGATCGCGTCGTCGTCCTCGCGCGCGCCACGTTCCTCGAGGCGATGCGCGACAAGGTGCTGCTGGTCGTCGCGCTCTTCGCGCTCGGTCTCGTCCTGTTCAGCCGCGTGCTCGGCTGGCTCTCGGTCGAGGACGAGCTGAAGATGGTGCAGGACTTCTCGCTGTCGGGACTGGCCGTCCTCGGCCTCCTGCTCGCGATGCTGGTCGGCGCCTTCAGCCTCGCCAAGGAGGTCGAGCGCCGGACGCTCTATCCGCTGCTCTCGCGCGACGTGACGCGCGGCGAGTTCCTGCTCGGCAAGTACTTCGGCTTGGTCGGCGCGACCTGGAGCTGCCTCGCGGCGGCGGGCGGCGCGCTCCTGGTCTGGATCGTGCTGTGGGGCGGGCAGCCGACCGAGGCGCTCTTCGCGGCGCTGCTCGGGCTCTTGTGCGAGTCGCTGCTGCTGGTGGCGGTGGCGCTCTTCCTGGGCACGCTCACGGCGCCGGCCATCGCCGCGATCGGCACCTGCGGCTTCGCGCTGGCGGCGCGCTCGACCGAAGCGCTGCGCGAGCTCTGCGCCGACGGCCGCTCGCCGGAGTTCTCGACCTTCTGGTCGCTCGCCTACAAGCTGCTGCCCAACACCGAGGACGTGAACTTCATCAACGCGACCACGGCGCAGCTGCCGGTCCACTGGTCGCAGCTCGCGATGGGGGCGCTCGCGATGGCGCTCTGGTCGACCGTCTTCGTCGGCGGCGCGATCCTCCTGTTCCGGCGGCGGGAAGTGTGATGCGGCGCGGCGTGCTGCCCCTGGTGATGGCGCTCGCGGCGACCGGTGCCGTGCTGCTGCGCGCGCCGCTGGCCGAGGCGAACGCGGGGCGCCGCTTGCCCGGCACCTCGTTCGTGCCGCGGCCCGCGCTGGCGAAGCTCCTCTCGGCCGGCCACCGCTCGACGCTCTCCGACCTCCTGTGGCTCTCGGCGATCGGCGACCTGTCGCGCGACTTCTCCGATCCGCAACGCAAGCTCGCCTGGCTCGACTCGGTGTTCACCACGATCCCGCTGCTCGAGCCGTCCTTCGCGACCGTCTACAGCTTCGGCGCCACCTACCTGACGATGATCGAGCGCCATCCCGACCGCGCCATCGAGCTGCTCGAGGAGGGGGTGGCGAAGAACCCGGACGACCTGCGCCTCGCCGTCGAGCTGGCGATGGCGGTCTACACCCACCACAAGGATCGCGAGCGGACGCTCGCCATCCTCGAGCCGGTGGTGAAGGACCCGAGCTGCGACGCGCTCACCATGGGCTTCTACTCGTCGCTGCTGGTCGACGGCCGGCAGGACTATGCGGCGCTGGCGCAGTGGGCCGGCTACCTCGACCACAGCAACGAGCTGGTGCGCGAGACGGCGGCGCTGCAGATCGAGCGCGCGAAGCGGCGCATCGCGCTGCGCGCCATCGAGGAGTTCAAGGCGACCGTGCAGCGGCCGCCGCTCACCGCCGACGAGCTGCGCCGTCCCGGCCTGATGGCGCCCGAGGTGGTCGATCCGGTGGTCGCGTCGCTCTGGATCGATCCGGCGCTGCGACCGCGTTTCGAGAAGTGCGACGAGCTCGAGCGCAGGAACAGCCTGCGCGGCGCCTCGCGCTGGGTGGTGCAGTTCCGCGCCGAGAACGGCCGCAGCCCGACGCTCGACGAGCTGCTGCAGAACCCGTGGGTCCGCCTGCCGCCGCCGCCGCGCGGCCAGCACTACGACCTCGCGGGCGACGACGTGGTGCTGGTCGACGACGCGCGCTGAACGGCGCCGCGAACGGCGCCGCGCGATCGCGAACGATCGCGAGCGATCCGCTACGAGGCGCCGTCGGTCGGGAACGAGGCGCGCCGCGGCGCCCCCTCGCCGCCGATCCCCTTGCCGAGGTGCTGCCCGCCGTCGACGACGAGCACTTCGCCGTTCACGTAGTCGGCGAAGGGCGAGGCGAGGTAGGTGATGGCGTTCGCCACCTCCTCCATCTCGCCGAAGCGGCCGACCGGGACGCTGCGGGCCATGCGCGCGGCGACGGCCGGGTCGGGCCAGAGCCGCTCGCGTGCCCCTTCCGAGTCGAAGAAGCCGGGGCAGACCGCGTTCACGCGCAGGCCGCGGCCGCCCCATTCGACGGCGAGCGTCTTGGTCAGCGCGACGACGCCCGCCTTCGCGGCGGCGCTGTGGATCGTGCCGGGCCCGCCGGTCCACGCGTAGGCGGCGACGACGTTCACGATGCGCCCGCTGCCGCGCGCGAGCATCCGCTTGCCGACCGCGCGCGAGCAGTAGAAGACGCCGTTCAGCGCGATGTCGATCACGACCTTAAAGCCGGCGGGCGAGAGCTCCTCGGCGGGGCAGAGGAAGTTGCCGGCGGCGTTGTTGACCAGCACATCGATGCGGCCGAAGCGGGCGCACGCCTGCTCGACGAGCGCCTCGACCGAGCCGGGGCGCGTCACGTCGGTCGGCACCGCCAGCACGTCGCAGCCGGTGGCGGCGAGCGCGGCAGCCGCCGGGTCCAAGTGGGCGCTGCGCCGGCTCGCCAGCACCAACTTCGCGCCGAGCGCGGCGAAGCGCCGAGCGGTCACCAGGCCGAGCCCGGTGCCGCCGCCGGTGACCAGCACGACCGCATCGCGGAAGGTCGAGTCGGGGAGCATCACGCGGACCTTAGCGCGCTCGCGCACGGTTTTCCGGCCCGCGCCCCAGGGCGGAGCGATGACGCGGTTCAGGGATGGGCGTGCGGTGGACGATCAGGGTTTCGCCTGATCGCATCAGAATCTCCCCGCGCCTGCGGCGGGGCGAGGTCAGTTCCGCGGTCTTCGGCACCGATGCAAGCCCTTGGCGTAGGGATGCGGGACCGCGATGGCGAACAAGACCTTCGAAGAGCTGAAGGCCACCGGCGCTCTGCCGTCGCCTCCGGGCGTCGGCATGGAGATCCTGCGCATCACGCAGAGCGAGAACTGCTCGGTCGACGAGCTCGCGAAGTGCATCCAGTCCGACCCGTCGCTGACCGGCCGCTTGCTGCAGGTCGCCAACTCGGCGCTCGCCGGCGGCACGCGTCCCTGCGCGACGATCAAGGAGGCGACCATGCGCCTCGGGCTGCGCTCGGTGCGCAGCATCGCGCTGGGCTTCAGCCTCGTCTCGGCCCACCGCAACGGCGTGTGCGAGGCGTTCGACTACGGCGTGTTCTGGTCGCAGTCGCTGGCGCGCGCCGTCGCGGCGCACGTCATGTCGGCGCGCTTCAAGATCGGCGTGCCGGCCGAGGTCTTCGTCGCGGCGCTGGTGAGCGACCTCGGTTCGCTGGCGCTCGCCACCGTCCATCCGCGCGACTTCGCCGAGATCCTCTCGTCGCCCGAGTCGGTCACGGCGAACGGCCGCGCGGTGCTCGAGCAGCAGCGCTTCGGCATCGACCATCGCGAAGTGACCGCGGCGATGCTGACCGAATGGCGCTTGCCCGACGGCTTCTCGACGGCCGCGCAGGCCGTGGCCTTGGCAGCGCCGCCGCTGCAGGAGGGCAAGCGCGGGCCGGGCGTCTCCGCGCTGGTCTGGATCTCCGCGCGCTTCGCCGCCGCCTTCATCCTGCCGGACGACAAGCCGCTCGACGTCGAGCTGGTGCAGGGCGCGCTGGCCGCGTTCCCCGACTGGAACAAGGACGACCTGCCGTTCCTCTGGAACGAGATGGTCGAGGCGTGGCGCAAGTGGGGGAACATGCTGGAGATCGTCACGACGGCGGTGCCGCCCTACAACGGCGGCCCTCCGACGAAGGCGCGCCAGCGCAGCCCCTTCTTCGCCGAGCGGCCGGTCGGCAAGCCGGCGCCCGCCGCGCCCGCGCCCGCGACGAAGTCGCCCGCGCCAGCGACGGCGGCCGCCACCGCGAAGCCGACGGCGGCGCACGCCCCGGCCGCGAAGCCGGTCGCGACGCCCGCGCCGGCGACGAAGCCCGGCTCGCCGCCCGCCGTTCCGGCCGCTGCCCCGACTGCGGTCCCGGCCGCCGCGAAGCCGCCGGCCGCGACGCCCGGCGCACCGCCGACCACCGCCGCGCCCGCGCCGGCCCTCGCGAGCGGCGGCACCGTCACCGCGAGCCGCGCGCGCATCCTGCTGGTCGATGACGACACGGGCTCGCTCAAGCTGCTCGGCACGCTGCTGCAGCGCGCCGGTCACCACGTCACGATGATGAGCGACGGCAAGGAGGCGCTGAAGGCGGCGATGCAGCTCATCCCGCACATCGTCATCGCCGATCGCAACATGCCCGGCATGGACGGCGTCGCGCTCTGCAAGAGCCTGCGCGCCTTCGAGGCGGGGCGGCGCGTCTACCTGCTGCTGCTCACCTCCGACGAGAACGAGGACCGCATCGTCGAGGCGTTCGACGCCGGCTGCGACGACTACGTGGTGAAGCCGTTCAAGCCGAAGCTGCTGCTCGCGCGCGTGCGCGCCGGCATGCGCGTCGTGCGCCTGCAGGAGCGCGTCGACTCCGACAAGGCGACCATGCAGAAGCAGGTCGCGGAGCTCGGCATCCTCGCGCGGCGCCTCACGCAGGCCGCCGTGACCGACGTGCTCACCGAGCTGCCGAACCGCCGCTTCGCCATGGAGGCGTTGCGCGAAGGGTGGGAGAAGTCGGCGAAGGAGGACGGCGCCTTCTCCGCGATCATGGTCGACATCGACAAGTTCAAGCGGGTCAACGACACCTACGGCCACGACATCGGCGACCTCGTGCTGAAGGAGACCTCGAAGGTCCTCTCCACCGCGACCGAGCCGCCTGCCACCGTCTGCCGCCTCGGCGGCGAGGAGTTCGTGGTGGTGATGCCGGGCGTCGACGCCGAGCGCGCCATCGCGTTCGCGGAGAAGCTGCGCGCGGCGATCGAGGCCCACCCGATCCGCGGCGGCTCCTTCGACGGCCACGTCACCGCGAGCCTCGGCGTCGCGACGCGCGGCGCCGGGATCCCCGACTTCGAGGCGCTTCTCAAGCTCGCCGACGAAGGGCTCTACGTCGCCAAGGAGCACGGCCGCAACCAGGTGCGCTGCGTGCAGCTCGAGGGGCGGCCGGTCGAGCCGCTCGCCCCGGCGCCCGCGAGCGCCTGAGCGCGCGGCGGCGCGCGGACCGCTTCACCGCTCGTTCAGCTGGCCGCCAGCGCGGCCGCGACGCCCGCTCCGGCCGGCGGCGCCTTGCCGAGCGTGCGCAGCGACTCCTCGAACGCCGCGAGGAAGGTGATCACCGCGGCGCGGTTCGCGTTGCGGCCCATCAAGCCGACGCGCAGGATCTTGCCCTTCAGGTCACCGAGCCCCGCCCCGATCTCGATCGAGTGGTGCAGCAGGAGGCGCTTCCGCAGCGCCGCTTCGTCGAGGCCCTCGGGCAGCACGATCGCGTTCAGCATCGGCAGGCGGTTCGCCGCCGGCGGCAGCAGCTCGAAGCCCATCGCCGCGAGGCCGGCCGCCAGCGCGCGATGCGCCGAAGCGTGCCGCTCGAAGCGCTTCTCGAGCCCCTCCTCGAGGATGAGGCGCAGCGCCTCGTCGAAGGCGAAGACGTTCTGGATCGGGGCGGTGTGGTGGTAGCTCTTCTCGGCGCCCCAGTACTTCTCGAGCCAGAGGAGGTCGAAGTAGATCGACGGCACCGGCTTCTTGCGCGCCGCGATCTTCGCCAGCGCGCGCGCGCCGAAGGTGATCGGCGCGAGGCCGCACGGCGCGCCGAGGCACTTCTGCGAGCCCGAGAAGGCGGCGTCGACGCCGAACGCGTCGACGGTGACCGGCAGGCCGCCGAGCGAGGTGACGCAGTCCATCAGCACCAGCGCGTCGCGGCGGCGCCCGCAGGCGGCGAGCGCCGCGGCGTCGTTGCGCACGCCGGTCGAGGTCTCGGCGTGGACGAAGTAGAGCAGCGCCGTCTTCGCCTGGCCGAGCGCCGCGTCGACCGCCGCCGGATCGATCGGCTGGCCCCACGCGCCCTTCACCTCGACGACGTCGGCGCCGAGCCGGCGCGCCATCTCGGCGCCGCGCCCGCCGAAGAAGCCGTTCACCACGACCACCACGCGGTCGCCCGGCTCGACCAGGTTGGTGAGCATCATCTCCATGCCGGCGGTGCCGGTGCCGGAGACGGCGAGCGTGTGGGGGTTCTTGGTGACGAAGACCTGCTGGAGGCGCTCGCGCACCCGCTGCATCGTGGCGAGGAAGTCGGGGTCGAGGTGGCCGAGCGTCGGACGCAGCAGCGCCAGCAGCGCCTCGTGCGGGACGTTGCTCGGACCGGGGCCAAGCAGCAGGCGTTCGATCATCGGAGCGGCTCCTCGAAGTGGGGGGCGCGAGTGTAGCGGCCGCGTCGCGCGCCGCGCCCTGCGTCACGCGCTGCGGCGCGCCCGCTCGTTGCGCCAGGCGAGCGCGAAGCAGGCGAACCCGGCGGCGAGCAGCACGGCGCCGTCGCGCCACGGGCTCGTCACGCCGGCCAGCACCTGCGGCGGCTCGAACCAGCCGAACGGGGTGGCCACTTTCAGCCAGGCGAGCTCCTTCCAGTAGGTCGCGACGATCTCGGCGAGCAGCGACCAGAGCACGACGACCGCCAGCGCCGCCATTGCGCCGCCCCCTTCGGGCCCGCGCAGCGCGCGGCGCGGCGCGAGGCCGACCGAGAGCAGCAGCGAGAGGCCGGCGAAGAAGAGGCAGAGCGCGAAGCTCTCGAAGCTGACCTGCAGGAACAGCGCGAAGGGGAGCTCGTCGCCGACGCCGGCCAGCGCGCCGCCGAGCCAGACGCCGAGCAGCGGCGCCGCCGCATGGAGCAGCGCGAAGGGGAGCGTGAAGAGGAAGACCGTGACGATGAGCGAGCCGCGCGTCAGCGGCGAGGCGAGCAGCAGGTCGAGCGTCCCGCGGCCGCGCGCGCCCGCCGGGTAGGCGAGCGTCGGCAGCGCCATCGCGACGATCAGCGCCAGCATCGTCACCGGATGGACGAAGGGGAGCTGGAAGAGGAACGAGGTCGAGTCGCTCGGCAGCAGGTCGCTGCGCAGGAAGGTCTGCGCCAGCTTCATGAAGCCGAACTTCTCGAGCGCCGCGATCTGCTGGCGGTACTGCGGCCAGAGATGGCCGGTCATCACGCCGAGCAGCACCGGCACCAGCGCGGAGAGCCCGCAGCCGAGCGCGAAACGACGGGTCAACAACCAGAGCAGCGGACCGCTCACGTGGCGCGCTCCGCTGCTGCGCCAAGCGCCTCCTCGGCGACGACGGCGCGGAAGAGCGCGTCGAGGCCGGGCGCGCGCACGTCGAGATCGACCAACTCGCCCGGCCGCTGCGCCGCGGCAGCGTGGGCCGCGGAGAGCAGCGCCTCGGGGCCTTCCGTGCCGTGCAGCACGGTGCGCGAGCCGTCGCGCCAGGTGAGCGTGGCGATCGGCGGGCTGGTGCGGCGCAGGTCGCTCTGCAGTTCGTCGATGCGGCCGATCTTGCGGAGCCGCCCGCGATGGACGATCGCCACGCGGTCGGCGCACCGCTCGACCTCGTCGAGCACGTGGCTCGAGAGGAGGACCGTCTGCCCCTGCGCCGGGCAGTCGCGCACCAGCTCGAGGAAGGCGTCGCGCACGACCGGGTCGAGGCCGCTGGTCGGCTCGTCGAGGATCAGGAGCTCGGGCGCATGCTGCATCGCGATCGTGATGCCGATCATCTGGCGCATGCCGGTCGAGTAGCCGCGCACCGGTCGCGTCAGCGCGGCGCGCGGGAAGCCGAGGCGATCGAGCACGGCGTCGCGGCGCAGCGGCGCGACGCCTTGCAGCGCCGCGAAGAGGTCGAGCGCCTGCGCGCCGGTCAGCCGCTCGGGCAGCGCGAGGTCGCCCGGCAGGTAGCCGACGCGGCGGTGCAGCTCGCGGCCGCCCTTGCGCACGTCGACGCCGAGCAGCGCGGCGCTGCCGCGGTCGGGCCGCAGCAGGTCGAGCAGCACGCGGATCGTCGTCGTCTTGCCGGCGCCGTTCTTGCCGAGGAAGCCGAACCGCTCGCCGCGTTCCACGGCGAGCGTGATCCCCTCGATGCCGACGTCGTGCGGGTAGCGGACCGTGAGGTCGCGCGTCTCGATGGCGTGTTCCACGCCCCCTGTTTACTGGATGTCGAGCCGCACGAGGTTGGAGAGATTCCCGGCGCCGCCGCCGTAGGCGAATTCCTGCACGTAGAAAGTGGCGGGCACCGGGAAGGCGGGATCGACGTCGACGTCGACCACGCTCGGCAGCGGCAGCCACGGCAGCAGCACGAAGGGGGCGAGCAGCTCGACGTAGAGCTCGCCGAAGCCGTTCAGCGGGCGGCGCCCCTCGGCGTCGCCGACGATCAGGAAGGTGGCGAAGCCGGCGAGGCCGGTCGACGTGACCGTGACGACGCCGCCCGGCGTGAAGCTGCCCGAGAGCGCGAGCCGGACGTGGCTGAACTCGTGGCCGTCGCGGTCGATCCGCAGCTGCCCGTCGAGGTCACCGTCGAGCGTGCGCGGGAAGGCCTGCACGTCCTTGCCGTCGACGTGGAGCGACGGGTCGCCGCTGTCGATGCAGGGCGAGGTCGGCCGCAGCGAGAAGTCGCCGCTCACGTCGTCGACGAACTCGGGATCGACGTCGAGCAGGTCGTTGGGACCGGTGGTTAGGAGGATCGCGTCCTGCGTGTCGCCGATGCAGTTGTAGTCGATGAGGTTCGCGCGCCCGCGCAGGTCGGGCCCGGCGAGCTGCGCGAAGTTGGACGCGATGATGCAGTGGTCGAGGGAGAGCACCATGTTCGCGCCGGTCTCGATGCCGCCTCCATGGGCGCCGCCCCTCGCTTTGCCGTGGGTCGTCTCAGCGCGATTGCCGGCGAGCGTGCAGCGGCGCAGGGTCGCGGCGACATTCGGCCCGAACATGAGCCCTCCGCCGTTCCCTGCCTGGTTGCTCAAGCGGTTGGTGGCGAGGTTTCGCTCGAAGACGCAGTCGGTGAAGGTGGTGTCGCCGTTCACGTAGGCGCCGCCGCCGAAGCCGCCCGAGAACGCTTCCTTCGTCCCTTCGGCGCGATTCTCGACGAACGAGCAGCGGGTGACCGTTCCGCGAGTCATCCGCACGCCGCCGCCGATGCCATTGGAGTAGCGCCCCTCGCCGGCGAAGTTGCCGATGAAGACGCAATCGGTCAGCACCAGGTCGTCGGCCATGAAGCGCAGCGCACCGCCGCTCCCGCCGATGCCGAAGTGGTCGGTGCCGCCGTTGTTGACGAACCGGCAGCCGATCATCGTGTGCGGGCGCGTCGGCACCAGCGTGCCGAAGTCGTAGTCGATCGCACCACCGTTGTGCGAGCGGTTGTTGTCGAACGAGCAGAATCGGAGCTCGAGCTCCGTCCCCTTGCGCGCCTGGATCGCGCCGCCCTCGGTGTCGCACTCGTTGCCGGTGACGATGCAATCGACCAGCGTGGCGTCGACGGGGATCTTGGTGGAACCGCTGGCGGAACGACTCTCGGAGAAACGGATCGCGCCTCCGGCGCTCGGCGTCGTGTTCATCGAGAAGATGCAGCGCTCCAGCGACACGACGGTCCCTTCGCATGCATAGACCGCGCCGCCGCCGGTGTGGGAACTCGCCGCGTTGCCCGACTGGTTGGAGTCGAACTCCGAGTCGATCGCCGTCAGCGAACCGCCGATCGCATGGATCGCACCACCGTTGCCGGCCGAGCACTGCAGGAAGCGGCAACGTTCGAACGACAGCTGGCTGCTCAGCGCTCGGATCGCGCCGCCAGTTGAGCCTGGGTTCGAGTCGAACGTGCAATCGCTCGCCGCAACTGCGCAACCGGCGTCCAAGTCCACCGCCTGATACGAGTTGGCGATCGTCAGCTGGGAAAACGTCGAGGTGGTTCCGGACTTGAGCTTGAACGCGTTGCTCCCTCCGCTGCCCTTCACGGTCGTCACCGCCGCGCCGCCGGTGCCGATGAAGGTGAGCGACTTCGTGTCGGTCACCTTCTCGACGTAGGTTCCCGGCGCGATGTGGACAGTGTCACCCGTCGCCGCGGCGGCCACCGCGGCGCCGATCGTGCAGAACGGGTTCGAGGCGCTGCCGCTGCCGCTGCTGCAGGAGGCGTAGTTCTGGTCGACGTACCAGTCGCCGGCCAGCGCCAACGGTCCCGTCGCGAGAATGGTGGCGAACAGCAGGAGCGCGTGGCGACACAGCGACAGCGCGGGAGCCGACGATCGTTGCTGATGGCGCATCGCGCTGTCACTCCCTGCAGAGCGAATGCCCCGCTCGACCCGGAGCGGTCGAGCGGGGCGAGGCGAACCGGAAGAGCCGCCGATCGAGGTCAACGAAGCCACGAGCCGCCGCCAGCGGAACGGAGCGATGGCCGGGTCGGACGCTGCTCGAGGAACCGACCGGGACGAAGCAGCGTCCGCCTCGCCACCGCTCACCGAAGATCGAGCCGCACGAGGTTGGAGAGATTCCCGGCGCCGCCGCCGTAGGCGAACTCCTGCACGTAGAAAGTGGCGGGCACCGGGAAGGCGGGATCGACGTCGACGTCGACCACGCTCGGGAGCGGCAGCCACGGCAGCAGCACGAAGGGGGCGAGCAGCTCGACGTAGAGCTCGCCGAAGCCGTTCAGCGCGCGGCGCCCCTCGGCGTCGCCGACGATCAGGAAGGTGCCGAAGCCGGCGAGGCCGCTCGAGGTCACGGTGATCGTGCCGCCCGGCGTGAAGCTGCCCGAGAGCGCGATCCGGACGTGGCTGAACTCGTGGCCGCCGCGGTCGATCCGCAGCTGCCCGTCGAGGTCGCCGTCGAGCGTGCGCGGGAAGGCCTGCACGTCCTTGCCGTCGACGTGGAGCGACGGATCGCCGCTGTCGATGCAGGGCGAGGTCGGCCGCAGCGAGAAGTCGCCGCTCACGTCGTCGACGAACTCGGGATCGATGTCGAGCAGGTCGTTGGGACCGGTGGTGAGGAGGATCGCGTCCTGCGTGTCGCCGATGCAGTTGTAGTCGATGAGGTTCGCGCGCCCGCGCAGGTCGGGTCCGGCGAGCTGCGCGAAGTTGGACGCGATGATGCAGTGGTCGAGCAGCAGCGTGCTGCCGGCGCCGGGCTCGATGCCGCCGCCGCGCGCGCCGCCGCGCGCCTTCCCGTGCGTCGTGTTGGCCACGTTGCCCGCCACCGTGCAGCGGCGCAGCGTCACGCTCTTGTTCGGGCCGAACATGAGACCGCCGCCGTTCCCTGCCTGGTTGCTCAAGCGGTTGGTGGCGAGGTTGCGCTCGAAGATGCAGTCGGTGAAGGTGGCGTCGCCGTTCACGTAGGCGCCGCCGCCGAGGCCGCCCGAGAACGCCTCCTTGGTCCCCTCGGCGCGGTTCTCGATGAACGAGCAGCGGGTGACGGTGCCGTCCTGCATCCGGAGCGCGCCGCCGACGCCCGCCGAGTAGCGCCCCTCGCCGGCGAAGTTCCCGGTGAAGCTGCAGTCGCTCAAGGCGAGGTCGTCGTTCATCAGCCGCAGCGCGCCGCCGATGCCGCCGCTGCCGAGGTGGTCGGTGCCGCCGTTGGTGAGGAAGCGGCAGCCGGCGATGGTGACCGGCTGGTTCGGGGCGTTGAAGCCGACCGAGTAGTCGAGGGCGCCGCCGTTGTTGGCGCCATTGCGCTCGAAGTAGCAGAAGCGCAGCGTCAGGTTGGTCCCACGCCGCGCCTTCAGCGCTCCGCCATTCGTGTCGGCGTCGTTCCGCTGGAAGGTGCAATCACTGAAGCTGGCGGTGACCGGCGTGGCGAGCGAGCCGTCCGGCTCGAGCTCGGTCAGCGCGACGGCGCCCCCTTCTCCTCCGAGCGAGACGTTGTCGAAGAAGCCGCACCGCTCGACCACCACGAGCGCGCCGTCGGAAGCCTGCACCGCGCCGCCCGAGCCGCACTTGCCGGCCGCGCCGCCCGCCCGGTTGCCGCTGAACGACGAATCGAGCAGCGTGAGCGTGCCGCCGACCGCGTCGATGGCGCCGCCCGAGCGGATCTGCCCGGCGCCGCCCGCGACGTTGCCGACCATGTTGTTGCTGAGGTTGCAGCGCTCGATCACGACCGCGGCGTCGTCGGCGCGAATCCCGCCGCCGCGCTCGAGCGCCGTGCAGTCGCGCACGTTGCAATCGGTGAGCGTGAGCTGGCAGCCGCTGCCGACGCTCAGCGCCGGCTGGCCGCGCGTGAAGGTCACGCCGCTGAAGGTGACCGTGACCGCGCCGGTCAGCGAGGCGATCGTGCGGACGTTGCTGCCGTCGAGCAGCGTCGACGCGGCGCCGGCCGTGCCGAGGAAGGTGAGCGACTTGCCGACGGCGAGCGCCTCGAGGTAGCTGTCGGGCGCGATGTGGATCGTGTCGCCCTGGCTGGCCGCCGTGATCGCCTTGGCGATGGTGCAATACGGCTTCGCCGCGCTGCCGTCGCTGCCGCTGCAGCCGCTGTAGTTGCCGTCGACGTACCAGTCGCCGGCGAGGGCGGCGGGCATCGCGACGCAGAGCACGCCGAAGGTGGTCAGCGCGCGGCGCAGCGCCGAAGCGGTCGGCCGCGACTGCGGCGCGGGTCGCTGCATGGAGTGCGAAGCGCCATGGGCGGGCGACCTGGATGGAAACGAAGCAGCGTTGGCGACCATGGATTCCCCCTTCTCGTGGAGCGAACACCGGGACTTGGGCGTCGTCGATAGCGCGTGGGCGCGGTTCCGCTAGCCCCGAGGCGCGTTACGATCCGCGCCCCATGCCGACGCCCCCTGCATCGCCTCGCGACCGGATCGACGAGCTCTACGCCCGCGGCGCCGCGCGCGGGGAGCCGATCGTCAGCTTCGAGTTCTTCCCGCCGAAGAGCGCCGACGCCGACGCGCAGCTCGAGGATGCGCTGCGCAAGTTGCGGCCGCTCGCGCCGGCGTTCGTCTCGGTGACCTATGGCGCGGGCGGCACGACGCGCGAGAAGACGGTCGAGCTGGTCCGCCGGATCCGCCACGAGTGGGAGCTGCTGCCGATGGCGCACCTCACCTGCGTCGGGGCGACGCAGGCGGAGATCGGCGGCGTCCTCGATCGGCTCCACGCGGCCGGCATCTCGAACGTGCTGGCGCTGCGCGGCGATCCGCCGAAGGGGGCGAAGGCGTTCGAGGCGACGGTCGGCGGCTTCCGCTACGCGAGCGAGCTAGCCGACCACGTGCGCCGCGACGGCCGTTTCGCGATCGGCGGCGCCTGCTACCCGGAAGGCCATCCCGAGACGCGCGACCTCGCCGCGGGCGTCGCTCACCTCAAGGCGAAGGTCGAGGCGGGGGCGCGCTTCCTGCTGACCCAGCTCTTCTTCGATCCGGCGGTCTACTTCGCGTTCGTCGCGAAGGCGCGCGCGGCGGGGATCACGGTGCCGATCGTGCCGGGCGTGATGCCGGTCACCAACGTCGAGCAGCTCGAGCGCTTCACCTCGATGTGCGGCGCCTCGATCCCGCCCGAGCTGCGCGAGCGACTCGACCGCGTGAAGGACGATCCGCAGGTGGTGATGAACGTCGGCATCGACCACGCCACTTGGCAGTGTGAGCAGCTCCTGCGCGGCGGCGCGCCCGGCATCCACTTCTACACCCTGAACAAGAGCCCCTCCGCCCGCGCCGTCTTCGAGAACCTCCGCCACCGCCGCCTCGTGCCGCGCCAAGGTGGCGGGGAGAGAACGGCGGTCTGATCCGCACCGGTGGCGGGGAGAAAACGGCGGTCAGAACCGCACTCGCGGCGGGAGGAAGACGGCGCCTGAACCGATTCCTCGCCGCGCGCGCAGGAGGGGGGCGTGGATCCTGATTCGCCGCCACCGCTCGACCCTGCTCTCCTGCTCGCGCATGACGGATTCGTGCGCCGGCTCGCGCGCGAGCTGCTGGCGGTCGGCGGTCCGGCGGCGCGCGCGCAGAGCGACGACGTCGCCCAGCAAGCGATGGTGGCCGCGCTGACCCGCGGGCCGAGCGATCCGGCGACCTTGCGCGGCTGGCTCGCGACCGTCGTGCGGCGACTGGCGGCCCGCACGCGAATCAGCGCCGCGCGCCGACTCGCCCGCGAGCGAGCCGTGGCGCGACCCGAAGCGATCGACGCGGCCGGTGGAGCGGGCGGCGCTGCGAGTTCGAGCGGCGGAACGCTCGTCGACTACCTCTCGCGCGAACGGCTGCGCCGCCGCGTGGTCGATGCGGCGTTCGCGCTGCCCGATCCCTATCGCGCCACGTTGCTGCTGCGCTTCCTCGACGAGCTGCCGCCGCGCGAAGTCGCCCGCCGGATGGGTGTCCCGGTCGAGACGGTCCGCACGCGCGTGCGGCGTGCTCTGGAGCAACTGCGCGTCGCGCTCGGCGACGAGTACGGCGGCGACGACTCGACGCGCGGTGCCGCGCTGCTCGACCTGGCGGCGCTCGCGGGAACGGGAGCTTCGGTGATGACCGCGAAGTGGGCGAGCGTCGGCGCGGTGGTGTTGCTGGCGGGGGCGTTGGCTTGGCGGTCGCTTGCGGCGCGGCTCGAGCCGCAGCCGCCGCGCGAGGAGACGGCGCAGCGATCGGCGGAGCCGGCGCCGCAGGTGCCGGTCGAGGACGCGAGCGCCGTTCGCGTCGCAGCGGTCGCCGTGCCCGCGCCGGCGAACTCAGCGGACGGTGCCGAGCGAAGTGCGCCGCTGCCCGAGTCGACCGGGAGCGTGCGCGTGCGCGTCGTCGACGAAGCGGGCGCGCCGCTCAGCGCCGTCCGCGTCTTCGTGACGCCGTCGTTCGGCGAGCTGCCGTTCGGCAACGAACTCGTCGCGCGGACCGACGCCACGGGCGAGGCCGTGATCCGCGAGGTGCCGGTCGGCGAGGTCCTCGCGATGGCGCTGCGTTCCGGCCGTCGCGGCGAAGTCCTCGCGGGGGAAGAGTTGGCTCTCTCGGTGAAAGTGGATCTCGAGCGCTGGTCGACCTTCGCCGTCGAGGGGCGGGTGGTCGACCAGCTCGGTGCGCCGGTCGCCGGCGCTTCGATCTGGAGCAACCTCCCCGACCACCCCTTCCGCGGGGAGGTGGTCGCGACGAGTGCCTCCGACGGCTCCTTCCGCTTCGAAGGCGCGGAGACGGGCCAATGCGCCGCGGTCAGCGCGCGCAAGGAGGGCTTCGTCGACTCGATGGCGAGCTCGCTCGTTCCAGATCTCGCGGAGAGGATCGATCGCGGCATCGTGCTGCGGCTCGAGCGCGGCGGCGGCGAGTGCCGCGGCGTCGTCCGGGACGCGCTCGGACAGCCGGTGGCGGGAGCGCTGGTCGTTGTCGGAAGCGATCTGCGGATGCTGCTTCCGATCGAGATCCTCGCGCAGCGAATGGTCTCTCGCATCGCCCGCGCGACCACCACCGATGGCGAGGGCCGGTTCGCGATCGACGGATTGCCGCTCGGCGCGCTGCCGCTGCTGGTGCGCAAGGCAGGATTCGCGGTCGCCTCCATGGCGGTGACCATCGCGGCGGGCCGCGCCGACGAGCGCGCGATCACGCTGGTCGAAGGGGCGACGCTCGAAGGATTCGTGATCGGGATCGACGGCGAACCGGTGGGCGGGGCGGTCGTGCAGCACGGCTCGCCGCTGCAGCTTCGTTCCGTCGCGACGCGGGCTGACGAGAGCGGGCGCTACCGGGTCGACGGCGTGCCCGCTGGACGCGTCGTCGTGCGCGCGCTCGCAGCGGAGAGCGGCTCGTCGGCGAGCCCGGTGCGCGCGATCGGCGAGGTGGAGCTTCGCGCCGGAGAGCGCGCCGACCTCGACCTCGAGTTCGAGGAGGGGGCGGCCATCTCCGGTCGCGTCATCGATGCGAACGGGTCGCCACTGCAGCGCGTCGAAGTGACGCTGCGCGGGCGCTGTCGCGACCCGGTCGACCCCAACGTCTTCGCGACGACGCGGACGGGAAACGACGGATGCTTCACCGTCGACCATCTCCTCGAGGGGAGCTACGAACTCGAGTTTCGGCGCCGCAACGAGGCGCTTCCCGAGTTGAGCCGTCGCGACATTGCGCCCGGCGGGCCGCCGCTCGAGTTGCGGCTCGCCGCCAGCGCGGTGGCCGACTGCTGGATCGAAGGGCGCGTCGTCGATGCGAAGGGCGCCGCTCCGCGGGGCGCAACGCTCGTCTGTGGGGGCGCGCTCGGCGGCTCGTCGCGGCACGTCGCGATCGGTGCCGGCGGCGAGTTCGCGGTCGGTCCGATCGTGCCGGGCGATCATCGCTTGGTCGTTCTGGAGCAGGGGCGGCCCGACCAGTTGCTGGAGGTCCGCGGGCTCGCGAGCGGCGAGCGGCGGAAGCTCGACGATTGGATCCTGCCTGCCGGGGTGCGGCTGGTCGTCCGCGTCGATCGATCGCTGGTCGGCGTGGCGGGAGCGGCAACGGTGCGGATCAGCGGGGCCCAGGGGTTCGTGACCACGCGCGAGGGGGTCGACCAAGAGGTGGTGATCGACGCGCTTCCGCCGGGTGACTACCGCGTGCGGGTCGAAACGGCGGCTGCGTCGAGCGAAGCGCAGGCTGTCTCCCTCGTCGCGGGGAGCGATGCCACGGTCCTCGCGCGCTTGCGAGCGACGCTCCCCGTCATCGTCCGCTTCATGCTTCCCGATCGCGCGCGTGATCCGCAGACGATCGCCACCGGCGTCGTGACGCTCGAGGGGGAGTTCGAGTCGCTCGCACACGTGCTGCTGCCCGACCTGCGCGGAGCGGCGTTCGACTGGTCGATCGCGCTGGCGCCCGGCAGTTACACGGTGCGCGCCTACATCGACGCCGCGCAGAGCGTCGAGGTCGCGCTGTCGGTCGCCGTCGACGCCGCACCGGGTCAAGTCACGGTCGTCGAGATCCCGTGAGTCGCGGTCGCCGGTACCCCCCGCAAGGTGGCGGGGAGAGAACGGCGGTCTGAACCGCACTCGCGGCGGGGAGGAAACGACGGCGGCTCCCGAGGGAATGGGACAACTTGCCCGCTCGCCGTCGTCGCGCGGCAGCGCCGTCGGGGGCGGTCCTCGGCCCACGCGTTGCAACCGCTCGCTCGTCGTGACTTCCACCGAGGAGCGAGCCGTGAACACCGTGTCGAAGCGCATGAAGCTCGGCCACCCGACGGTCGAGGACTTGATGACCCGCGATCCGATCGTCGTGGAGCGCGGCTCGACGTTGCGCGAGGTCGCGGAGCTGCTGGACGAGCACGAGGTCTCGGGGCTGCCGGTCGTCGACGATCAGCTGCGGCTGGTGGGCGTCGTCTCGCGCACCGACCTGCTGCGCCGCCTCCTCGAGGGGCCGGCGGAGGCGCGCCACGACGAGGAGTGGCTCGACCTGCTGATGGCCGACTCGACCACCAAGGTCGACATCGACGCGGCGCGTCTCGGCGTCGTCGACGACGTGATGACGGGCGAGCCGATCACGGCGTTCGCCGACGAGAAGCTCGCCGCGGTGGCGCGGCGCATGGCCGAGGAGAAGGTCCACCGCATCGTCGTGATCGACGCGCAGCGCCGGCCGATCGGCATCGTGACCACGCTCGACCTGCTGGCCGTCTTCCCGCACTGACCCGTCCGGCGGATCGTCCCGCGGCGGATCGTTCCGGGAGCGATCCGCCGCACGCGACCGCACGCCACCGTACTTCGCTCCGGCCGCCTCGCCGCGCGATCAGCCCGCCGGCGAGAGCGGCTTCGTTTCCGGCAGCCCCACGCGGATCCGCGCATCGAGCGCGCACGCGCCGCGCCCCCGCTCGAAGACGCGCACCGGGTTCAAGTCGACCTCGAGCACCTCCGGCAGCTCGCTCGCGAGGCGCGCGACGCGCAGCAGCAGGTCGACCAGCGCCGGCTCGTCGGCGAGCGGCGCACCGCGGAAGCCGCGGAGCAGCTCGACTCCCTTGATCGAGCCGACCATCCGCTGCGCCTCCGCATCGGTGAGCGGCACCAGCCGGAACGCGGTGTCGTTCATCAGCTCGGTGGTGACGCCGCCGAGCCCGAACGCGAGCAGCGGCCCGAAGCTCGGATCGACGAAGAGGCCGACCAGCGTGTCGACGCCCGACGGCGCCATCGGCGCGACCGTGTAACCGAGCAGTTCCTCGCGGCGGCCGGCGGCGACCAGGCGCGCCTCGATCGCGGCGCACGCGCGACTCACCGCGTCGGCGCCGCGGCAGTTGAGATGGACGCCGTTCCAGTCGCTCTTGTGGACGATCGTCGTCGAGGCGAGCTTCACCACCGCCGGCCCCTCCAACGCCGCCGCCGCCGCGACCGCTTCGTCGGCGCTGCGGCAGAGCGTGCTGCGCAGGTGGGGGATGCCGAACGCGGCCAGCAGGTTCTCCTGCTCGCACGGCGTGAGCCAGCCGGGCCCGCGATGCGCCAGCGCGTTGCGGACGATCGCGTGGCCGGTCTTCGCCTCGACGTCGGGCAGCGCCGGCACCACGCCGACCGGCTGCGCGAGCCACTCGGCGCGCCGCACTGCGCACGCCAGCGCGCGCGCCGCCGATTCGGGGAAGCGGTAGGAGGGGACCGACTCGGCGTCGCTCGACAGCGCGGCAGGGATGCCGCGCTGGCCGAGGAAGCAGGTGAGCAGCGGCTTCGTGCGTCCGCCATGCGAGGCGCGGCGCCCCTCCTTGATGGCGGCGGCGACGCTCTCGACGTCGATCACGCCCGCCGAGACGAACAGCGCGATCACCGCGTCGACGTGCGGATCCTCGAGCAGCAGCGGCAGCGCGCGGCGGTAGTCGTCGGCGGTGGCGGGCGCCGCGAGGTCGACCGGATTGGCGAGGCTCGCCGCCTGCGGCAGCGCCGCTTCGAGCGCGCGATGGGTCGCCGGCAGCAGCTCGGGCAGCAGGAGCCCCTGCGATTCGCACGCGTCGGCGCAGAGGATGCCGGGTCCGCCGGCGTTGGTGAGGATCGCCACGCGATGGCCGCGCGGCAGCGGCTGGTGGGCGAGCAGCGTCGCCGCGTCGAACATCTCCTCGAGCGTCGCGACGCGCGTCACGCCGGTGTGGCGCAGCAGCGCTTCGACGCAGCGCTCGGGCGCGGCGAGCGCGGCGGTGTGCGATCCGGCGGCGCGACGGCCCGCCGCGGTGCGCCCCGCCTTCACCGCGAGGATCGGCTTCTTGCGCGCGACCCGCCGCGCGATGGTCGCGAAGCGGCGCGGGTTGCCGAAGCTCTCGAGGTAGAGCAGGATCAGGTCGGTGCGCGGATCGTCCTCCCAGTGCTCGAGGAGGTCGTTGCCCGAGACATCGGCCTTGTTGCCGACGCTGACGAACGCCGAGAGGCCGAGGTCGAGCTCGCGCGCCGTCTCGAGGATGGCGACGCCGAGCGCGCCGCTCTGCGACGCCATCGCGACCCGTCCCGCGAGCGGCCGCACCGGCGCGAAGGTGGCGTCGAGCGAGACGTCGGGATCGCTGTTCAGCAGGCCGAGGCAGTTCGGCCCGACCATCCGCATCGAGTGGGCGCGGACGAGGTCGCGCAGCCGCGCCTCGCGCGCCTTGCCTTCGGCGCTCGCTTCGGCGAAGCCGGCCGACAGCACGATCACGCCGCCGATCCCCTTCTTCGCGCAGGAGGCGACGATCGGCTCGACCTTGTCGGCCGGGACGGCGATCACCACGAGGTCGACGTCGTCGGGCAGCGCCTCGATCGACGCCACCGCGGCCACCGACGCGATCGAGCGGGCGTTCGGATTGACCGGGATCACCGCGCCACGGAAGCCGCCGTTCAGCAGCTTCTTCAGCGCGAGGTGGCCGACGCTGAGCGGATTCCGTGAGGCGCCGACGACGGCGACGGCGCGCGGACGGAAGAGGGCGTCGAGGCCGGTGGGGCGGGGCGGAAGAGGCGTGGCGGACATCGCGGGCTCCGGGGGCCGATCGGTGGCGCCCGTGAGGCGATTCGCGCGCCGATGGAGTGGACGGTGCCGAACGCGGACGCCGCGCCCCGATCACCCGGGATGGGAGCGGTGGCGAGAGCGGCCGGCGGAGCGGCCGAGGCCGCTACGCACACGCTCGATCGGGAGCGGCTGCCCGAGCGTGGGGTCGTTTGCCCGAGCCGCCCTCCGGTCGACGACGCGAATCGGGGCGCGCTCGCCAGCGCCGGTCGCGACAGCAGGCGGTCAGCGTTCAGCCGCCAATCTTGAGTTCGGCTCCGTTGCTGAGCGCCACGCCTTGGACCGCTGCGGCATCGGTGACGAGCACTTGGAAGTCGACGAAGACGCCGCTCAGCGCCGGGTCGTCGGGGATGGCATCGGTGATACGGAGGGTGCCGGCACCCGCCACGCCGGGCGGGCCACCAAGAGTCGGCGTGAGGATGGCCGAGACCGCCACGAGGAGCGCGCCTCCGGCGTACGAGACGTTGTCGCGACCCGGCCCGATCAGCACGATTGCGGGCGCGCCGCCAAGGCCGTCGCGGATCACGAGCCAGATGTCGGCGCCGATATTCGGCGAGCCGACGAGCTCGATGCTCGGCACCAAGCCACCCGTGCCGGGTGTTCCGGTGCCGTAGGTCGCGAAGCTGCCCATCCCTCGACCGCCGGCTTCGTCGAGTTCGAAGACGTAGGCCGCGCCGGAGTCCCTCTTGCCGTTGCTGCGTTGGTTGCCGTTGACGCCGGTGGCAGTGCTGTCTTCCGCGTCAGCCGCCACGACCACCGTGCCGCCGGAGAGCGCGACGCTGCCGAAGAGATCGCCGGCGCCGCCATTCGAGGCCTTCAGATACGCCTGCTGGCTCCAGCTCGTCCCGTTGCGCACGAAGACGTAGGCCGCACCGGAGTTGGACCTGCTGTTGTCGCTCTGGTTGCCGTTCACGCCAGTGGCGTTGCTGTCCTCCCACGGAGCCCCCACGACGATCGTGTCGCCGGAGACCGCGACCCCGCCGAAATTGTCGCTCGCGTCGGTGTTCGAGGCTTTCAGGTACGCCTGCTGGCTCCAACTCGTCCCGCTGCGCACGAAGACGTAGGCCGCGCCGGAGCTCGCCATGCTGTTGTCGTTCTGGTTGCCGTTCACGCCGACGGCATTGCTGTCTTCGCCGGTCGCCCCCACGACCACCGTGTCGCCGGAGACCGCGACCGCCACGCCGAAGTAGTCATCACCGTTGGTGTTCGAAGCCTTCAGGTACGCCTGTTGGCTCCAGCTCGTCCCGCTGCGCACGAAGACGTACGCCGCGCCGGAGTAGGACATGCTGTTGTCGCTCTGGTTGCCGTTCACGCCGGTGGCGTTGCTGGCTTCCAACCAAGCCCCGACGACGATCGTGTCACCGGAGACCGCGACCGCGGAGCCGAAGAGGTCGACGGCGTCGGTGTTCGAGGCCTTCAGGTACGCCTGTTGGCTCCAGCTCGTCCCGCTGCGCACGAAGACGTAAGTCGCACCGGAGGCGGGCATGCTGTCGTCGCTCTGGTTTCCGTTCACGCCGGTGGCATTGCTGCTTTCCGCATGCGCCCCCACGACGACCGTGTCGCCGGAGACCGCGACCTTGTCGCCGAAATGGTCGCCTACGCCGGTGTTCGAGGCCTTCAGGTACGCCTGCTGGCTCCAGCTCGTTCCGCTGCGCACGAAGACGTAGGCCGCGCCGGAGTCGTACTTGCTGTAGTCGTTCTGGTTGCCGTCCACGCCCGTGGCGTTGCTGTCTTCGCCGGCGGCCCCCACGACCAGCGTGTCGCCGGAGATCGCGACCGACCCGCCGAAGTAGTCGGCAGCGGAAGTGTCCGAGGCCTTCAGGTACGCCTGCTGGCTCCAGCTCGTCCCGCTGCGCACGAAGACGTAGGCCGCACCGCTGTCGAACCTGCTGTTGTCGCTCTGGTTGCCGTTCACGCCGGTGGCGTTGCTGTCTTCCCATGGAGCCCCCACGACGACCGTGTCGCCGGAGACCGCGATCGCTTCGCCGAAGAGGTCGAGGGGGTCGGTGTTCGAGGCCTTCAGGTACGCCTGCTGCACGACTGGGTCGATGGTCAGCGGATAGCGGGCGCCGAGGTCCTCGACGGTCAGCTTCAACCTGCCGTCGAGCGTCTCGAAGCCTGCGACCAGCGCGCGACCGTCGGCGTCGAAGACCGTCAGTCCGGCGTAGCTGAGCACGAGGGCGCCCGTCGCGTCGACGAAGCGAACGTCACGACCGCCCGCCGCGATCTCGGCCACGAGCTTCCCCCGGACTGCGAGCGTGAGCGTCAGCGGGCCGCTTGCCGCCGCCGGCCGAGCGCCCACCGTGTAGCCATGCTCGAGGCCGCGTGAATCGTTCACGTACCACTCGGTGAGTCGATCGTCCCACTCGTATGCAACGCGGCCGCCATCGGCGGACACGGCACGCGCCTTCTCGACGGCGCCCTCGGCATCGCCCCATCCGTAGCGCACGAGCTCGAGGCCGAACGTCCAGCCGCTCGCGTCGGGCGTCGTGCAGAAGCCACGGCCATCGAAGCGCGTGGTCCATTGCTGGCCGGGGTTGCGCGCCTCGAGCCCGTCCTCCGCGGCGATGACGCGATGGCGACCCGCCTCGTACGCAGCGCGAATGGACGACCAGTCACCGTCGCTGAGGCCGTCAGGGACTGCGTCGGAAGGAGCGGCCGATGCCCTCGCCATCGAAGCCGACTGCGCCAGGACGGGGGCGCCGAGGAACAACGAGGCGACGATGTACAGGAACGTCTGCATGGGGCATTCCGGTTGCAGGGGGCGAGAGCGCGTCGAAGTGCCGCGCTCGAAAGGTACCCCGGTTGGTGTTCGGTTGCCGCGGTCGAGGCGACTCCAGGGCCGCTTCGTAACACGACCCTCGCCGGATCTGCGCACCGGCTCGCGCCTCGACTCGGCCGGCGCGCAGCCGGAAGGGGGAGCGGCGGGCTGCCGGCGGCGGGCGGCGAAGCGGCGCGGTGGCTCGGGCGTGGTGGCGGGGCGGTCCGGGCGAGGCTCCTCGCCGTGGGGTCGCATTGCCCGGCGGGCGGTCGACGGTTAGGGCGCCCGCGGCGGTTGCGGCGCGCGCGCAGCGTGGCCGTGCGATTGCTTCCGGTGGTGCAGGTGACCGCGGTGGAAGCGGGCAACGGGGCGCGCGGTGGGGCGCGAGGTGGAGCGGACGATGGCGCAGCGACTCGGCATTCGGGGCAGCGGGTGGCTCACCGTGGCGGGCACGCTGGCGGGCGCCCTGGGGTGCGGCGCGGCGTCGCTCACGGCGCAGGAGATGAGCCGCGTCAGCGTCGCCTCCTCGGGCGTCGAGGCCGACGGCGCGAGCCACGGCGTCGCGCTCTCGGCCGACGGCCGGATCGTCGCGTTCGCCAGCTCGGCGACCCAACTGGTCGTCGGCGACGGCAACGACCTCTCCGACATCTTCGTCGTCGATCGCACCCTCGGCACGATCGAGCGCGTCAGCGTCGACTCCGCCGGCAACGAGGCCAATGGAGCGTGCGATTCGCCGGCGCTGTCGGCGGACGGCGACGTGGTCGCGTTCCGAAGCGTCGCCACCAACCTCGTCGCCAGCGACAGCAACGGCAAGAGCGACATCTTCGTCCATGTGCGCTCGACGGGCGCGACCACGCGCGTCAGCGTCGTCTGCAACTGCGTGCAAGGGAACGGCGACGCCTTCGCGCCCGCGCTGTCGGCCGATGGGTCGCTGGTCGCCTTCGCCACCGACAATTCGCAGCTGATCGGCGGCGACACCAATGGCGTGCGCGACGTCTTCGTCCACGATCGCACCAGCGGACTCTCGCGGCGCGTCAGCCTCGACTCGACCGGCGCGCAGGCCAACGGCGCGAGCGATCGCCCCGCGCTCTCCGCCGACGGCCGTTTCGTCGCGTTCGAGAGCGTGGCCAGCAACCTCGTCGCCGGCGACGGCAACGCGCTCGCCGACCTCTTCGTCCACGACCGCACGACCGGCGTCACCGAGCGGGCGAGCATCGACAGCGGCGGCGGCGATGCCGACGGCGCGAGCGAGGGGGCGTCGCTCTCCGGTGACGGACGCTTCGTGGCATTCGCCAGTCGCGCGAGCGACTTGGTGGCGGGCGACGGCAACGCGTTCCGGGACTGCTTCCTGCGCGATCGCCTGGCGGGGACGACGCAGCGCGTGAGCCTCGACCTGGGGGGCGGTGATCCCGACGGCGAGAGCTACGGCGCGGTGCTCGCGGCGGATGCGACGCACGTCGCCTTCGTCAGCCGCGCGAGCGACCTGGCGGTGGGTGACGCGAATGGCGTCGCCGATCTCTTCGTGCGCGATCTCGCCAGCGGCGCGATCGAGCGCGCGAGCCGCTCCGACGCCGGCAGCGAGGCCGACGGCGCGAGCGGCGAGCCGGGCAGCGGCGGCCAAGCGGTCGCGCTCTCGGCGGACGGGAACTCTGTGGCCTTCCATAGCTCCGCGACGAACCTCGTTCCGCTCGATGGCAACGGCGTCGAGGATGCGTTCGTGCGCGACCGCTGCGTCCTGGCGCGCGCGACGAGCTACGGCTCCGGATTCCCGGGCGCGCTCGGCGAGCCGACGGTGGTCGCGACGACGCTGCCGCAGCTCGGGACGACCTGTGTCGTCGAGCTGCAGAGCTCCGCGATCGCGACGCAGCTCGGCGTGGTGCTGCTCGGCGACACGGCGGTGGCCATCCCGTTCAAGAAGGGCGGCGAGCTGCTGCTGCTGCCGCTCGTGGCGCTGGCGCTGCCGCTCGACCCGGGCGTGACGACGCTCGCAGAGGACGTGCCCGACGACGGCGCGCTCTGCGGCGTGGTGGTGCGCGTGCAGTTGCTACAGCTCGACCCGGGCGCGCTGCAGGGCCAAGCGACCAGCGCCGCGCTCGAGCTGCGGATCGGTACTGAGGCGGCGGGCGTGGCGGCGGGGGCGTGGCGGCGGGGCGCTTCAGTCACGATCGGGCGATGGCGCCATGCGTCCGAGGGAGGCGAAGCGCTGCCGCGCACGGTCGCCGGCGCGCGCGCGGATTTCGCGGCTTCCCAAGCGCGAAGAGCGCGCGATTCTTGGGGCACCGCAACCCCAGGAGGATCGCTCGATGGCCCGTCCTTCGATCCCATCTCGCTCGCTTGCCCTGCTGCGCGTCGCGACGGCACCCCTGCAACTCGGCCGATCGCTCGCTCGGAGCGACGTCGCCCGATGGGCGGTCGCGATGGCGATCACCTGCGCCGTCCCGCTGGCGCCCGAGGGCAGCGCGCAGGTCCAGTTCGAGAAGCTCGCCGACTTCGGTTCGCCGCCTTCGGGGAGCTCCCCGCGCGGCGGAGTGATCGAGGCCGCGGATGGTCGCCTCTACGGCACCACCGGCGGCGGCGACGCGCAGGGCTACACGAGCGCGATCTGGAGCAGTGCGCGCGATGGCAGCGATTTCGCCGTCCTCTATCGATTGACGCAGAGCGAGGGGAATGACGTCTCGCGCGAGCTGTGTGAAGGCGGCGACGGATTCCTCTACGGAGCGGCCGAAAGCGGCGGGGCGCTCGGATTCGGTTCGCTCTTCTGTCTCGCGATGGACGGCAGCAACTTCGCCGTGCTCCACGACTTCACGGGTGCGGAGGGGCGCACGCCGCGGTGCCGCCTGCTGCTCGGCAGCGATGGGGCGCTCTACGGGACCGCGGAGAGCGGTGGCAGCGGAGGCTTCGGCACGATCTACACGTTGGCGCGCGACGGCAGCGGCTTCACGGTGTTGCATCACTTCACGGCGCCCGCGACCGGCACGCGCCCGAACGCGGGCCTGATCGAGGCGAGCGACGGCGCGCTCTACGGCACCACCCGCTTCGGCGGCACCAACGGCGCGGGGATGGTCTACTCCATCGCGCGCGACGGCTCGGGCTACACGATCGTCCACAAGTGGGACGGCGCCAATGGAGCTTGGCCGGCGGCCGAGCTGCTGCAAGGGCTCGACGGCGCGCTCTATGGCGCGACTGAGTACGGCGGCGCGGTCGACGAGGGGACGGTGTTCCGCGTCGATCTCGACGGCAGCAACTTCCAGATGCTGCACAGCTTCGATCTCTTCGTCGACGGTCGCTGGTCGGTGCGCGGCCTCTGCCAAGCGGCCGACGGGACGCTCTACGGAGCGACGACGCTCTCCTTGCTCGGGGACGGGTTCGTGTATCGGATCGGCGATGATGGCAGCGGCTTCACGATCGTTCACCAGTTCGACGATTCGTCGGCGAAGGACGGGCAGCACACGAAGTCAGCGCTCCTGCTCGCGTCGGACGGGCTGCTCTACGGGACGGCCGAACGCGGTGGTTCGTCCAGCGACGGGACCTGCTTCCGGCTGGCGACCGATGGCTCGCAGTTCGAGGTGCTGCACTCGTTCGATGGTTCGCTCGATTTCCGGCCTTCGTCGCGTCCCCTCGGCGCCCTTCATCTCCTTGCGGATGGATCGCTGCTCGGGACTGCGGCGGGGGGGAACGGCAGCGCTGGCGTGATCTTCCACCACGACATCGCTGGCGCCCCGCCCGCCACTCTCCTCGAACTCACGGCGGTGCAAGGCGTGTCGCCGAATGCGCGGCTGCTCCTCGCGACGGATGGACTGCTCTACGGCACGGCCACGAGCGGCGGGACGTTCGGCGGCGGGACGCTCTATCGATTCGCGGAGGACGGCAGCTCGTTCGAGGTGCTGGTGGAGTTCGACGGCGCCAGCGGCGAGGCGCCCAACGGCGTGCTGGTCGAGGGCGGCGACGGGGCGCTCTACGGCACGGCGAGCAAGGCCGGTGCGCACGGCTGGGGCACCCTGTTCAAGGTGAACAAGGACGGCAGCGGATTCGTCGTGCTGCTCCCGTTCGACTGGAGGACAGTGGGCGGCGAGCCGAACGCGGGACTCCTGCTCGGCAGCGACGGCCGCCTTTTCGGCTCCACGCGGACGGGCGGCCCGCTCTTCAGCAACGGCGGCCTCTTCGCGATCGCCACGGACGGCAGCGGATTCGTCTCGCTGCACGACTTCACGAGCGCTGAGCCATGGTCGCCGCGCGATGCGCTGATCGAGGGGAGCGACGGCCGCCTGTACGGGACGGCCTCCGCTTCCAATGGGCTCGGCAGCGGCGCCATCTTCGCCCTGAACAAGGACGGCAGCGGGTTCGTCGTGCTGAAGCACCTTCCCCTCAGTTCGGGAGCGAACCCCGACGGCTACGCGCCGAACGCGGGCCTTCTCGAGGGCGCCGATGGGGCGCTCTACGGGACGGCGTCGCTCGGCGGAAGTTTCGGAGAGGGCACGCTCTTCCGGATCGAGATCGACGGCAGCGACTTCGAGGTGCTTGCGGAGTTCGATGGGGCGGGACGTGGCGCTCGCCCGCAGGCGGCGCTGATCCAGGCGCCGGACGGGCTCCTCTATGGCGCGACCGAGTGGGGCGGAGAGAACGGCGTCGGCACGCTGTTCCGCGTCGATCTCGGCTGCACGGCGACCTGGCGCAACTACGGCAGCGGCTTCGACGGGACGCTCGGTGTGCCGACGCTCGTCGCGCAGGCGCCGCCGCTGCTGGGTGCGACGCTCGACGTCGATCTCGGCAGCAGCGCGACGGTCTCGACGCTCGCCTTCGTGCTGATCGGTGAGGACACGGCAGCGTTGCCGTTGCGCAAGGGCGGCGAGATCCTTGTCGAAGCGCTGATCATCCTGCCGATGTCGATCGCGCCCGGTACCACGACGTTGAGCGAAGACATGCCGAACGACCCGGCGCTCTGCGGCGTGCGCTTCTACGTGCAGGCGCTGCTGCTCGACTCCGGCGCCGCACGCGGCCTCGCCAGCACGCCCGGCCTCGAGCTGCGCCTCGGGCTCTGACCGCGGGGCGCGGGCGCGCGACACGCTCTGGGCTGCTCCCCGCTCCGATCGCCACGCGGTGATCGCCTGGGCCGCGCCACGGAGCGCGGACGGCCGGTTGATGCACGGTGAGCGAGCGCCGGTCGGCGAGGGCCGGTGTTGGGCGGTCCGGCGGCGTCGCGCGCTACCCGAGCGGATTCGCGAGCGAGGCTCGCACGAGCTGCGACCTGCGAGTGGTGGAGCGTAAGGGGATCGAACCCTTGACCTTCAGAATGCCATCCTGACGCTCTCCCAGCTGAGCTAACGCCCCACGCGTGATCTGCGGTGGATTCGCGGCGCCGGCCGGTGTTGGGCCACCGGTGGTTGCCTGCGCCGAAGCGCAAGCGGCTGCGAAGGCGGGGGATTAAACCGTCCGCGCACGGGCAGTGGAAGAGGGCGCCGGCGCGCGCGAGCGGCGGGGTCGCGCGGGGCGAGCGGCCGACCGGCGGCTCGCCGGCAGGCGCTACTCTGCCGCGCTTCGTCGGCGGCGACGGCACTGCAGGGCGAGGCGAGCGCACGTGGCGCAGCGCCGCACCGTGGAGCCGCGGCGGGCGCTTCGACGCAGGGATGACTCCGATGGGCGACGGCGGCAAGGGCGACGGCAACCTGGGCGGCGGCGACAAGGCCGGCGGCCAGCAGTCTCTGGGCAAGGGCGGCGGCAAGCAGGCCGACGGCCAGAAGGGCGGCGGTGACGGCGGCAAGGGCGGCTCGCAGCTCGGCATCACGCCGCGCGCCACCGACTACGCCGCGTGGTACCAGGACCTCGTCCTGAAGGGCGAGCTCGCCGACTACTCGCCGGTGCGCGGCTGCATGGTCGTGCGCCCCTACGGCTGGTCGCTCTGGGAGCGCATCCGCGACATCTTCGACCGCTTCTTCAAGGAGACGGGCCACCAGAACGCGCAGTTCCCGCTGTTCATCCCGATGTCGTTCCTCGCCAAGGAGGCGAGCCACGTCGAGGGGTTCGCGAAGGAGTGCGCCGTCGTCACCCACTACCGCCTGAAGGCGGGAGCGAACGGCATCGAGCCCGACCCCGAGAGCAAGCTCGACGAGCCGCTGATCGTGCGCCCCACCAGCGAGACGATCATCGGCGCGATGTACGCCAAGTGGGTGCAGAGCTGGCGCGACCTGCCGATCCTCATCAACCAGTGGGCCAACGTCGTGCGCTGGGAGATGCGCACGCGCCTCTTCCTGCGCACCACCGAGTTCTTCTGGCAGGAGGGGCACACCGCGCACGAGACCGAGCAGGAGGCGCGCGAAGAGACGCTGAAGATGATCGAGGTCTACCGGAAGGTCGCCGAGGAGTACCTCGCGATGCCGGTGCTGGTCGGCCAGAAGAGCGCGGCCGAGCGCTTCGCCGGCGCGGTCGAGACCTGGTGCATCGAGGCGCTGATGCAGGACGGCAAGGCGCTGCAGGCGGGCACGTCGCACTTCCTCGGCCAGAACTTCGCGAAGGCGTTCGAGATCGAGTTCGCCGGCCGCGACGGGCAGCGGCAGAACGCGTGGACGACGTCGTGGGGCGTCTCGACCCGCCTGATCGGCGGGCTCGTGATGACCCACAGCGACGACAAGGGGCTCGTGATGCCGCCGCGCTTGGCGCCGATCCAGGCGGTCGTGATCCCGATCTGGCGCAAGGACGAGGAGAAGGCGGCGGTCGCGAGCTACGTGGACGGCTTCGTCGCGAAGTTGAAGGCGGCCGGCGTGCGCGTGCACGTCGACGATCGCGAGCAGTTCAAGCCGGGCTACAAGTTCAACGACTGGGAGCTGCGCGGCGTGCCGTTGCGCCTCGAGGTCGGCCCGCGCGATGTCGCCGCCGGCAAGTGCGTGCTGGCGCGCCGCGACGGCGGGGAGAAGCAGATCGTCGACGTGGCCGGGCTCGAGACGCGGCTGCCGGAGCTGCTCGAGCAGATCCAGGCGGCGCTCTTCGCCAAGGCGAAGGCGTTCCGCGATGCGAGCATCCACCGCGCGCGCACCTACGAGGAGCTGGTGAAGACGCTCGAGGAGAAGGGCGGCTTCGTGCTGGCGCCGTGGGATGGCGATGCGGCGGTCGAGGCGAAGGTGAAGGAGGAGTGCAAGGCGACGATCCGCTGCATCCGAGCGGAGGACGCGGGCGAGTCGGCGCCGGCGATCGGCACCGGCCAGCCGACCACGCAGTGGGTGCTCTTCGCCAAGGCGTACTGAAAGGTGGCGCGTCGCGACGGCGCGCCGCGCGTCACTTCGCGAAGGTGAAGCGCTTGAGGGCGACCGGCTCGGCGGCGGTGGCGTCCTCGGCGATGCGCACCTTCTGGTCGAGCGCGACGCCGGTGATCCGTTGCGACGTGCGCGACGCCGGCCAGAAGAGCTCGATCGCCTCGATGGCGGTCGCGTCGCCGAGGCCGATCTCCTGCTGCAGCGACGAGGCGCCGAAGCTGCCGCCCGTCCCGGCGGTGACGCGGACCACGCGCGGACCGGCGGGCGTCGCCACGTGGACGGCGATGCGCGTGCCGATGCCGCAGCGGTTGCTGCGCTTGCCGACCAGCTCGACGGTGAGCCAGTGGTTCGCGTTGCCGGGGTTCTCGAGCAGGATGCGCCGGAAGACGTCGCCCTCGAAGGCGCCGCCGAGCACCTCGTAGACGTCCTGGTCGCCGTCGTTGTCGAGGTCGGCGAAGGCGACGCCGTGCCCCTTCTGCAGGTGGCCGAAGCCGCCGTTGGTGGTGACGTCGAGGAAGCGCGTTCCACCGGCGTTCTTCAGCGCGCGGTTGGGCAGCAGCGTGCGGTAGTCGGGATCGCCGTTGCCGAGCACGAGGTCGAGCCAGCCGTCGTTGTCGAGGTCGCCGACGTTGAAGCCCATGGTGAGGATCACGTCGCGCAGCCCGATCTGGCTGCCGATCTCCTCGTAGGTCCCGTCGCCGCGGTTGCGGTAGAGGACGCTCGGCTCGGCGCGCAGCGGCTGGCGCAGCAGCATGCGCCCGACGTCGTCCGCCTGCCGGTCGGTGAGGTCGACGTAGGAGGCGCAGAAGAGGTCCTCGTCGCCGTCGTTGTCGAAGTCGAACGAGGCGCACGGGAAGCTGCGCTGCGGCCCGGCGATGCCCGACTTGCGCGAGACGTCCTCGAAGTGCGGGACGCCGCCGCTGGCGCGCGGCGCCACGTTGCGCAGCAGCAGGTTGTCGCGCCCCATGATCGACACGAAGAGGTCGGGTCGCCCGTCGCCGTCGAGGTCGGTCGCGCAGGTCCCCTTCACGAAGGCGTCGAAGGCGAGCCCCGCCTCCGCCGCGCGGTCGCGGAAGGTCCCGTCGCGCTGGTTGATCCAGAGCTCGCAGGGGTAGCGCTTCGCGCCGCTCGATTCGTTGCCGATGAAGAGGTCGAGCCAGCCGTCGAGGTCGAAGTCGGCCACGGCGACCGCTTGCGTCGGCGCCTCCGTGACGAGGCCGGCGGCGACGGTGACGTCGTCGAACGTGAAGTCGCCGCGGTTGTGCAGCAGCGAGCGCGGCAGCTCGCCGTGGTCGCGCAGCCACGCGCCGCGCGGCACGAGGACGTCGACGCGGCCGTCGTTGTCGAAATCGCCCGAGACGAGGTTCAAGCCGCCGGTGAGCCCGGCGAGGCCGGCCGCTTCCGTGCGCTCCTCGAAGGTGCCGTCGCCGCGGTTGCGCCAGACGCGCAGCGGATCGGCGAGCCCCCACGACGACGCCATGACGTCGATGAGGCCGTCGCCATCGAAGTCGTCGGTCACCGCGCCGCCCGAGAGGCCGTCGACCGCGAGGCCGACGCTGCCGCCGACGTCGCTGAACCGCGGGAAGGGCGCCTCCGACGCGAACGCCTCCGGGCCGATGCGGTGCGCCTCGGGGACGCCTTCGGGCCACTTCCCGAGCGCCATCGCCGCGAGGTTCAGGAGCCAGCGCGAGCCGCTGTCCTCGGGGCGCGCCGCCAGCCGCTCCGAGAGCAGCACGAAGGCGCGCTCGGCCCCGCGTGTCGCCTGGTGGCGCGCCGCCTCCGAGAAGGGGGCGATGCAGCTCTCCGGGCCGTGGCGGGCGAGGCAGTTCTCCTGCTCGCCGAGCCGCAGCCACGCGATGGCGAGCAGGCTCTCGGTCTCCTCGAGCACCACCGGGTTCGTCTTGGTCGAGCGCTTCATCTTCTCGAGCAGCGCTTCGTAGTCGGCGATCGCCTCTTCGGTCCGCCCGACGTTCAGCAGTTGGCGCGCGCGGGAGAGCTCGAGCGTGCGCCGCTTCTCCTTCGGCGCTGTCGCCAGTTCCTGCTCGATCTGCGCCAGGCGGGCGGTGTTGCTGAAGATGGTGGGGTCGTTCGCCGCGGCGCGGTGGGCCGCCGCGAGGCGCGCCGCCATCGCGCGCGTCCCGGCGGTCGGGAGTTCGGCGGCGGGCGATGCAGCTGGCGAAGCGGCGGGCTCGGCCTGGCCTGCGAGTCGGGGCGCGCTCCCCGCGATCAGCGCGATCGCCAGCGCCTCGCGCCCGCGCGAGCGCGTGGCTAGATTCCGCGCCGTTCGCAGCCGAGCGGCCGGGCGTCCCGCCTCCTCGTTCCGGCCCTCGCTCCTCGGTCCCCCCGACGATTCCACCTGCAGCGAGGATCCCATCGTGCGCCTCTCCTGGTTCGCGCAGCTGTTCGGCAAGAAGAAGCCTGCCACCGCGTCGGCCGCCGCGCCGGCTTCGTCCGGATCGGCAGCACGCTACCGCAACGATCTCGGTCGCGGTGACGCCGCGCGCGGCGAAGGCAACGCCGTCTCGTTGAAGGCGCCGCCGGGTGGGACGTCGCGCCCACTGCGCTCTCTGCCGATCGATCCGCAGCCGCTCGGGACCACCAGCGAGCCGGTGGAGATCGTGCCGCGCCGCCTCGCACCGCTCGCGACCGCGGGCTCCGAGGCCAGCGCGAGCTCCGCAGGCGTCGCGTCGAGCAGCGCCTCCCCGAACGTCGCCGCGTCGAGCGACTCGCCGTCGAGCGCGTCGCCGGCGCTCGCCGCCTCCACGCCGTCGCTGCCGGCCACGCGTCCGTCGCGCGATCGCGACGAGGAGGTCGTGCGCGCCACCAAGATGGCGCCGCAGGAGGAGCTCACGCTCAAGGTGAGCGAGGGGCTGAAGAACCTCTCGACGCTGCTCACGTCGATCGACGACAAGATGGGGCAGCAGCATCGCGCGACCGAACTGGTCGCCGAGCGACTGCAGGCGCTGCCGCGCGTGCTGGAAGGGCTCGTCGAGGCGGAGCGGATGAACCTCGAGACGATGCGCGACCTGCGCGGCTCGATGGAGAAGCAGAGCGCGGCGGCGGCGGCGGCGACGCAGAAGCTCGAGCAGCTGCCGACGCTGGTCGACGGCATCGGCGCGCGCATCGAGAAGCAGACCGAAGCGTCGGCCTCGGTGAAGACCTCGGTCGAGTCGGTCGGCCAGTCGGTGCGCGGCCTCGTCGACGGCGCGCAGCGCACGCAGAACAGCCTGATCACCGAGTTCCGCCGCGGCCAGGACGAGCATCGCCAGCGCTTCGAGGAGCTCGTCGAGCGGCAGCGCAAGACGATCCTGATCGTGGCCGCGATCGGCGCCTTCGTGGTGATCGCCCTCTTCATCGTGCTGGCGCGCCTGCCGAAGTGAGGCGGCCGGCGGCGGCGGGGAGGGCGCTGCGATGCTCGCGCGGGCGACCGCCCTGTTCGCCCGCTTCGTCGCGACCTGCGTCCCGAGCCCGTTCGTCTTCGCGCTGCTGCTGACGGCGGTCGCCTTCCTGCTCGGGCTCGCGATCGGCCGGCCCGACGCGCAATCGCTGCCGGCGCGCGCGGCCGACCTCCTCTCGTTCTGGTTCGGGCGCGACGGCTCGCCCGGCGGATTCGTCGCGACCGGCGGCTTCGCCTTCGCGCTGCAGATGTGCCTCGTGCTGGCGACCGGCCACGCGCTCGCTTCGGCGCCGCCGCTCGCGCGGTGGCTGCGCCGCTTGGCCGCGTGGCCGCGCACCGAGCCGCGCGCCGCCGCGTTGACCACGCTGGTGGCGCTGCTCGCGGCGTGGCTCAATTGGGGCTTCGGGCTGGTCGCCGCCGCGGTCTTCGCGCGCGAGGTCTACCGCGTCGCGCGCGATCGGGGCGAGCGCTGGAACTACCCGCTCCTCTGCGCCGCCGCCTACAGCAGCATGATGGTCTGGCACGGCGGGCTCTCGGGCTCGGCGCCGCTCGCCGTCGCGCAGCAGAGCCACGAGTACCAGGCGATCTACGGGACGATCTCGACCGCGCGCACCCTCTTCGCGCCGCAGAACCTGGCGCTGAACGGCGCCTTCCTCGTCTTGCTGCCGTGCTGGTTCGCGCTGCTCGCGGCGCGCGGCCGCACGAGCGACCGCGTGCTGCCGGCGTGGCCGCTGCCGGGCGATGGCGCGCCGCTCGCCGAGCGCGACCCGGCGCGCGCGCTCGCCGCGAGCCCCGCCGAGCGGCTCGACGAGTCGCGGGCGCTCGGCCTCGGGATCGTGCTCCTCGCTGGCGGGAGCGTCGCGCTGCGGATCGCGCAACGCGGGCTCGCCGGCTCGATCTCGCTCTCGAGCGTGATCGTCGCCTTCCTCGCGCTCGGCGTGCTGCTGCACGGCACGCCGCGCCGCTACGCCGCCGCGTTCGCCGACGCGGGCGGCGAGCTCTCGGGGATCCTGCTGCAGTTCCCGTTCTATTACGGGATCCTCGGCCTGCTGGCGGAGAGCGGCGTCGGGCGCGCCTTCGCGGAGAGCGGCACGGCGCTGGTGCGCGCGCTCGCGGAGTGGGGGCTCCCGCTCGAGACCGCCTTCTCGTGGGTGACCTTCGCTTCGGCCGCACTGCTCAACTGCTTCGTGCCGTCGGGCGGCGGGCAGTGGGCGATCCAGGGCGGCATCGCGGGCCAGAGCGCGCTCGACCTCGGCCTCGATCCGGCGCGCGCGGTGTTGGCGGTCGCGTACGGCGACGAGGCGACCAACATGATCCAGCCGTTCTGGGCGCTGGCCCTGCTCTCGATCACCGGGATCAAGGCGCGCGAGGTGTTGACCTACTCGGCGCTGCTGCTGGCGGTCTCGCTGCCGCTCTACCTGCTGGCAGCGGCCCTGTTCTGAATCCGCCATAGGTGCGGTTTCCGTGTGCGATGCCGCACGGAATGTTGTTACGTAAACGCGCGCAGCGGCATAGAAGGGGCGACCTTCCCGGGGGGCGTAGCGCGGGTGGCGCGAAGGGGTGTCGGGTCGCCAGCCCGCTCCGAATCCGTCGACCGCTCGCCGGGCACGTCGCGAAGTCGAGTAGCGGAGAGCCGCGGTATGGCGCGACTGGTGATCTCGGGGCCCGATGGCGCGCGCGAACTCGTGCTCGGCGACCGGCTCGCGGTCGGACGAGTCGAGGGGGTCGAGCTGGTGCTCGACGACAAGGGGATCTCCCGGCGCCACTGCGAGTTCGAGCGGCGCGGCGACGGCTACGTCGTGCGCGACCTCGGCAGCAGCAACGGCACGCTGGTGAACGGCGAGAAGATCGCCGCCGAACAGCCGCTCGCCGACGGGGATCGCGTGCGGGTGGGCGGGGTGACGCTCACCTTCCACGCGCGCGACGCCGACTGCGTGCTGCGCTTCACGAGCGGCGAGCAGGCCGGTCGCGACGTGCCGCTCGCGGGGGCGCGCGTGACGCTCGGGCGGCGGCCCGACAACACGGTCGCCTTCGTCGACGTGAAGGTGTCGGGCGTCCACCTCGAGGTGGCGCGCGAGGGCGACGGCTTCGTGCTGCGCGACCTCGGCAGCACCAACGGCACCTTCCTCGACGGGCAGAAGGTGACCACCGAGGTCGCGCTGTCGCATGGCGACAAGGTGCGGCTCGGCGCCAACGAGTTCACCTTCGTCGACCTGAAGCGCGGCGAACTCCCGGCCGAGAAGGCCGCTGGCGGCGCGGCTGCAGCGGCGCGCGCGGCGCTTCCGGCCGAGAAGAGCAAGGCGGGCGCGTTGCTCGGGCTCGCGGGCGTGGTGGTCGCCGTCGGCGGTGCCGGCGCTTGGTACCTGATGACCACTTCGCGCGGCGGCGACGCCCCGACGAGCGGCCGCGCGGTGGCGCCGGTGCCGACCGGCACGCTGCTCGCCGACGACTGGTCGTTCGAGGATCCCGGGACGGTCGACGCGCTGTGGGGCGCGGAACTCGGCGACGGCTTCGCGGCGCGGCGCGGCGCCAGCAGCTCGGGCAGCTATGCCCTCGTCGCCGACGCGGCCGATGGCCACGCCGTCAGCTCGCGCCGCCAGAAGATCGCGCTGGCCAGCGCCACGCCGTTGCGCGTGAGCGGGCAGCTCGCCGTCGCCGACGGCGCGCTCGGCAGCGTCGCGCTCCGCTTCCGCAGCGGCGAGGACGCCGAGTTCGCGGCCGAGTGGAGCGTCGTCGCGGCGCAGGCCGTCGGCGGCGACTTCACGCCGTTCGAAGCGGCGATCGTGCCGCCGCCGTGGGCGAAGTCGGTCGAGCTGGTCGTGGTCGCGCGCGGCGCGGGTCGGGTCGCGCTCGATGACCTCTCGCTCGCCACCGGCAGCGCGCCGGGCGGGCCGCTCGCGCTCGGGGAGCTCGAGCTGCGGCCGCGCGGGCCGTCGGCCTGGTTCGTCGACCACCACGCGGCGCTCGCCGAGCTCTTCGTGCCGTTCGGCAGCGGGACGGTCGCCGCCGCCGAAGGGGCGCCGACGCAGAGCGAGCTGCCGCCCGGCGCCTTCGCCGCGCGCGTGTCGCGCAGCGAGGCGCAGTTCACGCTCGATCCCGGCAGCGGCCCGTTCGCCGCCGCCGGCTTCGCGCTCGAGATCGCGCCCGAACTCGCGGCGCGCGGCGTGACGCTGCGCGGCGCGCAAGGGACCGAGCAGCGCTTCGGCACCTTCGCCGTCGAGGGCGTGCAGGAGCTCTTCTTCGGCGCCGCCGCCGAGCGCTTCATGGTCGCGCTGCAGCCGGCCGGCAAGGTGGTCGGTTCGCTGCGCGGCGACGCGCTGCGCATCGAGCTGCCGTGCGCCGCGCCGGTCACCGTCGCGCTCGCGGTCGACTTCGCGACGCAGCGCAAGGAGGCGGGCGAGCTGTTCGCGAAGGCGCAGGAGGAGTGGCGCAGCGGCCGTGCCGGCAGCGCACTCCTCAAGCTGCGCGAGCTGCGCGAACGGCTGCCGCACGACGAGAAGAGCGTCGAGCAGGCGAAGAGGCTCGAAGGGGAGATCGTGCCGAAGCTCGAGGCCGACCTCGCCGCCGTCGAGGCGGAAGCGGTCGGCGCCGAGTTCCTCGGCAGCCTCGACCACTACCGGCGCGTGCTGGCGAAGGCCGACGCGCTGCTGGCGCAGACGGCCGGTCTCGAGGCGGCGCGCGAGTTCGCCAAGCGGGCGGAGCGGATGCGCGCCGTCGCGGCCGGGATGGAGCGCGAGCGGCGCGAGCAGGAGGCGGCGCGGCTGCTGCGGCTCGCGCGCGCCTACCAGGCGCAGGAGGCGCCGGCGCCGCTGCGACCCGCCACCGCCGCCGAGCTGCTCGAGGAGCTGCAGCGCAGCTACGCCGACACGCTCGCCGCCCGCGAGGCGCGCGGCGAGGCGGTCGCGCCGGAGCGAGCCGCAGGGGAGGGCAACTGACATGGCCGCTCGGGGATTCGGGATCGACGAGGGCAGCGCGACCGTCAAGGCGGTCGAGGTCGAGATGCAGGGCGGCACGCTGGTGCCGGTGCGCGCCTTCGCGATGGCGGCGGGCGGCGACCTCGCCGGCGCGCTGCGCGCCGCGGGCGTGAAGGCGAAGCACGCGGTGCTCGGCCTCACCGGCAAGGACCTGGTGATCAAGTACCAGCAGGTGCCGCCGGTCGCCGACTTCCAGCTGAAGAAGATCGTCGCCTTCGAGCTCGACGAGATCCGCAACCAGTCGGGCGAGCCGCTCGCCGCCGACTTCAACGTGATGCCGTCGCGCGCCGACCTCACCAACGACGACATCGTGCTGCTCGCCCTGTCGCGCGAGCAGCGCATCGAGGAGCGCTCCGCCGAGCTGCAGGCCGCCGGCCTCACGGCGCGCCACTTCACCCCGAACGCCGTCGCCCTCTTCCACGCCTTCCGCGTCTTCGGGCCGGCCACCAGCGGCGACGTGCTGATCGCCTCGATCGGCAAGACCTCGTCCGACTTCGCGGTGATCCGCGACGGCGAACTGCTCTACGCGCGCAGCGTCTCGACCGGCGGCGACGTCCTCACCGACGCCATCGCCGAGCAGTTCGGCGTCAGCAAGGCGAAGGCGGAGAGCTTGAAGCTCGAGCTCGGCGACCTGCGCCCGCGCGACAAGCGGGCCGGCCTCACGCCGCAGGCGGAGAAGCTGAGCTACGCGCTCGAGGGCGCCGCCGGCCGCCTCTTCAGCATGGTGCAGTCGACGCTGCAGCTCGCCAAGTCGCAGATGCAGCTGAACCAGCTGAACCTCGCGAAGGTCTGGCTCACCGGCGGCAGCGCGGCGATGAAGGGGCTCGACGACTACCTCGCCGGCAGCCTCGGCGTGCCGGTGCAGCCGTTCGATCCGCTCGCCGACGCCGGTGTCGCGGTCGAGGGGGCGGGCAGCCGCGACTGCGCCGTCGCGCTCGGCCTGGCCGTGATGGGCGCCGACCCGGAAGCGTGGTCGGTCGAGCTGCTCACCGCTCAGGAGAAGGGGCGCCGCGAGTGGAAGGGCAAGCACGCCTTCACGCTCGCCGCGCTGCTGCTGGTGGCCGCCTACCTCGGCCTCTACGCCTGGAAGAGCCAGGAGCGTTACGTCGCCGCCAAGGCGGCGGCGGCGCGCGTCAGCAACGAATCGAAGAAGCGCGCCAACAACGCGAGCCAGCTCGAGAAACTGCGCACCGAGCGGGCGGAGCTCGCCGCGAAGGTCGACGTGCTGGAGAAGCGGAAGGCGGCCGGCGACGGCGTCGTGCGCACGCTCGGGCTCCTCGCGACCGAGCTGCCCGAGGACCTCTGGGTCGCGGCGCTCACGCTCGAGCTGCAGGAGCAGAAGGGGGCCGCGCGCGACCGCGCCAGCAAGAAGCCGCTGATCGTCGTCGACGGCGCCGGCAAGTCGCGCGGCACGCGTTCGATCGACGAGGCGTACGCCGCCTTCATCCAGGGGGTCGCCGCGCTCGGCGCCGACAGCGACTGGAAGCCGGCCGACCTGGTCGAGACGCAGGCCCCGAAGGGCGGCCAGATCGAGTACCGCCTGAACTTGGACTGGCTCACCGAGCCGCCGCCCGATCCTGACGCCGACGCAGGAGCGGCGCCGCAAGCAGCGACCGGCAAGAAGCCGGCAGGAGCACGCTGATGGACCTCGCCGACCTCTGGGCGCAGCACAAGCGCTTCATCCTGGTGGTGGCCGGGGCGCTGCTGCTGCTGCTGATCGGCCGCGGCGTCGTGCAGTCGCAGTGGGACTACGAGAGCGTGGTCTACTCGGCCGCTCGCACCGCGCAGGGCATGGGCAAGAGCGAGCGGGTCGGCGACGACCTTGTGCGCGAGGTGCAGGCCGACGTCGAGTCGCTGCGCACGCGCTTCGCGGAACTCGCCAAGTCGATGCGCCACCAGCCAGGTGCCGCGTTCCAGGTCCCGCCCGGCGAGGCGAACCCGCGCAGCTTCTTCTTCAAGCGCCACCGCGACACCTCGCGCGCGCTGGTCGAGGCGGCCGAGCGGCAGGACATCCGCGTGCCCGAGGCGCTCGGCCTCAAGGACATGGCTCCGACCGAGCCCGAGGAGATCCGCCGCCAGCTGGTCGCGCTCGACGTCGTGCAGCAGGTGGTGATCGAGTCGATCAGCGCCGGCGTGCGGCGCATCGGCGCGATCCAGATCGAGGATGAAGCGCGCGGCCGCGGCAAGGCGGCCTCGTTCCTGACCGAGCTGCGCGTCCGCTTCGAGGTGGTCGGCGGCGAGCGGTCGATCCGCGCGCTGCTGGCCGGACTGGTCGACGGCGCGGCGCGCGGCAGCGGCTCGTTCCTGGCGATCGACCAGGCGCGCGTCAAACCGGTCAAGGGGGAGCTCGGCATGCTGCAGCTCGACCTCTCCGTGACCGCGTTGCAGATCGAGAAGAGCGACAGCGAGGAGACGCCCTGATGGCGCGCCCCGGCAAGGAGAAGGTCTTCTTCCTCGCGAGCCTCGGCCTCACCGGCCTGCTCGGCACGTTGCTGCTGACCGAGGAGTTGCGGCTGCCGACGGTGCCCGCCGGCAAGGCGCCGCCGGCCGAGGCGCTCGCCTTCGCCGACGTCGCCCGCGCGCCGCGCGGCGCGTTGCGCGGCACCAGCTGGGCGAGCGAAGGGCGCGAGGCGTTCCGCGAGCCGCGCGACTGGCTGCCGATGCCGCCCGCCGACCTCGAGCGCCCGCCGTTGCGCGAGCCGAGCTACGTCCCGCCGCCGCTCTCGCCGGCCGCGGCGCTGTCGCGCTTCGGCCTCTACCGCCAGCCGACGCAAGTGACGCCGCACACCTTCGCCGCCGATGCGGCGCCCGCCGCCGACGGCAGCGACGACGCCGCCAGCGGAGCCGCCCCGCCCGCCGCCAGCAGCGCGCCCGCGCCCGCCGCGGCGCCGCCCGGCAGCGTCGACGAGGAGCTGCAGAAGCGGTTCGATTGGCTCGAACTCGCCACCGATCCGCGCCCCTGGTACGTGGTGATCAAGAACGAGGACAAGTTCCGCCTCCTCGAGCGGCCGACCGAGAAGATCGAGTTCACCCGCATCGACCCGAAGACCAACCGCGTGATGATCGGCGGCACGCTCGAGCGCGAGCGGCTGAAGCCCGACGGCATCCACTTCGCCGCGACGCCGTTCAATCGCGCCGAGCTGGCGCTGCGCGCGATCCCGGAGTCGCAGTGGGGGGCGGCGACGTTGCCGCGCCTGCTCGACGCCGCGGCGCTGGCGCTGTCGCTCGGCAGCGAGGATCCCGCCTGCTGGCAGAGCGCGGTGGCGCGCCTCGAGAAGTGGCTCGCGATCGACCCGCGCGCGTCGCGGACCTACGAGCTGCTGGCCGACACGCGCGCCGCGCTGCTCGACTTCGAGGGCGAGCTGCTGGTGCTGCAGCGCGCGCGCACCGCCGGCCTCGAGAGCGCCGGCCTCGCCGTCCGCCACGCGCGCTGGCTGCAGCGCGCCGGCGCGCGCTCGGGCGCGCTCGCTCGCCTCGCCGAGGCGGTGCAGCGCTTCCCGGTCGAGCGCGAGGCGCGGCTCGCCTACGGGCGCGCGCTGCTCGAGGAGGGGTCGCCCGAGAGCGTCGCGCTGGCGATCACGCAGTTCAGCCAGGCCGAGCAGGGGTCGACCTCGGCCGAGCAGCGCATGGAGGTGATCGCCGAAGCGGGCGCTGCGCTGCTCGAGCGCGGCGACGCGGCGCGCGCGCTCGAGGAGGCCAAGCGCATCCTCAAGATCGACGCGCAGGCGCCGCTCGGCTTCCGGCTGGAGGGGGCGGCCGACTTCGCGCTCGGCAACTTCACCGATGCGGAGGGCGACTACGCGCGCCTCCACGCGGCCGCGCGCACGCCGCGCGCCGAGGCGGAGGCGCTGCTCGGGCTCGGCATCGTGCGCACGCGGTTGCGCCAGTTCGATCAGGCGCGCGCCGACCTGCGGCGCGTCGGGCAGGTCGATCCGCTGCTCGCCGCTGCGGCCACCGCGGCCGAGGCGGAGCTGCTGGCGACCACCGGCAACCTCGACGACGCGCTCGTCCGCGCGCGCGATGCGGTGGCGCGGGCGCCCGACGACGCCTACCTGCGCTACTTCCTCGGCCGCCTGCTGCGCAAGGTCGGCGACGTCGCTGCCGCGCGCAGCGAGCTGCGCCGCTCGCTCGAGCTCGGCGCCGGCTTCCCCGACCTCTTCGACGAGCTCGGCTACCTCGCGCTGCTGCAGGGCGCCGGCGCCGACGCGCGCCGCTACTTCGAGGAGTCGCTCGCCCGCGAGGAGCGCGACGAGTCGCGCCTGCGCCTGGCGCACGCCCACCTCGTCGCGGGCGACCTCGGCCGCGCGCGCACGCTCTTCGATGCGCTGCAGGCGAAGCGCGCCACCAGCGAGGCGCTGCTCGGCATGGCCTACTGCTCCTACCGCGCCGGCGAGAGCGCGGTCGCGCAGCAGCTCTGGGTGCAGGTGAAGGAGGAGCTGAAGGGGGCGCCCGAGGAGGACGTCGCCTACGCGACCCGCTGGCTCGCCGCGGTGCTCGACCTCGAGAGCAAGCAGGGCTGGGAGGACACGCTGCAGTGGAGCGAGGTGGGCAACGGCTGGAGCGACCAGATGCGCTTCGGGCCGGAGCTCAAGTCGACGCCGCCCGGCAACGTGCGCATCTCCGGCGTGCAGAAGCCGGGCAACGACATCGCCAACTGGAGCTACCTCGCGCGCGACGTCGAGCTCTCGCTCTTCCACGAGCTCGAGGTCGAGTGCCAGTTCGCGCCCGCCCACCAGGGGCGCATGGGGATGGGGCTCGTCCACTACATGGCCGGCGCGAGCGGCCAGGCGCCGCGGCTGCGCGCCGCGCTGACCATCGCGCTCGACGCCGACGGCAGCGTGCTGCTGCAGCGGTGCGAGCACGTCGGCAACGAGGCGTTCGAGAAGGTGGGCACCCACGCGGTGAAGGCAGGCGAGACGGTCCGCCTCACGCTGCGCCGCGCCGAGCGCGGCAACGAGAAGTTCCAGTTCTTCCTGAACGGCGCACCGCTCTCTGCCGTGGTCGAGATGGCGCCCTGGAAGGGGCGCACGCGCCAGCAGATCTCGGCGCTCTTCTTCGGCGCGGCGGCGGGCGGCAAGACGTGCGACGTGCGCCTCGAGCGGGTGCGGCGCATCGAGTTCCTGGCGCAGTGACGGGCGCAGCGCGCGAGGCGCGGCGAGGGCAGGGAGCGAGACGATGGTGCGCGCGACGATCGAGGGCGGGAGTGCAGCGCGAGCGGCGGCGCCGCGACGGCGCGGTCGGGGCGGCTTCACGCTGATCGAGGTGCTCGCCGTGCTGGCGATCCTCGGCCTGCTGATGAGCCTCGCCATCTACTACTTCGGCCGGCAGAAGGAGCAGGGCTACGTCGCGAAGACGGCGTCGACCATCGCCGAGCTCGAAATCCTGATCACCTCCTACGAGACGAAGAAGGGCGGCCCGCCGCCCTGCACGCTGGCCCCACTCAAGATCCGCGCCGACAACGACCTGAACGAGGGGTCGGAAGCGCTCTATGCGGCGCTCCACGCCAAGAGCTATCCGGAGGGGAGCAACGTGCGCGAGGAGGGGCTCGCCAACGTCGACGGCGACTCGACGGCGACGCTCTACCACCGCGACGCCGGCGTGACGCAGCTGATGGAGGTGGTCGACGGCTGGGGCAACCCGATCGCCTACTTCACTCCCGACAGCTACGGCAAGGAGGGGCGCTACCTGATGGCCGAGCCGGCCGACCCGAACGACCCCGAGCAGCGCGTCACCGCGCAGAAGTCGCCGAAGACCGGCGGCTGGGCCAACGCCGATCGCTACCAGCTGATCTCGGCCGGCACCGACGGACTCTTCGGGACCGAGGATGACGTCACCAACTTCTGAGCGCCGGTTCGTGCGTCCGCGCCTCGGCGCGACGCCCTCCGCGACGGGACGGACCTCCGCCCCGCGCGGCTTCACGTTGATCGAGATGCTGGTGGTCCTCTCGATCATCGGCGTGCTGATGGGCATCTCGATCGGCGCCTTCCGCCGCAGCATCCCGAGCCGCGACCTCGCGCGGCGCGCCGTGCTCGATGCGCTGCGCCAGGCGCGCCTCTTCGCGATCGCCGAGAACGCGCCGGCCACCGTGCGCCTCGAGGCGGGCAGCGAGGAGCGGTGGCCCGAAGTGAGCGCGACCGGCCGCAAGACGGTCGCCGGGTGGCACCTCGAAGGGACCTCGCTCGACGGCTGGCCCACCGACGGGCGCGGCGCGGGGCTCGAGGAGCACGCGCAAGGGGTGATCGGCAAGGCGGTGCGCCTCTCCGATCGCGAGAAGTCGTGGATCGAGCTGCCCGGCTCGCCGGCGTTCGACTCGCGCGAGGGGTTCGCGCTCGAGGCGTTCGTCGCGGTCGATCAGCGGCGCAGCCAGCCGCTCTTCAGCAAGGGCAAGTCGCTCCTGGTGCAGGCGACGGCCGACGGCGGCGTGAACGTGCAGATCCAGGTCGAGGTGCGCGACCAGGCGGGCGACCCGAAGCCCGCCTACCAGTCGATCGCGAGCGGCGAGCCGGTGCTGCTGCCCGGCCGCTTCGTGAAGCTCGCGATCACCTTCGACGGCGTGCAGCTGCGCTTGGCGGCCGACGACGCGGTGGTGGGGGAGCTCGCGCTGGCCGCGCGCGCGCCGTTCCTCCCCGATCCCGGCGCGAACCTGCTGCTCGGCAGCTACGACGAGCCGGCGGGCCTGGTCGTCGACGAGATCAAGTGGGGCATCTTCGCGGGCGACACGCAGGAGCTGCGCGACATGGAGGTCGGGCCGGGCGCGCGCCTGGTCCGCTTCGGCCCCGACGGCGCCCTCGATCCGCGCTTCCACCAGGCGCCGGCCGAGCTCTGCCTGCTGACGCCGTCGAGCGATCCGGAGAAGCCGCCGCTTCCGACCTGGATCCGCGTCGGGTTGCTCGGGGACGTGCAGTGAACCGGAGCGCGACCATGGCCCCTTCGCGAGCGATCGCCTGCGTCTCCCGCCGCCGCGAGCGCGGCGTCGCGCTGCCGCTGGTGCTGGCGGTGCTGGTCTGCCTCATCTCGGTGGCGATCCCGTTCGCGCTGTCGATGCGCCACGAGCAGGGGGGCGTCGCCTTCCGCTCGGCCGACGACGAGGCGCGTCGCACCGCGCTCGCCGTGCGCGACTTGGCGCTCGCCCGCCTCGGCGACAGCGCCCCCGACCGCGACCCGACGCCGTGGAGCGACGGCGCCGACGAGCTCACCCTCGACGTCGAGGCGGCCGCGAACGAACTCGGCCTCGACGATCTCGGCCCGCGCGGGCGCCTCCTCTCCGCCTCCATCGAGGACAACTCGGCGCGCATCGACCTCAACTCCGCCAACCTCTTCCTGGTCGCGCGCCTGCTCGGCCTGGCGACCACCCTCTCCTCGAAGCTCACCCCGGACGATCGCCAGCTGCGCCTCGCCGACGGCGACTTCCTGCAGGACGAGGGGTTCCTCTGGATCGACGGCGAGATCACCTACTACGGCCGCAAGGAGGGGAGCACCGTCTACGACCTGCGCCGCCCCGCCGTGGTGCCGGGGAGCTGGGTGCCGGCCGCGATGAACCTCGAGCCGCGCGAGCACGAGGCGGGCAGCGACGTCCTCGACTTCCGCGCGTGGATGGTCGCCAACTGGCTCTGCAAGGCGGCGCCGTCGCAGGAGTCGCGCTTCACGACGCTGCTCGAGCCGTTCGCCATCGAGCGGTTCGGCCACGGGTCGCTCGGCATCGACGCGCGCGCGCGGCTCGAGCAGTTCGCGACGGTCCACGCCGTCGACGGCGGGCGCGCCCGCTTCGGCAATCCGCAGCGCGTGCTGAACGCCATCGTCAGCGGCGAGACGCGCGAGCTGCGCATCGGCCACGGGCAGTTCGCCGGCCGCGGCACGCTGGCGAAGGTGACCGCCTACGGCGGGCGGGTCGACTACGGCGTCGTGCTGCGCAGCTCCCAGCGCGACGACGGCGGCGCGCTGCTGCTCGAGATGCCGCTCCTGGTCGGCGCCGAGGCGGGCCAGGCGCAGGTCGAGTTCCTGCTGCCGCGCGCGGTGAACGTGAACAGCGCCGCGCGCGAGACGCTCGTGCTGCTGATGGAGGGGCTCAAGCTGCGCGGCGCGTCGCGCGACGTCGACCGCGCCACGGCGGAGCGCGTCGCCCTGCAGATCGAGCGGGCGCGGCCGCTGCCGGGCATGCGCGGGCTGATCACGCTGCTCGACGCGATGGTCGAGCGCGACAAGACGCTCGAGTCGGAGCAGCGCAGCGCGATCCTGCTGAACGCCGAGCACTCCGGCTGCTACGACCTCGAGTGGGGCACCGCGCCGTTTTGCTTCGCGAGCGACGGCCTCGTCGACGTGCGCACCGCGGCGAGCCTCAACTTCGAGCTGAACGGTCGCGAGCGGTCGCGCGCCTTCGTCCGCGAGCTGGTCGCGACGAGCGGCGCCGGCCGCAGCGTGCGCCTGTTCGCGACGCAACGCGACTTCGACGAGCCGTGGCGGCTGAACCGCATGGCGCGCGGCTGGACCACCTTCCCGGAGAACCTGAACTTCTTCGGCGGCGGCATCGGCGCGGCCGACCCGCCGTCGCGGCTGGTCGCGATGGCGTCGCCGCGCTCGCGCTTCCCGTCGGAGGAGACCACCGACGTCGGCGCGCGGCTGGTGACGGCGTGGTACGACCTGCAGGCGACCAACGTCGATCGCACCTGGCACTTCGACGGGCGGCGCGGCGACTTCACGGGCAACGACCCCGAGGGGTGGCGCCTCTCCGACGGCGCGGTCGCCTTCCGTCCCGACGGCAGCGAGCCGGGCGTGCCGCTCTCGCAGAACCTCTCCGGCACCGAGCGGCCGCGCCCGTTCGGCGTCTCGCTGTGGTGGAACCCGGGGCGCGACCTCTCTTCCGAGCAGACGCTCTTCGACTGGAAGTGCAACGCGCAGGCGCTGAACCCCGAGCTGCACGATCGCGTGCGGCTGCGGCTGGTGCAGCAGCGCCTCGAGTTCGAGGTGAACGACGCCTTCCTGCGCGCGTCGCAGGACGACCTCTACACCTCGAAGCTCGTCTACGACTTCACCGACGGGCTCGTCCTCGAGGCGGACACCTGGTACCACGTGACCGCCTTCTGCCGCGGCAATCGCGCCGGCCAGATGGCGCTGTTCGTCGACGGCAAGCCGCGCGGCAAGTGGTCGCACTACACGCGCCTCTCGGGCAGCTTCACGGCGTCGACGCAGGGGGCCGGCCGCATCCCGATCGACGCGCGCCGCCTCTCCGACGGCACCATCAAGTTCCCGCCGCGCGGCGCGCTGCGGGTCGGCAACGAGGTGGTCGAGTACACCGCGGTGAGCGGCTCGAACTTCACCGTCTCGCGCGACGACGACGACCACTTCGGCGGGCTGCGCCCGGCGCTCTCGCTGCAGCAGCAGGGGGCGGCGAGCGGCGGCGGTGCGACCGGCGTCAACCATCCGAGCAGCGAAGGGGTCGAGCTCTACGGCTACTCGGCGCGCCTCACCTCCGACCTGCCGGCCGGCAGCGTGACGCTCGGCCGCGACGGACTGCCTGAGTGGGGCGTCGCCAAGGTCGCCTCGAGCATGGCGCAGGTCCAGATCGAGATGGACGTGCAGCAGAGCGGCGGCGGGGGCGGCGGCCCGCCGCGCCCGATCAACCTCGGCCGCGGCTTCGACGCCGATGCGACCACCATCGCGGTCAACGCGCTCGACGGCGGCAAGCTGCCGGCCGACGGGCCGCTGATGGCGGGCGGCGGCTACGCGGCGCTGGTCGGCTACTACTTCGGCCGGCTCACGCCGCGCGACAACCAGACGCAGGACCAGGCGGGCCAGCTCGACTCCTACAAGACCACGACGGCGAGCTGGATCCAGGGCATCGAGGTGATCCACTACGGCGCCTTCGACGGCAGCCAGCTCACCAACGTGCGGCGCGGCCAGGTCCTCGCGAGCGAGCTCACCAAGACCGACTTCGGCGAGTTCACCAACTCCCCTGCCCCGAACACCTCGACCGTCTACCACTTCGTCGAGCGCCACGCCTACGTGGTGGCGCCCAACAAGCGCGTCTTCGCCAGCTACGTCCCGAACGAGTTCACGATCCTGGTGGTGCCGCTCAGCGTGGTGGTGACCGGCAACGTCCGGAGCACGCTGCTCGTGCCGCAGCAGGTGACCGGCGACGACGACCTCTGCGAGATGGCGCAGATCGGCTCGCCCGCTTCCGACGGCGTCTTCGACCCGACCGAGTGGATCCGCTACGACGCGATCATCCAGGACCAGAACGGCGCGCTGAACCTCCTGCGCGCCGATCCGAAGCGCCTGCACGTCGCCGCGCAGATCGCCGCGGGCTGGAACCAGCCGCAGGGTCGCTCCGACCAGTGGGACCCGAGCCGCACCAACAACGACTACCTCTACAGCGTCGCTTCGAGCCCCGGCAACTTCGCGATGAGCCAGTCGGCCTACGAGGACTTCGTCGAGCGGCTGAACGCCGAGCAGCTGCTCGGCGGCGATCCCGACAACTACACGGTCTCGCAGGCGCCGCACGGCCTCGCCTTCCGCGGCGTGCTCGACACGCTGCCGAAGAAGCAGAGGAGCGGCGAGTCGGTCTACCCGGTCTTCCGCACCGCGCGCAGCGGGCCGAAGCCCGGCCGCTACGACGAGATCACGCTGGTGGACGGCGCCTTGAGCGGCGGCGTCCGGCCGGAGCGCCACTTCCTGAACTACGCGTGGTCGCAGGACAGCGCGGAGGACTGGCCGAACGACTGCCACGTCGCGCTGATGGCCGCCTCGGTCGGCTCGCGCTTCGTCGTGACGCAGGGGCTCGGGCTCGCCAACAGCAACGCGACCAACGCGGTGGCGAACATCACCTACTACGCCGACTCGCGCAACTTCACCCGCATGCTCAAGTTCCCGTCGGGCGAGCTGCCGAGCATGTGGGACGGCGCGAGCGAGCTCACCGTCGGCGGCAGCGCGGGCGGCGGCGGGGGCGGTGGCGAGGGCGCCAAGATCGACGAGGTGCGCCTCTTCGCCGCCGAGGATCCGCAGCCGATCTTCGCCCACGGCATGCACGTGCTGAACCGCGAGATCACCGCGACCGAGAGCGATCGCTTCGAAGTCGCCGACGACCTGCTCCGCTTCCCGCACGACTCGCGCGGCCAGATCGGCGCCACCGTCGCGCTGCACCAGGACGCGTGCGTCTGGCAGATCGGCGACGAGTTCATCATCGGCGCGCAGCGCAACCTCGGGCAGCCGGTGGTGCAGGAGATCGCCGCCGATGGGCGGCTGCGCTTCGGCGCCGACCCGGGCTACCACGGGCAGGGCGACACCGCCTACGTGCTGCCGTGGCTGGTGATGACGCGGCTCGCCGGCGGCATGTCGACCGCGGACCAGCAGGTGCAGCTCGCCGAGCCGGCCGGCTTCCCGCCGCGCGGCTGCGTGCTGATCGACCAGGAGGTGATCGCCTACGAGGGGCGGCTCGGCGGCGCCGCGAACGCCCTCTACGTGCCGAGCTACCTCGAGGACCCGAGCGGCCGGAGCTCGCGCACCACCGGCGATGCCGCGTTCCGCGGTCGCTTCGGCACGCCGCTCATGACCCACGCCGCCGACAGCGTCGTCTTCTTCTGGCCCTACCGCTACGCCGACGGCTACCAGGAGCGCTGCGAGATCCCCGAAGCGGCGACGCTCGAGCTGCAGGTCGCCGCGCGCCGCGGCCTCTACCACGCGCTCACCTGGAACGAGTCGAAGGGCGATCCGCTCGCGCGCCTGATCGCGACGGTGCGCGTGCAAGGTCGCGGCGCCTTCGCCGCCGACCCCGCGCTCGATCCCGACCTCTTCGTGTTCGATTCGCCCGGCACGCGCGAGAAGCCGAACCTGATCGATCGGCAGGGCGACCTGCTGCGGCTGCGCTTCGCGGTCGACTACCGCGAGGGGGCGTGGGATCCGGTCGAGTTCGCCCGCAACAGCTGGAAGCGCGCGCCGCTGCTCGAAGTGGTGGCGGTCGAATACCTCGCCGACCGCGTGGTCGAGCGCCACGAGGAGACGCGCTGATGGCTCGCCTCCTCGCTCGCTCCGATCGCGGTCGTGCGCGCGGCGCCGGCATGACCTCCGCCGCCGGCATGACGCTCGTCGAGCTGCTCGCCGCGATGGCGATCTTCCTCGGCCTCGCCGGCATGGTGCTGCAGGTGCTCGGCGGCGGCCTCGACCTCTGGACCTCCGGCGAGCGCGGCCGCGACGAGAGCGAACAGTCGGCGGCGCTGCTCGATCGGCTGGCCGGCGAGCTGCGCCACGCCGCGGCCAACGACGGCGGCGACGGCGAGCCGCGCGTGCGCATGTACTGCGACCTGATCGCGCTCGATGCCGACGGCGACTCGACGCGCGACTTCCAGGCGCAGCGTCTCCTCTTCGTGCGGCAGCTCACCGAGGAGCGCGCCCACCCGCCGCTGCGCCGCGCCGGCACCGGCGGCACCGGCGCCGTGCCCTTCACCGGCGCGATCGAGTCGCCCGACGCGAAGTTCATGGCGACCGAAGGGCTCGTCGAGCAGGCGCTCGTCCCGCAGCCCGATCCGCGCCCCGGCTACGAAGGGCGCATCGTGCTGTGGCGCGCGCTGCAGAGCCCGATCGGCGGGCCCGAGTCGCTCTTCGCGCAGGCGCAGGCCGACGACGGCGGCTTGGCGCGCGCGCCGCTCGAGCCGCTGGCCGAGAACGTCCTCTACTTCGGCGTCGCCTTCATCGACGACACGGTCGCCGATCTCGCGGCGGCGCCCGACGCGCGCGGGCCGCTTGCCCTGTGGGACTCGACGCGCGGGCTCCTGCCGAGCGGCGAGGGCTACACCGGCTTCCGCCACGCGCGCGGGCCGGCGTCGCTGCCGATCGCCGACGACGACGTCTTCCCGACCGCGGTGCGCCTCACCCTGGTGGTGGCGCCGCCGCCGGGCGAGGCGCCGGTGGCGGAACTCGCCGGCGACGTGCCCGCCTCGACCGGCGCGCTGCGCGTCGACCTGCTGAACGGCCGCTACCTCGCGCGACTCGGCGAACAGGGGCGCATCCTGAAGCTCGGCCACGAGTGGGTCGAGGTCGCGGAGAGCGACGGCACCTCGCTGCTGCTGATCAAGCGCGGCCTCTGGGGCACCACGCCGAGCATCCACCTGGCCGGCACGAAGGTGCTGAACGGCCGGCGCTTCGAGCGGACCGTGTCGCTCTCCTGCGCGCGCGGCGACCTGCTGCCGCGCGACGACCGTGGAGAGCGGCGATGAGCGCGCGCCGATCGGTCCCGCGCGCGCCGCGCGCCGTGCGCCGCCACGGCGGCCCGCGCGCGGGCTTCACGCTGCTCGAGGTGATGGCAGCGCTCTCGGTCTTCCTGATCGGGATCGTCAGCGTGCTGGCGCTCCTCTCGACGGGCACGCGGCTCCACCAGGAGTCGCAGTCGACGGCGCTCGCCGCCGACGCCGCCGAGGAGGTGCTGCTGCTCGCGAGCCGCGAGGTGGCGGAGCTCGCGCCCGAAGGGAGCGGCGCGCTGCCCGAGCAGTCGGCCGCGCAGCCGGTGCCGGGGCGGCCCGAATTGACGTATCACTGGAAGGTGCGAGCGGCGCCAGGCGGCGGGCTCTACCTGCTCGAGGTCGAAGTCGGCTGGAAGCAGGGCGGCAAGCAGCGCGTGCAGCGCCTCGAGCGGGTGCTGCCGCGGCTGCGTTCGGCGCGCGTCGATGCGGCGCGGTTGTGGGCGCCGCGCTGAGCGAGCGGGCGGTGCGGCGGCGAGGCAGCGGAAGCGGACGACGAGGAGATGCAGATGAACGGCTTGATGTCGATCGGAGTGGCGGCCTTCCTGCTGCTCGCACGCGATGGCGGACCCGAGGTGGTGCGGCTCAAGGTCGGCACCGAGGTGGTCATCGAGGTGGTCGAGTTCGACGAGGCGCGCGGCGTGAAGGCGCGGCGCGTCGACGACGGCGCGCTGCTCGACCTCTCGTTCGACCAGATGGCGCCCGAGGATGCGCGGCGGCTGCGCGCGGCGCGCGGCTACCTGCCCGACGAGCCGGAGCCGGTGCTGGTCGAGGCGATGCAGGTGCAGCTGGTCGGCGGCCAGACCTACACCGGGATCATCGTCGAGCAGGGGGTCGACACCTTCCGGCTGCGCCAGCGCGGCCAGATCTGGGACTTCAAGCGCAACGGCGTGCGCTCGATCGCGCCGGTGCGGGTCGACGCGCTCGAGGTCTACGACGGCGAGGAGCTCTACGCGCGCGAGCTGGCGCTGCGCAACCCGCAGACGGCGCTCGACCACTACAACCTCGCGCTCTACTGCGAGAGCCTGCAGCTGTGGACCCGCGCCACCGAGCACCTGAAGCTGGTCGCCGAGCGCGACTCCGCCTTCAAGGCGGACATCGTCGAGGGCAAGGCGAAGCGGGCGGCGCTGCGGCTCGAGTCGAACGAGGACTCGGCCGAGCTCTCGAAGGCGCAGCGCCTCGCGCAGCGCGAGCGGTACGACGCCGCGCTGACGCTGATCGACGGCTTCCTTACCAAGAAGCCCGGCTCCGGGCTGCGCGCCGAGTTCGAGAAGGCGCGCAAGGGGATCGCCCGCCAGCGCGAGAAGTGGCTGCGCCAGGAGGTGATCACCCACTTCTTCGTCTACGCCGAGCGGATCGCGCGGCAGATCGCGACCGAGCCCGGCATCGGCCTGAAGCAGGCGCGCCAGCGCATGGAGCTCGAGGGCAGCAACCTCGCCGCCGAGGCGACCGCGAAGCAGCTGAACGTGAAGCCCGAGGAGGTGCTGGCGCAGTGGCAGGACCCGAAGCGCCTGACCGGCTCGCCGCACTACGCGACCTACGGCGCGGGGACCTTCACGCTCGGCTCGATCGAGGCGATCCAGCAAGGACTCGTCGCCGAGGATCCGACCGCGAAGAAGACTGACCCGAACGCCGGCGACAACAGCGACAGCGGCGCCGACTACCTCGACCGCATCAAGAAGATCCTCGAGGAGAAGAGGAAGCAGCAGGAGGAGGCGGCGAAGAACAAGGGGCCGAAGAAGCCGGAGAAGCGCGGTCCCGAGATCGCCGATGTGCCGCCGACCGACGACGAGTGGTGGACCGCCGCCAGCACCGACGAGAAGACGCAGTACCTGCTGGCGTGGTGGGCCGACAAGGACCCGGCCGTCCTCAAGATGCGCATCGAGGCGCGCGCCTGCGCGCAGTGCGCCGGCACCGGCGTGATCCGCTTCTTCGAGCGCGGCGGCGAGAACAAGTTCGTGCCGTGCTCGCGATGCAAGAGCCTCGGCATCGACCGCTGCGTGCGATTCCACTGACGATCCACCGCGCCGTCCACGCGTGTCGCGCGCCGGCGCGGGTAGAGTCGGCGCCGCATTCGGGGGCGCAGGGCGGCGGGGGAGTCGACGTGAGCGGCGGTGCGGCGCAGCGACCGGGCGGACGATGCGGGCGACGCGATCCATGGGGTCGACTCGGCCTCGTGGTGGCGTGTGCGCTCGTGTCCGCCGCCTGTCGCCAGCCGGAGGTCGAGCCGCGCGAGCGTGGCAGCGCGCCGAGCGCGGCGCCATCCGCTCCGCCCGCCGTCGTGCGCGCCGAGCCGGCGGGCGCTGCCACGCCGAATGGCGGGGCGCCAAGCGGCGCGGCCCCGAGCAGCGTGGCCACCGTCGACGGCGTGCGCATCGACGCGGCCGCCGCCTTCCGGCTGCTCCTGCTCTCGGCGCCCGACGAGGCGAACAACGCGGTCCGCCAGCTCGTGCTCGACCGCGTCGCCGCGGCGGAGGCGGCGGCGCTGCGCATCGGCGTGCCGGCGGCGGTCGTCGAGCGCGAACTCGAGCGGCTGCTCGCGGAGCAGGAGCGGCGGGTCGCCGAAGCGTCGAAGGGCAAGCGCGACCTCGCCGCCCATGCGAAGGCGACTTGGGGCATCGAGCGCGGCGCCTACGTGGCGCTCGCGCGCGCGACGCTCGAGCGGTCGCTGCTGCTCGAGCGGGTCGTGCTGCACGAACTCGCCCTCCATCCGCGCGTGCAGCTGCGGCTCTTGCGCGTGAAGGAGCGGTCGCTCGCCGAAGAGATCGCGCGCAAGCTCGAGCAGGGGGCCGACTTCGCGGCGCTGGCGCGCCAGCATTCGGAAGACGGCAGCGCGCGCGAGGGGGGCCTCTACCCGCCGCTCCCGAGCGACGTCCCCTCGCCGCTCTTCGAGCGCACCGAGGGGCTCGCGCCGGGGCAGTGCAGCCCGGTGCACGAGGTCGCCACGCCCGACGGGCCGCGCTACCGCATCGTGCAGTTGCTGGCGCGGCTGCCCGCGGACGGTGGCGACCTCGCCGCGCGCTCGGCCGCCATCGAGCAGCTGCTCGACGCGCGCGCCCTGTCGCCGACCGAGCTTGAAGCGTGGATGCGCCTCATGGAAGGGCGCCACGAGATCCGCTTCCACGGATTGGGATCGAACGGATGAACGACGTGGCCGCGAACGAACCTGCCGACGAAGGCGCCGACGATCTCCTGCCGATCGTCGAGTCGATGCTCTTCGCGGCGCACGAGTCGCTGTCGGCGCAGCGCATCGCGCGCGCGATCGGCCACCTGAAGGTCGAGCGCGTGAGCGCCGCGATCGACGCCCTGCAGCGCGGCTACGACGCGAAGCGGTCGCCGCTGATGCTGGTGGAGATCGCGGGCGGCTGGCGGCTGGTGACGCGGCCCGAGTTCGCGCCCTTCCTCGCCCGCCTGTTCAGCCGCGCCGAGAAGGAGCGCCTCTCCTCCGCGGCTCTCGAGACGCTGGCGATCGTCGCCTACCGCCAGCCGGCGACGCGCGCGGAGATCGAGGCGGTGCGCGGCGTGCAGGTCGGGCCGGTGCTGAAGCTGCTGCAGGAGCGGCGGCTCGTGAAGATGGTCGGCCGCGCCGAAGTGGTGGGGCGGCCGCTGCAGTACGGGACGACGCGCAAGTTCCTCGACCACTTCGGGCTCGCGAGCCTCGAAGAGTTGCCGAAGGTCTTCCCGGGCAGGACGCCGCCGCCGCTGCCTGCGGCGGAACCGTCCCCGGAGCTGTCGGCGAAGTTGTCGGCGGACGAGGCCGAGCGCGAGGGGGCGGTCGAAGGCGCCGACGCCATCGCACCGATCGAAGGGGCGTCGGAGGCGCCGCTGGTCGACGGCGGCGAGGCGAACGACGCGGAGGCCGCGACGGTCGACGGCGAGGCGAACGACGGCGACGCGAACGACGGCGAGGCGGAGGAGGCGGCGCCCGCGGCCGATGGCGCGGCGGCCAGCGCCGCTGAAGCCGCCGCCGCCGCCGCCGAAGCCGCAGCGACGCAAGCGGCCGCGCCCGCCGAGCCGCTCGCGGCGGGCGGCATCTCGCGCGCAGGACGCGGCCGCCGCCGGTGACGAGTCGCCGCCCGGGGCGGCTCCGGGCACGACTTCCTCCGAGGGGGTGCTAGACTCCCCGCCCTTTTGGCCCCTGCACGCCCCCGCCCTGCACGCCCCGGAGCCCCGCACGCCCCGGAACGTCGCAGTGCCACGACGCAGCGCGAGATCGACCCATGGCCTTCGGGCATTTCCACAAGTACAGCGCGAGGTACCTCGCGGTCTTCCTGGCCCTCACGCTCTTCTCGCTGCTGACGTTCAACGTCACCGGCGCGATGACGACCCTCGCGGCGAAGCTCTTCGGCGGCACCGGCGGCGCCCGCTTCACGTTCCAGTCGAGCAGCGGCGCGATGGTCAACATCGACGACGAGACGATCGCCATCGCCGCCGCGGAACTCCCCGGCGCGGTCGCGATCTTCGAGCAGGTCGAGGGCTACTCCATCTACTCCGCGCTCGGCGAAGGGGAGCGCACCTGGGCGCACTTCATGCTGCTCGCCGACGCCGATGAACTCGGCATCGTGGCGCCGCCCGAGCGGGCGCGCGAGCTGGTCACCCGCTTCAAGCAGTACGTGCAGCGGCGCAATCCCGAGGTGCAGCTCACCGTCACCGACTTCGCGGCGATGCTGGCGCGCAGCCGGCTGAACGAGGGGCGCCTCGAGGCGCGACTCGGCGAGCTCTGCCGCATCGAGGCGCTGATGCGCGCCCAGCAGGGCGTGCGCGTGGTCGATCCGGTCCGCTTGGCGCAGCTCTTCGCGCCGAAGGGGACCAAGGTCGGCCTCGACTACGTCGAACTCTCGTTCGAGCGGTTCAAGGCGGAACTCGCCGCCGCGCCGCCGGCCGACGCCGATCTCGAGACGTGGTGGAAGGGGCTCGCGGCCGACGTGATCGAGGAGAAGTACACCCGCGGCGAGCGCTACACCGTCGACTTCGTGCTGGTCGACGCCGACGCCTTCGACCCGGCGACCGTCCCGGCCGACCTCGTCCCGCCGACCGAGCTCACCGACGACGACTACTTCGCCGAGGGCAAGCGCGACGCGCTGCGCTACTTCGGCGACCGCGCCAAAGTGCCGGCGACGGCCGCCGACGTGACGCCCGAGGCGCGCGCGAAGATCAAGAAGGACCGCCACCTGAAGGCGACCCTCGAGAAGCTGCGCTCCGAGTACGACGTGGCGGTGGCGGCGCTGCCGGCGGTCGAGCCGGCGAAGCCCGATGCCGACGAAGCGGCGAAGCAGGCGGCCGAGGCGGCGCTGGCCGAGCGGGTCGCGAAGGAGGCTGCTGCGTTCGCCGAGCAGGCCAAGCGGTTCGGCTTCGCGGTCACGACCGTCGCCGACCAGGAGATGAAGCAGCTCGCCGAGCTCGATCCGCCGAAGGACAGCTCGCTGCAGTTCATGGTGCGCGGCCTCTCGCCGCCCGGTTCCGCGGGCATCCGCACGCAGTCGGTGCTGCCGACCGGCGAGCGGACGCACGGCTACGTGGTGCGCCTCGCGGCCGCGGCGAAGCCCGCCGAGCCGAAGCCGTTCGCCGAGGTGAAGGGCGACGTGCTGGCGCACTGGATCGAGGAGCACGCCAAGGAGAGGGCGCTCGGGAAGGGCGAGGAGCTGCTGGCGCTGCTGCTCGCCGATGGCGAGAAGGCGCTGCCGGCGGCGACGCTGGCCGCGTTCGCCAAGGAGCGCGACGAGGCGCTGGCGAAGGTCGAGACCGACAAGACGCTCGATGAGGAGGGGCGCGAGGCGCAGCGCTCGTTCCACCGCCGCAGCTACGCGCGCAACGTCCAGTCGGTGGCGCGCGCCGCCTACGGCGCCCGCTTCGCCGACCACGCGAAGGCGCTCGGCCTCGAGGTGAAGTCGCTCGCTCCGCAGCGGCGCGACGTGTCGAGCAGCTGGTTCTTCAACGACCGCTTCTCGGGCGCCGAGCGCTTCCTGCTCCGCCAGAACCGCTTCGCGCAGGACGGCAGCGGCGAGCCGATGGTGATGGCGCTGCGCACCGGCGCGGTGCTGCCGCAGGTGCTGGTGAACGACTCCGACAACTCCGCCTACGTCGCGATGGTGCGCAGCCGCGAGCTGCCGGCGCCGGACGCGATGACGGCGAAGGACCGCGAAGCGGCCGAGCGCGAGCTGAAGAGCGAGTGGAGCCGCCTCGACAACCCGATGATGTTCGGCTTCCAGCGCCTCTCGGGCGGCAAGCTGCCCGTCTACGAGAACCCCTTCGCGATGGTGCAGCTGATCCGCCGCCACCACCCGAAGACGCGGGTGAACCAGGGCAGCGCGAACTTCTCGCCGGACGGCTACTACTAGTCGTTCGGCGGCGCAGCGTTCGGCGGCTCGGTGCTCGGCGACGCGGCGTTCGGGGGCTCGGCTCGCCGCGCGGCTTCGGCCTCGCCGCGGGCCGGCGGGACGGGGTCGTAGCCGGAGCCGCCGAGCGGGTGGCAGCGCAGCAGGCGCCAGAGGCCGAGCGCGCTGCCGCGCAGCGCCCCGTGCCGCTCGACCGCCTCGCTGAAGTAGTTGGAGCAGGACGGCCAGAAGCGGCACTGCACCGGCAGGATCAGCGACAACGTGCGCTGGTAGAGCCGCACGGCCGCCAGCAGGAGCCGCTTCACGGCGCGCGCGGCCGCGGTCGCGGCGTGTTGCGCCGCGCGCGGGCGATGGCGTCGAGCAGCGCCGCGCGCACCTCGCCGCACGAGCCGGGGAAGCGGCCCGGTTGCGGCAGCGCCACGATGTCGAGCGGCGGGAGGCGCCCCTGCTCGAGCCGGAATGCCTCGCGCAGCAGCCGCCGCGCGCGATTGCGCTGCACCGCGTTGCCGAACTTCCGCGACGTCACCAGCCCGATCCGCGGCCGGCCGAGCCCGGCGTCGCGCAGGTAGATCACCAGCCCGGAAGCGAAGGCGCGCCAGCCCGCCTCGAAGGCGAGGTCGAACTCCGCCTTGCGCAGCACGCGGTTCTCGCGGCGGAATCGCGAGTCGGGCGCGCGGCTCATGAACCTCCGGGCGGCGTCGCGGTGCGCTTCTCGGCGAGCCGCGCGCGCAGCCGCGTCAGCGAGGTGACGGCGCGGCCGACCGTGTCGTCGACGGCATCGGGGCTGAGCTCGATGAACTTCGAGTAGTCGGCGACCGCCTTCTCGTCGTCGCCGAGCTCCTCGCGGATGCGCGCGCGCGTGAAGTAGTCGGCGCGATCGAGCGCCCCGAACTTCTCGAGCCGCTCCATCGACTGCGCGGCGGTGGCGTAGTCCTTGCGCTCCCACGCGTGGCGCGCGAGCTCGCGCGACAGCCGCCGGCCGCGCGCGCCGTTCACCGATCGGTCGCGCTCGGTGCGCTGCTTCTCGGTCTCGCCCATCTGCTGGGAGAGCTGCGCGGCGAAGACCTTGTCCTGCGTCTCGAGCTTGCGCAGCGCGTCCTCCGCGTGGCTCGCGAAGTCGTCGACGCGCCCCTCCTCGAGGTCGAGCAGCGCGAGGTGGAACGGCACCTCCGCCGGCGTGTTGTTCTTGGCGGCCGAGGCGGCGCCGGCGCGTTCGAGCGCGGCGCGCGCGTCGGCGCGCAGCTCCGTCACCCGCTCGGCCTGGCCCGGCGCCTTGTCCTCGGCGCACAGGCGCGCGAGCTGCTGCAGCGTCATCCCGTAGCCGAGGTCGACGCGCCAATCGTCGGAGCCGAAGGTGCCCGCCTCCGCCTCGAACAGCCGCGCCGCCTCCTCGAGCTTGACGCGATCGGCCTGGCGCAGGAGCGCGTAGCCGAGCATCAGCTTCAGGTTGGCGTTGTCGTCGTCGATCGCGAGCCCGCGCCGGCACTGGTCCTCGGCGCGCACGAAGTCGCCGATCTCGTAGTAGGCCTTCGAGTTGACCTGGTGCGTGACGATGCGGTTCTCCTCCTCCAGCGAGAGGCATCCCGCGAGGAGGAGGAGGGGGAGCAGGGCGCGCGCGCCGGCGGCGCAGGGCCGCGCGGCGCGCCGTCGCGTCACCGGCTCAGCTGGCCGACTTGCGATCCTCGTCGCTGCACATCCACGGCGCGTTCTGCAGCTCATAGTTCACCAGCTCCTCGGGCTTGAAGAACAGCGCGATCTCGCGCGTGGCCGACTCGACGCTGTCGGAGCCATGCACGAGGTTCATGCCCTTGCTCGCGGTGAAGTCGCCGCGGATGGTCCCCGGCTCGGCCTTGTAGCCGAACGTGGCGCCCATCAGCTTGCGCGACGCCTCGATGCAGAACGGCCCCTCGAAGCAGAGCACCAGCACCGGGCCCTTCGACATGTAGTCGACGAGGCCGGGATAGAAGGGCTTGCCCTTGTGCGGCTCGTAGTGCTTCTCGACCAGGGCGCGCGGCAGCACCGTGAACTTGGCGGCCACGACCTTCAGCCCCTTCTCCTCGAACCGCGCGAGGATGCGGCCGGACAGGCCGCGCTGGATGGCATCGGGCTTCAGGATGATGAGGGTGCGTTCGATCATCGCGCTCGTTCTCTCTCTCAACCGGGGGTTCGTTGGACGTGAAGGGCGGACGAGCATAGCGGGCGACGCGGGTAGCATCGCGGCCGCGTCGTGGCAACCGCCCGCCCCCGCGCCTCGGAGACCCGCATGCGCCGCAAGCTGCCGCTCCTGATCGCCGGGCTCGCCGCCGCCTGCGCCCCGCTCTCCACGGGCGGGCCGCCGGCCGACAGCCCGCCGCCCGAGCCCGACGTCTTCGCGGTAATCCGCGCCTCGAACTCGAAGGCTGCGGTCGAGCAGCTGCGCGACCGCCACGCCGAGGAGGTGCTGCACGCGCGGCTCCTCGAGGCGCGGATCGGCGAGCTGATCGCCGCCGAGGAGGGGCTCGCCGCCGAGCACCGCGAGCGGCAGGCGACGGTCCAGTCGATGCGCGACCAGGTGCGCAAGCTCGCCGAGGAGCAGGCGGCGCTGCAGCGGTCGATTGACGCGGCGACGGCGCAGCACGCCGAGGCGACCGCGCGCCTCGCCGAGCTGCAGCAGCAGGTGAAGGCGCTCGACGAAGCGGCCGCAGCGGCGGATGCCGCGAAGAAGTCGGGCGGCGGCTGAACCGATCGGTCGGCACCGACCGGTCGGCGCGGTCAGCGATCGCGTTCGGCAGCTTCGGCCGGCCGCGCTTCGGCGCGCACGCGCAGTCCGTCGAGCACCTTGCGCAGCGCGGTCGACTGCAGCTCGCGCTGGCCCGAGCCCGGCAGCACCTGCACCTGCACGTGGCAGTCGGCGTGGTCGAGCGCGACGATCTGGTAGCTGCGTCGCGACCCGTCCTGGCAGCGGATCTCGACGCCGCGCCAGTCGCCCTGCGCGCCGAGCACCTCGACGAGCCCTTCCTCGCGCTTGCTGTCGCCGCTCGCCCCTTCGGCGCAGGCGTACTGCTCCATGCGGCGCACCGACTTCTCGAGGATCGACTGCGCGGAGATGCGCCCCTCGCCGCTCGGGAAGACGCGCACCACGATGTTCGAGCGCGGGTCGTCGAGGAGCCGCAGCCGCAGCCGCACGATGTGGTCGCCGAGCAGCGGCGTGGCGACGAGGCCGGCCGGGATGAGCAGGTCGATCGGCGCCGCTTCGGGGCGGAAGGTGCCGTCGATCACCGTCTTCCAGCGCGGGTTGGCCTCGAGCAGCGCGTTCGCGTACGAGCGGCCGGGCCGCACGTCGGCGAGGCGCAGCGAACGGGCGAGCTGATCGACCTTCCCCTTCATCGCCTCGAACTGCGCGGCCGGGGCGCGCAGCCACGCCGCGAAGATCATCCGCCCGTCGGGCGAGAGGTAGATCGCCCGCTCGCGGTAGGGGAGCGCGTCGGCCGGATCGTCCTTGCCTGGCGCGTACTCGACCTCGGCGACCAGCGCCTTGCCGATCGCGGGCGGCGCGCGGTCGAAGCGGGTCGGCTCGAGCAGGAACTTGGCGGTCGGGCTGGCGAGGTCGCTCCAGAGCTGCTCGTCGAGCTCCTGGTCGAGCGTCGGCTCGAACAGCATCAAGCCGAGCTGCGTGTCGTGCGCCGGGTCGATCAGCAGCAGGTCGTCGAGCGCCGCGCCGGGCGGCGCGCGCGGCACCGGCACGAACGGCTCCGGCAGCGCGACGCCATAGAGCAGCTCCCCGCCGGCGTCGTAGCGGCGCCGGACGCGATCGATGCGCGCCGCCTTGCCCGACTCGTTCTCGAACAGCCCGCAGATCAGCAGCTGGCTGCCGCGCGCGTCGAAGACGATCGTCTCGCAGGAGATCTCCTCGAACGGCTCGCCGCTCTCGCGGCAGGTCGCCGTCACGGTGCGCTGCACGTCGGCCACGAGGTAGCCGCCGACCCGCTCCGCTTCGAGCAGCGTCGAGGTGAAGGCGACGCCGTCGTTCGCCTGCACGAAGGCGTCGAAGCGTGCCAGCAGCTCGGCCGCCGACTTGCAGCGGTAGTCGCGCGCCTCGAAGCGCTCGGCGAACCCGGCAGCCGCGGTCGCCGTGTCGCGGGCGACGATCGCGGCGTCCTGGCGGGCGAGCAGCTCGGCGATGCTCTTCCGTTCGGCGCCATCGACGGCTTGGCGCGCGACCGCGGCGACGGCGGGCGGGCCGTCGTCGAACAGGGTCGCCGTCCACTCGGGACCGGCGAAGGCGGCGCAGCAGGCGATCAGCAGCTCGACCACGGCGTCACTTCTCGTCCGGAGCGCCGCGCAGGGTGGAGCGCAGCGCGCCGTCGCGCCGCCGCCCGATCTCCCGCGAGAGGCTGCCGGTCGGATCGCCGCGTCCGCCCGGCGCGAACTGCGCCGGCTCGATCGGCAGGACGGTCTGCCGGTTCACCGGCACGACGGGGCCGCTGCTGCCGCCGTTCAGCCCCGACAGCACGGTCGGCGCCGGACGCGCGCCGTTGCGCGACTGCAGCAGCCCGAGCGAGAGGAGCGTGATCGAGGTCAGCACGAGCGCCGCCGCGGCGCGCGGCACGTGGATCGGGCCGAGCGCCCAATCGAGCAGCAGGCGGCGCCGGCGCGCGGCGCGCGTCTCCGGTTCGAGGCGGCGGATCAGCCGATCGGCGAAGCTCTCGGACGGGTCGGGGGCGCGCCACGCCAGCCAGAGCGAACGCGACTGGCGCGCCTCGGCGCGATGGTCGGCGCACTCGCGGCACCCTTCGAGGTGGCGCTCGACGCGGGCGGCGAGCCACGGCTCGAGATCGCCCGCGAGCAGATGGTGGAGCGAGGCGGTGGTCTCGGCGCAGCCGGCCACCGGCCCCTCGCCGCGCACGCCGCGCAGCACCGCGTCGGCGAACTCGCCGCCGCCGCGCGCCGCCGGCGCCGGCGCGTGCCACTGCAGCAGCAGGTCGTCGAGCCGCTCGCCCTCGAGCAGCAGTTCGGCGCAGTCGGCGCAACGGGTCGCGTGCGCGTCGAACGCGCCGCGCGCCGCGCGGTCGAGCTCGTGGCGGAAATGGAGCTGCTGGCGGAAGGCGTCGCAATTCATGTCGGTGGGGGGATGGCTCACGAGTGCTCTCCCTCGAGATCGAAGAGCAGGTGGCGCAAGCGGAAGCGCAGCGCTTCCTTCGCGCGGTGGATGCGGGACTTGATGGTGCCTTCGGAGCAGCAGGAGATCTCGGCGATCTCCGCGTAGGCGAGCCCTTCGTACTCGCGCAGCACGAAGGCGAGCTTCTGCTCGCGCGGCAGCAGGTCGACGGCGCGCGCGATGGCGTCCTGCACCTCGCGGGTCGACAGCTCGTCGCCGGGGTCGAGGCTGCGGCCGGCGATCGGCAGCGTCGCGCCATCCTCGCCGGCGTCGATCGAGATGGTCGGCAGGCGGCGGCGCTTCAGGACGTCGAAGCAGTAGTTCTTGACGAAGGTGAAGACCCAGCTCGACAGCTTGGTGCCGCGCGTCGCGTCGAACTGCGGGAGCGCGCGGAAGAGCTTGATGAAGATGTCCTGCGAGATGTCCTCGACCTCGGCGGCGAAGCGGCTGCCCACCAGCCGCCAGACGGTGTGGTGGATCGGCCGCTCGTACGCCTTGACGAACGCGCGGTAGGCGTCGAGGTCGCCCGCGCGGGCGAGCTCCAGCGTCGCGAGGTCGAGGTCGTCCATTCGGTCGCCTTCGGGGGAAGGGCGGTCGCCTTGGGGGGCAGGGGCTGCGCTGGCTCGGCGCGGCCGCGTCGGGCGCTCTCCGGAGGCTCCGACTGCGATCACCGTAAGAAATCGCGGGACGTCGGTTCCGACCGATTTTCGCGCCGCGCGAAGGGTGGGAACCGCTTGCCGGCCCCCGCCTGCCGGCCGTTTCGCCGCCGGTCGAGCGGCGCTATGGTGCCCGCCCTTCGCGAGCGGCCGCCGTGCGGGGCTGCTGCAGGGCGCTCCGGCGCAGCCTGCGCGACCGGCCGGCGAAGGGCCACGCAGGGGGAAGTGCGAGGGCGGTGATGGCAGAGCCGCGGCCGTTCTTGGCGCTCGCGCGCGGCTTCGCCGTGGCGAGCGCCCTCGGCACCGGCTTCGCCGCAGCGGTGGTGATCGGCGTGTTGGCAGGGCGGGCGATCGATCGCGCGCTCGGTTGGCGGCCGATCGCCTTCACGGTCGCGCTCGGGCTGTTCGGCGGAGTGGCGGGCGGCGCCGTGGTGATCCAGACGTTGCGCTCGATGGAGCGGGGCTCGTCGGGGAAGAACTCGACGGAGCGCGGCACCATGGGGCGGGGCGACGGACGCGGGACGGGTGCATGAGCTGGTTCTGGCAGGTCGCGGCAGTGGCGGCGACCACGATCGCGATCTTCTTCGGGACGGCGCCGCTGCTGGCGCGCGTCTTGCGTTTGGATCGGGAGAAAGCGCAGCTCGCCGGCATGGGAGCGCGCTTCTTCCTGGTGGTCCTCCTTGTGGCTGGGTTGCTGCTCAGCGGCACGGAGCATCGCCTCGCGTTGGTTTTCACGGTCGGTGCGGCTTCGTTCGCGGCGGCACTGATCGACGGAGCTCGGCACTACCGAGCGCGGGTCGAGCGGAAACGGGAGGCGAAAGGGTGATCCAGGCGGCGATCGCGATCTGCGCCCTTCTCTTCGCCCTCGCCGAGCCGCTCCCGGCGGCCGTCGCGCCCTTCCCTGCGGCAGCGGTCGCTGCGATCGCGGGTGGTGTCGCTCAAGAGTCGACCCCGGCCGTCGAGCCCGGCGGTCATGCGGTCGCCGGCCATTCCAGCGACGGCCATGCGGCGGCGGACGGGCACGGCGCTGATTCGCACGGTGCCGCCGACGGTCACGGGGCGGCTTCGCCGGTCTCCTCGTCCGACATGATGACGGGGATCTACCAGCACCTCTTCGCGCACGCCTACACGCACGAGCCCTACCTGCAGATCGGCCCGATCCCGTTCCACTTCACCAACCACAACCTCGCGCTGTTGATCGCGGCGACGATCGTGTTGCTCGCGTTCGGCTGGCTGGCGCGGCAGCGGAAGAAGGGCGGCCTCATCGCGCGCGGGCCGCTGCAGAACTGCCTCGAGGCGCTGGTCGCCTTCGTCAAGAACGACATGGTCTACGCCAACATGGGCGAGCACCATGGCCGCAAGTTCCTGCCGCTCTTCCTCACCCAGTTCTTCTGCATCCTGATCATGAACCTGTTCGGCATCCTGCCGAACTTCGATTTCTTCCGGTCGATGCACTTCCCGACCACGGCGACGGCCAATTTCTGGGTGACCGGCGGCCTCGCGCTCACCACGTTCACCGCGATCCTCTACGGCGGCATCAAGGAGCAGGGGCTCGGCCACTACATCGTCGGCCTCGCGCCGCCGATCCACCTCGGCGACTCGGCCGGCATGAAGCTGATGCGGGTCGCGATCCTCTGCATCATGTATCCGATCGAGGTGATGGGCCTGATCATCAAGCCGATCGCCCTCACCATCCGTCTCTTCGCGAACATGCTCGGCGGCCACCTCGCGATGCTGACGGTGTACGGCCTGATCTACCTGTTCCAGAGCTACGCGATCGGCGCGGTTGGCGTCGGCTTCAACGCCTTCCTCACCTTCCTCGAACTGCTGGTGGCCTTCATCCAGGCCTACATCTTCACCTACCTTTCGATCCTCTTCGTCGGCGCCGCGGTCCACCCGGAGCACTGAGCGGGACGGCAGGCGGCGGCGGCGACGTTTCACACGAACGAACAACCGGGGCGGCGACCGACTTGCGGCGCTGCTCCTCGAGGCAACGACAAGCACGCGCTCGCGAGGGCGCTAGGCACGCGCTCGCGAGGGCGCATGGGCGGGCGCCCGCGAGGGTGCCAGACACGGAGATCTGGAGATGGACCTTCTCGTTTCGCTGGTGACCCTGGTTCAGGACGCGCCGAAGACCGAGGTCTTCGACTTCGGCTTCAAGAACGCGATGGCGGCGATCGGCGCCGGCCTCTGCATCTTCGGCGGCGCGTTCGGCATCTCGCGCCTCGCGTCGGCGGCGATGGAAGGCATCTCGCGCCAGCCGGAAGCGGCGGCCGACATCCGTGGCGGCATGCTGCTCGCCGCGGCCCTCATCGAAGGCGTCACGCTGCTCGCGATCATCACCTGCATGCTCGCGATCTTCATGTGATCGCGACCGTCCTCGGACGTCGCTCGCCAAGTTCGCACCCTGCTCGACCGCAGCTTTGGACGCGCCGCGATCGGCGGGTCCGCGGAGCATCGGCATGACCGCTCGTTCGCTCGCACTCCTCACCGACTGGGACCCGCTCAAGTACGACCCCGGGACGCTGTTCTGGACCTGGGCCGTGTTCGGGTTGGTCGTCTTCGTCCTCTCGAAGGTCGCCTGGGGGCCGCTGATCGCGGCGCTCGAGACCCGCGAGAAGAAGGTCGAGGAGGGGCTCGGTAAGGCGGAGCGGGCGGAAGCCGAGGCGAAGCGGGCCGCCGCCGAGACCGAGGCGAAGCTGAAGGAGGCCTACGCGAAGGCCGACCGCATCGTCGAGGAGACGCGGGCACGCGGCGAGAAGCTCGCGAAGGAGCTCGAGGCCGACGCTCGTTCCCAGGCCGACAAGCTGCTGCAGCGCGCGCGCGAGGAGATCGCGCTCGCGAAGCAGCAGGCGGTCGAGGAGATGCGCGTGCAGGCGGTCGATCTCGCGATCGAGGCGGCCGGGACGGTGCTCGGTCGCGCCGTCGGTCAGGACGACAACCGTCGCCTGGCCTCCGAGGCGATCGCCCTCATGAAGCGCGGATGAGCCGCGGTGAGCTGCGGTTGAGAATCGTGCGCCGGAGTCGGCACGGAGCCTGCTCGTGACGGAACGGACCATCGCTCGTCGCTACGTACGCGCCTTGTTCGAGCTCGCGCTCGAGCAGCAGGCCGCCGACGAAGTGTTGCAGGATCTCGAGCGCCTGCTGCAGAAGCTGGCGCACGAGCCGGCGCTCCTCGCGACCCTGCTCGATCCGCGCGCCGACCTGGCGACCAAGCGTGGCGTCGCCGATCGGCTCGTGCCCGAGTCGACCAAGGCGCTGACTCGCGACTTCGTCCATTTCCTCCTCGATCGCGGTCGTGAGCGGGTGCTGCCGCTCGCGGCCGAGGAGTTCGCGGGGCTCCTGCGCGAGCAGCGCGGCGAAGCGGTGGCCGAGGTCGTCTCGGCCGCTCCGCTCGACGCCGCGGCGCGCGAGTCCCTCGTCGCTCGCCTCGGCGAGCTGACGCAGAAGAAGATCACGCTGCAAGAGACGGTGGATGCGACCTTGCTCGGCGGCGTGCGCGTGAAGGTGGGCTCGATGCTCCTCGACGGGACGGCGCGCCGCCGCCTCGCCGGGATGCGCGAAGAGCTGCTGCGCGTGTCCTTGCAGGGCGTGTCCTTGCAGAAGCCTGCTGCGTCCGACGCGACTTGAACGTCGCTGCGGTCGCCTCGATGGAAACAGGAATCAGCCGATGGATCTGAAGCCGGCGGAAGTCACCGACGTCCTGAAGCGCGAGCTCAAGAACTACCGCGCCACCCTCAAGGTCGAGAACGTCGGCACCGTCCTCTCGGTCGGTGACGGCGTCGCCCGCATCCACGGGCTCGACAAGTGCATGATGAGCGAGATCCTCGAATTCCCCGGCGGGGTGTTCGGGATGGCGTTGAACCTCGAGCAGGACAACGTCGGCGCGGTGCTCTTCGGCGCCGAAACGAAGATCAAGGAAGGCGACGAGGTCCGCACGACCGGGCGCCTGATCTCGGTGCCGACCGGCGACAAGCTGCTCGGCCGCGTGGTGAACGCGCTCGGCCAGCCGGTCGACGGCAAGGGGCCGATCGAGGTCGGCAAGGACGAGTGGTATCCCTGCGAAGGGCGCGCGCCCAACGTCGTCGAGCGCCAGCCGGTCAAGGAACCGATGATGACCGGGATCAAGGCGATCGACGCCATGATCCCGATCGGCCGCGGCCAGCGCGAGCTGATCATCGGCGACCGCCAGACCGGCAAGACCGCGATCTGCGTCGACGCGATGCTGAACCAGAAGGACACCGACGTCATCTGCATCTACGTGGCCATCGGCCAGAAGATGTCGACGGTGAAGTCGGTCGTGCGCGCGCTCGAGCAGGGCGGCGTGCTCGACAAGTGCATCATCGTGAACGCGCCGGCGTCCGACCAGGCGTCGATGCAGTTCCTCGCGCCGTTCTCCGGTTGCGCGATGGGCGAGCGCTTCCGCGACGAGGGCAAGCACGTCCTCGTCATCTACGACGACATCTACAAGCACGCGACCGCGTGGCGCCAGGTGTCGCTGCTGCTGCGCCGCCCGCCGGGCCGCGAGGCGTTCCCGGGCGACATCTTCAACCTCCACAGCCGCCTCCTCGAGCGCGCCGCGAAGATCAACGTCGACGCGCCGAAGCTGAACCCGCAGTTCAAGAAGGGCGGCGGCTCGCTGACGGCGCTGCCGATCGTCGAGACGCAGGACGGCGACGTCTCCGCATACATCCCGACCAACGTCATCTCGATCACCGACGGCCAGATCTTCCTCGAGACCGACCTCTTCAACTCGGGCATCCGGCCGGCCGTCAACTCGGGCATCTCGGTGTCGCGCGTCGGCGGCTCGGCGCAGACCTCCGCCATGAAGAAGGTCGCCGGCGGCTTGCGCCTCGGCCTCGCGCAGTACCGCGCGCTCGCCGCGTTCGCGCAGTTCGGCTCCGACCTCGACGCCGCGACCCAGGCGCAGCTCACCCGCGGCGAGCGGCTGACCGAGCTCCTGAAGCAGGGCCAGTACCAGCCGATGGCGATGGAGAAGCAGGTCGTCTCCGTCTACGCCGGCTCGAGCGGCGCGCTCGACAGCTTCCCCGCCGCGTCGGTGGGGGCGTTCGAGAAGGGGCTGCACCGCTTCCTCGAGGATCGCTACCCGGCGGTCCTGACGCGCATCCGCGACGAGAAGAAGATCGCCGACGACGTGAAGGCCGATCTCGACAAGGCGATCGGCGAGTTCAAGCAGGGCTTCCGCGCCAGCTGAGTGGGCGGGCAGGTCGCGAAGGCTGACGGGAGCCAGGCATGGCGCAAGGCATGAAGGAGCTGCGGCGACGCATCCGCAGCGTGACTTCGATCCAGAAGATCACGCGCGCGATGGAGATGGTCGCGACCACGCGGCTTCGTCGCATGCAGTCGAAGGCCGAGGGGGCGCGCCCCTACGCCGACGCCATCAAGGGGTTCAGCGCGCTGCTCGCCGGCGGCGGCTCGACGCTCTCGTCGCCGCTCACGCAGGCGCGCGAGAAGGTCGGCCGCATCGCGGTGGTGGTGATCAGCTCCGACCGCGGCCTGTGCGGCGCCTACAACGCCAACGTCTTCCGCAAGGTGTCGGCCTTCCTCTCCGAGAAGAAGGAGGTCGCCGTCGACCTCTACACGATCGGCAAGAAGGCGCGCGTCCACTACGCCCGCCGCCTCCCGATCAAGGAGTCGTTCAACGACGAGGTCGAGAAGCTCGGCTTCCGGCGCGCGCGCGAGATCGCCCGCCAGATGACGGAACTCTTCCTCAAGGGCAGCGCCGCGGGCGGCGTCGACGAGGTGCACGTGGTCTTCACGCGCTTCGTCTCGGTCGGCCGGCAGGTGACGACCGTCGATCGGCTGCTGCCGATCATCGCCGACGCGAAGCCGACCGATACGGCGGGCGGCGCGAAGGCGGGCGCGGCGACGGTCGCTCCCGCTGCGGCGGCGGGAACGGCGGCTGCAACTGCGGCTGGCGCCGACGTCGGCATGCTGCTCGAGCCGTCGCCGCAGGAGCTGTTCGACGTGCTGATGCCGAAGAGCCTCGCGATGCGGGTCTTCGCCGCGATGCTCGATTCGATGGCGTCGGAGCAAGCGCAGCGACGCATGGCGATGAAGGCGGCGACCGATGCCGCAGGCGACATGATCGGCAGCCTCACGCGCAAGTACAACCGCGCGCGCCAGGAGACGATCACCAAGGAGCTGCTCGACATCGTCGGCGGCGCCGAGGCCCTGGCATGAGCGGCTCGGCGACTCGATGGCTTCGTCGGCGGGCCTCGTTGGCTCCTTGCGGAGCCAGACTTCGGCACTCGCCTCCTCGCCCTCGAGCCGCCGCGCTCGCTCATGAGGATCGGTTGAGCTGCAGCAAGTAGGACCGGGATCGAACTCGAAGGATCGAAGCGAACGAAGATCGGAGATCGCGATGAACAAGGGACACGTGCTCGAGGTGGTCGGACCGGTCGTGGACGTCAAGTTCGCGGCGGGGCGGCTGCCGGCCATCTACAACGCGCTCAAGCTCGACGACGCGGCGCGCAACCTCCACATCACGTTCGAGGTCGCGGCCCACCTCGGTGACGAAGTGGTGCGCTGCATCTCGATGGCGTCCACCGACGGCCTCGTGCGCGGCATGGAGGTGGTCGACACCGGCGCGCCCATCACGATCCCGGTCGGCGAACCGTGCCTCGGCCGCCTGTTCAACATGCTCGGCGAGGCGATCGACGGCAAGGGAGCGGTGAACAACACCGAGACCATGCCGATCCACCGGCCGGCCCCGACCTTCGAGGACCAGATGCCGGTCTCGGAGATCTTCGAGACGGGCATCAAGGTCATCGACCTGCTCTGCCCCTTCGCGAAGGGCGGCAAGATCGGCCTGTTCGGCGGCGCCGGCGTCGGCAAGACCGTGCTGATCCAGGAGCTGATCCACGCCATCGCGACCGAGCACGGCGGCTACTCGGCCTTCGCCGGCGTCGGCGAGCGCACCCGCGAGGGCAACGACCTCTACCTCGAGATGTCGGAGTCGGGCGTCCTCGCCAAGACCTGCCTCATCTTCGGCCAGATGAACGAGCCGCCGGGCGCGCGCCTGCGCGTCGCGCTCACCGCGCTCACCATGTGCGAGTACTTCCGCGACGTGAAGGGGCAGGACGTGCTCCTCTTCGTCGACAACATCTTCCGCTTCGTGCAGGCCGGGTCCGAAGTGTCGGCCCTCCTCGGCCGCATGCCGAGCGCCGTCGGTTACCAGCCGACCATGGCCTCCGAGATGGGCGCCCTCCAGGAGCGCATCACCTCGACCCGCAAGGGCTCGATCACCTCTCTGCAGGCGATCTACGTCCCGGCCGACGACTACACCGACCCGGCGCCGGTCGCGACCTTCACCCACCTCGACTCGACCATCCGCCTCGAGCGGTCGATCGCCGAGCTCGGCATCTACCCCGCCGTCGATCCGCTGCGCTCCACGTCGCGCATGCTCGATCCGCAGTACGTCGGCCAGGAGCACTACGAGCTCGCCCGCAAGGTGCAGGAGACGCTGCAGCGCTACAACGACCTGAAGGACATCATCGCGATCCTCGGCATGGAGGAGCTGTCGGACGACGACCGCCTCACCGTGCAGCGCGCGCGCAAGATGCAGCGCTTCATGTCGCAGCCGTTCTTCGTCGCCGAGCAGTTCACCGGCTCGCCGGGCCGCTACGTGAAGCGCGAGGACACGGTGCGCTCCTTCAAGGAGATCATCGACGGCAAGTGCGACCACCTGCCGGAGCAGGCCTTCTACATGGCGGGCGCCATCGAGGAGGTCCGCCAGAACGCCGAGAAGCTCGGCGCGAAGGTGTGAGCGGAGCGGCTGACCGGACTGCCGAGTCCGCCGCTGCCGTGTTCGCCGCCGCCGAGTTGGCTGCCGCCGAGTTCGCCGCTCTCGAGGTGTGACGATGGCCGAGACCGCATTCGACTTCGAAGTGATCACTCCCGAGGGCTCGTCCTATCGGGGACGGGTCACATCGCTCAAGCTGCCCGGCAAGAAGGGCAGCTTCGGCGTGCTCGCGCGCCACGCGCCGCTGGTGGCGGCGCTCGACGCCGGGCTGCTGCGGCTGCGCGGCGAGGACGGCAAGGCGCGCGCCTTCGCGGTGGGCGAGGGGTTCGTCGAGGTGCGGCGCGCCGGCGTGCGCGTGCTGGTCGACTTCTGCAACGCGCGCGGCCAGATCGATGCCGCCCGCGCCGAGAAGGCGGCCGCGCGCGCCAAGGAGCGCATGCGCCAGCGCGACGGCAAGGTCGACAGCGCGCGCGCCGAGGCGGCGCTGCGCCGCTCGCTGGCGCGCCTCTCGGCGGTGCGGCTCACCGGGCTCGACTGAGCCGGCGGGCTTCGCCGCGCTGATCGGCGGCGCGCCGCCGCTGCTCCGCTCGCGGGGGAGCTTCGCGAGCGCGCTATGCTTCCGCCCCTTTCGCAGGAGGCGGAGATGAGCGACGGCGGCAGCGCGTTCACGCGGCGCACCCACACGTGCGGCGAGCTGCGGCTCGAGCACGTCGGCCAGCGGGTCACCTTGAATGGCTGGGTGCACACCACCCGGGACCACTCCCACTTCGTCTTCGGCGACCTGCGCGATCGCTACGGCCTGACCCAGGTCTTCTTCGGCGACGGCGACGCGAAGCTGCTCGCCGACGCGCAGTCGCTGCGCCCCGAGGACGTGGTGGCGGTGAGCGGCGTCGTGCGCGCCCGCCCGGCCGAGAACGTGAACGCCGAGCGGCCGACCGGCCAGGTCGAGCTCGCGGCCGACCGCCTCGAGATCCTGAACCGCTCGCGCACGCCGCCCTTCTCGATCCGCGACGACGCGACCGTGTCGGAAGAGGTGCGCCTCAAGTACCGCTACCTCGACCTGCGCCGCCCGCAGATGCAGCGGAACCTCCTGTTCCGCCACCAGTTCATGCAGGCGATCCGCAACGACTTCACCCGCCAGGGATTCGTCGAGGTCGAGACGCCCTTCCTCACCAAGGCGACGCCGGAAGGAGCGCGCGAGTATTTCGTGCCGAGCCGCCTCTACCCGGGCCACTGCTACGCGCTGCCGCAGTCGCCGCAGATCTTCAAGCAGCTGCTGATGGTGGCGGGCTACGACAAGTACTTCCAGATCGCGCGCTGCATGCGCGACGAGGACCTGCGCGCCGATCGGCAGCCCGAGTTCACGCAGCTCGACCTCGAGATGAGCTTCCCCGACGAGGAGCTGATCTTCGCGACCGTCGAGTCGGCCATCGCGCACGCCATCGAGACGGCGACCGGCGCCAAGGTGCCGCGCCCGTTCCGGCGCATCACCTGGGGCGAGTCGATGCTGCGCTACGGCTGCGACAAGCCCGACCTGCGCAACGCGCTGCAGATCGAGGACGTGAGCGCCGAGGCGAAGGGGAGCGACTTCAAGATCTTCCGCGGCGCGGTCGACGCGGGCGGCGTGCTGCGCGCGCTGCGCGTGCCGGGCGGCGAGGCGCTCTCGCGCAAGGAGATCGAGGGGCTCGAGGGGCGCGCGAAGGAGCTCGGCGCCAAGGGGCTCGCCTGGAGCAAGATCGACGCGAGCGGCAAGCCGGTCGGCGGCGTCGCGAAGGGGCTCGAGGATGCGGCCGGCAAGGCGCTCCTCGCCAAGCTGGGCGCGGCGCCAGGCGACCTGCTGCTCTTCGTCGCCGATCGCCTGAAGGTCGCATGCGCGGCGCTCGCCGAAGTGCGCCGGCAGCTCGGCGAGCGGTTCGGCGGCGTGAAGAAGGGGACGCTCGAGCTCTGCTGGGTGGTCGAGTTCCCGCTCTTCGAGTACGACGAGGACGAGAAGGCGTGGAAGGCGGCGCACCACCCCTTCACCACGCCGATCGAGCAGTACCCCGGCCAGATCGTGAAGGAGCCGGGCGCCGTCGCGGCGCGCGCCTACGACCTCGTGATGAACGGCTGGGAGCTCGGCTCGGGGTCGATCCGCATCCACGATCGCGCGCTGCAGCAGCGCGTCTTCGAGGCGGTCGGCTTGAGCGAGGAGGCGGCGCAGCGCAAGTTCGGCTTCATGCTCGAGGCGTTCGAGTACGGCGCGCCGCCGCACGGCGGGATCGGCATCGGCCTCGACCGCCTGATCGCGCTGCTGCTCGAGGCGGAGAACATCCGCGAGGTGATCGCCTTCCCGAAGACCGCCACCGCGACCTGCCTCATGACCGGCGCGCCGACGCTCGCCGACGAGCGCGCCATGCGCGACTTGAAGATCCGCTTCGAGCTCCCGCCCGCCCCGTAAACCGGGCGCCGCGCGTCGCCGACGCGCTCGCCACCGACTCCGCCCCCGACCTCGCCACCGACGACGAAGAGAAGGACCGCCATGGCCGCCACGATCCGCGTGACCCTGCCCGACGGAAAGGTGATCGAGCCCGCGCAGGGCATCAACCTCGGCGAGCTCGCCCGCTCGATCGCCATCTCGCTCGGCAAGAAGGCGATCGGCGCGGTGGTCGACGGCGAGGTGAAGGACCTGCACGTCGGCCTCGAGCGCGACGCCAAGGTGAAGTTCATCACCGAAGCCGATCCCGAGGCGCTCGACGTGGTGCGCCACAGCTGCGCCCACCTCCTCGCGCAGGCGGTGAAGCGCCTCTGGCCGGAAGCGAAGTTCGGCGTCGGGCCGGTGATCGAGAACGGCTTCTACTACGACATGGAGCTGCCGCGGCAGCTCGAGCCCGAGGACCTCGCGAAGATCGAGGCGGAGATGCGGGCGGCGGCGGCGGCCGACTTCCCGGTGAAGCGCAGCGCCCTGCCGCGCGCCGAGGCGCTCGCGTGGGCCGACGAGCGGCACGATCCCTACAAGCGCGAGCTGATCGAGGGGTTCGATCCGGCGGTGCCGATCACCTTCTACTCGCAGGGCGAGTTCACCGACCTCTGCACCGGCCCGCACGTGCCGGCCACCGGCCGCTTGAAGCACTTCAAGCTGATGTCGATCGCGGGCGCCTATTGGCGCGGCGACGAGAAGCGGCCGATGCTGCAGCGGATCTACGGCACCGCGTTCCTCGACGCCAAGTCGCTCGAGGCGCACCTGCAGGCGATCGAGGAGGCGGCGCGGCGCGACCATCGCAAGGTCGGCAAGGAGCTCGGCCTCTTCATGTTCCACCCGCTCGCGCCGGCGAGCCCGTTCTTCCTGCCGAAGGGCGCCGCGGTCTACAACGCGCTGATCGCCTACCTGCGCGGGCTCTATCGCGACTTCGGCTACCAGGAGGTGGTGACGCCGCAGATCTTCTCGACCGAGCTGTTCAAGATCTCCGGCCACTACGACAACTACCTCGAGAACATGTACTTCACGGAGATCGAGGAGCGCGAGTACGGCGTGAAGCCGATGAACTGCCCGGCCCACGCGCTGATGTTCGGCTCGCGCGGGCGCAGCTACCGCGAGCTGCCGCTGCGCTTCGCCGACTTCGGCCGCCTCCATCGCTACGAGCGCAGCGGCGTCGTCGCCGGCCTCACCCGCGTGCGCACCTTCGCGCAGGACGACGGCCACATCTTCATGGCCGAGGAGTCGATCGGCGACGAGATCGAGAACTGCTTCGCGCTGCAGCAGCGGATCTATCGCGACCTCGGCCTGCCGGCGCCGAACGTGCTGGTCGGCACGCGTCCCGAGAAGTCGGTCGGCTCCGACGAGCTCTGGCAGCGGGCCGAGAGCACGCTCTTCGCGCAGCTCGAGCGGCTCGGGCAGAAGTACACGGTGAACCCGGGCGACGGCGCCTTCTACGGCCCGAAGATCGACTTCCAGGTGCGCGACGCGATCGGCCGCTCGTGGCAGCTCTCGACCTTCCAGCTCGACTTCAACATGGGCGAGCGGTTCGACCTGCACTACAACGCGAAGGACGGCTCGGTGAAGCGGCCGGTCGTCGTGCACCGCGCGATGCTCGGCTCGCTCGAGCGGTTCATCGGCGTCTACCTCGAGCACACGGCCGGGAACCTGCCGCTCTGGCTCGCGCCGGTGCAGGCGAAGGTGCTGACCGTGATGGCGGAGGTGAACGGCTACGCGCGCGAGGTCGAGGCGAAGCTCGCCGCGGCGGGGCTGCGCGTCGAGGTCGACGATCGGACCGAGAAGATCGGCGCGAAGATCCGCGACGGGGCGCTCGAGAAGGTGCCCTACCTGCTGGTGATCGGCGCGCGCGAGCGCGACACCGGCAGCGTCGCCGTGCGGGCGCGCGGCAACGTCGACCTCGGGGCGCTGCCGCTCGACGCCTTCGTCGCGCGGGCGCAGGCCGAGGTGGCGTCGATGCGCGAAACGGCTCCGGCGGGCGGCGCGGCGAGCTGACCGCCCCGGACGGGGCCCTCGGGAGCCGGTGGCGGGGCGGCAGGGCGTTGCCGTCTCGCGGCGGCGCTCCCGGGACCGCTCGGGCGGCGGGGGTGCCGGGCGACTCTTCGCGATCGCGACGCGTCCGACACCTTGATCATCGGGAGGGGCGCCCCTAGGATGCCGCGCCCGTTTCGCCAAGCGAGACGGGCAGTTGACCCGCGGGTCCACTCGGACCTTCTCGAGCTTCTCCTGAGCTGCTCCCCGAGCCGCTCCGGGCGAGGAGGCCAGAGCTGCCCGCGGGTTGCGTTTTGCGTGAGTGGAGGGACGGCGTACGTCAGCGCATCAGTACCGCATCAACGACATGATCCGCATCCGCCAGGTGCGGTTGATCGACGACGCCGGCGCCATGGCGGGCGTGGTCGACACCGAAGTGGCGCGCCAGATGGCGTACGAGAAGGGGCTCGACCTCGTCGAGGTTTCGCCCGACGCTCGCCCGCCCGTCTGCAAGATCATGGACTACGGGAAGTTCCTCTACACGCTGAAGAAGAAGGAGCACGAGTCCAAGCGCAAGCAGCACAAGGTCGAGATCAAGGAGATCCGGCTGCGCCCGAAGATCGCCGAGCATGACGTGAGCTACAAGGCGAAGCAGGCGCGCGACTTCCTCCTCGATGGCGACCAAGTGCAGGTCACGATGCTGTTCCGCGGCCGCGAGATGTCGCACATGGACGTGGCGCGGGTCGTGATGGACGCCTTCATCGTGAAGCTGGCCGACATCTCGAAGGTCGACCGGCCGCCCAAGATGGAGGGGCGGCGGCTCTCGCTGCTGCTGCGATCGACCGCGCCGCCGAAGCCGGCCGATGCGAAGAAGCACGCCGACGAAAAGCATCGCGACGACAAGGACAACGACGACCACGCCGACGACCCCACCGACGACCGCGACCCGAAGCAGCCTTCGAAGCCGAACGATGCGGCTCCGGCGGCCTCCGGCGAGTCGGTCGCGAAGCAGCACCAGGACCATCCCACCGCCCAAAAGATCGAACCCGTGAAGGCGGCCGGCGCTCCCGGTGCTCCTTCGACGAACGCCCCTCCGGCGACCTGAGCCCGGCGTTCCCGACCCACGGATTCCACGCGCCCGCGGAGATACGTGTCGTGCCGAAGATGAAGACGAAGAAGTCGCTGAAGCGCCGGATCAAGGTGACCGGCACCGGCAAGCTCATGCATTTCCGGGAAGGGCGCCGACACCTGATGTCGGGCAAGCGCGCCAAGCGGCGTCGCAAGCTGCGCCGCGCCAAGGAAGTGCCGGAGCACTACTACAAGCAGTACATGCAGATGTTGAGCCCGAGCCTCTGAGCCGGCCCTTCGTCCGCCGTTCCTGACCGAATCGAGGGAGCAAGTCGATGCCGCGCGTTCGAAGCGTCGTGACCCGTCTCAAGCGCCGCAAGCGCCTGATGAAGCGGGTGAAGGGCTTCCGGGGAAGCCTCCACAAGAAGAAGCGCCAGGCGCGCGCGTTCGCGATCCGTGCCGATCGCTACGCGTTCCGCGACCGCCGCAACAAGAAGCGCGACTTCCGTCGGCTCTGGATCACCCGCATCTCGGCGGCGTTGACCGACCGCGGGCTGTCGTACTCGCAGTTCATGCACGGGCTGAAGAAGGCGGATGTGGCGGTGAACCGCAAGGTCCTCGCCGCGATCGCCATCGAAGCACCCGGTCAGTTCGACGAGTTCGTCGCCAAGGCCAAGGCCGCCATCGCGGCCTGAACGCCGCGCTCGCCCGCTCCGGATTCGCCCCTCGCAGCGCGGCCCGAAGGTTCGCGGGGCGAGTCCGGACGGGTGACATGAGCGAGCAGATCCTCCAGGCGATCGCGGCGATCGAGGCGCAGGCGCGGGCCGCGGCCGCCGCGGCGGCGTCGCTCGAGGCGTTGCAGGCGATCGAGCGCGATGCGCTCGGCAAGAGCGGGCAGCTCTCGCAGATCCTGCGCGGGTTGAAGGACCTCGACGATGCCGGCCGCAAGTCGGTCGGCCAGGCGGGCAACGTCGCCAAGCGCCAGGTCGAGGCGGCGCTCGCCGCGCGCAAGAGCGCGCTCGAGTCGGCGGCCATCGCCGCGGCCCTCGCCGGCGAGCGGATCGATCCGACCGAGCCGGCGCCGCGCCGCGCGGTCGGCCACGAGCACCCGGTCAAGACGGTCATGCGGGAGCTCGAGGAGCTCTTCGACTCGATGGGCTTCACCGTCGTCGACGGCCCCGAGATCGAGACCGACTTCTTCAACTTCGAAGCGCTGAACATCCCGCCGCACCATCCGGCGCGCGACACGCAGGACACCTTCTACGCCGAGGGCGGCGCCGTCCTGCGCACCCACACCTCGGGCATGCAGGTGCGCGCGATGCGCAACCTCGGCGCGCCGCTGCGCGTGGTGGCGCCCGGCCGCGTCTTCCGCAACGAGACGCAGGACGCGAGCCACGAGCACACCTTCCACCAGCTCGAGGGGCTCGTCGTCGACGAGGGGATCTCGGTCGCGCACCTGAAGGCGGTGCTCGACGAGCTGCTCGCGCGCCTCTTCGGCGAGCGGGTCGCGACGCGGCTGCGGCCGCACCACTTCCCGTTCGTCGAGCCGGGGCTCGAGCTCGACTTCCAGTGCCGGCTCTGCATGGGCAAGGGGTGCGCCACCTGCAAGCAGAGCGGCTGGATCGAGCTGTGCGGCTGCGGGATGGTCCACCCGAAGGTCCTGCAGGCCGGCAACGTCGATCCCGAGCGCTTCACCGGCTTCGCCTTCGGGCTCGGCATCGACCGGCTCACGATGATGCGGCACGCGATCTCCGACATCCGCTGGGTGATGTCGGGCGATCTGCGCTTCCTGGGGCAGTTCTGAGATGAAGCTCTCGTTGCGCTGGCTCGCCGACCATGTCGACCTCGCCGGGATCGAGCCCGACGAGATCGCGCGGCAGCTCACCATGAAGACGGCGCTGATCGAGGGCGTCGAGCGGCGCGGCGCCGGCCTCGAGCAGGTGAAGATCGGCCACGTGCTCCATCGCGAGAAGCACCCGAACGCCGACCGCCTCTCGTTCTGCAAGGTCGACGCCGGCAGCGGCCCGATCGAGGTGGTGTGCGGCGCGCCGAACGTCGCCGCGGGGCAGAAGATCGCCTACGCGCCGGTCGGCTGCACGCTGCCGAACGGCCTCACGCTCGAGGCGCGCAAGATCCGCGGCCTCACCAGCAACGGGATGATCTGCTCGACCGACGAGCTCGGCCTCGGCGGCGGCCATGACGGCATCCTCGTGCTGCCCGAGGACGCGCCGGTCGGGGCGCCCTTCGCCGACTACTGGGGCGTGCGCGACGCCGTGCTCGAGATCGACAACAAGTCGATCACCCATCGCGCCGACCTCTGGGGCCACTTCGGCTTCGCGCGCGAGCTCGCCGCGATCTTCGCGCGGCCGCTGACGACGCTGCCGCTCGACGCGACGCTGCGCCCCGACCCGGCGAGCTTCCCGGTCCGCATCGACGATCCGCTCGGCTGCCCGTGCTGGCTCGGCCTGCGCGTCGAGATCGACGCCGTGCCGCCGACGCCGCCCTGGATGGCGCGCCGGCTCGAGGCGGCCGGGATGCGCCCGATCTCGCTGCTGGTCGACTTGAGCAACTACGTGATGCTCGAGATCGGGCAGCCGACCCATCCGTTCGACGAGGAGAAGCTCCGCGGCCGGAAGATCGTCGTCCGCCGCGCGCGCGCCGGCGAGAAACTGACGACGCTCGACGGGCAGCTGCGCGACCTCGAAGGCGAGGATCTCGTCATCGCCGACGGCGAGCGCGCGGTGGCGCTGGCCGGCGTGATGGGCGGCCACGAGTGCGAGGTCGGCCCGACCACGCGCCGGCTGCTGCTCGAGTCGGCGAGCTTCGAGGCGGCGCGCGTGCGCAAGACGTCGGCGCGGCTCGGCCTGCGCAGCGAGGCGGTGGCCCGCTTCGAGAAGGTGCTCGACGCGGCGCTGCCGGAGCAGGCGCTGCGCCGCTACGCGTGGCTGCTGAAGCAGATCGCGCCGGCGGCGCGCGTGCAGCCCGGCTTCGCGGCGGCCGGCGGCGCCCATCCGCGCACGCCGACGCTCGCGCTGCGCCCGGCGCGCGTCCGCGCGAAGCTCGGCCTCGACGTCGCGGACGACGAGATCGTCGCGCGGCTGCAGTCGATCGGCTTCGACGTGCGCGCCGACGGCGAGCGGCTCGCGGTCACGGTGCCGTCGCACCGGTCGCGGCGCGACGTCACCGGCGAGGACGACCTGATCGAGGAGGTGGGGCGGCTCGCCGGCTACGAGCGCGTGGTGCCGTCGTTGCCGCGCCTCGCGGTGAAGCCGCCGGTCATCGCGCCGGCGCGCGCCATCGAGCGCTCGCTGGTGCGCACGCTCGTGCACGAGTGCGCCTACGCGGAGACGCTCGGCTACTCGTTCGCGACCGACCGGCACGTCGCGCTCTACCACGGCGGCGAGGCGGGCGGCCCGTTCGTGAAGCTGCTGAACTCGCTCACCGTCGACTCGACGCGGATGCGCCTCAGCCTCGTCCCGGGGCTGCTCGATGCCGCGCGGCGCAACCTCGTCGAGTTCGACGACGTGCGCCTCTTCGAGTGCGGGCGCGAGTACCACCCGCAACCGGCCGAGGTCGCCGAAGGGCTGCCGCGCGAGCGGCGGGTCGCAGCGCTGCTGCGCGCGGCGCGCGGCAGCGACGCCGAGGCGCTGCTGCTGCAGCTGCGCGGCGACGTCGAGCGCTGCCTCGCGCGCCTCGGCATCGAGTGGCGCGGCGGCGCTCCGAGCGCGGTGCCGCCGTTCGCCCATCCGGGCCGCGCGATCGCGGTGACCGTCGGCCCGCTCGTCCTCGGGACGCTCGCCGCGCTCCATCCCGAGGTGGCGCGCCGCTTCGAGATCGCCGACACCGTGGCGATCGCCGAGCTCGACCTCGACGCGGTGGCCACGTTGCGCCGCGGCGTGCGCAAGATGGCGCCGCTCTCGCCGTTCCCGCCGGTGCGGCGCGACCTCGCGCTGGTGACGCCGGAGTCGATCGCGGTAGCGGCGGTGGAACAGGTGATCCGCGAGGCGGCGGGGCCGCTGCTCGCGTCGCTCGAACTGTTCGACGTCTACCGCGGCAAGGGGGTCGACGCCGGCCATCGTTCGCTGGCGTTCCGGCTGGTCTACCGCGGCTCCGACCGGACGCTCTCCGACGCCGAGATCGAGCCGCTCCAGCAGCGGATGGTGGCGGCGCTCGCGGCGCAGGGGATCCGGCTGCGCACCTGATCGAGCGGCTCCGTGCGCTGCGTGAAGGGCCGGCGAGCCAGGCGTGAAACGAGGGCGGCGCGCCGCGAGCGGGGCGCGCGAGCACGGCTATATTCGTCGCGTCGACCGCGCTGCCGCAGGGCGCCGCGTGTCGCGATCGGAACCAAGAAGCACCTCTGCCGTGTTCGACGCTCGCGTCAATTCTTGAACCTTGACGAATCAACTTGGGAGCCGACTCCTCGGCAGCAAGTCCCGCCGTCCATCACGAGACGGACTTCTTCGCGAGCCGGGTAGGCGCCCACCTCGTTGTCGGGTTCAAAGTTCGCACCATGGGTGACGGCACTCAGGCGGAGGTCTTCTTTTCGGCGGTGGCGCCACGCGCCGGCGGCCGCGCGCGTCGGGGCGCGGCAGGGCGCTAGGGCGGCGGGGGCCGGGGCGGGTGCTGGCCGCGTGCGGGCCGGTTGCTAGATTCCGCCCGTCGCAGGGCGCCCTCGAGGCGCGCGACGGATTCGCGGCAGGATCGAAGTGGCGCGGTCGCTCGTGGTGGGGCGGCCGTCGCAGCGCGGAGCGGGGAGGGGCGGTCATGCGAACCTGGTTGGTAGCGCTTCTGTTGATCGGCGTCGCGACGGCCGGCGCCATGCAGATGTGGCGGCGGGACGGCGACGCGAGCGGTGACGCTCCCGTGGCGCTGCTCGCCGATTCGGATCGCGACCCCGAAGACGCGGGCGCTGCCTCCGACGACGCGGCCGAACGCCCCACGGGCGACGACGTCGCCGAAACCCCCGCCGAGTCGGTCGAGGGCGAGAGCGAGGCGCCGGCGCCGTTGGTCGTCGACCTCGACGAGTCGACCGGCGAGCGCACGGCGTCCGCGAGCGGATCGCTCGCGGGCGAAGTCGGCGACGGCGTCGATCGGCCGGGCGGCGCAGTGGCGCTCGCCGAAGGCGAGGCGCGCCAGAAGGCCGTCGCGCTGGTCGATCAGGCCGCGCGCAGCAACGATCCGATCGAGCAGGCGCGGCTGCTCACCGCGGCGCTGAAGGCGGGTGCGCTCGACAAGGCAGCCGACGAGAAGGCGTATGCGGCGCTGCTCGAAGCCAATGCGCGCGGCCTGCTCAATCCGCGGCTCGACGCGCTCTGCATGCGCATCGAGGTGAAGCGCGGCGACAGCCTCTGGGCGATCTGCAAGCGGGCCGAGAAGGAGGGGCAGGTCCCGGTCACGCCCGGACTGGTCCGCCTCCTGAACGGGCTGAAGGGCGACAACATCTATCCCGGGGCGAAGCTCAAGATCCCGAACGTCCCGGTCTCGATCCTCGTCGAGAAGTCGAAGTTCCGCTTGAGCGTGTTCGTCGGCGAGCTGCTGCTGCGCCGCTACCACGTCGGTCTCGGGAAGAACAACAAGACGCCCGAAGGCGAGTTCCAGATCAAGACGCGGCTGATCGACCCGCCCTGGTTCAAGCCGGGTGTCGGCGCGCTGCCGCCCGAGCATCCCGAGAACATCCTCGGCACCCGTTGGCTCGGCTTCGCGGAGAAGGAGGGGTTCCCCGAGGCTGCCACGTTCGGCATCCACGGGACCCGCGAAGACGATTCGATCGGCACCGAGTCCTCGAACGGCTGCGTCCGGATGCACAATCCGGAGGTGGAGGAGCTGTTCGAGTGGATCTCCGAGGGCGTGAACGTCGTCATCCGCGCGTGAGCGACGGCGCGCGCGGCGGGCCGGCGCCGATCGGGGCACGACCCGCGGCGCGGTGACGTCGGGAGCGCGCTGCCGCGATCCCTGGCCGCGTCGCGCCACGCCTTCGCGGCACCGCCACGCCGCCACGTCTTCGCGTCGCCGCGCCCTCCGTTCCGCGTGTCGCTGAGTATCCTCGTGCCGCCTCGTCGAACGGCGCCCGTGCGCCGCTCGGCGGTCCGCGATCGTTCGCGGTGAGGGGCGCACAAGGACATCCATGCAGCGAATGCTCGAACGCCAGGACAGCGCCGCCGTCGAGTCGCGCGTGCCGCTCGTCGTGATCGGCAGCGGAGTCGCCGGACTCTCGGCGGCGATCGCCGCCGCGGAACACTGCGACGTCCTGCTGGTCACCAAGTCGTGGCTCTCCGACACGAACACCGACTACGCGCAGGGCGGCGTCGCGGCCGTCTTCGGGCCGACCGACTCGGTCGCGGCGCACGGCGATGACACGCTCGAGGTCGGCCAGGGGCTCTGCCACGAGCCGGTGGTCCGGAAGGTGGTCGAGGGCGGGCCGGGCGCGATCGAGCGGCTCGTCGCATGGGGCGGGCAGTTCGATCGGCAAGTCGGCGGCGACATCTCGCTCGGGCTCGAGGCGGGCCACTCCGCGGACCGCATCGTGCACGCGATGGGGGACGGGACCGGGCGCGAGATCCAGCGCGTCCTCGTCGATCGCGTCCGCCGCTGCGCCCGCATCTCGGTGCTCGAGCACGCGTTCGCGCTCGACTTCGTGATCGACGGCGATCGAGTGACCGGCGTCCAGCTCCAACGCGGCGGGAAGCTGACGATCGTCGAGGCGGGCGCCGTCATCTGCGCCACAGGCGGCTGCGGCCAGGTGTTCCGCGAGACGACCAACCCGGAGGTCGCGACCGGCGACGGCCACGCGATGCTCTTCCGCGCCGGCGTCGTGATGCGCGGGATGGAGTTCATGCAGTTCCACCCGACGACGCTCTACGTCGCCGGCAGCTCGCGGCTGCTCATCTCCGAGGCGGCGCGCGGCGAGGGCGGGTTGCTGCGCGACTGCCACGGCACCGCGTTCATGGAGGCGCTCCACCCGCGCGGGGCGCTCGCGCCGCGCGACATGCTGAGCCGCGCCGTCCTCGAGCAGATGGTGAAGACGCGCCACCCGAACGTCTACCTCGACCTGCGCCACCTGCCGCCCGCGTTCGTGCGCCAGCGCTTCCCGCGGATCCACCGCGTCTGCCTGACCTTCGGGCTCGACATCACCAGCGATCTCATCCCGGTGACGCCGGCCGCCCACTACATGATCGGCGGCGCGCGCGTCGATGCGGACGGCCGCACCTCGATCGAGAACCTCTACGCGGTCGGCGAGGTCGCCTGCAGCGGCCTCCACGGCGCGAATCGGCTCGCCTCGAACTCGCTCCTCGAAGGGCTCGTGCTCGGCCATCACTGCGGCGAGGTCGCGGCGAGCGAGTCGCGGATGCCGGAGTCTTCGGTGCGCCGCGCCGAGCCGCCGGCGGGCGCGCGCATGGAGGATCGCGACTTCTCCACCAGCGACATGATCAACTCGATGAAGTCGCTGCTCTGGAAGCGCGTCGGCATCGTGCGCAGCGGGCTCGAGCTCGCCGAGGCGGAGCGGCGCCTCGAGAGCTGGCAGCACGGCGCCGATCGATTCGGCCGTCCGCAGCCGCGCGATTGGGAGCTGCGCAACATGCTCACCGTCGCCCGGATGATCACGCGCGCAGCGCGCGAGCGCGACGAGAGCCGCGGCACGCACTACCGCTCCGACTTCTCCGCGCGGGACGACAAGCGCTGGCTCGCCGACCTCGTGCTCCGGCGCACGCCCCAGGGCGAGATCGACATCTGGCGCGAGCCGGTCGGCGCGGCCCCGGCAGCGGCGGCCCCGCGTCCGGTCGCCGGCGAATGAGCCGCCCGGTCGACCCGTCGCGCGCGCGCGTCGAGCACGAGCGCGCCGTGATCGCGTGCGTCTCGCTGGCGGACGATCCGATCGAGCTCGAGGACGCGCTCGACGAACTGCGCGCCCTCGCCGAGGCATCGGGAGCCTCCGTCGTCGCCGAGCTGCACCAGAAGCGCAAGCAGCCCGACCGCGCGACCTGCCTCGGATCGGGACGGGTGGATGAGCTTTGCGAGCTGGCGAAGGCGCACTCGGCGCAGCTCGTCATCTTCGGCAGCGACCTCACGCCGGCGCAGGGCGTCAACCTCGAGCGGCGACTCGGCCTGCGCGTCGTCGATCGCTCGCAGCTGATCATGGACCTGTTCGCCGTGCGTGCGCGGACGCACCAGGCGCGCCTGCAGGTGGAGCTCGCGCAGCTCGAGTACTCGCTCCCGCGCTTGAAGCGGATGTGGACCCATCTCGATCGCTACAAGGGCGGCATCGGGATGCGCGGTCCCGGCGAGACGCAGCTCGAGCTCGACCGCCGCGAGATCGAGAAGAAGATCTCCGATCGGCGTCGGCGGATCGCGGGGATCGAGCGCGCCCAGGCGCTCCGACGCGAGGGGCGCGCGGATCGGTTCACGGTCGGGCTGATCGGCTACACGAACGCCGGCAAGTCGACGCTGTTCAACACGCTGACGAAGTCGAGCGAGGTCGCCGAGAACCGCCCGTTCACGACGCTCGACACCAAGACGAGCACGTGGAAGCCGGCGCCGGGTTGCACCGTGCTGTTGTCCGACACGGTCGGATTCGTCCGCGACCTGCCCCACCACCTGATCGCGTCCTTCCACGCGACGCTGCAGGAAGCGCTCGAAGCCGACCTGCTGCTGCATGTCGTCGATGGGGCGCGTCCCGATTCCCATCTCCTCGTGAGCGCGGTCGAGGAGGTCCTCGAGCAGGTCGGGGCGGCCGCGCGGCCGCGGGTGCTGGTGGTGAACAAGGTCGATGCGGTGCGCGATCGCGCGATCCTCGCCCGCTTCGGGACGGATGCGATCCACGTCTCCGCGCGCAGCCAGGCCGGGCTCGACGAGTTGCGTCGGCGCGTGGTCGTGGCGGCGACGGCGGTCGATCGGGTGATCTGCTTGCGCCTGCCGCATGACGCGGGCGCCGCGATCGCCGCCGTCCGTGCCGGCGCGATGGTGGAGTCGATGCGCTTCGATGACGACGCCGTCTGGATCCGCGCGCGCGCCTCCGCGCGTCTCGCCGGCCAGCTCGGGCGATTCGTCGTCGACGAGTCGTCATTCCCCGACACGCCGGCGACGCGCTCGGACCCTATGTAAACAGCGGGAGTGCGGCTTCGCAGTAGGTGTGAATCGAAAGTTTGTTTTGTTGGTGTGATCTTGCTAGTGTCCCGGCCTGTGAAATCAGGGAGGCGACACGCCGCGGCATTCGTCGCAGCGGATCGCCGAGCGGGGCGAGCGGGTATGTCCGCTTGATGCGCGCGCCCTTGCCCAGGGAATCAGTCGGGGTATTGGAGGAACGTATGGGTCGTCGCAAGAAGAACAGCATGGCCGCGGGCGGTGGCGGTTTCTCGCTCGCCGATCTGAAGCGCCTCTTCGACGAGAAGGCCGAGCAGGTCGAGAGCCTGCAGGCGCAGCGTGCCGAGCTCCAGGCGAGCCTCGATGCCGTCGATGCGGCCATCGCCGCTTCGATGGGCGAGGCGCCGGCGAATCGGCCGGTCGCGAAGCGCGGCCCGGGTCGGCCCCCCTCGGCGAAGGGGCCCGCGGTCAAGGCGGCCCGCACGGGACGCAAGGGCAAGCGCGGTCCGCGCGGCGAGGGCGGTCTCCAGAACATGATTCGCAACGTGCTCGGCGCGTCGAGCGAGCCGATGAAGCTCGCCACCATCGCCGACAAGGTGCTCGAGGCGGGTTACCAGACGGCCAGCACGCGCTTCGCCGTCATCGTCGGGCAGCGCCTGAGCGAGATGGACGACGTCAAGAAGGCGGGTCGCGGTCTCTACACGCTGAAGGGCTGAGCGACGCGGAGTGGGTCGAACCACTCCTCGAAGTGCTGGGGCGCGCCGGTCGCATCGGCGCGCCTCCGACGCGGGTGGGCGCTCGATTCCGAGCGGCCCACCCGCGCTCGTTCGTGCCGCCGCCGACCCGCGCCGGGATCGCCGTCAGGGGGCATCGATCTCGATCAGCAGGCACGGACCGCCGGCGATCACCACCAGCTGGCGCGCCTTCGCCTTCGCGATCGCCGCCGCGCTCTCCGCTCCCGGTTGCATCCAGACGAATCGGGCGCCGGCGTCCGCCGCCTCTTCGACGATCCGTTCGGTGACCTCCGGCGGCGTCACGATCGAGACGGCTTCGACGCGCTCCGGCAAGTCGGCGAGCGAGGCGTAGCACGGCGCTCCCAACACCTGCCGTTCCCGCGGATTCACCGCGAACGCGACCCGTCCGTGCCGTCGGTAGGCCGCGAGGACGCGCCCGCCGAACTTCGCCGGATGGTTGCTAGCGCCGATCACGGCGAACCGATCGCACGCGAGGAAGGCCGCGATCGCGGCGGAGGGGGCGGAGTGGTCGTGGTCGTGCATGGGGACTCGCTGTCCGGCGGAACCGCGCGGGAACGCCCTAGAGCTTCGGCAGCAGTTGCGAGCGGAGCTTCGCGCGGTCGGCGGGGAAGAGCAGGAACGCGGAGACGCCGTCGAGCTGGAAGCGCTCGACCCACGCCGACGGCAGCTGGCGCGCGCCGATCGAGCTCGGCGAATAGCCCGCCTTCTCGACGATCGTCCCCTCGAGGAGGGAGGTGAGGCGCACCGGCTCGGGAAGGCGGTAGCGGCCGTCGGAGCCCGTCGTCGTGGTCGCCGCAGCGGCGCCGCGTCCGCAGCGGATCGTCGCGCCCTCGACGGGGGCGCCATCGGTGCGATCGAGGACGATGCCGTGCAGCGCCACCGTCGCGTCGCCGAGCGACGTCTCGGCGATCCAGAGGTCGCAGCGCGTCGTCGCATGGCGCGCCAGCAGCAGCGGATTGCGCGACGCGAGCGCCGGCGGCCGGCGGCGTCCGCCGACGCGGTGGGCGGGGCCGAGAGCGGCGCCGGCCGCCGCCTCGTCCTCGCTCGTCGCCGCATCGGGAGGCGCGGCGAGGTCGCGGACGGTCACGGAGGTGTAGCTGAGCGTGATGCTCTCGAAGAGGAACTCGCCGACGCCGACGCGCCGCGCTTGGGTCGCGCCCCGCAGCTCGATCGACTCGATCGGCAGGTCGAGCGGGAGCTGGCTCGGAAAGGAGAAGAGGCGCACGAGGCAGTGGTTCGGTGCGAGGCGCTCATCCTCGATGACGTCGGCCGGCAGCCCGGCGACGAGACCGAGGCGATCGCACGAGAGCGTGCCGAGCGGTCGGTCGACGCTCATGGCGATCGGCAGGTTCGTGCGCTGCGTCGCCACGTCGGCGGCGAAGCTGCGGCTCGCGACCGCCGCGAACGCGGCAAGCAGGGGGAGCGCCGCCAGCAGCGCGAGCGGGCGCGCGGCGCAGGATGCACGCGTGCGGAAGGGAGAGCGCATCGGTGAGGCTCCCGCGGTGGGACTCCTGCGGCTGGCCGACTCGGCGGGGAGCCGCTGCGCGGACGTCGGTCCCTGGAACGGACGCGACCTGGACCCTCCCTCGCGCATTCGCTGGAGAGAGGATCCAGGTCGACCCGGCGCGAACGTCGCGGCTTACAGGTCCTGCGGGCGAACCGTGCTGCGCTTGTTGGCGGCAGCGCGCTTCGCGGCCGCGGCGAGCATCTCGCGGACCTTGCCGTCGACCGCTTCGGCGAGGTCGCCGGCGCAGATCATCTTGGCATTGCGCACGAAGCCCTTGACCTTGCTGGTGACGACGAGGGACTCGCGACCGCCCTTCTTCGCCTTCGCCTTCTTCGCCATGGATCCCCTCCAACGCTTCGGGACGGGACCGCCGCTAGGCGTGCTCGCGTCCCCCGGATCCTCCCAGCGCTGCATCGAGAAGTCCCGCCAATCGAGGCTTCTCGGGCCGGAAGATCGCGCCGGATTAGCGACCGGCGTGCGCGATTTCAAGAGAATCGGCGATTCGGCGCAAAAGACGAGGTCCGATCAGCGATCAGCGTCGCCGCTTCCGCCGCTCCGCGCGACCGCTGCGCGCAGCTCCGCGAAGGCGCGCGCCAGCTCTTGGAGCTCGCGCCGCCGCTCTTCCGCGGCGCTCGCCTCCGAGCGATGGAACAGGAGGAACGGCTCCCACGCGCGGCGCAGCCGATCGCGCGCGCCGTCGATCTCGTCGCTGATCGCGCGCAGGTAGCCGGCCTGCACCTGCTCGCGCAGCGCCTGCAGCCGCGACCGGAACTGCCGCACGGCCCGCCGGCGCACCGCCGGCAGCACCGCGAGCCCGGTCAAGCCGAGCCCGAGCGCGACCAGCAATCCGGCCGCGTTCCACCAAAGCGACGACAGCTTGGTGAGCAGCGCGAGGCTGCCGGCGCCGACGACGACGGCGCCGCCGGTCAGCGCGAGCTGCTGCTTCATGCCGACCTCGGCCGCCTCGAGGAAGCGGCGCGACTCGCCCGGCAGGTCGAGCGCCAGCGACTCGCTGCCGAACTTCTCGGCGATGCCGCCGAAGAGCTGGTCGCGGCGGTACTCGAAGCGCGCCGGCTCGTTCGGCAGCGTCCGGCTCTGGTCGAGGCCGCGCAGCCGCTCCTGCACGAACTGCGTGCTGCGCTCGTAGAGGGCGATCTCCTCGCGCGTCAGCCAATCGGTCGCGCGCTGGCTGGCGTCGCGGTACTTCGCGGCCAGTTCGGAGAGCACCTCGCGTTCGAAGCGGTCGCGCAGCGGCGCCTCGCCCTTGCCGAACGCCAGCGCCTTCAGCCGCGCGTGGCGATCGAAGAACTCCTCCGCGCGCCCTTCGCAGGCGACGAAGAGCTCGTTCATCTCGGTGAGGAAGCGATGGCTGCGCTCCTTCAGGTCGAGCGCCGCCTGCTCCACCTGCCGCTCGAGGTCCTGCACCGCGCGGTAGTCGCGATCGAGCGTGGTCGCGCGCGCTTCGAGCGTGGCGCGCAGCGTGTCGAGCAGCGCCTGCGCCGAGCGCGCCGGGCTCTCGAGCTTGAGCCGCATCTTCTCGCCCGCCGCCAGCGTGGTGCGCACGAAGGCGCGCACCGCCTCGAGGCCGCCGTCCTGTCCCGTGCGCTCGAGGCGCGTCGAGATCGGCAGCACGACCGGCTCGAAGCCGTGGTGCTCGAGCACGCTGCGGCGGATCCAGCCGACCACCGCGTCGACGTCGGCCGGCTCGCGGCCGTCGATCTTGGTGAGCAGGAAGACCACCTTCTTGCGCCAGCGATCGGCGATCAGCGACAGGAAGTGGTTCTCCGACTCGCTGTAGGGCCGGTCGATCGAGGTGAGGAAGAGCACGAGGTCGGCGCGCGGCACGAACCGCTCGGTCAGCGTCGAGTGCGCGCGCAGGATCGAGTTGGTGCCGGGCGTGTCGACCAGCGAGACGTCGCGCAGCAGCTCGACGTCGAGGTCGCGCTCGACGAGGTACTCCTCGATCACCCGCTCGGCGGGCGTCGTTCCCCATTGCAGCACGTGGATGCGATCGGTGAGGGGGGTCGGTCCCACCGCGCAGACGTCGCGGCCGAGCAGCGCGTTGAGGAAGCTCGACTTCCCGGCCTTCACCTCGCCGACGACGACCAGCAGGAAGCGCTCCTCGACGTGGGCGCGCAGCATCCTCGCGCTCTCCTCGTCGGAGCCGCGCGGATCGACGGCGGCCGCCAGCGCGACCAACCGGTCGAGCAGCGTCCGTTCGGTCGCCAGCAGCTGCTCGGCGTCCTTGGCCACGAGGAGGGAGGAAGCGCTCGGTTCCACGCGTGGTTCCTGGTCGGTGCGGCCGCCTTGCGACCCCTCCGCGGACCTACTAAGGTTCCCGGTTTCCCGGGTCGCCGTCAGGCTGCGTGCCCCAAGTTACCGCTGGAACCGCCATGAAGATCGTCGAGCTCCCGGTCGCCGGATACGAGAAGGTCGTGCGCGCCGAGGAGCCGGAGCAGGGGTGGTGCGCGATCATCGCGGTCCACGACACGACGCTCGGCCCCGCGCTCGGCGGCCTGCGCATGTGGAAGTACGGCTCGCCCGACGATGCGCTGACCGACGTGCTGCGCCTCGCGCGCGGCATGACCTACAAGTCGGCGGTGGCGCGCACCGGGCTCGGCGGCGGCAAGGCGGTGCTGCTCGGCGACGCGAAGAAGGACAAGAGCGACGCGCTGCTCGGCTGGATGGGGCGCTTCATCGACACGCTCGGCGGCAAGTACATCACCGCCGAGGACGTCGGGACGAGCGTCGTCGACCTCGACGTCATCGCCCGCGAGACGAAGCACGTGACCGGCCGCTCGCGCGAGGTGGGGGGGTCGGGCGATCCGTCGCCGTTCACCGCGCTCGGCTGCTTCGTCTCGATCGAGACCTGCTTCGAGCACCTCGTCGGTTCGCGCTCGGTGCGCGGCAAGCGGGTCGCGATCCAGGGGCTCGGCCACGTCGGCTACTGGCTCGCCAAGCACCTGCACGAGGCGGGCGCCGAGCTGATCGTCACCGACCTCGAGCCGGCGCGCGTCGAGCGCGTGGTGCGCGAGTTCCAGGCGAAGGCGGTGGCGCAGGACGCGATCTTCGGCGTCGAGTGCGACGTCTTCGCGCCGTGCGCGCTCGGCGCGATCCTGAACGACCGCACGCTCCCGCAGCTCAAGGCGAAGGTGGTGTGCGGCGCCGCCAACAACCAGCTCGCCGAGGATCGCCACGGCGCCGAGCTGCTGCGCCGCGGCATCCTCTACGCGCCCGACTACGTGGTGAACGCGGGCGGCATCCTCAACATCAGCGTGGAACTGTCGCCGGCCGGCTACGACGCGAAGCGCGCCGAGGAGCGCGTGCGCGGCATCAGCCGCTCGCTCGCCGCGGTCTTCGAGCGGGCGAAGCGGCAGGGCATCCCGACCGGCCGCGCCGCCGACGAGGAGGCGCAGGCGATCGTCAGCGAGGGACGCGCCCGCTCTCCGAAACCGTGAGCCGGTCGAACGCGCTCGCCACGATCACGCGCGACCGATGGCGCCGCGCTCCGACCAGGAGCCCGCCGAGCGCCAGCACCGCGATCACGCCGTAGCCGATCGACGGCGGCGTGAACCCGCGCATCGGCAGCGGGGCGGTGCCGCTCGCCAGCGCCGCGCGGCTCGCCGGAGCGCGCCCCTTCGCGACCAGCGCCGGCGTGCCCGCGTGGAGCGCCAGCGCCAGCGCGCGCTCCGCCACGGGGTCGAGCTGCTGCGCGGCCACCGCGACCCGCTCGGGCCCGCGCGACCCGAGTCCCGAGAGGTCGTCGCGCCCGCCGAGCCCGCGCTGCCGCTCGGCGAGGCGCCGCTCCTCGGCCGGCGTGGTCGCGTGCGACCCCGCGAGCTCCTGGCCGGTTGCTGCGCTCGGCGAGGCGAGCAGCGCGCCGAAGGCCCACGCGACGGACAGAAGCGGACGCGCGATCGATCGAGTCATGGCGTCGGTCCCTTGGCAGCGGCGAGCAGCGCGTGGAGGTCCTCGCCGCTCCACTGCCACGCGACGATCTGCGGCGCTGCGAGCACTTGCGGCAGGAGCTCCGGGTGGATGCCGCCGCCGAGCAGCCTGAGGTCGATCGTGAAGTTCATCTTCGGAGCGGCCGCGATCATCGCCTCGACGCGCGCGACCAGCGAGCCGCGCAGGTTGAAGTTGTTGGCGAAGTCGAAGCTCGCCATCGCGGCGGCGTGGTTGGTGGCGACGGCCGCCTCGATCGTGGAGAGCTGCGTGGTCGCCAGATCCGCGAAGTCGGTGACGCCCGCCGGCAGGTTCCCGCCCCATTCGCCGCTGTCGAGCGCGGCCGCGAGGTCGAAGTCGTCGAGCGTCAGCGCGCCGTCCTCGACGCCGTCGCCATCGACGTCCTCGCCGGTGCCGGGGATCGGATCGCCGACCGCTTTCCCCGCCGGCAGGATCCCGGCGTCGGCGTGCGCTTGCGTGTAGCGCTCGACCGTCCAGGTGTCGTCGCCCTCGAGGAGGTCGTCGTCGGCGGTGCCGGGGATCGCGTCCTTGCCGTCGCGCGTGCCGGGCACTCCGTCGAGGCCGGCGTCCTCGCTCGACTCGTTCAGCGGATCGTCGAGCCAGCGGTCGACCCAGGTGCGCCACGTGGCATCGGTGAAGTCGCCCATCACCACGCTCTCGCGGGCGAAGAGGCCGCAGAAGTCGCGATCGTGCTCGGCCGCGAGCCACGCCTCGAGATCGGCTTCGCCCATCGACGGCGCCGTCCAGCTGCTCGGCGCGTTGGCGTAGGTGAGGTCGTCGGCGATGTAGATGTTGCCGCCGGCGTAGATCGAGCCGCGTCCGGTGACCACGCCCTTGATGATGAGGTCGCCGCGCACCACGACCGGTCCGTCCAGCACGATCGGCTGCTCGGCGGTGCCGATCAGCACCACGTGCTGCGGCTCGCCCGACTCGTCGCCCGCGACCGCGTCGATCAGCTCGGTGGGAGGCAGCGGGGCGCCGCTCGCGTCGATGCCGCCGGCGAGACTCACCGAAGCGCCCGCCGCCAGCGCGGCCGCCTCGTAGCCGCGCAGGTCGGCGAGCTGCGGCATCTCGAACGGCGCGCCGAACGCGTGCTGGTTCTGCGTCAACGCCCCCATGCCGCGCGCGCGGCTGCTGCGGACGATGTCCCAGGCCGCGTAGACGCCGCCGTCGCTGCCGTCGGTGACGCCGTCGCCGTTGTCGTCGAGGTAGCCGACCAGGTCGGGGTGGGCCGGATCGGCGAGCGCGACCGAGCGGTAGCGCGGCGTGCCGAACAGGCCGGGCGACTTGTCGCCGCAGTCGAACTGGCCGTTGCTGCCGGCGTTGCCGGTGACGTTGATGCGGCTGCTGTAGAGCCACGCCCAGTGGTTCACGAAGTAGGCGAACTCGAGTCCCGGCGCGGTGCGCGGCGCGAGGCGGACCAGCGCGTGCGCGGTCGCCTTCGCGAGCGGCGCGTCGGGATCGGGGACGTGGCCGGTCGAGGTGATGCGCAGCTCGCGGGCGGCGCCATCGGCGCGCGCCGCGACGGTCACGGTGAAGCGGCCGTAGCTGCGCTCGGCGCCGGCCAGCAGCTCGCCGTCGGCCAGCACGAACGGGAGCGGCGAGCCGTCCGCCGCCGTCTGCCCGGCCAGCGCATCGAGCGCCGCGAAGGGGGCCGCCGGGTCGAGCGCCGCCAGCTCCGCCGCCCAGGCGATCGCCCGCTCGACGCCCGCCTCGGCGGTCGCGCGCGCCTGCAGGTCGCGCTCGTCGCGCGCCACGTCGCTGCGCCGCGCCGTCGAGAGCGAGGTCGCGGCGAACGCCAGCGACACGGCCAGCACCATGGCGACCAGCGCGACGATCAGCACGCCGCCGCGCTCGTGCGCGCGCGCGTCGCGCCGCACCGCCGTTCGATCGCGTTCCCCGTCCATCGCGTCCCCCCGCGGCGCCGCCGTGCGCGCCGGCCCCATGCTCAGCGACTCAGGATCCGGACGCTCGCCGACTGCACGTGGCAGCGCGTCGCGGTGCCGTTCGACGACGAGCCGTCGTCGCCGCGCTCGTCCGCGCCGACGAACGAGAGGCGGCGCAGCGTCAGCTCGACCGTCCGCCCGTTCGCCGGACGCGCCACCACGAAGCTCTTGGTCCCGTCGGTGCGCACGAGGTCGAGGTCGTTGCAGAGGACCTGCTCCTCGAGCAGCGTGCGCTGATCGGCCGCGACGACGCGCCGCACCAGCGTGCGCGACGGTCGCCCTTCGGTCGCGCGCGTCGACCATTCGACCTGCGCGCCGAGGTGCGCGACGGCGCGCCCGTCGGTGGTGACGATCGCGCCGAAGGTGGGCGGCGAGGCGGCGAGATCGAGCGGCAACGTCAACCGCACCGTGTCGCCGTCGGGCTGGCTGCCGTCGATCACCAGCGAGTCGGCCGCCGCCTGCTCGAGGTCGCGGGAGAGCAGCGCCAGCGCGGCGTCGACCTCGCGCCGCTGCTGCTCGACGCGGACGCTCTCGCCGAACATCGCGCCCGAGTCGCTCAGCATCGAGAAGAGGCCGCCGGCGAGCACCATCACGACGCCTGCCGAGACGGTCGTCTCGACCAGCGACTGGCCGCGGCAGCGACGATGGCGCGGTGCGTTCATCTCACGACTCCGCCGCGCGGAAGGTGGCGATGGTCGCCAGCACGGCGCCCGTCGCATCGTCGATCGCCACCGCCTCGACCAGGAAGAGGCGCGTGGAGACGTTGCGCACGGCGAGGCTCGCCGTGTGGTTGCCGAAGTCGCGCAACGCGCCGTTCCACGACAGGAGCTGCGAGGTCGGCACCGAGCCGAGGTCGTCGATCATCTGCTCGATCGACTGGCGCGCTGCGCTGTCGCGCTCCGACACCTTCGAGGCGAGGCCCGCCGAGGTGAAGGCGTGCGCCAGGCCGAGCGAGGTGAGCAGCAGGATCGCGACGGCGACCAGCACCTCCAGCAGGGAGGCGCCGCGTCGAGCGCGTGCCGATCGTTGGTGGTTCATGCCCAGGTGTCGTGCCGTGTGGTGCGAGTGCGAGGCGCGTCCCGCGGAGGAGACGGTGGCCTCGCATCGCCTATCGGCAACGGCGCGCGCCACTGCAGTCGACGCTGCCGCGCGCGACCCGGAAAGAGGTTCCGGGGGCGGCCGTTCGTCCGGGGCGCACCGGGAGCCCCTCGCGGATCTCAGCGGCCGGCGGGCAGCGCGAACCAGTCGTCGGCGAGCGCCTCGCCCTCCACGCGCTCCTGGAGCCACGACTCCATCACGCGCCGGCCGTCGCGCCACGTCACCTGATGGCGCGGCAGGACGCGGCCGTCGAAGCGGGCGTGATCGTCCAGCACGTCCTCGTCGACGTGCTCGGAGGCGCCATCGCGGGTGAGGCGGCGGATGCGGCGCAGGAGGCCGCTCGTCGCGTCGAACCAGAGCTGCCAGCGCGCGGCGTCGGGCGTGCGCTGCTCGAGGACGATCGTGGTGCGCGACTCGGCTCCGGCCGCCTCGACCAGCTCGACCGGGGCGCCGCCGCCGCTGCCGGCGCCGTCGTCGGCGAGGAAGTCGGCGAGCAGTCGTCGGTAGCGCCGATGGACCGCGAGCTCGTCGCGCAGGTCGCGGCCGGTCGGGACGCCCTGTTCGAGTTCGAGGAAGCGGTCGCCGTCGATCACCTGCAGCACCGTGCGATCGAGCGGCGGCGCGGTGACGATCTCGCGGCGCTCCTGCAGCTCGCCGCGCAGCCAGAGGGTGAAGGTCGCCTCGACCGGCGCGCTGCCATCGGCCGGATAGAGCAGCACGCGCGAGCGGGTGACGACCGAGGTCGGCGGGGTGCGCGCCGCCTCGACGCCGGGCGCGCGGCGCAGGAAGGCGCGCACCGCGTCGAGGTCGTAGGGGCCGCGCCAGCCGAGCGGCGGCGGAGGGGCGCTGCTGCAGGCGGCGGTGAGCGCCAGCAGCAGGAGCAGCAGCGCGTGCACCGCGCCGCTTCGGAGCAGCGCGTGGCGACGGCGTGGCGCCGGGATGGAACCGCAGCGCTTCGGCGCCGTATCGATGTTCGATCGAAGTTCACGAGCGGCATCGGTCGCGCTGGTGCCCGTGGTCGGTGGCGTGGCGGAGCGCGGTTCGCGCGCGAGCGCGTCTCGGTTCCAACGGTTGCGCCGGACGGCGACTCGCACGACGGCCGCTCGTGACGGAAGTTTCTCGGCAGGAATCGGTCTCACTCCAACACAGGAACCACGGGCGCGTAGCAAGGCCCGAACGACGAATCGATCGACGACGGTGAACGACGACGGTGAACGACGACGGTGATCGAAGCCGTTGGTCGAACGCGACTGCAAGCAGCGACGTAGTCGCTGCCATCCACGAACTCGAACCACCCGCAAACTCGAGACACACGAACTCCGGGCATCACCAACTCAGGACATCACGAACTCAAGAATCGGAGCGACCCGCCTTGGTCGCTAGGTAACTCAGAGTGGGGCATCAAGGCATAGCACAAGGGAGCCTCGTGGCTCCCTTCGCTATTTGTGGGCGAACTCGCCGCGCTCGAGCGCCGCCGCGAACCGCGCGAACGCCGCCGCCGCTGGCAACGATGGGTCGAGCGGCGATGGGGCGCTCGTCGCGGCGATGTCGCCGTCGCGATCGCGCGACTCGGACTCGCTCACGCGCCACAAGACGATCGAGCGCGGAGCCGAGCGTGCCGCCGCGGCGAGGTCGTGCTCCAGCGCCGTCGCCGCGCGCTCGGCGGTGAGCTCCCCGCGGTCATCGCGCCATCCCATCAGCAGCAGCGCCCCTTCGCGTCCGCCGGCGTACTGCAGCAGCGCGACGCCGTCGCCGAGCGCGCTTCCATCGGCCGCGACGCGCTGCACCAGCGCGTCGTAGCGATGGAGGCCGCGCGGATCGCGCGGGGCGCCGGCACGGCGATCGAACCAGGCGGCGAACTCGGCCGGCAGCGCGGCCTCGGTCGGCAGGAGCAGCGCTGGAAAGGTGAGTCCTGCGGCGAGCGTGGCGCCGCGCAGGCGCGGGTCGCTGGCAGCCGGCGCCTCGCCGCCACCGCGCGGTCGCCAGCGCGCGATGCCGAGCTCCTCGCGCCACGCCGGCGCCCGCTCGCTGCCCGCCTCCTCGAAGCTGCCGTCGGTGCGCCGGCGCGCGGCTCGCCCGGCCGGCAGCCCGCCGAGCGAGACGAGCAGCCCGCCGCGATCGAGCCAGCCTGGCAGCGCGTCCAGCAACTCGAGCGGCCACCATTCGCCGCTGCCGATCGCGACGACGCGCGCCGCTTCGCCGTTCACCGCGGCCAGCAGCTCCGGCAGCTCGGCGACGACGACCGGCCGGCCGGTCGCCGCGAGCCAGTCGCGCGCGCGCGCGGTCGTCACCCCCGCGACGCGCGGCAGCTCGCCCGGATCAAGAAGGTGGAGCGGCGCGGTGGGGGGCAGCGCGCGACCGATCCGCTCGAGGGCCGCGGTGAGGCAGCGGGCGGCAAGCGGGCGGAGCGGGTCGTCGTCCGTCGCGCGCAAGGGCGGCTCGGCGTCGACCGAGAGGAGGAGCGGCCGCTGCGGTCCGCCGCGCCGTGCGGTCGTCGCCAACTCCGCGAGCGAGCGGGCGAAGGTCGCGCTGCCGCGGCGGCCGAGGCTCGCGTCGAGTTCGAGCGCCGCCGCATCGTGGCTGTAGGGTTCGCGCAGCCCTTCGATCGCCTGCCAGTAGGCGGGGTCGTTGCCGCGACTCGCGCCGAAGAGCAGCGCGACGCGCGGGAAGTCGGCGTGGAGGCGCGCAGCCACCTGCCGCTGCACGCGCATCTGCCCGACGAGGTCGGGCGCCGGCGCGAAGCCGCCCGGCAGGTTCCCGCGCGGGAAGAGTTCGAGCAGCCGCAGCGACTCGTCGCATCGTCCGAGCAGCGCCGTGACGAAGTCGACGCAGCGCTCGGCGTGCGCGGCGATCGGCAGCGCGTCGGCCGGCGGCGCGGTCAGCGCGACGATCGGCTCGAGCTCCGCGGCACGCACCGCGCGCAACCACTCGACGAGCGCCGCCACCGTCTCGTCGCGCAGCACGCCGCCTTGCTCGAGCGTGCCCCACTCGACCTCGAAGCGCAGCCAGCGCGCGCCGAGCGGCCGAGCCCGCGACAGCTCCGCGAGCGCCTCGGCGCGGCGCGCGCCTCCGTCGGCGAAACGGGCGAAGAGCGTCGGGTGGTCGAGGCCGGCGCCGCCGCTCGGCAGCGCGTCGCTCACGCGCGTGATGCGGAGCCGGCGCAGCGCGCAGGGGCTCGCCACGTGGAGTTCGAAGGTGGCGAGGTCGCGGGTCGACCACGACTCGAGCGGGGTCGCGGTGCCGGTCGCCGCGAGCGCGACGCGCCGCTCGCCGACGCGCACTTCGAGCGCCGGCGGCGCAGCGCCAAGCGCGACCGCCTCGCACTCGATCGTGAAGCGATCGGCGCGCGCCGTGCGAAAGGGCGCCGCCAGCTCGAAGCGCAGCGTGGTGCCGGCCTGCGGCAGGTCGAGCGCGGCGGCGGACTCGGGCGTCTCGACGAAGCGGGCCGCTTCCGCGGCAGGCGCCGGTGCGATGGCGCGCAGCGCGAGCCCCTCGCCGCCGCCGTCGGCGCGCCACTCGACGTGGTCGGCGAGCGCCACCGCGCGGTCGGGCGCGTAGGCGCGCTCGAGCAGCGGCGCGTTCGGCGTCAGCGAGTCCGCCGAGAAGTCGCGGAGCAGCGCCGTTGCAGCCGCATCACCGGTGCGATCCGCGGCAACGCCACCGGCGGCGCCGCGCTCCCACGCCTCGCGCAGGCGGCGGATCGCTCCCGCGTAGCGCGTGCCGCTCTCGAGCGTCGGCTGCAGCGCGCTGCCGTCCTCGCACTGGTTCCACGAGTCGAAGAGCAGCAGGTCGAGTTCGCCGCGCGGCACGCGCAGCAGCGGCGCGGCGTCGGCGAGGAACTGCGCGCGCGATGCCGGCGGGCGGATCAAGCCGCGCGCGGCCTCCCCGTCGAGGAAGCCGGCGCCGAGCGTCGCCACGGCGCCGCTGCGCTGCAACCCGAAGAGCGTCGCGCGACGCCGCCACTGCGCGCGATCGGGGAGTTGCCACGACTGCTCGACGACGAACCACGGCGACGCGCCCCAACGGACCGCCCCCTCCTGCTCGAGCGACTCGAAGAGGTCCTGCGGCGCGGCGGCCACCAGCGCATCGCCGGCGACCACCACCAGCGGCCGCTCGTGCAGCAGCGCGCGGTGCGGCGGCGGGATCAGCGCGAAGAAGAGGTCGAGCGGCGCGCAGAAGGCGGCGCGCGTCGCCTGCTCGCGCAGATCGAGCGGCGCCAGCGAGGCGGACCCTTCGCCGCCCGCCTGCTCGAGCGCGGTGAAGAACGGGTCGAGCAGCAACCCGACGCGCACCGGCGGTGCTCCCTCGGCGGCGCGCTGCTCCAGCGCGCGGGCGAGCGCACGCAGCAGCGCTTCGAACGGCGTCGGCGCCGGCACGTTCGCGAGCAGCAGCGCGTCGAGTCCGGCCGCGGCGGCGGCGTCGAGCTCGCGTCGATGCCACTCGACGCGGGTCGGGTCGCATGCGCTCGGCGCCACCACCGAGCGGGGGAGCGGAGCGTCGGGCGTGCCGAGATGGCGGTCGGGCCACTGCTGCCAGCCGTACCACGTCGCGGCGAAGAGCGGGCGCCCGTCGAGCGCGGGCGCGTCGGTGCGGCGGGCCGCTTGCGGCAGGCCGCGGCCACCACTCATGAAGAGGGCGAGGAGGAGCAGGAGCCATCGCAGTCGGCGCGGTCGCATGGCGGCGATCATCGCACAAGCGATCGAGCGGCCGACGCCGTACGATCGCGCGCGTGACCGCTGCCGACGACGCTCCCGCCGCCGCCGCCGCGCGCTTCGACCGCTTCGCGGCGGCGCTCGCGCACCGCCTCCGCTCCGCTCCGCCCGGCGTCGCGGCGCAGCTGCCGATGGCCCCGCGCCCGCGCCGCTCGCCGGCGCCCGGCGTCGATCCGGAACGGCCGATCCCCGCGGCGGTGCTCGCCCTCTTCTTCCCCGGCGTCGCTTCGCCGCAGGTGCGCGAAGGCGAGCCGTGCTTCCTGCTGACGCGTCGCACCGAGCGCCTCGCCGCCCATCGCGGCCAGGTCTGCCTGCCGGGCGGCGCGCTCGATGCCGGCGAGTCGCCGCAGCAAGCGGCGCTGCGCGAGGCGCACGAAGAGGTCGGCGTCGATCCCGCCGAGGTCGCGGTGGTGGGGCGCCTCACGCCGGTCTTCATCCCGGTCAGCGGCTTCCGCATCGAGCCGTTCGTCGCGGTCGCAGCGCGTCGTCCGACGTGGCGGCGCGCCGAGCAGGAGGTCGACGCGCTCTTCGAGTGGCCGGTGCGCCACCTGCTCGATCGCACGCGGCGCGGCGAGCGACTGCGCGACCGCGAGGGCGATCGTTACGTGACGCCCTTCTTCGCGGTCGAGGGGCACGAGGTGTGGGGCGCGACGGCGATGGTGCTCGCGGAACTCGAGGCGCTGCTGCGCGAACTCGACGACGCGTCACCGACGTGAGCGCCGCGCGCAGCGGCTCCGATCGGCCAGCTCAGGCGGCGCGCACGTAGCGGCGCTCGAAGAGGGCGCGTGCGGCGACGGTCGCGGCGACGGTGAAGCCGAGCAGCACGGCGAGGTTGGTCTGCACGTCGCCATCGCGCAGGCCGTGGCCATGCCAGAAGAGCGCCTGGTAGGTGCGGATCGCCCAATCGGTGAGCGTGCAGCGCATCGCGACCTGCACCGCGGCGGGCGGGTCGAATGCCTGCAGCGGGAACCAGGCGCCGCCCACCGCCGACATCACCAGGATCAGCAGCGTCGAGAGCCCTTCGGCTTGCTTGCTGGTGCGCGCCCACGCGGCGATCAGCATCCCGAACGAGGTGATCGCCAGCAGGATCACGAAGCTCGCGACCAGGAAGGCGACCGGATCGCGCAGGAAGTCGACTTCGAAGACGAAGCCGCCGACGGCGAAGAGCAGCGCGAGCTGCAGCGCGCCGATCAGCAGCGCGAAGAGGTACTTGCCCCACAAGAGCGCCGCGCGCTCCGACGGCGCGCCGAGCAGCCGTGGCAGCACCCCCTCCTCGCGCTCGCGGATCAGCTGCGTCGCGCACGCCATGAGGCCGAACATCAGCATCATCACGCCGATGCCCGAGACGGAGTGGGAGAGCATGAAGGTGAGCTGGCGCGGCCGCTCGGGCGGCCGGAACTCCTCGTTCACCACCGGCACGAGCTGGCCGAGGAAGTCGGCCGGGTCGAGGCTCGGCGAAGCTGGCTCGGCCGCAACGCTGACACCTTCCGCGCTGCCGGCCGCCGGCGCTTTCGCGCTCGCCTGCGCCTCCTTCTCCTCGAACAGCCGCCGCACGCCGCCGGCGAAGCCGCGCGCGAGCGCCGTGGTCCGCTCGCGCCACTCCTTCGGCAGCCCGGCGCGCTCGAGCATCCGCGTGGTGAACGCCTCGGCGAAGTCGGGGCCGAGCGCGGCGATCGCCGCCTGCATCATCCCGATGGCGATCAGCTGCTGCTCGAGCGTGCGGTCGGGATCGCGCAGCATGCGCAGCTCGGGCAGCTCGCGCTTCGCGACCGTCGCGCCGAATCCGGCCGGCAGCAGCAGCGCGTGGTGGAGCTCGCCGTCGGCGAGGTCGCGGCGCATGCGCGCTTCGTCGACCGCGGGCTCGTCGGCGGCGGGCCGGACGCGCAGCGTCTCGGCGGAGCGCAGCGCGGCGACGAAGGCGCGGCTCGCCTCGCTGCCATCCTGGTCGACCACCCAGAGGGTCGCGCGCGACGGGCCCGAGTCGCCGCCGTTCACCACCTTCATCACGAAGCCGAAGATGACCACCAGCACGATCGGCAGCAGGAAGCCGAGCGCCATCCCGGTGCGGTCGCGGAAGTAGAGGCGCAGGTCCTTGCGGGCCATCGCGAGCGCGGTGGTGAGCGTGCTCATGCGTCGCGCAAGCTCCGGCCGGTGAGGCGGAGGAAGACCGCCTCGAGGTCGGCGCCGGGCAGTCCCGCTTGCGCGGCCAGCTCGCTCGCCGTCCCGATCGCGAGCAGCTTCCCTGCATCGATGATCGCGATGCGGTCGCAGAGGCGCTGCGCCTCCTCCATGTAGTGGGTCGTGTAGAGCAGCGTGCGGCCGGCGGCGCGCAGCGCGAGCAGCGACTCGAAGAGGTGGTTGCGCGACTGCGGGTCGACGCCGGCGGTCGGCTCGTCGAGCAGCAGCAGCTCCGGCGCGTGGAGGTTGCCGACCGCGAGGTTGAGGCGCCGCTTCATGCCGCCGCTGAAGCTCTTCACCCGGTCGTTCGCGCGGTCGGCGAGGCCGGCGAGCGCGAGCCCCGCGTCGATGGCGGCGGCGAGCGGCGCGCCGGAGAGGCCGTGCAGCTCGCCGAAGAAGTCGAGGTTCTCGCGCGCGGTGAGCTCGCCGTAGAGGGCGATCTCCTGCGGCACCGCGCCGATGCGGGCGCGATCGGCGCCGCTGGTCGCCGGCGTGAAGGGCGCGCCTGCGAAGCGCATCGAACCGGCGTCGGGCTCGATCAGCCCGGCGATGCAGCGCAGCGTGGTCGACTTGCCGGCGCCGTTGGGGCCGAGCAGCCCGAAGAGCTCGCCGCGCGCGATGGCGAACGTGGCGCCGTCGACCGCGAGGCGCTGGCCGTAGCGGTAGCGCAGCGACTCGATCTCGAGCAGCGGCGCGGCGCGCTGCGCGTCGGTCGGGCTCATGCGATCTCCGTCACGAGAAGGTGGTGCTCCGGGGCGCGGCGAGCAACGTGGCGAGCTCCGCGAACAGCGCGTCGAGCACGCCGCGGTCGGGGAGCGCCGCCTGCGCCTGCGGAGGCGACCCGCCGCCGCGCAGTTGGAAGCGCGGCGCGAGCTGCTTCACGAGTTCGCCTGCGCCGCATGCCACGTCGTTCGAGCGCGCGAGCAGCAGCTTGGCGCCTGTGCCGTCGGGCACGGCGAGCGCGACCACGAGGCCGCCCTTCGCGATCGTGGCGCGCGCCAAGGCGAGCGCCTCGTCGAAGGAGAGGTCGTCGCGCCACGCGGTGACCAGCGCGGCGGCGCCCACCGGCCGGGCGGTCGCGGCCAGCGCGGCCGCCGCCGGCTCGAGCCCCGCCTCGAACCAGCGCGTCGCCCGCTTGTGGGCCGCCTTCGCGGCGTCGGCGAGGCGGCGCACGCCGGCCGCCGCGAGGTCGGTCGCGCAGGAGAGCTCGCGCGCCACCTCGACCAGCGCCTTGCGGCCCGCGGTGAACGACTGCAGCGCCCGACCGCCGCAGACGAACTCGACGCGCTGCAGCCCCTTGCTCTTCTCGACGCCGAGCACGGCGATGAGCCCCACCTCGCCGGTGCGTTGCGCGTGCGTCCCGCCGCAGGTCGAGACGTCGAAGTCGGGCACCTCGATCAGCCGGATCTGCGCGCCGGTGAAGGTCTGGCGGCGGATCGCGAAGCGTTCGAGCTGGTCGGGGCCGACCAGGTGGATGCGCGTCGCGCGATCGTCGAAGACCACCTCGTTGGCCAGCGCGACGGCGCGCTCGAGCGGCTCGTCGGTGAGGCGCGGCTCGACGTCGATGGTCGAGGTGGTGGCGCCCATGTGGAAGCTCTTGGTCGCGATGCCGGCGGCGCGCACCAGCGCCGCGGAGAGGAGGTGCTGGCCGGTGTGCTGCTGGAGGTGGTCGCGGCGGCGCGCGGCGTCGACGGCGCCGTGCAGCGTCGCGCCGACCTCGGGGAGCGGCGCGCCGCCGTCGCTGCGCGAGAGGTAGTGGACGACGCGGTCGTCTTCGGTGGCGGCGACCTCGTCGACGCGCCAACCGCTCGCGTCGCCCTCGAGTCGCAGCACGCCCGTGTCGTGCGGCTGGCCGCCGCCGGTGGGGTAGAAGGCGGTGCGGTCGAGCTCGACGGCGGCGCGTGTTCCGTCCATGCGCGCCGCGACGACGCGCCCGTCGAACTCGAGCCGGTGCGAGTCGTGGAACCAGAGCCGTTCCGTGGCCGCGGTGCTCCCGCTCATTCGATCGTGAACCACTGCACCTCGACGCGGCGGTTCTCGTCGCTCACCTTGCTGGTCGGCTCGTCCCAGCCGCGGCCGACCGTCTCGAGACGCGCGGCGTCGACCTGATGGCGCTCCACCAGCAGCCGGCGGATCTCGTTCGCGCGGTTCTTGCTGAGCTCCATCGCCTTCAGCGCCATCTGGCGCACGAACGGCTCGCCGCCTTGCTTGCGGAAGTCGTTGATCATCGCGTTGTCGACGTGGCCGCGGAGCAGCACCGTCGAGCCGGGGCTCACCTGGAGCAGCCGCGCGATGGCGGCGAGGTCGTCGAGGTTCTTCTGCACCTTCTGGTCGAGCGTCGCGGAGTTGGGCTCGAAGAAGAAGCGGATGTCCTTGGTCAGCAGCGGGTCGCCCTCGACCGACGCGCCGCCCGCGGTCTGGATCGGCGCGATGGCGACCTTCTGGCCGGCGTAGGCGCCGCTCGCCTCGGCCGCCTTCAAGGCCTTCAGGTCGACGAAGCGGTCGGAGTCGGCCGGGTTCTTGATGAGCTCGGCGCCGTAGGCGTAGACGGCCGACTGGTAGATGCCGCCGAAGCTGCCGGCCGCGTCGATCGCGCCGGAGAAGAAGGCGAAGTTCTCGGGCAGGTTCGAGAGGTGGACCTTCGCGAGCTCTCCGCGCCCCTCGCCCTTCTCCCAGCCGAACACCTTCTCGAGCAGCGCCGCGTGGGCGTCGGGGGCGTCGCGCACCTGGCGGTTGCCCTCGAGCAGCCCGTCGACGAGCCCGGCCACCACCTCGGGATGCGCCTGCGCGAACCCCTTGTTCACCAGCAGCACGTCGGCGACGACGAGCAGGTTGCGGTTGGTGGTGAGGAGGGTCGCCTTCCCTTCGCTGGCGTCGACCACCTCGGTCGTCTTCGGCGCCCAGGTGATGCAGCCGGCGAGTCGCGTGCGGCCCGCCTTCAGGTCGCGCAGGAAGAGGTCGCCGGCGCCGAACGCGTCGGCGCAGTAGACGAGGTTGATCTTGTCGGGATCGGGCTTGGCGGCGAGGTCGGGGAGCATCGCGACCGCGAGGCCCGCCTCCTGCGCGAGGTAGCGCAGGAAGAAGTCGGCCTCGGTGAACTGCGCGGTGGCGAGCGTCTTCCCCTTCAGCTGGTTGATGCGCTTGATGTCGCTGCGCACCACGATGCCGTCGGCGCCGCGCGAGAAGCCGATCTGCGCCGGCACCGTCACTCCGAACTGCCGGCCGTAGACGGCCAGCACGTCGGCCGTGGTCGCCGACGCCGCGATCTTCCCGCTGTTCAGCGCCGACCAGCTCTCCTCTTCCGAGAGGTTGATCTTCAGCTGGAAGCCGTGCTTCTTCGCGAAGAGCGACTCGGGATTCGGCGCGAGGCCGCCGTTGGCGACGATCAGCCCCGCGTAGCCGGCGTACTCGGAGAGCTCGATCACCACCACGCCGTCCTTCATCTCGTAGGCGGCGGCGGGGAGGAGGCGCGGCACCTCGGTGCGCGTCTCGACCAGCTCGGCGTCGGCGGCGAGCCCCTTCAGGCCGTCGCCTTGGGCGCGAGCGGCGGGCGCGAACGGTGGCAGCGCCGCCAACGCGACGGCGACGACGGACGCCACGGCCGTGCGCGCGACGGCGCGCACCAGCGACAGGAGCTTCTTCACCTCATCCCTCCAGCAGCGAGTCGAGGTCGACCGGCGGCGGCGCCGCCGGCAGCGACCCGGACGACTCCTCGGCGAGCGATCCCAGGATCTTCGCGTAGTGGGCGATCTCCGACTCGGTCGAGCGCAGCTGTTCCAGCTCCGCCACGCCGTGGCTGACGCGCACCTGCTCCAGGTCGACGGCGAGCTTGTCGCGCAGCGCGGCGAGGCGCGCCACGTCGGCCCTGAGCGAGTTCTCGATGGTGCGCAGCCGCGCGATGCCGTCGTCGTAGGTGGCGAGCAGCGGGCCGCGCTCGGCCAAGAGGCGCGCGATCTCGGCGAGGATCGCCTTCGCCTTGGCGCGCTCGAAGGTGCGACCGCCCATGCGGACCGGGAGGCGATCCTCCTCCTCCGCCTTGCGCAGCGCGTCGCCGAGCCGTTTGTCGATGTTCTTCAGGTCGTCGAGGTTGGTGCCGAACGAGTCGCGCCGCGTCTCGAGCTCCTTGCGGCGCGCCACCACCGACTCGATGCGCGCGGCACGCGTCGCCGTCTGCTCGACGAGCTGCGCGTCGGCCCACGCGAGGTAGCCCTCGGGGTCGGCCGCCATCTCGTCGGTGGTCCAGCTCGCTTTCGGGACGGGCGCGGGCTTGCTCGGCGTTCGCGGCGCGCCGCCGCCGGTGCGGCCGGGGTCGTCGCACCCCGGCAACGCGACCGGCAGCGCGAGCAGCGCGGCGGCGAGCGCGAACGCGCCGGGGCGGCGCGCCGCGACGGAACGGTCGGCGCGGCGGTTCATCCGTTCAGGAAGGCGTCGACGTTGGCGTTCGACGTCGAGCTGCCCGCCTCCGCCTGCTTCATCAGCTCCTCGACGGTGCGCACCGGGTTCTCGGCCGAGAGCGCTTCGTTCTCGACCAGCACGTCGTGCACCTCGCCCATCAGCTTCTCGGTGTCGGCGGTGAGCTTCGCCACCTTCACCAGCTCGCGTTGCGTCTTCAGCAGGTCGAGCTTCGCCTTGCTCTCGGTGACGCGGCCGACGATCTCCATCTCGCGCTTGGTGGTGGCCTCGAGCCCCGACTGCGTCTGCTTCAGCACGCTCTCGAAGCTGCCGCGCTGGTTCAGCAGGAGGTTCACCTGCTGCTTCAGGTCGGCCTCGCTGTAGCTCTTGCCGGCGATCTCGACCGGCCAGCCGGAACCTGCCTCGGGCGCGCTGCCGGTCGCCTTCTTGAAGGCCGCCTTGAACTCGTCGAGCTGCTTGCCGGCGAAGGCGAGCTTCGACTGGTTGTCTTCATGCAGCTTGGCGAGCTTCGCCTTGGCGACGGCGAGGCTCCCCTTCACCTCGTTGAACTTGCCGATGTTGGTCTCGAGCTTCTCGATCGAGAAGTCGATGAAGCCGACCGGGTCGTGGCGGCGCGCCTCCTCGTTCCAGCCGCCGACCTTGTCGAGCTGCGTGTCGACCTTGGAGCGGAAACCCGGGAAGAGGAAGTAGGCGCCGACGCCGAGCGCGATCAAGGCGATCAGCAGCTGCAGCGTGCGGCCGCGCGAACCGGAGGCGAGCTTCGAGTCCATCGTTTACCCCTTTCGGTAGCGCTCCGGGCGCTCGGGACGGTGCCGAGACGATCGCGCCAGCTCCGCGAGCGGTCGCGGATCGGAGTGCGGCGATCGTACCGTCCGACGCGGGGGAGCGTTCGCGGGCGCGACGCTCCGCCGCGAGCGGCCGTCAGCCGCGATCGGGGACGAGCGTCAGTTCGGCCGAGAGCTCGTGGCGGCCGAACTGGATCACCAGCTTCGCCCCGTCCTTCTTCTGCGCGTCGACGTCGAGGCGCATCGTCAGCGCGCCCGACTTGGTGGCGACCTCGCGATGGACGAGCGGCAGCGCGGTCCCGCCGGTCGTGCGCGCGGCGTGGAACGCGTCGAGGTGGGCGTCGCGGATCTCGACCGGATCGAGCAGCCAGAGGAGGAACGCGCCGTCGACCGTCCGCTCGAGGACCAGGTAGTAATGGCCCGCGAGGACCTCGACGTCGCCTGCCTTGAAGTCGATGTTGCTGTCGAGGTTGGTCCAGAAGTTCTGGCCGAGGCGCCAGCGCACGCCGCGCTGCGCCTCGATCTGCGCGTCGTAGGCGTCCTTCCAGGCCGGCTGCCCGTAATCGATGGTGAGCTGCCCCGCTGAGCGATCGCCGCCCCAATAGAAGATGCGCGCATTGCCGCGCGTGCTGGTCTCGGGGAAGGCGCGCTGTGCAGCGTTCGGGACGACCTGCGCCACCGGCACCGCGAGCGGCGCGGCGAGCAGCAGCGCCGCCAGCGCGAGCCATGCGCCGCGCAGCCGCCGTCTCGGCGATCGGCAGCGCGGCGGCGCAGGCTCCGCCATCGCTGCGTCGGCGGCGTCGGTGGCGTTGGTGGCGTTGGTGGTCGTGGTGGTTCCGCGGTTCGGTGCCATCGCGCTCGCTCCACGGCGCGCCCCGATCGCGCCGAACGAGCTACGAGACGCGCCGACGATCGTTCCGCGTCACTCCTCGCGCGGCGCGTCGACTTCGCCCGCCAGCACGAGGCGCGCACCGTTGTGCAATGTTTCGACCGTCCGCTCGACGGCGCCACGGCGCGCCAACGCTGCGAATCCGGCGCGCGGCGCAAGAGCGAGCGGCACCTGGCTCGTCACGAAGGTGGCGCAGAGCTCGCGCACGCTCCGCTCGAGCGCCGGTTGGCGCGGCAGGTCGGCGCCGCGCAGTCCGTGGTCGTTGCGGAACTCGACGAGCCAGCGCGTCTCGGCACCATTGCGTGCCGCCGCGTGCCACCGCTGCGCCTCCTCCGCTTGCGGCCGCCCGCTCGCGACGACGGCGAGCGGCGCGTCGATCTCCGAGAGCCACGGCAGCGCGGTCGGCGGCCCGCTCGGATCGACCAGCAGCACGCCGGAGAGCCGCTCGAGCTCGGCCGCGGCGCGCACGGCCGGCGCGGCCGCGCTGCCCTCGGCGATCAGCAGGAGGCGCACGGGATCGACCTCTCCGTGGCAGCCGAGTCCGGGAGTCGTGGCGTCGAGCCGCAGCAGCTTCACGAGTTGCTCGATCGCTTCGGCGTAGCGCCACCACGCCTCGTCCGGTTCGGGCTCGACCATCAGCGTCGCGTAGCCGCCCTTCGCGAGCGTGTCGCACCAGCGGTCGAGCCGCGCGCGCGGCGTGAGCGGGTCGACGGCCAGCACGACGAGCGGCACGGCGCTTCCATCGCGCGGCAAGAGTCCGCTCGCGCGCGCGGTGCGATCGCCGCCGAGCAGCGGTCGCGCTTCGTAGCGCCACGGGCGAGAGCCGTCGGCGAGCGGCGCCGCGATCCGCGCCCCTGCCTTCGGTGCGCCGTGGGCCGTCGCGCTCGTATCGGGGGCGGCGGCGACGAGCAGCGGCTCGTCGGCAGGCGCCGGCGGGCAGCAAGCGAGGAGCAGGGCGGTGACGGCTTGGATCAAGGTGTCGATCTTGGGTGGAGCATCGTGGTGCAGGCCGGTCGAAGCGCCGCACCGCCCTCCCCTCGGCCCGCCTTGATCGGCGCGAGCGCGCGCCTGCCGGCGGGAAAAGGGCGCGCGCCGCGTCGCCCTCGCACGATTTTCCGGCGCTACGCTCTCCGGCGTTGCCGTTCGGCGCGAAGCGCCGGAAACGGCGGATCGCTGCAGGACGAAGGAGGACACCGATGCGGAAAAGCGCTCCATTCCGCGGCTTGGCCGCCGCGCTCGTCGTCGTGCTCGTTGCGACCGGAGGGCTCGCCGCGACGGCGCTGCTCGTGCCGGCGCAGCAGCAGCAGCAGCAAGGCGGCGGCGTCAGCGAGCCGGCGCGCTGGGACAAGGTCTTCGGTGCCAAGCAGCCGCGCTACCGCACCGAGCCGAACGACTTCCTCGACCGCTCGCTGAAGCGCCTCGCCGGCGAGAAGTGGCTCGCGGGCGGCACCGCGATCGACCTCGCCTGCGGCGACGGCCGCAACGCGCTGCTGCTGGCGCAGCGCGGCTTCGCGACCACCGGAATCGACGTCTCGAAGGTCGGCCTCGACAAGGCGCGCGCCGCCGCGGCGCAGAAGGGGCTCACGCTCGACGCGCGCGAGGCGGACCTCTTCACCTTCGACTACGGCGTCGAGCAGTGGGACCTCTTGAGCGTGATCTACTTCAACCCCGCGCTCACGATCGCGGACAAGCTGAAGGCGGCGGTGAAGCCGGGTGGCGTCATCGTGATCGAGGGGCAAGGCAGCGAGCACCAAGGCGGCGGCCCGCCGAAGGAGACGCTCTTCAAGCCGGGTCAGTTGCTGAAGGCGTTCGCCGACTGGCGCATCCTCGCCTACGAGGACGGCCGCTTCGAGAGCGACTGGAACCTCGGCGAGCCGACCCACGTGGTGCGGCTGCTGGCGAGGAAGCCGGCGAAGTAAGGGCGAGCGGTGCGGGGGGCGACGTCGGCGCGCGCGAGCGGAGTGGCGAATGGCGCCCGGCCGCGCCCAACCGGTCCGCCGCCCTACGGCCACGCTGCGCTTGGCCTGCGGACCGCGGGCCTCCTGCCCACTTCACGCGACAGTTCCCGGCGCAGGGTGAAGCCGTGAAGTCACCAAGTGATGACCTTGGCGGGACGGAGGCCGAGGTCGCCGTTCCGGATCGCCGGGCCGACCCGGTAGCGATATGCGGAACGCGCGCCCGCGGCCTCGTGGTACCAGCCGCCGCCGCGGGCGATGCGAACGCGGGAGCCCGCTTGCACCGGCAGCGACCGCTCGCCATCGCCTGAACGCGCCGGAGTCGACTCGTAGTCCGGTGCGTACTCGTCCGCGCACCACTCCCAGACGTTGCCGATCACGTCGTGCAGGCCGAACGGGTTCGCCGTGAACGTGCCGACCGGCGCTACGTCGTAGTAGCCGTCGTTCCACCGCTCCGGCGTTCCTACGTACCCGACCTCTGCGGCGCGCTCGTCGAAGACGTTGCCGGCCTTGCGAGCCCTGATCGTGGCGGGATCGTCGCCGCACCAGAAGACGGTCGTCGTGCCTGCGCGGGCCGCGTACTCCCACTGCGCCTCGGTCGGCAGACGTGCGACCAGTCGCTCGGCCAGCTCCTGCGCCTCGGTCCAGTCGATCGACTCGACGGGTGACGTCACGGGGCGAGGGGCGCGGCCGTTGAAGTCGATTCGGCTCGGGTCGCTTCCCGCGATCCTCAGCCACTGGGCACGCGACATCTCGAACTTCGACATCAAGAAAGGCGCGAGCGTCACCGCGTGGGGGGGCTGCTCGTTGGGCTGCGACTTCGGGTCGACGTGAGGGGCGTGTTCGGGGTGATCGGCGTCGGTTGGCCGCGAGCCCATCGTGAACGTCCCGCCCGGCAGCAGCACGAAGACCATGCCGGTCGTCTCGGCCATGGTGAACTTTCCGCTGGTCGGGTCGCGCTCCGGCCGTGCGCCGGTCTCGACGTGCCAGAACTCCTCGAGGCCGGAGTCAGGGTCCGGGCCGATCGGCACCAGGCCGAACTGTTCCTTGAGGGGCGGCTCGGCGAAAGCGGCGTACTTCGGGTTCTTCGCGATGCGGGCGATCGCCTCCTGCCAAGCGTCGACCGCCTCGTCCAGCGACACCTCTTCGACCCAGGCGGCGTGTTCGATCCGCCGCTGCATCGCTGCAATCGTCGCCGCCGCCGGCACGAATGCGGCCGGTGGCGCTGCTGCGGTGGCGGTGGGGCGCCACGCGGCGGTGACCGCCTCGGGCGTGGCGAGCTCGGCCTGCAACGCCTCGACCGCCTCCACCAGCTCGACCAGCTGGTCGTGGCGCCACTGCGTGTTCGCCGGATCGGGCGCGAAACGCCACTCGCGGCGCGCCGGATGGTCAGTGGCCTCGCTGCCCTCGTCGCGCAGTTCCGCCGCGACGGCGGCGCGCTGGCCCGCCAGCTCCGCGAGCGCGGCGCCGAGCGCCTCCTTCTTCCTGGTGTCGGTCCCCGTCGACTCTGCAGCAGTCAGCTCACCGACCCGCCTCGCCAGGAAGGCGTCGAGTTCCGCGAGGTCCTTGCGCCGTCGCTCCATCTGCGCCTCGCGGCGCAGCGCGGTGAACGTCGAACGGTCCTCGGGGGCATCGGCCGGCAGCGCCTTCGCCCGCAGCTCCTGGAGCGACGCTCGATGCTGCTCCAGCCGGTCGGTCACCTCGCGTGCATCCGCGATCCACTGCTCGAGTTCCGGCACCAGCTCCGGCCACGCCGGCCAGAGCTCCTTCGCCCGCTTCTCGAGGTCCCGCACCCGCTTGATGTCGCCGAGGAGCAGGACGTCGGCGAGGTTCGCTTCCGCCTCTCGCTTCGCGGCGTCCGCGCGGGTCGCCTCGTCGCGCACCATGGCATTGGCCGTCGTCAGGTCACGGTTCTTCTCCGCCATCGCGTCGGCGTGCTGGCCGGTCGACCAGGCGATGAAGCTCACCGCGCCGATCGCCAGCACGACGCCAGCTGCCAGCGACGCCGCCAGCGCCTTGTTGCGCTCGACCCACTTCTTCAGCTCCGCGACGGCGCCGGTCTCGTACGCGGCGACGACGCGGTGCTCGAGGTAGGCGCGCAGGTCGTCGGCCAAGGCTTGCGTGGTGGGGTAGCGCTTCGCGAGGTCGCGCTCCATCGCGCGCTCGCAGATCGCGGCGAGCTCGGCGGGGACGGCGGCATCGATCTGGTGCACGGGCCGCGGCGGACCGTGCTGCACCGCCGCCAGGATCATGTGCTGCGACATGCGCGCGCCGGGCTCGACGTAGGGCATCCGCCGCGTCAGCAGGTGGTAGAGCATCGCGCCGACGGCGTAGACGTCAGCGCGCGCGTCGATCAGCTCGGTCTTGCCGAAGGCTTGCTCGGGCGGCATGTAGGCGGGCGTGCCGACGACGGCACCGTCCATCGTCATCAGCGGCGAGTCGTCGCGCGAGGAGGCGGGCTCGTCGCGTTCGGTCCTCAGGCGCGCGGTTTCGGGCGCCTCGAGCCGCAGATCGTGGCGATCCGCCTGGCCGCGCACGCGCGCCAGCCCCCAGTCCATCACGTAGGTCTCGCCGAAGCGGCCGACCATCACGTTGGCCGGCTTCAGGTCGCGATGGACCACGCCCTTCGCATGCGCGTAGGCCAGCGCGTCGCAGACGGCGACCAGGACGGAGAGCGCGCGCGTCGGATTGAAGCCGTTCTCGCCGGTGGCTGCCCAATCGATCACTTCCGTGAACGTCGCGCCTTTCACCAGCCGCATCGTGAAGTAGGCGCGACCATCGGCGTCGAGGCCGAGCTCGTGGATCGGCACGATGCCCGGGTGGTTCAGCTGTCCGGTGACCTGCGCCTCTTCGAGGAAGCGGCCGAGGCTCACGGGGTCGATCGGTGCATGCGCGGCGGCGACCGCAGCGGGCGATGGCGTGGCGCCGAGGCGGGGCGGCGGGGCCTCGCGTTCACCGCTGTGGCGGATCACCTTCATCGCCAGGCGGCGGCGCAGGTCGGCGTCCCAGATCGAATAGACCACGCCCATGCCGCCCTTGCCGAGCACCTCGCCGACCGAATAGCGAGCGCTCGGCGCCGTGCGGCCGCGGACGCGCTCGACCATGCGCGACCAGGTCGAGGCCGGGGGCGGATCGTTCGGCGCGGCGCCGGGCGCCTGCTCTTCCGCGTCATCGAGCGAGACGCGCGGATCGACTTCGTCGCCGAACTGCTCGGCGAGCCGATCGGCGACGCCGTCTCGAGACTCCGATCGCGGCAGCGCCGCCGCGACCTGATCCAGCGTTCGCTTCAGGCGGCGCAGCTCCGCGGCGAGGTCGGCGTGATCGCCGCAGAGTCTCTCGAAAGCGCCTTCGTCGAGCGGCTCGTGGCGGCGCCCGAGCCATGCGGCCAAAAGCTCGAGCGCACGCGCTTCTGCGCTTGCAGCGCGAGGCGACGGGGAGGGCGGTGGGCCAGGAGCCGGATCGACAGCCATGCGGCGATTCTCCCCGCTGCAAGGCGGTGAGGCAGCTCACCGCGCGGCGCGGGAGGATATCGCTCGCGATGCGTCCGGTGGCGGACGGTCGTCAGCGCACGTCGTCGCTCACCTCGCCACGTCGTTCAGCGCCCAGTCGTAGTCGAGGAAGTCGATGTCGTCGGGGTCGAAGCTGGCGAGGAACGCCTTCCACTCGGGCTTGCCGTACTTCTCGAGCCAAGCGAGGAGCGCGCGCTCGCCCTCCTTGCCGTTCGCCTTGGTGCCGAAGTCCTCGCCGAACCAGTCGAAGATGGCGGAGAGGGCGATCTTCTTCTTCGTCGGGTCGACGACGTTCCGCAGCGGATCGGCGACGAAGGCGCGCATCTGCTCGTCGAGCTGCGTCTCGAGCGCGGCGGCGGTGAATGCTTCGAGGCGCAGCGGCGGGCAGCCGATGCTGGCGCAGTTGACGGCGGCGTGGATGCGCGCGTCCTGGAAGTGCTTGCGCAGGAGCTGGTGCTCCAAGTCATCGAGCGAGCGCGGCGCGCCGGCGACCGTGTGCTTCTTGCCCCACGGATCGTCGAGCTGGCGGATCGAGCTCTTCGGGAAGCGCAGCCCCGACAGGCCGGAGCCCTCGATCGGGTAGGCGTCGATGATCGTGCGCAGCGTGAGCGCGTTGTAGGCGTTGATCCAGAAGGCCATCTGAGCGGCGCGCGGCCATGCGAGCAGCTGCGCCTCCGGCTGCAGGGCGACCCGCTTCAGGTAGGCGTCGAGCGGCGCGCGGTCGGCCTGGAGCGCGGCGTAGTCGATCCGATCGCCGCGACCATGCTTCTTCAGCAACGCGTCGAAGTCGGCGTGGTCGAACTCGGCAGCGGCCGCGGACGGCGTGGCTTGCACGGCGACTTGCGGTGCCGTCTGCGTCGACGAAGCGTTCGCGAGCGGCGGCGGGGGCGCGGCAGGCGGCGCGGTGAGTGGCGGGCTGCCCGGCGTGCAGCGCGCGAGAAGGGCGAGGGCGAGCAGGGCGAACGGTGCAGCCATCGAAGACTCCCGGCGCGGACTCGCAGTGGGTCCCGCGCGTTCCACGGTACGCACGCGATGCCGCCGCCAGATCTTCGGTTACACCGCCGCCGCGCGCGCCGCCGCCGGCGCCATGGCGAGGAAGTGGCGGTGGATGCGCAGGTCGCCGGTCAGCTCGGGATGGAACGTGCCGGCCAGCGCGCCCGGCCCCTCGACCAGCACCGGCTCGTCGCCGCGGCGCGCCAGCACGCGCACGCCCGGCCCGACGCGCGCGAAGCGCGGCGCGCGGATGAAGACGCCGTGGAAGGGCGCTCGACCGACCTCGCCCGGCAGCTCGAGCGCGAGCGGCTCGCTGAAGGAGTCGACCTGCCGGCCGTAGGCATTGCGCTCCAACGTCACGTCGAGCAGCGCGAGGCGCTTCGGCCGCGTGCCGTCATCGTGGCCCAGGAGGATCGCGCCGGCGCAGGTGCCGAACAGGCAGAGCGCGCCGGCGCGGTGGCGCTCGAGCAGCAGCTCGGTCAGCCCGAAGAGGTCGAGCAGGTGGCGGATCGTCGTCGATTCGCCGCCCGGCAGGATCAGGTGGGTGAGGCCGTCGAGGTCCTTGCGCTGCCGCACCTCGCGCGGAGCGACCCCGAGGTCGCGGAGCCGCGCGAGATGCGGTTCGCTCGAGCCTTGCAGGCAGAGGACGCCGGCCGAGCTGCGGCTCGGCGAAGCTGCGACGGTGCCGCTCACGGCGCCGCTCACCAGCCGCGCTTCGCCAAGCGGTCGGCCTCGGGGATCGACTCCATCGAGAGGCCGCGCATCGCGGTGCCGGTGCCGCGGCACGCCTCGGCGATCACCGCCGGATCGTTCCACTGCGCGGTCGCCTTGACGATCGCCGCCGCCGTCTTGGCGGGCGACTCCGACTTGAAGATGCCCGAGCCGACGAAGACCGCCTCGGCGCCGAGCGCCATCACCAGCGCCGCATCGGCCGGCGTCGCGACGCCGCCCGCCGCGAAGTTCGGCACCGGCAGCGCGCCGTGCTGCGCGACGTACTCGACGAGATGGAACGGCGCGCGCAGCTCCTTCGCGCGGCTCATCAGCTCGGAAGTCGGCGTGACCGAGAGCTCGCGGATCTGCTTCTGGATCAGGCGGATGTGGCGGACCGCCTCGATGATGTTGCCGGTGCCCGCCTCGCCCTTCGTGCGCAGCATCGCGGCGCCTTCGCCGACGCGGCGCAGCGCCTCGTCGAGGCAGGTCGCGCCGCAGACGAACGGCACCTTGAAGGCGCGCTTCTCGATGTGGTTCTCGGGATCGGCCGGCGTCAGCACCTCGCTCTCGTCGATGAAGTCGACGCCGAGCTGCTGCAGCACCTGCGCCTCGACGAAGTGGCCGATGCGCGCCTTCGCCATCACCGGGATCGTCACCGCCTCCTGGATCGCGGAGATGATCTCGAGCGCCGCCATGCGCGCGACGCCGCCCTCCTTGCGGATGTCGGACGGCACCCGTTCCAGCGCCATCACGGCGCAGGCGCCGGCCTCTTCGGCGATCTTCGCCTGCTCGACATCGGTGACGTCCATGATCACGCCGCCCTTCAGCATGCGCGCCAGCCCGATCTTGACCTCGTCGAGGCCGTGCGGGGTGGGGACGACGGGATCGGACGTGCCATTCGTGCGCTGCATCGAAGTTCCTCGGTGATCGGTGAGCGATCGTTCCAGTGGGTGGAGACGTTGCGGGACGCGGAGCTGCGGTTCAGACGAGCGGCGGAGCCGCGTGGCTGCCGCCGAGCAATTGGCGATGGAGGAGCGCTCCGAGCCGCGCGATCGCCGGTTCGAGCTCGGCTTCGCTGGCGGCGGAGTAGGAGAGGCGGAAGGCGGGCGGCGCGCGGCCGATCGCGTCGAACGGCGCGCCCGGCGCGATGTCGATCCCTTCGCGGCGCGCCTCCTCGACGAGGCGCGCCACGTCGCTGCCGGCCGGCAGCTCGATCCAGCAGACCATGCCCGAATGGGGGCGCAGCGGCCGGACCGCGGCGGGGAAGTGGCGATCGATCGCGGCGTCGACCGCGTCGCGGCGCCGCTCGAACTGCACGCGCAGGTCGCGCGCGTGCGAGTCGATGAAGCCGCTCTGCAGCAGCTCGTGCAGCACCGCCTGCGCCGGGAAGTTGGTGGCGAGGTCGCTGATCTTCTTCAGCGCCAGCAGCGGCTCGAAGAGCGGCTTCGGGACCAGCAGCCAACCGAGTCGCAGCCCCGGCGCGAGCACCTTCGAGAAGGTGCCGAGGTAGAGGACCTGGTCGTCGCGGTCGCGCGCCTTGAGCGGCGGCGGCTCGTCGTCGCGGCGCAGTTCCGCGAGCCAGTCGTCCTCGACGACGGGCACGCGCGCCGCCTGCAGCCGCTCGAGCAGCGCTTCGCGCGCGCCGGCCGGCAGCGAGAGGCCGGTCGGATTGGCGCGATCGGGGATCACGTAGGCGAAGCGCGGCTGCGTCGCGGCGAGCGTGCGATCGAGCGCGGCGAGGTCGAACCCCGCCGGTCCGGCCGGCACGCCCTGCAGTTGCGCGCGATGCCAGCGGAAGAGGTCGAGCGCCCCCGAGAAGCTCGGCTGCGCGGTCAGCACGGTCCCGCCTTCGGAGAGGAGCAGGCGCGCGATCAGGTCGAGCCCCTGCTGCGAGCCGTTCACGATGACGAGTTCGTTGCGCGCGACGTCGACCCCTTGGCGCGCGAGTCGCCGTGCGAGCTCCTCGCGCAGCGGCGCGTAGCCGGCCGGCGACGGATAGGCGAGCAGCTCGCGGCCGCGCGCCGCGAAGACGCGGTCGAGCGCCGTCTTGATCCGCTCGACCGGATAGAGCGTCGGATGGCCGACGGCGCGCGCGAGCGCGACGCGCGGGGTGGCGTCGTCGGCGGCCGGCAGGCGCGGCAGCGGACGGCCGCGCGCCAGCCGATCGGCCCAGGCGAGCGGGCCGCTCGCGCTCGGGAAGCGCGGGGGCGCAGTGGCGATCGGCCGCTCGCCGGAGGCGGTGGGGCGGTCGCGCTCGTCGCGCCGTTCGCCGCTCGCGCGCACGAAGGTGCCGCGGCCGACGCCCGACTCGAGGAGGCCGCTCGCGGTGAGCTCGTCGTAGCTCTGCACGACGGTGGTGCGATTGACCCCGAGGCGGTCGGCGAGGTCGCGGCTCGAGAGGAGGCGCGTGCCGGGCGACCACTCGCCCGACTCGATGCGCGCCCGGATCGCCGCCACGATCTGCTGGCGCAGCGGCGTCGAGCTGGTGCGATCGAGCAGGAGGTCCACGGGTCGGCGGCGCTCTCGGAGGAGTGGCGGGTCGGCGATGACGGCGCGATCTTGGCGCGAAGTGGATGGCTGTCAACCATCCAAATTGGACGGCTCGAGCGGGCGCGCGACGGCCACCGTCAGCGCCCGCCGCCCACCAGCGCCTGCGCAACCGCCCTTGTCGCGCGGCGTAAGCTCCCGCGCCATGGCTCCACCGCCCGATCCCGCCCGCGTCCGCGTCACCTCGCTCGACGACGAGGCGGCCGGCGGCGCGCACCACAGCGTCGAGGATCGCCTCTTCCGCGAAGTGGTGCGCTGCCGGGAGGCCGGGCTCTCTGCGGCGCTCGCCACGGTGATCGAGGTGAAGGGCTCCGCCCCGGCGCGCGAGCCGATGAAGCTTCTGGTGCGCGCCGACGGGACGACGCTCGGTTCGGTGGGGGGCGGCTGCCTCGAGGAAGAGGTGAAGCGGCAGGCGCAACGCGTCATCGAGGAGGAGCGGCCGCGGCGGGTCGCGATGGCGCTCACCGAGGAGGACGCCCCGGGTGGGGCGCTCATCTGCGGCGGCCACGTCGAGGTCTACCTCGAGCCGATCACGGCGCCGCCGCTGGTCCTCTTCGGCGGCGGCCACGTCGGCCGCGCGGTCGCCGGCCTCGCCGCCCGCGTCGGCTTCCGGATCCTCGTCACCGACGATCGTCCCGAGTACGCCTCAACCGACCGCTTCCCGATGGCGGCCGAGGCGCTGGTCGACTACCCCGATGCCGCCGCCCGCCGGCTGCCGATCGATGGCGCGAGCTACGTGCTGGTGATGACCCGCTCGCACGCCGACGACACGAAGATCCTCGAGGAGCTCTGGCGGCGGCGGGTCGCCCCGCGCTACCTCGGGATGATCGGCAGCGGGACGAAGGCGCGGCTCACCTTCGAGAAGCTGGCCGCGGCGGGGGTCGAGCGCGAGTGGCTGAAGCGGGTGCGCACGCCGGTCGGGCTGCGCCTCGGCGCGCGGACGGCGGACGAGATCGCCGTCTCGATCGTCGCGGAGATGATCGCCGTGCGGCGCGGCAAGCCGGAGGGGCGCTGGAGCGTGCGCGGCGAGGGGGCAGCGCCCGCCGAGCCGCCGGACGAGGGCGACGCGCGGATCGAACCGCTGCTCTGACCAGCCGTTCCTCGCCTTGACCCTGTTCCCGGGCGCGGCTTTGATCCTCGCCCTTCGCGCGCGAGCGTGCCCCGAGCGTGCCCTGTCAGCGTGACCAACGCGCCGCACCGGGCGTACTCGTCGCTCCGAACCGTTCCGAGGAGTCCTGGCCGATGACCCTTCCGAAGCTCCACCGCGCCGTGCTCGCCGTCCCCGGCATCGCCGCGCTGCTCGTGGCCGCTCTGCTCGTGGCCACTCTGGCCAACCACGCGCGCGCCGACGAGATCGTCCTCTACAAGGGCGACGCGCGCACCGACGTGACCGTCACCGACGAGACCTACGAAGGGGTCGTCTACCGGCAGAAGGGGATCCCGGCGCCGCAGAACTACCCGGCCGCCAAGGTGCGCGAGGTGATCTACACCAAGCGCTCGAAGTTCTACAGCTTCGGCGACGACGCCTTCGCCGTCGGCGACTACGCCAAGGCGGCCGAGTTCTACAAGACCGCGGCGGCGTCGGCGAAGAACTGGGAGAAGCAGTACGGCCTCTTCAACGTCGCCGAGTGCCTGCGCCTCTCGAACAAGCTCGACGACGCCATCAAGGCCTACAACGAGCTGCTGACCGCCGTCCCGAAGACGCGCTTCGTCGGCGACTGCTACGAGCGCATCGCGCTCTGCCAGCGGGCGCTGCGCAAGCCGGATGACGCGAAGAAGACCTACGAGCAGCTGAAGGGGCAGGTGACGCTGAAGAACCTCGGCGCACGCTGGGAGCTCTTGGCCGACTTCCGCCTGCTCGAGCTGCAGGAGAAGAGCGACCCGAAGGGCGCGCTCGCCGGCTACCAGGAGCTGCAGTCGAAGGCGGCCGAGTTCCCCGACGTCGCCAACATGGCGCGGCTGCGCGTCGGCTACGTGATGATCCAGGAGAAGCAGATCGACAAGGCGCGCAAGTTCTTCGAGGACATCATCAAGGACCGCCAGGCGTCGTCGGGCGACATGACCATCGTGGCGGGCGCCTACAACGGGCTCGGCACCACCTACCTCGCCAAGCCGACGCTGACCGCGGCCGATTACGACGCGGCGCTCTTCCCCTTCTTCCGGACGATCTTCCACTACGGCGATTCGCTGAAGCAGAGCGAGCTGCTGGCGGAGGCGCTCTACCAGGGCGGCATCTGCCTCGATTCGCGCGAGGGCGAGAACAACAAGAAGCGCGCGAAGATCCTCTTCTCGCGCTGCGCCGAGGAGTTCCCGACCTCCGAGTGGGCGAAGAAGGCCGCGCTGAAGAAGTGAGCGGGAGGTGAGCGCCCCGCGGTCGCCGCGAGCGCGCGAGCGTGACGACGACGAAGGGCTGGCGCCACCGCGCCAGCCCTTCTTGTTCGTCCATGCAGCGCTCTGGCTGTTCGGCGCGCTGCTCTGCGCCCTCTGGTTCCGGCTGCGGACGCGCTTCCGGCCGTCGCCCTTCCCGCGCGGCGCGCTGGTCGTCGCCGCCAACCACGTCTCCTACCTCGACCCGCTCGTGCTCGGTCTCGCGGTCCGCCGGCGGGTCACCTTCCTGGTCACCTCGAACGTCTTCGATGCGCCGGTCTACCGGCTCTGGATGCGCCTCTTCGGCTGCATCCGCGTGCAGGAGGGGGCCACCAACGTCGAGGCGATGCGGCGCGCGCTGGCGGCGCTCGAGCGCGGTCGCGTGGTCGGGATCTTCCCGGAAGGGGGCATCAGCGACGACGGGCAGCTGCGCGAGGGGCAGCTCGGCGTGGCGTCGCTGCTGCTGCAGGGCGGCGCGCCAGTGCTGACGGCGGCCATCGTCGGCACCCACGACGCGCTGCCGCGCGGCGGCGGCTTCCCGAAGCGGCGCCCCGTCGAGGTCCGCTTCTCGCGCCTCGTCACGCCCGACGATCTCGTCCACGACCTCGTCCCGCGCGAGGCGCGCCGCGTGCTGCGCGACGCCGTGATGGCGGCCATCGCCGAGCAGCTGCCGGCGCGGATGGGCGGTCAGCTCGCCGAGTCGCCGCCGTCGCGGTAGAGCTCCGCGATGCGCGCCGCGTGGCGCTCGAGCATCGCGTGGCGCTTGATCTTGAGCGTCTGCGACAGGCCGCCGTTCTCCACCGTGAACGGCTCGTCGAGCAGCGCGATGCGGCCGATCCGCTCGTGCGGGCGGAAGCCGGCGGCCGGCGCGACCCGCGCGTCGACCTCGCGCCGCAGCAGCGCCTCGAGTTCCGCCCGCGGCAAGGCGGCCGTGTCGTGCGGCAGGCGCGGGACCAGCAGCGCGCCGAGCTGCTTCTGGTCCTGCCCGACCACCAGCGCTTGCGCGATCCACGACGACGCGGTGAGCGCGTTCTCGAGCGGCTCCGGCTCGACGTTCTCGCCCGAGAGGAGGACGATCGTCTCCTTCGCGCGACCGGTGATGGAGAGTTCGCCGTGCGCATCGAGGTGGCCGAGGTCGCCGGTGTCGAACCAGCCGTCGGCGCTCCGCACGCGCGCCGTCGCGGCGGGCTCCTCGAAGTAGCCGCCCATCACCTGCGGTCCGCGCGCATGGATCACGCCGCGCGCGCCGACCGGCTGCGGCGCGCCATCCTCGAGTCGCCGGATCGCGATCTCGGTCTCCGGCAGCGGCGCGCCCACCGTGCCGCCGCGCGGATGGCGGGAGCGGCGCAGCGCCAGCACGGGCGACGTCTCGGTCAAGCCGTAGCCGTTCATCAGCGGCACGCCGAGCGCCGCGAAGAAGAGGTCGACGTGCTCCGGCAGCGAGCCGCCGCCGCTGATCGGCAGGCCGTCCGCGAGCCGATCGACGCCGAGCGCGACGGCGATCTTGCGCAGCACCAGCCGCTGCAGCAGCCAGTCGAGCGGCGCCGAGAGCGGCGACGGGCGCGGCGCACCGGCGAAGCGGCGCCCCTTCTGGCGCGCGATGCAGCGGGCGAGCGCCGTCTCGACGATCGCCCGCTGGCGCGGCGGCGCATGCGCGAGCTTCGCGCGCACGCCCTCCTCGATCGCCATCCAGAGGCGCGGCACGGCCGGCAGCACGGCCGGCCGGAAGCGGGCGAGGTCCTTCGCGAAGTGGCGCCGATCGGTGTAGACGAACTGCACGCCGAGCTCGATCAGCGCGTACTCGACCATCCGCTCGAACATGTGCCACGGCGGCAGGATCGAGAGGCCGGTCGCGCCGGCCGGCACGAAGTCGATGATCGACAGCACCTGCGTGAGGTTGGCGGCGAGGTTCGCCTGCGTCAGCACCACCCCCTTCGGTCGGCCGGTGGTGCCCGAGGTGAAGACGATGGTGGCGACGTCGGCGGGGCGCCGCGCGGTCGGCGCGTCGGCCAGGAGCCGCGCCGCCGTCGTCGCGTCGCCGCGCGCGAGGCACTGCTCGAACGGGAGCGCGCGGCCGGTCGGGTCGCTGCCAGTCAGCAGCACGAGCTGCTCGACCTGATGGCCGGCGGCGGCGAAGCGGCGCAGCAGCTCCGGCTTCTCGACGATGGCGACGCGCGCGCGCACCTTGTCGACGATGTAGGCGATCTCGTCGGCCGGCGCTTCGGCGCCGCGCGGCACTCCGGGCGCGCCGAGCCACAGCAGCGCCAGTTCCGCGATCAGCCACTGCTCCCGGTTCTCGCTCCAGAGCAGCACCGGCTCGCCCGGCCGCACGCCGAGCGCGGCGAGCCCGGCGGCGAAGCGCGCCGACTGCTCCAGCGCGGCGCGCGCCGTGAGCGGCCGATCGGGCGCGTCGCGGCCGGGCGTCACCGCGATCGGCCGCTCGCCGTGGCGGGCGAGCGCCGCCGCGAGGCGGGCGGTCAGCGTGGCGAGCGGGCGATCGGCCATCGGCGCGGGCTCCGGAGCGGGCGACGGAGCCGCGATCTAACCGTGGCGCGGGCGCGGATCACAGCGGGCGGTGGGGCGCCGCGTAGAGCGCTTCGATGGTCGCCGACCAGCGCTGCGCGACGGCGGCGCGGCGCACCTTCAACGTCGGGGTCAGCTCGCGCGCCTCCGCGCTGAACGGCTCGGGCAGCAGCGCGAAGCGGCGCACCCGTTCGGGAGGGGCGAGCCCGTCGTTCACGCGCGCGACCGCCGCCTCGAAGAGCGCGCGCACCTCGGGCCGCTCGAGCATCTCGGCGCGACCGCTCCACTCGATCCCCTGCTCGGCCAGCACGGTCTTCAGCGCCGCCTCGTCGGGCACCAGCAGCGCGACGAGGAACGGGCGGCGATCGCCGACGAGGCAGCAGTCGGCGACGATGCGCTGGCGCTTCAGCTGCTCCTCGATGCGCGCCGGCGCGATGTTCTTGCCGCACGAGCCGATGATCAGGTCCTTCTTGCGGCCGGTGACGCGCAGGTAGCCGTCGCCGTCGAACGCGCCGAGGTCGCCGGTCCTGAAGCGCCCGTCGGCGGTGAAGGCGGCGGCGGTCGCGGCGGGATCGTCGAGGTAGCCGCTCATCACGTTGCGCCCGCGCACGAGGATCTCGCCATCGTCGGCGAGGCTCACCTCGACGCCGGGCAGCGGCTCGCCGACGGTGCCGGCGCGCGCGCGGCCGACGCGGTTCACCGCCACCACCGGCGCGCACTCGGTGAGGCCGTAACCCTCGAGCAGCGGCAGCCCGAGCTGCTCGAAGAAGCGCACCAGCTCCGGATCGAGCGGCGCGCCGCCGCTCACCAGGAAGCGCAGCCGCCCGCCGAAGCGCTGGCGCATGAGGCTGCGCACCAGCCGCTCGGCGAGTTCGTGGCGGAAGCGCAGCTTGAGCGGGAGCGACGCGGCGGCGCCCGCCTGCTGGTGGAACGCGGCGGTCTCGTCGGCGACGCGCTGCGCGAACTCGAAGAGCGCGCGCCGGTAGCGCGGCGCCCGTTCGAGCGTGCCGAGGATGCGGTCGTGCACCTTCTCGTAGAAGCGCGGCACGCCCAACAGCAGCGTCGGCTGCACCTCGCGCACCTCCTGCGCGACGGCGTCGATGCTGCTCGCGTAGGCGATCGCGCCGCCGGCGGCGAGCAGCGCGTAGTGGCCGGCCGTCCGCTCGAAGCTGTGGGAGAGCGGCAGGAAGGAGAGGGTGCGGTCGTCGGGGCCGAGCGCGACGTGCTGCAGGATCGCGGCGCAGTTCGACAGCAGGTTGTCGTGGGTGAGCTGCACCCCTTTCGGCTCGCCGCTGGTGCCCGAGGTGTAGAGGACGGTGGCGACGTCGCTGCGCTGCGTCGCGGCGAGGCGGCGCTTCACCTCGGCCGCCGCCGCGTCGGCGCCGGTGAAGTCGGCGTCGGCGGCGAGCGTGGCGAAGGAGAGGAGCGCGGGGTCGCCGGAGGCGCCGTGGTCGAAGGCGACCCCGTGGCGCAGCGCCGGCAACGCCGCGCGTGCCGCGGCGATCGTCCGCCACTGCGCGGGCGAGGCGACGAAGAGCAGTTCGGCGCGGCTGCGGGCGAGCAGCTCGATCTGCTCGGCCGGCGGGGCGGTCGCGTAGAGCGGCACGTCGACCTGCCCCGCAGCGAGGCTGGCGAGGTCGGCGAGCAGCCATTCGGGCCGGTTCTCGGAGAGCAGCGCGACGCGCGCGCCCGGCCGCAACCCGAGCGCGACGAGGCGCGCTGCGACGTTCGCCGTCGCGTGGGCCGCGGCGGTCGCGCTCCAGTGGCGCCAGCGATCGTCGGCCTTCCAGTGCAGCAGCGGCCGATCGCCCTGGCGGCGCGCCAGCGCGAAGAGGAGCTCTGCGACGCTTCGCTTCGCGTCCATGGCGCTCCTCTAGCTCCGTCGGCGCGGCCCTGTCAGCCGATCTTGGCGACCCGCTCGATCTTCCCGGCCAGCTCGAGGATCACGTTCGCGTCGGGGAGCTTGCCGAGGTCGATCTGCAGGTGGACCACCGCCGGGTGGTTCGGCAGGTCGACCTCGCGCTTCTCGACCCAGGCGCCGAGCGGCCGCGACAGCTCGTTGGCCAGTTCGATGACCGCGGCGAGATCGGCGTGGTCGCCCGCCTTGGCGAGATCGCGCCGCGTCGCGACCGCCTTGCCGACCGATTCGGGGAGGCGCCAGCGGGCGAGGATCGACTCGTTCAACGCGTAGCCGAAGCGCGAGAGGATCGCCAGCAACGTCTGCGGGCTGATCTTGCGCTCCTGGCGCAGCGACATGCGGCGCGCCGCGGAGAGCGCCGCGATGCAGCCGATGTCGTGGAAGAGGCCGCCGATGTAGGCGTGCTCCGGGTCGACCCGGACGACGCCGGCGATCTGGTGGGCGAGCTGCGCGGTCAGCAGCGAGTGCTTCCAGAGCAGCGTCGAGAACGCCTCGAACGGCTTGCCGTGGACGCGCGTCGAGTGGAGCGCGATGTCCATCAGCAGGAGGCGCAGGTGGCGCTGGCCGAGCCGCACCACGGCGCTCGGCACGTTCTCGACGACGACCGAGCCGCGATGGAGCGGCGAGTTGGCCAGCGAGAGGACCGCGCCGGCGAGCGAGGGATCGCACGAGATCGCCGCGGCGACCTTCTTCACCGGGTAGGTCGAGGTGTCGAGCAGCCGCATCACGTCGAACGCGGCGGCCGGCGGCAGCGCGAAGTCGTCGCGGTTGCGTTGCAGCGAGGCGCCCATCTCGTCGACGAAGCGCTGGTCGATGTCGAGCGATTGGAAGCGGCGATCGACGATGGTCGCCTGGAACGAGTGGAGCAGCGCGGCGCGCTCCTGCTCCTTCTTCAGCGCCTCGAGTTCGGCGGCGGTCAGCTCCGCGGCCGGTTTGGCGGCCACCGCGGCCGGCGCAGCGGCGCTCTGGGCGGCGGGCGCAGGCTTGGCCGCGACCGGCAGCGGGGCGACCGGCGTCTGGCGGACGCTCGCGGGCGCGGCCGGCGCGGCGGCTTGGGCGGGGCGCGTCGGGACGGGGGCGGCGCGCGGCGGCGCCTTCGCGCGCTCGCGTCGCCAGCCGATGCGTTCCAGCAGAGCGCCGAGTAGACCCATCGCCGCACCTTCCCCCGATCGGTTCGGACCTCGTCCCCGTATCGGCGCGCCGCGCGCTGCCCTGGGAGGCGGAGGTGCGGGCAGCTTTTTCCCGATCAGCGCGGTTCGGTGATCCTCCCGGTCAAGGTGAGGCTCAACGGCGGTTCGTTCGGGAGTTCGAGGCGCACCACGACGCGCCCGACGAGGCTCGTGGCCGGCGTGCCGGGGGCGACCGTCAGGTCGAGGCGCCACTCGTCGCCGGCGACCACCTCCTCGAGCGATGCCGTCACGGCAGGCGCGTCGCCGGTCGGAGCAGTTGGCGCCGACTGGCCCGCGCGCGAGCCGCCGAGCTCGACGCGCGCGGTCGGTCGCGCCGCGAAGGCGGTCTGGCTCCGGCGGCGGATCGTCACGCTGCGCTTCGCCCCCTGCGCGCGCTCGATGGTGCCGAAGTCGACGAGGTCGGGCGGATCGGCGACGAGGCGCGCGACCACGATCGCCTGCACCGGCATCCGCAGCTCCTTCACCAGCGGATGGTCGGTCGGCACCACGATGTGGAAGAGGCGGCGACCCGGCAGCGCGTCGCCATCGAAGCGGACGGTCAGCGTGGCACTGGTCGGCGTCACGGCGGAGAGCGCCGCCGAGAAGCCGCGCTCGGGCACCTGCGGCGCGCCGAACACGATCGGCGTGCCGTCCGCGACCCGCAGCGCGATCGCGTGGTCGGCGACGTCGCCGAGCACGATCTGCGGCAGGTCGAGCAGCGGCGGGTCGCACTCGTAGAGGGTGCGCGTCGTCGCCTTCAGCACGAACGGCAGCCACTCGTGCTGCGGATCGTTGCTGCCGATGAAGAGCCCCTTCTCGAGCGCCATCGGCCCCTTGTCGGCGTGCAGCTCGACGGTGAGCTCGCTCGCGTGGCCCGGCTCGATCCGCTTGGGATCGATGCGCGCCACGAGGCAGCCGCAGCTCGAGCGGACCGGATCGAGCACGAGCGGCGTGCGGCCGCGGTTCTCCACGCGGAAGACGACCTGCCGCACCTCGCCGATCCAGAGCGGGCCGAAGTCGTGTTGCGCGACCTCCACGTGGGCGCGCGGATAGGGCAGCTCGGACGGCTTCGAGTCGCACCCCGCCGCGAGCAGGAGCGCCGCGAACTGCAGCGCGCGCCTCACGACGCCGCTCCCGGCGCAGCGGTCGGCGCGGTGGCTGGCGCAGTGGCCGACGGTCCGCTCGCGAGCAGCGCCAGGAACTGCGCTTCGTCGAGCACGGCGATGCCCAGTTCGTTGGCCTTCTTCAGCTTGCTGCCGGGCGCGTCGCCGACCACGAGGTAGCAGAGCCGCTTGCTGACCCCCGACAGCAGCGTGCCGCCTTGCGCCTTGACGCGCGCTTCCGCCTCGGCGCGCGACAGCGTCGGCAGCGTGCCGGTGAAGAGGAAGGTCTTCCCCTCGAGCGCGCCCGACGCGCGGACGGCCGGCAGCGGCGTGACGCCGGCGGCGAGCAGCGCATCGACCTCGGCGGCGCTGCGGCTTTTCGGCGCGAAGGCGGCGACGAGGCTCGCGGCAGCGCTCGGGCCGAGGCCGTGGATCGCCTCGACGTCGGCCGCCGTCGCCGCGCGCACCCGCTCGAGCGTCTCGAAGTGGTGCGCGATCTGCTCGGCCGCCGTCTCGCCGATCTCGGGGATGCCGAGCGCGTAGAGGAACGCGGCGAGTGGTCGCCGATGCGCCGCGCGCAACGCCGCCTGCAGCGCCGCCACCGACTTCTCGCCCATCCGCTCCAGCTCGAGCAGCGGCGCGTCCTCGAGCCGGAAGAGGTCGGCCGGCTGGCGCACGAGCCCCTTCTCGACGAGCTGCTGCAGCAGCCGCTCGCCGAGGCCGTCGACGTCGAGCGCGTTGCGGCCGACGAGGTGCTCGAGCCGCTTCTGCAGCCGCGCCGGGCACTGCTCGTTGGGGCAGCGCACGGCGACGAAGTCGCCCTCCTGCTCCGCCTTCGTGCCGCACGCGGGGCAGTGTTCCGGGAAGGGCCACGGCTCCGCGCCGCGCGGCGCCGACTCGACCACCTGCACCACCTTCGGGATCACGTCGCCCGACCGCTCGATCAGCACCGTGTCGCCGACGCGGACGCCGAGCCGCGCGCACTCGTCGCGGTTGTGCAGCGTGACGTGGGTGATGGTGACGCCCGACAGCGCCACCGGCTCGAGCTCGGCGACCGGCGTCAACGTGCCGGTGCGGCCGACCTGCACGCGGATCGCGGCGATGCGGGTGGTCGCCTGGCGGGCGGGAAACTTGAAGGCGCGCGCGAAGCGGGGGCTCTTCGCGGTGAAGCCCAAGCGCTGCTGCACGTCGAAGCGGTCGACCTTCAGCACCATCCCGTCGAGCTCGATCGGGAAGGCGTCGCGTCGCACCAGCAGCGCGCGGTAATGGGCGAGCACCTCCTCGAGTCCGCCCACCGCCTGGTCGGCGCGCACCGTCTTCAAGCCGAGCGTCTCGAGCCACTCGAGCGCCGCGGAGTGGCAGGGCGGCAGCGGGGCCCCCTCGACCTTGCCGAGCGCCCAGACGCGGAACTCGAGCGGCCGCGCCGCGACCAGCTGCGGATCGAGCTGGCGCAGCGTGCCGGCGGCGAGGTTGCGCGGGTTGGCGTAGCTCTTCTCGCCCTTCGCGACCAGCGCGCGGTTCAGCGCCTCGAAGGCGGCGCGCGGCACCACCACCTCGCCGCGCACGTCGAGCCGCGCCGGTGGCTGCCCGCGCAGCACGAGCGGCACCGAGCGGATCGTGCGGACGTTGGCGGTCACGTCCTCGCCCACCTCGCCGCTGCCGCGCGTCGCGCCCAGCACGAGCCGCCCCTGCTCGTAGACGAGGCGGCAGGAGAGGCCGTCGAGCTTCGGCTCGGCGACCAGCGCGGAGGGCAGCTCGCTCACCTTCAGGTGGTCGAGGAGCCGCTGATGCCACTCGCGCACCTCCGCCTCGTCGTAGGTGTTGTCGAGCGAGAGGAGCGGCGGGTCGTGCGCGACGCTCGCGAAGCCGGCGGCCGGCGCGCCGCCGACCCGCTGGGTCGGGCTCTCGGGCACGCGCAGTTCCGGGTGGCGCTCCTCGAGCTGCTTCAGCTCGGCGTAGAGGCGGTCGTAGTCGACGTCGGCGATGGTCGGCGCGTCGAGGACGTGGTAGCGCCAGTCGTGTTCGGCGATCAGCGCGCGCAGCTCGGCGGCGCGGCGGGCGTCAGCGTCGACCATCGGGAGCGGCCTGCGGAGGGGAGTCGGAGGGAGCGTGCCGCTCGTCGAGGAGCAGCATCGCGTCGCCGTAGGAATAGAAACGGTAGCCCGCCGCCGCCGCCTCGCGATAGAGCGCCAACATCCGCTCGCGGCCGGTGAACGCGGCGACCAGCGCGAGCAGCGTCGTCTTCGGCAGGTGGAAGTTGGTGACGAGGCCATCGAGGACGCGGAACGCAAACGGCGGGCGGATCATCAGGCGGGTGCGGGCGCGGCCGGCGACGAGCGTTCCCGAACTCGCCGCCGACTCGAGGGCGCGCGTCGTGGTGGTGCCGACGGCGATCACGCGTCCGCCGCGCGCGCGGGCGGCGGCGATCGCCGCGACGAGCGCCTCGCTCACCTCGTAGAGCTCCTCGTGCATCGCGTGGTCGCGCAGCCGCTCGGCGCGCACCGGCAGGAAGGTGCCGGGACCGACGTGGAGCGTCACGCGCGCGAGCTCGATGCCGCGGGCGGCGAGGCGCTCGCAGACGGCAGGCGTGAAGTGGAGGCCGGCGGTCGGCGCCGCGATCGCGCCGGGCGCGCTCGCGAAGAGCGTCTGGTAGTCGGCTTGGTCGCTCGCCGTCGCCTCGGGGCGGCCGAGGTAGGGGGGCAGCGGCAGCGTTCCGACCGCGAGCGCGGCGGCGAGTCCGCCCTCGATGGCGACCCGCCGCAGCTCGCTGCCGGGCGGATCGAGGAGCTGCACGCGCGGCCCGCCGCGCACCGCAAGCCACTCGCCCGCCTTCAAGCGCGCCGACGGCTTGAGGAGCGCCAGCACCGCGTCGCCGCTGTCGAGGCCGGTCGGATGGAGCAGCAGCTCGACCTCGCCGCCGCTCTGGCGCGTCGCGAAGAGGCGGACCGGCAGCACCCGCGTGTCGTTGACGACCAGCAGGTCGCCCGGCGCGAGCAGCTCCGGGAGCTCGCGGAAGCAGTGGTGGCGGGCCGCGCCGGCCGTGCGGTCGGCCACCAGCAAGCGCGCCGCGTCGCGCGGCTCGGCGGGGGCGGTCGCGATGCGAACCCCCTCGAGCGGGTAGTCGTACAGGGCCAGCAAGTCGTCGTCCGGCGCCAGCGCGTCGGTCACGGGAGGCTCCGTCGCCCCGGCGGCGCGGCCGCGGGAGCGGGGGATCGGCTCGGTTTCGCCGTTGGAACGAGCGCGCTACTATGCCGCGTTTTCCGAGCGGCCGGCAATCGGCAGGCGCGGAGCAGTGCACGCTGGCGCTGCGTCGTTGGAGCGAACGGTTCGGCATGACGTCCTGGCACGACACCGTACTGATCGTCTACTTCGTGTTGTTGGGGTTGCTCTCCATCTACGGGGCGCACCGCTACGCGCTGATGTACCTCTACTACCGCCACCGGCGCGACAACCCGACGCCGGCGCAGCGGTTCACCGAGCTGCCGCGCGTGACCGTGCAGCTGCCGCTCTTCAACGAGGCGACGGTCGTCGAGCGGCTGCTCGATGCCGTGGCGCGCCTCGACTGGCCGGCCGACCGGCTCGACATCCAGGTGCTCGACGACTCGACCGACGAGACGCAGCAGCTCGCGCGCCGCAAGGTGGAGCAGCTGCGTGCGCGCGGCGTCGACATCAGCTACCACCATCGCGTCGATCGCAAGGGGTTCAAGGCGGGCGCGCTCGCGGCCGGCATGCAGAGCGCGAAGGGCGAGTACATCGCGATCTTCGACGCCGACTTCCTGCCTGAACCCGACACGCTCCACCGCACGGTCGACTTCTTCACCGACCCGAAGATCGGCATGGTCCAGGTGCGCTGGGGGCACTTGAACCGCGACTACAGCGTGCTGACGCGCCTGCAGTCGATGCTGCTCGACGGCCACTTCGTGATCGAGCACACCGCGCGCAACCGTTCGGGCCGCCACTTCAACTTCAACGGCACCGGCGGCATCTGGCGGCGCACCGCGATCGTGGCGGCGGGCGGCTGGCAGCACGACACGCTCACCGAGGACTTGGACCTCTCCTACCGCGCGCAGATGAAGGGGTGGCAGTTCGTCTACCTGCGCGACTTCACCGCGCCGGGCGAGCTGCCGGTCGAGATGACCGCCTTCAAGGCGCAGCAGCACCGCTGGGCCAAGGGGTCGATCCAGACCGGCCTCAAGGTGCTGCCGTCGGTCTGGAAGAGCGACCTGCCCTTCAAGGTGAAGAGCGAGGCGACCTTCCACCTCACGGCGAACCTGAGCTACCTGCTGATGCTGGCCATGTGCCTGCTGATGCTGCCGGCGCTGATCGCGCGGCTCGCTGAGCCCGAGCGGCTGCGCAGCGCGCTCTTCGACTGGTCGGTCTTCGTGCTGGCGACCGCGTCGGTGCTGTCGTTCTACGTCGCGGCGCAGCGCGAGATCGACCCGCAGTGGAAGCGCGGCCTCAAGTTCCTGCCGGCCGTGCTGGCGCTCGGCATCGGGCTCGCCGTCAACAACGCGCGCGCGGTCATCGAGGCGCTCTGCTCCTACGAGACGCCGTTCGTGCGGACGCCGAAGTACGACGTCACCGACTCGCAGCGCCATGCGGTGGCGCCGAAGCGCCGTTACAAGAGCCTCGCCGGCCTGATGCCGTTCGTCGAGATCGCCTTCGGCTTCTACATGCTCGCCATCGTCTGGGTCGGCCTGCAGCACCAGATCTGGATGGTCGTCTTCTTCATGACGCTCTTCGCGGCCGGCTTCTTCTACGTCGGGATCGGCTCGCTCCTCTGCGGTCGCAGCTTCCGCCGCGTCATCGCTCCGACCTGAGCGGGGCTCCCGGCGAGGGCGGGGCCTCCGGCAGCGACGGGGCCTCCGGCAGCGTGAGGTCGAGCACGGCGAGCGGCGGCCCGCTCGCCCCCTGTTCCCCGCCGAAGCGCGCCACCACCTGCGGCCCCTCGAGGTGGCGGCGATACCACTCGGCGAGTTCGCTCAGCGCTCCGCCGCTGCGGGCGGCGCGCGCCGCGCGGCTGCCATCCAGCACGAGCCAGCGCGCGCCGTGCTCGCGCAGCAGCGGGAAGAGCTCGTCGCGCAGCCCGATCTCGATCGGCGAGAGGTAGGCGAAGTCGAAGGCCGGCCCCGCCGTCCGCGCGCGCGCCGCCGCGAGCTTCGCCTCGAGCGCCGCGAGCGGCTCGTCGCGCGGTCGCCGCTGCGGCACCAGCACGCCGCTCACCTTCGCCGCGCGCATCTGCTCGAGGCACTCGGCCGTGAGCGGCAGGTCGAGCCACGTGTCGGCGGCCACCAGCGCGCCCGGCTCGACCCGCTCCTCGACCCACGCGCGCAGCAGCACGCGGCTGTCGGGGCGAAGGAGCGCGCTCCCCTGCTGCCACGCCGCGACCCCTCCGCCGAACAGCGGCAGGCCGAGCAGCGCGACGACCGTCCCCGCGACGGCACCGCCGACGCGCGGCACGAGCGCTGCCGCGAGCCGCGCCGCCGCCACCCCGGCCAGCGCCACCAGCGCCGGCAGCAGCGGCAGCAGGTAGTCGACCGGCTGCGCGCGGAAGCGGGCGATCAGCGCGAAGTGGGCGAGCGCCGGCAGGAACAGCACCAGCGCCGCCGCCCGTCCGCTGGCGCGCCGCGGCGCTGCGGAGAGCAGCAGCGAGAGCAGGCCGAGCGCTGCGAGCGAGAGGAGCGCGCCGCCGACCTGCGGCGACAGGAGGTGCGCGGCGTAGACCGCGACTCCCGAGCGATTCGGGTCGTGGCCGAAGTGGCCCTCCTCCATGTGGTCGCGCAGCTTCGCGAAGTCGGCCGCGAACGTCGCGAAGTCGAGCAGCGTGTAGGGCGCCATCGCGAGGAAGGCGAGCGCCGTCACCGCCGCCGCGCCGAGGAGGCGGCGCACCGCCATCGCCACGAAGCGAGCGCCGTCCGGCCGCGCCGCTTCGGCGGCGGCGCGCGCCACGACCGCGACCGCGAGCGCCAGCGCGAAGAGGGCGCCGTAGTACTTGAACGACCCCGCGGTCCCGATCGCCACCGCGCTGACCACGAGCGCCTTCGTCCCGCCGCGGCGCACGTGGCGCAGCGCCGCCGCGAGGCCGATCGCCGCCGCCGCCAGCAGCGGCGCATCGACCGTCGTCCAGCGCGAGTTGGCGGCGTGCAGCAGGGAGAGCGCCAGCGCGCCGCTCGCGAGCCACGCCGCCGGCCGCCGTCCGGAACGCGCGCCGGCCAGCGCCGCTGCCTCGCTCGCGATCCGGCCGCACGCCCAGACGGCGAGCAGCGCGCAGGCGAGCGTCACGCCGCGACTCACCAGCAGCAGCTGCTGCGGAGCGACCCAGAAGGCCGCCGCGAACTCGGCGAAGTCCCCGTGCGGCGAGCAGAGCCACGCGATGCGATAGGCGGCGGCATGCAGCAGGAAGGAGCCGGCGGGGTAGGCGTAGTAGCGCGGGTCGAGGTCGCCGCCCGCGAAGGAGAGCGCGTGGTCGGTGACGAGGTGCTCGTCGACGGCGGCGAAGGGATAGGGCAGCCCGAAGGTGATCCCGCGCAGCCGCAGCAGCGCCGCCAAGAGGAGCAGCGCGGCGACCACCGCTCGATGGGGGAGGCGCGCGACCGTGGCTCTCTCCTCATAACCGGCGCAACGGCGGCTCGCTGGCGAGCCGCCGGCGCGGGTTGCTAGCTTCGCGCCTCCACTTCGCTGCGGGAGGCGCGCACGGCAACGGCCGCGACGGCGCGTTTCTACCGCCGCGCCCTCCGAATGGAGCTGCCGTGGCCGCGCCGAGCTTGCCCTCCGCCAACGAACTCGCCCGCCATTGGTCGCTCGATCCGTCGATCGACTTCTTGAACCACGGCTCGTTCGGCGCCTGCCCGACGGCGCTCCTCGCCGCACAACGCGACTGGCAGCTGCGCCTCGAGCGCGAGCCGGTCCTCTTCCTCCACCGCGAGCTCGAGGGATGCCTCGACGCCGCGCGCGAAGCGCTGGCTCGCTTCGTCGGCGCCGCGCCCGACGACCTCGCCTTCGTCCCGAACGCGACGGCCGGCGTCAACACGGTGCTGCGCAGCCTCTCCTTCGCGCCCGGCGACGAGCTGCTCACCACCGACCAGGAGTACAACGCGAGCCGCAACGCGCTCGATTTCGCGGCGCGCCAGCACGGCGCCACCGTCGTCGTCGCGCGCATCCCCTTCCCGATCGCGAGCCCCGACCTCGTCGTCGAGCGCGTGCTGGCGCAGGTGACGCCGCGCACGCGGCTCGCGCTGCTCGACCACGTGAGCAGCCCGACCGGCGTCGTCTTCCCGATCGAGCGGCTGGTCGCGGAGCTCGCCGCCCGCGGCATCGACACGCTGGTCGACGGCGCGCACGGGCCGGGTCAGCTGCCGCTCGCGCTCGACGCGCTCGGCGCGGCCTACTACACCGGCAACTGCCACAAGTGGATGTGCACGCCGAAGGGGAGCGCGCTGCTCCACGTGCGGCGCGACCGGCAGTCGCGCCTCCGTCCGCTCGCCATCAGCCACGGCGCCAACTCGAGTCGGCGCGACCGCTCGCTCTTCCGCCTCGAGTTCGACTGGCCGGGCACCTTCGACCCGTCGGCGTGGCTGGTGCTGCCGCAGGCGATCGCCTTCCTCGAGGGGCTCGTGCCGGGCGGCTTCGCGGAGATCCGCCGCCGCAACCACGAACTCGTCCTCGCGGGCCGCGCGCTGCTGCTGGAGGCGCTCGGTGCGGGGGCGCCCCCGTGCCCGGAGTCGATGGTCGGCTCCCTCGCCGCCGTCGTGCTGCCCGATCAGGAGCGGCCGGGCGCTCCGCCGCTCGGGATCGATCCGCTCCAGCTGCGCCTCTTCGAGCGCCACCGGATCGAGGTCCCCGTCCCCCTCTGGCCCGCGCCGCCGCGCCGGCTGCTGCGCATCTCGGCACAGCTCTACAACACGCGCGAGCAGTACGCCCGCCTCGCTGCGGCGCTGCGCGAGGAGTTCCCGCGCCGATAGCGGAAGGTCGGCGCCGCACTAATGTGGCGCCCCGCCCTCGTCCGCACGACGCCGCGTGCTGACGCCTCTCCTCGCTCCGCCGCCGGCTGGTGCCGCGCGGCGCACGAGGGAGCGCTTCCCCTTCGGCACGAAAGGACGCGTCCCGGAATGCTCTCGCACCTCCTGTTCACCGCCGTCGCGGCGCTCGCCGCTCCGGCCACGCATCGTGGCGACGCCTGGATCGCCGACTGGGATGCCGCCGCCAAGCTCGCCAAGGAGAGCGGCAAGGACCTCTTCGTCGACTTCACCGGCTCCGACTGGTGCGGCTGGTGCATCAAGCTCCACGAGGAGGTCTTCGCGCACGAGGAGTTCCTGAAGGGCGTCGGCGACCAGTTCGTGCTGGTCGCGCTCGACTACCCGCAGGGCGACGAGGCGAAGGCGAAGGTGCCGAACCCGGCGCGCAATGCCGAACTCGCCAAGCAGTACAAGATCGCCGGCTACCCGACCATCCTGCTGATGACACCGGAAGGCGAGGTCTTCGGACGCAGCGGCTACCGCGAAGGCGGCGCCGCGCCGTACGTCACCCACGTCGCCGAGCTGCGCACCGGCGGCAAGGCGGCGCTCGCCGAGGCGAAGGAGTTCGAGGCGAAGTTCGCCGCAGCGAAGGGCGAGGAGCAGCTGAAGCTCCTCGATGCGGCGATCGAGAAGCTCCAGGCGCTCGATGGCGACGCGCCGTCCGCGGCCAAGCTCGGCGCGATCGCGCGCCACGCCCTCACGCTCGACGCCGACAACAAGGCGGGGCGCAAGCTGAAGGCGGTGAAGGCGCTGCTCCACGTCGGCGACGTCGCCGAGGACGTGGTCACCGCGGCGCGCCAGCTCGACCCGAAGAACGCCGACGGGCTGCTCGAGCAGGTGGTGGCGGCCGAGACCGGCAACATCGGCGGCCCTGACGAGATCGGGCCGGCCGCGAAGAAGATCGACGAGCTCGACGCGCTCGGTCCGATCAAGGACAAGGAGCTCGCGATGCAGCTCTACGTCAACGCCGCGTTCTGGAACTTCCAGTTCCTGAAGAACAACGAGGCGGCCAAGAAGTACGCGAAGAAGGTGAGCGAGCTCGGCCTCGAGATCAATCCGCGGCTGCAGCAGCTGCTCGATCGCATCAACGGTTCGTGACCGCGAGCGCGCGGCGGCGGGCCTTGGGGCCGGCCGCCGCGCGCGTCTTCGCGCCGGCCGTCGCGGGAACGAAACGGCCACCGATCGGCGCTTCAGCCGCCCTTCCTACGAGACGAAGAGGCGTGCGGCGAGGGATCGGCGGATCGGGGAGCGGGGCGGAGAGCCACGCTCATGAAGGTCTCGACACGGCAGGCGCGCGCGTGCGCGGCGCTGCTCGGGTTCTGCAGCGCGCCCGCAGCGGCGCAGCAGCTCGTCTGGCAGCGGCCGGGCGAATCGCCCTTCGACGAGTTCGCCAGCGCGGTCGCCGCGGCGGGCGACTACGACGGCGATGGACGCGACGACCTGCTGGTCGGCGCCTATCGCAACGACGCGACCGGCGCCGATGCCGGCAGCGCCTCCCTCCTCTCCGGCGCGAACGGTGCGCCGCTCGCCACGTGGCGCGGCAGCGCGGCCGGCGACTCGTTCGGCTTCGCGCTCGGGCGCGCCGGCGACGTCGACGGTGACGGCCGCTCCGACTACTTCGTCAGCGCGCCCGAGCACAGCGCCGGCAACGGCTCGCGCAGCGGTTGCGTGGCGCTCTTCTCCGGCGCCGACGGCCACGCGCTCGCTCCGCTGGTGGGCAGCGCCGGCGAGCGATTCGGCTGGGCCGTCGCTCCGCTCGGCGACCTCGATGGCGATGGCCGGGCCGAGCTGGCGATCGGCGCACCGCGCTACGGCGTGCAGGGTGCCGATCGCGGCCGGCTGCTGGTGGTCTCCGCGGCGAGCGGCGCCACGCGCTGGACGCGGCTCGGCGAGGCGGCCGGCGACTGGTTCGGCGCGACGCTCGCGGCGCTGCCCGATCTCGACGGCGACGGCCACGCCGACCTCGCGGTGGCGGCCGACCGCTTCGATCGCGTCGGCGCCGATCGCGGGCGCGTCTACCTCCTCTCCGGCCGCGACGGCCGCGAGCTCTCGCGCTTCGACGGCGATGCGGCCGGCGATCGCTTCGGCTACGCGCTGTCGGCCGCGGCCGACTTCGACGGCGACGGTCGCGGCGAGCTGCTGGTCGGCGCGCCGTGGCACGACGGCGGCGGCGCCAACGCAGGCCGCCTCTCGCTGCACGCGGCCGACGGCACGCGCCTCTTCGCGCTGCAGGGCGACGCGGCGGGCGACCTGCTCGGCTACGCGGTGGCCGGGCTCGGCGACGTCGACGGCGACGGGCGCGGCGACTTCGCCGGCGGCGCGTGGGGCCATGACGGCGCGGGCGGCGCGGCCGGCAAGGTGACGGTCCGCTCGGGCGTCGATGGCCACGAACTCTTCGCGGCGCAGGGCGCGGCGGCGGGCGAGCGGTTCGGCGCGGCGCTGGCCGCGGCGGGCGATCTCGATGGCAGCGGCACCGCCGACCTGGTGGTGGGCGCGCCGATGAGCGCTGCCAATGGGGCGCGCTCCGGTCGCGTGGCCGCGATCGCCTCGAACTGGCGGGTCGATCGCACGCCGCAGCTCCTGTCCGTCCTGCCGCCGCGCGGTCGGCGCGACGCGGCGACGGCGGTGACGCTGCGCGGCCGCTGGTTCACCGCCGGCCCGCTCACCGTCGAGTGCGGCGGCGTCGCCGTCGAGTCGCTGGTGGTGGTAGACGACGCGACGGCGACGTGCGTGGTCGCCGCGGGCGCTCCCGGGCCGCTCGCGATGGTGGTCACCAACCCCCATGGCAGCGCGACGCTTGCCGACGGCTTCGCGCGCACGCCAGCGCTGCTCGCTCCGGCGGCCGCGGCGCTCGGCAGCGACGTGGCGCTGCGGCTGCTGGTGGAGCCAGGCGAGATGGTGCTCACCTTCTTCGGCGCGGCGCCCGAGGAGTCGCTGCTCCTGCCGCCGCTCGGCTACGAGCTGCGCATCCACCTGTTCCACGTGTTCGACGCGCGCATCGCGGTCGGCGACGAGTTCACGCTGGTCGAGTCGCTGCCCGACGACCCGGCGCTGCAGGAGCTCGACTTCCTCGTGCAGGCGGCGGCGAAGCGGCGGCGCTCGCCCGGCTGCTTCACCAACGTGCAGCGCCTCACGCTCGAGTGACGGCGGGCGGCGCCGCGGCGGCCGCGAGGTGGCCGCGCCACGAATCGAACGCGAACAGGAGGCAGGGCGGCCACCAGGTGAGCAGCGCGATCCACGGCGGCTCGCGCCACTGCCCGCTCGCGAGTCGCTCGGCGGGGACCGCGTGGGCGAAGAGCACGGTGACGGTCAGCAGCAGCGCGAAGCGGCCGCAGCGCGCCGGCAGGAACGGCAGGAAGGGGGCGAGCCACGCGACGTACCACGGATGGACCACCGGCGTGGTCGCCACGAACGCCGCCAGCGCGAAGAAGGCGAGCGGCAGCGGCCGGCCGCGCCAGCGACGCAGCAGCAGCGCGACGAGCGCGAGGAAGAGCAGCGCCGCCACCTTGCGCGCCCATTGGTTCGGCACGATCGCGTAGCCGATCTCGCGCACGCGCCAGAGGTGGAGCGGTTGATCGGGCAGCGCCTCGAGCGATTCCTTCAGCTGCTCGCCGAGGCGCACGAGCGGCGGGTAGCAGAGGCCGTTGAACTCCCAGTCGTGCGCGTAGCGGAGCGTGCCGGCGAAGAGCGCCGATCCGTCGCGGGCGAACGGGAGCCACAGCAGGAGCGCCGCCAGCAGCGTGCCGAGCAGCGCGACCGGGCGCAGCGGCCGCAGCAGGGCGAGCGCGGCGACGAACCCCTGCGGCTTCACCATGCCGGCGAGGCCGGCGAGCGCACCGACCGCCAGCTCATGGAGGTGCGCCCCGATCCGCCGCGCCGCCGGTTCCGCCGCGTGCAGCGCCAGCAGCGCCGCGCACCAGCCGAGCAGGTCGAGGTGGCCGCTCGCCGCCCCCTCGAGCACCACCAGCGGGTTCCAGGCGTAGAGCAGCGCGCGCGTCGCCTGCCCGCTGCGCGCGAGGCGGCGCACCATCCAGGCGATGAAGGCGAGGTCGAGCAGCGCGACGAACGCCTTCCACGCGAGCGCCGACTCGGGCAGCCAGCGGAAGAGGAGCTGCGCCGCGGGCGGGTAGACGGCCGGGATGTCGCGGTAGGTGACGCGGCCGTGCAGCTCGTCGCGCAACGCCGCCAACGCCGGATCGTCGGGCGCATGGACGTAGGGCGAGAAACCGGCCCGCTGCACGCGCCCCTCGAAGAGGTAGCGCCAGAGATCGTCGGAGAGCCACGGCGGCGCCGCCACCACCAGCGCGCGCAGCAGCAGCGCGCCGCCCACCAGCGCGAGCGGCGAGAGGAGCGGAGCGCCGCGCCGCTCGTGCCGCAGCGCGCGCAGCGCCAGCGTGGCGAGCGCGAGGAACGGCGCGCCCGCCAGCGCGGCGAGCAGCGCGACGCTCTTGCCGCTCGGCGTGGAGAGGGCAGGGAGCCAGGCGAGCGCGGTGCAGCTGGCGGCCAGCAAGAGCGCGGCGGCGAGGAAGCGGCGGCGCTCGCGAGCGAGGCTGGTCGCGCGCGGACCGCGGGGCGAGGCCGGCGCGGACGTCACGGCGCGGCGGGCCACCAGCGCGGCGCGCGCTTCTCGAGGACCGAGGCGACCCCTTCGCGGCACTCCTCGGTGGCGCGGGTGCGCGCGTTCAGTTCGGCGGCCCAGTCGAGCGCGGCGTCGAGCTCGCGGCCTTGCAGCTCGGCCAGCAGGAGGCGCGTCGCGGCGATCGAGGAGCGCGCGCTCTTCCTCAGCGAAGCGAGCCAGCCGATCGCCCGCTCGACCACGGTGTTGGCCGGCGCCAACTCGTCGGCGATGCCGAGCGCGATCGCTTCGGCGGCGTCGAAGCGCCGCCCCGTGAGGAGCAGTTCGCGCGCCGCGCGCGGTCCGGCGCGGTCGACCACGAAGCGCGCGACGATGGCGGCGACGAAGCCGATGCGCGCCTCGGTGAAGCCGAACTTCGCGTCGTCGGCGGCGATCACCCGATCGCAGACGCAGGCGAGTCCGCTGCCGCCGGCGAGCGCGTGGCCGCGCACCGCCGCGACGATCGGCAACGGATGGCGATGGAGGCGCGCGAAAAGGCGGGCCAAGTGGCGCGAGTCGGCGCGGTTCTCGTCGAGCGTGCGCGTGGCGAGCTGCTGCAGCGCCTTCAAGTCGGCGCCCGCGCAGAAGTCGGCGCCCGCGCCCGTCAGCACCAGCCCGCGCAGCGCCGTGTCGGCCGCCGCCGCATCGAGCGCCACCAGCAGCGCGTCGACCAGCTCCGCCGACAGCGCGTTCTTCACCTCGGGGCGGGCGAGCGTCAGCACGCGGGCGTCGCCGTGGGTCGCGATCTCGACGAGAGGCTTGCTCATGACGCAGTCGCTCCGGAGTAGTCGTGGATCAGCGCGGCGGCCGAGGCGGAGGCGCGCTGCAGCGCTGCCGCTTCGAGGGCGACCGTGAAGCCGCGCGCGCGGAGGTGGGCGACGAGCGCTTCGGTCGGCAGGTTGCCGACCAGGTCATCGCCGGCGAACGGGCAGCCGCCCGCGCCACCGAGCGCCGCGTCGAAGCTGCGGCAGCCGGCGGCGAGCGCGGCGTCGACCTTCGCGGCGAAGTCGTCGGCGCGCGCGTGGAGGTGGACGCCGAAGCGGCCGCCCGCCATCACGGCGCCGACCGCGGCGACCAGCTCCTGCACCACGGCGGGCGTCGCGGTGCCGACCGTGTCGGCGAGCTGCAGGCAGGTGACGCCGCGCGCGCGCAGCTGCTCGGCCAACTGCACGACGGCGGCGGGCGACCAGGGATCGCCGAAGGGGTTGCCGAACGCCATCGAGAGGTAGACGTTCAGGCGGCGGCCGGCGGCGCGCGTCGCGGCGACCAGCGCATCGAGGCGCGCGAAGCTCTCGGCGATCGAGGCGCCGGTGTTGCGCTGCTGGAACGTCTCGGAGCAGGAGAAGGGGTAGCCGGCGGTGGTGACGCCCGGCAGCGCGAGCAGCCGCTCGAGTCCGCGCTCGTTGGCGACGATGCCGATCCAGTCGACGGCGGCGCCTGCCGCGATCGACGCCGCCGATGGGGGCGATTGCAGCGCCGCGAAGACCGCTTCCGTGTCGGCCATCTGCGGCACCGCCTTCGGCGAGACGAAGCTGCCGAAGTCGATCGCGGTGAAGCCCGCCGCGACGAGCGTGCGCAGGTGGGCCACCTTGCGTTCGGTCGGGATCGGCCGGCGATAGCCCTGGAAGGCGTCGCGCGGGCATTCGACCAGCGCGATCGGCTCGCCGCCGCCGTGGCCTGCGTCGCGATGCTTGTCCATGCGGCGAGCTTCCCTAGAACTGCGCGGCATGTCCACCCGCACCATCGACTCGCTCTACCGGTCGAGCGGGCTCCGCATCGAGCCGGGCCTGCCGATCTGCCAGGTCGACCTCCCGTTCGACTGGTACCAGGAGGAGTTCAAGCCGTACGCCGAGGAGTACCTCGCGCTGCCCGATCGCACGCCCGAGTCGGTGCTGCCGTGGATGGATCGCTACCTGAAGCCGGCGCTCGCCGAGTTCGGGCCGCGCGTGCTGCTGCTGGCCCACTACTACATGGGCGGCGAGATCGTGAAGCTCGTCGAGCGGTACGGCGGGCGCATCGCCGACAGCTACGAGCTCGCGTTGCAGGCGCGCTCCAACACGCAGGCCGAGTTCATCGTCGAGTCGGCGGTCCACTTCATGGCCGACGCGATCGCGACGCTCGCCCATCCGCACCAGCAGGTCTTCATCACCAATCCGCGCGCCGGCTGCACGCTCGAGATGTTCGCGAAGGAGCACCACGTCGCGCCCGCCTACGAGGAGCTGCGCGCGCGCTACGGCGACCAGCTGATGGTGATCGCCTACATGAACACGTCGGGGCGCGTGAAGGCGCTCGCCGGCGCGAGCGGCGGGGCGGTCTGCACCTCGGGCAACGCCAAGAAGGTGATGGCGTGGGCGCTGCAGCAGGGGAAGAAGCTCCTCTTCGTGCCCGATCGCAACCTCGCCGAAGTGACCTGCTGGTGGAGCGGGATCCCGCCCGAGCAGCAGTTCCAGTGGGGCGGCGGCGAGGAGGGGGCGCGCCAGCAGATCGCGCGCATGAGCAGCGCGGAGCGCGAGCGGCTCGATCGCGCGCGGGTGATCCGCTGGGGCTCCTCCTGCGGCGTCCACACGGTGTTCCGCGTCGACCTGGTCGACTACTGGCGCGCCCGCGGCTACCGCGTGCTGGTCCATCCCGAGAGCCCGCTGCCGGTGGTGCAGGCGGCCGACGGCGCCGGCTCGACCAAGTACCTGTGGGCGGCCGTCGAAGCGGCGCAGCCGGGCGACAAGCTCGCCATCGCCACCGAGGGGCACTTCGTCCGCAACGCGCGCGCGCTGGCGCGGCAGAAGGGGGTCGACGTGGTCCACCTCGCCGACGTCCCCGATCCCGCCTACCAGTCGATCGGCTGCGGCTGCGCGACGATGGCGCGCAACGACCCGCCGCACCTGGTCGCGCTGATCGACTTGCTGCGCAAGGGGAAGGTGCCCGACGCGAACCGCGTGGTGGCGGGCGACGTGGTCGACGAGATCTCCGGCGTGCGCGAGCGGCTCGGCGCCGACGAGCGGGCGACGCTGGTCGCCGATGCGCGTCGCGCACTCGAGCGGATGGTCGAGATCACGGAGCGCGGCTGAGATGGACGCGCTGCTTTGCGGCGTCGGCACGTGGCTCGCCGGCGCAGCAGCGGGCGCGGTGGCGGCCTTCGCGCTGATCCGCGTCAACGGCTCGATCGTCGGTGCGCGCGATGGGGCGGTGGTCACGGCGTGGTTGGTGGCGCTCTACGGCGCCGCGGTGCTCCTCGCCGTTGGTGCGGCGGCGCTGCTGCGGCGGCTCGCCAGCAAGGCGCGGCGCGCTCCCGACGATCCGACCGCACGCGCGCCGTTCACCTCCGGACTCGCCCACGGCCTGCTCTTCCTCGCGTTGGCGGGGGGCGGCCACGGGCTGCTGCTCGACCTCGGCCACTCGCGCATGCGGGCGCTCGCCGGGGGCGTGGCGCTCGCGGTGGCGCTGGTCGCCGCGTTCGGGCGGTCGTTCGCGCGCCGATTCGCGGGCGGGGCGCTGCTGCGCGCGGTCGCGCTGCTGGTGGCGATCGGCTTCGCGGTCGCGGCGCCGTTCGCCGCGCGCGTCGCGAGCGATCCGCCGCTCGATCCGGCGGCGCCCGCCGTCGCGAGCGCGCCGCGCCGCGTCGTGCTGATCGGCCTCGATGGCGCCGATTGGCGGACGCTCGACGGCTTGCTGGCGAAGGGCCGGCTGCCGACCTTCCGCCGCTTGGTGTCCGAAGGCGTGCGCGCGCCGTTGCAGACGCTGCTGCCGACCTGGTCGCCGCGCCTCTGGAACACCGTCTCGACCGGTTGCCGGCCCGAGGCGCACGGCGTGCTCGACTTCACCGAGACGGCGCTGCCGGGCGTCGAGCGCGCCGTGCAGCGGCTGCGCAAGGAGCCGCTGCTGCCGGCGCACGGCGGGCTGCACGAGCTGGTCGAGCTGCTCTTCCGCGGCGGCTGGCTGCACGAGGTGCCGGTCACCGCGACGCAGCGGCGCAAGCCCGCGCTCTGGAACCTCGCGGGCGAGCGTGGCCTGCGCGTCGCGTCGCTCAACTGGTACGCGAGCTGGCCGGCCGAGCCGGTGAACGGCTACCTCGTCTCCGACAACAACCCCTCGCGCGCCACCTACCTCGAGCGCAAGTTCGGCGGGGGGCTCGCCGCGTCGGCCGGCTTCACCTACCCCGAGTCGCTACTCGACGAGCTGATGCAGCTCGACCAGCACGATCCCGGCGAGGAGCGCGAGGCGATCGTCGAGCAGCCCTTCTTCCAGGACCTCACCGACGAGGAGAAGGCGCGCTGGGTCGCGACGCGCGGCAAGTTCTTCGCGGCGTTCCGGACCGTGCAGCTCACCGACCAGTTCGTCTTCGCGTCGGCGGCTCATCTGCTGCAGAACGACCCGCTCGACCTGTTGGCTCTGTTCGTCTCCGGCATCGACAACCTGAGCCACAGGAGCCATCGGCGGGTCGAGATCGTCGAGCGCTGGTACGACTACACCGACCGGCTGCTCGGCCAGCTGCTGCAGCACGCCGACGAGCGGACTGCGGTGGTGCTCGTCTCCGACCACGGCTGGGAGTACGCGGAGGGGCCGCTGCTGGCGCACGAGCACGGCCCCGACGGCGTCTTCCTCGCGTGGGGGGCCGGCGTCGCGCGCGGCGTGACCCTCGCCGAGCGGCCGCGCCTCGAGGACATCGCGCCGACCGTGCAGGCGCTGCTCGGCCTGCCGACTGCCGCCACTCAGGACGGCACGCCGTTCCTGCCGGCGCTCGCCCCCGAGGTGCGCGCCGCGCTGCCGCCGCCGATCGCCTCGTGGGGCCCGTACGTCGCCCCCGCGCTCCCCGACTCGTCGACCAGCGCGGCCGTGTCGGCTCTGCAGCAGGAAGGCCTCGAGAAGTTGCGAGAGCTGGGCTACGTGAAGTAGCGAGGTGGCGGGGAGAAAACGGCGGTCGAATCCGCACAGGTGGCGGGGGGAAAACGGCGGTCAGATCCGCACACTGCGCGAGCTCCCCGAGCCCATCGTCCGACGCGCGCCGGTGGCGCCGATCGCTCCGTGTCGAGCTCGCCTCGGCCTGCGCCCGACTCCAACCGCCGTCAGCAGATCCAGCTCCCGGCGATCGCGGCGTGCGCCACGGCGGCCGCCTCCTCGGCGTATCCGCGATCGAGCCTCACTCGGACGCGATGGAGCTCCGCCGCATCCCTCGCCGTCGAGTTCGCGCACCCGCAGCTGGAGGCGATCGCCGACCATTCGAGTCCGCACAGCTCACGCAGCAGCGCGACGCGCATCGCCAGCTGAGCGATCCGCGCTCCCGCCTTCGGCGCCGGCGTGCCACCGCGGACGGCTGGCCGGCCGTTCCGCGCTCGTCGCTCACGATCGCTCCGCAGCTCCGATCGCCGCAGCGCTTGCGCGAGCGCTGCCGGCGCCGCGACGGCCAACCCCGGCTCCGTCCCATCCGCCAGCGCGGCGCGGCGGCGCAGCCACGCCAGGACCGGTGCTCGCGACTCGCCGAGCAGCGTCGGGAGCGGATCGGTCGCGTCGTTCTCGAGGCGTCGATGCAGGCGCGCCTCGACGAGCCATGTCGCGCGCTCGATCTCCTCGGCGGCGCGCGGTCGATCGGCGCCCGGCCAGCTGCCGCGAGCGATCCAAGGCGCGGGACGCGGTCTCGAGCGCTGATGAGCGCTGCTCCAGCGATATCCCGCGGGTGTCTGCGAAAGCCCGGCGACGACCGGGTTGTGCGCGATGTAGACCTGCACGGCCCGCTCGTAGCGGTCGTCATCGACGCGGCGTGAGGTGAAACGGCCGCGGAACAGCGGTCCGTCGCGGCCGCGTCCGCGGTTGAACCAGCGGACGTAGGCGTGCTCGACGCGTCCGATCGTCTCGGAGAGTTCGCCGCTCAGGCTGCGCACGAGCAAGTGGAAATGGGTCGTGAGGATCGCGTAGGCGTGCAGCTCGATCGTGCCGGCGCGGACGGCGCGGGCGAGTCGCGAGAGCAGGAAGCGGACATCGCGCGGTGACTCGAAGACCGGCCGGCGCGCGAGGCCGCGGTTCATCACGTGGTGCAGGCTGTTGGGCTCATCGAGGCGGCTTGCGCGAGGCATGGCGATCCTCCCGGAGGAGGACGTCGCTCGCGAGCGTGGGTGACGCGGGGCGCGCGGAGGTGCGGTTCGGACCGCCGTTTTCCCCCCGCCACCTGTGCGGATCTGACCGCCGTTTTCTCCCCGCCACCTAGGACGGATAGACCCCCGTCCGCAGGGCGGGCAGCTCCGGGTTCAGGGCGGCGACCTCGAGGGCGAGCAGGACGGCGGCGCGGGTCTGGTCGGGTTCGATGATCTTGTCGCACCAGAGGCGCGCGGCGGCGTAGCGCGGGTCGAGGGCGGTGGCGTAGCGCGCTTCGGTGTCCTTGCGCAGCGCCGCGACGTCCTCGGCGGAGAGCTTCTTGCCGCTCTTCTCGAGCTGCGCGACGCGCACGTCGACCAGCGTCCCGGCCGCCTGCGCGCCGCCCATCACGGCGTAGCGCGCGCTCGGCCACGCGAAGAGGAAGCGCGGGTCGTACGCCTTGCCGCACATCGCGTAGTGGCCGGCGCCGAAGCTGCCGCCGACGATCACGCTGATCTTCGGCACGTTCACGTTGCTGACCGCGTTCACCATCTTCGCGCCGGCGCGGATGATGCCCGCGCGCTCCGAGTCGCGGCCGACCATGAAGCCGTTCACGTCGTGCAGGAAGAGCAGCGGGATGCGGTTCTGCCCGCAATCGAGGATGAAGCGCGCCGCCTTCTCCGCGCACTCCTTGTAGATCACGCCGCCGAACTCGATCGGATGGCCCGGGCGCCGCTGGTGCTGCTTCTGGTTGGCGACGATGCCGATCGCGAAGCCGCCGAGCCGCGCGAAGCCGCAGACGAGCGTCGGCCCGTACTCCTTGCGGTACTCGTCGAACTCGCTGCCGTCGACCAGGCGCCCGATCACCTCGCGGACGTCGTACTCCTTCGCGCCGTCGGTCGAGACGATCGCGCCGAGGTCGGCCGGGTCGAGCTTCGGCGGCCGCGCCGCGACGCGATCGAACGGCGCGCCCGGCCGCGGCCCCATGCGCTCGACGATCGAGCGGATGCGCGCGAGGCAGCTCTCGTCGTCCTTCTCCTTGAAGTCGACGGTGCCGGAGATCTCGGCGTGCATCGCCGCGCCGCCCAACTCCTCCGCGCCGACCTGCTGGCCGATCGCCGCCTTCACCAGCGACGGGCCGGCGAGGAAGAGCCCCGACCCCTCGGTCATCAGCAGCGTGTCGCACATCACCGGCAGGTAGGCGCCGCCCGCGACGCACATCCCCATGATCGCGGCGAGCTGCGGCGTCCCCTGCGCGGAGAGCACCGCGTTGTTGCGGAAGACGCGGCCGAAGTCGTCCTCGTCGGGGAAGACCTCGTCCTGCAGCGGCAGGAAGACGCCGGCCGAGTCGACCAGGTAGAGCACCGGCAGGTGGTTGTCGAGCGCGATGCGCTGCGCGCGCAGCACCTTCTTGCAGGTCATCGGGAAGAAGGCGCCCGCCTTCACCGTGGCGTCGTTGGCGATCACCATGAAGAGGCGGCCGGCGACCCGTGCGACGCCGGTCACGACGCCCGCCGCCGCCGGCGTGCCCCACTCCTCGTACATGCCGTGGGCGGCGAAGAGTGCGAGCTCGAAGAAGGCGCTGCCGGGATCGATCAGCTTCGCGATCCGCTCGCGCGCGGTGAGGCGCCCCTTCTCGTGCTGCTTCTCGATCGCCTTGGGGCCGCCGCCCTGCGCGATCCGCTGCTCGTCGGCGCGCAGCGCGGCGACCAGCTTGTCCATCGCGGCGCGCTGCTCGACGTAGCGGAGGCTGTCGCGATCGACGCTCGTCGCGAGCACGCTCAGGCCTTGGCTCATGGCGGACGGTCCAGGCGAGGGAAAGCGGCGGACGCTACTGGCGGCTGGCGCCCCGTTCAATTCCGGGCGCGCGCGCCGCAGCCGCCTCGGCGATCCGCTCGAGCCGCCGCGCCGTCCCGCGCAACGGCACCGTGCTGGCGCCGTCGGCCAGCAGCGGCGCGAGCCGCGGCACCTGCGCGACGACGCGCTCCGCGAAGGCGTCGTAGCTGGCGCGCGCGCGATCGCTCGGCGGGTCGCCGAGCAGCAGCGCGAGCTGGTCGTCGTACCCCTCGAGCTGCTCGACCGCAGCGGCTGCCACGATCAGCGGCCAGTTCTCGTCGGGAGCGAGCCGCTCGTGCGCCGGCTGGAACGGCGGGATGTCGGCCAGCATGCAGAGCGACGACTGCAGCAGCCGCTGCTCGCGCTCGGCCAGCACCTGCGCCGGCGGCAGCGCCGCGCGCGCGGCGAGCGCGTGGTCGTGCAGGTCGATCAGCGCGAGCGGCTCGAGCGGGTCGGTGAGTCGCGCGAGGCGGCGCGCCACCACTTCCTCGAGCCGCGCGGAGTGGAGCGCCGGGCCGAACAGCCCGGTCGAGCGCAGGTCGGCCGCGAAGACCACCGCGACGTCGAGCCAGCGCGCGAGCGAGCCGTCGGCCGGCGCCGGCGCCTGCTCGAGCAGCGTCGCGAAGAGGCGTGCGCGGCGCGGCCAGTCGTCGTCCAGCAGCGCGTCGATCGAGAGGAACGGCGTGAAGCGGCGCGCACCGAGCGCGGTCTCGACGTGCAGCGCGAGCTCGTCGGTCGCGGCGAGCGACGGCATCTGCGCGATCCCGCGGCTCGCCTGCGACTCGAGCGCGACGAAGAGCGACTGCCACGCCGGCGCCGCTTCCGGCGCGCCGCCCGCCTCGGTGAAGGCGACGCGCTCCTGCGGCGCCAAGAGCTCCTGGCGCAGCCACGCCTCGAGCTCGGCGGCGCGCAAGGTGAGCTGGCGGCGCGCCTGCGGTTCGCTCTTCGGCCAGTCGAGCACGGCGGCGACGGCCAGCAGGCCGAGCGCACCGACGATCAGCGCCGGCACCAGCAGCGCCTTGCGGGGACGCGGGCCGTTCGGGGCGAGTTCGCGCGGGGGGAGGTCCATGGAGGCGACATCGGCCGCTCCGACCCCCGGGCTGTACGGCCAGCGGCTCAGCGATCGACGTAGCTGCCGCCCGAATCCTCGGCGAGGTGGCGCAAGAGGGGGCTCTGGCCGCCGATCGAGATGGCGTTCAGGCGCACCCGGCCGCCGACGTTGCGGTGGCGCACCTCGGCGCGCAGCAGCGCCGGATCGGTCACGCGCCCGACGGTGGGGGCGCCGTCGGAGAGGACGTAGACGGTGTCGACGTCGGGATCGTCGAGCGCCGCCAGCAGCGCCTCGTGGAGGTTGGTCGACCCGTCCGCCTTCTGCGCGCGCACGAACGCGGTGGCGTGCGCCATGCTCGCGCGATCGACGCGGCAGAGGCCGCGCTTCCAGCGGCGCACGTGGTCGGAGAAGAAGAGGAGGTTCAGCTCCGCGCCCGGCTCGAGCTGGCGGATCAGCTCGCACACCTCGTCCTTGGCGACGTCGAGCTTGGTCCGCTCGCCGGTCCCTTCCGGGGAGCCCATGCTGCCCGAGACGTCGACCACCAGCGCGAGGTGGTCCGACTCGATCGGCAGGCCGTAGAAGCTCGCGCGCGTGGTGGCGCGCGCGCGATTGGTCGCGAGGCGCAGCTCCATCGCCTCGACCTCGGCGAGCGGCGGCGGGACGAACCCGTCGCCTTGGTCGGCCCACCAGCGGCGCCAATCGCTCGCGAGGTCGGTGAACGGCATGCCGGAGATGCGGCGCAACGCGGCGGCCGCGGCCAGTCGCACGCGGCGCCGCTCGTTGGCGACCAGCTCGATCAGCGGCGCGACGGCCGCGACGCTGCGCAAGCGGCCGAGGCCGCGCGCCGCCTGCTCGCGCACGCGCCACGAGTCGTCGTCCAGCAGCTCGCGCAGCAGCGGCTCGAGCGTCGGGTCGTCGGCGTCGGCGAGCGCCTGCGTCGCGGCGACGCGCTGCAGCGGCAGGCGCGAGCGCGCGAGCTGGCGCAGCCGCTGGTTCCACGCCGGCTCGCCGCGGCGCAACCGCGAGACCGCCTCGATGGCGGCGACGGCGACCAGCGGATCGGGATCGAGGGTGGCGCGCTCGAGCGGCGCGAGCGCTTCGCGGTCGCCGATCGCGGCGACGGCGCGCAGGGCCGCCGCGCGCACCTCGGAGTCGCCATGGCCGAGCGTCGAACGCAGCGCGCTGCGCAGTTCCGGCAGCTCGGAGAGGTCGAAGCGCGCGACCGCCTCGAGCGCCACCAGCGTGCGCGCCGGCGCCGCCTGCGGATCGAGCATCGGCTGCAGCGCCAGCATCACCGCGCCGCGCTCCATCACCAGCAGCGATTTGAAGGCGAACTCGCGCACCTCGCCCGACTGCTGCGCGGCCACGTCGATGAGGCGCTCGATGGCGGCGCGCGACCGCTCCTCGCGCAGCGTGTCGATGGCGGCCACCTGCAGCGGGATGGGGCGGCGCGCCTCGGCGCCGAGCACCTCGTGGGCGAAGGCGACCGCGGCCGGCGAGCGCACCGCGCCGAGCATCCGCAGCGCGCGCGTCTGCACCGGCGGCGGGGCGGAGCGGAGCAGCCGCTCGAGTTCCTGCAGCGCGGCCGGCTCGTCGCCGACGCCGTCGAGCGCGAGCAGGCGCAGCGCCACCGGCAGGTCGTGGCCGGCGAGGCGGGCGAACCACGGCGCCTCGGCCGGCGTGCGGCGCGCGAGGCGCAGTTCGAGCGCCCGCTGCCGCGCCGAGAGGGCCGCGCCCAGGCGGATCACCTCCTCGAGCGCGCCGTCGGCATGGCGGCCGAAGGCGCCGAGCGCCTCGACCGCGGCGTCGGCGAGCTTCGCCTCCGATCCGCGCGCGAGGACCACGAGGCGCGCCCGCGCGCGCGCCGCTTCGTCGGTGTCGGGGATCGCGGCGAGCGCCTGCAGGCGCGCCACTTCGTCCGCCTCCTGATCGCGCACGACCCCCGACGCGAGCGGCGCGAACGCCGCGGCGAAGAGGACGAGCACGGCGAGCAAGCGGGAGAGGAGGTGCACCGGGAGAGCTTCAGGCGGGAGGGGGCGTGCCGACCAGCGCGGCGATCGACGCGGAGATCGACGCGGCGGGCCTCGCGACTTGCGGGACTGCAACGGAACTAGCCGCGCGGCCGATCCGCGGCAACGAAGCGGGCGCCGCCCCCGGAGGAGCGGCGCCCGCAGTCGAGCGGCAGGTTGCGGTCGTTCGACCACTCGATCGCGGCGCGGGTCAGCGCGCCTCGACCGGGATCTTGCGGCCAGCGGCGCTCTTCGCCTTCTGCAAGGTGACGGTGAGCACGCCCTTCGCGCAGCTCGCCTTCACGCTGTCGGCCGCGACGGGAGCGGGCAGCTGCAGCTCGCGCCGGAAGGCGCCGTAGCGCCGCTCCGACCAGAGGCGTCCGCCCTCCTTCTCCTCGTGCTGCTCCTCCTTCTTGCCCGAGAGCACCAGCACGTCGTCATGGAGCTCGACGTCGACGTCCTTGGCGTCGACGCCCGGCAACTCGACGCGCACGGTGATCTGCTCTTCCTCTTCCTTGAGGTCGAGCGCCGGCAGCCAGTCGACGGCGCCGGCATCGCTCGCGGCGCGGCCCGGCACGACCAGCCACGACTCGCCGAAGAGGTCGTTCACCATGCGATCGAACAGGGTGTTCGGGTGGCGGGAGTGCGCGGCCGTCGAGGAACCTGCCGCGCGACGACGGAACGGAATCATGCAGTCCATGGAATCGGATCCTCCTGTCCCCACGCACTCGCGTGGCGACACGGGGACCATTGCAGCGGGCGTGCCAAGCCGCGGCGCCGGGGCGCGCTGCGGCGCGCCGTCGCTCGCGCGTCAACTCGACGCTCGCGCGCGGCGGGCTGCGTCGAGCTGGCGCGCTGCGGAACGTTGCGCAGCGCGCCAGCGCCCGCGCTCACGGCGCGCTGCGGTAGATCGTCGCTCCGCCCGCCTGGAACTCCTTCGCCTTCTCGGCGAGCCCCTGCGTCAACGCGTCGCTCTCCGCGACGCCTTGCGCCGCGGCATAGGCGCGCACGTCCTCGGTGATCCGCATCGAGCAGAACTGCGGCCCGCACATGCTGCAGAAGTGGGCGCTCTTCGCGGCGTCGCTCGGCAGCGTCGCGTCGTGGTAGGCGCGCGCGGTGACCGGGTCGAGCGCGAGGTTGAACTGGTCTTCCCAGCGGAAGGCGAAGCGCGCGGCGCTCAGCGCATCGTCGCGCTCGCGCGCGCCGGGATGGCCCTTCGCGAGGTCGGCGGCGTGCGCCGCGATCTGGTAGGCGATCATCCCCTGCTTCACGTCGTCGCGGTTCGGGAGCCCCAAGTGCTCCTTCGGCGTGACGTAGCAGAGCATCGCGGTGCCGAGGCTGCCGATGATCGCGGCGCCGATGCCCGACGTGAAATGGTCGTAGCCGGGCGCGATGTCGGTGGTGAGCGGACCGAGCGTGTAGAAGGGCGCCTCGTGGCAGGCGACCAGCTGCCGGTCCATGTTCTCCTTGATCAGGTGCAGCGGCACGTGGCCCGGCCCCTCGATCATCACCTGCACGTCGTGCTTCCACGCGATCTTGGTCAGCTCTCCCAACGTCTCGAGCTCGCCGAACTGCGCAGCGTCGTTGGCGTCGGCGATCGAGCCGGGGCGCAAGCCGTCGCCGAGCGAGAAGGAGACGTCGTAGCGCTTCAGCAGCTCGCAGATGCGCTCGAACTCGGTGTAGAGGAAGTTCTCGCGGTGATGCGCGAGGCACCACTGCGCCATGATCGAGCCGCCGCGCGAGACGATCCCGGTGACGCGCTTGGCGGTGAGCGGCACGTAGCGCAGCAGCACGCCGGCGTGGATCGTGAAGTAGTCGACGCCCTGCTCGCACTGCTCCTCGAGCGTCTCCATGAAGACGTCGATGGTGAGGTCGGCGACCTTCCCCTTCACCTTCTCGAGCGCCTGGTAGATCGGCACCGTGCCGATCGGCACCGGCGAGTTGCGCACGATCGCCTCGCGCGTGGCGTGGATCTGCGCCCCTGTCGAGAGGTCCATCACCGTGTCGGCGCCCCAGCGCAGCGACCACTGCAGCTTCTCGACCTCCTCCTCGATCGAGGAGCCGAGCGCCGAGTTGCCGATGTTCGAGTTGACCTTCACCTTGAAGTTGCGGCCGATGATCATCGGCTCGAGCTCGGGGTGGTTCTTGTTGGCCGGGATGATCGCGCGGCCGCGCGCCACCTCGCTGCGCACGAACTCGGCCGGCATCCCCTCGCGCTCCGCGACGAAGCGCATCTCCTCGGTGACGATCCCGCGCCGCGCGTAGTGCATCTGCGAATGGTTCGTGTCGCCGCGCGCCACGCGCGGGGCGATCCACGGCGCGCGGCGCTTCGGCAGCCCGACGCGCGGGTCGCACTCCTGCGGACCGTTCGTGTCGTAGACGCGGATCGACCGCTTGCCGCCGTCGATGGCGATCTCGCGGACCGGCACCTTCCACTCGCCGACCTCGATGCGGCGCGAGTTCGGGTGGGTCTCCGCGAGCGGTGGCAACGTGCGCACCTTGTCGGCGGAGACGGCGATCGGAGTGGCGGACGACGCGGCGAGCGGTGGATTCATCGGAGCTTCCCTACGCCGGCATGACCCGGGTCAGGTTCGAAGGGTCGTCGAGCCAGATCCGGCAGGCCCTCGGTCGCCGTGCTTGCCGCGACCCAGCATCTGCTTCGTTGCGCCTCCTCGCCGAATCGCTTCGTGGATTCGGCTCGTCGACGCGCCTCGCAGCTGCAGGGTCGGTGCGGCGCCCGACTCGGTCGGTCCCGCCGGAACTGGCTCTGTTTCTCAGGTCGCACCGCGCGGCGCGACCACCCCTAGCTGTGCGCCGTCGGTGGCCGGCAGCCACCGCAAGCGCGACGCGGGAGGATAGCGGCCGGCGCGGATCGGCGTGCCGCGGCCTACGATTCCGCCATGCGCCATCGCCCCGCCCTCCTCGCGTCGCTCGTCGTCGGCTCGCTCTCGGGCGCGTTGCGCGAGGAGCCGGAGAAGCCGCCCGCGTGGCTCCTGCTCGAGCGGATCGCGCAGGCGCGCGGTTTCGCGAAGGAGTTCGCCGGCGTCGCCGACCACTTGGCCGGCGTGGTGCGCGCCACCGATGCGACGCTCGGCCGTACGCGGCTGTCGCGCGTGAACGAGGCGCTGGCGCAGCCGTGGAGCGCGCCGCGCATCGCCGCCGAGCTGCGCGACGGCGCGCAGGCCGCCTTCCCGAAGGGCAACGGCGTCGCGCTGAGCGGGCTGCTCGGCAGCGTGGCGGCGTGGATCGACGCGGCGGAGCCGAGCGGCGCCGTCGATGCGGAGACGGCAGCGACCGATCCGGGGCGCGCCACGCTGCGCGACCTCGACGCGCTCTGGTTGCAGATCGCGCCGCCGACTGGCGGGGCGCCGCTCGACGGCGGCGCGGTGGTGAACGAGGAGCTGCTCGAACTGCTGTCGAGCTACCTCGCCGGCTGCCACGACGCGCTCGATGCGGTGCTGGTGAACGTCACGGCGGAGGAGCGCAAGCTGGCGCGCACCGCATTCCCGCAGTGGTGCGAGGCGTTCTTCCTCTGCCACTCCCCGAAGCCGGTGATCAGCGTCGAGCAGAACGCGCTGCTCGAGCGCTTCAAGGCGCTGGCGCGCAAGGTCGATCGCGTGCGGCTGCTGCAGGTGGGAGAGCGCGTGGCGCGCCTCGCCGAGCCGTCGTTCCTGGCGACGCTCGGCCGCCGCCTGGCGAAGACGGCGCGCGCGGCCGGCAAGGTCGATGGCTTCAGCGGCGACGTGATCGCGAGCGTCGGGATCCGCGACGAGTCGCGCGTCGTGCTGCTCGGCAACGGCAAGACGACGATCCGCGGCAGCGCGGCGCTGCTGATCGACCTCGGCGGCGACGACACGTGGGAGCGCGCGGCGGCGGTCGACGAGGCGGACGGGCCGCTCGTGCGCGTGGTGCTCGACCTCCACGGCAACGATCGCTACGTCGCAGCGGCGCCCGGCCTCGCCTACGCGGCGTGCGGCGTCGCGCTGCTGGTCGATGCGAAGGGGAAGGATCGCTACGAGGGGGCGCGCCTCGCGCAGGGCTCCGCCTGCTTCGGCGTTGCCGTCCTGCAGGACCTCGAAGGCGACGACGAGTACGTCGCGCACGACTACGCGCAGGGCTACGCGTTCACCGGCGTCGGTCTCTTGCTCGATCGCGCCGGCAACGATCGCTACTCGGCGTGGGCCTATGCGCAGGGTGCCAGCAACGGGCCGGGCTGCGCGGCGCTGATCGATGGCGCGGGCGATGACGTCTACGTGGCGAATGGCCACTGGCCCGACGTCTACGGCGACTCGGGGCCGGGCAGCTTCCACGGCGCGTCGCAGGGCTACAGCTTCGGCTTCCGCGACGGCCAGGTGCTCGGCGGCGGGATCGGCCTCTTCGCCTACCTCGGCAACGGCAAGGGCGAGTACGAGTCGGGCAACTTCAGCCAGGGCGGCGCCTACTTCTTCGGCCTCGGCCTGATGTACGACGGCGGCGGCGACGACGTGAACCGCGGCTACCGCTACAGCCAGGGGTTCGGCGTCCACCAGGCGGTCGGCCTGCGCTGGGACGCCGGCGGCAACGATCGCTACGAGACGAAGTGCGCGGCCAACTGCGGCGCGGCGTGGGACGAAGGGGTCGGCTGGCTGATCGACGAGGGCGGCGACGACCAGTACGACGTCGGCGGGCTCGCGCTCGGCGGGACGGCCAACACCGCGGTCGCGGTGCTGCTCGATGGCGGCGGCGACGATCGCTACGGCGGCGGGGGCGGTGCCGACTCGCAAGGCGGCAGCGGCGACTCGAGCTACCACACCTTCCAGGCGATCGGCGCGCTGCTCGACTTCGGCGGCGGCAAGGACCAGTTCACGAAGGCGACGCGCGGCAACGATGTCGTGCAGACCGGCGAGTGGTACGGGCTCTTCGTCGACGTGAAGGAGAAGGGGCCCGAGGCGCTGCTGGCGTTGCCCGCCACGCACGCCTTCTGGCAGAAGACGGTGGGGAGCGCGAATGCGACCGAGCCAGCCGGGAAGCCCGCGAAGAAGTGACGGCGGCGGCGCCGAGCGGCGCGAGGCGGGCGAGGCGCAGGCGCGTGGGCGGCAGCGTCGCATGCCTACAATCGCGCCCCTCGCGCGCCGAGGGGGATGAACACGGCGCGCACCTCCCGTGGGGATCGAGATGGCGCGCGCGTTCCTGGTCTGCCGGCTCGCGGTGGTGGTCGCGGTGTCGCTCGCAGCGCCGGTCGCGCGGGCGCGCGCCGCGGGCGATGCGGCGGCGCCCAAGCACGCCACGCGCGCCGAGTCGCTGCTGATCCGCGACGTGATGGTGATCCGCGGCAACGGGACGCCGCCGACCGGGCCGACCGACGTGCTGGTGCGCGGCAACAAGATCGAGAAGGTGGGGCGCGCCGGGCCGAGCGATGCCCACGCGACCGTGATCGACGGCAAGGGGAAGTGGCTCCTGCCCGGTTTCTTCAACCTGCACGGCCACATCCAGGAGGAGCGCGGCGGGCTCGCGATCGAGAACGAGTACCAGTTCAACCTCTGGCTCGCCTGCGGGATCACCGCGGTGCGCGACGTCGGCTCCGAGTTCGAGCGCAGCCTCGTGCTGCGCCAGCAGAGCCGCGACGGCACGCTCGCCGCGCCGCGCTTCTGGATCTACCCGTTCCTCAACAACGGCAAGCCGGACGCCCTGCGCGCACAAGTGCGCGACCTCGCGGCGCGCGGCGCCGACGGCTTGAAGCTCTTCAGCATGGACCGCGACGCGCTCGACGCGGTGGTCGACGAGGCGAAGCGGTTGAAGCTGCCGACCACGATCCACATGGGCGTCGAGGAGACCACCGTCCTCGACTGCGTCCGGCTCGGCATGACCTCGATCGAGCACTGGTACGGCGTGCCCGACGCCGCGCTGATCGGCCTGCAGCGCTTCCCGCCCGACTTCTCCTACAGCAACGAGGTCGACCGCTTCCGCTACGCCGGCCGCCTCTGGCGCGAGGCCGACCCGGCGAAGCTCGAGCAGGTGCTGGCGCGCATGGTCGCGGCAGAGCTCGCCTGGGACCCGACGCTCGCGATCTACGAGGCGTCGCGCGACCTCACCCGCGCGCAGAACCAACCGTGGTTCCGCGACCACCTCCATCCCGGCCTCGCCCGCTTCTTCGAGCCGAACCTCGATTCGCACGGCAGCTTCTTCATCGGCTGGAGCTCGACCGACGAGGCGTTCTGGCGCGAGAACTACCGGATCTGGATGGCGGCGGTGAAGCGGTTCGCCGACCTCGGCGGCACGGTGACCTGCGGCGAGGACGCCGGCTTCATCTACGAGATGTACGGCTTCGGCTACCTGCGCGAGCTCGAGCTCCACGAGGAGGCGGGCTTCACGCCGCTCGAAGTGGTGACCCAGGCGACGCTGAATGGCGCGCGCGTCGTCGGCGTCGAGTCGCAGCTCGGCCGCATCAAGGAGGGGTGGCTCGCCGATCTGGTGCTGGTGAACGGCAACCCGCTCGACAACCTGCGCCTCCTCTATCCGACCGGCGCCGACGTCAACGTGGACGGCCGCCCGGTTCACGCCGGCGGCATCGAATGGACGATCAAGGACGGCATCCCGTACCACGGGCCGACCTTGATGGAGCGGGTGCGGGCGATCGTCGCGGAGGCGCGGCGGGCGCCGAAGCCGGCGGCAGCGCCGACCGGCGGGGCGGGTGGCGGGGCGAGCGGATCAGCAGGCGGCTGCTGCGCGGGGGGATCGTGAGCGCGACGACCAAGGTGGCGGTGGTGGGGGCCGGCTTCATCGCCGACTACCACCTGCAGGTCCTGAAGAAGCTGCAAGGCGTCGAGGTGGTCGCGCTGGTCGACGTCGACCGCGCGCGCGCCGAGTCGCTGGCGCGCCGCCACGGCGTCCCGCGCGTCCACGCTTCCGTCGCCGAACTCGTCGCCGCCGGCAAGCCCGACGTCGCCCACGCGCTGGTCCCGCCGCAGCGCCACGTCGAGGTCGCCACCGAGCTGCTCGAAGCGGGCGTCGGCGTCTTCCTCGAGAAGCCGCTCGCGACCAATCGCGGCGATGCACAGCGGCTGCTGCTGCTGGCGGCGGCGCGCGGCCTGCCACTGGCCGTCAACCACAACGCGACCTTCCACCCGAGCTACCGCGCTGCGAAGGCGACGCTGGCGCGCGGCGATCTCGGCGAACTCGACCACGTCTTCGCCTGCCTCTCGGTGCCGCTGCGCCAGCTGAACACGCGCGACTTCGCCCACTTCATGTTCCGCACGCCGCGCAACATCATCTTCGAGCAGGCGACCCACCCCTTCTCGCAGTTGGTCGACTTGCTCGGCCCGGTCCGCTCGGTCACCTCGGTGCCGGGCGGCCGCCGCGAGCTCGCGCCGGGCGTCGTCTTCTACGACACCTGGCAGCTCGCGCTGACCCACGAGCGCGGCACCGCGTCGCTCCACCTCTCGTTCGGGCGCGACTTCGCCGAGAGCTTCGTGCGCCTGCTCGGCCAGGACGGGTCGCTGCACGTCGACCTCTTGCGCGGCCACGTGACGCAGACCCGCAAGACCCCCTGGCCCGACTTCTGGGATCAGTTGAAGAACGCGCAGTTCAATGCGGTCGCGCTGCTGCGCGCCGGGTGGCGCGGCGCGCTCGCCTACGTCGCCTCGACGTTGAAGCTCTCCGGCCGCAGCGACCTCTTCTTCGTCGGCATGCGCGACTCGCTGGCGGCGTTCCACGCCAGCTTGCGCGGCGGGCCGCGCTATCCGTGCGATGCGCAGCAGGGGCTGCAGGTGGTCGAGTGCTGCGACCTCGCCGCCGCCGCCGTCCCGGAGGCCGAAGCGAGCGGCAGCGTGGCCGGCGTCGCCGCACCGAGCACCGCACCGAGCGGCATCTCGAGCAGCACCGCGCGAGCGCCCGCCGCCGCGGCCGGCGGCGCGTCCGACGTCGCCGTCGCGGTGACCGGTGCGAACGGCTTCCTCGGCACCCATCTCGTCGAACGACTGCTGCGCGCCGGCCAGCGCGTCCATGCGCTGGTCCGCAAGCCGGCGTTCGTCCCCGACGTGCTGCGCCGCGACGGGGTGACCCTCTTCGCTGGCGAACTCTCCGATCCGGCCGCGCTCGAGCGCGCCTTCACCGGTTGCGCGTCGGTGGTCCACCTCGCCACCGGCGGCGGCGAGACGTGGACCGACTTCGAGCGCACCATGCTCGGCGGCGCGCGCACCGTCGCCAACGCCTGCGCGGCGAGCGGCGTGCAGCGGCTGGTCTACACCAGCTCGATCGCCGTCTACGACCTCTGCGACGGCGGCGCGGCGCCGATCACCGAAGAGGCGCCGCTCGACCGCGAGCCGGCGCGGCGCAGCCTCTACGCGCGCGGCAAGATCGCCACCGAGGCGCTGCTGCAGTCGCTCGCGGCGTCGCAAGCGGGCGAGAAGAAGCTCGAGCTGGTGATCGCGCGGCCCGGCTTCGTGGTCGGCGCGCGCGGCGCTCCGCAGCACTCGGGCGTCGGCTTCTGGGCGAAGGACTCCCAGGTCTTCGGTTGGGGGGGCGGGAACCTGCCGCTGCCGTTCGTCACGGTCGACGACGTCGCCGACGGCCTCGCCCGCATGGCGCTGCTGCCCGCCGCCGCCAACCGCTCCTACAACCTGGTCGGCGACGTGCGCCTCACCGCGCGCGAGTGGGTCGACCTGCTGCGCGCGCAGCTCCACCGCGACTTCCGCTTCCACCCCGAGTCGATCACCCGCTGGTACCTCGAAGAGCTCTTCAAGTACGCCGTGAAGAAGGCGATCCGCAAGCCGGGCGCCGAGCCGCCGAGCTGGCGCGATCTCGCCACGCGAGCGGCGGCGCGCGGCTTCGACAACGCGCGGCCGAAGGCGGAGCTCGGTTGGCAGCCGATCGCCGAACGCGCGGCGTTCCTCGCCGCGACGCTGCCGCCGCCGCGCGCGACGGCGGCGAACGCGACCGCGCACGGCTGAGTCGATGGCGGGCGCGCACCACCTGCTCCATCTCTTCAGCACCTTCGCGGCGGGCGGGCCGCAGGTGCGCACCGCCACGCTGATCCACGCGCTGCCCGACCGCTTCCGCCACACGATCGTCGGGCTCGACGGCAACTTCGCCTGCGCGGCGCGGCTCGCGGGCCACCCGCGCGTCGCCTACGCCGATCCGCCGCCGAAAGGCCGTCTCGGCGCCTACTCGTGGCGGCTCGGCAAGCTGATCGCGCGGCAGCGTCCCGACCTCGTGCTGACCTACAACTGGGGGGCGATCGAGGCGATCCCGGGTGCGCGCCTCTTCGGCTACCGCCGCGTGCTGCACGGCGAGGATGGCTTCGGCCCCGACGAGGCGCAGGGCGAGCTCGCCCGCCGCGTCCGCTTCCGCCGCCTCGTGCTGCCGCTCGCGATGCGCGTCGTCGTGCCGTCGCAGCTCTTGTTGCGGCGCGCCGAGACGAGCTGGCACGTGCCGGAGAGAAAGCGCCTCTGGATCCGGAACGGGATCGACCTCGCCCACTTCGCGCCGCCGCCCGATGCCGCGAGCCGCGCCGCCGCGCGCGCTGCGCTGCAGCTGCCGCAGGAGGTCGCGGTGGTCGGCACGGTGGCGCGACTGCGCGCCGAGAAGGGGCTCGACCTGCTGATCCGCGCGCTCGCGGAGCAGCCGGCTGGCGCCAGCGCGACGTGGCGCACCGCCCATCTGCTGATCGTCGGCGACGGCCCCGAGGAGGGGGCGCTGCGGTCGCTGGCGCAATCGCTCGGCATCGCCGCGCGCGTCCGCTTCGCCGGCAACCTCCCCGATCCGCGCGACGCCTACCGCGCGCTCGACCTCTTCGCCCTCTCGTCCCACACCGAGCAGATGCCGATCTCGCTGCTCGAGGCGATGGGGTGCGGGCGGGCGGCCGTCTCGACCGCGGTGGGGGACGTGGCGACGATGATCGCGCCCGAGAACCGCGACTTCGTGGTCGAGTCGCGCGCGCCGGCGGCGTTGGCCGCGGCGCTGCGCCAGCTGCTCGACGATCCGGCGCGCCGCGCGGCGATCGGTGCGGCGAACCGCGCGAAGGCGCTGGCCGAGTACGACCTCGCCACCATGGTCCTCTGCTACCAATCGCTCTACGACGAGCTCCTCTCCGTCTAGAGGTGGCGCGCCCCCGGCGCGGAGCGGCGCGGAACGGCGCGGAACGGCGCGGAACGGCGCGCGGCGGAGCGGCATCGGGTGGCGCGGCGCGCGGCTCTCCCGAGGGCGCCCCGGTCGGGTAACGTCCCGCGCTTCGTCGACGGCACCGCGCAGCGCGCGGCTCGTAGGCGAGTGGCGGGGGCCGGTTCGGCGCATCGCCGAGCGGCGTCCCGAGGAGAACGGCAGCCGATGGTGGTCGATCGAAACGAACGCGCCTCGCGATGGGCCGGCGAGGCAAGCCGGTTCGCGCGGTGGGTGCTCCGGGCCGTCCGAGCGGCCGCAGCGCTCGCGCTGCTGCTCGTCTTGGCGGCACCGGCGCGCGCGCAGAATCGCGCCGACACGAAGCTCTGGCTGCGGGTCGACGGCGACGACGTGAAGGCGGCGGTCGAGATCGTGCTCGAGCCGGGCTACCACATCGGCCACGGCCCGACCGCGGCCGAGGTCGGCGGACCGGATGCGGCCGGCATGCCGACCACCCTCGCCTTCGCGGGCGCCGGCTTCGAGTGGAGCGCCGCGCGCTTCCCCGAGCCGGAGCGCGAAGAGCAGAGCTTCGGCGCCACGAAGACCTGGCTCAACATCCACTACGGCACGCCGGTGCTGTGGGTGCGCGGTCGCAAGGTCGATCCCGCGGCGGACCCGGCGACGATCGAACTCACGATCCGCGGCCAGACGTGCAATGCCGCCGGCTGCGTCCCTTACAAGCAGAAGGTGAAGAGCGGCGGGGCGGGGAGCGACAAGCTCTTCGAGAAGTTCCCGGCCGATCTGCTGGCGCCGGGCGTCGTCGCGGCCGAGGAGCCGCCCACGGAGAGCATGCCGGTCGCCGCGGCGCCGAGCGCGGCGCCGAGCGCGACACCGCCGACCGATGCGCCGAGCGGCGGGTTCAGCGCGGCGGCGCTCCTCGATGACGGCCACGCGACCGCCGAACTCTTCGTGCGCGACGAGGGCGAGTCGGTGAGGGCGGCGGTGCAGATCACCGTCGCCGAGGGGTACCACCTCGGCCACGGACCGAGCGAGAGCGACGTCGGCGGGCCCGGCGCGATCGGCGCGCCCACGACCTTCACCTTCGCCGGCGAGGGCATCGAGTGGAGCGCACCGCGCTTCCCGACGCCGGAGAAGGAGCCGCAGGAGTTCGGCTCGCTGAAGACGTTCCTCTGGGTCCACCACGGGACCTTCGTCGTCCACCTGCTCGGCAAGAAGGCGCCGGGGGCGGACCTCGCGGCGTTGACGCTGACCGTCGTCGGGCAGACCTGCAACGAGGCCGGCTGCGTGCCGTGGAAGCAGGTGGTGAAGCCGGCCGGCAGCGGCGGCGACGCGCTCTTCGCGGCCTTCCCAAGCGACCTCGTGGTCGGCGCGGTCGCGGCGACGCAGGGGGGCGGAGCGAGTGCCGCGGCGAGCGGCGCGAGCGGCTCGGCGGCGGGCGACCACGCGACGGACGACGGGGCGCCGGAGGAGACGATCGGCGCCGCGCCAGTGAACCGCGCCTCCGAGAAGCTCGAGGAGCTGCCGCTCGGCCTCTTCCTGCTGACGGCGTTCGGCTGGGGGCTCTTCAGCCTGCTGATGCCGTGCACCTACCCGATGATCCCGATCACGATCAGCTACTTCACCAAGCAGGCGACGGCGCGGCAGACCTCGATCCTGCCGCTCTCGCTGACCTACGGCGCGGGCATCGTGATCATCTACGTGGTGATCGGGGCGCTGGTCGGTCCGATCATCATCCCGTTCGCCACCCACTGGGTGACGAACCTGATCATCGGCACCTTCTTCGTCGTCTTCTCGCTCTCGTTGTTCGGCCTGCTCCTGCTGCAGCCGCCGCAGTTCCTGATGCAGGCGGCCGGCAAGGCGACGCGCAAGGGCGGCTACGTCGGCGTCTTCCTGATGGGCGCGACGCTGGTCATCACCTCGTTCACCTGCACCGCGCCGTTCGTCGGCACGCTGCTGGCCGCGGGCGCCTCGAGCATGCCGCGCGTCGTGATGGGGATGACCGTCTTCGGCCTGACGATGGCGATCCCGTTCGTCTTCCTCTCGCTGCTGCCGGGCAAGGCGAAGACGCTGCCGAAGAGCGGCGAGTGGATGCACACGCTCAAGGTCTGCCTCGGCTTCGTCGAGCTGGCCGCGGCGCTCAAGTTCTTCTCGAACGCCGACCTCGTGCTGCAGTGGGGGATCATCTCGAAGGAGCTCTTCTACCTCTGGTGGGCCGGCCTCTTCGCCGCCTGCGCGCTCTACCTGTTCGGCGTGATCCGCCTCCACGAGGACAGCGAGCCCGTGCTGCTCGAGCCCGGCATGCCGGTGAAGCTCCACCCGTCGATCGGGTCGGGGCGCATGGTGGCCGGCATCGCCTTCCTGCTCTTCGCGCTCTACAACCTTCACGGCGCGCTCGGCAACAAGCTCGACTGGGTGATGAACGTGATGGCGCCGCCCTACTCGTCGCGCATCGGCGGCGGGGACGGCCACGGCGGCGGCGAGGTCGCGGCGGGGCCGGTGATCGTCATCGACGCGCACGACGAGGCGTGTGCCCGCGCCGAGCGCGAGGGGAAGCTGGTCGTCATCAACTTCACCGGATTCACCTGAATCAACTGTCGCGTGATGGAAGAGGAGATCTTCCCTCATCCGGCCGTGCGCCGGGTCCTGACCGAGAAGTTCATCGAGTCGCGCCTCCACACCGACCACGACACGCTCGGCGAGAAGTGGATCGAGATCGAGCGCGGCTACATCGGCTACCACTCGCAGTCGTACTACATCGTGATCGATCCGAAGACGCGGACGATGCTGCGCCACACCGAGTTCAACGATTCGTTCAAGAGCGACCCGCAGTCGTTCGCCGACTGGCTCGAGGGGAAGTGACGGCCGGCTGATCCGGCGTTCCGATCCGTCCGTCGTTTCGATCCGGGAGCGTTCCGCCGCCGGACTCCGCACCGCCGCGCCGCGCGGATCTCCGCTCGCGGCGCGGCGCAGCGCGGCCGGCACGCGATGCGGTGGTCGCGAGCGGCCCGTTTCCGGCGGAACGCTCCCGGATCGGAATGACCGCGAGGCGAGCGATGGCGGGAATCCTGCTCCACGTCGAACTGCTGGCCGAGCGGATCGGCGACGCCACCGCGTGGCCGTTCACGATCCCGGCGATCGCGAAGCTCGGGCGCCTCGAGTTCGCGCCGGCCGTCACCTTCCTCGTCGGGGAGAACGGCAGCGGCAAGTCGACGCTGCTCGAGGCGATCGCCCGCAAGGCGGGCTTCCCGCCGCGCGGCGGCTCGAAGAACTTCCGCAGCGAGGAGGAGGCGGCGGCCGCGGAAGGGATCGACGAGCGGCTCCCCGCGGCGCTGCGCCTCGCCCGCGGCCCGCGGCGTGAGCGCGGCGGCTTCTTCCTGCGCGCCGAGACGCTCCACCACGTGGCGAGCGAGGCGGTGCGCGAGCAGTACGGGCACGGCTGGATCGATCTCCACCGCCGCTCGCACGGCGAGTCGTTCCTCTGGGTGGCGCTCGAACGGTTCGTCGCGGGCGGCCTCTACCTGCTCGACGAGCCCGAGTCGGCGCTGTCGGCGACGCGGCAGCTCGCGCTGCTGGCCCGCATGCAGGCGCTCGCGGCAGAGGGCAGCCAGTTCGTGGTGGCGACCCATTCGCCGATCCTGCTCGGCTACCCCGATGCCCGCATCGTGCAGCTCGACGACGCCGGCTGGCGGACGGTCGCCTGGCAGGAGACCGACGCCTACCAGATCACGCGGCGCTTCCTCGCCGCGCCCGAGACGCTGCTGTCCCCGCTGCTGTCCCCGCCGCTGGCGCCGCCGTTTCGTTCCGGGAGTGATCCGCCGACGGATCCCGCACCGCCGCGTCGCTGACGCCCCCGCATCGCTGACTCCCAAGATTTTAGGAGAAGGGGGTTGCCGATCGGGTCGATGACTCCTAAGACATTCGGAGTCAGCGGTGCGGCGAGGGGCGAAGGGGCGAGACGCTCCGGTGCCGGGCCGGCTCCGAGGAGGACGCGATGGCGCGCGAACGCGGCAAGGTGCTCCTGACCAAGCTCGAGCTCGAGGTGCTGCGCACCTTCTGGGCCGGCGACAGCGCGCCCGAGCTCACCGTGCGCGACGTGGTCGACCGCGTGAACGTCGGCCGGCGCAAGCCGCTCGCCTACAACACGGTGCAGACGGTGCTGAACATCCTGCGCGACAAGTCGGTCGTGCGCACGCGTGCCGGCAGCGGCCGCGCGCACCTCTACCAGCCGCGCGTCTCGCAGGAGCAGGTGACCACCTCGATGGTGGGCGAGCTCGTCGAGCGCCTCTTCGACGGCCGCGTGCAGCCGCTGCTGCTGAACCTCATGGAACGCGAGGAGCTGTCGCGCGCCGAGCTCGAGAAGCTGCGCCACCTGATCGACGAGCGGCTCGACGACGCGCCGCCGGCCGCCGGGGGCGGGAGCGCGGCGGAGGGCGGCCGATGAGCGGCTCGCCGTGGCTCGCGCAGGTGGCGATCGCGTCGCTCGGGATGGCGCTCGCGGCCGGCGCGGCGCTGCTCACCCGGCGCGTGCTGAAGCGCGATCCGGCGCTCGCCTATGCGCTGGCGTGCGCGCTGCTGGTCGGCGCGCTGCTCCTGCTGCCGGTGCAGTGGGCGGTGCGTGGCGCCGCCGATGCGTGGGGCGCGCCGCTGCGCGCCTGGGTCACGCGACTGCTCGAGCGGGCGGCCCCGAGCGCTCCTGCCGCGGAGCCGCGCGATCTCGCGCCGATCGAGATCGACGAGCGTTCGCTGCTGGTCGCAGCGCCGCGCGGCGCGCCGTTGCCGCCGCCGCGTCCCACGCCGCTCGAACTCGGGAGCGAGCTCGAGCGGCCGGCGCAGCTTTCCCCGGAGTGGAGCCGATCGCAGCGCCCGCGCGGCGAGCGGCACGAAACGGCGCACGCGGAGCCGCGACGCGTCGCGGCACCGACGGCGATCGACGAGACGTTGCCGGCGGTTGCCTTCGCGTTCGAGCGCACCATCGACGGGGCGCCGGCCGCGGCCACGATCGCGGCGCCCGTCGTTGACTCGATCGCCGCCCCTGCGCCCCCGATGGCGGCCGCCGCGAGCCGCGCCCTCTTCGACGCCGCTCGCGAGGCCGTCGCCGCGGCGGCGCGCCGCCTCGGCAGCGCGCGCGCGGCGCTGCTGCTCTACGCAGTCGGACTCGCCTGCGTCGTCGGGCGCCGCGTGGTCCGCCTCGCGCGGACGGTGCGGCTGCTGCGACGGGCCGAACGAAGCGTGCCGCCCGAGTTGGCGGCGCTCTGGGCCGACCTCGCGAGGAGCGAGCCGGCGGCGGCGCGCGTGCGGCTCGCCATCTCCGCCGAGATCGCGAGCCCCGCCTGCTTCGGCTGGCGGCGGCCGACGCTGCTGGTGCCCGAGCGCGCCCTCACGCAGATCTCGCCCGAGGCGTTGCGCTGGGCGCTGCGCCACGAGCTGGTCCACATCGCGCGCGGCGATGCGGCGGCCGCGTCGCTGCAGGCCGTCGCGACGTCGCTCTTCTGGTTCCATCCGGCGGCCTGGTGGCTGTCGGCCGAGGTCGGCCGGTTGCGCGAGCTCTCGTGCGACCTCGCCGTCGTCGAACGGTGCGGCCATCGCCGCAGCTACGCCCACGCGCTGCTGGAACACGCCGCAGCGCTTCATGGTCATCTCTCGGCGATCGACGCGGGGCCCCACTCCGCGGGCGTTCGTTGCGCGCTCCTGCACTGGGGCCGATCGCCGTCGCAGATCGAGAGGAGGATCGAGATGCTCACGGTCGATTCGAAGGGTCCCGACGGAAGGTGGCGGCGCAACGGGCGCTGGATCGCCTGCTCGCTGTTCGCGTTGCCGCTGCTGACGCAGCTCGGCGCGGCCGCCACGTTGCTCCCGGGCGACGAGCCGCTGCCGAGCGCGGCGCCGATCGCGTCGGATGCACCGATCGCGTCGACGGCACCGATCGCGCCGGCGGCGCCGGCGGCGCCGATCGCGCCGACGGCGAGCAAGGTGTCGGCGGCGCCGGTCGCCCCCGGGGAGCCGATCGCGCCGAGCGCGCCGATGGCCCGGGTCGCACCGATGCCGGCGATGGCGCCGGCGGCGGCCGCTGCGCCGAGCGAGGGCGCGCGCGGCGGCGCAGCGCGAGCGGCGCGTGCACCGGTTGCGGTGCCGAGCAGCGCGGCGGCGAGCCGCGCGGCGGGAGTCGGTGCGCCGGCGGCGGCGGAGCCCGCGAGTGACGAGCGCCGCCGCTCGATCCGCGTGAAGCGGCCCGCCAACGTGCCGGCGGCGCCTGCGCTGGCCCCGGCGGCGATGCCGTCGATGCCCGCGATGTCGGGGATGCCGGCGATGCCGTCGATGCCCGAGATGCCGACCGACGAGGTGCTGGACGAGCGGCTCTCGGTGGTGGCGCAAGCCTACGCCGAAGCGGTGCGCGCGGGGCGCGACGCCGAAGCGGCCCAGCTGCAGAAGAAGCTGATGGCGCTGGTCGAGGAGCGGGTCGCCACGGCGCACGCTCGCGCCGCGCACGCGGGCGCTCGCGCCGGCGGTGTCGCGGTGGCTGCGGCGCCGTGCGAGGCCGCCTGCGAGGAGGAGTGCGACGCGGTTTGCGAGGAAAGCTGCGAGGACGCGTGCGAAGCGGCCTGCGAGGAAGAGTGCGAGGAGATTTGCGAGGCGGCGTGCACGACCGCGTGCGCCGAGCCGTGCGATGCGATCGAACTCGAGTCGTTGGCCGAGCTCGGCTACGTCGCGCAACCGGCGCTCGATTCCGACTGGGAGATCGAGCTGGCCGATGCGATGGCGGAGCTCGACGACTCGATGGCCGAGCTCGACGAGTCGCTGGCGGAGTCGATGGAGGAGCTCCACTGCTCGCTCGAGGAGTCGATGGCGGACCTCGATGAGGCGCTCGCCGACCTCGACTCGGAGCAGGCCGATCGCGACGCGGAGCTGGCGGAGGCGTTCGCCGAGAAGCAGGCGACGATCATCGAGGCGGCGCACGACCTCGACGAGAAGACGGTGAACGGCCTGATGCGGCAGGCGGAGCGCGACTTCGCGAAGCGACGCGCCGACACGGAGCGGCAGTTGGCGCAGGCGCGCCGCGAGCTCGAGCGGTCGCGCGTCGACTTCACGCGCCAGCACGAGCTGCACGCGCGCGACGCGCAGAAGCAGGCCGAGCGCGCGCGCGCGGAGCTCGAGCTCGCCCGGCAGCGCGAGGTCGCGCAAGCGCGAGCGCCGGAGCACGCGCGTGCAGCGAACGCGCAGCAGAGGGCGGCAGCGGAGTACGACGTCGCGCGGGCGCGGATCGCGCGGACGGGGCAAGCGTCCCGCGGTGCACCGGCGCCGCGTGCCGCGGCGTCGGCCGATGCGGCCATGCTGCGGGCGCAGATCGAGGCGCTCGCTGCGCAACTGCAGGCGCTGCAGCAGCAGCTCGCGGAGATCGAGGGGGCGGCCGACAGCGCTCCGGCGCCGCTCCCGGAGCCGACCCCGGCTCCGCAGCGCAACGCTGGAGCGCGCCGCGTGCGCTCGATGCGCTGAGCGACGGCTCGAGCGAAGCAGGCAGGAAATGGGACGGCCCCCGCAGCGGATGCGCTGCGGGGGCCGCGTTCGTCAGGACTCTCCGGGTGCCGCGCTCACTGCTGCTTGTGGGCGGCGCGGCCGGTGGTGAAGGTGCGCGGGTCGGCACCGCTGGTGCCGAAGTCGTTGCGGGCAGTGACGCGCCACCAGTACTTCTGCGACTGGCGCAGCTCGATCGGCAGGTCGTACGGGGCCGCGCTCGGCAGCACCGCGACGTGCACCGGGTGCGCGAACTCCGGGTCGAGCGCGAGCTCGAAGAGCCAGCTGGTGGCGCCGGCGCTGTCGGCCCAGGTGAACGTCGCCATCAGCGGCGGCACGTTCTGCTCCTTCATCGCCGGATCGAGCAGCCCGAACGCGGCCGGGCCGGCGGGGCGGCCGACGTAGAGCTGGGTGCGCAGGAAGTCGAACAGCACGTCGGCGCGCTTCGGGAGGTTCGCGTTGCTCACCAGGAACTGCGCGTACTCGCCGCCTGCCGCATTGCGCAAGAGCACTGCGTCGGTGGCGCGCAGCGACCCGCTCGTGCCGTCGTCGGCGTACGTGACCTGCTCGCTCCAGCCGGCGCCGAGTCGGCTCGGGATCACGCCGTAGGTCGCGGCGTAGGGGGCGAGGTCGGGCAGGTCGATCGCGGGCGGCAGGAGCAGCATCGAGCCGGCGCCGGTGCAGAGCCCGGCGGTCGCCGCATCGAGCACCTCGTCGGCCGCGGTGAAGCTGGCGCCGGCGTCGCTGATCGAGCCGTCCTCGGCGATCCACCACGCGAACGGGCTGTAACCGGTCCAGAGGATGCCGTTCCCCGCCTCGATCCAGTCCTCGGCGGGCGAGCCGTCGTTCTGGCCCGAGTAGACCAGCGCGGGCGCCATGTCGAGCAGCACCAGGTAGTCGCGCAGCGAATCGTTGCGGTAGTTCTCCATCCAGTTCAGCAGCGCCTGCTGGCTGCTCGGCACGAAGATCTCCGCCTCGTAGCCGAGCGCGCGCAGCTGCGTCGCGAGCGACGTGGCGATCGTCCACTGCTCGTCCGTGTCGATCCAGCGCTTCGACGAGACCGGCGCGAAGATCGCCACCGACGGATGGAGCGGCCGGATCTGCAGCGGCTGATCGACCGTCTCGCGCTCGAGGCCGTCGTTGGCGGTGACGCGCAGCGTGTAGAGGCCGGGCGCCGCGTAGAGATGGTCGGGGCGCCGCTCCTGCAGGTGGGTGGGGTGGTAGAGGGCGCGCGTGCCGTCGCCCCAGTCGAACAGGAGCTCCGCCGCGCCCTTCCCGGCGTAGTGGAGGTGGGCGCGCGCCTCGACGGGGACCCCGAGTCGCGGCGCGACGTCGCTCACCGAGTCGAGGTGCGGCTCGGCGTGCGCGTCGAGGTCGTAGAGGTCGAAGAGCTGCGTCGCCTTCAGGCCGCGGCTGTCGGTGACCTTCGCGGTGACCTGGTACCAGGTGCCGTGTCCTTCGCTCTCCGCGGTCCAGTTGACGCTGGCGCCGAACAGCTTCAGCCACGACGGGTGGGTGTGGTGGTCGTGGACGAGGTCGAACTTCCACTCGACGGCGAGCGGCAGGCCGGCGGCGTTGTCCTCCGCGTCGGTGGCGATCAGGCTGAAGTTGATCAGCTGGCCGTCGACGTAGAAGGAGGGCTGCGGCGGCGAGACGATCTGCGTGATGGCCGGCGGCGTGTTGTCGACCGAGATGAGTCGCGTCCAGGTCGCCGTCTCGCCGCCGACGTCGGTGACGGTGAGCTTCGCGGTGTAGTCGATGCCGAGCGGGTAGACGTGCGTCTCGACCGCGTTGGTGCCGGTGGTGCCGTCGCCGAATTCCCAGAAGAAGGCGAGCGGCTGCCCTTCCGGATCGGTCGAGCCGCTGGCGTCGAGCGTCACGGTGAGCGGCGCGGGGCCGTAGTAGGGCGACGCCGACGCCACGATCTCCGGCGGGTGGTTGGCGTTCGTGTAGCGGATGCGACGGATCGCGTTGTCGCCGATCGCCACGTAGATCAGGTCGCCGCTGGTCGGATCGGCGATCAGGTCGACCGGGTTGCCGATGTTGTTGCCGAACAGCTCGACCTCGGTCGGGGAGCCGTTCACGAAGCGGACGGTGCGAATCCAGTCGGAGGCGTACTCGCAGAAGAAAAGGCGGCCGGAGTACTTCTGCGGGTAGGCGGTCCCCTCGTAGACCTGCATGCCGGAGATGCACTGGCTGGTGAAGCCGGGGGTGCCGGGGTTCGAGTGGTGGAACGACCAGAGCGGTTTCGTGAACACGGTCGGGTCGTCGCACTCGCCGCCCGGGTCGGCGTTGTCGTAGCTCGACTCGACGCGCGGCCCCTCGAAGCAGGGCCAGCCGAAGTTCTCGACGTTGCGCTGGGCGTGGTTGATCTCCTCGTACGTGCCCCAGCCGACGTCGCCGATGTAGAGCTTCTCGGGGATGCCGGTGCCGGGCCGCAGCGTGAAGCGGAACGGGTTGCGCAGCCCCGTGGCCCAGATGCGCGACTCATGGTCGTTGGCGTTGCCGGTGAAGTAGGGGTTGTCGGGCAGGCCGAGGCCCGTCTCCGGGTCGATGCGCAGCACCTTGCCGGCGAGCGACGTGATCGACTGCGAGCGGAACGCGCCGATGTCCTCGGAGGCGTCGAACTTGCCGGGACCGAAGCCATTGGGGTCGTGGCCGCCCGAATCGGTGAGGTCGTAGTGGGCGCCGTCGCCGGTGGTGATGAAGAGGCTGCCGTCGCTGGCGAAGCGCATGTCGCCGATCGAGTGCGACAGGTGGAGCGACGGGATGCCGCGCGTCCAGGTCGCGCCGATCAGCGCCTTGCGCGAGGCGGGATCGGCGATGAGGTCGCCGTTCACGTCGCGGTAGGTCGTGTAGCGGACGATCCGGCCGAACGACTCCTGCTCGCTCTCGATCGAGTCGCCGTTGGGGTCGACGATGTAGCCGAGGTAGATGTAGCCGTTGCTGTCCCACTCGAGGTCGGCGAGCACCGTCAGCAGGCCGCGATCGCCGTTGTCGAGCACTTCGGCACGCAGGTCGATCACCGGCGTCAGCCGCTTCACGCCGTTGCGCACGTTCCAGAGGCGGCCCCCCTTCTCCGCGACCAGCATGTTGGCGGGGTCGGCGAAGGTGATGCAGGTCGGGCGATCCCAACCCGCGCCGATCTCCTCGGCGACGAAGTCGGTCGGCCAGGCCTGCGCCCCGGCGGCGCACGAGAGGGCGACGAGGGCGAGGGGCGACAGGAGCCGACGGGATGCGACGCAACGCATGGCCATTCCTCCGCGGGCGGGACGCGAGGCCGCGCGGGATGGCGCGCGCCGATGGGGCGGCGATGGTAGCTCGCCGTTGCGAGCGCGACGAGACGTGGCGACGCGCGCCGTCGCGCGGTCGAGGGGCGACGGCGGGAGCGCTCCGGGCCGAGGAGCGGCGCGGCGGTGCCGGGGCGCCGCTCAGATCCGGATCGAGAGCACCAGGTCGGCGAGCCAGCTGAGCGAGACGCCGAACCAGACCGTGCCGACGGCTAGCGCCACCGCGATGGTGGCGATCTCGGCGCCGAACGCGTTCTTGCGCGGGCTCGCCAGCGCCTCCGCTTCGCCCTTCAGGAAGAGGCTGCGGGCGAGGCGGAAGTAGTAGAAGAGCGAGACGATCGAGTTCAGGACCAGCGCCACGGCGAGCCAGTGCAGCCCCTTCGACCAGATCGGCTGCAGCAGGTACCACTTGCCGACGAACCCCACGGTCGGCGGGATCCCGGTCAGCGACAGCAGGAAGAGGACGAGCGTCCCGCACGCGATCGGCGCCTTCCAGCCGAGACCGGCGAGGCCGCTCACCGTCTCGGCGCCGAAGCGATTCGAGAGGTAGATGACGACGGCGAAGGCGCCGAGGTTCATCAGCAGGTAGGCGGCCGCATAGAACGTCACCGCCTGTCCGCCCGAGAGGCCGGCGGAGAGCGCCGCGGCGACTCCGTGGCCATGCGCGTCACCGCCGGCCACCGCGCCCGCCGCACCCGGCGCGACCAGCGCCGCGACGCCGGCGAGCAGGTAGCCCGAGTGGGCGATCGACGAGTAGGCGAGCAGGCGCTTGGTGTTCTCCTGCAGCATCGCGGCGAGGTTGCCGAACGTCATCGAGCAGACGGCGATCGCGGCGATGACGGTCGCGAGCGGCGCGGAGCCCTCGGCGCCGTGCGGGATGCCGCCGAAGAAGCGGAGGATCATCCCGAAGCTCGCCACCTTGGAGACGACGGCGAGGAAGGTGGTGACGGGCGTCGGAGCGCCCTCGTAGACGTCGGGGCTCCAGAAGTGGAACGGGAAGGCGGCGACCTTGTAGCCGAAGCCGGCGAGCGAGAGGACCACCGCCACCGCGCATCCGATCCCCGCGGCGTCGAGGCCGTGGCCGCTGCCGTGCAGCAGCGTGCGGACGGTGGCGGCGATCTGCGGCAGCTCGAGGCTGCCGGCGAAGCCGTAGAGCAGCGAGAAGCCGTAGACCATCGCCCCGGACGAGAGCGCGCCGAAGACGAGGTACTTCATCGACGCCTCGGCCGAGCGCAGGTCGCGCTTCAGGAAGCCGGCGAGCGCGTAGGAGCTGATCGAGAGCGTCTCGAGCGCGAGGAAGAGCAGCAGCAGGTTGTCGGTCGAGACCATGAAGCAGGCGCCGACCGCGGCGATCACGAGGATCGAGTAGTACTCGCCGACGCCGTCCTTCTGCAGGCCGCGGAAGAAGAGCGAGAGCAGCGTCACCACCAGCAGCCCGGAGGTGATCAGCAGCTTGAAGAACATGGCGAACCGGTCGTTCACCATCATCCCGAACATGCGGGTGCCGTCCGCGTCGCCGAAGTCGCGGCAGACCCAGCCGAGCGTGAAGAGCACGCCGATCGCGGTCACCCAGCCGGTGACGCGCGTCTCCTTGCCCTTCATCAGCAGGTCGCACACCAGCGCCAAGAGCGCGGTGACGGAGAGGATGATCTCCGGCCACAGGCGCGAGAGGTCTTGCACGTAGTCCTTCAGGTTCACGGTCGGCTCCGGCGAGCGGTCGGCGGCGGTGGGAAGGTCAGCTCTTCACGCCGAAGAGGCTGGCGAGCGCGTCGATCGACGGCTTCATCCAGTCGCTGAGCAGGAAGGGCGCGACGCCGAGCAGGATGCAGAGCACGCCGAACGGCGTGAGGCAGGCCCACTCGCGCAGGGTGAGGTCGGGGTAGCCGGCGTAGATCTCCTTCTTCGGACCGAAGAAGACCTTGCGGATCATCATCAGGAAGAAGGCGGCGGTGACGATCAGGCCGATCGTCGAGGCCAGCACGATCTTCGGGAAGTGCTGGTAGGCGCCGATCAGCGACAGCGCCTCGCCCCAGAAGCCGGCGAGACCCGGCAGGCCGAGCGACGTGAAGATGCCGAGGAAGGCGAGGCTCGCGTACATCGGCAGGTGGCTGGCGAGGCCGCCGAAGCGGGCGATCTCGCGGTGGTGGGCGCGGTCGTAGATGACGCCGACCAGCAAGAAGAGCATCGCCGAGCTGGTGCCGTGGTTGAACAGCTGCAGGTTGGCGCCCGCGATGCCGTTCTGGTTCATCGCCGCGAGGCCGAGCAGCACGAAGCCCATGTGCGCCACCGACGAGTAGGCGACCAGCTTCTTCATGTCGGTCTGCGCCATGGCGACGAACGCGCCGTAGACGCAGTTCACCATGCCGAGGAAGGCGATGCCGGTGGCCCAGGCGGTGGGGCCGCTGCCGTCCCACATGACGTCCGGGAAGATGCTCATGTTCATGCGCATCAGGCCGTAGCCGCCGAGCTTGAGCAGGATGCCGGCCAGCACGACCGAGATCGCGGTCGGCGCCTCGACGTGCGCGTCGGGCAGCCAGGTGTGGAACGGGAAGACCGGGATCTTGATGGCGAACCCGATGAAGAGGAACAGGAAGAGCCAGTGGCGGAACTCCATGCCGAAGAGCATGGGGCCGTTCGCGAAGAGCCCGTCCTGGCCGCGCTGCGCCAGCGTGATGAGGCTGAAGGTGCGCTCGGCCGCGGTGGCGCCCGAGTGCAGGTACATCGCGATCATCGCGACCAGCATCAGCACCGAGCCGGCGAGCGTGTAGAGGAAGAACTTGATGGCGGCGTACTCGCGACGCGGGCCGCCCCAGATGCCGATCAGGAAGTACATCGGGAGCAGCATCAGCTCCCAGTAGACGTAGAAGAGGAAGAAGTCGAGGCTGACGAACACCCCGTTCACGCCGACCTCGAGCAAGAGCAGCAGCATGAAGTAGCCCTTCACGCCCTTCTCGGTGTTCCACGACGAGAAGACCGCGAAGAACATGAGGATGCTGGTCAGCAGCACGAGCGGCGAGGAGAGGCCGTCGACGCCCACCGTGTAGCGGATGTTGAAGGCCTCGACCCAGGCGAAGTCGTCGAAGAGCTGGTAGCCCGGCAGCGACTGGTCGAACTTCACGTACATCCAGACCGCCAGGACGAGCGGGATGCCGGTGAAGGCCGCGGCGAGCGTCTTGATGACGTCCGCCTTGTCGCGCGGCGTGAAGAGGATCGCCAGCACGCCGAGCAGCGGCGACAGGGTGATCCAGGTCAGCAGGTGGGTCGAATCGATCGTCGAGATCATGACTTGAGGGTTCCCGTGGAGAGAGGCCGGAGCGGTCCGGCTCTCAAGCCAGGAAGAGGAACAGGAGCGTCACCAAGGCCATGCCGCCGACGGCGAAGGCGAGGTAGTCCTGCAGGTTTCCGGTCTGGATGCGGCGCAGCTTCTTCGAGATCGCGTGGCTCAGGTGCCACCAGAGGTTCACCAAGCCGTCGACCACGAGGCGGTCGAACAGGGCGAACGCCTTGCCGACCAGCTGGCCGACGGCGCCGACGCCGTTCACCGCCGCGTCGAGCACCTTCGAGTCGACGATCGCCAGCACGCGCGCCGTCGCGTTGCCGAGCCGCACGACCGTGGCCCGGTAGAACTCGTCGAAGTAGTAGAGGTTGGTGACGGTCGTGTAGAGGCCGCCGAAACGCGCGACCCACACCTCGGGTCCCGGCCGGCGCTCCTTGTAGGTCCGCTTGTAGAGCACGTAGCCGACCCACAGCACGGCGCAGGAGATCACCAGCACCGCGAAGGCGAGCGCGAAGCCGGCGTGGCCGTGGTGCTCGTCGTGGCCGAGCGCGATCGAGGCGAGCGCGGGCGGCGGCGCCAGCAACTCGGGCAGCTTCTTGCCGCCGAACAGCGGGATCGGCCAGCCGACCGAGAAGAGCGAGAGGAACGCCAGCACCAGCAGCGGGATGGTCATCGCCGGCGGCGACTCGTGCGCGTGGTCGAACTTGTGGTGATCGCGCGGCTGCCCGAAGAAGGTCAGGTTGATCAGGCGCATCATGTAGAAGAACGTGAGCCCGCCGCCGCCGATGGCGATCAGCGCGGGGAGCAGCTTCGCGACGTTGGCGCCGAAGCCCCACACGAGCGCGTGCTCGACGATCATCTCCTTGCTGAACGCGCCGCTGAAGAACGGGACGCCCGCCAGCGCGAGGGTCGCGATCAGCATCGTCCGGTAGGTGACGGGCATCTTCTCCTTGAGGCCGCCCATCTCGCGCATGTCCTCGGTGTGCACCGAGTGGATCACCGAGCCGGCACCGAGGAAGAGGCACGCCTTGAAGAAGGCGTGGGTGTAGAGGTGGAAGAGGCCGGCCGAATAGCCGCCCACGCCGAGCGACAGCATCATGTAGCCGAGCTGGCTGCAGGTGGAGTAGGCCAGCACCTTCTTGATGTTGTTGTGCACCAGGCCGATGGTCGCGGCGAGCAGCGCCGTCACGGTGCCGATGCCCGCGATGAACGCGAGGCAGTCGGGCGTGAAGAAGAAGTAGATGCGGCCGACCATGTAGACGCCGGCGGCGACCATGGTGGCGGCGTGGATCAGGGCGGAGACCGGCGTCGGGCCGGCCATCGCGTCGGGCAGCCAGATGTGCATCGGCACCTGCGCCGACTTCGCCATCGGGCCCATGAAGAGGCAGAGCCCGGCGACGGTGAGCAGGGTGCCGGTCTCCCAGCCGAACAGCGACGGGACGGCGGCGCTGCCCTCGGCGACCGCCTGCATCTTCGAGTAGATCTCGGAGAGGTCGGTGGTGCCGAACATCCGGTAGACGAGCAGGATGCCGACCAGGAATCCGGCGTCGCCGAAGCGGTTGGTCATGAAGGCCTTCATGGAGGCCTTCGGCGGATCCTCGTTCTCGAACCAGAAGCCGATCAGGAAGTAGGAGCAGAGCCCGACCAGCTCCCAGAAGCAGAAGAGCAGCAGCAGGTTGTCGGTCAGGATCAGGCCGAGCATCGAGAAGCTGAAGAGCTGCAGGAAGGCGAAGAAGCGGCTGTAGCGCTTGTCGCCGTGCATGTACGACGTCGAGTAGAGGTGGACGAGGAAGGCGACCAGCGTCACCACCACCAGCATCGTCGCCGTGAGGTGGTCGATGGCGATGCCGGCGTCGAGGCGCAGCGCCCCGGTGTCGATCAGCCGGTAGGAGCCGCCGTGGTCCTTGCTCGACCAGCGCCAGCGCGGATCGGCGAGCGACCCCGCGGCGCGCGCGGCGCCGTGCTCGCCGTCGGCGCCACCGCTGGCGTGCTCGTCGGCGCTCCCGTCCGCCGGTGCGCCGTGCGCGGCCGCCGCGTGGGTGCCATGGCCGCCGGCGTGGTCGGCGTCGTAGTCGATCACCGAGTGCTTGAAGATCGACAGCGCGCAGAAGAGCGCGGTGCCGATCGTCAGCAGCGGGACGATGTGGCCGCGCTTGCGCGTGAATTCGGTCCGGTAGGTGAACGCGTTGAAGCAGAAGCCTGCCAGCGGGAGCAGCAGGATCGCCAGCGCGTACCAGCCGGGGGTGCCGTCGTCGAAGAAGTCCATCCGCGTTCCCCGTCCCTCAGTCGCCGAGCCGGTCAGGCTTGCTGACGTCGATGCTCGGGAAGTGGTGGTGGATCTGCAGCACGATCCCGAGCGCCACCGCGGCCTCCGCCGCCGCGAGGATGACGATGAAGATCGCGAACATCTGCCCGTCGAGGCGATTGCCCAGATGGCGGGCGAAGGCGACGAAGTTGAGCGCCGCCGCATTCAGGATCAGTTCGGCGCCCATCAGCACGTAGATGGCGTTCCGGCGCGTCACCATGGTGAAGACGCCGAGCACGAACATGGCGGCGCCGATGAACACGTAGCCGGCGAGGTGGTCCACGTCAGCTCTCCTTCCGGCGGCGCGCGAGGAAGACGGCGCCGACCAGTGCGGCGAGCAGCACCAGCGAGGCGAGCTCGAAGGGGATCAGGTACTGGTCGCGAGTCAGGAAGGCGCGGCCGATCGCGTCGACGGTCGGCTGCGGCTCGGCGAGCTCGGCCGGCGCGTGGAACGCGACGGCGAGACCTTGCCACGCGAGGTGCAGCATCACCGCCACCGGCACCACGGCGATCAAGCCGGGGAAGAGCAGCGCCGTCAGCTTCGTCCGCGTCGCGTCGCGCGGTGTGAGCATGATGCCGTAGATGAAGAGGATGGTGATGCCGCCGACGTAGACCAGCAGCTGCACGCCGCCGAGGAAGTCGGCGCCGAGCCCCCAGTAGAGGCCGGCGACGCCGATCAGCGCGAGCACCAGCGAGAACGCCGAGTGCACGAGCCGCGGCATCAACGCGACGAGCGTCGCGCCGACGAGCGCGCAGCCGCCGAAGAACCAGAAACTGAAGCTGTCCAACGCAGGCACTCCTGCGGCCGCCACCGGCCGCACGGCGCGGGGTGGTCATCCGGGAACGTCAGGAACGTCACGAACTCGCGAACTTCACGGTGCAGTCGGTCGAAACGGGGGCTTCCGGCGCGGCGGACTCGCGTCCGTCGCGACCGGCGGGTCAGACGACGGTGGGGGGTGGGGTCGGCGGCGCGGGCGGGGCCGGAGGCTTCGGAGGCACTGCGGCGGCAGGCGGCGTCGCCGGCGCGCTCGCCGCGGGCGGGGCGGCAGGCGCGACCGCCGGCTTCGCCGCGGCAGCCGGTGCAGCCGCCGGCGCTGCTCCCGGCGCTGCCGGCTTCGCCGCGGCCGGAGCGGCGGGCGGCGTCGTGATGCCGGCCGCGCGGTCGGCGACGATCTTCTTCACGTTGGCGTCGTCGTTCTCGGAGAGGCCGACGTAGGTGAGGATGTCGAGGTTCAGCGTCGAGCGATCGTCGGTGACCAGCGCGAACTTCGCCGAGCCGTCCCGGCGATCCATGTGGATGCAGTCCTTCGGGCAGACCTCGGTGCAGAGGTTGCAGAAGATGCACTTGTTGTAGTCGATCGAGAACTGCTCCCACGCGAGGAACTTCTTCTCGACGCGGTCGGCCTTCATCTCGATGCATTCGACCGGGCAGATCTTGGCGCACTGGAAGCAGTAGATGCACGCTTCCTGGTCGAGCGTGTGGATGCCGCGGTAGCCCTTCGGCAGCGGCAGCAGCTGCTCGGGGTAGCAGACGGTGATCTCGGGACGCCGCAGGTTGCGCAGCGTCACCTGCATGCCCTTCACGGTGGTCTTCACCGTGTCGACGATGTTCTTGACGTAGCTCAGCATCGCATCGCTCCCGGCGCGTGGCCGTGTCGTCTCACGTCCGGCCTCTCAGAACAGTCCCGGGAGGTAGCGCACCCCCCAGTGCTCGTAGACGGCCATCATCAGCAGCGCGAAGAGCGAGATCGGGATCAGGTACTTGTAGCCCATCACCATCACCTGATCGACGCGCATGCGCGGCAGCGTCCAGCGCAGCCAGATCTGCACCCACAGCAGGAAGACCGACTTCGCGAGGAACACGCCGAGGAAGAACAGGTTCCCGAGGAAGCCGCCCATGTTGAGGCTGATGAACGGCAGCGGCTGCCAGCCGCCGAGGAAGACCAGCGCGGCGACCGCCGAGACGACGAACATCATCCCGTACTCTTCGAGGAAGAAGAACGAGAAGCGCATGCCCGAGTACTCGGTGTGGAAGCCGGAGACGAGCTCCGACTCCGCTTCGGGCAGGTCGAACGGCGCGCGCTTGCACTCGGCGAGCGACGCGATGTAGTAGACGATGAACGCGACGAAGGTCCACGGGCTGTAGAACGCGAGCCAGCCGTGGTCGGAGAGGTAGACCAGCCCCTCCTTGTCGAGCACGCCGTCGCTCGGCAGGCACTGGAAGCCGACGATCTCCTTCAGGTTCAGGCTGCCGGTCACCAGCACCGGCACCATCAGGGCGAGCGCGCTCGGGATCTCGTAGGAGATCAGCTGCGCCGCCTCGCGCATGGCGCCGTAGAGCGACCACTTGTTGTTCGACGACCAGCCGGCCATCAGCACGCCGATCACGCCGATGGCGGTGACCGCGACGATGAAGAAGACGCCGAGGTTGATGTCGAGCGCGGTGATCGCCGGCGTGAAGGGGAGCGCCGCGAACGCCGCGAACGCGCCGCAGAAGGCGACGGCCGGCGCGACCGCGAAAAGGAACTTGTCGGAGTCGCGCGGGATCAGGTCTTCCTTGAACGCCAGCTTCAGGCCGTCGGCGAGCGTCTGCAGCAAGCCGAAGCGGCCGCCGACGCGGTTCGGGCCGAGGCGGACCTGGAAGTCGGCCGACGCCTTGCGCTCGAGCCAGACGGCGAACATCGCCCACACCGAGATGAAGGCGACCACGCCCAGCACGGAGAGGATCATCGAGAAGGTGAAGGCGGAGCTGGTCGCCCAGCCCCACGCCCCTTCCAGGAACGGCACCAAGGAGTCCACTCTTCGCTCTCCCCTTCGCTCTAGCGGCCTGGCGAACTAGCGGTCGACTTCGCCGAGCACGATGTCGATCGAGCCGATGATCGCGACGGCGTCGGCGAGCATCGTCCCGGGCAGCATCGACTCGAGGATCGACAGGTTGCAGAAGCTCGGCGCGCGGATGCGGCTGCGGTAGCTGTTCGCGCCGCCGTCGGAGATCAGGTAGTAGCCGAGCTCGCCGCGCGGGTTCTCGATGCCGAGGTAGCCCTCGCCCGCCTTGCTCTTGAAGGCGAGGTGGCGCACGTTCTTCGCCATGATCTCGCCGCCGGTCGGCAGCTGGTCGAGCGCCTGCCGGACGATGCGCACGCTCTCGCGCATCTCGAGCAGGCGGACCCAGTAGCGATCCCAGCAGTCGCCGACCTGCCCCTTGATGCCGGTGCCGACGGGGATGTCGAACTGGAAGCGGTCGTAGAGCAGGTAGGGCTGCTCGCGGCGCAGGTCGTAGCGCAGCCCCGAGCCGCGCAGGTTCGGGCCGGTGAGGCCGTAGCGGACGGCCTCCTCGATCGACAGCACGCCGACGTTGGCGGTGCGCGCCACGAAGATGTGGTTGTGGGTGAGGAGGTCGTTGAACTCGTCGAGGCGAGTCTCGAAGAGGTCGAGGAACTTGCGGATGTCCTCGACCCAGCCGGCCGGCGTGTCGCGCATCACGCCGCCGATGCGGATGAAGTTGTAGGTGAGGCGCGCGCCGCAGATCCACTCGAGCAGCCGCAGGATCTCCTCGCGCTCGCGGAAGGCGTAGAAGAACGGCGTGAACGCGCCGAGGTCGAGCCCGTAGGTGCCGATCGCCACGAGGTGGGAGGCGATGCGGTTCAGCTCGACCGCGATGGTGCGGATGTACTGGGCGCGCTCGGGGACCTCGACCTCGGCGACCTTCTCGACCGCGAGGCAGTAGCCGAGGTTGTTGTTCATCGCCGCGAGGTAGTCGTAGCGATCGGTGTACGGCACGTACTGGATGCACGACACCGACTCGCCGATCTTCTCGGCGCAGCGATGGAGGTAGCCGATGTCCGGGTCGGCGCGCGTGACGATCTCGCCGTCGACCCAGATCGCGAGGCGCAGCACGCCGTGCGTCGAGGGGTGCTGCGGCCCCATGTTGATCTGCAGCTCCTGCGTCCGCACGTCGACGAAGGTGTCGGGCGGCCGGAGCGGATCGCCGGGGAGGGCGAAGGTCTTCGCAGGCTGGGTCGGCGCCGCGGCGCCCGAGGTGGTCATGGCGTCGGCCATGGAGCGTCGACCTCCAGGTTGATCCCGTGGAACTCCTTGGGATAGGCGTAGTCCTTGCGCAGCGGATGTCCTTCCCACCCTTCGGGCAGGAGGATGCGGCGCAGATCGGGATGGCCGGTGAAGCGGATGCCGACCAGGTCCCACGTCTCGCGCTCGTGCCAGTTGGCGGCGGGCCAGAGGTCGGCGACCGAGTCGACCGTCGGGTCGGCGGTCGGCAGCTTGCACTTCACCGCGAGGATGGAGCGGTGCTGCACCGAGCGGAGGTGCCAGATCACCTCGAAGCCCGCTTCGCGCACGAGGACGCCCTTCGCGTCCTTCTTCTCGGTCATGTGGGTGCCGGTCACCAGCACCAGCAGGTCGCAGGCGAACGGGCGCGCGTCGCGCAGGTGGCGGAGCACCGCCTTCACCCGCTCGCGCGTCACCACCAGCGCCGCGTCCTTCGGCCCGGGGAAGAGCTCGACGCCGGCCGCTTGGCCATCCTTCTTCAGCTGCTCGAACGCTTCGGCGACCGTCACGCCTTGGCTCCCGCGAGGGGCGCTGCCGAGGCGGCAGCCGGACCGGCCGTGGTGCTGGTCACCTTGATGGTCGGATCGAGGATCCCGACCGTGCCGGGCGAGATCGAGATGCCGGTGAAGTCGGGCTTCTGCGGTGCGCCGTCGGCCAGCACGCGCTTCGCCATGATCTTCCGCTGCAGGAAGCGGACGCCTTCGATGATCGCTTCGGGGCGCGGCGGGCAGCCCGGCACGTGGACGTCGACCGGCACGAAGCGGTCGATCCCCTTCACGACGTTGTAGCCGTGCTTCCAGTAGGGGCCGCCGCCGACGGTGCAGGCGCCCATCGCCATCACGTACTTCGGTTCCGGCATCTGGTCGTAGAGGCGCTTCACGACGTGCGCCATCTTCGCGTTCACGGTGCCGGCGACGATCATCAGGTCGGCCTGCCGCGGCGTCGCGCGGAAGGCGCCGGCGCCGAAGCGGTCCATGTCGAACGTGGCCGCGCCGACGGCCATCATCTCGATCGCGCAGCAGGCGATGCCGAACGTCATCGGCCAGATCGACGACGAGCGACCCCAGTTGACGGCGAGGTCGGCCAATCGCGTCAGGTAGACGTCGGGAAGGCTGCGTTCGAAGAGTCCCATGCGCTGCTCCGCTGCAAGACGATCCGGCGGCGTGTCGCGGTCCTGCGTGGCTCGGTCTCGAGTCGCTCAGTGGTGGGCGTGGGCCCCAGCGGCGTGCTCGGAGGAATGCGCCGCGGCCGGCGCCGCCACGACCACCGGCTCGAGCTCGGGCTCCGGTTCCGGGGCATCGGGCACCTGCGCCGGCAGCGTCGGGACGAGACCTTCGCGCCGCACGACGCCGCGCCCCTCGCTCAGCGTCTTCACCCAGTCGATGTCGCCCTTCGCCCAGACGTAGATCAGGCCGAGCGCGAGGATGCCGACGAAGACGAGCCCTTCGGTCAGCGCGAAGCCGCTGTTCCCTTCGGCCGCGAACGACCGGTAGACCTTCGCCCACGGGAACATGAAGACCGCTTCGACATCGAAGATCACGAAGATCAGCGCGTCGGTGTAGAAGCGCAGGTCGAAGCAGACCTGCGCATCGCCGACCGGATCCATGCCGCACTCGTAGGGGGTCGCCTTGGCGACCGACGGCTTCTTCGGCCGAATCAGGGCGAGCATGACCATCGGCGAGACGACCATCGCCAAGCCGATCAGCAGGAAGATCAGGACCGCCTGGTAGTGCTCGATCAGGCTCATGCGGCGAGGATCCTCGGGGCGATCGCCACGTCCGGAAGCGGCGGGAGCGGGCGCGGCGGCGCGCGCACCGGTCCAGCGAACCGGTCGCCCGACGCAAAGCTCTCTCCGACTCGAGCGAGCGCAGCGCCAAGCGACGCCGTCGCCCCCTCTCGGGGGAGAGCGCGCCGCGGGGAAGGCGACGAGGACGGTCGCCGCGGGTTTTTCCGGCGCCGCCCCCGAAGATTCCTCGCGCTGCCGGACGCCCTTCCGGCGCAACGAACGAGGGCGAGGACGATACGCCGCGCGGCGAGCGAAACAACGCCTCGCTGACGGCTGCGCGGTTCTCCAGAGCTTGCGTACCGATTGACCACGATCGCGCGGTACGGCGGGCGACGCGCCGCCCGACGCTGCCCTCAGTGGCGGCCGCCCGTCGCGAAGACCCATGGCGCGCCGCCGTCGGGATCGGCGAGGCTGCGGAACGGCACGTCGTAGGCCCGCGCCAGCAGCTCGGGGCGCAAGACGTCGCGCGGCGCTCCCTGCGCCAGCACGCCGCCGCGCTCGAGCAGCACGATGCGGTCGGCGTAGTGGCCGGCGAGGTTCGGCTCGTGGAGCACGGCCAGCACGCCGAGCGTCCCGTCGTCGACCCGCTCGCGCAGCGTCTGCATCACCTGCTGCGAGCGGCCCGGGTCGAGGTGCGCGGTCGGCTCGTCGAGCAGCACCAGCTGCGGCTCCTGCGCCAGCGCGCGCGCCAGCAGGACGCGCTGCCGCTCGCCGGCCGAGAGCTCGTTGATGCCGCGCGTCAGCAGCGGCGCGCTGCGCGTCCACTCGATCGCGCGCTCCACCGCCGCCGCATCGGCCGTCCCGAGCCGTCCGAGCAGCCCGACGTGCGCGTAGCGGCCGAGCTCGATCACGTCGCGCACCGGCACGTCGTCGGGGAGCGGCTCCGCTTCGGGCAGCACCGCGACCAGCCGCGCTCGTTCGCGCGCGCGCAGAGTTGCGGGCGCGTGGCCGCACAGCGCGACCGTGCCGGCCAGCAGCGGCTCGTCGCCGAGCGCCGCCGCCAGCAGCGTGCTCTTGCCGACGCCGTTCAGGCCGAGGATCGCGACCAGCTCGCCGCGCGCGACGGTGAACGACACCTCGCGCAGCAGCTCGCAGCCGCCGCGGCCGATGGTGGCGTGGTCGAACGAGAGGAGCGGCGCGTTCATCGCGGCGCCCTCATCGCGGCGCCTCGTCGCGCGGGTCGAGCTCGCGCGACAGCGCATCGCGTTCGCGCACGCGGCGGCGCAGGAGCAGCAGGAAGAACGGTCCGCCGCAGAGCGCCGTGATGGCGCCGACCGAGAGCTCGCGCGGGATCGCGACGGTGCGTGCCGCGAGGTCGGCGAGCAGCAGGAAGGTCGCGCCGCCCAGCGCCGCCGCGGCGATCAGCCGGCGGTGCGAGTGGCCGACCAGCGCGCGCGCGGCGTGCGGCACGATCAGCCCGACGAAGCCGATCATCCCGGCCACCGCGACCACGACGCCGACCAGCGCTGCCGCGAGCAGGCAGAAGCCGACCTTGCAGCGCTCGACGTCGACGCCGAGGTGGCGCGCGGTCGCCTCGCCCGCCGCGAAGGCGTCGAGCGCGCGCGCCGAGAGGAGCGCCGCCACGATGCCGAGCGCGACCGCGCCGCCCGCCAGCCCGATCAGCTCCGGCTTGCTCTCGCTCAGGTTGCCCATCAGGAAGAGCATGGTGCGCCCGGCGTCGCCGGTGCCGGTCTCGAAGTTGTAGTAGAGCAGCACGATCGCGGTGCCGAGCGTGCTGACCGTCACGCCGGCCAGCAGCAGCGTCTGCACCGGCGTCCGGCCGCCCGCGCGCGCGATGCGCAGCACCAGCACGATCGCGGCGTAGGCGCCGACCACGGTGAAGAGCGGCAGCCAGCGCGAGGTGAGCTCGATGCCGCACCAGCGCGCGATCACCACGCCGACCGCGGCGCCGCTCGACGCGCCGATCACGAACGGGTCGGCGAGCGGGTTGCCCGACAGCGCCTGCAGCACGGTGCCGGTGCAGGCGAGCCCGGCGCCGACGATGATCGCCAGCTCGACGCGCGCGAGGCGCAGGAGCAGGATCGGCTCGCTCGGCCACCCTTGCGGCCCGACCACGAGCGCCAACGCGGCGGCAGCGAGCAGCGCCAACAGCAGCAGCAGCAAGGTGCGCGGCGGGCTGCGCTTCACGGCGCCGCCAGTCGGCGCGCGAGCGCCTCGATGCCGTCGACCAGCCGCGGGCTCGAGCGCAGCAGCGCATCGCGATCGAGGTCGGCGACCACCCGGCCCGCGCGGAAGGCGGCCAGCGCCGCGATCTCGGGCCGCTCCGCCAGCGGGCGGCCGATCGGGTGGAGCAGCACGACGACGTCGGGCGCCCGCCCGATCAGCTCCTCCTGGCTCGCCTGGAAGTAGCTCTGCGCCACGTCGGCGAACAGGTTGTCGCCGCCCGCCCAAACGAGCGCTTCGTGGACGAAGCTCGCGCGACCGATCGTCCAGCACCCTTCGTCGACCTCGACGTAGACGCGCGGACGCGCCGGGCGGGCCGCGACCTCCTTCGCGACGACCTCCAGGCGGGCGCGCAACGACGCGGCGAGTTCGCGCCCGCGCTCCGCCGCGCCCACCAGCTCGGCGAGCGCCTCGACCTCGGCCACCATCGCCGCGATCGACTGCGGATTGCTGCCGCGCACGGCGACGCCGAGGCGCGCGAGCGCCGCGAGACCGCGGTCGTCGGAGGCCTGCACGGTCAGCACGAGATCGGGGGCGAGCCCGACCAGCGCCTCGACGTTCAAGTTCTCGAGGCCGCCGACGCGCACCGCGGTGCCACCGGCCGGCAGCTCCGGGCAGTAGTCGCTGATGCCGACCAGCCGCGCCGCCGCGCCGAGCGCGATCAGCGTCTCGGTGCAGCTCGGCGCCAGCGAGACGATCCGCTGCGGCACGCTGCCCGACGGCCGCGCCGCGCGTCGATCGCAGGCGGGGAGGAGCGCGACGCACAGCGCGACGAGCAGCGCGACGAATGGCGCGCAGGCGAGCGCCCGCCACGCGGCGGAGCGACCGACGATGGCGCGGCGCGACGGCTCGCTCACGTCGCTCACGACCGTCCGCTCACTCGTCGCGCAACGTCACGGACGAGGTGGGCGTCTCCCAGAGCTTGATCTCGGTCAGCTTCGCGCGCGGCAGCTGGTCCTTCAGTTTCGCCCAGATCCAGAGCGCGACGTTCTCGGCCGAGGAGATCGGGATGATCTCGTTCAGGTAGCGATGGTCGAGCGGCGTCACGACCTCGCGCTTGACGATGTCGCCGAGGATCGCGAAGTCGAGCGCCATGCCGGACGCCGGATCGACCGGCGCCGAGATGGTCACCTGCAGGCGGTAGGTGTGGCCGTGCAGCCGCTCGCACTTGCCGTGGTAGTTCGGCAGGTTGTGGGCGGAGTCGAAGGTGAACTCTTTGGTGACCAGCATCGGGCGAGATCCTACTCCGCGCGGCGCGGGGCGTGGATGAGGCTCATGATCTCCTCGCGCGTCGCCGGGTTCTTCAAGCAGAGCCCGCGCAGCGCCGAGGTGACCACCGCGCTCCCGGGCTTCTTCACCCCGCGGACGGTCATGCAGGTGTGGCTCGCCTCGATGACGACCGCCACCGCCTTCGCCGAGAGGCCGCTCACGAGGAAGTCGGCGACCTGGCTGGTGAGGCGCTCCTGCACTTGCGGGCGGCGGGCGAAGGCGTCGACGATGCGGCCGATCTTCGAGATGCCGATCACCTTGCCGTTCGGGATGTAGGCGACGTGCGCCCGCCCGGTGAACGGCATGAGGTGGTGCTCGCAGGTCGAGTGGAACGGGATGTCGCGCACCAGCACCACCTCGTGGTGGTGCTCGTCGAAGACCGCCTTCAGGTGGACGGCGGGATCCTCGACGAGCCCGGAGAAGAGCTCCGCGTACATGCGGGCGACGCGCGACGGCGTCTCCTTCAGCCCGTCGCGCGTCGGATCCTCGCCGATCGCCTCGAGTATCATCCGCACCGCCGCCTCGATCTTCGGCTGGTCGACCATCGTCGCGGCGCTCCTGGCGGGAGAAAGGGGCGACCCTTCTTACTTCCGCGCCGCGCGTTGTCAACCTGACCGCCATGCTCCTCCGGCTGCCACCGCCGATCGCGCGGCTCCGCGCGCTGCTGATCGCGCCGCTCGCGAGCCTCCTCCTCGCCTTCGCGCCGGACGAGCCGCCGCTCGCGGCCACGGTCGTGCAGCGCTGGCGCGAGCAGCTCGCGGCCGGGCGGGTGCAGGCGGCGCAGGAGGCGGTGGCGGCGATGGTCGCGGCGCCGCACAGCCGCGCCGGGCTGCTGCTCTACGAGGCGGCCTTGCGCGCCGAGCGGCGCATCGCCCGCGCCGACGCGAAGCAGCCCGACCTCGCGCGCGAGCGGGCGGCGCTGCTGGCCGAGCGGGCTGCCGCCGATCCGAGCGCCACCAGCGTGCGCCGCCGCCTCGACGAGCGGCTGGCGTTGCTCGAGCGCGACGAGGTCGAGCAGGCAGCGCTGCGCCAGGTCGAGGAGCGGCTGCGCGAGGTGGCGCGCGCCGGCTACCGCCGAGTGGTGGCGCTGCTGCTCGACGACGCGGCCGACGAGCTGGCGCGGCTCCTGTTGCAGGAGCTGGTCGAGGAGCGCGAGGCGGTCGCCGACCTGCTGTTGATCGAGCTGCTCGGCGCGGTCCGCTCGCCGCGCGTGATGGTGCCGCTGATGGAGCTGGTGCGCGACAAGGCGACGGCGGTCGAGCTCAAGATCGCGGCGCTGGTCGCGCTCGGCCGGCGCGGCGATGCGGGCGCGACGCCCGCCGCGGCGATGGCGCTCGGCCATGCCGACTGGCGCGTCCAGGTCGAGGCGGTCGAGGCGCTGCGCCGGTTCCATCAGCCGAGCTCGATCGCGCTGCTGATCCAGCAGCTCGACCGCGCCGACGGGCGGCTGCGCGACGACCTCGGCCGCGCGCTCGTCTCGCTGACCGGCCAGCGCTTCGCCGCCGATGCGGCCACTTGGCGGCGCTGGTGGGCGGAGGCAGGGGGGAGCTTCGTCCCGCCGCCGGCGCCGGCGGCACCGCTCCTCGCCACCGCCGCCGACCCCGCGAGCGGGGCGGAGGGCGCGGCCGCCGGCGCCGACGCGGGTGGAGCGGGCGGCACGCAGTTCTTCGGCGTCGGCTCGTTCAGCAAGCGGCTCGTCTTCGTGGTCGACCTGTCGGGGAGCATGCGCGAGCCGGCGCCGCGCGGCACCGATCGCTCCGCGGCGCGCACCAAGCTCGAGGTGGCGGCGAGCCAGCTCGCGGCGGCGATCGCGGCGCTCCCCTCCGATGCGCGCTTCGAGGTGATCACCTACGCCGATACGGCGAGCGCGGTGTTCGGCGCGCTCGAACTGGCCGACGACGCGCATCGCCAGCAGGCGCTCGCGGCGGTCCGCGGACGCGGCACCGGCCAGGGCACGAACCTCTTCGGCGCGCTCGAGGCGGCCTTCGCGGTGGGGGAGTCGGCCAAGCGGCGCGGCAGCGGCGGCCCCGCCGTCGACACGATCTTCTTCCTCACCGACGGGCAGCCGACGGCGGGTCGCATCGTGGCGCCCGAGCGGATCCTCGCCGCGGTCGCCGACTGGAACCGGACCCGCCGCGTGCGCCTCCACGCGATCGGCATCGGCTCGCACGATCGCGCCTTCCTCGCCGCGCTCGCCGAGCAGAACAGCGGCACCTACGTCGCGCGTTGAGGGCGGGCGCGCGGCTCGCTCGGGCGCGCGCGCCGCGGCCGCTCAGCAGCCGCTCAGCAGCCGCAGAGCAGCCTCTCAGCGGTCGGGGATCTTGAGGACGACCCCTTCGCCGACGCTCGCGGGATCGGCGATCTGGTTCAGCCGCTGGATCTCGCGCCAGCGGCTGGCATCACCGAGGTAGCGCGCGGCGATCTTCGAGAGCGACTCGCCCTTCGCGACCTTGTGGGTGCGCGAAGGGGTGGTCGCGGCGGGGCGCGCCGGCTCGGTCGCCGGCGGCTTCTGCGCCGCGGTGCGATCGGTCGCGGCGGGCGGCGGCGAGAGGCGCAGCTTCGCGCCGACTCGCAGAGGAGCGTCGCCCTCGAGGCCGTTCCATGCGGCGAGCTCGGGCCAGCGGGCGCCGCTGCCGAGTTCCGCCGCGGCGATGGTCCAGAGCGTCTCCTTGGCGGCCACCACGTGGACGCGGTCGCCCGACGGAGTCGATGCGTCGCGTTGCGAATCGCGGCGCGCGTCGCGGCGAGCGTCGCGTGACCGCTCACCCGCCGATCCCGCGTCGGCCGCGTCGCCGCTCTCGATCACGATCGGCGACTCGTCCTCGACCGCCGGCGCCTCGGCCGGGATCGAGCGGGGCGGGCCGCCACCGACGGTGAGCAGCGCCTTGTTCTTCGCGAGCGCCGACTCCGGCTCCTTGCGAGCGAAGAGGTGCTCGAGCAGCAGCGCCGAGCCGAAGATCGCACCCAGCAAGCCGAACAACACGAGCTTGCGCATCGATCCCTCCCTGCCATCCCGCGGCGCCGCGGCGGGGCGCGCCTGCGGCGATCCGCAGGCGGCCCTTCTAGCGTCGCGGCGCGCGCGCGGGCGCTTCCGCCGGCCGGCGCCCGGGGAGCGCGGCCGCCGCCGGCGTCACCGGCGGGGCGGCCGTTCGCGCTCTCCGCGCGGTGCGCGTCAGCTCGCGCTCGCGGCCGCCGGCGGTCCGCCGCGTCCCTTGCGCTTCGCCGCCCACTGCTCGAGGTGCGCGACCAGCGGCGACGCGACGTAGATCGTCGAGTAGGAGCCGGTGATCACGCCGATGATCATCGCGAACGAGAAGCCCTCGAGCGCGTTGCGCTGGCCCACGTTGAAGAGGAAGAGGATCAGCACCGACAGGAACACGGTCAGTGAGGTGAGGATCGAGCGCGAGAGGGTCTGGTTCACCGACCGATCGATCAGCTGGTCGAGCGGCAGGCTCGAGCGCGGCAGGTTCTCGCGGATGCGGTCGAAGATGACGATCGTGTCGTTGATCGAGTAGCCGATGATGGTGAGGAACGCCGCGACGACGGTGAGGTCGACCTCGATCTCGAGTCCGACCGCGCGCGCGATCGCGATGCCGCCGAGCGTGACCAAGACGTCGTGGATCAGCGCGGCGACGGCGGCGATGCCGTAGCTGTACTGCCGGAAGCGCAGGCGCGCGTAGACGATGATCATGATCAGCGACATGAACATCGCGCGGATCGCCGAGTCGCGCAGCTCCTTGCCGGCGCGCGGTCCGATGTAGGACTTGGCCGGCATCGGATTGGCCAGCGTCACCTCGCGTCCGTCGGCGACCACGATGCGGGCGGCGAGCATGCCGCGCGCGAGCTCGACGTCGCCCGGGTTGCGCGCGAAGCGGCCGCGCAGCGCGAAGGTGTCGGAGGTCTCCGGCCCCTCGAGCGCGTCGATCGAGACGTTGCGCTTCAACGCCGCCTCGACGGCGGTGCGCGCCACCGGCGCCTCGAAGCGCAGCTTGCAGGTGACCGCGACGCGGCCGAGCTCGTCGGGAGGCGCGAGGACGAGTTCCTGGATGCCGTCCTCGACGAGGCGCGCGCCGAACAGCTCGCCGACCTGCGCGGCGAACGTCTCGGCGGCGCTGCCGGTGCCGGTCGCGGCGGGGCTGGCCGTCGCGCCGCTCTGCGCGGCGTCGAGGTCGGTCTGCTTGATCTTGATCTGGAAGCGCGTCGCCTTGCCGTCGGAGGCCGAACCGACCGAGACGACGTCGGGATTGTCGAAGCGCTGCCGGACCACCGCCAGCGCGTCCTGCTGCGTCATCGGCTCGCGCAGCGCGACCTGCACCTCGAAGCCGCCGGTGAAGTCCATGCCGAACTTCTTCTGGTCCTCGAAGAAGAAGAGCGTGCAGCCGCCGAGGATCACCGCCGCGGAGACGGCGTACGCCTTCTTCGAGTGCTTGAGGAAGGCGAAGTTCGGGTTCGCCATCATTCGCATCATCGTCATCGACTTCACGCCCTTCGCGAGCAGCCACTCGAAGAAGGTGCGGGAGAAGTAGACGCCGGTCACCATCGAGGTCGCGAGGCCGATCATCAGCGAGACGGCGAAGCCGCGGATCGTGCCGGTGCCGAACTGGTAGAGGAAGAAGCCGGTGATGAAGGTGGTGAGGTTCGCGTCGAAGATCGTCGTGTAGGCGCGGTCGAAGCCGTTCTTCACCGCCTGCGGGATCGTCTTGCCCTTGTCGAGCTCCTCGCGGATGCGCTCCGAGATGAGGATGTTGGCGTCGACGGCCATGCCGATGGTGAGGATGAGGCCGGCGATGCCCGGCAGCGTCAGCGTCGCGTCGAGCCACGCCATGGCGCCGACCAGCAAGAGCAGGTTGGCGAGCAGCGAGGCGACGGCGATCACGCCGTTCATCCGGTAGTAGACCACCATGAACACGGCGACCAGCGCGAAGGAGAGCGCCGTCGCCCACAGGCCGCGCTGGATCGACGCCTCGCCGAGCGACGGGCCCTGCACGAACTTTTGCGCCAGGATCGGCTTGGTGTTGAGCGAGCCCGACTTGATCACCGAGATGAGGCGGTTGATCTCGTCCGGCGTGAAGCCGTCGGCGCCGCCGCGGATGATGCCGCGCCCCTCGATGCGCTCGTTGATGACGGCGAGCGACTGCACCTCGTTGTCGAGGAGCGTCACGATCGACTGCCCCTTGTTGCGCTCGGTCCAGTCGGCGAACTGCTGGGCGGGGCGGCCGGCGCGGATCTGGAAGCCGACCGCGGTCTTGCCGCTCTGGCTGTCGAGCTCGGGGAAGACGCCGTTCTCGGCGAAGTGCTCGCCGGCGAAGTACTGCCCCTCGCGCGGATCGAAGCGGACGAGCTCCCACGAGTCGGTGGTGTCCCAGCGGACGTCGTCCTTCGAGCGGCCCCGCTTCAGCGCCTCGTCGCCGAGCATCTTCTTGCTCTTCGGCATCCAGCGGTAGGTGACGCCGCTGCCCTCGAGCTTCAGGTTCTCGGTGAGCGAGCTGAAGTCGGTGCGGACGGTGATCTCCTCGCCCGCGGTGGTCTTCTTCTTCAGCTCGTTCGAGAGGCGCTCGCGCTCGTCGGTCGGGTTGACGCCGACCTCGGCGTAGGCGCCGAGCCGCAGCTCGAGGCGGCCGAGGCTCTCGAGCGTCTTCTGGATCGAGTCGGCCTCGTCGAGCGTGATGCCCGGGACCGACACCTCGACCTGGCTCGTGCCGATGGCGCGGATCGACAGCTCGCGGACGCCGAGGGCGTCGAGGCGGTTGCCGTAGATCTGCTCGGCGGTCTTCACCGTCTCGGCGAGGTTCGTGCCGGGCGGCAGCGTCTTCTCGTCGAACTCGTAGCGAAGGCTCACGCCGCCGCGGATGTCGAGGCCGAGCACGAGCGGCGATTGGCCGTCGATCAGCAGCGGCTTGCCGATCAGCCAGGCGCTGAGCGCGGTCAGCGCGAGCACCACGAACGTGCGCAGGCGGAGGTTCTCACCCATGGACGGAGCGTTCCCGGAAGACGGAAACAGGGCGGAAGGCTTCGCAGCCCTCCGCCCCGGTGGGATCGAGGCTCAGCGGATCAGGACTTGGCGCCGGCCGGAGCCGCGGGCGCCGCCGTCGAGGTGGCCTCGCCGGGAACGACCTCTTCCTTGAGGTCGATGCGCTCGCGCATGCGCGCCGACTTGCCGGACCGCGTGCGGAGGTAGTAGAGCTTCGAGCGCTGCACGTGGTGGCGACGCTTCACCTTCACGTCGGCGACGAACGGGGAGTGGATCGGGAAGATGCGCTCCACGCCCTCGCCCTGCACGATGCGGCGCACGGTGAAGGTGGCGGCGATGCCGCTGTTCTTCTTGCACAGCACGATGCCGGTGAAGAGCTGGATGCGCTCCTTGTCGCCTTCCTGGATGCGCACGTGCACGTCGACGGTGTCGCCGACGTCGAACTGCGGTGCATCCTTCTTCTGATAGGTGGCGACTGCGTGGCTCACACGATCCATGGCTTCCCTTCCGTCGGAACCGACTGCGATTCGCGCGCCTGCAGGAGGTCGGCGCGCCGCTCCTTCGTGATCTCCTGGGATTGCTCGCGACGCCAGCGTGCGATCGCCGCGTGGTCGCCGGAGAGGAGCACCTCCGGCACCGCCATCCCGCGGAACTCCCGGGGCCGCGTGAAATGCGGCGCCTCGAGGAGGCCGTCTTCGAACGATTCATGGACCGTCGACTCGGGGTCGCCGGTGACGCCGGGAAGCAGGCGTGCCACGCCGTCGAGGAGCGCCAGCGCCGCTGGCTCTCCTCCCGACAGCACGAAGTCCCCGAGGGAGACCTCTTCCCACGTCATTCCGGTACGCACCCGCTCGTCGATCCCTTCGTAGTGCCCGCACAACAGGAGCAGCCGCTCGTGCGTCGCGAGCTCGCGCAGCTTGCGCTGATCGAGCCGTCGCCCGCGCGGCGTCAACAGCACGCGATGGGCGGGGCCGTGCTGCCGTTCCAGCGCCTCGACGGCGGCGAAGATCGGAGCGCACTGGAGCACCATCCCGGGCCCGCCGCCGAAGGGGCGGTCATCCACCGTGCGATGGACGTCCTGCGTGAACTCACGCAGATCGACCGCTTGCACGGCGAGTGCGCCCTTCTCGATGGCGATGCGCGGCAGGCCTGCCGCGACGAAGCCTTCGATGAGGCGCGGGAAGAGGGTGATCACTTGGACGAGCATCGCGAACCGATCCGGACGAGACGCCCGACCGCGCTCCGAACGCGCAGATGGCCACACGGCCCACCTGTCGCCTCCGGCTGGAAAGGGGGAGGAGTCTAGGATGGCGCGCCGGGCGGTCAAGGCGCGGCACGGGGGCGTCGGCCGCGATGGGCACGAGAAGGGCGCCGGATGGGTCGGGGAGAGAGGCGATGTTCCGGGGAATCATCGAAGGGACGGGGAGCGTCGTGAGCCGCTCCCGCGCCGGGCTCGGCGAGCGGCTGGTGGTCGCGTTGCCGGAGGCGGCGCGCCCGCTCGCGCTCGGGCAGAGCGTCGCCATCGACGGCGCCTGCCTCACGGTGGTCGCCTCCGAGGGGGCGGCGACGGCGTTCGACCTGGCCGGGGAGACGCTGCGCCGGACCCATCTCGGCGACCTCGCCCCCGGTGCGTTGGTCAACTGGGAGCGGGCGATGCGGCTCGACGACCGCCTCGACGGCCACCTCGTGCAGGGGCATGTCGACGGGGTCGGCACGGTCGCGAGCTTCGGCGAGCGGCACGGCGACTGGTGGCTCGAAGTGGTGGCGCCCGCCGAGCTGCTGGCGGCGATGGTGCCGAAGGGGTGCGTCGCCGTCGACGGCATCTCGCTCACCCTCGCCGAGCTGGCCGCCGACCGCTTCGCCTGCACGATCGTCCCGCACACGCGCGCCGTCACGAACCTCGCCACCCGCAAGGCGGGCGAGCGGGTCAACCTCGAGTGCGACGTGCTGATCAAGTGGCTCGCGCGCCTCCACCAGCAGAGCCGCGGCGCGGCGCCGGGCGCGGCCGCCGGCGCGTAGCGCGCGTCACTTCGCCGGGTCGCCGAGCTCGAGCTGCCGCTTCGCGTCGATCTCCTCGCGGTTGATCGACTCGTGCACGCGCTCGAGCTGCGCGACCAGCGCGCTGTCCTGCGCGTAGACCTTGCGCATCTGCTTCAAGAGCTGCATCACGAGCCGCATCGTGCGCACCAGGTCGCCTTGCGACGCGTTGGTGAGCTGCCCGATCTCGTCGAAGGTCGCGCCGTCCCACCACGCCGCCATCACGGCGCCGATGTTGAAGTCGAGGCTGCGCGTGCGCGGATGGATGCCGAGCGCCGCCTCGCGCACCGGGATGCGCTCGACGATCTTCCAGGCGTCCTCCTTGAAGGGGCCGAGCACGCGCGGGTCGAGCCGCGTGAAGAGGTCGCTCTTCCTCTCCTCGAAGACGATCGCCGCCAGCACGATGGCGAGCTGCCGATCGTCGAGGGCGCGCAGCAGGCCCGAGTCGACCAGCTCGACGGCGGGCAGCTCGTAGCCGTTGATGCGCCGCGCGAAGTGGCCCTTCGCCAGCACCTTCTCCTCGTCGACGTAGCCGAGCTCGCGCAGCAGCGTGAGCCGCTTGTTGATGGCGTCGCGCTGCTTCTGCTCGTTCTGCTCGCGCTTCTTGCGCGGCATGTTGGCCCACTGGAAGTTGTTGAACGAGCGCTCCCACGCCTCCCAGAGCCGTTCGCCGAGGTGGTGGTGGAGGTTCAGGATCGTCGAGTAGGAGAGGTTGAAGCGGCTGCGGATCGGCTCGACGTTGCCGAAGATGGTGCGGCGCAGGTCGGCGATGCGGTCGCGCGGATCGACGATCGAGAAGACGAGTCCCTGGTCGTCGAGGCCGAGGCGGCCGGCGCGTCCGGCCATCTGCTGGTACTCGCGCGTGCGCAGCCGATCGAAGCCGACGCCGTCGAACTTGCGCAGCGACGAGAAGACCACGCTGCGCGCCGGCATGTTGATGCCGAGCGCGAAGGTCTCGGTGGTGAAGAGGAGGCGCAGCAGTCCCGAGGTGAAGAGCCGCTCGACCAGCTCCTTGTGGAGCGGCAGCAGGCCGGCGTGGTGGAAGGAGACGCCGGCGCGCGCGAGGTGGCGCAGCTCGTCGAGCGCGCTGTCCTCGCGGATCTCGAAGCGGCGGACGAGGTCGGCGAAGAGCTCCTCGATGCGCGCGCGCTGCTCGGCGTCGAGCAGCTGGCGGCGCGCGTTCTCGCGGGCGCGCTGCTCGACCTCCTTGCGGCTGAAGCAGAAGAAGAGCGCGGGGAGCTGCTCCTCGCGCTCGAGGCGGTCGAGCAGGTCGCTCGCCGAGACGCGGCCGCCTCCGCGCGGCGGTCCGCCGCCGCGGCCGTCGCGACCGCGGCGCCGCGCGTCGCGCGTCGGCGCCGGAACCTCCTTCACCTTCTCGGCGCGCTTCGGGCCGATGCCCGGCAGGTGGAGGTAGTGGATCAGCGGGACCGGCCGCTCCTTCGACTCGACCCGGACGATCGGCCGGCCGCGCACCTGCGTGAGCCAGTCGCAGAACTGGCCGAGGTTGCTCACCGTGGCCGACAGCGCGACGAGGCGGACGGTCGGCGGCAGGTAGATCAAGCTCTCTTCCCAGACCGTGCCGCGCTCGACGTCGTCCATGTAGTGGATCTCGTCGAACACGATCGTGCCGAGGTCGGCGAGCTCCTCGCCCCGCTCGAAGAGCGAGTTGCGGAAGATCTCCGTGGTCATGATCAGGAGCGGCGCCTTCGGTCGCAGCGTGACGTCGCCGGTCATGATCCCGACGTCGAACTTCTGCAGCGCCCGGAAGTCGCGGAACTTCTGGTTCGAGAGCGCCTTGATCGGGGCGGTGTAGATGGCGCGCTTGCCCTGCGCGATCGCCATCTCGATGGCGTACTCGGCGACCAGCGTCTTGCCGGAGCCGGTCGGCGCCGAGATCAGCACGTCCTGGTCGGCCCCGATGGCGGCGACCGCCTCGCGCTGGAAGGGGCTCAGCGTGTAGCCGCGCCAATGGGTGATCGCGCCGTGGGCGATCGATGCATCGTCAGAGCCGGCTGCGGGAAGGTCGGGCAAGTCGTTGATGACCCGTGGAGAAGCGTTTCGAAACTGGCTCGGAAGCGGGTTGTGATCGGTGATCGAAGCGCGGGCTCAGAACTCCACCGCCTGGGGGCGGTCGGCTCTTCCGAGGTGACGGCGCGCCGTCGATCGCCTTACAATCCCGCCCCGTTGGCGGCCCCGCTCGAGCGAGCGGGGGAGGTCCGGGGAAGGCGCGGAGGATCGACGGAGCGCGGCGACCTGCGAGTCGTCGTGGCTGCGATCGACCCTTTCGCCGTCCGGTCCGCCCGTCGCGAACGGGCGCCATGTAACCGCGATTCACGGCAGATTCCAATTCGGAGGTCTCGAGTCCATGGAGAAGGTCGGCGCGCAGAAGACCGGTTCCGAGGTGGTGCGGCGGACCGCTCCCCTCAAGGTGATGATCGGGCTGCTCTACCGCGAGCTCGAAGGGGCGAAGACGGGCGACGTGGTCGCCGTCAACAAGGAGCTCTTCGAGTCGGTCATCACCACGCTCGAGTGCGTGGTCGAGGACATCGAGGTGCGCGCGCCGAAGGGCGACGGTCGCGTCGTCGCCGGCGAAAGTGCGCGAGTGGCCGTCACGCGGCCATAATCGGCGCGCTTCCACCCCCGTCGTCGGCTGGGCGAGCTGACGACGCGGGGTCGCGTCCGCGGGAGGGGCATCCTTGCTGTTCAAGAAAGAGCGCGCGGCAACGCGTGCGGCGGTGGCGTCAGCCGACTCGGAGAGCGCTCGCGCGAGCGACGCCTCGAACGAGGTCGCGCGCCGCCTGCGCATCCCGTTGCTCGTCGCGTTGGTCGGCGGCGCGATCGCCTGGTTGCCGCGCTGGCCCGGACTCCTCGAGGGGCGCGATCGCGCGTTCCTGGTCGATCCCGCCTACGTCGCCGTGGACCACGGTCCTGCGTGGCTGTCGGGCACCATCGCCGAATCGCTGCGCGCGTCGCTCGCCGAACTGGAGCCGACGCCGCTGCGGCGCGACGACGAGGTGATGGCGCTCACCGCGGCGATCGAGCAAGCGAACGGATGGGTGAAGAGCGTCGACCGCATCGAGAAGCGCTACCCGAACGCGCTCGAGATCGAGGTGACGTTGCGCGAGCCGGTCGCGCTGGTCGAGTCGGCGGAGGGGCTCGTGCTGGTCGACGCGGAGGCGCGGTTGGTCTCGACCGCCGCGGCCGCCAGCGAGTTCCTCGCCAGCCACTCGCTGCCGCTCATCCACACCTCCCATCCGCTCCGCGACGCGCGCGTCGGCGTCGAAGTGCGCGACACGGCGATCGTCGAGGGGCTGCGCGTCGCGGCCGAGCTCGCCCCGTTCCGACCCGACCTCGAGCGGCGCGGCCTCGCGCTCGACGTCATCGACGTGACGCCGAAGGAGCGGTCGGGCGGGCTGTCGCTGACCGACGTCGAGGTCTACACGCGCGCCGGGCTCGCGATCGAGTGGGGGCGTTCGGGGCGCCACCCGGAGTTCGGCGCGAACGAGCCGAGCCCCGACGCCAAGGTGCGCGGGCTCTTGCGGGTCGCGGCCCGCTACCCCGACCTCGCGGGGATCAAACGGGTGCGTCTGCAGTTCAACGACCCGTTCGTCGTCTTCGAGGAGAGCGCGCCGCTCGTGCAGGCGGCGGCCGACCGCTGAGACGGCGGGGCGGCGCGCCGCGGGCCGCGTTCGCCCCCGGGGCGGGCGGTCGCGCAGAAGCTCCGCGGACGGCTCCTTGACCGGCGCGGGGGCGCCTATAGACTCCCGCCTCCCATTTTTTCACGGATCGACGAGTTTCATGAAGACGACCTATCCGAAGGAGTGCGAGGTGCCGCGCGGCTGGCATCTCGTGGATGCGGACGGCCTGGTGCTCGGGCGCATGGCCAGCCGGATCGCGACGATCCTGATGGGCAAGCACCGCGCGATCTACTCGCCGCATATCGATACGGGCGAGTTCGTCGTCGTCATCAACGCGACCAAGGTGAAGGTCACCGGCGCGAAGCTCGACGACCGCATGGTCCGCTACCACACCGGTTGGATCGGCGGCCTGAAGGAGCGCCCGGCCGGCAAGGTGCTGCGCGAGAAGCCGGCCGAGCTGATCACGCTCGCCGTCCGCCGCATGCTCCCGAAGTCGCGCCTCGGCCGCGCGATGCTGAAGAAGCTCAAGGTCTACGGCGGTGCCGACCATCCGCACGTGGCGCAAACCCCGAAGACGCTCGTCGATCCGAGCTGACCGGCGCGAGCAGACTCCCGTCCTTTGGCGCCTCCCGCGGCTCCTGATGCGCCGCGGCTTCCTCCTCAACCCTGATCGCAGAGTTCCATGAACACGATGCGCAACCTTCCCGAATCGGCTCCCCTGATCGGCTCGCCGGCGGTGGCGCCGGCGACCCTTGGCGGGGTGCTCGACCTCGCCCCGAAGCCGGCCTCGCGCCTGCGCGGCAAGAAGCTCGGCGGCTTCTACTGGGGGACGGGACGGCGCAAGACCTCGGTGGCGCGCGTGCGCGTGCGCGAAGGCACCGGGATCTTCATGGTGAACGAGAAGGACGCGAAGATCTTCTTCCCGACCATCCAGGAGTTCATCGACTCCCGCGCGCCGCTCGCCGCGATCCAGGCCGAGAACAAGTGGGACGTCTTCGTGAACGTGCGCGGCGGCGGACCGGTCGGCCAGGCCGGCGCGGTGCGCATGGGGCTTTCGCGCGCGCTCTGCAATGCGGACGAGACGCTCGAAGCGATCCTCCGGCCGACCGGGTACCTCACCCGCGACAGCCGCATGAAGGAGCGCAAGAAGTACGGTCAGCGCGGTGCTCGCCGCCGCTTCCAGTTCTCGAAGCGCTGAGCGACTGCGCCGCCTCGCGCTGTTGTTGCTGTCCGGCGGCTCCGGTTGCGGAGCGCCGGCGTCCCCTGCAGTGCCGGAGCCCGCGCGTGCGGCTGCGCCGAGCGGCGCCGCCGTCCCGCATTCGATCGCGCTGCTCGATCTCCTCGCCGGCGCGCGTTTCGCCGGTCCCGCTCCGGACCTCGAGCTCGCACCCGATCGCTGGGTCGCCGAGCCGCTCTCGGCCGACGCCGCGCGGCGCCACGAGCGCGAAGAGTTCGACGCCGCGCCGACGGCCCCTTGGTTCGATGGCGCGTGGCGCGATGAGTTGCTCTCCGGCCACGCCGCGCCGCGCCGCGCGCAGGCCACGGCCGCCGTCGAAGGGGAGCGGCGCTTCGCCGCGCTCGCTCCCGCCGACGAAGGGCTCCATCGCTTCTTCGCGGCGCCGGCCGACGCGACGCTGGTCGTGCGCGCGCGCGTGCGCGTGCCGGCGGGCGCGACCGGCGGCGCGCTCTTCCTCCTTCCGCACGGGCCCGCTGCGCCGACCGACGCCGAGCTGCCGACGGCGCTGCCGACCCTCCCCGAGCAGGACCTCGCCGCCGCCACCGCGCGCCTGATCGCCCCGCAGGAAGGGGGCGATTGGCTCGACGTCGAGCTCACCCTCCCGCCGCGCGCGGGTCGGCGCAGCGTGAGCCTCTCGCTGGTGCCCTCGGAGGAGGGGCTCGACTGCGACTTCGTCGAGGTGCGCGAGGTCCCCTTCACGGTGGCGCTCGAGCGCGCGCCGCGCTTCGCGTTCGAGCCGAGCGGGTCGCCCTGGCGCCGCACGCTCGACTTCGCGCAGTCGACGGCCGAGGCGCTGCTCCTGCCGGCCGGCTGCCGCGCGACCTTCCTGATCGAGCTGCCCGCTGCGCCGCTCGAACTCTGCTTCGCCGCGGGAGCGATCGCGCCCGCGACCGGCGGCGACGTCGCGCTCGACGTCACGCTCGAGGGGGCGCCGCTCTTCGCGGAGTCGCGCCGCGCGGTGGCGTGGCACGCCGCGCAGCCGCTCGAACTGCGGCGAGTCGATCTCGCGGCTGCGGCCGGCCGGCGCGTCGAGCTCTCCTTCGCGGCGCACGGCCCGCGCGACTCGGTCGGCTTCTTCGCCGCTCCGCGCCTCGTGCCGCGCGACGCCGCGGGTTCGTCGCCTGCCGCGCCCACCGCCGTTGCCGACGCGTCAGCGCCGCCGTGGAACGTCGTCGTGATCTCGCTCGACACGCTGCGCGCCGACGCGCTCGGCTGCTACGGCAACGCGACGGCGCAGACGCCGGTGCTCGACGCGCTCGCCGCGCGCGGCGCCCGCTTCGAGCGCGCCTTCTCGCCCTCCTCCTACACGCTGCCGACCCACGCCTCGCTCTTCAGCGGGCAGCACCCCTACGTGCACGGGCTGCTCGATCTCGACGACCGGCTCGATCCGCTGCGCACGCCGATGCTGGCCGAGCGGCTGCGCGCCGCCGGCTACGCGACCGCGGCCTTCACCGGCGGCGGCTTCGTCGCGCCCGCCTTCGGCTTCGGCGCCGGCTTCGACCTCTACGGCGTCGACGACCCGATGGGGCGCACGCAGCTGCGCCGCGATCGGCCGGTGCCGCCGCCCTCCGTGCGGCGCGCCGACACGCCGCCGCTCGCGCCGGCGCTCGATTGGCTCGCGGCGCACGCCGGTTCTCCGTTCTGCCTCTTCCTGCACACCTTCTTCGTGCACAACTACACGCCGGCCCGCGAGTACCTCGCGCCGTTCGACGACCCCGATGCGGTGGTGCTCGGCGACGATCCGCTCGCGTTGCGGGCGGCGCTGCTGGCGGGCGATGCGCGCGCGGCGGCGCGGTTGCGCGCGCTCTACGCCGCGACGGTCGCGCAGGTCGATCGCGAGTTCGTCGGCCGCGTGGTCGCGCAGCTCGAGGCGCTGCAACTCCTCGAACGGACGCTCGTCTGCGTGGTCGCCGACCACGGCGAGGAGTTCGGCGAGCACGGCGGCGTCGGCCACGGCCATGCGCTGCACGTCGAATCGACCCACGTGCCGTGGATCGTCGCCGGCCCCGGCATCGCGCCGGCGCGCCATGCCGATCCGGTGGAACTCGCCGACGTCGCGGCGACGCTCGCCGCGCGCTTGGGGCTGCCCCCCGACTCACGGCTGCTCGCGCGCGACGTCTTCGCGCCGCCGGCCGACGAGCCGCCGCCGCCACTGCTGGTGCTCGGCAAGCCGGAGCAGCCGACGCGTCAGGCGGCGCTGCTCGCGGGGCCGTGGAAGCTGATGCGGCGCGTGGTGCCCGGCACGGAGCCGACGCTCGCGCTGTATCGCCTCGACGAGGACTTCGCGGAGCAGCGCGATCGGGTGGGCGAGGATGCGGCGCGCCGCCGCGGGCTCGAGGCGCGCCTCGAGGCGCAGCTTGCGGCGCTCGCCCACCTCGCGCGGCTCTTGCCGAGCGCCGCCGCGCCGGCGGGGGGGCAGCTCGACGCGGACGCGCGCGCCACGCTGCGCGAGCTCGGCTACCTCGACGACTGACGGCGGTGCGGGCGGGGCGCCCCCCGGGGCGGCAGGGTCGGCGGACCGTTCCGCGGCCGGACGGCGGCGAGGGAATTTTTTTCTAAGGTCGCCGCCGGGAAGCGCCGAAGAGCGGCCCGGACGCGCCCGCGCAGTCGCGGCGCAAATGGTGGAGCTCCGACGTGGCGCAGCGAACGCACCTTCTGGTCGCCCATTTCGATCCGGCCGAGCGGACGCGCATCGCGACGGTGCTGCGCTCCGCGGGCGCCGAGGTGAGCGAGGTGGGCGACGGCACCGCGGCGCTCGCTGCCGCCGGCCAGCGCCCCTTCGACCTCGCGCTGGCGAGCTGCATGCTCACCGGCACCTCCGGCTTCGAGCTCTGCCGGCTGCTCGCCGCGGCCGACGAGAAGCGCGCCACATTGCCGACCGTGCTGATCGCCGATGGCGACGACCCCTACGTCCGCGCGCGTGCTCGCCATGTCGGCGCGAAGCGGGTGCTGTTCGGGACGCCGGTCGCGGCGCAGTTGACGGCGCTCCTCTCCGCCGACTGGGAGGCGGTCGATCCGCTCGAGCTCTCGTCGCGCGACCCCGCCTCGGCGCGCAACGATCGCCTCTTCCGCGACCTGATCGGCGCCGGCACCGGCGAGGGCGACGACTCGCTGATCGCCAAGGTGACCGATCGCCTCACCGGCCTCGTGCAGCGCGACTACCTCGCCCTCAAGGTCGAGGAGGAGTGCAAGCGCGCCAGCCGCTACGGCCAGCCGCTCGCGCTGCTCGCCGCCGAGGTGGTCGGCTACGACCAGCTCGTCGAGAAGCACGGGCGCGCCACCGGCGACGAGGCGCTCCTCGAAGTGGCGGGCGTCTTCCTCTGCGAGTCGCGCGACGTCGACGTCGCCGGCCGCGCCGCACCGGCGCGCTTCCAGCTGCTGCTGCCCAACACGCCGGCCGACGGCGCGCGCGTCGTCGCGCAACGGATCCTCGAGAGCCTCGCCGGTCGCACCATCGTCGCGGGCGAACGCGAGGTGGCGGTCACCGTCCGCATGGGACTCGCGCTCCATCCCGGCCGCAACAAGCTCTCGGCCGAGGAACTCGTCGCCGCGGCCGACGCCGATCTCGCATCGGCGCAGCTCTCGCCCGACGGGCGCGGAGTCGAGCTGCGCGGCGGCCAGCCGGTCGAGCCGCTCGCCGGCACCCCGCGCAAGCCGAGTCGCGCGCGCTGAAGCGCTCGACGGCGCGCCCGCGCCGTTCCGCTCGCTCTCAGCGTGGAAGCGGCGGGAGCCCGCGCTGCTCCCGAGCGGCGCGAGCCGCCTCCGCGGCGTGCGCGAACGACGGCAGCAGCGCCGGGTCGTAGCGCGGCTCGGCGGCCTCGCGCTGCCGGCGCAGCTCCTGCTCGAGCGCGGCGACCTGCGCGGCGAGCGGCTTCGGTTCGATGAAGCACGTCGCGTGCGGCACTTCGGCGAGATGCTCCTGCGCCCGCTCGCACAACGAGAGCGCGCCGCCGAAGTTGCCATTGCCGCGATGGTGGAGCGCGACGGCCAGCTGGATCAGCGCCTGCAGCAGGTGGCGCTTGGCGCCGACCTCGCCCGACCAGACCTCTTCGAGCTCCTCGTGCGCGTCGTACCACTCGCCGCGCGTGAAGCAGTCGAGGCCGCGCACGAAGCGCGCGGTGAGCTCCGCCGGCAGCGCGTCGTCGGTCGGCGGGTCGTCTCGCTCGTCGCTCATCGCTGCCGCACCAGCTGCTCGCGCTCGCCCGCTTCGAGGGTGGTCGCGACGTCGGCGAGCCAGCGCGCCGCATCCTGCGGATAGCCGGCGGTCGGCAGCAGGCCGGGGCGGCGCGCCGCGAAGCAGCGGTTCAACCGCTCGACGAAGAGCTCGCGCACGTACTTCGCGCAGAGGCTCGCCAGCGCGACGGGCAGGTGGCGGCGATCGCCATCGACCTCGAAGGCGATCTCGAGCGTGCGCGCGCCGTCGCGCAGCCGGTAGCGCGATCGCTCCGGCTCCTCCTCGACGACGACGAGCGGCCGCAGCGGGAAGAGGTGGCGCAGGAAGTCGCCGTAGTAGCGCCGCCCGCCGAGCCGATCGACGACCAGCTCGAGGTCGTGCTGCGGCACCGCCGCCGCGAGCCGCGTGATCAGCGGCGCGACGCAGGAGAGCACCGCGTCGCCCTTGTTCATGCCGCGCGCGAAGCAGCCGTTCAGCTGCGGCTCGAAGACCGGCCGCGCGAGCGCCTCGACCAGCGCCAGGCCGCGCGCCGCGAGCTCGGCGGCGAAGCGGGCGCGCCAGCCCTCGACCAGCGCCGCGTCGCACGCTCGCGGCAGCGCGTCGCCGGCGCGGTACCACTCCGCCCACTCCGCCGCGTCGCCGTCGGCAGCGACCGCCGCCTCGAGCGTCGCCGGCCGGGCAGCCCCCGGCCGCAGCACCGCCAACGCCGGCAGCTCGAGCGGAGCGAGGGTGCGCCGCCCGGCGAAGAGGCGCTTGCTGTCGTCGATGGCGAGGGTGGCGCCGGCCGGGTCGAACCGCTCGCCGACGACCCCGGCGAGGGCCGCCCGGAGGTCGCCGACCGCCGGGGCGGGCCCGGTGAAGAGGGTCGCCCCGAAGAGGAGCGGCCCGAGGGTCGGCCCGAGCCCCGCTTCGTCGATGCCGCCGACCGCTTTCATCGCGCTCCCTTCCCGGCCGATAGGGGCTCCATGCGCCTCTTCCTCGCCGTTCCCACGCCCGCGCTCGCGGACCAGCTCCGCGTCGGTCTCGCCGCCTTCGGCGACATCGAGATCGATGCCGAGCAGGGGGTGCTCGCCCTCGAGAAGATCCGCCGCGCCGACATCGACGGGCTGATCATCGCGCTCGACCCCGCCGCCCCCGACCACGATTCGCTGGTCGAGCAGGTGCGCCGCGACATGCCGCAGCTCGACGTGATCGTGGTGGGCCACGATGCCGCGCTCGCCAAGCTGCGTGAGGACAAGGTGCGCGGGCGCATCTTCGCGCTGCTCGGCCTGCCGCTCGAGCCGGTCGACTTCTTCCGGACGATCCGCCGGCTCCGCGAGCGACGCGCCGCAGCGGCGCGCGGCCGCTGACGATCGGCGCCACGCGTTGCGCCGATGTGGCGCACGCGGCACGCCATGCGGCGCCGCCAAGCGGGAGAGCTTCGCGCGCCGCGTCGTGCTGCCGGGCGCGGCTGGCTGCTCGTGGCCGGCACGCCCTTTGTCATCGGACGCCTCGTCCTTCGAGTTCCGGACCGGCCGCTCTCGGAGCAGGGTGCCCACCCTCGCCGGATCGCAACCGGAATCACACGGGGCGAGCGCGTGCTCGCCCCGTTTTCGTTTCGTGGAGGCGCGAGGCGCCAGCCGCCGTGCTCAACGATCGGGCAGCACCATGCCGGTGATGACCGCTTCGAAGACGAGCCGATTCCCGACGTAGCCCTGCGTCTCGAAGATGCCGAGGTTGCTGCGCACCTTGCGGGCGCGCGCCATGAGGACGATGCGATCGCCCGGCTTGACCGTGCCGCGGAAGCGGACCTCGTCGACGCCGCCGAACGCGAAGAAGCGCTTCTCGCGGTTGCTGCGGCAGAAGGCGTAGCAGCAGAGCTGCGCCGCGCTCTCGATCATCAGCACGCCCGGGAAGAGCGGCAGCCCGGGGATGTGGCCGCGCACCCAGAACTCGTCGGTGCCGAGCTGCTTCACTCCGACCGCGACGTGGTTCGCCTCGTCGAAGTGGAGGATCGCGTCGAGCATCTCGAACTCGTAGCGCTGCGGCACCCATTCGCGGATGCCCTCCTTGCCGACGAGGACGCGCTCGGGGTGGAAGGTCTCGGGGGCGAGGATCGGGGCGGCAGCTGGCATGGCGCAGTGGCTCGCGGAGTCGTGGGAACGGGACTGCAACGGGCCGCCGTGGGGCGGCGGCGAGGTCGCGGTGAGGGGGCAGAGCCTAACCGCGCGTCGTTCAGTTGCCTGCCCGCGGCGCCAACTCGAGTCGCACCGGGATGTCGCGGAACGCCTCGCCCGCCGCCACCACCACCGTCTGCTCGTGGGGGAGGTAGCCGGGCACCGTGACCTTCAGCTTGTAGCTCCCCTCGCGGACGAACTCGAGGCGGGCGAGCCCCTTCAGGTCGGAGGTGACGCTGCGGACCATCCGCTCGCGGCCGTCGTCGTTCTGGGCGAAGAGCGCCGTGCGGGCGCGGGCGAGCGGCTGGTCGAGCGGGTTGCTGACCACCACGCGCAGCGACCCGAGCCGCTCGAGCGTGAAGTCGCGCATCGTCTCGGAGCCGGGATCGACGCGGAACTCCCGCTCGCTCGCGAGTTCGTCGCCGCCGAGCTGCACCTTCAACGCGTAGGTGCCCGGCGGGAGCTTCCAGAAGGCGTAGCGGCCGTTCTCGTCGGTCTTGACCATCCGCTGCATCGGCGGCTTGAAGCCGCTGTCGATGCGGGCGAGGTCGACCACCAGCTGCAGCTCGATGTCCTTCAGCGGCGTCTGGAAGCTGTCGCGCACGACGCCTCGCACGCAGGTGCCGTAGCTGAGCCGCACCTCGAGATCGCCTTCGTAGGGGAGCTGGATCAGCTTCGTGACCGGCTCGTGCTCGCGGCTCTCGACGACGAGGTGGTAGGTGCCGCCGAGCTGGTGGTCGAGGTGGAGGCGGCCGTTGCGCATGTGGCTCGGCGAGAGGGTCCCCTTCGCGGTGGCGGGATCGCCCATCGCTTCGGGGATCAGCCAGACCTGGAAGTAGTAGACCGGCGCGCTGTCGCGGTCGTTCACGACCTTGCCGTCGAGCTCGAACACGGGCTTGCTCTCGATCTTGCCGCTCACGCGATCCTTGACGCGGATCACGGCCGCTTCGTTCAGCGCGCCGCGGAAGGCGGGGTCATCGGTGCGGCTCGCCTCGACCACCGGTGCGGCGTCGACGGCGGCGGGAGTCGGCGGCTCGGCGGAGGTCCCCTTAGCGGCGGGAGTCGGCGGGGCGAGGCGCTGCGGGTCGCGACCGAGGAACCACCACGCGGCCAGCGCGCCGAGCAGCAGCGTGCCGACCAGCACCAGCAGCAGTGCGGGGGACGTGGAGCCTGTGCGGGAGCGCTCGAGCGGGGGGTGGTTCACGAAGGCGGTCCCATCGGAGAACGCGGCGCGCTGGCCGTCGGGAGGCGCGCGGTCGCGCCGCTGCACACTCCCCTTCAATCGACGGGCCGAACCTAGCGGCTCTTCCCGGGAGTCGCAACCTGAGCGCCAGACGCCATTTCGGTGCGGTCGGCCTATCATGCGCCGCCATTCCGCGGCGCGCCGTGCGCCGCGCCGCCGTCGCGAGGCCACGCTGCGCAGGAGGGGCGATCGTGAGCGACCGAGCCGACCGGCTGCCACCCGGCGGCGAGCCGACCGAACCGGTGGAACCGCCCGTCGAGCCCGCCACCGCTGGCGCACCGACGGCGGTCGACCTGCTCGAGGAGGGCGCCCCCGCCGCCGCTCCCGAGAGCGCCGTGGTGCGCCGCGGCGATCGCTTCCCGCCGAACCTCTTCGTGGTCGCGGTGCCGGGCGTCGTCGTCTTCCCCGACCTCACCATGCCCGTGCAGCTGCGCGCCGCATGGGCCGAGCGGACGGTGCTGCAGGCGGCGAGCCAGTCGGAGTTCCTCGGTCTCGCGGTCCATCGCGCCGCCGAGCCCGACGGCGAGGCGCCGACCCCCGAGCAGCTCCACGACTACGGCTGCCTCGTCCGCATCCTCCGCTCGCTGCAGATGCCCGACGGCACGCGCACGCTGCTGGTGCAGGGGGTGCGGCGCTTCAAGATCGAGCGGTTCCTCCGCCACGAGCCCTACCTGATCGCCAAGGTCGCCTACCCCGACGAAGTGGCGGCGCGCGGCGACACCGCGGAGGCGCTCTCCCGCAACGTCCGCAAGCAGCTGCGCGAGCTCGTCGACGCCAGCGCCGCCAACGGCGAGTCGGCGCAGGAGATCGGCGTCGCGGTGCTGAACATCGAGCGGTTCGGCGCGCTCGCCGACTTCGCCGCCGCCTACGTCCTGAAGGCGCACGACGTGCGCGCCGAGCTGCTCGCGACGCTCGACGTGGAGAAGCGGCTCCTGCGCGTCTCCGAGGAGCTCACGCGCGAGCTGCAGATCCTCACGCTCGGCAACAAGATCCAGGACGAGATCCGCAAGAAGATCGAGAAGCGCCAGCAGGAGTTCTTCCTGCGCGAGCAGCTGAAGGCGATCCGCAAGGAGCTCGGCGAGGAGCGCGACGAGCGCGGCGTCGAGGTCGACGACTTCCGCAAGCGGATGGAGGGGCGCAAGCTCCCGCCGGCCGCGAAGGAGCGCGCCGAGGAGGACCTGCGCCGCCTCGCGACGCTCTCCTCCGACAGCCCCGAGGCGGCGGTGCTGCGCGGCTACCTCGATTGGCTGCTTGCGCTGCCGTTCGGCAGCGAGACGCAGGACCAGCACGACCTCGTGGCCGCGCGCCGCGTGCTCGACCGCGACCACTTCGGCCTCGACGAGGTGAAGGACCGCATCCTCGAGTTCCTCGCGGTGCGCGCGCGCGTCCCCGACCACAAGGGGCAGATCCTCTGCCTGCTCGGTCCGCCCGGCGTCGGCAAGACGTCGCTCGGCCGCTCGATCGCCTCCGCGCTCGGCCGCAAGTTCGTCCGCATCTCGCTCGGCGGCGTGCGCGACGAGGCGGAGATCCGCGGCCACCGCCGCACCTACGTCGGCGCGCAGCCCGGCCGCATCGTGCGCGCCATGCGGACCGCCGGCTCGATGAACCCGGTCTTCATGCTCGACGAGCTCGACAAGCTCGGCGCCGACTTCCGCGGCGATCCCGGCGCGGCGCTGCTCGAAGCGCTCGACCCCGAGCAGAACGGCACCTTCTCCGACCACTACCTCGAGGTGCCGCTCGACCTGTCGCGCGTCTTCTTCATCGCCACCGCCAACGACTTGGAGCCGGTGCCGGCCGCGCTGCGCGACCGCCTCGACGTGATCGAGCTCGCCGGCTACGTGACCGAGGAGAAGGTGGCGATCGCCAGCCGCTTCCTGCTGAAGAAGCAGCGCAAGGAGCACGGCCTCGCGCCCGAGGAGCTGAAGCTCGGCAAGAAGGAGCTCGCCGCCATCGCGTTGGGCTGGACGCGCGAGGCGGGGGTGCGCGCCCTCGATGCGCGCCTGGCCCGCATCGCCCGCAAGGTGGTGCGCGAGCTGCAGGAGCGGCCGCCCGCCGCGGCGGGGAAGAAGGGCGCTCCGGGAGCGTCGCAGGGAGGCGTGAGCCTCGCCGTCGCCGACCTGCCGCGCTACCTCGGACCGCCGCGCTACCTGCACGAGCGGCTGCAGCAGTCGCGTCCGCCCGGCGTCGCCATGGGGCTCGCGTGGACGCCGGTCGGTGGCGAGGTGCTCGAGATCCAGGCGATGGCGATCCCGCAGGCGAGGAAGGGGCTCGAGCTGACCGGGATGCTCGGCGACGTGATGCAGGAGTCGGCGCGCATCGCCATCGCCTACGTGCTGGCGCACGCGAAGGAGCTCGCGCTGACCACCACGCTCGGCAAGGAGGACGGCCTCCACCTCCACGTGCCGGCCGGTGCGGTGCGCAAGGACGGCCCGTCGGCGGGCGTCACGATGACGACGGCGCTCGTCTCGCTGCTGCGCGGCGAGCCGGTCCGCAGCGACCTGGCGATGACCGGCGAGATCACGCTCACCGGTCAGGTGCTCGCCGTCGGCGGCATCCGCGACAAGCTGCTGGCCGCGCGCCGTGCCGGGCTGCGTCGGCTGATCCTGCCGGCCGACAACGAGAAGGACGTCGACGAAGTGCGCCCCGACCTCAAGCGGGGGCTGCGATTCCACTTCGTCCGCACCTATGGTGAAGTGGTGCCGCTCGCCTTCGAGCGACGGCCGATCGGTCGGACGCGGCGCAGCGCGGGTCGCGGACTCGGGAGCGAGCGATGAGTGCAGTCGATCCTTGGCGCCGCGCGGCGCGCTGCTTTGCAGCAGCCGCCTTCTCGCTCTCGCTGGCTCTCTCGCTGGCGAGCCTCACCGCGTGCGCCTCGAGCGAGGGGGAGAACGCCCCGCCGCCGCCGACGCCGAGCGAGCAGAAGCGGATGCTCCTCGCCGCCGCCGATCGGGCGATCCACGTCGTCCTCGAGGATGCGCGCGCCGACCTGAAGGTGGTGCTCGCCGAGTTCGAAGGCGTGGTCGCGCGCGCGCCCGCCTGCTACCTGCTCGCGAGCCCCGACCCGGTGCTCGGCGACTGGGGCAAGAAGAAGCGGGACGAGCGCCAGGCACTGCTCGAAGCGGCGTCGAATCGCACGCAGGAGCAGCTGAAGCTGCTGCTCGCCCACTACGAGGAGGCGCTCTGGGCCGTGGCGGCCGAGGGCGGGCGGCGCGGCGGCGGCGACGCGCTCGGCGCGCGGAGCGGCTACCTCGAGCTCGACTCGAAGATCGCCGCGTCGCTGCTGCAGCTGTCGCGCGAAGTCGACGTCGACGGCGTGGCGCAGTCGGCCGAGTCGGCCATCAACGACCACCTCGCGCTCGAGCGGGCGATCCGCCACGAGATGCCCGGCGTCGGCATCCTCTCGCTCTTCAAGTCGCCGCCGACCGTCGGCCTGTTCGGCCCGGAGGACGAAGGGGTCGCCACCGCGGTCGTCTTCTCGCGCGCCAAGGACGACCCGCTCGACGCCTCGGTGGTCGGGCCGGCGCTCGCCGGCAAGCCGGCGCCGGTGCGCCCGGCGCCGCCCGGCAAGCTCTCGCTGGTGCAGGCGATGCGCCACGGCATCGAGCGCGGCGGGCTGATGGTGACGACGACGGCGTGGCGCCTCGACCCGGCCGCGCAAGCGGGCGGCGTGCTGCCGCTCACCGACGAGATCACCGCGGCGAGCCACGTCGCGAGCGCGCTCTGCCTGCCGGCGGTCGACAAGAGCGATCCCACCTTCCGCGACGTCTGGGACCACGTGCTGGTGGCGGAGTACCGCACGGCGCTGCGCCGCGACGACACCGGCGAGCTGCTGGCGACGATCGGCTGGCAGGTGCGCTGGAACGTCGACTTCCGCGGGCGCATGCGGGTGCTGGTCGATCGCGACGACCTGGTCGTGGTCGACGACAAGGTGCTGCCGACGCTGCTCGCCGCGGCGCCCGCGACCCAGTGAGGCGCCTCGTTCGTTCGAGCGCGTTCGCGCTGGCGGCACTCGCGCTCGGCGCGTGCGACGGCGCCGAGCTGCCCTCCCCGGCCGATGGCGGCGCAGGTGGCGGCGCGCCGAGCGCGGCGGAGCGCGCCCGCTTCGACTTCCCGATCGAGACGCCGCGGCCGGGCGATGCGGCGGCGGCCGCGCCGCGCGTCGCGGCGGCGCAGCAGGAGCTGCGGCTCGGCCACGCGCCCGAAGCGCTCGCCCACCTGCGCGCCGCGCTCGAACTCGACCCGGCCTGCCTCGACGCGCTCCTGCTGCGCGGCACGATCGGCCTGCAGAGGAGCTTCGCCTACGAGCCGCTGCAGGCGCTCGCGGCGTTCCGCGCCGCGCGGCTGGTCGATCCGCAGTCGCTGCCGGCGCGCGTCGGCGAGGCGAGCGCCCGGCTCGCGCTCGAGGACGACGTCGGCGCGGCGCCGCTCTTCGTCGAGCTCGCGGCCGACGACGAGGCGGGGCGGATCGCGCCGAGCGACGACCAGCGCGCCATCGTGCGGCGCGGGCTGGCGCAGATCGCATTGCGGGCGGGGCAGTTCGAGGCGGCGCTGCTCGATGCCGAGCGGGCGTTGAAGCTCCGTCCGGAGCGCACCACGTTGGCGCTGCGTGCCGAGATCTTCGAGCGGATGGGGCGGCCCGACGACGCGCGCGCCGACCTCGCGCTGGCGCTGGCGCAGAAGGGCGATGACGCGTCGCTCCACTTCGCCGCCGCCCGCATCGAGCGCAAGCTCGGCGCGATCGAGCTCGCCGAGCGCCACCTGCGCGCCTACCAGGCGCTGCTGCCGTTCGAGGAGGACGCCTCGAGCGCGTTCAAGGAGGACCATGCGCGGCGCGTGCAGCTGCGCCGCGACTTCCTCGCGGCGTGGCCCGAGCATCGCCGCGCGCGCCATCTGCTGATCCGCGAGCTGCAGGCGGCGCGCGAGTTCGCCGAGGCGAAGCGCGAACTCGAGGCGCTGGTGGCGGCCGCGCCCGGCGACGGCGAGGCGTGGTTCCTGCTGGCGCAGGTCCACCACGCGCAAGGCGATGCGGCGGCGGCGCGCGCCGCGGCCGATCGGATGCTGGCGACCGGCGTCGCGCAGCCGGTCTACGACGACCTGCTGCGCCAGCTCGCGGCGAAGAGCGATGGCGCGAAGTGAGCGGCGCGCCGGCGCGCGGCGGGCGGGGCGGTCGAGCGCGCGCGCGGCGCTGGCGGCGTCCGTCGCGCTGACGGCGAGCTGCGGTGACGCGCCCTCGGAGGGACCCGTCCCGCCGTCCACGCGCTTCGTCGCGCGCGGTGCGGCGAGCGGCGTCGACTTCGTCCACGACCACGGCGGCAACGGCCGCAAGCACTTCACCGAGATCGTGGTGGGGGGCGTCTCGCTGTTCGACTACGACGGCGACGGCGACCTCGACCTCCACTGCGCGCAGGCGGCGGCGCTGCCGGGGCGGGTCGTCGCGGCGCCGCTGATCGACCGCCTCTACCGCAACGACGGCGCCTTCCGCTTCACCGAGGTGACCGCGTCGGCCGGCGTCGGCGAGACGGGCTACACCTTCAGCGTCTCCTGCCCCGACGTCGACGGCGACGGCGACCTCGACCTCTACTGCTGCAACTACGGCCGCAACACGCTGCTGGTGAACGACGGCCACGGCCGCTTCACCGACGTGACCGAGAGCTCCGGCCTCGCCGGCACCGGCTGGTCGAGCGCCGCCGCCTTCGTCGATCTCGACCGCGACGGCGATCTCGACTGCTACGTCGGCAACTACGTGGTCTACGACGTCGCCACCGCGCCGCCGTGCGGCGATCCCGCGACCGGCGTCGCCTCGCACGACTACTGCCACCCCGACAACTTCCCCGGTGCGCGCGACGACGTGCTCCGCAACGACGGCGGCCGCGACGGCGCGATCCGCTTCACCGACGTGACGGAGGCGTGCGGGGCCGGCGGATCGACGGGCAAGGCGCTCGCCGTGGTGCCGACCGACTACGACGACGACGGCGACATCGACCTCTACGTCGCCAACGACCACGTGCCGAACTTCCTCTGGCGCAACGACACGCCGCGCGGCGGGCCGATCGCGCTGGTCGAGATCGGCTTCGAGGCGGGCGTCGCGCAGGACGGCGAGGGGAAGAACGAGTCGTGCATGGGCAGCGACGCCGCCGACATCGACCACGACGGCGACTTCGACCTCTTCAGCGCCAACATGGCGATGGAGACCAACACGCTCTGGGTGAACGACGACGGCGTCTTCACCGACGACACGAACCTCGCCGGGCTCGGCCGCGAGAGCTACCTCTGGGTCGGCTTCGGGGCGAAGTTCTTCGATCAGGATCTCGACGGCGAACTCGACCTCGCGCTCGCCAACGGCCACGTGCTCGACCAGGTCGAGCGGCACGACCCGCACCAGAGCTTCCGCCAGAAGGCGCAGCTCTACCGCGGCGTGGGGCGCGGCAAGTTTCGGCTGGTGAGCAGCGAGGGCGGTCCCTACTTCGAGGAGAAGCACGTCGGCCGCGGGCTGGCGGCGGGCGACCTCGACGACGATGGCGACGTCGACCTCGTGATCGCCCACTGGCAGGAGCGCCCCGAGCTGCTCGAGAACACGGCCATCGCGCCGGGGCGAACCCAGCGCTGGATCGGCGTCGACCTGCGCGGCAGGGGGGCCAACACGCGAGCGCTCGGGGCGCGCGTCGAGTGCCGCGCGGGGGCGCTCTTCCAGGTCGACGAAGTGCGCGGCGCCGCGTCGTTCGCGGCGTGGAACGACACGCGGCTCCTCTTCGGGCTCGGGGCGCACGAGGGCGCCGTCGACCTGAAGATCCGCTGGCCCGACGGCGCCGAGCAGGAACTCCGCGGCCTCGCCCCCGGCCGCTACCACCGCATCGCGCAGCCGTGAGCGGCGCGCGCGGCGCGAGCGCTCACCGCAGCAGGTGCCACGCAGCGGCGGCGGCGAACATGCCGATCCCGACGACGAGGCACGCGATCAGCCAGCCGATGGACGGAAGCCGTTCCCGCGGAGTGCGTCGGCGCCGCAGCCGATCGGCGCCCGCCGCCACGTCGAGCGGGCGATGGAGCGATCCCTGCGCCCGCCCGAGCGTGATCTGCGGGAAGGGTGCTCGCCTCGGGAAGAACGACTTGCGCATGGCGCCTCTACGCGGCGCCGCGCAGCAGCCGTTCAGCCGCCTCGACCACCTGGCGCACCGAGATCTCCTCCATGCAGAGGACGTCGGGACAGGTGCGCCGCGAGCAGGGGCTGCACGGCAGCCACGTGTGGACCACCTCGAGCGGCGCGAAGCGCGGCCCGTAGAGGCGCGGGTCCTTCGGCCCGTAGAGCGCGACGACGCGCGTGCCGAGGAACGCCGCCAGGTGGAGCGCCGCCGAATCGCTCGCCACCACGAGGCGCGCCCGCTGCAGCAGCGCGGCCAGCTCCGGGAGCGAGCGCGTGCGCGGCCCCATGCGGGTCGCGCCGCGCTTCGTGCCCGCGACCACCTTGCCGGCCAGCGCCTCCTCGCCCGGCCCGAAGGTGACCAGCGTCGGCAGGTCGAGGCGGCTCGCGAAGAGGTCGGCGACGTTGGCGAAGCGGTCGGGGCGCCAGCGCTTGAAGGCGCCGAACGCCGACGTGCCGGGATGGAGGATCGCGAACGGCTTGCCGGCGAGGCCCAGTGCCGCGAGCTCCTGCTCCGCGAAGTCGACGGCAGCGGGCGGCACGACCAGCGGCGGCGCCACCGGCTCGGCCGCGAGCTCCGGCGCGAAGGCGCGCGCGAGCGCCAGCGCCTGCTCGATGCGGTGGAGCGGGCCGGGCGGCGGCGTCACCCGCTCGCGCGCGGCGAGCCACGCCCCCTCCTTCGTGTGGGCGCGGTCGAAGCCGAGCTTGCGCGCGCCGCGCGCGAGGAGCTCGTGGACGCCGCTCTTCAGGTTGCCCTGGAAGTCGAGCACCGCGTCGTACCGCTCGCGGCGCAGCTCGCCGACGTGGCGCAGCAGCTCGCCGGCGGCGGCCGGCCAGCGCAGCGGATTCTTCGCCTCGCGCACCAGCGCCGAGCGGCGCCAGACCAGGCGGCGCGACAGCCCCGGATAGAGGTCGAGCAGCGTCGCCGCGCGCTCCTCGACCAGCCAGTCGATCGCGAGCGCCGGCCGCGCGACGCGCAGCGCGTGGACCGCGGGCAGCGTGAAGAGGACGTCGCCGAGCGCGCTCAGGCGGATGACGAGGAGTTTGCCGGCGGCCATCATGGCGCGCGGGATACCCGATGAACGAGGGGATCGACAAGCGCGGCCTCGCGGTGGTGCGCTCCAGCGATGGGGGCGTGGTGGTCTGGACGCGGCCCGAAACGGCCGCTGCGGCGGCGGCGTTGCGCCTGCTCGATGGGGTGGCGCTCGCGCAGCTCGAGGGGGCGCAGGCGACGACACTCTTCGGCCGCGGCGCGCCGCTGCGCCTCCCGTTCGCGGGGCGCAGCGCCTTGGCGAAGGAGCTGCGCCGTGGCGGGCTCGCCGGGCGGTGGCGCGGCGACTCATTCGCTGGTCCACGGCGGCTCGAGGAGCTGCTCGACGTGCAGCTCGCGCTCGAGGCGGCGGGCGTCGCGGTGGCGCCCTTCGCCTTCGCCCGCGCGCGGCGCACCCCCTCCGGCTTCCGGCTCGAGTTCGCCACCTTCGAGCTGCACGAGGCGCGCGACGCCGCGGCGCTCCTGCCGACGGTGGCCGACAGCGACGAGCGGCGCGCGCTGCAGTCCGCCGCCGGCGCCGTCGTCGCGTCGCTCCATCGCGCCGGCTGCCGCCACGCCGACCTCAATGCGAAGAACGTCTTGCTGGCCCGCGCTCCGCCGCGCGCGTGGCTGATCGACTTCGATCGATCGCGCGTCGAGTCGGCGCCGATCGAGGCGACGGCCGCGGCGGCCAATCTCGCGCGCTTGTTGCGCAGCGCCGAGAAGCTGGCGCTGCTCGCTCCCGCGGGGGCGTTGGCGCCGCGCGATCTCGCCGCGTTCGTGCGCGCCTACGTCGCGGCGCGCGGCGGCGGCTGGCGGCGCGCGAAGCTGTGGCGCGCGGTCGCGGCGCTCCATCGCCGCTCGATCGGCTGGCATCGGCTCGGCTGGCGGCTCTTCGGGCGCGGCAAGGCGGCCGACGCGCGTGCGGCGACGAAAGGGTGACCGGCGGCCGCGCGCTCCGTCGCGATCCAGCGTGCCCCGATGCGCGCCGTCGCGGTCAACCGTGCGGGCGGTCGCGATTCTCGGGCGCCTCGCTCCACCACTCGCGCCATGCGACGTAGCCCTTCAGGTCGGTGCGCCGCGTGAGCCGCACCAGCGCCTGATGGCACTGGAAGGCGACCAGCGGCGCCTCCGACTGCAGGCCGTCGATCAGGTAGTTGACGGTGCCCCAATCGCCGATCTTGCCGAGCTCGAGCGCCGCGCACGCCTGCACCAGCGGCGTGTCGTCGCGCCGCAGCCGGTCGATCAGCGGCCCGTGCGCCGTCTTGTCGCCGATGCGGCCGAGCGCCTTCACCGCGTGCAGTCGCACCATCGGATTGGGATCGCCGAGCGACGAGAAGAGCGGTGCCATCAGCAGCGGCGCATCGGCCGGCTGCGCGACCTGCGCCAGCGCGAGCGCCGCATTGGCGCGCACGTCGGAGTGGTGGTGCTTGACCATCAGCTCGATCAGCAGGTCGCGCGGCGTCTCGGGCGACGCGATGCGGCCGAGCGACAGGAGCGCGTTCACGACCAGCTCGTCCTGACCCGACTCGATGACGGCCAGCAGCGGCTGCAGCGCGCGGCCGTGCACGGTCGGGAAGGCGGGGTCGCCGCCGCGCTCGTCGGGCGCCGGGATCTTGCTGAAGCCGATCGCCGCCGCGGCAGTGACACGATGCTCCGGGTCGGTGCCGTGCTCGAGCTCGTTCAGGATGGTGTCGAAGTTGTAGTAGACCTGCCGCGTCAGCACGACCTCGAGGCTCGTGCGCTGGTCGATGTCGGCGATCTCCGTCCGCGTGCCGAGCTCCCGCCACTTGCGCAGGTTCTGGTCGAGGGAGACGAACAGCGTCCCCTTGTCCTTCACGTGGCCGGTCTTCGGGTCGTAGCGGCGCAGCGCCTCGAGCTGCTCCATCTCCCGCGGCGGCAGCGGCTCGAGCGGCGGCTCGGACTGGCAGGCCGCGGCGAGCAGCAGCGCGCACCAGGGGAAGGCGCGCACGGCGAGGCGCAGCGACGGCGGGACGGTCATCAGGCAGCTCCGCGGAGGATCGAGCGAGGGCGAGTTGGACGGCGGCCGAGCGCTCCGCTTCCCAGCCGAGCCGCCGCTTCCGCTGCCGAGCCTACCGGCCACCGTCGCCGCGCCGCAGCGCCGCTATCCTGCGCCGCCACGTCCCTGCCGCCCCCTCGCCGCCGCCACGGAGGAGTCCGTCGTGTCCGCCGCCGCGCCCTTCCACCACCTCTCGGGCGAGTTCGAGGAGGTGCACTACTTCACCGATCGCGCGAGCGGCCTCGCGGCGATCGTCGTGGTGCACGACACGTCGGCGGGGCCGGCGCTCGGCGGCGTCCGGCGCATGCGTTATCCCGACGAAGCGGCGGCGCTCGCCGATGCGTGCCGCCTCGCGGCGGGGATGACGCGCAAGGTGGTGCTGGCGGAACTGCCGGCGGGCGGCGGCAAGGCGGTGCTGCTCGACCATCCGGGACTCGATCGCAAGGCGGCCTACGCCGCGCTCGGCGAGCGGATCGAGCGGATGGGGGGGCGCTTCTGCACCGCCGGCGATCTCGGCACGGGACCGGCCGACCTGGCCGCGATGGCGACGACGACGCGCTACGTCGCCACGCCGGAGAACGGCGTCGCGGCCGACCTCGCCGAGGCGACCGCGGAGGGGGTCTTCCTGGCGGCCGGCACCGCGCTCGACCTGCTCGGCGTCGCCGAGTGGAGCGGCCAGACCATCGCGATCCAGGGGCTCGGCGCGATCGGGCTCAAGCTCGCGATGCTGGCGCGGCGCGCCGGCGCGCGCGTCGTCGCCACCGACTTCGACGCCGAGCGGGCGGGGCGCGCGGCCGACACGATGCCGCTGCAGCTCGTCGAGCCCGATCGCATCTTCGACACGCCGTGCGACGTCTTCGCGCCGTGCGCGGGCGGCGGGATCCTCGACGAGGCGAGCGTGGCGCGGCTGCGCTGCCGCATCGTCTGCGGCGCCGCCAACGACCAGCTCGCGACGCCCGCGGCGGGCGATCTGCTGGCGGCGCGCCACATCCTCTACGCGCCCGACCTGCTGGTGAACGCCGGCGCGGTGATCCGCGGCTGCGGCCCGGCGCTCGAGGGGTTCGAGCCGCCGAAGGATCTCTCCGGCATCGGCTGCCGGCTGCGCGACGTGATGGTCGAGTCGTTCAATTCGCGCATGGCGCCGCATCGCGTGGCGCTGGCGCGCGCCGAGGCGAAGCTCGCGCAGCGGCGCGCCGCGCGCGTTCGCCGGCGCTGAGCCGCGTCGCGCGCTGCGCCGCTCGCCGGGCGCTGCGCTGCGCTGTGCGCCGGGCGCGTTAACACTCCACGCAGTCGGGGCCTCGGGTGGGATCGAGGAGACCCGCTCATGGTGCGCTTCGCTCTCGTCGCCCCGTTCTTCCTGCCGGCAGGGGAGTGGTCGGCAGCGCCCGGCTCGCCCCTTCCCGTCGGGCCGATGGCCGGTCGGCCGGCGGTCGGCGATGTCGACGGGGACGGCCGCTTGGACCTCGTGGTCGCGTGCGGCACCTGCTGCGGCTCGCGGCCCGATCCGCAGAGCGGTCGCATCGTGGTCGCGCTCGGCGACGGCGCTGGCCGCTTCCGGTGGGCGAGCTCGCTGGTGGTCGGTCCGTCGGTGCGCAAGGTCGCGCTCGGCGATCTCGACGACGATGGCGACCTCGACCTCGTCGCGGCCGAGCACGATCGCCACGAACTGGTGCTGTTGATGAACGACGGCCGCGGCGGCTTCACCCGTCGCGACGCCCCGGCGCCGAGCGTGCTGCCAGAGCCGCAGCCCGGCGATGCCGATCCGCCGGCCGGCCACACCCACGAGGTGGCGATCGCCGATGTCGACGGCGACGGCCGCTTGGACCTCCTCGCCACGAGCGTCTCGACCCACGCGGTCGCGATCCTGCTGCAAGACGAGGCCGGCGCCTTCCGCCACGCGCCCGGCTCGCCGCTGCGGGTGCGCACGCCCTACGACGCGCTCGCGCTCGCCGACGTCGACGGGGATGGCGACCTCGACTTCGCGGTGCCGAGCCTCGCGGGCCACGCGATCGAGCTCTTCCTCGGCGACGGCAGCGGCCGCTTCGCTGTTGCGCCCGGCTCGCCGCTGCGCGTCGGCGAGCGGCCGGGCTACGTCACTTTCGCCGACCTCGACGGCGACGGCGACCCCGACCTCGCGGCGAGCCACGACGACGTCGCGCAGCTCGACCTGCTCTGCAACGACGGCCGCGGCCGCTTCGCGCCGATCGCCGGCTCGCCGCTGCGCGCGGAGGTGGCCGGCTTCTGGTGGGGGATCGCGGCGGCCGACCTCGATGGCGATGGGCGGGTCGACCTGGCGCTCGGCAACGGCGGTGCGGCGGCGGTCACGTTGCTGCGCGGCGATGGGGCGGGCGGCTTCGCGCTCGACGGCGCGCCGCGGCCGGTCGGGAAGGGGCCGAGCTACGTGGTGGCGGCCGACCTCGACGGCGACGGCGGCGTGGAGCTGCTCACCGGCGACTACGGCGACGGCACGGTGAGCGTGCTCCGTCGCGTGCCGCGCTCGCCACCGCTGGCGCCTCCGCCGACTGCCCCCGCTCGCTGAGGGAACTCCCGCGACCGCGGGTTCGACTCAAGGCCGGTCGTTGCGCTGCTCGATGCGTCCTCCGTCGCGTCCAGTTCCCGATCGACGGAGATCTCCATGTCGCTGCTTCGCACGTCTTCGCTCGCCTCGCTCCTCTTCGTCGCTGCTTGCGCGTCGCTGCCCGACGAGGCGACGAGCGTCGTCGCCACCCCCGCGCCCTTCGAGAGGCTGGCGGCCGGCAATCGCCGCTTCGCCGAGGGGGTCGCGCTCGGCTTCGGCCGCGATCCGCAGCGGCGCACCGAGGTCGCGAAGGCGCAGCGCCCCTTCGCGATCGTGGTGACCTGCTCCGACTCGCGCGTCTGCCCGGAGCTGCTCTTCGATGCGGGGCTCGGCGACCTCTTCGTGGTGCGCACCGCGGGCCACGTCCTCGACGACCATGCGCTCGGCAGCATCGAGTACGCCGCCGAGCACCTCGGCGCGCACGCGCTGCTGGTGGTCGGCCACGAGCGGTGCGGCGCCGTCGCGGCGGCGATGGGCAGCAGCGAGCTGCCGGGCCACATCGAGTCGCTCGCCACGGCGATCCGGCCGGCGATCGCGCCGCTGCTCGATGGGCGGGATGCGGCCGATGCCTGCGTCGCGGAGAACGTCCGCGCGACCGTCGCCGCGCTGCGCGAGAGCGGGCCGATCCTCCACGAGCTGGTCGAGGCGGGCACGCTCGAGGTGAAGGGCGGCGTCTACGACCTCGACACCGGCGTGGTCGAGTTCGTCGAGACGAAGGCGGCCGGGGAGCACTGAGCGCCTGAGAGGGAATCCCGGACCGAAATCGGGCCGGCCGGCGTGCTCAGCGCGCCGCCGGCCCGCTTCCTTGCAGCGCCACCATGCGCGCCCGCACCGCTTCGGGGAGGCGCCGCGGCACCAGCGCGCGATCGACGCTCGCCAGCAGCGTATGGCCGCGGCAGAGCGGCGTCGCCGCAGCATCGACCCGCCGCACGAGGTATTCGAAGCGGACGCGCACCCGCTCGACCTCGGCGATCCAGCTGTCGATGGTCACCTCCTCGCCGAAGCGGGCGGGGGCGAGGTAGCGCAGGCCGACGTCGACCACCGCCAGCAGGCAGCCGTCGCGCTCGAGCGCCGCGTAGTCGAAGCCGTGCGCCTTCATCATCTCGGTGCGGCCGAGCTCGAACCAACGGATGTAGTTCGAGTGGTGGACGACGCCCATCTGGTCGGTCTCGTGGTAGCGGACCGAGGTGGCGGTGCGGTGGACGGTGGCGGTCGCTGCGTTCATGGGGCGGATGATGTATAGAGGCGCCCCCCCAAAGAAGAGTGCGAGCGAGACTTGTCCACCTCGAGCGATGCATCGACCGCCGCTGAAGCTGCGCCCCGGCGCTACAGCCCAGTCACCGTGCTGATCTGCATCGTGGCGACCTGGATCGTCCCCGGCGCCGGCCATTGGCTGCTCGGCCGGCGCGGCAAGGCGCTGCTCTACGGCGGCGTGCTGAGCGCGATGTTCCTGCTCGGCGTGGCGCTGGCCGAGGGGCGCGCGGTGCGCTCCGACGACGACTTCTTCCTCTACCTGCTCGGCGAAGGGCTCTTCGCCGGCCTCGCCTTCCCGACCCTCTGGCTGACGAAGGGGCTCGAGCTCGCGTCCGAGCTGCCGCGCCTCGAGGTCGGTCGCCTCTTCGCGACGATCGCCGGCCTGATGAACCTCTGCGTGATGGTCGACGTCTACGAGACGGCCTTCCCGCGCGCCAAGGAGGCGTCGGACGAAGGCCACCTGCGCGTGGCGTCGGCGGGTGAGGCGACGGAAGCGAGTGGCGCCACGACCGGCGCGGAGGCGGGCCGATGATCCTGCTCGACCTGCAGCTCGGCGAACTGCTCGAGCATCTCGGCTGGTTCACGCTGCTCGTGCTGATGGTGTCGGTGGTCTACAACGGCCTGCGGCGCGACGACGTCGGCGAGATCGTGAAGGTCGGCCTGCGCCGCGGCTTCCTCTTCGCGCTGGTCTCGATCGCGCTGTTCGGGTTCGGCGGCTACCTGCTCGCCGCCTGGCTCTGAGCGGAACTTCGCCGCGGCGTCACGGCGCCGCGCCGCGCCGCACGTAGAGGCCGCCGCCGAGCCGCTCGACGCGCCCGTTCGCCTCGAGCTCGACCAGCTGCAGCAGCACGCGATCGAGCGGCCGCCGGCAGCGCGTCGCGAGCTCCTCCGCCGCGCGCGGCGACGCGAGTTCGCGCAGCAGCTCGTCGCCGGACGGGACGCGCGGCGCGCCGCCCGGCAGCAGCAGGTCGAGATCGCCGACCTCGAGCAGCGGGTGGGCGCCGTCGCGGATCAGCCGGTTGGTGCCGCGGCTCACCGTCGCGTCGATCGCGCCCGGCACCGCGTGGACCGCGCGGCCGAGTTCGGCGGCGCGCCGTGCCGTGACCAGCGAGCCGCTGTGGAGGTCGGCCTCGATCACCAGCGTCGCGCGCGCCAACGCCGCGAGCAGGCGGTTCCTGCGCGGGAAGTGGTTCTTGTAGGGTGGCGTGCCGATCGGCATCTCGCTCACCAGCGTGCCGCGTTCGAGCAGGCGCTCGGCGAGTGGCCGCGCCCCCGGCGGATAGACCTGATCGAGCCCGCAGGCGAGCACCGCGCAGCAGCGCCCCTCCTCGGCGAGCGCCCCCTCGAGAGCCGCCTGGTCGATGCCGATCGCGAGCCCCGAGACGACCGTGCCGCCGCGTTGCGCGACCCCGGCGCCGAGCGCGTGGGCGAAGGCGCGGCCGCGCGCCGTCGAGGCGCGCGCGCCGACGATCGCGATGGCGTGCGCGGTCGGCAGCTCGCCGCGGCCGCGCACGTAGAGGAGCGCGGGCGGGCCGGCGAGGTCGTGCAGCGGCGCTGGATAGCGCGCGTCGTTCCAGTCGATCAGCACGAGCCCCTGCGCGGCCGCGCGCGCCGCCTCCGCTTCCGCCGCACCCGCGAACTCGAGCTGCGCCAGCCGCTCGCGCGTCGCCGGCCGCACTCCTTCGGCGCCAAGCGGTGACGTGCCAGGCCGCGCCTGCTGCTGCTCGCGCAAGGCGGCGAGCTCGCGCTCGTCGGGTTGCGCCAGTGCGATCAGCAGGGCGGCGTGCAACGCGGCGGACGGCGGCGCCGCGGCTGGCGGCGTGGCGGCGTCGGCCGATCGATCCGTTTCGTGCGGTTCCATGGCGCACGAGACGTCGCTCGCGGCCGGTGGTGACCGACCGCGAGCGACGCGGCGAACGCTCTCGTGGCACGCCGCGAGCGCGGCGATCAGGGGACGTCGAAGCCGATCATCAGCCGCAGCCCCGGCGTGAACGCCATCCCCTTGCTGGCCCCCGGATCGATCGCGAGCGCCTGCGCGAAGATCGGCGTGCACGCGAGTGCGGGGTCGTTCGGGATGTCGCCGTCGACGCTCGCGCCGAGGACCGGCAGGAAGAGCGGGATCGACAGCAGCGGCGTCACCAGCAGCGTGCCGCCCTTGTTGGTGACGATCGAGGCGTCGTCGAGGCCGACCAGCAGCGTGGCGAAGGTGGCGACTCCGTACGAGTTGCCGATCCCCACGGTGACCGTGACGCCGAGCGCCGGGTGGGCGTTCGAGACGAGGCTCGGCACGCCGAGCGTCCCCGGCCAGCCGCTGCCGTAGTTGCTCCACAGCGCCGGGCACGAACGGATCGCCCAGACCTCGCCGTCGTTGGCGGTGCCGAAGTTGTTCTCCTGCGGTGCGCCGACCACGACGTCGGTGAAGCCGTCGCCCTCGAAGTCGACGCCCGCGATCGAGTCGCCGAAGCTGGCGCTGTCGGTGCCGTAGCCGACGTAGGAGTACTCGAAGAGCTCCTTGCCGTCGCTGGCGCGGTGGATCGTCACCGCCCCGGTGTCGACGAAGGCGCGATCGGCCGCCGGCGCCCCGACCGCGAACTCGTGGACGCCGCGCCCGTCGAAGTCGCCAAGGTCGGCGACGCAGTGGCCGAAGCGGTCGTTCTGCGCCTTGCCGTCGAGCGCGTAGAGGAACGTCGCGCCCTTCGCCGACCAGACGTGGACCGCGCCGGTCAGCACGTTGGACGGGTCGAGATCGAGCGGCGCGCCGACCGCGAGGTCGCGGTAGCCGTCGCCATCGGCGTCGGCGATCACCGCCAGCGACCAGCCGAAGTTCGCGCCGGCCGAAGCGACCGGCGAATCGAGCACGGAGAGCTGCGACCGCGTGGCGCCGCTCCAGAGGCGCACGATGCCGCTGGTGCCGTAGCCGCCGACGGTGTTGAACGGCTCGCCGGTCGCGAAGTCGGCGACCCCGTCGCCGTCGATGTCGTCGAGCGCCGCCACCGAGTAGCCGTGGCCGGAGCCGGCGCTGCTGTTGGCGTAGCCGATGTGGCTGCCGTCCGCACCGGAGAGCAGCTCGACGGTGCGGCTCGAGGCGGAGCCGACCACGAGGTCGGGGAGGGCGTCGCCGTCGAGGTCGGCGATCGGCGCCACCGACCAGCCGAACTCGCTGTGGGGGATCGCGGCGCGGCCGTAGGCGCGATAGAGCAGCGCCTGCGTCGCGCCGTCGTAGACGTTCACGCGCCCGGCCAGCACGCCCTGCGCGGCGTCCCACCACCACGGCTCGCCGATGACGAGCTCCTCGACGCCATCTCCGGTGAGGTCGACGCTCATGTCGACGTCCCAACCGAAGAGGCTCGCGTAGGTCTCGCTCCCGTAGACGTTCCAGAGCTTCGTGCCGTCGTAGCCGCTGATCACCGAGACGAGCCCGTAGACCCCGAGCGAATGGTCGTAGGGGGCGGCGGCGACGTAGTCGCGGTTCGCGTCGTGGTTCCAGTCGGGCGCGCTCGCCACCTTGCCGAGCTGCGAGCCGGTGGTGCCGAGGAAGTTGTGCTTCAGGACTTGCGCGGGAGCGGCGGCGCCCGCGGCGACGAAGCAGCCGGCGACGAGCGCGGCGACGAAGGGACGATCCACGGAGTGCCTCCATACGAAGTTGCGCGGGTTGCCCGAGCACGTCCATGGGACGGCGTCAAGTCGGGTTTCCCAGGTGAGGCAGCGATCCGATTTCGTGGCGCGCCGTTACAGGCTTTCTTTTTCGAGCGCCCGCCGCACCGCACTGGAAGCGGGGAAGGCCGCACGCAATTGCGCGGCGGCGTGCTGCACCAAGTGGCGCTCGGCGCTCGCCGCCGCGGTCGGCCGGGCGCGCGCGACCATTGCCGCGACGAGCTCGAGCGCGGGGGCGATCCGCTCGTCGTCGGCTTCGTCGTTGTCGGCGGCGTCCTCTGCGGTGGCGGAGCTGGTGGTTTCGGAGGCGAGCGCTGCCGTCAGCGCCGCCGCGAGCCGCTCGCCCGCGGCGGCGTGCTCGCCGGCGCGGTCGAGCGCCTCCGCGCGCCGCCGCGCGGTGGTGGCCGCGAGCGCACGGAAGCCGGCGCCGGAGTAGCTCGCCGCGCGCAGCGCCTCGGCCTGCGCTTCGGCGCGCGCCAGCAGCGCCGCGTCGTCGTCCGCATCGAGCGCGCGATCGAGCGCCTCGAGCAGCGCGTGGCGCAGCAGCGGCGTCGCGGGGAAGTCGGCCACCAGCCCATCGAGCAGCGCCACCGCGTCGGCCAGCACCGCGCTCGCCTCCTCGCGCCGCTCCTCGCGCGTCAGCACCGTCCCGAGCCGCGTCAGCAGCTGGCCGCGGAAGAAGCGCAGCTCGCGCTGGCGCGGCGCCTTGGCCAGCGCCGCTGCGAGCTCCGCGTCGAGCTCCTCGCCATCGACGATCGCGTCGCCGAGCTCCTCGAGCTGCGTCAATGCCTCGATCCGGTTCATCCGCAGCGAGAAGAGCGGCAGCTTCGCGGCGTCGTCGGCGCGCCCATCGACGTGCAGCTCGCGCGCGAGCTCGAGCGCCGCGTCGTAGGCGGCGAGCGCCTCCGCGGTCCGCGCGTCGCGCAACCGCAGGTCGCCGAGCAGCGTCGCCGTCGTGACCGCGTTGGCGTCGATCTGCGGGTCGCGACCGGGGAAGCGGCGCGCCAAGCCGGCCAGCAACGCGGCGGAACGAACGAGGTCGCGCTCGATCGCCGGGGTGTCGATGCCGGAGGCGCCGCCGGCGTTGTTGCGCGACGCGCCGCGATCGCCGAGCACCATCGCCAGCACGCGTTGCCAGTCGGGGTCCTCGCCGTGGTCGTGCTCGACCGCCTCGAGCAGCGCGACGGCGCGGCCGTAGGCGCGCTCGCTCGCCGCATGGTCGCCCTGCTCCTCGCAGCGCATCGCCAGCAGGCGGAAGTGCTGCGCCACTTCGAGGCGGACGGGCAGTTCGTCGGGAGCGTCGGCGAGCAGCCTCTCGTAGAGCGTGCTCGCCTGCTCGAGCAGGTCGCGGCGCACCTGCTCGGAGCGCGGCACCTGCTTCAGCAGCTCGGCACCGACGCGGCCGAGGAACTCGGTGACGGCGCGGCGCCCGTTCTCCGCCGCCCGCTGCGCGCGCGCGTTGGCGGCCTGCGTCGCGGAGAGCTCGATCTCGAGGCGGCGCGCCGCGGCCGCGAGGTCGTCGCTGCGGCGATGCTCCTGCCAGGCCCACAGCGCCGGCCCGCCGGCGGCGATCAAGCCGCCGAGCAGCGCGCCGACCAGCAGCGTCGGGCGCCGTTGCGCGAAGCGGCGCAAGCGCAGCAGCGGGCCGGGCGGTCGCGCCGCGATCGGACGCCGTGCGAGCAGCGCGGCGAGGTCGGCGGCGAAGGCGGCGGCGCTGGCGTAGCGGCGGCTCGGTTCGCGGTCGAGCGCGGTCGTGCAGACGGTCTCGACATCGGCAGCGAGGCCGGGATGGAGGGCGCGCGGCGGCGCGAGTTCGCCGGCGAGGATGCGGCGGCGCGTCGCCTCGGCGTCGCGCTCGAAGTACGCCTTGCGCAGCGTGAGCAGCTCGTAGAAGGTGACGCCGAGCGCGTAGACGTCGCTGCGCTCGTCGACGGCGGCGGTCCCGCCCGCCAGCTGCTCCGGCGAGAGGTAGGGCAACGACCCGAGTTCGTGGCCGTCGCGGGTGATCCGCCGCGTGGCGCCGGTCGACGCCAGCCCGAAGTCGACCAGCAGCAGGCGGCCGTCGGAGGCGACCATCAGGTTGCTCGGCTTCACGTCGCGATGGAGCACGCCGCGGCCGTGCGCGTGGGCGATCGCCTCGGCCGCAGCGTGCACCAAGGTCACCGCCGCATCGATCCAGGAGAGCTCGGCGAGTCGCCCGAGCGTGGGGAGCGGATCGCCCGCGTGCGATGCGCCGCGCGCCGCCGCCAGTGCCGGCACGAGAGCGGCGCCGTGCAGGCGGCGCGGGTCGCGTTCCGGGAGGTGATCGAGCAGCGCCGCGAGGCTCGCGCCCTCGATCCACTCCATCGCGAAGTAGGGGAGCCCCGCCTCCTCGCCGACCAGGTAGATCGGCACGATGCCGGGATGGTGGAGCTTCGCGATCGCGGCCACTTCGCGATCGAACCGCTCGCGCGTCGCGTCGAGGCCGTCGAAGAGCAGCAGGTCGGGCCGGATCAGCTTGAGCGCCACCAGCCGCTGCAGCGAGCGCTGCCGCGCCAGGTAGACCACGCCCATCCCGCCGGCCCCGATCCGCTCCTGCAGGTCGAAGTCGCCGAGCTGCGTCGGGATCGCGGGCGGCGTGGCGCTGCGCTGCCGCACGGCGCTGCCGCCGTCGAGCAGGCCGAGCCGCGCGAGCGCCTCGATGCGGGCGCGCAGCGCGGTGGCGTGGGCGGGATGGGCCGTGCAGAGCTGCTCGAGCGCGGCGGCGCCCTGCTCCTCGAACCGCTCGATGACCTGCACGACCAGCTCGCGCAGCTCCGCTCGCTCGGTCGGCTCGCTCATGGGGACGCTCGCGCCGCTCCCGCCGCTCCGCTCACCGCTCCGCGGCGGGCGCTTCGGGCGGCAGCTCCTCTGCGGTCGGCTCGCGGTGGATCGCGACGAGCGCGCGCTCGACGCTGGCGGCGGCCGGCTCCTCGACGATGCAGGCGGAGCCGGCGCGCTCGACGAGGACCCAGCGGCTCTTGCCGGCGGCGCGCTTCTTGTCGTGGCCGAGGTAGGGGAGCAGGTCGGCCGGCGTGAACGGCGTCGCGACCGGCAGGCCGTAGCGTTCGAGCAGCTCGCTCACCTCGGCCGGCAGCGTCGCCGCGGCGACGCCCAAGTCGACCGCGAGGAACGACGCGGCGACCATGCCGATCGCCACCGCCTCGCCGTGCAGCAAGTTGCGGTAGCCGTCGGCCGCCTCGAGCGCGTGGCCGGTCGTGTGGCCGAAGTTGAGCAGCGCCCGCTCGCCCGCCTCGCGCTCGTCCTTCTCGACCAGGTCGATCTTGAGTTCGGCGCAGCGGCGCACGATGGCGTCGACCAGCTCGGGCCGACCGCGCAGCCCCTCGAGGTCGTTCGCTTCGCGCAGTTGCGCCAGCAGGTCGGGCGCGCAGAGCCAGCCGTACTTCATCACCTCGGCGAGCCCGGAGCGGAACTCCCGCTCGGGCAGCGTCGAGAGCAGGTCGGGGTCGATCACGACGAGGTGCGGCTGGTGGAACGCGCCGACCAGGTTCTTGCCGAGCGGCCGATTGATGCCGGTCTTGCCGCCGATCGCCGCGTCGACCTGCCCGACCAGCGAGGTCGGCACCTGCACGAGCGGCAGGCCGCGCAGCAGCGTCGCCGCCGCGAAGCCGCACAGGTCGCCGACCACGCCGCCGCCGAGCGCGACGAGGACGCTGCTGCGATCGACGCCGAAGGTGAGCACCCGATCCCAGACGTTGCCGAGGATCTTGAGCGACTTGCTCTCCTCGCCCGACGGGACCTGCAGCGAGTGGGTCGCGTAGCCGGCCTTCTTCAAGGCCGTCTCGGCCGCCTTCAGCCAGAAGGGGGCGACGTTGCGGTCGGTGACCAGCGCCACCTTGCGCGGCGGCGGCAGCAGCTCGGCGAGCCAGGTTCCGAGGTGGGCGAGGGCGCCGCGCTCGCCGCGCAGGCGGCAGGCGGCGGCGTGTTGCGTCTTCAGCGAGCGGTCGAGCATCGGCGGGAGGTTACCCGCTCGCCGCCCCTCCCGCGGTCCCCTCCGGCGTCGCCGGATCGCGGTGCGTCGCGGCCGCGGCCGGCGCGGCCGGCGCGGTCGGAGCGCCGGCGCGACGCTGCCGCCGCCGCTCGAGCTGCGCCGCGCGCAGCGTCTCGGCCGCCTTGCGATCGCGCGTCGCGAGGAACAGGAGCAGCAGCACGAACGGCACCGAGATGGCGATCAGCGCCCACGAGAAGCCCGAGCGCAGCTCCTCGGTCGCGATGCGGAACGGCACGAACCGCTTCACCACGACGAGCGGGCAGGTCACCGTCTGCCGGTTCACCGCCTGGTAGGTGTAGAGCTTGAGGAAGACCCCCTCGACGATGACGGTCGCCTGGCCGCTCACCCATTCGGGCGGCTTCTCGGTCGAGATCAGGTAGGTGAACTTCGGCCCGTTGTGGACCAGCAAGCTGTGCCAGAGCAGCGGCAGGTCGAGCGGGTTCTCGTCGTCCTTGAACCACGGCTTCTGCTCGGCGCTCACGCTGCCGAGCAGCCGCACCGGCGCGCCGCGGAACTGGTCGGGATCGGATTGCAGCGCCTGGTTGGTGAGGTAGCGCGCCTCGCTGTCGCTGACCGTCCCCTCCTCGGCCGCGGCGGCCAGCGCGTCGGCGTCGCTGTTCTGCACGTAGGAGAGCACGTGCCAGAGCGCCTCCTCGGGGATCTCGAGGCGATCCTCGATCGAGTAGTCGCGCACCGACTGCAGCACCGCGGTCGACAGCTCGCGCACCGGCGGCATGCGCAGGAACGACTTCACCACCCGCTTGCCGATCAGGTGCAGCGTCGGGTCGATCAACTGCGCCGGGTCGGCCGGATCGAAGAGCGCCAGCTTCTTGAAGAAGAAGCCCTCGATCTTGATCACCTCGCCGGGCGCGATGGCGTCGGGCGGCTCGAGCAGCGAGAAGGACCACGCGCGGCCGAGGTCGTCGGTCGCGACGCCGCGCCAGTAGCGGAACTCCGTGCTCCCCTCGGGGCCGCTGCCGCTGCCGAGCGGCACCTTCTCCTCGGTCGCGAAGTTGAAGCGCGCCTTGGCGATCAGCGCCTTGCCGCGCCACGCGGCGGGCTGGTCGAGGATCGACTGGTAGAGCGCGTCGTCGGCGTAGGGCGCCTTCAAGCGCCGGAAGTCGCCCGGCACCAGCTTGCCCGCCTCCATCAGCACGTGGAGGAACGGCTCCGGCTCGCGCACGACCCGTTCCGCCTCGGTGGCGTCCTTCACCTCCTTCAGCAGCTCGACGTCGATCTGCGCGCCCGGCGGCGCGTTCTCCGCCTCGAGCGGCGCCACCGAGGTGTCGATCGGCACCTCCTCGTGGACCGGCTTCTCGGTGAGCCGCAGCCAGCCGAACAAGCTCGCGACCACGAGCAGCAGGAAGGCCATCACCACCAGCTGCGTCTTCGACGAGCGCGGGCGGCTCTTGCCAGGGAAGGGGAGGTTCGGCGGAGTCAGTGCCACGGGGTCCTCATCGCTGCGGCCGGTGGAAGCAGCTCTCGGAACGGCGGGCCCGGCGCGCAGGTTCGCGATTCTGGAGCGCGGCCCCCCCTGCAGGGAAGGGCGAGCGCGGCCGCTACGCTCGCGCCGATGGCGTCCGTTCGACCGGAAGCGTCTGCGAAGCCCTGGTGGGAGGCCCTGCGCCTCCCGCTGCAGAGCGCCGCCTCGATCGAGCGCCTGGCGCGGACCCTCCCGAACCTCGAACGCGACCCGCGCTTCCGCCGCGGCGAGGTGCAGCTCTCGCTCGAGCGGACGGCGGCGCTGCTGGCGGCGCTGCGCGAGCCGTTGCGCGCCCTCCCGGTGCTCCACGTGGCCGGCTCGAAGGGGAAGGGGTCGGTCTGCCGGATCGCGAGCGAGCTGCTCGTCGCGCACGGCTTGCGCGTCGGCACCTACACCTCGCCGCACGTCGAGCGCTGGAACGAACGGATCGCGCTCGACGGCGCGCCGATCACCACGCGCGAACTCGGCCGCTGCCTCGAGGCGGTGGTGGCGGCGGCGCGGCGCGCGCGGATCGGCGCACCGACGCTCTTCGAGGCGCTGACGGCGGCGGCCTTCGTGGCGTTCCGGCGCGCGCGCGTCGACGTCGCGGTGGTCGAGGTCGGCATCGGCGGACTCCTCGACGCGACCAACGTGGTGGCGAGCGACGTGGCGGTGGTCACCTCGCTCGAGCGCGAGCACACCGCGATCCTCGGCAAGTCGCTCGCCGCGATCGCGGCGCAGAAGGCGGGCATCTTCAAGCGCGGCGCGGCGGCGCTGTCGGGCGTGCCGCGCCATCGCGCCGAAGCGGCGGTGCTGCGCGCGAAGGCGCGGAGCGTCGCGGCGCCGCTGCTCGAGTGGGGGGGCGCGCTCGGCTTGCGGCGCGGCGCGGCCGGGATCGCGATCCGCTGCGGGGCGACGACGTGGGGGCCGCTGCCGCCGCCGCCGGGCGGGCGCTTCGCGGCGCGCAACGCGGCGCTGGCGCTCGCGGCGGTCGATGCGCTGGCGCGCCGCCGGCCGGAGCTCGGGCTCGCGCTCGACCACGAGAGGATCGCGGCGGCGCTGCGGCGCGTGACGCTGCCGGGCCGCCTCGAGGTGATCGCGGAGCGGCCGCGCACCTGGCGCGACGGGGCGCACACTCCGCGATCGCTGCGCGGGACGGTGGCCGATGTCGCCGAGGCCGCCGGCTGCCGGCCGGTGCTCCTCTTCGCCCTGAAGCGCGACAAACCGCTCGCCGCCTGCCTGCGGGCGCTCGCCACGCGGTGCGGCCCGGTCGTTGCGACCGACGTCCCCGATGGCACCGGCTACCCCCCGAAAGAAATCGTGGCAGTCGCCCGCTCGCTTGGGATCATGGCGCGCCCTTCGCGCTCCCCGGCGGACGGCTACGCGGTGGCGCGCCGGCTCGCGGGAGCGAACGGGGCGCTGCTCGTCACCGGCTCGTTCTGGCTGGCGGGGGCGATGCCGCCGCGGCGCCGCCGCGGGCGGTGAGCGGGCGGGGGCGCGGCGCGCGGGCTCGGTGCTCCACGGTTCGGTGCAGGGCGGCATGGACCTCTCGATCGTCAACCACCTCTTCGTGACGGCGCGCTTCGTCGTGAAGGGGACCGCGCGGACCGGCGACCTGCGCCTGTCGAGCTTCTTGAACGCCGCGCGCCGACCGTGGCTGCCGATCGACCACGTCACCTTCAGCGACCTCGTGACCGGCGAGAAGATCGCCGCGCGCCGCGCGATGCTCCGCCTCGCCGACGTCCTCTTCGCCCACGAGTTCCTCGACCTCGCCGGCGACCCGGTGCGCAAGAAGCTGGCGCAAGGGCAGGCGCCCGACTTCCGCATGGTGAGCAGCTACTTCCGGCCGCCGTCGCGCCTCGAGATGGTGGGACGCGTGCGGCGCGAATCGCTCGATCCGGCCGGCAGTGACGACTTCTTCGTCGTGGTGGAACCGCTGTTGCGCGGCATCGACGAGGCGCAGAAGGGCGAGCTCGAGGCGCTGAAGAACCTCCCCTACGCGATCGTCCAGCGCAGCCAACTGCACGGTTACTTCGAATATGAATGAACGGTCCCGTCCGGCCGCGCAGGAGTCCGCCGCGCTCGATCCGGCGGCGCTGGTCGCGCTGCTCTTCTTCCTGTCGGGCGCCGCGAGCCTGCTGCTCGAGACGGCGGCCGTGCGCGCCTTCCTCGAGCTGTTCGGCTCGGCGGCGGCGTCGCTCGGCGCGGTGGGCGGCGCCTTCCTCGCCTGCCTCGCGCTCGGCGCGTGGCTGGTCGGGTCGCGGGCCGATCGAGTGGCGCGACCGCTGCTGGCCTACGCGTGGCTCGAGACGGTGGCGGCGCTTGGCGGCTTCGCGGCGCTCTACCTGCTGCGCTCGCTCGATGGGGCGGCCGATGCCTTCGCGCGCGCCGAGCAGGCGGGCGATCCGCGTTGGCTCGGCCGCTTCGCGCTGGCGGTCGGCGTGCTGCTGGTCCCGGTCGGCGCGCTCGGCGCGACGCTGCCGTTCCTGGCGCGGCTGCGGGCGGCGACGCGCGCGCGCGGCTTGGCGGCGGGCGGACTGCAGGCGGCCAGCACGCTCGGTGCGATGGCGGGCGCGCTGCTCGCGTCGCTGGTGCTGCTGCGCGCGGTCGGCGTCGCGGCGACCTGGCAGCTCGGCGCGGCGCTGAATGGCGTGGTCGCGCTGGCGGCCTTCTGGCTCGCGCGGCAAGTGGCGCCGCTGCCGGCGGAGGGGGCGGACGCACCGACGGCGCCGCTCGCGCCTGCGGCCGGGTCGCCAGCGCTCGCGGTATCGCCCTCGCCAGCGCTCTCGCTGCCGCTCCCGCTCCTGTTGGTGGCGGCGCTGCTGAACGGCTTCGCGGTCCTCGCGCTCGAGGTGCTGCTCTTCCGCGGACTCGGGCAAGCGGCGCGCGGCAGCCAGGACACGCTCGGCATCCTGCTGGCCGCGTGGCTCGGGGCGAGTGCGCTCGGCACCGCGGTCGGCACGCTCTGGTCGCGCCGCCGCGCCGCCGGCGGCTTCCTCGCCGGCCACCTGGTGGCGCTGCTGGCGCCGCTGGTCGCGCTGCTCCTCTTGCGCGTGATGTCGCACTCGACGCCGCTCTCCTTCTGGCGCTTCGGCGAGGCCGCGGTGAGCTGGAGCGGGCGGCTCGTCGCCGAGCTGATCGGCGCGCTGCTGATCGCCGGGCCGGCCGCCTTCGCGACCGCGCTCGCGTTCCCGTGCGCGTGCGAGCTCGTTCCGCGCGACGGCCGCTTCGGGCGCGCGGTGGCGTGGCTCTCGGGCGGTTGGGCGGCGGGCGCGGCGCTGGCCGGCGCGCTGGTCCCCACCACGCTCCTGCCGCAGTTCGGCATGAAGGCGCTGCTGATCGCGTTGGCGCTGCTGCCGCTGCTGGTGGTGGGACTGCTGGCGCTGGCGGCGGGTGGCCGCGCGCTCTTCGCGGGGCGCGTCCGCTTCGTCGTCGCGGCGGCCGGTGCGGCGGCGCTGCTCCTCTTCGCGCCGCTGATCGGCCGCTCGACGCTCGACGAGCCGCTCCTCTTCGTGCAGCGGGTGGTCGGCGAGCGCGGCGGCTTCGTGGTCCACTACGTCGAGGACAGCGCCGCCAACGTCGCGGTGATCGTCCATCCCGACGGCGAGAAGGTGCTGGCGGTGAACGACCAGCTCGCGCTCGGCGGCAGCGGCGAGTCGCGCGTCGAGACGATGCAGGGGCTCCTGCCGGCGCTGCTGCACGCAGAGCCCCGACGCGCGCTGGCGATGGGAGTCGGCGCCGGATTGACGGTCGCCGGATTGCGCGACGCCGGCTGCCAGGAGATCGACGCGGTCGAGCTGCTGCCGTCGGTGCTGACCGCGCTGCCCTTCTTCCAGCGCGAGAACGGCGCGATCGCCGCCGATCCGCGCGTCCGCCTCCACGCCGGCGACGCGCGCAGCTTCGTGCGCGCCGCGCCGCCCGGCAGCTACGACCTCGTGGTGGGCGACCTCTTCTTCCCGTGGGAGACGGGCGCCGGCCAGCTCTACGCGCGCGAGCACTTCGAGCGGGTGAAGGCGCTGCTCGCCGAGGGCGGCCTCTTCTGCCAATGGCTCCCCGCCCACCAGCTGCGCTGGGAGGAGATCGGCGCGATCGGCCGCACCTTCTGCGAGGTGTTCGACGGCGCGACGCTGTGGCTGGCGCGCCCCGAGTTCGGGTTGCCCGTGCTCGGCCTGGTCGCCGGCCGCGAGCGGCTCGAGATCGACGTGGTGAAGCTCGAGGCGCGCCTCGCCGGCCATCGGCTGCTGCCGGAGCTGCAGAAGCTCGGCGTCGCCGACGTGCGCGACTTCCTCGCGCTCTACGTCGCCGACGAGTGGTTCTTCCGCGAGAAGTTCGACGAGAGCGGCCTCGTGACCGCCGATGCGCCGCGCGTCGAGTTCGCCGCGGCGCAGCGCGTCGAGTCCGATGCGGTCGTCGCGCTCCACAACCGGCTGCGCCTCTTCGAACTCAAGGAAGACATCGTCAGCCGCATGACGCAGAGCGCCGTCGACAAGAAGCGGTTGACCGAGCTGAAGCGCGAGCTCGCCGGCGCGTCGCGCAGCATGTGGCAGCTCTACGAGGCGGAGACCAACCTGCTGCTCGCGCAGGCGAACCGCGCGGTGCCGCTGCCGCAGCAGAAGAACGACCCCGACGCGCTCGAGGTGAACGCCTTCCAGATCGCCGGCAGCGTGCTGCGCGAGCGGCCCGACTACGCTCCGGCGCAGGAACTCCTCGTGCAGCTCCTCCTGCACCAGATGCGGATGGGCCACTACGACCGCGTCACGCAGGGGACGAAGGCGCTCGAGAGCGAGGCGGCGATCGGCCCGCGCGCCCGCTTCGCGAACCTGCGCGGCATGGCGTTCTTGCTCGGCGTCTGCGACGAGGGGGCGGTGAAGCCCGAGCAGGAGGGGAAGGCGCTCGGCTACGCGGCCGCCGAGCTGCGCCGCGCGATCGAGCTCGACCCGAAGCTGGTCGAGGCGCAGGTGACGCTCGGCATCGCGCTCTTCCTGACGGGGACGACGAGCGCGTGGGACGAGGCGCGCGCGCTGCTGGGGCGGGCGCGCGAGTCGATCGAGGCGCCCGATCGGCCCGACGGCCACGGCCTGCCGCCGAGCGCCGAGGCGATCTTCACGTTCCTGACCGGGAAGCAGGACGAGGCGCAGAAGTGGTTGCAGCGCGCGGCGCGCCAGCCGTGGACCGCGAAGATCGCGAGCCGGATGAAGCAAGGGAGCGAACCAGAGTGACCTTCGAGATCGGCACCGAACTGACCGGCGATGCGACGACCCTCTCGCTGCTGGCCGCGGCGGCGGGCGTCGGCGTGCTCCACACGCTCGCCGGTCCCGACCACTACCTGCCGTTCATCGCGATGGCGAAGGCGGGGCGCTGGAGCGGCAAGAAGACGCTGCTGGTGACGCTGCTCTGCGGCGCCGGCCACGTGCTGGGGTCGCTGCTGCTCGCCGGCCTCGGCGCGCTGCTCTTCACCAGCTTCGAGCGGGCGGCCGGCCACGTCGATGGCTTCGCCGATGGGCGCGCCGCCGCGGCGACCTGGCTGCTGATCGTCACCGGCAGCCTCTACGCGATCTGGGGCATGAAGCGGGCGTTGCGCGCCGAGTCGCCCGGCCACTCCCACCTCCACGCCCACGCCGACGGCACGCTCCACGACCACGGCCACGGCCACGAGGGCATCCATCTTCATCCGCATGGTGGCGGGGAGAAAACGGCGGTCGGATCCGCACACCCGCTCGCTAACTCCTCCGCCGCTGCGAGCGCCGCTGCGCCGCCGCCCGTGCGTCGCCTCACGCCGTGGATCCTCTTCACGATCTTCGTCTTCGGCCCGTGCGAGCCGCTGCTGCCGCTCGTGCTGGCGCCGCAGGTCGCCGGCGCGACCCACGTCGCGGTGCTGGTCGTCGCGCTCTTCACGCTCGCCACGCTCGCCACGATGTGCGCCGCGGTCTTCCTGGCGCTCCGCTCGACTGAGTTGCTGCCCGCCCGCTGGCGCGCGCCGCTCGCCAAGTACCAGCACGCGCTGGCGGGCGCGAGTATCGCGGCGTGCGGAGTGGCGATGCACTTCGGGTTGTGAGCGGGGCGGCGGGGCGCCCCCTCACCGCGTGAAGATCGGGCTCGACCACGCCGCGTGGCCGTCCGTCTGGATCGCGCGCAGGTAGACGAAGTCGCCGGCGGCGCGCTCGTCGTCGCGCCACTCGAGGCTCTTCTCGAAGGCGCCGTTGCCGTCGACCGTGGCGACCACGGCGCCGTTCTTCACGATCTCGACGATCTTGAGCGGCGCCGTCCCGATCACGAGCCCGAGGTAGGGCGGCGCGGCGTTTGGATCCGGGAGCGTTCCGCCGCCGCTGTCGGTGGGAGGGCGGTTTCCGTCGGCGGCGTGCTCCCGGATCGGGATGACCGCGCCCATGCGCGCGCTGCCGAGCCGGAACCAGAGCAGGATCCGCGGGCCGCTGGTCGCGTAGCAGGTGCGCTCGCGCAGCGCGGTGGCGATCGACGCGCGCGTGTTGTCGGCGGCGAGGATCGCGGTGAGGCCGCCACACGGCTGGCCCAAGTGGGCGAGCCCGGGGTGGCCGTTGTGCGAATCGCCCGAGCCCAAGAAGCCGAGCACGTAGCCCTTCCGCAGCGCGTCGCGCACGAAGTGGCCACGGCGCGGCGCGTAGATCGTCCGCGGGCCGCGCGGCTCCTCGCTCGAGCCGTGCACCGAGACGATCTCGACCAGCGGCTCGAACTGCGGATCGGGGGCGATCGTCCAGTCGGTCGGCACCGGCCCGCCGCCCGAGTGGTGGGGGACGGTCAGCGCATCGGCCTTGCTCGCGCGCAGCGTCTGCCAGAGCCCTTGCGGCGTGTCGCTGCCGGCGTCGAGGCTCGAGATCACGCGCGGCGCATCGTCGAACCAGAGCACGTGGCGGTGGCCGTAGATCCAGCTGGTCCACTCGAGGCCGTGCAGCGTGGTGAAGCGGCCGGGATCGTTGGCGGCGCGCGTCGCGGCGGCGATCCGCTCGAAGAGCGGCGCCTCCATGTCGAGCTTGCGCATCCCCCAGTGGTCGTGGTCGGTCAGCACCGCGACGTCGAGCGCGGCGACGTTCCGCGCGTAGTCGTAGTACTCCTCGGGCGTCGCCGTCCCGTCGGAGAGCTGCGAGTGGCCGTGCAGGTCAGCCCACAGGAGCGTGCGCGGCGTCTTGCCGACCAGGAGCGGATTGCTCGCCCGCTCGAGCCCGTCGACGGTGGCCACCACGAAGCGGATCCCCGCCTCGACCGCCTTGCCGCGCACGCGCGCGCGGCCGCGCTGTTCGCCGCCGAACTTCACGGTGGCGGGCAGCTCGAGGCCGGCGCCGGCGAGCGCCACCTCGCCGATGAAGTCGGGCGCCGCGTTCGCCGACGCATCGAGGAAGGCGAGCGTCACCTCGAACTCGCCGCCGATCGCCACCTCCGACGGCACCGTCACCAGCAGGTCGCTCGGCGGCCCCGCCGCGATCGCCACGGTCGGGTCCTTCGCGATCAGCTTCCTCGTCCCGTCGCCGTCGCCATCGACCCAGAAGTAGAACGCCTCCTCCGACTCGGCGAAGCGGTCGACGCTCGCCATCTCCGGCCCGCTCCCGTAATCGAGCGTGACGGTCGCGCCCGCCGGCAGCGGCGCGTCGGCGATCCGCACCTGCAGGCATTGCGGCGCGACCGTCTCGCCGACGAGGCGCACGCCGGCCGCGGAGCAGGCGAGCTGCGTGAAGCCCGCCATCAGCGGCTGCTCGACCTGCGGCGTCGTCCAGCCCCAGAAGGGCGAGATCTGCAGGAAGAGGGCGCCGCCGACCGCGATGCCGCGCTCGCCCGCGGTGTACTCGAGGAGGAAGCGGCCGCGCCCGCCCGCCACCGCCTTCATCCCCTCGACGACGCGCGCGCTGCCGCCGCCGTCGGCCAATCCGTAGGTCGCGCGCTTGTCGGCGACCATCCGCTCGTGCTGCTCGACCGCGGCGCCGTCGGGGTAGTTCGGCTTCACCGTCTCCTGCGTGCGCGCCGCTTCGCGCGACGCCAGCACCACCGCCGCCAAGAGCACGAGCGGCGCCGCCAGCCGCCACGCGCTGCCGCGCGCTGCCGCGCCGCGCCGCTGCGCAGCGGTTCGCGTGGCGCCGCTCACGTCGCGCGCCGCCGGATCACGACCGTCTTCCACTCGCTCATCGCCTCGCAGGCGTAGCGCGGCCCTTCGCGACCCATGCCGCTCTCCTTGGTGCCGCCGTAGGGCATCTGGTCGACGCGGAAGCTCGGCACGTCGTTGATGATCACGCCGCCCGCTTCGAGCCGCTCCGCCGCCGCGAGCGCCCGCTCGAGGTCGCGCGTGAAGATCGCCGCCTGCAGGCCGTAGCGCGTGCGATTGGCCGCGGCGAGCGCCGCCTCGAAGCTGCCGACCGCCGCCACGCCCACCACCGGCCCGAACGCCTCCTCGCGCGCGAACTCCATCGAGTCGTCGAGCGCGTCGAAGACGGTCGGCAGGTAGGTCGCGCGCCCCTGCCGCGTGCCGCCGCACGCGAGTCGCGCCCCGTGCGAGCGCGCCTCCTCGACGAGCGCGCCGACGCGCGCCACGTCGCGCGTGCGGATCAAGCTGCTGATCTCGGTCGCCGGATCGAGCGGCGGGCCGATCGCCAGCTGCTTCGCGCGCGCGGCGAGCGCCTCGGTCAGTTGCGCGGCGACGCGCGGCGTGGTCGCGTAGATCCGCTGCAGGTGGATGCAGACCTGCCCCGAATGGGTGAAGCTGCCGACCACGAGGCGATCGAGCGCCTCCTCCCAGTCGGCGCCGTCGTCGATCACCACCGGCGCATTGCCGCCGAGCTCGAGCGTGACCGGCTTCAGGCCGGCGATGGCGCGCAGCCGCGCGCCCACCGCGCGCGAGCCGGTGAAGGAGACCATCGCCACGTCGCGGTGTTGCGCGAGCGGCTCGCCGATCTCCTGGCCGTCGCCCGGCACGACGTTCACCGCGCCGTCGGGGCAGCCGGCGTCGTGGAGCGCCTGCGCCAAGAGGTAGGCGCTGCATGGCGTCTCCTCGGCCGGCTTGACGACGACCGTGTTGCCGGCGGCGAGCGCCGGGCCGACCTTGTGGGCCACGAGGTTCAGCGGGTAGTTGAACGGCGTGATGCAGCCGATGACGCCGCGCGGCACGCGCAGCGTGAAGCCGGTGCGCCCCTTGCCGGCCGGATGGGCGTCGATCGGCAGCGTCTCGCCGTGGAGGCGGCGCGCCTCCTCGGCGGAGAACTCGAGCGTCTGCACGGCGCGCTCGACCTCGACCTTCGCCTCGCGCAGCGGCTTGCCGCTCTCGAGCGCGATCGTCTCGGCGAAGAGCGGCGCCTGCGCGGCCACCCGCGTCGCGGCGCCGCGCAGCAGCGCGCTGCGCTCGTAGGCGGTGAGCGCCGCCATGCGCGGCTTGGCGGCGACGGCCGCGGCGACCGCCTGCTCGAGCTCGGCGGGCGTCGCTTGCGGGACGGTCGCGAAGGGGACGCCGTCGAAGGGCGTCACCACCTCGGCGTGGCGCGCCGCTGCGACGAAGCGGCCGCCGATCCAGAGCTCGAAGCGGGTGGGGCGGATCACGAGGGGCTCGCTTCGGGGAGGAGGATCTCGAAGGTCGTGCGCCGGTCGGGCGCCGAGCGGACGCGCAGGCGGCCGCCGTGCGCCTCGATGTGCTTCTTCGTGATCGGGAGGCCGAGTCCGGTGCCGTGCGCCTTGGTGGTGAAGAAAGGGTCGAAGATCTTGCGGCGCACCTCGCGCGCGATGCCGGGACCGTTGTCGGTGATGGTGATCGCGACCCCCTTCGGCCCCGACTTGAGCGCGAGCGTCAGCGCGGCGTCGTGGCGGCCGTGCAGCGCGTGGGCGGCGTTCTGCACCAGGTTGTAGAGGCTGTCCTCGATCATGCTCGGGTCGGCGAAGACGACCTGCTCGTCGGGCAGGTAGCGGCGCACCACGACCCCCTCGAGTTCGCCGGCCGCGATCAGGTTGGTGAGCACCTTCTCCAGCATGCGCACCAGGTCGATGCGCTGGCGCGAGAGCGGCCGGTGGCGCGCGAAGGTGAGCAGGTCGTCGAGCACGACGTCGACGCGGCGGATCTCGTGCTGGATCTCGCTGCAGATGGTGGCGCGCGGATGGCTCGGCCCGAAGTCGGCGGCGAGCAGCGCGAGCGCGTTGTTGATGCCGGTGAGCGGATTCCTGATCTCGTGCGCGATGCGGGCGGCCGCCTCGCCGATCGCCGCGAGGGTGCGCGCGCGCAGCAGCTCCTCCTCCATCTCCTTGCGCGCCGTGATGTCGCGCAGGATCGCGGTGGCGCCGAGCGTGCGCCCCTCGGCATCGAGCTGGTGCATGCGGGTCAGCGCGACGTGGATCTCGCGGCCGTCCTTGGTGAGGCGGCGCGTCTCCCAGTCGCGCAGGAAACCGTCCGACTCGGTCGCCTCGACCAGCCGCGCCACCTCGCCGGCGCGCTTCAGCTCCTCGGGCAGCAGGAACTCGAAGTGGCGGCCGACCACCTCGTCGGCGGTCCAGCCGAGCAGCAGCTCGGCGCCCTGGTTCCAGCTGGTGATGCGGCCGTCGCGATCGAGGGTGAGCACCGCGTCGCGCGTGATCTCCTGCATGATCTGGACCAGCAGCTCGCGGCCGAGCCGATCGAGCGGATCGGCGCGGCGCGGGCGATGGGCGTGGTCGGGGGTTCGCATCCGAGGTTCCCGCAGGGGCGAGCGGCGCAAGCAGAGCGCGGGAGGATAGGCTCTCCGTTCCCGCTCCCGGAACCTCTGCATGAGCCACCCCTCTCGCCACCGCCGCATCCTCGTCGTCGACGACGAGAAGCTGATCCGCTGGACGCTGCGCGAACGGCTGGAGAAGGAGGGGTACATCGTCGGCGAGGCCGACACCGGCGCCGCCGCCATCGAGCAGCTGCGCCAGGAGGAGTGGGACCTGCTGCTCCTCGACTTCAAGCTGCCCGACACCGACGGGCTCGAGATCCTGCGCCACGCCAAGGAGCGCCGCCCGGCGCCTGCGGTGATCCTGATGACGGCCTTCGCGAGCGTGCAGAACGCGGTCGAGGCGATGCGGCTCGGCGCCTACGACTACGTGAAGAAGCCGTTCAACCTCGACGAGCTCGTGCTCGAGTGCGAGCGGGCGCTCGAGACGGTGCTGCTGCGCGCCGAGGTGTCGCGCTACCACTCGCTCGACCGCGCGCGCTTCTCGGTGCAGAACCTGGTCGGCAACTCGCCGCAGACCCAGCAGATCCGCACGCTGGTGCAGCGGGTCGCGAAGAGCGGCGCGCGGACCATCCTGATCACCGGCGAGACTGGCACCGGCAAGGGGCTCGTCGCGCGCGCGATCCACTTCGAGAGCGACCAGGCCGGCACGCCGTTCCTCAACATCACCTGCACCGCGCTGCCCGAGACGCTGCTCGAGAGCGAGCTGTTCGGCCACGAGAAGGGCGCCTTCACCGACGCGCGCGCCATGAAGAAGGGGCTCTTCGAGCTGGCCGACAGCGGCACCGTCTTCCTCGACGAGATCGGCGACATGCCGCTCTCGCTGCAGGGGAAGCTCCTGCGCTTCCTCGAGGACAAGACCTTCCGGCGGCTCGGCGGCGTGCGCGACATCTCGGTCGACGTGCGCATCGTCGCGGCGACCAACCGCGAGCTGAAGCAGGCGGTGAAGGAGGGGCGCTTCCGCAACGACCTCTACTACCGCCTGAACGTGATCCCGATCCCGATCCCGCCGCTCGCGCAGCGGAAGGGCGACGTGATCGAGCTCGCCCGCCACTTCGTCGCGACCTACGCGGAGGAGTTCAAGAAGACGGTGAAGGGGTTCGACGCCGAGTCGGAGAAGGCGCTGATCGCCTACCCGTGGCCCGGCAACATCCGCGAGCTGAAGAACACCATCGAGCGCGCCATCCTGCTCGCCGACCACGAGGTGCTCACCCTCGAGGACCTCCCCTTCGAGATCCGCGACGGCGCCGCCTCGAGCGCCGCTCGACCGGCGACCTTCCAGCTGCCGAAAGAGGGCGTCGACCTCGACCAGGTCCACAAGGACCTCCTGCTGCAGGCGCTCGAGCGGGCGCGCTTCAACAAGACCGCGGCCGGCAAGCTGCTCGGCCTCAACCGCGACCAGGTGCGCTACTGGATGCGCAAGTACGGCATCCCCGAGAAGCAGGCGGTGGAGGGGTAGGCGAGCGGGACGGCGGCGCGGCGAGCGGGGCGCGAAGCGGGCGAAGGGGAGGGGCGACGAAGCGATGGCCGATCACCTGAACGTCGCGCTCCTCTGGCACTTCCACCAGCCCGACTACGTCCATCCCGACGAAGGGGTGGCGGTGCTGCCGTGGGTGCGCATGCATGGCGTGCGCGGCTACACCGACATGCTGGCGGCGCTCGAGGCGGAGCCGGGCGCGCGCGTCACGCTGAACGTGACGCCGGTGCTGCTCGCGCAGCTCGAGCGGTGCGTCGCGACGTGGGGCGGGCCGGGCGAGGATCGGCTGCTCTCGCTCTGCCGCCGGCTGCCGACCGCGCTGCCGGAAGGGGAGCGCGCGGCGCTCGCGGCGCTGCTCTTCAGCGCGAACCGGGCGCACATGATCGCCCCGCTGCCGCGCTACCTCGAGCTGCTCGAACGGTGCGAGCCGGCGCTGAAGGGGGACGGCCGGCTGCCGCTCTCCGACGCCGACCTGCTCGACCTCGCGGTGCTCTTCCACCTGGCGTGGAGCGGCTTCCGGCTGCGCCGCCGCCAGGAGGTCGTCGCGCTGCTGCGCAAGGGGCGCGGCTACACGCGCGAGGAGTTCGATCAGCTGCTCGCGCTCCATCGCGACGAGATCGCGTCGCTGCTGCCGCGCCTGAAGCTGCTGGCCGAGAGCGGGCAGGTCGAGCTGTCGACGACGCCCGACCAGCACCCGATCCTGCCGCTCTTGTGCAAGCTCGACTCGCACGAGTTCCCGCAGGCGGGCGGCCTCGACGCGCCCTTCACCTACGAGCAGCCGGGCGACGCCGCCGACCACGTGGCGCGCGCGGTGGCCGGCTTCGAGCGGCGCTTCGGCGCGCCGCCGCGCGGCATGTGGCCGGCCGAAGGGGCGATCTCGGAAGCGGCGCTGCGCGAGCTGGCGCGCGCGAAGCTCGCGTGGGCCGCCTCCGACGAGGCGCTCCTCTTCGCGTCGTCGAGCGGCGCCGCCAGCAGCCGCGACGACCTCTACCGCCCGCACCGCTTCGCGACGCCCGACGGCGCGATCGCGCTGTTCTTCCGCGACCACGAGCTCTCCGACCGGATCGGCTTCCAGTACCAGAGCTGGCCGGCCGAGGCGGCGGTGCGCGACCTCGTGCGCCGCCTCGACGAGGTGCGCGGCGCGGTCGCCCACGAGGCGCCGGTGGTGGCGCTGATCCTCGACGGCGAGAACCCGTGGGAGAACTACCCGGGCGCCGGCGAGCCGTTCCTCGCCGCGCTCTACCGCGAGCTCGCGCACCATCCGCGGCTCGCGCCGGTGACGATGAGCGAGGCGCTCGCGCGCGCCGATGCGGCCGGCGCCGGCGGCCGCGGACCGGGCGTCGGCACGCTGCTGCGCGTCGCCAAGGGGAGCTGGATCGGCGGCAACCTCGACACGTGGGCCGGCCAGCGCGAGAAGCTCGACGGCTGGCGCCTCCTCGCGCAGGCGCGCGCGCTGTTCGCGGGCGTGCCGCTCGCCGAGCTGCCGCCCGCGGTGGCGACGTCGCTGCGCGCGCTCGAGGGGAGCGACTGGTACTGGTGGTTCGGCGACGACCACTTCACGGCGCAGCGCGACCTCTTCGAGGCGCTCTTCCACGCCCACCTGCGCGTCGTCTTCCGCGCCGCCGGCCGCGATGCGCCGCCGCTGCCGCCGCCCGATGCGCGCCGCGAGGACCTGCGCCCCGCCCGCGAGCCGCTCGAGGCGGTGCGGCCGCGCGGCCTGCCGACCGACCTGTTCGAGTGGCAGTCGGCCGGCTGGTTCGAGCTGCAGGCGGCGGGCGGCTCGATGACGCGCGCGCGGCGGGTGGCGCGCCGCCTCCTGTTCGGCTTCGAGCAGGGCGTGCTCCACGTCGCCGTCGAGCGCGAGGCGAAGCTCCTGAAGGGGCGCCTCTTCTTCGCCGAGCCGCGGCCGCGCGGCTTCGACAGCATCCTCGATCCGGCCGGCTGGCAGCTGCCGTGGCTGCGCTTCGAGATCGCGAGCGGCGACCTCGCCGCCGCGCCGGGCGCGACGCTGCGCTTCCGCCTCGAACTCGAGACCGAGGAGGGCGAGGTGCTCCACTGGCCGGGCGGCCGGCTCGCGCGACTGCGCGTCCCCGAGCGCGCATTCGAGGCGGCCCGTTGGTACGTTTGAGCCGCGGGAGCTGCGCGAAGCGGCGCGGCGAAGCGGGGAGCGGGTGATGACGGAGGCGTTGCGCCTCGTCCTGGCGCTGCATTGCCACCAGCCGATCGGCAACTTCGGCTGGGTGATCGAGAAGGCGACGGCCGGTTCCTACCGGCCGCTGCTGCAGGCGCTCGCGCGCCATCCGAAGGTGCCCTTCGTCCTGCACGTCTCGGGGCCGCTGCTCGAGTGGTGGGAGCAGCACGCGAAGGACGTGGTGGCGCTGGTCGCCGCCGCCGTCGCGCGCGGCCAGGCGGAGCTGATGGCGTCGGGCCTCTACGAGCCGATCCTGCCGGCGATCCCGCGCCGCGACCGCATCGACCAGGTGCGCCTCCATCGCGCGTGGTTGAAGGAGCGCTTCGGCGCCGACGTCGGGAGCTTGTGGCTCACCGAGCGCGTCTGGGAGCCGACGCTCCCCTCCGACCTCGTGCCGGCCGGCATCCGCAGCGTGCTGGTCGACGACAGCCATTTCGAGGGGGCGGGCCTCGCCATCGAGTCGCTCGACGGCGCCTACGCGACCGAGGATCAGGGCAAGGTCGTCAAGCTCTTCCCGATCAGCCAGGCGCTGCGCTACCTGATCCCGTTCAAGCCGGTCGGCGAGATCGTCGCGTTCCTGAAGGAGCGTCATGCGGCCGGCCAGCGCCTGCTGGTCTTCGGCGACGACGGCGAGAAGTTCGGGCTGTGGCCCGGGACGCAGGAGTGGGTCTACGGCGCCGGCTGGCTCGAGCAGTTCCTCGTCGCGCTCGAGGAGAACGGCGACTGGCTCCAGCCGACCACGCTCGCCGAGGCGGAGCGGGCGTTGCCGACCGCGGGGCGCGTCTACCTGCCGACGTCGTCCTACTTCGAGATGGGCCACTGGTCGCTGCCGCCGCCGGCGCAGCTCGCGCTCGACAAGCTGGTGAAGCAGGTGGCGAAGCTCGGCCTCGAGGCGCAGGCGCGGCCGTTCCTGCGCGGCGCGACGTGGCGCAACTTCCTGGCGCGCTATCCCGAGGCGAACCGGCTCGAGCAGCGCATGGTCCGCCTCTCCGAGCAGACGCGCGCCTTCGGCCTGCGCCCGCCCGAGGGGATGAGCGCGTTGTCGCAGCTCCATCCGGCGGTGCGCGCGCTCTTCCGCGGGCAGTGCAACTGCGCCTACTGGCACGGCGTCTTCGGCGGCCTCTACCTGCCGTTCCTGCGCGATGCGCTGGTCGACGAGCTGCTCGAGGGGCGCGCGCGGCTCGAGGCGCTGCGCGGCGACCACGAAGGCGCCGCGGCGGCCGAATCGCAGGACGTCGACTGCGACGGCGAGGCAGAGGTGGTGCTCGACGGCCACGGCTGGTCGGCGTGGATCGCGCCGGCGCGCGGCGGCCTGGTCGAGCTGCTCGACCACTGGCCGACGCGGCGCAACCTGACGAACGTGCTGGCGCGCCGACCCGAGGCGTACCACGAAGAGCTGCGCCACGCGGAGGCGCCCGTCGATGCCGCCGCCGCGCCGAAGAGCATCCACGAGCAGCAGCTCGCGCTGCCCGACGCCGCGGCGCTCCTGCGCTACGACGAGCGGCCGCGCGGCCTGTTCGCCTTCGAGCTCGCGCCGCTCGCGGACGACCTGGTCGAGCTGGCCGAGACGCGCGGCAAGGACCTCTACGGCCTCGCGCGCGCGCCGCTTCGCCTCGCGCGGCCGTTGATCGGCGACCGGGCGCGCGTCGACCTGGCGGCCACGCTGCCGTCGGGCCGCGGCGGCCGCCTCGACTTCACCCGCAGCTTCGAGCTGCAGGAGGACGGCACGCTCGAGGCGACGGTGGCGCTGGCCGCGACCGGTCGGCCGCTCGCCGCCTGCCAGGCGACGCTGCGCTTCGACCTCTCGGTGCCGGGCGCCGGGCTCGACGAGCGGCGCTTCCACCTGCAGGACGGCCGCGCGCTGCCGGCCGGCGTCGAGGCGACCTTCCGCGGCGAATGGCTCGAGCTCGCCGACGAGCGCGGCCGCTTCCGGCTCGAGGCGTCGCGACCGTTCCGCGCCCGCCTCGCCCCGATCCGCACGGTGTCGCGCTCCGAAGGGGGCGTCGACACCTGCCTGCAAGGGACGGCGCTGTTGCTGGCGTTCGACGCGGCCGCCTCGGCGGGCGAGCCGTGGCGCCTCTTGCTGCGGCTGCGTTCGCTGGCGCCGCCGCGCCGACCGATCCGCTGAACCGAACGCGAGGAGACCGTCCGTGTCGGAGCTGCGCCGCGATCCGCTCGACCAGCGCTGGGTGATCATCGCCCCGGAACGCTCGCGCCGCCCGCGCGGCGCGCTCGGCTTCGGCCACGAGCCGCTGGAGGCGGTCGATCCCTGCCCCTTCTGCCCCGGCCACGAATCGCTGACGCCGCCCGAGATCCTCGCCACGCGCGAGCCGGGCAGCCACGCCAACGGGCCGGGCTGGCGGGTGCGCGTCTTCGCCAACCAGTTCCCGTCGCTGACCGTCGAGGGGCCGCACGGGCTGCACGCCGACGGGCCGTACGACGCGATGCGCGGGGTCGGGGCGCACGAGGTGATCGTCGAGTCGCCCTCGCACGACCACGACCTCGCCGACCTCGATTCGAGCCAGGTGCGCGACGTGCTGCTCTGCTGGCGCGACCGGTTGATCGACCTCTACCGCGACACGCGCATGAAGTACGTGCTGCTGTTCAAGAACCGCGGCGCGGCGGCCGGCGCGACGCTCGACCATCCGCACAGCCAGCTGATCGCGACGCCGGTCAACCCGATCCGCATCAGCCGCAAGCTCGACGCCTACCGCGAGCACTTCAAGCGCAAGGAGCGCTGCCTCTTCTGCGACCTGCTCCAGCACGAGCGCCACGACGGCAGCCGCATCGTGCGCGACGAGGGGGGCTTCCTCACCTTCGCGCCGTACGCCTCGCGCTTCCCGTTCGAGCTGATGATCGCCCCGAAGGAGCATCGCTGGAGCTTCGCCGAGCTCACCCGCCACGAGGCCGACGCGATGGCGCGAGCGGTGAAGGATGCGCTGTTGCGCATGCGGCTCGGGCTCGGCGACCCGGCCTACAACTTCGTGCTCCACGCGGAGCCGAACCTCCACGCGGTGCCGCGCCGCAGCGGCTTCTGGGACACGCTGCGCTACGACTTCCACTGGCAGCTGATCATCTACCCGCGCCTCACCGCGGTGGCCGGCTTCGAGTGGGGGACCGGCTTCTACGTGAACGCGACGCCGCCCGAGGAGGCGGCCCGCCATCTGCGAGGCGTCGACGTGAGCGACGGCGCGGTGGCGGCGTGGCGCGCGGCGCAGCAGGGCCACGCCGAGCGGAAGGGCTGAGCCGCCCGAACGGAGCGGTGCTCAGCGAGGGACCCGAGCGCGCGCCGCGCTCGCTGCACGAGGGAGCCGACCATGCCGATCCATGAGCAGCTGCAGCAGTGCCTCACCCTGATCCTCGCGGGCGGCCAGGGCGAGCGGCTCATGCCGCTCACCGCCGAGCGCGCCAAGCCGGCCGTCTCGTTCGGCGGCATGTACCGGATCATCGACTTCACGCTCAGCAACTGCATCAACTCGGGCCTGCGCCACATCTACGTGCTGACGCAGTACCGTTCGCGCTCGCTCGAGGACCACCTGCGGCTCGGCTGGAACTTCCTGCCGCGCCGCCTCGCGCAGTTCATCGCGCCGCTGCCGCCGCAGCGCTCGACGCGCGACTCGTGGTACGGCGGCACCGCGGACGCCATCCACCAGAACATCGAGACGATCCACGCGGAGGGCAAGCCGCGCGTGCTGATCCTCTCGGGCGACCACATCTACAAGATGGACTACGGGCGGATGCTGCAGGACCACGTGCAGCAGGGCGCGGCGATCACGGTCGGCGCGGTGCCCGTGCCGCTCTCGGAGAGCCGCCGCTTCGGCATCCTCGAGGCGCACCCCGACGGCCGCGTGAAGAGCTTCCTCGAGAAGCCGCGCGAGGCGAAGCCGATGGCCGATCGCCCGACCCACGCGCTCGGCTCGATGGGGATCTACGTCTTCGACACCGACGTGCTCGAGAAGCTGCTCGCCGACGATGCGAAGCGGCCCGACTCGTCGCACGACTTCGGGAAGGACGTGATCCCGCGCGCCATCGCCGACCACAAGGTGATCGTCCATCGCTTCGTCGACGAGAACCAGAAGGCGGAGCCCTACTGGCGCGACATCGGGACGATCGACTCGTTCTTCGAGGCGAACCTCGACCTGGTCTCGGTGACGCCGCAGTTCAACCTCTACGACCGCCACTGGCCGATCTTCACCATGCAGCACAACGAGCCGCCGGCGAAGACGGTCTTCGCCGACCCGGCCGGGCAGGGGAAGCGCGCCGAGGTGCTCGACTCGCTGGTGAGCCCGGGCGTGGTCGTCTCGGGCGGCCGCGTCGAGCGCAGCGTCCTCTCCTACCGCGTGCGCGTCGAGGAGCACGCGGTGGTGGAGGACTCGATCCTGCACGCGGGCGTCGTCGTGCGGCCGGGCGCGCGGGTGCGCCGCTGCATCATCGACAAGTGGACCGAGGTGCCGCCGGGCGAGTCGATCGGCTACGACCTCGAGCGCGACCGCAAGCGCTTCACCGTCTCGCCAGGCGGCGTCGTCGTCGTCCCGATGCGGTTCGCGTTCGACGCGTGAACGAGAGCCCCGGAAACGAGCACCAGGAAACGAACGAAGGCCGCCCTTGCCGAGGCGGCCTTCGCGCGGCGATCTCTCGCACGGGGGGTCCTCTCGCTCAAGAGGACCCCTGTCCATTCGTCTCAGGGGGGAGCTGGTCGTCCTGCGAACTTGCCGGTACCCAGTTCGATCAGCGGAGCGCGCGCTTGCGCCTCCGCTCGAACCAGTGCAACGCGTGTGCCGTCGCGTCCCAACCCTCCGACCGGCTGTCCCAACTTCTTTCCTGGACGCGCAAACCCTTGCAGCGCAGCCGGTTGCGAGTGGCTCCGGCGGCGGCGGCGTGGGGCGGAGGGGGCGATCGTGCGGTCGAAACGTCCCAACGCATCTGCGGTGAGACGTTTCGCCCCAATCAGCTGGTCGAGGGCTGGGGCGAATCGTCTCCCTCGTCCTCGTCCCCCCCCTCGCGAGCGACCCCGTACTCGATCAGCTTGCGGTAGAGCGTGCGCCGATTGATGCCGAGCTGCTCCGCGCTGCGACCGCGATGGCCGCCGCACTCGCGCAGCACGCGCAGGATGTGCTGCCGCTCGAGGGCGTCGAGGGTGAGCGGGGCGGCGTCCACGCCACCGGCAGTGACTGCTTTCTCGCGCAGCTCGCCCGGCAGGTCCTCGAGCTCGATCAGCGGCGTCACGCAGAGGATCGCGGCGTGCTCGACCGCGTTCTCGAGCTCGCGGATGTTGCCCGGCCAGCGGTGCGCCTCGAGCGCGGCCAGAGCCGGCTTCGAGAACCCCTCGATCTTCTTGTGGAAGCGCGCCGCGCACCCCTGCAGGAAGTGGTTGGCGAGCAGGGGCAGGTCGTCCATGCGGTCGCGCAGCGGCGGCAGCTCGAGCGAGAGGACGCGCAGCCGGTAGTAGAAGTCCTGGCGGAAGAGCCCCTTCTCGACGTCCTTCTTCAGGTCGGCGTT
>JAEUIC010000033.1 GCA_016795285.1 Planctomycetota bacterium | reverse complement strand
GAAGATGTACGCCGCGATGTGCCCCGCCGGCGTCTACGAAGTCGTCGACGGCAAGCTGCGCGTCAACGCCCCCAACTGCATCGACTGCAAGGCGACCGACGTGATCGGCCCGCGCTGGACCCCGCGCGAGGGCGGCAGCGGCCCGAAGTACCGGCGGATGTGAGGGGGGCGGGCGGGGAACAGGCGGCGAACGACACCTCCCGCGACTGATCCAATTCCGAGCGTCTCCCTGGGGAGCAACTCGGAGAAGATCGGAATCAGATCCGTACCGAATACGTGGCCATCGTCATTTGGTCCGGACCAAAATACGATGCACCCATGGATTCGTCCGACCCCCTCGAGGCCGCTGCGACCGAGCGTCCACGCCTCTACCAAGCGCTGCTCGCCGACCATTTCGAGCGCCACCGCCAGATGGCCTTCGTGGTCGGGCCGCGTCAGGTCGGGAAGACGACGACCTGCCAGGCGCTTGCCGCCGGCGGTCGCTACCTGAACTGGGATGACCCGGTCGCGGCGCGGATCGTCGCAGGCGGCGCGGATGCGGTCGCGCGCGAACTCGGGCTCGAGCAGCTGCGCGCCGCTCCGCTGCCGGTGGTCTTCGACGAGATCCACAAGCACCGCCGCTGCAAGGCGTTCTTGAAGGGCTTCTTCGATCGACACGGCGCGCAGGTGCGCACGCTGGTGACCGGAAGCTCGCGGCTCGACGCGTGGCGGCGCGGCGGCGACAGCCTGATGGGGCGCTACTTCCTCTACCGCATGCACCCCTTCACGGTGGGCGAGCTGGTCGCGCCCCGCCTTCCCGAGGCCGCGCCGCGCCCGCCGATCGCGCTGGCGGACGCCGACTGGCAGGCGCTCTGGGAGCATGGCGGCTACCCGGAACCGTTCGTGCGCCGCGCCACGCGCTTCTCCAATCGCTGGCGCGAGCTGCGCATGCAGCAGCTCGTGCGCGAGGAGGTGCGCGACGTCACTGCGATCCAGGACGTGAGCGTCCTCGATCTGCTGGCGCGCTTGCTAGTGGAGCGCTCCGCCGAGGCGCTGGTCTACTCGAGCTTCGCGAAGGAGCTGCGCGTCACGGTCGACACGGTGCGTCGCTGGGTCGCGACGCTGGCCTCGTTGCACCTCGGCTTCCTGGTGCGGCCGTGGCCGAAGAACGTCACCAAGTCGCTGCGCAAGGAGCCGAAGTGGTACGCGGCCGATTGGTCGGCGGTCGGCGATCCCGGTCGGCGCGCCGAGACCTTCGTCGCCTGCCATCTGCTGAAGAGCGTCGAAGGGTGGCAGGACGCCGGCTTCGGCCGCTTCGAGCTGCGCTACCTGCGCGACAAGGAGAAGCGCGAGGTCGACTTCCTGGTCGTGCGCGACGGCAAGCCGTGGTTCCTGGTCGAGGCGAAGCTCTCCGACACCGCGCTCTCGCGTCCGCTCGCGCACTTCCAGCGCCAGACGAAGGCCGACCACGCCTTCCAAGTCGTGGTGGAAGCGGACTACGTCGCTGCCGATTGCTTCGCCCGCCGCGATCCTTGCGTGGTGCCGGCACGGACGCTCTTCGCGCAGCTGTTGTGAGGTCGGCGCGAGCGATCAGCGTGTTGCGTCGGAAAGCGATCGACCGACCCGCTCGACCCGCGTGGCGACGAGGCGATCGTGGGCGCTGGTCGCGCCGCGGCTCGCGAGGGCGAGCAGCAGCCAGGTGAGCGCCAGCAGGTTCGCCACCACGAGGCCGCTCGACTGCAGCGCGGTCAGCTCGCCGAATCGGTCGCCGAGCGCGAACGCGGAGAGGTGGGAGAGCTCCCACGGCAGGAGCTTCAGCGCGGTGCGCGCGAACGCGCGGCCCGGCGCGAGCCGTTGGCCCGCCGCCGTGACCACGCGCAGCCCGAGGAGGCGCTTGCCGAGCGTGGCGCCGCGCGCGGAGGCGTCGGCGATCGCGAAGTAGCACCACGACGGCAGCGAGAACTCGAGCAGCTGCAGCCGCCACGTCGCGGCCGGCGTCTCCGGCGCGAAGCCGGTGAGCTGCTTCACCAGGAACGCCAGCGGCGCCAGCAGCGCGAAGAGCAGCGCGATGTCGAGCAGGTACGCCGCAGCGCGGCGCCAGAGGAGTGTCGCGCGCGGAGACGCCGCAGGTGGTGGAGCGGGCGGTTCAGTCGGTGGCGGTGCGGGGGAGTGCATCGAGAGCTCGAGGTGGGGCGGGTCGCGAGGCGCGCAGCTTGGCCGGTCGTGGCGTCGGCGCGAGGAGCCGGGCTGTCGCCGCTCGGTTGCATGACTACCATCGCGCCGGTCGTTCGGCCGCTGGCCGAAGGTTCCTCCGTCGCGGAGCTCGCCATGCCCTCCACGGCTCGATCGGTCGCCTCGCTCGCCTGCACCGCGTTCGCGCTCGCGGCGCCACTGCCAGCGCTTCCCGCCGATGGCTGGAAGCAGCCGCCGCCGGCGATCGCGCGCGTCGTCGAGGCGCCACCCGCGCCGGCGATCGTCATCGATCCGACGCGCACCTGGCTCTTGCAGGTGGAGGCGACCAGCTTGCCGCCGCTCGCCGACCTGGCGCGCCCGATGGAGCGGCTCGCCGGCACGCGCGTCGATCCGGCCAGCAACGGCCCGCACCGGCCGCGCCGCTACGTCGGCCTCACGCTGGTGCGCCTCGCTGACGGCCAGGCGACGCGCCTCGCGCTGCCCACCGACGCCGACCTCTCGCTGCCCGACTGGTCGCACGACGGCCGCCACTTCGCCTTCACGCGCACGCGGCGCGACGGCATCGAACTGTGGCTCGGCGACGCGCAAGCCGCGAGCGTCCGCGCGCTGACGCCGGCGCGCGTGAACGGGCTCGGCGGGCCGTTCCGCTGGATGCCCGACGGCCAGCGCCTCCTCGTCGAGATGGTCCCCGAGGCGCGCGGCCCGGCGCCGCAGCGGCCGCTGGTGCCGGCCGGCCCGTCGATCCAGCAGACGAGCGGCAAGAGCGGCGCGGTGCGCACCTTCCAGGACCTGCTGAACGATGCGCACGACGAGGCGCTCTTCGACCACTACTTCACCAGCGAGCTGGTGCTGATCGATCCGCGCGGGCCGACCTTCCGCAAGCTCGGCGCGCCGGCGCTCTTCGCCGACGTCGATCCGGCGCCGCGCGGCGACCTGCTGCTGATCACGCGCACCGTGCGCCCCTACTCCTACGTCTTCCCGGCCGGCTACTTCGGCGCGGTCACCGAGGTGTGGGACCTCGACGGCAAGTTCGTGCGCGAGGTCGAGCGCCACGGCGTGCGCGACAGCCTGCCGAACGAGGGCGTGCCGACCGGCCCGCGCTCGATCGGCTGGCGGCCCGATCGGCCGGCGACGCTCACCTTCGCGCAAGCGCTGGATGGCGGCGATCCGCGGAACGACGTCCATCCGCGCGACGCCCTCTTCGAGCTCGAGATCGCCAGCGAGTCGGGTCCGGCCCACGCCGCGAGCGCCACCGCGCCGCGCGAGTTCCATCGCACCGAGCACCGCTTCCAGGGGCTCTCGTGGCTCGAGGGCGAGGCGGGCGGGACGGCGGGGCAGGCGCTGGTGCGCGAGTACGACCGCGATCGCCGCTGGTCGCGCACGTGGCTGCTCGGCGTCGATGCACGGGCGGCAGCTGCCGATGCCGCAAGCGCCGCTGCGAGCGCTCCGGCGCCGCGCCTCCTCTGGGACCTCTCGACGCAGGATCGCTACCGCGCGCCCGGCACGCCGATCACGCGCCCCGACGCGCACGGTCGGCGCGTGGTCGCGGTGCATACGGGCGCGCTGCTCTTGAACGGTCAGGGGGCGACGCCGGAGGGCGATCGGCCGTTCCTCGATCGGCTGGCGCTCGCCGACTTCGCGACGACGCGCCTCTGGCAGTGCGATGGTGCGAGCTTGGAGAGCGTGGTCGCGCCGCTCACGCCCGACGGGAAGCTGCTGCTCACGCGGCGCGAGACGGCGAGCGAGCCGGCCAACTGGTTCGTCCGCGACCTCACGCGCGACGCCGCCGATCCCGCCGGGCGACGCGCGGTGACGCAGATCACCGACCCGGCACCCGAGCTGCGCAAGATCGAGAAGCGGCTGGTGAAGTACGCGCGCGCCGACGGCGTCGAGCTGTCGGCGACGCTCTACCTGCCGCCCGATGTGGCGGAGCGGACCCAGGGTGGCGCGAAGCTGCCGCTGCTGGTCTGGGCCTATCCGCGCGAGTTCAACGACCCGTCGACCGCGGGACAGGTGAGCGGCTCGCCCCATTCGTTCACGATGTTCCGCGGCATCTCCCACCTCTTCCTGCTGCTGCACGGCTACGCGGTGCTCGACAACGCGACGATGCCGGTGGTGGGGCCGCCCGAGACGGCCAACGACACCTTCGTGCCGCAGATCGTCGCGAGCGCGCAGGCGGCGCTCGACTTCGCGGCGTCGACCGGCGTCATCGATCCGCAGCGGGCGATCGTCGGCGGCCACAGCTACGGCGCCTTCATGACGGCGCACCTGCTCGCCCACTGCGATCTCTTCCGCGCCGGCGTCGCGCGCAGCGGCGCCTACAACCGGACGCTCACCCCGTTCGGCTTCCAGAGCGAGCGGCGCAGCTACTGGGAGGCGCCCGAGATCTACGCGCAGCTCTCGCCCTTCACCCATGCGCCGAAGATCAACGAGCCGCTGCTGCTGATCCACGGCGAGATGGACGACAACCAGGGCACCTTCCCGATCCAGTCGGAGCGGCTCTTCCAGGCGATCCAGGGGCACGGTGGCACGGCGCGGCTGGTCTTCCTGCCCTTCGAGGCGCACGGCTACGTGGCGCGCGAGTCGACGCTCCACACGCTCGCCGAGATGGTCGAGTGGGCCGACCGCTACACCGGCGCCGGCGCGGCGCGGAACTGAGGAACTCGGAAGGCCGCGGTCGGTCGAAGCGGGCCACGGAGGACGAACGATGCGGTGGATGCGCAGCGCGGTGGCAGGGCTGGTGGCGGTGGTGGGTGTGGCGGGGAGCGCGGCGCCGACGGCGTCGGCCGACCTCCTCGCCCCGGGGACGAAGTTCATCGACGCGTCGGTCGTGCTGCGCGCCGGCGCGTTCGACGACTACGTCGACCACCTCTGGGTCGTCGCGGAGGGCGACACGCTCGACGCGATCGCCCGCACCCACTACGGCGAGCCGGCCCGCGTCGCCGACCTGCGGCGCGCCAACCCCGAGGTCGTCCCGGAGCGCCTCGCGATCGGCCAGAAGCTGCTGCTGCCGCCGAAGCGAGCTGCCGTCGCCGGCTCGACCGAGGCGATCGAATGGCGCTTCCGCGTCTGGTCGCCGCGCCACCGGTTCGCCGATGCCGTCCTCACGCTGCCCGGCGAGCCGTTCCGCTCGCACAAGTTCGGCTTCTTCGTCTTCGCCTACGCCGCCGACCGTGAGGCCGACTTCGCCAAGCTCATCGCCGCGATCGACGCCGCGCCCGACCGCTACGAGACCTTCGAGTCGCTGACCGCGCCGGCCGCGTGGCTCAGCGTGAGCGAGCGGATGAACCTGCGCGAGACCATCGACCACCTCTCGCCGGTCGAGTCGATCCTCACCACGCTCGAGCTGCGCGAGTTCGATCCGAAGGCCTCCGGCGCCAAGCGCTGGCGCTTCGTGGTGGCCGCCACCGAGCAGCGCGACGCCAAGGGGCAGCTCGTCGCCAGCGGCGGCTCGATCGGCGATGCGGCGCGCGGCGGCCCCGGCGCCGCTCGCCTCGTCGCGCTGCTCGCGATCTCGCTCGCCGGCGCCCTCGCGCTGCTCCTGCTCTGCCGCCGCGGAGCGCTCCGCCCCGCATGATCGCGCTCGCGCTGCTGGCGCTGGCGGCGGCGACGGCGCTGGTCGTCTCGGCCGCGCCGCTGGTGGTCTACGCCACCACGCTGGCGCTGCTCGGCTTCGCCCACGTGGTGGTCGAGTTGCGCTACGTGCGCGACCGTTTCGCCAGGCGCATCGAGCGGCGCCTCATCGTCGCGTGGTTCCTGCTGCTGGGGCTGATCGTCGCGTCGCGCGTGACCGCGCTGCTGCGCATCGCGCTGCCCTTCGATCGCGGCGTCGCCGAGCTCGCGCTGCTGGCCGCGCTGCTGCTGGTCACCGCGCTCGGCGCGCCACGCGGCCGCCGGCTCGCCGCGCTGGCGCTCTCGGCCCCGCTCGGCGCCGCGCTGTGGATGGCGCCGCCCGCTGCGGCGTTGGCGCTGCTCGCCTTCGCGCACAACCTGACGCCGCTCGGCTTCCTCGCCGAGCGGCTCCGCGGGCGTGCCGCAGCTCCCGCGCTGCTCGTCGCCGGGATCGCGTTCCTCGTCGTTCCGCTGCTGTTGCTGGCCGGCGCCGGCGACCTCCTCCTCGAGCGGCTGGCCCTGCCGCGCAGCGACGGCGCCTTCCTCGCGATCGGCGAGGTCGACGACCACTTCACCGCGTTCCTGCCGCCCGCGTGGCTCGCCGAGGAGTTCGCGCCGCGCCTCTTCACGGCGGCGGTCTACCTGCAGTGCGCCCACTACTTCGCGGTGCTCCACGTGCTGCCGCGGCTCGGCGGCGGCGGCGCGGGCGCGGCGGCGGGGTCGGCGCCCGAGCTGGCAGTCGCCGCGCCCGCGCTTCCGTGGCGCCGTCGCGCGATCGTCGGCGCGGCGTTGCTGACCGGCGCGGCGCTGCTCTTCCTCTTCCACCGCTCCTTCCCCGATGGACGGCGGATCTACGGCGTCGCGGCGGCGCTGCACGCCTACCTCGAGTGGCCGCTCCTGCTTGCCGTCGTGATCGGCGCCGCGCCGTTCCGCGCAGTGCCGCCCGCCCACGCCTCGCTCGCCGCCACGCCGCGCCTCGGGGCGCCGGCGTGACGCGCTACTTCGTCGCGCTGGCGCTGACGATCGGCGTCGAGGCGCTCGTCCTGGCAGCGCTGGCGCGCTTCGCCCGCGCGCCGCTCCGCCCGCTGCTGCTGGCGAGCGGCTGCATCAACCTCGTCACCCACCCGCTCGCCAACCTCGCTTACACCGGCACGCCCGCCTCGTTCGTCGCCGTCGAGGCGGCCGTCGTGGCGGCGGAGGCGCTGCTCTTCGCGTGGCTGCTGCGGCCGGGACTCGCGCGTGCACTGCTCTGGTCGGCGGTGGCGAACGGCGCCTCGATGGCGCTCTCGCCGCTGCTGGCGGCGGGGTGAGCGGCGCGGCTCGATCGCGACGCGCGCGCGGCTCGAGTCCTATTTGATGTATCCGAGCTTGCGCATCATCTCCTCGGTGCGCGGGTCGATCGCGTCGATGCGCCCCTTCTGGCCGCTGTAGACCGGATGGCGCGTCGCAAGCCACTCGAGGAGCTTGCGGCGCAGCGACTCGACCACCTCCGGCCGCTGCTCGGCGAGGTTCACGAGTTCGCCCGGATCGACCTCGAGGTCGTAGAGCTCCCACTCGGCGCCCGTCATCCGCCGGCGATCCTTCAGGTCGGGCACGTGCACCAGCTTCCACCGCCCGGCCCGCACGACCTGCTGGTAGTGATCCGCGTAGCCGGCCGCGCTGATGGCGAATTCGGGCGGCTCCCCTTCGCCGCGCAGCAGCGGCAGCAGGTCTTGTCCCGGCAGCTCCGCATCGGGCGGCAGGCCGGCGAACGAGAGCATGGTCGGCACCAAATGGATCAGCCCGACCGGCGCGTCGATGGCGAGCGGCCCGGTCGCGCCCGGCAGCGAGATCACCAGCGGGACGCGCGTGCAGTCCTCGTAGGGGAACGAGCCGTGCTCGCAGAAGTAGTTGTGCTCGCCGAGCGACTCGCCGTGGTCGGCGGTGAGGATCACCAGCGCATCCTCGAGCAGCCCGCGCCGCTCGAGCTCCGCCAGCAGCGCGCCGACCTGCTCGTCGGTCGTGTAGATGGCCGCGTCGTACTCCGCGACGTAGTAGTCGAGCTCCGTCTCCCGCGGACCGTCGAGGCGCGCGTAGGGGGGGATGCCGCCGAAGTAGGGCTCGCCGACCTCGTCGCCGTTCAGCGCCACCTTGCGCGTCGCGTCGTACCACGGGTCATCGACGAAGCGGCCGGAGTAGGCCGGCGGCGGCCGGTAGGGGGCGTGCGGGTCGGTGTAGTGGATCCAGGCGAACAGCCCCTCGCTGGTGCCGGCGCGGTCGAGCGCGCTGAAGGCGTGCGCGTTGATGAAGCGGGCGTAGCTGTCGGGACCCGCAGGCGCCGTCTTGGTGTCGATCCGCTCCTTCTGCTCGGGCTTCCACCCCTCGCTGTAGTCGTCGAAGCCCTGCGCGAAGCCGAACTGCGCATCGAGGTTCGGGTTCGAGACGACGGCGAGCGTCTTCCAGCCGGCCGACTTGAACCGCTCGGCGACCAGTTGCAGCTCTTCGCCGACCTGCAGCGGGCAGATGCGGGCGAGCCCGGTGACCTGCGGGTGGCGGCCGGTCAACATCGACGCGAAGCTCGGCGAGGTCTTCGGCCACTGCGCGACCGCGTTCTTGAACAGGACGTTCGCGCGCGCGAAGCGGTCGATGTGGGGCGAGGTGTCGCGCCGGTAGCCGTAGACGCCGAGGTGGTCGGCGCGCAGCGTGTCGATGGTGATGAGGAAGACGTTCCGCTTGCGGGCGGGCGGCGGTTTGGATGCCGGCGCCGGCGCGGCGACCGCCGGCGGCGCGGGCGCCTCTTGCACCGCCGCGACTTCGGGCGCGACGGTCGTGGTCGGGTCGGCGCCGCTGCAGGCCAGCGTGGCACCGATGGCGCCGACGAGCAGCAGCCGCAGCACGAGTTGGAACTTCCGCATCCGCGACCTCCCGGGCGACGCGCGTTCTATCGCCGCGAAGGCGCGCGCGCGGGAGTCGAAATCGGTTCCGCCCCGGGTCGTCGCCGCAGGGGGGCGGCCGATCACCGCGAGAGGATGATCCGATCGCCGCTCGCCGTGTCGATCTGCAGCAGCTGGCCCGTCGTGCCGTCGTGGACGAAGAGCCGGCGGCCCGCGGGATCGCAGGCGATCGCGCTGATCGACAGGAGGCGCGGGCCGCGCCCCATCGTCTCGTCGGTCACGATGCTCCGCGAGCCGTCGTCGAGGTCGACGCGCACCACGCGGACCGGGAAGTTCGAGTCGGTGGCGTAGAGGCTGCGGCTCCCGGCGTCGAGGCAGGCGAGCCCCCGCGGCACGCTCGGCATCGAGCCGTCGTCGACGTCGGCGAAGACGGTCCGCTCGCCGCTGTCGGGATCGACCGCGATGACGCCCGGCTGCGCCGCGTCGAGCAGCAGCACGCGCCCCGTGACCGGATCCCACTCGATCGCGATCACGATCGACAGCGCGACCGATCGGCCATCGCCCGCCGCGGCGAGTTGCGACCGATCGCCGCTCGCGAGCGCGACGGTCAGCACGCGCGTGCCGCTCGAATCGACCACGAAGCAGCGTTGCCCCTCCTCGTCCAGTGCGAGCTCCGTCGGGAAGTTGAAGGGGGGGCCGCCGCCGATCGGACCGCCGCTCACCGGGGTCGCCTCGAGCGTGTCGAGGTCGCGCGCCACCAGGCTCGCGGCAGACGGCGCGAAGTGGATCAGCGTGTCGCCGTCCGCGCGGATCACGGCGTCGTTGAAGCTGTCGAGCCCGAAGCGGGCCGCCACCCGATCGAGGCGGTCACCGCGGGTGAGGTCGACCGCCCTCAGTTCGAGCGCGCTCGTCCCGAACAGGAGCTCGCGGCGAACGCCGTCATGGACCAGGAACGGCATGGACGAGTCGAACGCGGGCCCCTCGCCGACGACGACGCGCGCCAGCTCGGTCCGCTCGCTCGTGACGAGGTCGTAGCGGATGAAGTGCGACTCGGTCGAGCCGATCAGGTCGCCGCTGCTCGCCTCGAAGTGGAGCCCGTCGAGGAACTCCGGCAGCGGACCGAACTTCGGATCGGGATCGAAGGCGAGCTTGCGCTTGCCGCTGGTGAGGTCGACGCGCGTGATGGCGCCGGACGAGACATCGTGCACGTAGAGCGCGCGGCTCGCGGCGTCGAGGGCGATCTCGCCCGCGTTCGCCACGATCGGGCCGCTGCCGGCATCAGCGAAGTCGGTGAGGAGCTTGCGATTGCCATCGTCGGCGTCGACGCGCAGCAACGTGTCGGTCGCGAAGTCGACCACGAGGTAGGCGTCCTCGTCCGGGTCGTAGGCCACTGCGCCGGGCCTGTCGAGCGGCGGCGACTTGCCGTCCGCGCCGTCGCTGACCACCTTGTCGCCGCTCCCGTCCAGCGCGACGGCGCGCACCGTGCTGGCGAAGAAGTTGTCGGTGTAGACGGCGCGCGCGCGCACCGGGTCGTGGGCGAGGCCGGAGCTGAAGGTGACGGCGCGCGCGAGCTGCGTGCGATCGCCGGTTCGGGCGTCCACCACGAAGATCGAGCTCGGGTTGATGGTGGCCGCCAGCACCGACTTGCCGTCGGCCGTGAAGACGAGCTGCTGGAAGCCGCCGAACGCGGCGCCGCTCCCGCGAGTGGCGTCCGACAGGAGAGCACGCGCGCCGTCCTGCGCATCGACGTGGAAGAGGCGCGACGGCAATCCGTTGCCCGCGACGAGCCCGAGGGCGCCGGTCGGGTCGAGGGCGCTCGCGGTGATCTGGGTCAGGAGTTCCGTCTCGCGGCGGAGCGTCGGCGTCGTCGCCGAGCGCGAGCGGCCGCGGCCGTCGCGCGCGACCACCGCGAACGCGTTGTCGCCGAGTTGCAGCGGCAGCGCGAGGGTGAAGGTGGCGAAGCCGTCGTTGCTGGCCGCCTGCACGCCGCCGCCGGTCACCTCGACGACGCCCGCGGCGCTGCTGGTCGTCCCGGCGAGCGTGGTCGCGTCGGCGTCGGTCACCGCCGGCCCGTCGAGCGCGAGGGTCACCGTCGGCCCGGCGGCGACCGTGCGCTGCGAGCCACCGCCCCCGCCGCAGGCGGCACTGGCGAGCAGGGGGAGGGCGAGGAGGGGGGTGCGCATGGCGGGCTCCGAGGGGTGTCCCCCTTACCGCCGGAATCCCGCGCGCCGCGGCTCACGCCCTACAATCCGCCGCCATGCCCGCGGACGACCGCTCCGAGGAAGTGACCCGCCTGCTCGCCGACCTCGCCCGCGGCGAGCCGGTGGCGGAGCTGCTCTTCCCGCTGGTCTACGAGGAGCTGCGCGACCTCGCCTCGGCGCAGCTGCGCCGCGAGAAGCCGGGCCACACGCTGCAGCCGACCGCGCTGGTGCACGAGGCGTTCCTGAAGCTCGCCGGCCAGGAGCGCGCCCGCTTCGAGTCGCGCTCCCACTTCCTCGCCATCGCGGCGACGGCGATGCGCCGCGTCCTGGTCCACCACGCGGAGAAGCGTGGCAGCCAGAAGCGCGGCGGCGGGCGGGCGCGCGAGGCGACGGGCGCGCTCGATGCGGTGGTAGCGCCCGATGCGGGAGAGGCGGTCGACCTGCTGGCGCTCGACGAAGCGTTGACCCGGCTCGCGGCGCTCGACGAACGGAAGGCCAAGGTGGTCGAGCTGCGCTACTTCGCCGGCCTCTCGGTCGAGGAGGTGGCCGAGGCGCAGGGCTCGTCGCCGGCGACGGTGAAGCGCGACTGGGAGTTCGCGCGCGCGTGGCTGCTGCGCGAGCTGTCGCGCGGCGACACGACGTGAGCGGCTCCTCGTGAGCCGCCCGCACCGCCGATCCGGCGGAACGGCCGACCCGCCATGAGCGACGCCGCCCGCCACCGCCTGCAGCGACTCGAGGAGCTCTTCGCCGCGGCGAAGGAGCTGCCCGCGGAGCGGCGCGCCGCGTTGCTTGCGGAGCGGTGCGGCGACGACCAGGCGCTCTGCGCGGAGGTGATGGCGCTGCTCGCCGTCGACGACGACGCGGGGGCGCGCGGGCTGCTCGAGCAGGCGGCCGATCCGTGGCTCGGGCGCACCATCGAGCGGTGGCGCATCCTCGAGCGGCTCGGCGCGGGCGGCATGGGCGTCGTCTATCGCGCCGCGCGCGACGACGGCGCGTTCGAGCAGCAGGTCGCGCTCAAGCTGCTGAAGCACGGCGTCGAGCGCGCCGAGGCGTTCGAGCGCTTCCGCCGCGAGCGGCAGCTCCTCGCCGCACTCTCCCACCCGAACATCGCGCGGCTGATCGACGGCGGCGCCACCCCGGAAGGGGTGCCCTACCTCGTGATGGAGCTGGTGGCCGGCACGCGGCTCGATCGCTGGTGCGACGAGCGGTGCCTGCCGATCGAGGGGCGGTTGCGCCTGTTCCTCGACGTCTGCGCGGCCGTGCAGCACGCCCACCAGCGGCTCGTCATCCATCGCGACTTGAAGCCGAGCAACGTGCTGGTCGGCGCGGACGGCAGCGCGAAGCTGCTCGACTTCGGCATCGCGAAGCTCCTCGAGCCCGACGACGGCGAGGCGGCGCAGCGCACGCGCGAGCGGCGCCTCACCCCCGAGTACGCGAGTCCCGAGCTCGTGCGCGGCGCGCCGGTCTCGGTGGCGAGCGACGTCTTCTCGCTCGGCGTGATGCTGCACGAGTTGCTGACCGGCAGCCGGCCGTGGCGCGAGTCGGAGACGTCGGCGAGCGACCTCGAGCGCGCCATCTGCGAGACGACGCCACCGAAGCCGAGCGCGACCGCCATCGACGCGGCAGCGGCGCGCGCACGCGGCGAGTCCGATCCGGCGCGCCTCTCGCGGCGGCTGCGCGGCGACCTCGACGCCATCGTCGCCAACGCGATCGCGCCCGAGGCGGAGCGACGTTATGCGAGCGTCGAGCAGCTCGCCGCCGACTTGCGCCGCCACCTCGCGCACGAGCCGATCGTGGCGCGGCCGCCCGGCTTCGCCTACCTCACCGCGAAGTTCCTGCGCCGGCGGCGCGCGCTGGCGGCGGCGCTGCTGGTCGCGCTGCTGGCGCTAGCGGCGGGGGCGGCGGGTCTGGTCCATGGCCAGCGGCAGGCAGAGCGCAAGGCCGACGCGGCGGCGCGCGTGAACCAGCTGCTGCGCGAGATGCTCGTCCAGCTCGAGCCGACCTCGGCGCGCGGCTTCGGCGACTCGCTCAACAAGCAGCTCAAGTACGCGAACGACCAGCTCGAGAAGGGGCTGCTCGCCGACGAGCCGGCTCTGGAAGCGGAGCTGCGCATCGCGCTCGGCCGCGTGAACGGTTCGCTCGGCTACGCGGGCTGGGCGGTGCAGCAGTTCGAGAAGGCGGAGCGGCTCGCCGACGCGCGCGGCGTGCTCGACGCGCGGCAGCGCCTCGAGCTGGTGCGCTGGCTCGGCTGGGCGGAGCGCAACGCGGCGCGCTACGCGGCGTCGATCGACCACCTGCAGCAGGCGCTGGCGATGTGCGACGAACTCGGCGAGACCGGCGAGACGCGCATCTGGGTGGCGAACGACCTCGCCCTCTCCTACACCGCGGTGAATCGCTTCGCCGAGGCCGATGCGCTGCTGCGCGCGACCATCGAGCAGCTGCGCGCGGCGGGCGGCGCCGAGCGGTCGCAGATGGCGGGGCTGCAGGTCGCGCAGGCGCTGAACGCGCTGCAAGCGGGCGATGCGGCGGCGGCCGAGGCGCCGGCGCGCGCCGCGTTGGCGCTGACCACGACGCTCCTGCCCGAAGCCGATCCGCGCTTCTGCATCGCGCTCGACACGTTGGGCCGCGTGCTGCGCTCGCTCGAGCAGTGGAGCGAGGCGGAGGCGCTCTTCGAGCGGAGCCTCGAGCTGCGCCGCGAGCTCTTCGACTCGATGAGCCCCAACATCGGCTGGTCGCTGGCGCTGCTCGGCGAGCTGATGGCGGCCGATGGGCGGCCGGGCGAGGCGGTGCCGCTCTTCGAGGAGGCGCTGGCGATCCGCACCAAGCACTACGCGAGCGATTCGCCGGCGCGGCTCGGCTCGTTGCTGCAGCTCGGGCTGGCGCTGGTCGACGCGGGAGAGGAGGACGCCGCGCTGCCGCACCTGCAGGCGGCGATCACCATCGCCGACGCGCGCGGCCACGTCGATCCGCGCCTCGCGCGCGGCCGCAGCGAGCTCGCGCGGCTGAGGGAGCGCGACGGATGAGAGGGCGCGGCGCGAGCGTGCTGCTGCTCGGCGCGCTGGCCTCCGCCGTGGTGCTGGCGGGTGCGTGGTCGTTGCGCCGCGAGCGGCCGCGCGTCGCGCCGCTGCCGACGGCGCAGGCGCAAGCGTCTGGCGAGCAGCCCCCGCCGGAGCTCGAGCCGCTGGCCGATCCCGCGGTGACCGGCGCGCCGGAAGCGGTGCGCACGGCGACCGAGCGCACGGTGGGGGAGCGGTCGACGGCGGAGCGCCCGCCGTCGAAGCCGCGGCCGCGCGTGACGCTCGAGATCGCGTTGCTGGGCGCCGAAGGGCAGCCGGTGCGGGAGGCGGCGATCGGCTGGCTCGACTTCGACCCGGGCGCGCGACGTTTCGCCGGAGGGCAAAGCGGTGCGATCGGCGAGCTGCCCGCGCGCGCGGCGCGCTCGCCGCAGCGACTCCTCTTCCACGAGGGCGTCGCCACCGTCGCCGACGTCGAGACGGGGCGGGAGATCGTGCTCGACGTGGTCACGGATACGGGCGTCGGCGCGGCGCGGAGCCGGATCGACTGGTTCGCGGTCGAGGGTGGCGAGGGGCGCGGTTACGCCCAGGTGGTCGTCGCCGGCTCCTTCGCGCTGCACGAGTGGCGCGCGCTCGGGCAGGACGGCGCGCCGCTCGCCGAACGGCGCTTCGAGCACTGCCGCGACACCGA
>JAEUIC010000008.1 GCA_016795285.1 Planctomycetota bacterium | reverse complement strand
CGCCGAGGCGCTCGAGCGCGAGGTGCTGGCGCAGGACGACAGCTTCGACGTGACCGTCGTCTCGCAGCCCGGCGAGCCGGAGCTCCTCGACGTGGTGGCGCACGGCGCGCCGGCCCACGAGGTGCTGGCCAAGATCGCGCGCGACACGCGCCGCGAGCTGCGCATCGACGCCGGCGACGCGGCGCTGCTGGCCGCCAACCCGATCGACGTCCACCTGAAGCGCCGCCCGCTGCGCGAGGTGGTCGAGTGGGTCGCCGGCGCCTCGGGCCTCTACGGCGAGCTGCTGCGCGCCTCGATCCGCATCCACGCCGATCGCTCGGCGGTGCTGGCCCCCGAGGAAGCGCTGCAGCGCGCGATCGACGGCTGGAACGTGGCGCTGCTGCGCGATCCGCTGCAGGCCGACGCGCCGCGGCTGCGCTTCATGATCGGCAACGCCCGCTACCAGATGGGCGACTTCGTCAACGCGATCCTCGTCTGGAAGCAGCTCGAGGAGGAGGCGCCGCGCGCCGGCTCGTCCGCGTCGCGCGCCGAGCGCTCGCCGATCGAGGGCGACGAGTTCGGCGACCTGCCGCTGGTCTACTTCCGCTGCGGCCACGCGCACGCCGCCATCGGCGACGAGGCCGGCGCGCAGACGCAGTGGCTCACCATCGTCGAGAAGTTCCCGACCCACCCGCTGGTGGCGAGCGCGCGCCTCGAGGCGGTGAAGTCGTTCCGCCGCCAGGGCGACGAGTTCAACGCCAACCTCGTGCTGCGCCTCGTCGTCGAGGGGATGAAGAGCGGCCTCTCGCCGCAGGACCTGGTGACGGCCGGCGAGCTGCTGAACGAGGGCGGCAGCCACGAGCGCGCCACCGAGGCGCTGCAGTGGGCGCTCCACTCGAACTCCGACCCGGCGCTCGAGGAGCGCGCGATGGTCGCGCTGGCGCAAGGTCTCTCCGGCCAGCGCGACTGGCACGGCGTGATCGAGGCGGCGCAGCGCTACGCGAAGAAGCACGGCAGCGGCGAGCACGCCGCCGAGATGTGGATGCTGCTCGGCGAGGCGCACCACCACCTCGACGACCCCTTCACCGCGCTGCTCGCCATCCGGCGCGCGCGCGAACTGAAGCCGCGCGAGGAGCTCTCCTTCGCCATCGACCTGCTCGAGGGGCGCGTCTGGGCCGCCTCGGGCCTCGTCGACCACGCGGAGCCCTGCCTGTCGCGCGCCGGCGAGTGCCCCTTCCCGCGCCTCGCCGCGCCGGCGCTCTCCCTCCACGCGCAGCTGCTGCGCGACGGCGGGCAGCTCGAGGCGGCCGCGCGGCTCTGCGAGCGGCTGAAGGCGCTCCCCGGCCGCGAGGTCGAGGCGGCGCTGGCGTTGGCCGGCATCTACCTGCAGCAGCGCAACCGTACGCGCTGCCTCACGCTGATCCGCGACACGCTCCCGCTCGCCGACGGCGAGCAGCGCGAGGCGTTGAACGCGATCGCTCACGAGGCGCTGCGCGACGCGCCGCCCGACGTCGCGTGGCCCGAGTTCCTCGACCCCCCGAACGCGGCCGCGCCGGCGACCGCTCCCGACGCGCCGACCAAGGAGGCTCTCGATGGCCGCTGAGAAGCTGCTCGCCGTCCTGCTCGCGCTCCCGCCGACCGACGCCGCCGAGGAGCAGCTGCGCGTGAACGACCAGCTGGTCACCCGGCTGCTCGAGCTGCAGCAGCGCGTGCGCGCCGGCGAACTGGTCCCGCTCGCCGATCTCGAGCTGGCCGCGCCGACCCGCGAGGAGATCCTCGCCGGGCTCGACGTGAAGGCGGCGCTGCAGCTCGGCCTCGAGCCGACCACGGTGCGCGAGCGGCTGATCCCCGGCTTCAACGCGGAACTCGAGCAGCTCGCCAAGCAGCGCGACTCGCTCGCCTCGGGACCGCCCGCCGACCCGTCGCCGCTGCTCGCGCTGCTGCTCGACTTCGAGGTCGAGCTGAAGACGATGGTCGATCGCCGCCGCCAGGCGCTCGGCCTGAAGAACCCGCTCGACTCCGGCCCGCTCGCCTCCAAGCTGCAGCCCGAGGGGGCGCCCGGCCCCGCCGTCGTGGACGGCGTCGACGCCGCGGCGCCCGCCGCGCTCGATCCCGCGACCGGTCGGCGCAAGGCGCCGGTCGACGCGCGCCTCGCCGCCGCCGCGCTCTACCGCGCCGGCCGCTGGCAGGAGGCGCTCGACGCGTGGGGCCGCATGCCGTCCGACGCGAAGCCGTCGCTAGAGGAGCAGTACCAGCGCGCCGACTGCCTGCTGCGGCTCACGCGCGCCGACGAGGCGATCGTGATCTGGGAGAAGCTGGCCGCCGACCACGCGGAGACGAGCTGGGGCGCGCAAGCGGCCTTCTCGCTCAAGGTCGCGCGCGCCCTCTCGGCGCTGCAGAAGGCCAAGCAGCCGGCCAAGCCGGCGGCGGGAGGCCTGCCGTGAGCTTCGCCGTCGCCGCGCGCGATCCGCAGGAGCTCGCCCGGAGCTTCGACGCCTTCACCCGCATCTCGCGCGAGCTCGAGGTCGCCTACGACCGGCTGCGCGAGCAGGCGGCGCGCATCGACCTGGCGCTGGCCGACACCAACCGCCGGCTCGCCGCCAAGGTCGCCGAGCTCGACGCGGTCCTCTCGAGCCTGAAGGGCGCCGTCGTCGTCACCGATCCCGACGGCTGCATCACGCTGGCCAACCGCGCCTTCGCCGAGCTGGCCGGCCTGCAGCCCGACGCGCTGATCGGACGGCGCAAGGCGGAGCTTTGCGACCAGCGCGGCGAGCCGCTCTGCGAGCCGCCCTGCGAGCCGCTCGACGCGGCGGCGGGCGAGCGCACCGCGGCGCTGCCGTGCCGCGCGCTCTGGCTCGACGGCGCGAGCCGCGTGGTGCGCAGCTCGCGAGCGCCGGTGGTCGACGCCGACGGCCGCGCGCTCGGCGAAGTCGAGGCGCTCGCCGACGAGACCGAGCTCGAGGCGCTGCGCGACGAGGTGCGCCGCCGCGAGACGCTCACCGCGCTCGGCGAGATGGCGGCCGGCATCGCCCACGAGATCAGGAACCCGCTCACCGCGATCGAGGGGTTCTCCCACCTGCTGATCGGCGCGCTGCCGGCCGGCGACGCGACCTGCGCGAACCACGCGCGGCGCATCAGCCAGGCGGTCCGCAAGGCCAACTCGATCATCACCAACCTGCTCTGCTTCGCCCGCCCCGACCAGTTCCGGCCGCAGCGCGCGCGCCTCGCGCCGCTGCTCGCCGAGCTGCGCGCCGCCTTCGCCGACGGCGCCGAGTCGCTCGCCACCGTCGAGGTGCGCGCGCCCGAGCCGCAGGAGCTCGCGGTCGACTGCGACCTCGCGCTGATCGAGCGGGTCGTGGTCAACCTGGTCGAGAACGCGCGCCGCGAGGCGGGCGCCGCCGGCCGCGTGGTCGTGCGCGCGCGCAGCGGCGAGGGCGACGCCGAGGTGGTGCTGACCGTCGAGGACGACGGCCCCGGCATCCCCGACGCGCTGCGCGGCAAGCTGTTCCGCCCGTTCGTCACCGGCCGCGCCGAAGGGACCGGGCTCGGCCTCTTCCTCGTCCATCGCATCGTCGAGCTGCACCGCGGCGTGGTCGCCGTCGCCGATCGCGTCGGCGGCGGGACGACCTTCACCGTCCGCCTCCCGCAGCGCGGCGCCGTCGCCGCCGAGCGCGCCCGCCCGTCGCGGGCCAGCTCCGCGACCGCCTCCGCATCCGCCTCGCCCGCCGCCCCCACTCGAAGGATCGAAGCATGAAGCTCGAACGCGCGCTCGTCGTCGAGGACGACCAGCTCGGCCGGGAGTTCGTGACCGAGGCGCTCGACCGCATGGGCATCCAGGCCCTCGCGGCGCGCAACGGCCGCGAGGCGATCGGCCTGCTCGAGCGCGAGGAGGTCGACTTCATCCTCACCGACCTGCGCATGCCGGAGGTCGACGGGCTCGGCGTGCTGCGCGCCGCGCGCGAGCTGGCGCCGGCCACGCCGATCGTGCTGATGACGGCGCACGGGACGCTCGACGTCGCCGTGGCCGCGCTGCGCGAAGGGGCCGACGACATCCTGCTGAAGCCGTTCGCGCCCGACCAGCTCGCGCTGCTGCTCGAGCGGCTCGGCGGTCGCATCCAGCTGCGCAACGAGAACCGGCAGCTGCGCCTCCAGCTCGAGGGCGACGCCGGCACGCGCGAGATCGTCGGCAGCTCGCCCGCGATCGGCAGCGTGCTCGACCAAGTGCGCCGCGTGGCGCCGAGCAAGGCGACCGTCTTCATCCGCGGCGAGAGCGGCACCGGCAAGGAGCTGGTCGCCCGCGCGATCCACCAGCTGTCGCCGCGCCGCGACGCGCCCTTCGTGCGGGTCAACTGCGCGGCGCTCTCCGAGACGCTGCTCGAGAGCGAGCTGTTCGGCCACGAGCGCGGCGCCTTCACCGGCGCGACGCAGCGGCGCGAGGGGCGCTTCGAGCTGGCCCACAAGGGGACGCTGCTGCTCGACGAGGTGAGCGAGGTGTCGCCGCGCATCCAGGCCAAGCTGCTGCGCGTCCTCGAGGAGGAGGAGTTCGAGCGGGTCGGCGGCACGCGCACGCTGCAGGTCGACGTCCGCGTGGTCGCCACCAGCAACCGCGACCTCGAGGCGGCGATGCGCGACGGCTCGTTCCGCGAGGACCTCTTCTACCGCCTCCACGTGGTGCCGCTGCAGCTGCCGCCGCTGCGCGAGCGCGCGCAGGACGTGCCCGAGCTCGCCGCCGCCTTCCTGGCGCGCTTCGCGCAGGAGAACGGCAAGGCGGTGCGCCGCATCGCGCCCGAGGCGATGAGCCGGCTCTGCGCCTACCGGTGGCCGGGCAACGTGCGCGAGCTCTCGAACGTGATCCAGCGCGCCGTCGTGCTGGCGCCCGGCGACACCATCGACCTCGAGCAGCTGCCGCTGCCGGCCATCGAGCAGGGGCGCGGCGAGGCGCTCGCCGGCGCGGTGGGCATGCGCGCCGAGGACGTCGAGCGCGAGCTGATCCTGCGCACGCTGCGCTCGACCGGCGGCAACCGGACGCGCACCGCCTCGCTGCTCGACCTCACCGCGCGCACCATCAACAACAAGATCCGCCTCTACCGCACGCAGGGGCACTCGATCCCGGAGCCGACGCGCGGCATCGCGCGCCCGAAGCCGTGCGAGCTCGAGGTGGCGGGAGAAACGGCATGAACGACTTCGACAAGAGCTTCGCGGTCACCCACAAGGTGCTCGACTGGACCACGGCGCGCGCGCGCGCGCTGACCACCAACATCGCCCACGCCAGCGAGCCGGGCTACAAGCGGGTCGACGTCAGCTTCGGCGACCTGCTCGAGGCGGTGCGCGCCGAGCGCGAGCGCGGCCAGCAGGGCGCCCTCGCGCGGGCGAAGCCGGAGGCCGTGGTCGACCTCTCCGCCGCGCCGAGCTCGAACGGCAACACGGTCGACTTCGAGCGCGAGCAGGTGCAGATCGACAAGAACTCGCTGCTGCACGACCTCGCCACCTACTTCGCCAGCTCGAAGCTGAACTCCCTGCGCTCCGCGATCCGCGGCAGCGCGAGCTGAGGAGCGAACCCATGTCGGAACCGGTGTCGTTCCAGGTCTTCGACATCTCCGCGTCGGCGCTCGCCGCCGAGCGCACGCGGCTGGCCGTCATCTCGCAGAACATCGCCAACGCCGAGGTGACCAAGGCCGCCAACGGGCAGCCCTACCGCCGCCAGCGCGTGATGTTCCAGGGCGTGCTGGCGCAGGAAGTGGCGCGGCGCGGCAAGGGCGAGGGCGGCGTGCCGGCCGGCGGCGTGCGCGCGATCGTCGGCGACGCGCCCGGCGACTTCCAGCGCATCAAGGATCCGGGCCACAAGGACGCCGACAAGGACGGCTGGGTCATGAAGCCCAACGTCAACGTGATCGAGGAGATGGTCGACATGATCGACTCCTCGCGCACCTACGAGGCGAACCTCTCCGCGCTGCGCACCTGGAAGCAGATGCTCTCGCGCACGCTGGAGATGAACCGGTGAGCGCGATGGACGTCAGCCAGGTCCGCTCGCTGCTCGAGCAGGCGCAGCAGGGCGGCGCCGGCCGCTCGAAGGCGACGCCGGCGCAGGACTTCGCCGACCTCCTCTCCGAGACGAGCGGCAAGCAGCGCGCCGCGGAGAAGGCGTTCGAGGACTACGCGGTCGCCGGCAAGGGCGAGCTGCACGACGTGATGACGCAGATGGCGAAGGCCGACGTCGCCTTCCGCTTCCTGCTCGAGGTGCGCAACAAGCTGACCGACGCCTACCAGGAGATCTCGCGCATCCAGGTGTGAGACGGCCGCCGGGCCGCTGCGCGCGATCGGCAACCAAGAGAGCCCCTGAACCATGAACTTCTGGCAGGAGATCCTGAGCCGCCCCCGCGACGTCTACGCGAAGCTCTCGCGTGGGCAGCGCCTCGGCGTGCTCGCGCTGGTCTCGGTCGGCATCGTCGTCGCCGTGATCTCGAGCCTGCTGGCCGGCCGGCAGAGCTACTCGGTGCTCTACGGCGGCCTCGAGCCCGACGCCGCCAGCGAGCTGATCGGCAAGCTCGCGGAGCTCGGCGTCCCCTACCAGGTGTCGCCCGACGGCAGCATCGTGCAGGTCCCCGACGACCGCGTCGCCGACCTCAAGATGCAGCTCGCCGCGGCCGGGCTGCCGAAGATCGGCAACCCCGGCTACTCGCTCTTCGACGGCAACCAGCTCGGCATCACCGACTCGCTCTTCAACGTGAACCTGCAGCGCGCCATCCAGGGCGAGCTCGAGAAGTCGATCGAGAAGTGCGGGCCGGTGAAGCAGGCGCGCGTGATGGTGTCGCTGAAGGAGCCGGGCGTCTACACGCGCGACAAGACGCGCGCCTCGGCGTCGGTCACGCTGTGGCTGCGGCCCGGCATGCCGCTCACCGACTCGCAGGTGGCCGCGGTGGCGCACCTGGTGGCGTCGGCCGTCGGCTACGGCATGCGCCCCGAGGACGTGAAGATCAGCGACTCGAACTTCAACCTGCTCTACCCGAGCGGCCAGGACGGCGACCCGATGTTCTCGGTCGCCCATCTGCAGAAGACGCAGACCATCGAGCGCGCGCTGCAGGAGAAGGCGGAGTCGCAGCTGCGCGAGGCGTTCGGCGACGGCAAGGCCTCGGTGCGCGTCAGCGTCGAGCTCGACCTGAAGCACCGCGAGGTGGCGACCGAGAAGGTCGACGAGAAGAACAAGGTCCCGGTCAAGTCGTTCGTCGACAAGGAGGAGCTCGCCGGCGGCGGCGCGACCGGCGGCGACCCGAGCGTGTCGACCTCGGCCCGCAAGGGCAGCGAGGCGAAGACGCTGCGCTCCGAGACGCAGACCGAGTACCGCGAGGGCGTCGAGCGGTCGCTCGAGATCGAGGCGGCCGGCCAGATCCTGCGCATGTCGGTCAGCCTGATCGTCGACGAGAGCCTGCTCGCGGCGGGCGAGGGCGGCGCCGCGGCGCCGGCGAAGGCGGAGGACCTCGAGGCGATCGTGAAGAACGCGGTCGGCTTCGTCGACGGCAAGACCGGCCGCAAGGACTCCTTCAAGATGATGACGGCCGCCTTCGCGCGGCCCGCCCCGCCGGAAGCGGCCGCCGGCCCGTTCGCGCTCGAGAACCTGCTGCCGCTGGCCGGCAACCTCGCCGAGGCGGTCACGGTGCTGGTCGTGCTGCTGACGCTGACCCGCATCGTGCGCGGCGGCAAGGCGAAGGCGAAGAAGGGGGCGGCGCTGGCGATGGCGCTGCCGGGCGGCGTCCCGCTCACCGGCAAGGCGGCGGCGAAGGCGGCGGCGAAGGCCGCGGCGAACGGCGACGAGCCGATCGACGAGATCCAGGAGCTCGCGCTCGGCGAGGCGCGCGGCATCGACGTGCGCACCCGCCTCGCCCGCTTCGTGCAGCACCACCCCGAGCAGGCGCGCGAGGTGCTGGTCGCGTGGCTCAAGGAAGAGGCCGCGGCCTGACGGCGCGGACCGCACCGGAGATCCCCCATGGCCGTCAAGCTGCGTGGCGTGCAGAAGATCGCCGCCGTCCTGCTCGGGCTCGACAAGGACATCGCGGCGAGCCTCATGCAGGCGTTGCCGAGCGACCGCCTCGAACCGGTCACCGAGGCGATGGTCGAGCTGTCGGACCGGCGCCTCACGCCGCAGGACACCGAGCCGGCGCTGAACGAGTACGTGAAGCGCATCACCGTCGGCGCCTCGGCGACCAACGACTTCAAGGAGCTGCTGCGCGAGGCGCTCGGCACCGAGAAGGCGGAGGAGCACCTCCACCGCATGAAGAGCCTGCGCGAGCGCGGCAACCCGCTCGCGCCGCTCGAGCTGCTGCCGCCGCACGAGGTGGCCGAGGTGCTGCAGGACGAGAACGAGCAGGTCTGCGCCATCGCGCTGGCCGGCATGAAGCCGACCGCCGCCGCGCGCGTGCTCGAGAGCTTCCCGCCCGAGCGCCGGCCGATCGTGATCGCGCGCATCGCCAAGTCGACCATGCCGCGCCGCGAGCTCGTCGAGGAGATCGCCGCGGCGCTCCTCACCCGGCTGGCGCCGGCGCAGCCGGTGCGGCGCGGCGACGTGCGCGGCGTCTCGGTGGCGGCGCAGATCATCAACTACCTGACCCAGGAGACCGAGACGGCGCTGACCGAGACGATGCAGCAGAGCGAGGAGACGCTCTTCCAGCAGATCGACGAGCAGCGCGTGACGATGGACGACCTCGTCGGCATCGACAAGAAGGCGATGCAGAAGATCCTCGCCAGCATCGACACGCGCGTGCTGACCATCTCGCTGAAGGGCGCCAGCAAGGAGATCGAGTCGGCGATCCTCGACAACGTCTCGAAGCGGTCGCGCGACACGATCCTCGAGGAGCGCGAGCTGCTCGGCGCGCTGCCGATGGCGGAGATCCAGCAGGCGCGCATGCAGCTCCTGAACCAGGTGCGCGCGCTCATGAAGAGCGGCGAAGTGAAGCTGCGGAGGGCGGGTGGCGATGACGTCGTCGAATGACACCGCGGCAGAGCCGCTCGAGCGGGTGCGCCACGCGCTGGCCGGAGCCGGCGCGCGGGCCGGCGGCGTCGCCGTGCGCAGCGGCGCCCCGATCCGCGTGATCGATCGCGCGCCGCCGCCGCCGCCCGCGCCGCGCATCGACGTGGCGCCGCTCGCCCGCTCGCTCGAGGCGGGCTTCCGGGCGCTGAAGGCGCAGGTCGACGCCAGCTTCGCCGAGATCGAGCGCGAGTGCGTCGAGCTCGCGATCGGCGCGGCCGAGGCGCTGACGCGCGCCCGCTGCGAGCGCGGCGAGCTCGCCCTCGAGGAGCCGTTGCGCGCGCTGCTCGCCGCCAAGCGGCGCGAGCTCGAGCAGCTGCCCGCGCTGCTGCGCCTCCACCCCGCCGACGCCGAGCCGCTCGCCAGCCGCCTCGCCGAGCTCGCCCCCGCCGGCGCGCGCGTCGAGCTGCTGCCGGATCCCGCGTCGCCGCGCGGCCAGCTCGCGCTCGAGATCGGCGCGGCGCGCGTGGTCTGGTCGCTCGGCGAGGAGCTCGCGCAGCTGCGCCGCGCGCTGCTCGAAGGCGGAGCGCGCTCATGAGCGGCCTGCAGCTCGCCCGCTACCGCCCGCGCATCCCGACCGAGCCGGCGCTGCGCCGCGAAGGGCGCATCCGTCGCCTGGTCGGCATGACGCTCGAGGCGGAGGGGCTGCCCGGCGAGATCGGCGAGCTCTGCTTCGTGCAGGGCGCGCACGGCAAGGTGCCGGTCGAGATCGTCGGCTTCCATGGCGAGCGGACCACGCTGCTGCCGCTCGAGCGGCTGGACGGGATCGCCGACGGCGCGGCCGTGGTCGCGACCGGCGGCCCCTTCTGCGCGCCGGTCGGCGACGCGCTGCTCGGCCGCGTGCTCGACGGGCTCGGCCGACCGCTGGATGGGAAGGGCGAGCTGGTCGAAGCGGGCCGCCGGCCGCTGCTCGCGCCGCCGCCCGACGCGATGAGCCGTCCGAGCATCGCACAGCGCTTCGAGACCGGCGTGCGCTCGATCGACCTGCTGAACACGCTCGGCGAGGGGCAGCGCGTCGGCATCTTCGCCGGCTCGGGCGTCGGCAAGTCGACGCTGCTCGGCAAGATCCTGCGCGAGGCGAAGGCCGACGTCACCGTGCTGGCGCTGATCGGCGAGCGCAACCGCGAGGTGCGCGACTTCGTCGACAAGCAGCTCGGCGCGGCCGGGCTGCGCCGCGCCGTGGTGGTCGCGTCGACGTCGGACCGCCCCGCGCTGCAGCGGCTGAAGGCGGCCCACCTCGCCGCCACCATCGCCGACCACTTCCGCGACGAGGGCAAGCGCGTCCTGCTGGTGATGGACAGCGCGACCCGCTTCGCGATGGCGCTGCGCGAGGCGGGCCTCGCCGCCGGCGAGCCGCCCACCACGCGCGGCTACCCGCCGTCGCTCTTCGCCGAGCTGCCGCGCCTGGTCGAGCGCTTCGGCACCTCGGCCAAGGGCTCGATCACGGCGCTCCTCACCGTGCTGGTCGAGGGCGACGACATGAACGACCCGGTCGCCGACTGCCTGCGCGGCTTGCTCGACGGCCACCTCGTGCTGTCGCGCGCGCTGGCGGAGCGCGGCCACTACCCGCCGATCGACCCGCTGAAGAGCCTGTCGCGCTTGATGGACCAGGTGAGCGGCGCGCGCCACCAGGCGGCGGCGCAGAAGCTGCGCCACTGGCTCGCGCTCTACGAGGACCATCGCGACCTGATCGAGATCGGCGCCTACCGGCGCGGCACCGAGCCGCTGCTCGACAAGGTGCTGGAGAAGCTGCCGCAGATCCACGCGCTGCTGCGCCAGGCGCCCGAGGAGCGCGCGCCGTTCGACGCCGCGCTCGCCGCGCTGGTCGCGCTGACCGAGCAGCCCGAAGCGAGGAGCGCGCCGTGAAGAAGAGCGGCCTGCACAGCTGGCGGAAGCTGGTCGACGCGCAAGTGCGCGAGAAGAAGCTCGCGTTGGCGCGCGCGCGGCAGCTCGCGGGGCGCTGCGCGGAGATCGAGGAGGCGCTGCTCGCCGAGCGGGCGCGCCGCGACGACGAGGAGCGCCGCCGGCGGGAGGCGGGCGAGCTGCCCGACTTCGCGCGCGAGCGGATGACGGCGCTGCTCGAGCGGGCGCTCGAGCGGGCGCGCGAGAAGCTCGCGGCGGCGCGCACCGGCGAGGAGCGCGCGCTGGCCGGGTTGCGCGAGTCGTTCACCCGCGCCACCGCGGTCGAGCGGCTGATCGATCGGCGCGACGCGCGCGACGAGGCCGACCGGATGCGCGCGGAGCAGAAGGAAATCGACGAGGTCGCGACGCGGCGAGCGGCCGCATCGCTCACGGAGACGCGGCGATGAAGAAGCTGATGCCTTGGCTGCGGTTGGGCGCGTTCTGCTTCGCGCTGTTCGGGATCTCGGCGCTGGCGATGCTGCTGAAGCAGGGGCGCCTGCTCGAGGAGAAGCAGGCCGAAGGCGAGAGCGCCGCGGCGACGCCCGGAGGCGGCGAGCCGGTGAAGGCGGGGCTCGATGGCGGCGCGCTCTCCGGCGGCGGCAGCGCGCGCCCGGCGGCCGGCACCGAGGACGCCAAGCGCGTGCAGTCGCTCGCGACCGGCCGCGCGCTCTTCGACTTGCCCGAGCCGATCTCGATCAGCGAGGCGAGCGACCTGCTGAACGAGCTGAAGCGCCAGAAGGCCGACAACGACGCGCGGCGCGCCGCGCTCGAGCAGCGCGAGAAGGAGCTCGCCTCGATGGAGCGCGAGATCGAGGCGCGCCGCCTCGAGGTGCTGAAGCTGACCGAGCGGCTGCAGCTGAACGCGCCGATCGCGGCCACCGACGGCACCGACGAGCAGCTCGACCCGAAGACGCTCACCAACCTCGCCGGGATCCTCTCCTCCATGCAGACCGACGCGGCAGCGCGCTGGCTCGAGCAGACCCCGGCCGACAAGGCGGCGCTGATCCTGCTGCGCATGGAGCAGGAGAAGGCGGCCGAGATCCTCGCCCAGATCCAGGGCGACAAGCTGGTGAAGCTCACCGAGATGCTGCTGCGCGCGAAGGCGGACGAGGGAGCGGAGGGCGGCTGAGCGGCGCGCACGCGAGGGGGACGCCGGGCGGACGGTGCGGCGACGCGGCGGGGAGCGGCATCGAGCCGGCCGCCGCAACCAGCCGATGAGGGCGCGGAGGAGGAGGCGGAATGGACATCTCGACGGTCGCCGGGCTGGTGTTGAACCTCGCCCTGCTGACCTACTCGATCATGCTGGGCGCGCCGCTCTCGGCGTTCTACGACCTGCCGAGCGTGCTCATCGTGTTCGGCGGGACGGCGTTCTACCTCGTCACGCAGTTCAGCTTCGGCCACATCGGCGGCATGTTCACGGTGATCAAGAAGACCGTGCTCTCGAAGCTGCCGAGCCAGGCCGAGGAGATCGCGCGGCTGGTCAACTACGCCAACCTCGCGCGCCGCGAAGGGTTGCTGGCGCTCGAAGAGAAGGTCGAGGAGGTCCACGACGAGTTCCAGGCCAAGGGGCTGCGCATGGTGATCGACGGCCTGCCGGCCGACACGATCCGCGGCGTGCTCGAAAACGAGCTCTACTTCCTCCAGGACCGCCACAGCCAGGGCAAGAAGCTGCTCGACACCGCCGCCTCGGCGGCGCCCGCGATGGGGATGCTCGGCACGCTGATCGGCCTGGTCGCGATGCTCCGCAACATGTCCGATCCGAGCGCGATCGGCGTCGGCATGGCCGTCGCCTTGATCACGACCTTCTACGGCTCGTTCATCGCCAACGTGATCGCGCTGCCGCTGGCCGGCAAGCTCGAGCGCAAGAGCAAGGACGAGGTGGCGCTGAAGACGCTGATGATCGAAGGGGTGCTCGCCATCCAGGCGGGCGACAAGCCGCAGCTGGTCGAGGAGCGGCTGAAGACGTTCCTCTCGCCGCGCCGCCGCGCGCTGGTGGCGACCGACGCCAAGAAGTGAGCCGGGAGCGTCGCCGTGCCGAAGAGCCCGCCCGAGGAGGAGCCGCAGAGCGCGCCGGAGTGGCTGGTCACCTTCTCCGACATGGTCGGACTGCTGGTCACCTTCTTCATCATGATGATGACCTTCTCCACGCAGGAGAAGGAGCGCTACGCGAAGATGGCCGGCTCGCTCTCCGGCCAGTTCGGCCTCATCGCCGATCCCGACACGCGCCCCAACGAGTCGTCGCTGCCGCCCCCGCCGAACATCCGCAACCGCGTGGTCGAGGACGGGATGCGCCAAGCGCGCGAAGGGCTGGCGCTGATCCAGGAGGGGCTGAAGACGCTGGTGCGCAAGCCCGGCATCGGCAACCAGCTCGACTTCCAGCAGGTGGTCGACGGCCACCGGCTCGAGATCACCTGCCAGACCCCCTTCCCGCCCGGCAGCTCCCACCTGACGCCCGAGGTGCGCGACGTGCTGCGCGAGCTCGCTGACGTGCTGCGCCTCCATCCGCAGAAGGTCGTGGTGCTGGCGCATGCGTGGAACGAGGGGCCGCGCTTCCAGTCGTCGGGGCAGCTCGAGCAGCTCACCGCCGACCGCGCGCTGGCGGTCGCCGACTACCTGGTGACCACCGGCCGCCTGCCGACCAGCCGCGTGCTGGCGGGCGCGCGAGGCGCGCTCGATCCCCTCGAGCAGGGCTACAGCGACAGCGCGACCGCCGCGAATCGCCGCCTCGAGATCGTCGTCCTGCCGCCCGACGCGTGACGCGCCGGATCGCGAGGAGCCGCGCATGCCGAAGGAAGGACCGAAGGAGACGAAGAACATCATCCCGATGTGGATGTGTTCCTACTCCGACATGATGACCAACCTGCTCTGCTTCTTCATCCTCGTCGTCTCGATGGCGAGCATGCAGGAAGCGGGCTTCGCCTACTCGGGCATCGGCTCCTACCTCGACACGCTCGAGGCGCTCGGCCTGCCGGGCGTGATGCCGAGCAGTCGCACGCTCATCCCGAAGACGAGCCCGCTCGCGCGCTACCGCCCGCCGAAGATCGATCCGCTCGCCAAGGAGAACTGGGTCGAGCACACCGACAAGATGCTGCGCGAGGAGCTCGACCTGCTGAAGAAGGGGTCGGGCGAGGTGACCGAGCCGGGCGCCAAGGTCGTCCTGCCGCTCGGCTGCACCTTCTCGACCAAGTCGGCGCGCCTCACCCTCAAGGACCGCGAGAACCTCGACAAGCTCGCCCCCACGCTGGCGCTGCGCGCCGGCACGATCGAGGTGGTCGGCTCGTGCGGCGAGGAGGAGGGGCACCGCCATGCGGAACGACTTGCCCTTTCGCTTCAGCGCGCCCGGGCGGTCGTCCGATACCTGACCGAAGCGCATGTCCCGGCCGAGCGGCTGATCCCGATCGGCTCCGGGGCGATCGGCTCCGTCGAGGGGACCGATGGCGCGGAGGGCGCAGCGCGCAAGGTGTCGCTGCGCTGGTACCTCGGGGGCGAGAGCGGCGGCGCGCGCTGAGCGAGCCGACGGGAGCGGGCGATGGCCGAGGCGGACAAGAAGGAAGCGGCGAAGGACGGCGCCGAGGCCGCCGCGCCGCCGAGCAAGATGAAGGCGCTGCTCCCCTACATGGTGGGCGGCGTCGTCTCGGTCGGGCTCGGCCTCACCGCCGCCATCGTCACCGCGCCGGCTCCCGTCGAACCCGAGGTGATCGTCGAGAAGGAGGAGCCGCCGCCGACGCCGCTCGACACCTTCCTCCCGCCGAAGAAGATCGCGCTGCCGCAGCTGATCGCGAACCTCGCCGACACCGGGCAGGCGGTCTCCGGCAAGTTCGTGCTGATCCTCGAGATCCGCGCCAAGGACGTCGACACCGAGAACCTCGTCGTCGCCGCCTGCGCGAAAGGGGGCGACTTCGCCGCCGCGATCCGCGACTCGCTGATCACGCTGATGTCCGGCAAGCAGTCGACCGAACTCAAGACGCCGCGCGGCAAGGAGCTGCTCAAGCTCGAGATCCTCGACCAGCTGAAGCCGATCCTCTTCGCCGATCCCGCGAACGGCGCCATCACCGGCCTCTTCTTCGACGACTTCCTGGTGCAGTGACGGCCATGGGCAGCAGCGCGCAGAGCTACGACCTCTCGACCCCGGCCCCGCTGCCGCGCGAGTCGGCGCGCCGCCTCGAGACGCAGCGCGACTCGCTCGGCGAGGAGATGCGCATCCACGTGCGCCGCCTGCTGCGCGTGCGCACCGAGGTGACGGTGGGCGCCGCCGACGTCGCGCGCGTGCGCCACTTCGCCGGATTCCAGGACGGCAAGGCGTGGTGGTACAGCGGCGGCGCGAAGGCCGACCCGGGCGCGCGCACGGTGCTGCTCGGTTGCGCGCCCGACCTCGTCTACGCCGCGATCGACCGCCAGCTCGGCGGGCCGGGCCAGGCGAAGGCGACCGGCAAGGCGCCGACCGCCATCGAGTTCGAGCTCGGCATGCGCTTCCTGCGCGACCTCTTCACCGGCCTCGCGCGCGCGCTGGAGCTGCCGCCGCTCGCGCTGTCGCTGGTGCCGGCGCGGCCGCTGCCCGAACCGCTCTTGACCTTCATGCCCGACCTCGAGGAGCCGTTCGCGCGGATCCCGTGGAAGGTGAAGCTCTTCGACCAGGAGCACGAGCTGCTCCTCTGCGTCTCGCGCCGCATCCTCGAGCAGGCGGAGCCGAAGCCCGTCGAGCGGCAGAGCAGCGCCGCCGAGGTCGAAGGACCGATCGCCAGCGCGCCGCTCGAGCTGATCGTCGAGCTCGCCCGCTGCCGGCTCACCGTGGAGGAAGCGGCCGCGCTCGCGCCCGGCGACGTGGTGCTCTTCGAGCTGCCGCCCGGCGAGCCGATCGACGTCCACATCCAGGGCAAGCCGCGCTTCCGCGCCAAGCTCGGCACGCACGACGGTCGCTACGCGATCGAAGTGAGCGAGGTGCTCGACCCGCCGGCGCCGAAGGGCGCCGCAGCCGCCGCGACGAACGGCGCGAATGCTGCAGCTGCGGCCGCGCCCGCCGGAGCCGCCGCCGGGACGCCAGCCGCCGGCGACGGGACGACCGGCCCCGCCAAGCCTGCCGCGCCGGTCGCCCCCCGCCCGGCCGCCGCCCAAGCGCGCGCCGCCAGCGCGGGCGCGCAACCGGGCGCTCCGGGCGCCCGTCCAGCTGCGGCGCGTCCGAAGCCGAAGAGCGGCTGAGATGAGCGACGCCGAACCCACTCCCGCCGATGCCGAGAGCGCCGCGAACGCCGCCGAGGCGGCCGCCGCTGCTGCCGACGCCGCCGCCGATGCCGCCGCGATCGCCGCGACCGAGGCGGTCGAGCCGCAGGAGCCGCCGCTCGCCTCGCTCGACGTGTCGATGCCGGGGGAGCCGACGACCGCTGCCGCGAAGGTGGCGCTGCCCGAGTTCGGCGGCAGCCATCCGAGCGCGGGCGGCAAGCACCTCGGCGTGCTGCTCGACGTCGGCGTCGAGGTCGCCGCGGTGGTCGGCACGCGCGAGCTCAAGCTCGAGCAGCTGCTCTCGATCCAGCCCGGCACGATCATCGACCTCGACAAGCACGCCGGGCAGCCGATCGAGCTCTACGTGAACGGCAAGCCGATCGCGCTGGCCGAGATCGTCGTCGTCGACGGCCGGCTCGGCGCGCGCGTGGTCGAGTCGCTCTCGCCGCGCAAGCACGGCTGAGCGAGACGCGCCCGCCGAGCGACGCGGCGTCGCGCGCTCAGTGCTCCGCGCGATCGATCCGCTTCAGGCGCGTCTCGGGCAGCAGCGCGCCGCCGATCACGAGCGACATCACGCAGACCGCGATCGGATAGGCGAGCCCCGCGTAGGCCGCGTCGGCGCCGAGCCGCTGCTGCACCCACGGCGACGTGGTGAGCGTCGTCGCGATCAGCGGCAGGAAGCCGCCGAACCAGCCGTTGCCGAGGTGGTAGGGCAGCGACATCGACGTGTAGCGGATCGACGTCGGGAAGAGCTCGACCAGGAACGCCGCGATCGGCCCGTAGACCATCGCCACCCACGCCATCTGCACGAAGAGCAGCAGCACGAGGCCGAGCACGTTGGCCGCCGGCAGCTCGGTCACGGCGCCGGCGAAGTCGGGGTTCCCGAGCGCCGTCATCGCGCGGTAGATCGGCAGCCAGGTGAGCGCCGCCGCCGCCATGCCGCCGAGCATCACCTTCTTGCGGCCGACGCGATCCGACCACGCGCCGAACACGAGGAAGAGCGGCGTGCCGAGCAGCAGCCCGCCGGCGACGATGCCGTAGGCGAGCTGCCACGACAGGCCGAGCGACTTCTGCAGGAAGGTGAGCGCGTAGAACTGCCCCGTGTACCAGACGACGCCCTGGCCGGCCGTCGCGCCGAACAGCGCCAGCAGCACGTAGCGGAGGTTCACCCGGTTGGTGAAGCTCTCCTTCAGCGGGTTCTTCGCGACGCGCCCCTCGCGCTTCAGCTTGGCGAAGAGCGGCGACTCGCGCATGCGCAGCCGGATCCAGAGCGACAGCGCCAGCAGCACGAACGAGACGAGGAACGGGATGCGCCACCCCCACGCGCGGAACGACTCCTCGCCGCACGCGACCCGCGTCGCGCCGATCACGCCGAGCGACAGGAAGAAGCCGAGCGTCGCCGTGGTCTGGATGAAGCTCGTCCACCAGCCGCGCCGCTCGTCGGGGACGTGCTCCGCCACGTAGGTCGCCGCGCCGCCGTACTCGCCGCCGAGCGCGAGCCCCTGGATCAGCCGCAGCAGCACCAGCGCGACCGGCGCGAACCAGCCGGCGCTCGCGTAGCTCGGCAGCAGGCCGATCAGCGCGGTCGAGAGCCCCATCGTCACGATGGTGACGAGGAACGTGTACTTGCGGCCGACCAGGTCGCCGATGCGCCCGAAGACCAGCGCGCCGAGCGGCCGCACCGCGAAGCCGGCGCCGAACGTGGCGAGGCTCGCGAGCAGCGTCGCCCGCTCGTTGCCGGGCGGGAAGAAGAGGTCGGAGAAGAAGACCGCGAGCGACCCGTAGAGGTAGAAGTCGTACCACTCGAAGAGCGTCCCGACGCTCGACGCGACGATGACGCCGCGCAGCCCCTTGGCATCGAGCGGCGCTGCGGCCGCCACCTCGGACTGCGGCGCGGCGCTCGGGGACGGCAGCGGCGGCAGCGGCGGCAGCGGCGGCGGCGCGTTCGGCTCGTTCGAGTTCATCGGCGGGAGCATAGGCGCGCGATCACGCCCGTGCCCCCCGCCCTTCCCGCGGCGCGCGCGTCGCTACGCCAGCAGCTCGTCGCAGAGCGAGGAGTGGATCAGCAGCAGGCAGCCACCCTCCGTCCACTGCCGCTCGTGCCGCGTCGCGCCGGCGACCCGCTCGAAGTCGCCGCTGCGCATCACGCGCTCGCCATGGCGCAGGTCGCCGGAGAGGACGAAGCACTCCTCGTAACCGCCGTGGCGATGGGCCGGGAAGCTCGCGCCCGGCTCCATGCGGATCAGCAGCGTCGCGCGATCGCCCTGCGGGTCGACGTGGAGCTTCTTGACGAAGATCCCCTCGCGCCCGGTCGGCTCGAAGCGCCCCTCGTCGTGGCGCAGCAGCAAGTCGGCCGCGCCGCCGCCCCACTGCTTCCACGGCTGGACCGAAGGAGGCGCAACCGCCGCCGTTCCCGCCGCCACGCTCGACTCCGCGGCGCCGGCAGCCGCGCTCGGCGTCTCGGCGCGCACGCGGGCCAGGAGCCGCTCGCACAACGCGGGCGGCGGCTCGACCGGCGCCGCCCCCAACGCGAGCGCCGCCAGCAGCTCCTCCGCCGCTCGCAGCGCCTCCCGTTCGGGGGCACCCGGCCGCGCGAGCGCCTGCTCGAACGCCTGCCGCTCCGCATCGGCGAGCGCGCCCATCGCGTACTGCTCGGCGCGCCAGCGCAGCTCTTCGTCGGGTTCCATCGTCTCGCTCATGCGGAGGCCTCCAGCTCGAGGAGGAGGTGGCGCAGCCGCTGCAGGCCGGTGCGGATGCGCGTCTTCACGGTACCAAGGGGTTCTTCGAGATGGTCGGCGACCTCGGAGTGGCTCATGCCGAGGAAGAAGGCGCAGCGCAGCGCTTGCGCCTGCTCGACCGGCAGCCGCTCGAGCGCCGCGACGATGCGCGCGCGCCGTTCCGCGAGCCACGCCGCCTCGACGGGCGCCGCCGCGCCGCTCTCGACGCCGGTCGCCGCCTCGAGCGCGGTCTCGCGCCGCCGCACCGCGCCGCCCGCCAAGCGCAGCCGATCGATCGCGCGCGAACGCGCCATGTTGAGCAGCCACGCGAGCGGGTGGCCGCGCGCCGGATCGAAGCGGCGCGCCTCGCGCCACGCCTGTGCGTAGGTGTCGAGCAGCGCCTCCTCGGCGCCGCCGCGCTCGCGCACCACCTGCAGCGCGAGGCCGAACAGCGACGCCCGCGTCGCGTCCCACAGCTCGGCCAACGCCGCCTCGTCGCCGGTCGCCATGCGGGCGACCAGCGCAGCGAGGTCGGGCGCGGGGGGCGCTGCGCGGCTCTCGGGGGTCGGCAATTCGATCGCTCGCGAAGGGGCGGCGGGACGCGGTTCGGGCCGCTCCCCTACCGTCGCGCGCGGCGGGGCGCAAGGTTCGCGCCAGACGGCGCCGCACGCCGCCTCGCGCGTCCGCCGCCGCGCCGGCGAGTCCATCAGCGCCCCTCCGCGCGCGCGACCGGCGGCACCTCGAACGTGAGCGACGCCCACCAGCTCTGCCAGTCGAGCCGCGACTCGGCGGCGACGGCGCCCTCGAGCCGCGCCATGTGGACCGCCTTCACCAGCCAGGCACCGCCGTGCGGCAGCGCCAGCTCGACGCGCCCGTTCGCATCGCTGCGCGCGGCGAGCGGCGCGTCGCGGTGGTCGCGCTCGAGCGCGACGACCAGGACGTTCGCGAGCGGCTCGCCGCGGAAGCGCACGTCGACCACGAGCGTCCCGCCCGCCGCGAGCGGAGCGAGGTCGCCCGCGGCCACCAGCTCGAACGGCAGCCCGGCGACGCGGTCCACGAGCGGCGCGTCCGGCGTGCGGAGCAGCGCCTTCGCGCAGCGCACGTACTGCTCGAGCCCCATCTTGCTCGACTCGCCGCGCGCCGCGCGCGCCGCGACGATCGCCTCGAGCCCCTCCTCGGCGAGGTAGGCCTCGAACTCGGGCGCGCGCAGGTAGACGCGCGCCGGCTCGCTCTCGTACGCGAGCAGCGTGGTCCCGTCGCGCCGCAGCTCGAGCGAGCCGAACGGCTCGGCGCCGGGTGCGCCGGCGACCGGCCGCTCGCCCGCCGCATCGAGCGCGACGAAGCGGCGGATCCGCTTCGGGTCGCGCGCGACGCGCTCGCCGGCGAAGGCGACGCCGACCTTGGCGACCACCGCGATCGACTCGCCGCGCGCCGCGCTCGTCCGTTCCGGCTCGAGCCACCAGTCGTGCGAAGTGGCGAGCGGCGCCAGCAGCGCCAGCAGGGCGAGCAGCAGCAGCGACGACAGCGCGCGCCGCAGCGGGGTGCACGTTCGAGAGCTCATCGATCTCTCCAGCGACGACGGCGGCCGGGCCCCCCCCCCCCCCCCCCCCCGCCCCCCGGCGCGGGGGCCCGGGCCGGGCCCGGCCGACCGACGAGGTCAGCGACGATCAGGACTTGGGAGCGCCCGGGAAGGGCAGGTTCACGTAGGGGAACGCGTCGCCGAACTGCGTGGCATCGACGTAGGCGCCGTCGGTGTAGGGCAGTTGGCCATCCGGCGCATCGGTCGCGTTCAGCAGCACGCCCATCACCGCGCGCAGCGAGATGTCGACCACGTCATCGCCGAGGCGCCGACCGTTCGGGTAGCCGGCGAGGTCGCCGCCGATCACGCCGAGGTTGCTCTGCAGCGCCTTCGGCGTGGCCGCGATCGCGGTGTTGAGGCGCAGCATCTCGCCGACGCCGCCATTCGCGTTCAGCCCGGCGACGCCGGTCACGAAGACGGAGACGAGATCGCTGCGCGGGAAGAGGTTCGGCGCGCGGACGCCGAAGAGCGCTTCGAGCAGCTCGGGCAGCGCCGGGTGGGTCACGTAGTCGAGGAACTGCGCGTCGTCCTTCGGCTCGCTCGCGTTGAACTTGTCCTTGTCCTTCAGCCCGATGACCAGCTCGTTCACGAGCGGGCTCGACAGGCGCGACACCTGCATCCACTTGCCCTTGCGCCCTTCGGGCTCGGCGAAGGTCGGCTTGTCCTTCAGCTTGCCCTCCTGGCGCAGCGACGCCGTCGTCCAGCCGCCGATCACGCTGCCGTTGCCGCCGGTGAGGTAGCGCGCCGGGAGCTCGAGGATCAGCGAGGTGACGTTGGCGTCCGCGATGACGTCCTCGGCACCGTCGACCGCGCCGAGCGGATCGAGGTTGACCAGGTCGAACGCCTCGCCGAGGTTCACCACGAACGGGTCGTCGCGCTGGCCGACGAACATGCGGCCGAGCGAGCCGTCGGGCAGCTGGATGTCGTAGGTGCGAGCGGCGGCGTAGCCGGCGTAGTCGGGGATCGACTTGGTGCCGATGTTGTCGACCGGCCTCTCGAAGGTGGTCGCGCCGCTCTTCGCGTTCACCACCGGCGTCGCCTTGCCGGTGCGCCGGTTGCCCTCGATCACGTTCAGCGTGTAGGTCTCGCCGACGTTCAAGCCGCCGGTGTTGGTGGCGTCGATCGGCGCGGCGTTGATCAGCGGGATCGAGATCGACTTCTCCTGGCCCGGGTTGCCGACCGCCAGCGCGAGGTCCTTCAGGTTGTTCGTGAAGCGGAAGGAGAAGGTGAGGTCCTCCTGCGCGTCGCCGTCGTTGTCGACGTGGATCTCGTAGAGCGCGTTGGGATCGAGCGCGAAGTAGTTCGGACCGCCGTACGCCGCCTGCAGCGGCAGGTAGTTGGCGATCAGCGTGACGTAGCCGTCGCGGCCCGGCTCGTAGCTGTTGAACAGGTAGAAGTCGGTCGCGTCGACCTTCGGCGTCTCGGTGACGAACGGCGCTTCGCGGTGGCTCGACGGCGCGGGCAGGGCCAGCGCTGCGAGCAGGGCGAAGCCGCCGGCGCCGGCAGCTCCATGGCGAACGGTGAGCATGTGCATCCCTCGCAGGGGCGACGGCCGCTCCGCTCGACGCGGATCGACCGGCCCCGCCACTCGAGCCGCCCGGGGGGACCCTCCACGCGGAGGTGTCGGCGCCGCGCCCCGACGGGGGTGGCGCCGAGCGGACGGGCCGCTCGAACGAGGGTGCTACGCAGCGGGCTGCCCCGCTGGATTCAGAGGATCTGCGTGAGGCTCGGGAGGTTGGCGATGCGGCCGCTGATGGCGACGCCGGCCTGCAGGACGAGCTGCGACTGGGTCAGCTCGATCGAGGCGGCGGCGAAGTCGACGTCCTCGAGGCTCGACTGGTTCTGCGCCAGCAGCAGGTCGAGCTCGTCGGCGCGCGAGCGGGTGGTGTCGGCGAGGCGCATGCGCGCGCCGAAGCTCGACAGCGCGGCCAGCAGCGTGTCCTCGCCGCGGCTGAACTCGGCGATGGTGCCGCGGATGCGGTCGAGCTGCGTGTCGAGCACGTCGCCGTCGACGTTGTTCAGGCTGTCGCGCAGCTCGACCAGCGCGGAGAAGAGGTCGTAGGCGCCCTCGAAGCGGAGCACCTCGGCGCCCGCGCGCTGGATGCCGCGCGAATCGACGAAGAGGCTCGCGCCGGTCTCCGAGTCGACCACGAGCTGGTTGTCGGCGGTGAAGTCGATGGCGCTGCTCGTCAGGCCGCCGTCGAGCGAGAGCGTCCCGGTCGCCTCGGCCGCGACGGCGCCGTTGAAGCCGGCGGTGACGTTGCCCATGTCGAGGTGGACGAGCGTCCCGTCGGCCGCGGTGACGGCGAGGTCGCGATCGGCGGCCGTCCAGCTCACCGGCGGCCCGCCGTTCAGCGACACGGTGCCCGCGGCGCCGGTGCCGCTGGTGTCGACGACGGTGAGCGACCAGACGCCCGCCGGCCCGAGCAGCGTGTCGCCCGCCGCCGACGAGGCGCCCGGCACGACTCCCGACGCCGAGTCGCCGCCGCCCGCGAGCGCTCCGTCGCCGAGCGTGGTGGCGCCGTGCGCGACGGTGAGGCGATCGGTCCCGCGCGCGCTGTCGTTGCCGCTGCCCGCCGCCGCGCCGGTGCTCCCCGAGTAGACGGTCGTGCCGCGCGTGCCGATGCCGAAGATCGACGAGCCGGGGATGTTGAGCTCGAGCTCGAGCGAGTCGCCGAGGTCGACCGCCGAGGTCGCTTGGTCGCCGCGGTACATCACCACGCTGCCGTCGGCGGTCTGCACCTCCTCGAACGGCGCCGAGGTCCGCAGGCCGCCGCCGAACAGGTGGCCCGACAGGCCGCGGCTGTTGGCGAGGCTCAGGAGCTGCTTCAGCAGTCCGTCGACCTCGATGGCGAGGCCGTTGCGGTCGCCCTGGTTCAGCGAGCCGTTGGCGCCCGACACCGCGATCTCCTGCGCGCGCGCCACGATGTCGGAGGCGTTGCGCAGGATCCCTTCGGCGGTGCCGAGCTCGCTGCTGGCGAGCTCCGCGTTCTTGCGCACCTGCTCGAGCCGCCGACGCCCGGCGCGCACGTCGAGCGCGGGCCGGATCGACGACGGGTCGTCGGACGGCTTGAGCAGCCGCCGCCCGCTCGAGAGCTGCGCCTGCACGTCGAACAGCCGCAGGTAGGCCGACGTCAGCGCGTCCGCCTGGTGGCGATAGAGGAGCGATTGGGTGATGCGCATCGGCAGGCCCTCGGGCTAGCCCGTCTCGGTCGTGACGGCCTAGAGCATCTGGAACAGGGTGTCGTTCATCGTCTGCACCGCCTGCAGGTAGCGGCCGGCCGCTTGGTAGAGGTGCTGGTACTCGAGGAGCCGCAGCATCTCCTCGTCGGTGTTGACGCCGGAGATCTCCTCGCGGCGCGCCTCGAGCGAGGAGAGCAGCTGCTGCTGCGCGGTGGTGGCGGTCGCGTTGCTGCGCACCTCGAGGCCGATGCCGGCGACCACGTCGCCGTAGCCCTCGGCGAAGGTGCGGCCCGACAGCGCCTCGATGGCGGCGTCGCGCAGGCCGACGATGTCGAAGAAGACGCCGGCGTCGCCCGCCTCGCCGTTGCGGCTGCCGGCCACGCGGCGCGGGTCGGCGACCAGCTCGGAGTTGACGTCGAGATCGGCCGCGCTGCTGCCGGTGAAGAAGGCGCCGAGCTGCAGCGCCACCAGCACGTCGGAGCTGTCCGCTTCGTCGACGAGGTCGAACTCGAAGACGTCGCCGGCGCTCGCCTCGACCGCGCCCGCGGTGAGCGACAGCGTCACGCCGGGGAAGAGCTCGATCGGATCGCCCGGCACGTAGCCGTCGCCCGCGTCGAACGTGGCGAGCTGCGTCCCGTCGGCGTCGAAGAGGCCGATCTCGAGTCCCGGCGTGAGGCCGACCATGCCGTCGCCGAGCGCGCGCACGGTGAAGTGGCCGTTGGTGCCGTCGGAGGGCGTGCCGTTCAGCCGGACCTCGACCGCGGTGTCGCTGCCGACGTCGCCGGCGCCGACCGCGAAGAGCGCGCTGCTCGACGCGGCGGTGACCGCGAGCGAGCTGGTCGCGCCGGCCGTCGCCGACTGGAGCGAGAGGCGGCCGTCCTCGAAGGAGGCGGCGAGGCCTGGCACCTGCGCCTCGAGCACGGCGGCCACCTCGGCGGCCGTCGCCTGCGTGATGTCGACGAAGTCGGCCGAGTTGAAGGTGACGGTGACCGGGACGCCGCCGTCGACCGCGAGGGTGAGCGTGTCGCCGTTGGCGAGCGCGTAGGGGCCGGTCGCGCCGGTGAGCGTGGCGTGGTCGGAGCCGAACGAGCCGGCATCGTCGGGATCGACGTCGATGCGCGCGCTGAAGTCGAAGCCGTAGCCGCCGTCGGCGCTGATGCGCAGCCGCCCGACCGAGTCGAGGCTCGCCGCGACGTGCGGCAGGCCGTCGAGCGCGCGGGTGAGGTCGGCGAGCGTCATCGTCTGCGGATCGACGTCGAGGAAGTGCTGCGTGACGCTGCCCGTCGCCGTCTCGATCACGTTCACCGTGAGGCGGCCGTCCTTCACCTCGAACGGCAGCTCGATCTCGGCGAGCGGCTGGTCGACGTCGGCGGCCGGCACCGTGACCGCGGCCGAGAGCTGCGCGTAGGGGCCGGCGGCGCTGACGGCTGTCGAGTGGCGCTTGTTCACCTCGTAGATGAGGTTGCGCGCGATCAGGTCGAGGTCGGCCTGCCGCTCGGGCACGGTGAGGCGCGCGAGGTCGAGGTAGCCCTTCAACCGGCCGCTGCCGATCTCGAGCTCGGCGAGGCCGTCCTTCACCAGCACCTGCACGGTGCCGTCGGAGGGCTGCCGCGTGATCAGCTCGCGCGAGCGGTCGCCCGACACCAGCAGCAGTCCGTCGAGCAGCACGTCGACCGTCCCGTCCGGCCGGTCGAGCACCTGCGGATCGGCCCAGTCGGCGAGCTCCTTCAGCAGGCGGTCGCGCTCGTCGAGCAGGTCGCCGGGCGTCGTGCCGAAGCTGCGCGAGTCGATGACGCGGCGATTCACCGCGGCCACCTCGGCGAGGAGCCCGTTCACCACGTTCACCGCGGCGCCGACTCCCTGGCGCGCCTCGTCGCCGATCGACTGCACCTGCGCGGCGACCTGGCGGAAGCCGGCGCCGAGCGTCAGCGCCGACTGCACGAGGCCGTCGCGGAACGACGCGTCGCCGGCCGAGCGCGACACGTCGGAGAAGGCGTTCCAGAGGTCGTCGAGGCGCGCGGCGAGGCCGTTGTCGCTCGGCTCCTGGAAGAAGCCCTCGAGCTGGCGCAGCAGCGAGCCCGAGGCGTCGAGCCGGCCGAGCACGTGCGTCTGCTCGCGCAGCCGCGTCTCGAGCAGGCCGTCGTGCACGCGGCGCAGGTCGGCGACCTGCACGCCGGTGCCGACGCCGAAGCGGCCGAACATCAGCGGTTCGGTCGAGGAGAGCAGCGAGAGGCGGCGCGAGTAGCCGGGAGTCGAGGCGTTGGCGACGTTCTGCCCGACGAGGTCCATCGAGCTCTGCGCAGCGCGCAGCGCCCGCATCCCGATGGAGTAGCCGAGCATCTCACGCCTCCGCGGCGAGGGCGCCGCTGCTGCGCGGCGCGAGGTCGCCGTCGCGCGTGTAGGTGCGCGCGCCGGCGCGGCCGGTCGAGACCAGCCCGAGCAGGTCCTCGATGAAGAGCACCGAGTGGCGCAGCAGCAGCGCGACCTGCCGGTTGCTCTCGCGGATGCGGGCGATGCGCTCCTTGAGCTCGACGCCCTTCGCCACCAGCGGAGCGGCCGATTCGCCGACGTGCTGCTCGATCCGCGCCAAGGTCACCTCGCGCGCCGGCACGCCGAGCGCGACGCCGACCTGCTCGAGCAGGCGCATCCGCTCCGCCTCGAGGCGCGCGCTCTCGGCGAGCCCCTCCTCGGCCTGCGCGAGGACGCCGCCGAACTCCCGGCTGCGCCCCTTCATCAGGATCGCAAGCTGCAGGTCGAGCAGCGCCTGGATGCGCTGCTGCACGGCCATCTCGGCCGCGATGTTCCGTTCGAGCGCCGCGAGCGCGAGTTCCATCACTTGCCCTCCCCGATCGGCAGCGCCTGCGCCGCCGCAGCGGCCTGCGCCGCGTCCTGCTTGCCGGCGCCCGCAGCCGACAGGCCGCGTGCGAGCTCCTCGACCGTGACCTGCCGTCCCGCGAGGAACGGCTTCATCTGGCGGACCACCATCGCGCCGATGCCGAGCCCCTTGCCGGCCGACAGGTGGTCGGCGAGCTGGCTCTGGATCATCCCCTCCACCACCGACGAGCCCGGCCCGCTGCCGCCGAAGCCGGCGCCCTGCAGCGGCTTCATCAGCTCGCCGAGCAGCGTGTGGGCGAACATCGCGTCGAAGCCGCGGCCGACCTTCTCGAGGCCGGCGAGCTGCTTCTCGTCCAGCTCGCCCTTCTTCAGCTCGAGCGTGCGCGCGCCCGGCAGCGCTGCCGCATCGATCGCCCTGCCGAGTTCGATCGCCGCCATCACTGGATCTCCAGCTTCGCGTGCAGCGCGCCGGCGCGGGAGAGCGCCTGGAAGATCGCCACGAGGTCGCGCGGCGCGACGCCCATCCGGTTCAGCGACGCGGCGAGGTCGCTCACGCTGGTGCCGCCGCCGACGACCTGCAGGCCGCGCTTCTCGATGTCGGCGTTGATGCTGGTGCGCTCGGCCGCCGCGGTGTCGCCGCCTCCGAAGGGCTGCGGTTGCGAGACCTCCTCCGACTCGGCCACCGAGATGGTGAGGTTGCCGTGCGTGATCGCGACCGTGGAGAGGCGCACGTGCGAGCCGGCGACCACGGTGCCGGTGCGCTCGTTGATGACGACGATCGCCTCCTCAGAGGGCGCGACCGAGCGGTCGGCGAGGCCGGCGATGAAGGCGACCGCGTCCTGGCGCTGGCTCGGCGGCAGGACGACGCGGACGGTCGCGGCGTCGAGCGCCTTGGCCGGCAGCCCGAAGCCGCGCGCGATCTCGTTGGCGACGCGCACCGCGGTGACGTAGCTCGGCACGCGCAGGTGGAGATGGACCGCGCCGTCGGCGGAGAGGAGATGCATCGGCACCTCCTGCTCGACGATGCCGCCGCCGGTCAGGATGCCGACGGTCGGATGGTTCTGCGTGACGGTCGCCGACTTGCCGGCCGCGGTGAAGCCGCCGACCGGGACCGACCCCTGCGCGACCACGTAGACCTGGCCGTCGGCGCCGTAGAGCGGCACCTGCAGCAGCTGGCCGCCGAACAGCGAGGTGGCGCCGTTCATCGACTGCACCGAGACGTCGACGGCCGTGCCCGTCTTCGCGAAGGGCGGCAGCTTGCAGGTGACCGTGACCAGCGCGACGTTGCCGATGTCGACGTCGGCCGGCGCCACGTTCATCTGGTTGCGCTTGATGAAGTTGGCCAGCGCCTGGCGCGCCGCGTTGCCCTTGTCGCCGGTGCCGTTCAAGCCGGTGATCAGCCCCATCCCCTGCAGCTGGTTGTGGCGCACCCCCTCGATCTCGACGAGGTCGCCGATGCGCACCTGCAGCTCGTTCTTCGCCACCGGATCGGGCGGCTGCGCCGGCGCGCGCTCGATCGTCGTCGAGGTGACGGTCGCGCTCGAGGGCGCGAACGGCTGGTTCGCCACGCCGCTCGGCGCGATCGGCGGCGCGACCGGCACCACGAGCGGCGCGGTCGGCGGCGGGAACTGCGGACGATCGGGCGGCAGCTGCTGGAGCGGCAGGGCGATCGCGAGCAGGAGGGTGGCGAGCGGCATCGACGGACTCCGTGGAGCGAGGGGTGGAGCGGGCGGGCGGGCAGTTCCCGAGCCGCGCGGCGCGCGGCGCGGCGCGCGCCTCAGAAGGGCCAGAGGAAGTCGAGCGCCTCCTCGAACCAGTTCTTCTCGACCGCGGCGGCGCGACCGCCGTCCGCCTCGTAGAGGATGTCGGCGTTGCCGATGCGGTCGGAGGCGATCGTGTTGTCGGAGGCGATGTCGATCGGGCGCACGAGGCCGCGCACCCGCATCTCCTTCACGTCGCCGTCGAGGTGGACGGTGCGGCGCCCCTCGATCAGCAGCGTGCCGTTCGGCTTCACGTCCTGCACGACGGCGGTGAGGCGCGTCTCGAACTTCCCCTTCTGCGAGTACTTGGTCTCGCCCTCGACCGAGCGCGAGCTGGCGTACTTCAGCGCCGGCAGCGTGTTGAAGGCGTTCGGCTTGACGTCGAAGACCTGCAGCGCGGAGTCGAGCCCCGACTCCTTGCTCACTTCCATCTTCCCGTCGTCCTGCACCGTCTGCCCTTCGCTGACGATGACGGTGATCACGTCGCCGATCTGCGTCGCCGTGTGGTCGGCGAGCGTCGCGCGCGGGTTGCTGCCGGCGCGGTGCCAGAGCGAGTTGCTCTGCTGCGCGTGCGCCGCATCGGCCCCGAAGAGCAGCGCCGCCGCCGTCATCAGCAAGGAATTCCGCATCGAAGCCCCTCCTCCGTCCCCATCGATCGACCGAATCGGCCCGTTTCCTGCAGGGCGCCCCGCCAGGGACGCCGCCCGCGACCGCCGCTGCCGGCGACCGCGCTTCACCGCACCAGCGCCACGGCGAGGCCGGCCGCCCCGCGCGAGATCAGCTCGGCCTGGATCACCTTCTGGGTGGTCGGGTTCAGGACCGGCACCACCTCGCCGCGCCGGCCGGCGCGCTGCGCCGTGCCGACCACGACGATCTCGAGCGCGCCCGCGCGCAGCACCAGCTGCACCGAGTCGCCCTGCGCCGCGATCTGCGGCTGCTCGAGCTGCTCCTTCAGCAGCGCGCTGCCCGCCTCGAGGTCGCGCGTCGCGACCAGCCCGTCGAGCTCGGCCGGCGACAGGACCGGCGTGCCGCCGAGCGAGGTCCACTCGCCGTCGCTCGCCATCACCTGCGAGGGGGCGATCGTCTCGCCGCGGCGCACCGCGGTCAGCAGCAGGAGCTGCTTGCCGAAGCGGCGCACCTTGAAGGAGGCGACCCGCTCGCCGACCACCATCTCGCCCTGGCGCACGGTCACCTTGACCAGCAGCTGCGCTGCGCCGCGCGGCTTGCTGACGAACGCGCAGTCGAACGTCGGATCGGGCGCGCCGTCGAGCAGCGCCAGCGTGGCCGGCTTCTGCAGCCGCTCGAGCAGCACGCGATCGCCGAGCTCGGCGGTCTGGTCGAGGATCCAGCGCTGCGCGACCGCGAAGAGCTCGTCGCCCGGCAGCTCGCGCCAGCTCGCCACCACCTCGACCTGCTTGGCGCCGACGATCGAGTCGGGCGCGATCGCGAGGCCGGCGAGGCGCGCGGCGAGGCGCACGCCGGCCGACGTGACGAAGCGCGGCTTGCCGGCGGCCGGCGCCGGGCAGATCTCGAGCTTGCCGAGCCGCTCGACCTCGGACTTCGGGCCGCGCAGCTCGGCGACGTCGGAGAGGACGACCGGCGAGCGGGTGACCGCCACGCGCGGCTTGAGCTGCACCAGCAGCGCGTCGGCCGCAGCCGGTGCGCCGCCGTCCTGCGGCGGGTCCGCTTGCACGAGCAGCGAGAGCAGGAGCGCGATGAGGAGGTTCATCTCAGCGCACCAGGTTCGAGGCTTCGGAGAGCATCTCGTCGCCCGCCTTGATGGCGCGCGAGTTCATCTCGTAGGCGCGCTGGGCGGTGATGAGGCTCACCAGCTCGTTGACGACGTTCACGTTCGACCGCTCGAGCGTGTTCTGCGCGAGCGTCCCGGTGCCCGACTGGCCCGGCTGCGCCAGCGTCGGCGTGCCCGACGAGGCGGTCTCGTAGACGAGGTTGCCGCCGCCCGAGCGCAAGCCGGCCGGATTGGCGAAGCGCGCCAGCTGCAGCGTGCCGAGCGTCGAGTTGGCGCCGGTGATCGAGTCGCGCACGGTGACGGTGCCGTCCTGCGCGATGGTGATGTTCTTGTCGGCGGCCGCGTCGATGACGATCGGCGGCGAGATGCGGAAGCCCTGCGCGGTGACCAGCTGGCCGATGCCGTCGACGCGCAGGCCGCCGTCGCGCGTGTAGCCCTTCTGGCCGTTCGGCAGGTCGACCTCGAAGAAGCCGTCGCCGAGGATGGCGACGTCGAGCGCCCGCTCGGTCTGCTCCAGCACGCCCGGCGTGTAGACCTTGGTGGTCGAGACCAGCTCGGCGCCCGAGCCGATCTGCACGCCTGACGGCGTGGTGAAGCCGCTCTGCGTCTGCGCGCCCGGCTCCTTCATGACCACGTAGAGGAGGTCCTGGAAGTCGGCTTGCGTGCGCTTGTAGCCGGCCGTGTTGACGTTCGCGAGGTTGTTCGCGATCACGTCGACGTTGACCTGCTGCACCTTCATGCCCGACGCAGCGGTGAACAGACCCTTCATCATCGGAACGTCCCTCCTGCAGGTTCGACGCGGATCAGCGCGACAGCTCGTTCAGCCGCTGGCGCAGCTCGCTCTCGGTGGTCAGCGCCTTCTGCGCCGCCTGGTACTGCCGTTGCACGACGATCATCTCGACGAGCTCCCGCACCGGGTCGGTGTTGGAGCGCTCGCGGAAGCCGTGCATCACTTCGGTGCTGGTGGCGGCCACGAGCTCGGTCCCCTCGGGCGCCACGAAGCGGCCGCCCCCTTCGGCGAGCAGCTTGGTCGGGTCGACGAAGGTGACCACGCGCAAGCGGCCGATCGCCTCGCCGTTCGAGAGCACCGTGCCGTCGCGCTCGATGCGCAACGCGTCGTTCGGCTCGTTGGTGCGCAGCGGGCCGGCCTCGCCGAGGAGGCGCGCGCCGCGGCTGTCGAGGACGGTGCCCTCGGGATCGCGCGACAGCGTGACGCTGCGCACGAAGCGGATCTTGTCCTCGACCTCGACGGCGAAGAACCCCTCGCCCTTCAGCGCGAGGTCGTCGAACCCGTCGGTCGCCACCAGGTCGCCCTGCGTGAAGTCGTGGGCGATCACCGCTTCCTGGCGAGAGGGGCCTTCAGCGCCGCCGCTTTCGTCCGAAGAATGGTGCGAGTACGCGACGAGCCGCTTGTGGCCCGCGGTCTCGAGGTTCGCGAGGTTGTCGGCGACCACCTCGAAGCGCCGCTCGAGCCCCTGCATGGCGGCGGCGATGGCGCGGGTGGTCCCGCGAGTGTCGATGGCATTGCTGATCATGGCAGCGACTGCATGGCAGGTCGCGTGCCGCTGCCGCCGTTTCCGCCGAAGTCGCGGCGGAACCACGAGTTGCGTGCGATCGCGCCAGCGCGCCGCTCAGCTCGCGGTCGGAACTCCGTTCCGGGTGGCGCGCGGCGCCACGGAAAGCGCTTCGCAGCGCGCGGCGAGCTCCTGCGCCGCGACATCGTGCGGGCAGCGGGCGAGGTAGCGCTGCAGGAAGCGATGCGCCTCGGTCGGGCGCGCGAGCCCGGCGGCCGCCTGCGCGGCGTGGAAGAGCGCGTCGAGGTCGCGCGGCTCGCGCGCGAGCGCCGCGCGCGCGAGGCGCAGCACGTCGCGCCACCGCCCCTGCTCGGCGCAGAGCCGCGCGAGGAGGCCGGGATCGTCCCGATGGCGCTCCGCGAAGAGCTTCCAGTTCGCCTGCTGCTGCTGCGCGAGATCGACGGCGAGCGCCTTGAAGGTCTTGTTGCCGTAGTGGTGGACGTAGGCGTCGCGCGCGATGACGAGGCGCTGGCCGCGGCGGCGCTGCTGGCGGCAGAGCTCGTCGTCCTCGAAGGTGCCGCGCCCGTAGGCGTCGGCGAGGCCGCCGTCGCCGGTCAGGTCGGCGCGCCGGCCGGTGAAGCAGAAGCCGCTCAGGAATGCGACATCCTCGAGGCGCCCGGCCTGCTCGCGGCAGAAGCGGGCGGCGCGCGTGCGCAGCTCGTCGAGGCTCGCGAGCGGCTTCCCGTCGCCGAGGTCGACCTGCTGGCGCCCCTTCGCGTAGCTCGTGCACGGGCCGATCAGCCCGATCGACGGATCGGCGGCGAGACGCTCGACCTGCGGCGCGAGCCAGCCGGGCAGCGGCACCGTGTCGTTGTTCAGCACGCAGACGTAGTCGCCCCGGGCGGCGGCGAGCCCCTGGTTCACCGCGCCGGCGAACCCCTTGTTGAGCGCGTTGCGGATCACCTGCACGCGCGGGTGGCGGGCCAGCACGTCGGCCGTGTGGTCGCGCGAGCCGTTGTCGATGACGATCACCTCGAGCGCGCCGTCGTCGCCGCGCGACTCGAGCTCGGCGAGGCAGCCCGCCGTGTAGTCGGCGGCGTTGCAGACCGGGATCACGATCGAGGTCGAGGGGAGCGCGCGGCGGCGCGGCGGCGCGGCGGCGATGCGCGGCGCCGGTGCGACCGCGGGAGCGGCGACCGACGGCGCCTCCGGCGGAGCGACCGAGCGCACGACCGGTTGCGCGACGAAGAGCCACTGCGGTTCGCGCGCCTCGGCGGCGAGGTCGTCGACGGCGAGGCCGCCCCGCCGGAGCGCCTCGATCAGCTCGGCCGGCATCGCGCCGTCGTCCCAGTGGACGCCGCTCGCGCGCGCGACGGAGAAGCCGGCCGACTCGAGCAGCCGCTCGGCCGACCGCTTGGTGAAGAAGCGCAGGTGGGTGCGATCGAGGATGCCCGCCTCCTCGTAGCGGAAGTCGCCTTCGAGCAGCTGGCGGACCACCGACCAGTGGCGCACGTTCGGCAGGCTCGCGACGACGACGCCGCCCGGCGCCAGCAGCCGGCGCGCCTGCGCCAGCGCCGCCTCGGGCGCCGCGAGGTGCTCGAGCAGGTCGGCGAAGACGACGGCGTCGAAGCGGCCGCTCGGCAGCTCCCCCATCCGCTGCACGGCGTCGCCCTGCAGCACGTGGTCGAGCTCCTCGCCGGCGCGCCGCGCGGCCGCCGCGTCGAGCTCGATGCCGACCACCTCGAGCCGCTCCGCGCGCTCGAGCTTGAGCGCGAGGCCCAACGCGCCCGCGCCGCAACCGACGTCGAGCACCCGCTTGGCGCCGGCCGGGATCAGCGCGCGCACCTCGGGGCGATCGTGCTGGAAGTAGCGCAGCGCCTGCTCCTTCGCGCGCGCCGCGCCCGCCTCCGCGATCGCCGCGATCGCGTCGAGCGTCTCGCGCGCCGCATCGTCGTAGCTGCGCGCGAGGCCGCGCGCGCGGCGCCGCGCTGCCGCCGCCGGGTCGCGCTCGGCCAGCGCGGCACGCACGCCGGCGACGAAGGCGTCGGCGTCGGCGGCCAGCGTGAGCAGCTCGCCGTGGTCGCGCGCGCCAGCGACCGGCGTCGCGACGATCGGACGGCCGCTCGCGAGGTACTCGAAGAGCTTCTGCGGATCCATCGCCTCGGTGAGGGCGTTGACTGCGTGCGGCAGCAGCAGCACGTCGGCGTGCTGCAGCAGGGCGGGGATCGCGGCGCTCGGCTGCGGGCCGAGGAAGCGGACGTTCCGGAACGGCGACAACGCGGCCTGCAGCGCCTCGCCGCCGACGCCGACCAGGACCAGCGTCGCGTGCGGGAAGGCGCGCGCCACCGCCGCGAAGAGTTCGGGCTGCAGCCGCAGCCGCAGGTTGCCCGCATAGACGAGTCGCGGTCGGCCGACGCCCGCGAGGAACGCCGGCTCGGGCGCGCGCGTCCGGTAGGCCGCCGCGTCGACCGCGTTGCGCACGAGCTGCGCGCGCGGCTGGTAGCGGCTCCACTCGCGCAGCAGCGTCGCGTTGTTGCCGATCAACAGGTCAGCGTGGCGCGCGAGCCGGCGGTAGCGGCGCTCGAGCTCGACGCGCGCCGGGCTGTGCGGCGCGTGGTAGGGGCGATGGTCATCCTCGATCTCGACGACGACGCGGCCGAAGCGCGCGCCGAACGCCTGCAGCAGCTGCTCGCCGAGCTGGCTCGGCGCGTTGATCCAGAGCACGGCGTCGGCGCCGAGCGCGTCGGCCTGCTGCAGCACGCGCCCCGTCTGCTCCAGCACGGCGCGCCACGGGTTCTTCGCGCCGGCCGCGAGGGTCGGCGTGAAGCGCCAGAGTTCGCCCTCCTTCAGCAGCCCCGCCCGCGCGCGCGCCGCCGCCAGCGCCGGCGAATCGGCCGCCGCCGCGAGCTGCTCGGCGCGCACCGGCGGCTCCACGTGGACGACGCGCCGCACGCGCGGATCGGCGAGCCAGGCGCGCGCGAGGCGCTGGTCGCGATGGCCGCTGTCGAGCGGGTCGTTCTGGTACCAGACCTTGACGATCGTCAGCGGGCGCATGCCGTCGACTCGCGCGCGGCGGTGGCGGTCGCGAGGCGATAGCCGCGGCGCACCAGCCGCTCGAGCAGCGGCCCCGCCTCGCCCCCATCGCCCTCGATCACGTCGCGGCGCACCGCGACCAGCGCGCTCGGCAGCTGCGCGCAGAGCTGCGCCTGCGCCAGGAGCCCTTCCTGGCGATCGTCGACGTTGCACGCCCCGACGGCCGGCAGCGTGGCGAGCGTGAGGCGCAGCGCCTCCCACTCGCGGCGCGTCGGCACGATGCTGCCGTCGAGCAGCACGAAGAAGTCGGCGCCGGTCCCCGCGAGGAGCGCCTGCTTCAGCGTCGCCGCGCTCGCCCCCTTGTGCAGCAGGAAGCGGCGGATGCGGCGGTCGTCGGGCAGCGCGCGTTCGGGCGCGCCCTCCTGCACGCCGACCACCAGCTCGGCCCACGGCGGCAGCTCGGTCAGCGCCAGCTCGACCGCCTGCACGCTCAGGTCCGACGAGATGACGATCACGGCGGCGCCGCGCTGCGTCTTGACCGCGCAGCGCTCGAGCGGCTCCCGTTCGCCGCCGGAGAGCGCGTGGACGAAGCCGCGGATCAGCTCGTGGCGCGTCACCTCGAGCAGCGCCGCCGCGAGGTCGGGGGAGAGCTTCTCGAGCAGAGCGCCCGCCTGTGCCGGTTCGCGCGCGACCGCCTGCTCGATCTCCTGCAGCGACTCGCGCAGCGCGCTCACGCAGCGGTCATGGCGATCGGCGCCGGCCAGCAGCCGCGCGAAGAGCGGCTCGCGTTCCGTCTCCTCGAGGCCGATGCCGGCGAGCCACGAGGGCGGGGCGCCGCCGCCGTGCAGCCGCCGCAGCTCCTTCCAGTCGGCCCCCATCGAGCGGCAGCGCGTGAGCCAGCCGTCGAGGTCGATCGCCGGCGTGCGGGTAGCGCCGATCGCCGGATCGAGCGCGATGCGCCAGCCGGCCGCGGCCAGCCGCACGCCGAGTTCCGGGCCAGCGAAGGCGGCGAGGCCGGCGTGGATGCCGCCGGCGGCGAGCAGCGCCGCGCGCGGGAAGCTCGCGTGGTCGAGCAGCAGGCACTCGGCCGGCACGTCGCCCGCCGCCTCGACGCCCGCCTGCGCGCCGAGCAGGCCGAGCGCGTCGAGCGCGTGCGCCAGCGGCCGCATCGCGAGCCCCTCCCACTCGATCGCGCCGAGCAGCGCGCACGGCGTCGCGTCGGGCGCGTGGGCGGCGAGGTGGCGCTGCAAGGCGTCGGGGCGCAGCACGACGTCGTGCGCGACGAAGAGGATCACGCGGCCGCGCGCCGAGCGCAGCGCCAGGTCGCAGGCGCGCGCATCGCCGCCGTCGGCGACCAAGGTCTCGAAGCGGGCCGCCGCGAGGGTCTGCGACGCGAGTGATCGCAGCGCCGGGGCGCCGCCGGCCCGCTCGGGCACGCCGAGCACCACGACGCTCAAGTCGCACTCGGCGCGCTCGGCGCGCGGCGCGGCGGCCTCGTTCGACCGCGTGCCCTGCGTCGTCGCGGCGGCCAGCGCGCGCGCGATCCCCGGATCGAGCTCCGCGGTGAGCAGCGAGAGGTCGCGCAGGACCTGGCGCGCGAGCTTCTCGTCGCCGGCCGCGCGCGCATCGCGCCAGAGCGACTCGTAGGCGCTGAAGGTGGCGACGTCGGCGCCGCGGCGCGCCTCGGCGCGGATCGTGGCGTAGCGCTGCTCAAGCGTGGGCGACGGTTGCATCGGATTCCCTTTCCTTGGCGGCGGCGTGCGCGTCGGTGCGCTCGCTGCTGCGACGGAGCACGAAGACGGAGCCGCCGCGCCCCTTCGGGTCGAGCGTGGCGAAGCCGCGGTAGAAGCCGGCGCAGGCGCCATCCATGAGGCGGATCGCCTCGCCGTGGCGCGGCCGGATCGATTCGAAGTCGAGGAGCAGCCCGTCGTTGGCGGTGGCGACCACGCGCCCCTTCACGACCGGGATCGAGTCGCCGACCACGCGCTCGTTGAAGCGCTCGACCAGCTCGATGCGGACCGGCTCGTCGGCGCCGCGCCAGCCGAGCCGCACGCGCGACGGCACGGCGACCGCCGGGCGATCGACGAGCAGCTGCAGCGTGCGGCCGAGCGTGCGGCCGCGGATGCGCACGCGCGACTCCTCGAGCACGCGATCGCGCAGCACCACCAGCATCAGCTCCTGGCCCGCCTGCAGCGCGGCATCGAGCGGCGGCGGGAGCTTGTCGAACTCGATGCCGAGCTGCAGCGCGTGCGGCAGCGTCGCCATCACCGAGGCGCGGATGCGCTGCGGCTCGCCGTCGTCGATGCGCAGCCAGAGCTGCACCGCCGCGCCGCGCACGAAGGTCGGGGCGGCGTCGAGGCGCGCCTCGAACGGCAGGCGGCGGCGCAGCACCAGCAGCGGTTCGAGCAGCTCGCGGCGCGGCGCCCCCGGCGGAGTCGCCGCCAGCAGCTCCGCCGCCGCGGCATCGAACACGCCGCGCTGCCGCGACAGGAGCGGCACGGTGCTACCGCGCGCCGCCTCGGCGACGCGGTGGAACAGCTCGATCTCGCTCTTGTGCAGGCCGTAGTGCGCCAGCCGCTGCGCCTGCACGGCGATCCACTGGCGCTGCTTCACGCCGCGCAGCATCCACCACACCAGCACGCCGACCAGCAGCAGGGCGAAGCCGAAGCTGGCGAACTGGAGCAGCGTCAAGTCGACGCCGCCCGCGCCACGCTGCACGCCGTGGCTCGCCGCTGCGATGCGCTCGGTGACCGAGAGGCTCGGTTCCTCGCCGAACGCGAACATGCCCTGGATCGCCACCTCGAGCTCCGCTCAGACGATGTTCACGAGCTCGTTCAGGAGCTCGTCGGAGACCTTGATCACGCGCGCGTTGGCCTGGAAGCCGCGCTGCGCCTCGATGAGCCGCACGAACTCCTCCGCGACGTCGACGTTCGACGACTCGAGCGTGCCGCCGAAGACGGTGCCGGCGCGGCCGGCTCCCGCGGTCTGCAGCTGCGGGACGCCCGAGTTGGGCGACTCCTCGAACAGCGAGCTGCCGCGGCGCAGGAGGCCGCTCGGGTTCGAGAAGACCGCCACCGCGATCTGGTCGAGCGCCTGCTGCTGGCCGTTGCTGTAGGAGCCGGTGATGACGCCGTCGCTGCCGACCGCCATCGAGACCAGCTCGCCGACCGCGTAGCCGTCCTGCGACAGGGCGCGCAGGCTCTGCGAGTCGCCGAGCTGCGTGACGCCGTCGAGCTGGCCGCTGGTGCCGAAGTCGAGCGAGATCGACTGCGTGGCGCTCAAGCCGTCGAACATGAGCTCGAGGTCGCCGTCGCCCGCACCCGTGCCGGTGGTCGCGAAGAACGAGCCGTCGGCGTTGAAGCGGATGCCGGTGGCCGAGCCGTCGACCAGCACGTCGTTCGGGTTGTCGGTCTCCGCCGCGAGGCTCCACTCGGTGCTGCTGACGCGCGTCATGGTCAGCGTCACGGTGTGGCGCAGGCCGCGCGAGTCGAACACGTCGAGCGACGTGCGCACCTCGTCGGGGCCCTGCCCGTTGGTGGTCACCGAGAAGCCGTGGCTCGCGAACGTCGTCTGCCCGACGTTGGCGGCGTCGTCGATGAAGGAGAGCGAGAGGCTCGCGTCGCCGGTGTTGTCGGCGGTCACGGTGAGGTTGCCGCTGGCGTCGAGCGCGACGGTCGCGTCGGTGAGCAGGTTGTCGGCGAAGGTGATGAGGTCGCCGAGCGTGGTGCCGTCGGTGCCCCACACGAAGGTGCCGGAGACCGCCTGGCCGCTGGCGTCGGTGCCGCTGATCTCGATCTGGTCGCCCGCCTGGTAGTCGACCAGGTTGTCGGCGAGGTCGTTCAGCGGCGTCGCCAGCGTGGCGGGCGACGAGACGCCGCTCACCAGCGTGGTCGAGAGGCCGAGCAGGCTGGCCGGCGCGCCGGTGCCGTCGTCGATCTTGATGGTCGAGCTGTCGCCGGTGCGATCGGAGGTGATCACCACCGAGCCGCTCGAGCCGTCGACCGTGACGCCGCTCGCCTGCGCGGCGATGACCTGCGCCACCTCGACCGCGGTCGCGGCGGAGATGTTGCCGCCGATCGCGGTGAAGTCGGCCGCCGTGAAGGTGATCGTCTGCGCCGCGTTGCCGTCGACGCGCAGCTCGAAGGTGTCGCCGCTGGTGAAGCTGAACGGGCCGGTCGCGCTGCCGGCGACCTCGGCGTGCGTGCCGCCCTCGTAGATCGACGAGCTGGTGAGCACCTCGGCGACCGGGCCGCCGACCTTGGCCGGCAGGTTGCCGCCGAGCCCGATCTGGCCGGTCGCCTTGGCGGGCAGCAGCGTGTTGAGCGGCAGCTGGATGTCGGAGCCGATCACGCTGCGCACGCGGAAGCCGGTCGAGGTGTCGACGAGGTAGCTGTCGCGATCGACGCCGAAGGTGCCGGCGCGGGTGAAGACGTTGCGCGCGCCCGAGTTGAGCACGAAGAAGCCGTCGCCCTGGATGCCGAGGTCGAACGGGCGGCCGGTGTCGTCGAGCACGCCCTGGTCGCCGCGGATGTCGACCGAGTGGATCTGGACGCCGAGTCCGATCTGCACCGGGTTCACGCCGCCGAGCGTCGAGGTCGGCGCCGAGCCGCTGCGCAGCGACTGCGCCAGCACGTCGGAGAAGGTGACGCGCGAGGCGTGGTAGCCGACGGTGCTCGCGTTGGCGAGGTTGTTGCCGACCACGTCGAGGAAGAACTGGTGGACGCGCAGGCCGGAGAGGGCGGAGGTGAGTGCGCTCGACATCCGGTCACTCCTGCTCGCGGATGGAGGTGAGGTTCGGCAGCGGGACCGCCTCGCCGCCGACGTCGAGGACGACGAGCCCTTCGACCACGCGCACGGCGTCGACCGTGCCGCTCGCCGCCTCGCCGGTGTAGGGGTCGATGAAGTCGACCGTCTTGCCGATCAGCGCCGCGCTCTGCGTCATCTGCTGCAGCGCCGCCAGCGACTCCTGCAGCGTGACCATCGTCCCGAGCCGCGTGTTGGTCTCGAGCGTCTGCTCGAGCTGGCTCTGCTGCGTCAGCTGCGCGAGGAACTGCGTGTCGTCCATCGGGTTCAGCGGATCCTGCGCCTGCAGCTGCGCCGAGAGCACGCGGAAGAAGTCCTGGCCGCTCGCCAGCGACTTCGCGTCGAACGGATTGGACGACGCGGACGTCGCGCTCGCGCTGTCGTACTCGGTGATTCCGCTCAAGCTCGCCATGGCTGGTTCCCCTTGCCGGTCGGTGCCGGTTCCCTTCGTCTTGCGCCCCCGCTCACGCGAGCAGGTCGAGGCGCTCCCCGGCACCCGCCGCGATCGCGGCGGCGCGTCGCGCCAGCGGCGACGCCGGGTGCGATCGCTCGCTCCCCGGCGCCGCAGCAGGACGCTTCTCCTCCTCCTTCGCCCTCCCCGAGAGGTCGAAGGACGCATCTCCTCCCTGCTTCTGCAGGGTCTCTTGCCAGTCGCGGAACAGCTCGCCGAGCTGCTGCTGCAGCTGCGGGTCCTCGGCGCGAGCGACCACGTGGAGGTGGTTGCCCTGCATCTCGAGGCGGACGTGCAGCGAGCCGAGCTCGGCCGGATCGAGGCGGATCTCCGCCTCCCAGCGGCCGCCTTCGCGGCGCAGTCGCACGACGCCATCCAGCGCCGCGTCGAGCAGCGGCCCGACCTCGTGCAGCGCGAGCGGCCGATTCGGCAGCGCCGGCCCGGCGAGCGAGGCGGCGGCCGCGCCGTTCGCCGGCGCGAGCGCGGCCGGCATCCGCGGCGCGGCCGCGAGGTCGCGCGCGAGCGCCGCCGCGAGGGCGCCATCGATCGATCCGCCGCTCTCCTTCGTGGCGGCCGGCGCGTCGCCCTCCGCGAGCAGCGCCGCTCCGTCGCCCGCGAAGCCCGACGACGCCGCGCCGCCGCCTTCGCCGAGCAGCGACTCGCCGAGCGCGCCCTCCGAAGGCGGGGCGTCGGCGAGCGTCGCGTCGAACGTCCCGTCGATCGAGTCGCTCGGCGCCGCGGCAGCGAGCGCGCCGCGCTGGCCGACGGCGGTGGTCGCCTTCGCGTCGATCGGACCCTGCGCCAGCGCCGCCGCCGCATCGACTGCCGGCGTGACCGCTTCGAGCGCCGCGGTCGCCACCTCGACGTTCAGCGCGAGCGCGTGCGGAGCGGTCGGCGCGGTCGGCAGCGGCGGAGCGGTCGGTGCCCCCAGCGCGAGCAGCGCCTCGAGCGCCGCCCACTCGTCGGCGGTGACCGTCTCGTCGTCCTCGCGACGCGGCTCCGTTGGGTCCGTTCCATCGACCTCGGCCGGCGCGGGCGTCGTGTCGCCCTCCACCGAGCCGTCCGTGCGTCGGCGCGCGTCGCGCTCCGCCGTCTCGCGCTCGCGGCGCGGCGGCCCCTCGGCTTCGCGAACCGGCGACTCGTCACGCAGCTCCTCGCGCGACTCCTCTTGCGGAGCCTCGCGGCGCTCGACCGACTCGCTCGGCGCGCCCTCGATCGCCGGGGCGTCGACGCGCAACGCGAGCAGAGCGGTCTCCCGCCCGAGCTCGTCCGCGAAGCGAACGGACCCGGACGGGAGCTCCGCGGGGGTTGCCGGCGAAGAGCGCACCTGCCGTGCGCTGGTGTCGTGGAAGAGCGGCGGGGCGACGGCCAAGCGTGGATGCCTCCGCGTCGAGGGCAGCCTTCGCCCGCGACGCTGCGGCGACAAGGGCAACGCTGGTGCCGTTCCGGGAGAGGCGCGCGAAGGGGCGCCGTGACGGAGCCGCAAACCCATTGCAGGACGCGACTTGCGAGCGGTGAGCCGGTGCGCTGACGCGACCGGAGCGCAGGCGAGGAAGGCCGTGCTGCTCGGAAACGGATGCGGGGGACCGGCTGCGCCACTGCGCATTCGGTTCCCTCTGCCGCGGTGCCGTCGCGCGCCCGGCGGCGCGTCGATCGGTCGATTTTTTCCTCATGACGACCCTTCAGCCGGACGAAGAGTCCGACGAAGGTCCTGATGGCCACCGATCGCATCGCGACGAGGGGCAGCAGTCATGGATGTCACGAACCTGGTCCCGAACCAACCGCCGACGCGCTCCGAAGGCGCCGAAGCTCGCACGCGAGCACTTGGCCTTCCGCCCGGCCCGACCGCCCGCGCCGATCAGGCGGCGCGCGCCGCCGCGAGCGCCCGTCCCGCGACCGCCACCAACTCGGTCCACGACCGCATCGAGCGGTCGGGCGAGCTCGAACAGCGGCTCGCCGAGCTGAAGGGCGAGCTCGGCCGCCGGCCGGAGCTGCGCAAGGACGAGATCGAGGCGATGCAGTCCGAGCTGAAGGAGTCGCGCCACGCGTCGCATGAGACGCTGGTGCGCGCTGCGCTCGGCATCCTCCACGGCGAACTCTTCTTCCTGCCGAACTGAGAGCCCCGCGTTCGATCCGACCGCTCCCGACGCGCCGAGGCGCGCCTTCCCGCTCCGTGACCTTCCTCCGCCGAGCTCGATCCACCGCGGGGCGAGTTGCGTGGCTCGCCCCGCGGCGTCGAGTTCGATGAAGACGGTCCTTCCCGGAGCCGAGGGCCGAGGAAGCGCAGGTGGAGGGGCTTCGCGTCCCCACGCACCCCGACCCCGGGAACGACCGGCCTGCTTGCTTGCCGGACTTACTGCTGCAGGAGGCTCAAGGCGACCTGCGGCTGGACGTTCGCCTGCGACAGGATCGAGATGGCGGCCTGCTGCAGGATCGAGTTGCGCGTGAGCTCGGCCGTCTCGGCCGCGACGTCGACGTCGCGGATGCGCGACTCGGCCGCGGAGAGGTTCTCGACGCTCACGCCGATGTTGGTGATCGTGGACTGCAGGCGGTTCTGGAGGGCGCCGAGGTCGCCTCGGGCCGCAGCCACCTGGTCGATGGCGACGTCGATGTTGATGATCGCCGTGGTCGGCGCGCCGACCGACGAGATGTCGAGCGTGTCGATGCCGAGGTCGCTCGCCAGCACCGACTGGAGCGCCACCGCGATGGTGTCGACTCCCGAGACGACGTCGGAGCCGACCTGGAACTCGATGCTCGAGGTCGAGCCGTCGAGGAGGTTCACTCCGTTGAACTCGGTCGATCGCGAGATGCGGTCGACTTCCTCGATCAGGTTGTCGAACTCCTGGTCGAGCGTGTCCTTGTCCGCGGCCGAGTTCGTGCCGTTGCTGGCCTGGATGGCGAGCTCACGCATCCGGATGAGGATGTTGCTGAGCTCGTTCATCGCGCCTTCGCCGACCTGCACCAGCGAGATGCCGTCGTTGGCATTGCGCTGGGCCTGCGACAGGCTGCGGATCTGGGCGCGCATGCGCTCCGAGATCGCGAGGCCGGCCGCATCGTCGGACGCCGACACGATGCGCAAGCCGGTGGACAGCCGGCTGTAGTTCGACTGCAACCGGTTCGTGATCACGTCCAGGTTGCCGCGAGCGTTGATGCTCGCCACGTTCGTGTTGATGAACAGACCCATGAACGATCTCCTCCACGTCTCCTGCGAGGCGTTGACCTCGCTCGCAGGAGTGATTCGGAGGATTCGTCTTCCGCTTGAGGACGATTCCCGGAAGAAAGCGCCGCAGCACCCTCGATCGGGAACTTCCTTCCCGGAACTTCCGCGCCTACCGGGCGGCGGCGGAAGCTGCGTCCGGGAATTCCCTTCCCCGCGGCGGGTAGAGCGTCCGCACGAACGAGAGGGCGACGAAGCGCGCGAAGCTCTCGGCCGGGACCTGCGCGGCGTCGGCCGGGACGGCGCCCTCGTCGGAGCTCGCCGCCTCGTCGGCGCGGAAGCGCAGCAGCGAGGCGCGGGTCGGCGGCGTGCGCGCGTCGACGACGTCGCGCGCGGTCCAGAGCAGCCGGCCGTCGCGCGCGTCGACCATGGCGAGCTCGAGGCCGGCGGCCGGCTCGCCGTGGGCGCGGCTGAAGGCGACGCGGCCGGAGAGGATCGCGTCGCACCCCCACTCGCGGTGGAGGCGGATCAGCGACTCGGAGGAGCGCACGCGGCCGCGGGAGAGCTCGTCGCGCGTGGTGCGCGGCAGCTCGGCGTCGTCGGGCGCGACCACCTCGAAACCGCAGACCGCGCGCAGCGACTGCGCGAAGGCGGCTTGCAGCAGCGCGCCGTGGCCGGGCGGCGCGTCGGCGGTCACGAACGGCAGCAGCAGCACGCGGCGCACCGGCGCGCCGGGCGGCGCCGGCGCGAGCGCCCCCTGCACCGCCACCCACGGCAGCGCCGCCTCGGGCGCCGTCAGCCCGCAGCCGCCGGCCGCGAGCAGCGCCGCCAGCGCCGCCGACCGCAGCCCAGCGCGCCTCCCGTCCCGCTTCATCGCGCGTCCCATCGTCCGCTCCTCGAACTGCCCGATCGCGCCGGCCGCGCGCTCAACCGTCCCCCTGGCTCTCCGCCTCGGCGACCTTGGCGAGGATCAGCTGCCGCTCGACGCGCACCCGCTTGATCCGCTCGGAGAGCAGGTCGTCGGCGAGCTGCCGCGCGCGCAGCTCGAAGTCCTTCACGGTCGCGCGCAGCTTGTCGACCTCGCCGGTGATGCCGGCCTGCGACTCGGCGTTGGCCTGCACCAGCTGCGCGAGCCCGGCGTTGTCGCGGCGCAGCTGCTCGACGACGGCGTTCAGCGAGGCGACCTGCGCGGTGAGCGACTGGTTGTCCTTCTCGAGCTGCTGGTTGCGGGTCAGCGCCGCATCGAGCTGCTCGAGCGCCGTCCCCTCGATCGGCCGCTCGATCGGCGGCGTGACCGTCCCGGCGGCGGGCGCGCCACCGACCACCGGCGTCTCGCCCGTCTTGGCGGCCGCCGCCGGCGCGTTCGCCCCGCCGTCCTGCTTGGCGACCTTCGGCTCCGCCGCCGCCTGCGGCTCCGCCCAAGGGTCGCCGCCGACGCGGTACGCCTCGCCCTCGCCGCTCCGGCTGCCGGGGCCGACGCACGCGGCCAGCAACGCCGCGACCGCGAGGCCGCCCATCCGCTTCTTCGTCCCGTTCATGCTGCACCTCCTGCTTCGCTCCGCGCGGTCGGCACGAGCTCGAGCTCGTGCGTGCGACCGCAGCGGCAGCGCAGACTGATCGCGACCACGACGCCCCCTTCGCGCACCACGTCGACCTCCGCCGGCGGGGCGTCCTCCACCGGCGCGCGCGGCTCCCATGCGACCGGCGCCGCCGTCGGCGCCACGCGATTCGCCTTGATCACTCGTCCGCGTGCGGCGCTCATCGCGCTCCCTCCCCGTCAGCTCCCAGCTTGCGGGCGACGCGATGGTTCAGCTGCACCAGCGCGTGCTGGAGGATCTGCGACACGCGCGACTCGGTGATGTCGAGCACGCGGCCGATGTCGCGCAGCAGCAACCCGGCGTGGTAGTAGAGGAGCACCACTTCCTTCTCGCGGCGCGGCAGCTGGTCGATCGCCGCCGCGAGCAGCTCCTTCGCCTCGTTGATCTCGGCGACCTTGACCGGGTCGTCCTCCTCGCCGCTCGCGAACGACTCGGGGCGCACGCCGGTCGACGCCTCGCCGAGGCCGCGCTGGTGCGACTCGGAGAGGGCGCGGGCGCGCAGCACCTCCTCGAGCTCCGGCGCGGTGAGGCCGAGCTCCTCCTGGATCTCGAGGAAGTTCGGCTCGCGGCCGGTGCGCTCGGTCAGCGTCGACTTCGCCTCCTCGAAGGCGCGCACGCCGTCGCGACGGCCGCGCGGCAGGACGTCGAGGCGACGCAGCTCGTCGAGGACGGCGCCCTGGATCGCGATGTACGCGAACGTGCGGAACGACGCGCCGCGCGACGCGTCGTAGTTCTTGGCGGCGTTCAGCAGCCCGAGGATGCCTACCTCCTCGAGGTCCTCGCGACCGACGTTGGGGGGCAGCTGCACGGCGAGCCGCCCTACCACGCGCCGCACCAGCGGCAGGTGGCCCTTCACGAGCGCCTCGGCGGAGTCGGGCTTGCCGGCGCGGTAGGCGTCGAGCAGGTCGGTGCTCATCGGCGAGTCTCCGCGAGTTCGGCCGGCGGCGCGGCCTTCGGAGCGGCTTGCAGCGCGTTCGACGGCACGGTCGGCGACGCCTTCGCGGCGGCGCTCGCGGCCGGCGCCCCTTCGGGCAGCACGCCGTCGCCGCCATCCCATCGCTCGCCCATCCGCTCCAGCACGATGCGCTCCAGGACGAATCCGATCGCGGCGCCGGCGAGCGCGCCGCAGCCCGCGGCGAAGGCCGCGTTCCACAGGCGGGCGCGCGGCGCGTGGTGGCACCAGACGCCGACCAGCCAAGCGCCGGCGAAGGCGACGAGCGCGAGCAGGGCGGCGACGCGCGACGTCATGCGACGGCCCTCCCGGGCGCCTCGGCCAGCGACACGATCGCGACCGGCTCGACCCGCTTCGCGGCGGCCGCCTCGGCGTAGCTCAGCACCACGGCACGCGGCGCGACGCTCTTCAGCAGGTCACGCAGGAAGGTGCGCGCCTCGGCGCGGACCAGCACCACCGTCTCCTGGCCGCGCTCGGCGAGCTTCTTCACCTCGACGAGGATGCGATCGAGCGCGACGCGCACGACGTTGGCGCCGTCGCCGCTCTCCTGGTTGCGCGCCACGTCGACCAGCGTCCGCTCGAGCGCGGGATCGAAGGTGACCACCGAGAGCTTGCCGCTGTCGTCGAGGTAGGGCTCGACGACGGTGCGCGCCAGCCGGCGGCGGGCGAGCTCGGCGAGCGCGTCGGGGTCCTTGGTCTGGCCGACGTGCTCCGAGACGACCTCGAGGATCGCGGCGAGGTTCTTGATGGAGACGCGCTCGGCCAGCAGCGCGCGCAGCACGCGATGGAGGTCGCCGTAGGAGAGCTGGTTCGGGATGAGGTCGTCGACGACCGCCGGCGCGTCCTTGCGCACGTTCTCGACCAGCGTCTTCACGTCGTCGCGCGTCAGCATCAGCGACGACTGCTCGCGGATCGACTCGGAGAGGTGGGTCACCAGCACCGAGACCGGCTCGACCACCGTGTAGCCGGCGAGCTCCGCCTCGGTGCGGCGCGCCTCCTCGATCCAGAGCGCCGGCAGCCCGAAGGTCGGCTCGCGGGTCGCCTCGCCGGGGAAGCCCGGCTTCCCCTTGCCGGGGTTCATCGCCAGCAGCATCCCGGGGCGCAGCTCGCCCGCGGCGACCACCTGTCCGCGCACGAGGATCCGGTAGGCGCCGGCGGCGAGCTTCACGTTGTCGGTCACGCGGATCGGCGGGACGATCACCCCCATCTCGCCGGCGAAGCGCTTGCGCACCTGCGCGATGTGGGAGAGCAGGCCGCCGCTCTTGTTCTTCTCGACGAGGTGGAGCAGCCGGTAGCCGAGCTCCACGTTCATCGCGTCGATCTTGAGGAGGCGCTCGAGCTCGACGCTCTGCTCCTCGACCGCGCTGGCGGCCGCGTCGCCGCCCTCGTCGACCGCCTCCGGCTGCGCGCGGCGCATGCGCGACAGCGCGATCAGGGCGGCCGACAGGACCGCGAACGGCAGCAGCGGCAGGCCGGGCGCCATGCCGATCAGGCCGACGATCACGCCGGCCATCAGCACGCCGCGCTTCTGCTCGGTGACCTGCAGCGCGAGCTGGTCGCCGAGGTTCGACTCGATGCTCGCCTTGGTGACGATGATCGCGCCGGCGGTGGCGACGATCAGCGCCGGGATCTGCGCGACGAGGCCGTCGCCGATCGAGAGGATCGAGTAGGTCTTGAACGCCTGGCTGACGTCCATGCCGCGCATCAGCGCGACGCAGATGCCGCCCACCAGGTTGACGCCGGTGATGATCAGGCCGGCCACGGCGTCGCCGCGCACGAACTTGCTGGCGCCGTCCATCGCGCCGTGGAACTCCGCCTCGCGCGACACCTCGCTGCGGCGCGCCTTGGCCTCCTCGGGGCTGATCGAGCCGTTGTTGAGCTCGGCGTCGATCGCCATCTGCTTGCCGGGCATGGCGTCGAGGGTGAAGCGCGCGGCCACCTCGCTGATGCGGCCGGCGCCCTTGGTGATGACGACGAACTGGATCACCACCAGGATCAGGAAGATCACTACGCCGACCACGAGGTTGCCGCCGACGACGAACTCGCCGAACGACTGGATCACGTCGCCGGCATGGCCGTGCAGCAGGATGAGGCGCGTGCTGGCGACGTTCAGCGCCAGGCGGAACAGCGCGCTGAAGAGCAGCAGGGTCGGGAAGGTGGAGAGCTCGAGCGGCTTGCCGCTCGCCAGCACCAGCAGCAGCATCAGGATGCTGCTCGCGAGGTTCACGACCAGCAGCAGGTCGAGCAGCCACGGCGGCAGCGGGACCAGCAGGATCATCAGCAGGCCGACCAGGCCGATGGCGAGGCCGACGTCGGCGTTGCGGAAGACCGGCGCGGCGGGCGGCGGCGGCGTCCACGCGGCGGCGGCGTGGCCAGCCGCGGCGACGCGCGGCGCTGCGGAGGCGCCGGCGGCGGCGAGCGAGATCGGCGGAGCGGCGCTGGCGGCGTTGGCGGCCATCGCTCACTTCCTCCCGGGCGCGGCGGCGCCCTGCGCCGGCTGCGACCGCTTCTTGCGCTGCTCGCGCAGCCGCCAGACCAGCGCCAGCACGCTCGCGACGGCGCGGTAGAGCGATTCGGGGACGAGGTCGCCGACCTTCACCTCGCGGAACAGCGCGCGGGCGAGCGGCGGCTGCTCGATGACCGGGACGTCGGCGTCGCGCGCGATGCGCCGGATCTCCTGCGCGAGCAGGTCGGCGCCCTTCGCCACCACGCGCGGCGCGGCGGAGCGCCCCTCCTGGTACTCGAGCGCGACGGCGAAGTGGGTCGGGTTGGTGATGACGACGGTCGCCTCGGCCACCGCCTGGCGCAGCGGCTTCTCGACGATCGCGCGCATCCGCTCCTTGATCTTGCGCTTGATCTGCGGGTCGCCGTCCTCGTTCTTCGCCTCGTCGCGCACCTGCTGCTTGGTCATGCGCAGGTCGCGGTTGTGCTGCCAGCGCTGGTAGAGGTAGTCGACGAAGCCCAGCACGACCAGCGCGGCGCACATGCGCAGGAAGAGGCTCAGGATCAGCGCGCCGAGGCGCGGCGCCGACTGCTCGAACTCGAGGGCCGAGAAGCCGGCGATCTCGTCGAGGCGGCCGCGCAGCGCCCACCACAGCACGCCGATCACCAGCACGGTCTTGAGCAGCGTGCCGCCGACCTTGGAGAAGCCCTTCAGGCTGAAGATCTTCCCGAAGCCCTGCATCGGGTCGAGGCGCGTGACGTCGAACTTGATGGCGTCGCGCGCGATGCGGAAGCCGCCGGCCTGCGAGAAGTGGATCCCCGCGGAGACGACGGCCGCGGTGCCGAGGAACGGCAGCACCCAACGCAGCCCGGTCAGCAGCTCGCCGCGCAGCAGCGAGGTGGCGGCCGCGACGGTGGTGGGCGCCTCGTCGAGGTGGCGGATCGCCCCGACGATGCCGGAGCGGAACGTGTCGAGCAGCGCGCGGCCGCTCACGATGAGCACCGTCGCGATCGCCAGCAGCAGCAGCGCGGTGGAGAGGTCCTGGCTGCGCGCGAAGTTGCCGCGCTCGTGCGCGTCGCCGCGATGCTTCGCGGTCGCTTCCTCGGTGCGATCGTCCTTGTCGAACATCTCCCCCACGTCACGCCTCCACCAGGCGCAACAGGCCGGTGCGCAGCGCCGCGATGAGGCGCAGGCCCGGCGCGAGCGCGAACGGGAAGAGCGTGACGCCGGCCGCCAGCGCCGAGAGCAGGCGCAGCGGGTAGCCGAACGTCATGACGTGCAGCTCGGGCACCGCTTTCGAGAGGAGCGCCAGCGAGAGGCTGCCGACCATCAGCACCGCCAGCAGCGGGGCCGCGATCATCACGGCGAAGCGCAGCAGCGTGCGCACCGAGTCGGCCAGCGTGGCGAGCCCCTGCGGCAGGTCGTGGCCGCCGACCGGGAACGACGCGAACGACGCGTGCAGCGCGCGGATCACGTCGTGGTGGCCGTTCGCGGCCAGGAAGACCAGCATCAGCCCGGTCTCATAGACGCGCGCCGGAGCGGTCGACGGGATGCGCGTCATCGGGTCGACGTCCTCGGCCATCTTGAGGCCGAGCTCCTCGGCGATCAGGTCGCCGGCCAGCGCGGGCGCGGCGAGCAGCACGCGGCAGAGGAAGCCCATCGAGAGGCCGATCAGGAGCTCGCGGCCCGCGGCCAGCACGAGGCCGGTGGTCGTCTCCGGCAGCGCCCCGCCCGGCACGCCGACCAGCACCGCGCCGAGCAGCATCGAGAGCAGCACGCGCACGATGCCGGGCACCCCCTCGCCGCCGGCGACCGGCAGGAGCATCAGCACCATCCCGGCGCGCAGCGCGCCGAGCACGATGCAGGCGATCGGCTCGAGGGGGAGGCCGAACGTCATGAGCCGCCTCCGAGCGTGGAGAGGCTCAGCAGCATGCGCTGGGTGAACTCGATGAACTGGCGCAGGATCCACGGCAGCATCACGAAGAGCGCGCCGACCAGCGTCAGCAGCTTCGGGATCATCGCGACGGTCTGCTCCTGCAGGCTCGTCAGCGCCTGCAGCAGCGCGACCACGACGCCGACCACGAGGCTCACGCCGAGGATCGGCGCGGCGATCAGCAGCGCCTCGAGCAGCACCTGGCGCGACAGGGCGATGGCGGTGTTGGTGTCCACGTCAGGTCGCCAACCCGCGCCACACCTGCTGGATCACCAGACCCCAGCCGTCCACCAGCACGAACAGGAGGATCTTGAGCGGCGTCGCCACCAGCATCGGCGGGAGCATGTACATGCCCATCGCGAGCAGGATGCTCGACACGACCAGGTCGATCACGAGGAACGGCAGGTAGAGGACGAAGCCCATCTGGAAGGCGGTGCGCAGCTCCGAGACGACGAACGCCGGCACCGCGACCAGCAGCGGCATCTCCTCGGGCCCCTCGACCGCCTCGGTCTCGGTGAGCTCCATGAAGAGGGCGAGGTCCTGCTCGCGCGCATGGGTGAGCAGGAAGCGCTTCAGCTCGCCGGCGGCCGATTCGGCGGCTTCGGCGAACGCCATGCGCCCCTCGAGGTAGGGCTCGACCGCCTTGGCGTGGATCGCCTTCCCGGTCGGCGCCATCACCGCGCCGGTGAGGAAGAGCGACATGCCGATCAGCACCGGGTTCGGCGGCAGCTCGGGCGTCGACATCGCGCGCCGCACGAACGACATCACGATGATCACGCGCGAGAAGCAGGTGACCGTCAGCAGCAGCGGCGGCAGCAGCGAGAGGAAGGTGAGCAGCAGGACCACCTCGACCGCGGTCGAGAGGTCGCGGCCGCCGCCTTCGCTCGCGGGGCGGTCGTCGGTGGAGATGCGCAGCGGGAAGAGGCGCGAGAGGAGCGACTCGGGCCGCGCCGGCGCCTCGGGCGAGAGCGGCGCTTCGGGGAGCCCCTCGTCCTGCGCCGCTTCCTGGGCGTGGCACGGCGCGGCCGCGAGCGGCCCGAAGCCGACCAACGCGAGGCCGATCACGCCCTGGAGCAGCAAGCGCAGGAGGAGCGGCATCAAGCGCCCTCCGCCGTCGCGAGGCGCGGCGCCGTCGCCAGCTCGGCGGCGAACGCCGAGGAGAAGCCGGAGCGCTCGGCCGCGGCGGTCGCCGTCGTCGGCGCGCCGTCGAGCTGGCAGAGCAGCGCGAGCCCCGCCTCCGCGGAGCCGATCAGCACCTTGCGCCCCTCGACCTCGACCAGCAGCAGCGCGCGTCGCCCGCCGAGCGGGCGCGTCTCCACCACCGTGATCGCGCCGCGCCCGCGGGTCGCCGCCCCGACGCGCTTGGCGACGAGCGGCAACGCGGCGAGCAGCCCGCCGACCACCAACAGGGCGCCGACCAGCGCCCCGCCGTCGATCGGCGCGCGCGCCGGCACCCCGAGCGGGGCGGCGCGATCGGCCGCCGCGGCGTCGTCGCCGCGCGGAGCGGCGCTCGCGGGCGGGCCGTCGCCGAGCTGGAAGGCGAGCGCGCCCGCCACCAGCAGCGCGAGCGGCAGGCCGTAACGCCAGCCGGTCCGCCCGACGCGCAGGCGTGCTGCCCACGGCGCAGCGAGGAGCGCAGATCGGGGCGCGGCGAAGGCCATCGGATCCTCCCGGCCGCGCGTGCTGCGCGGCGCTCGCGACTCGCCGGGCGGACGGGGGTGTCCACCGGGCCGACGAGTCGTGGAGAGGAGGTCGGAAGTTCCTGCCTGCGGCTTTAGAAAAAGGTTCCGACCAAGGGCTCGCCGGCCGCTCGCCCCCCGTGCCAGACGACGCGCCGCCGCTCGGAATCGCGGGCGACCCGGAAGAAAGCTCGCGGAACGGGCCGCACCCCGCCGCTCGAACGGGAAAAGAGCGAGCGGTGGCCCGGAATCACCCGGCGCCCCCCCTTGAGCCCCATCGCCCCCCTCCGAACAACTCGGCCGGCTGGGGCGGCGGAACCCCACCTTCGGAGACCCCGGTCGGTCTTCCGGGAACAGGTCCGCGGGGGGTTAGGACGCACATGGCACTTCGCATCAACCAGAACATCGGGTCGATCAACGCGCAGCGCGGCCTGTCGCAGGTCTCGTCGCGGCTGGAGAAGAACTACCAGCACCTGACCACCGGCCTTCGCATCGCGACGGCCTCGGACGACGCCGCCGGCCTCGGCATCTCGGAGCGGCTGCGCGCGCAGACCCGCTCGCTCGGCCAGGCGCAGCGCAATGCCAACGACGGCATCTCGCTGGTGCAGACGGCCGAAGGCGCGCTGAACGAAGTCAGCTCGATCCTCATCCGCATGCGCGAGCTCTCGATCCAGGCGAACAACGGCACCGCCTCGGCGGGCGACAAGGACACGCTCGACCAGGAGTTCCAGGACCTGATCTCGGAAGTCGACCGCATCAGCCAGTCGACCGAGTTCAACACCATCAAGCTCCTCGACGGCTCCCAGGCGACCGTCTCCTTCCAGGTCGGCTCCGGCACGGCCTCGAGCGACACGATCTCGGTCGACCTCGACTCCGCGCTCTCCTCCGACCTCGGCATCGACACGCTCGACATCAGCTCGGCCGGCTCGCCGACCGGCGCGATCACGGCGATCGACACCGCGATCGACACGGTGAGCTCGCTCCGCGGCGACCTCGGCGCGGCGCAGAACCGCCTGTCCTCGACCATCTCCAACATCGGCGTGAGCATCGAGTCGCTCAGCGCCGCCGAGTCGCGCATCCGTGACGTCGACGTCGCCTTCGAGACGGCGGACCTCACGCGCAACTCGATCCTGCAGCAGGCCGCCCTCTCGATCCTGTCGCAGGCGAACGTGCAGCCGCAGTCGGCCCTCTCCCTCCTCGGGTGATCGGGTCGGCCTGAGGCGCACGTCAGGAGGTCGCGCCGCGGGCGGGACGGGGCCACTCCCCTCCGCCCGCCGCGCGGCCCTCCGCGGGGGAACGGCCTTCCGGCGCTCCGGCGCCGGGAGGCCGTCGTCGCTCCCGCGTCCCCGGGGGCGCCGACCGCGATGGGAATCGTTTTCCCTCGATTGGAGCGCGCGCCGCGGCGGCCGAACAACCGGGAGGACCCGCGGCGCTTCGCGTCGGGGCGTCCGCAGTGGAGGTCGCGAGGATGGCGAGTGCGATCACGTTCGGGGGCCTCGCGTCGGGGCTCGACACGCAGGGGATCATCGCGGCGCTCGTCGGCGTCGAGGGGCGCAAGGTCGACCTGCTGCGCTCGAAGAGCGACGGCTTCCAGAAGAAGATCAACGCCCTCGACGACCTGCAGAAGAAGATGGGCGCGCTGCAGACCGCGCTGAAGAAGCTCGCCGACCCCGACAAGTTCGTCGCCACCAAGGCGAGCCTCCCGGAAGGCGCCGCCGACTACCTCTCGCTCACGACGCGCACCGACGCCAAGGCGGGCACCTACGAGGTCGAGGTGCTCTCGCTCGCGCAGAGCAGCTTCATCCGCTCCGACGGCTTCGCGGCCGCCGACAGCGACGTCGGCATCGTCGGCACGCTCACGATCGACGTCGGCGGCGTGCAGACCGACCTCGACATCGACGGCACGAACAACTCGCTGAACGGCATCCGCGACGCCATCAACGACGCCGAGATCGGCGCGGTCGCGACCACCGTCTTCGACGGCACCGACTGGCACCTCGAGCTGCGCGGCGAGGAGACGGGCGTCGCCAACGCCGTCTCGATCGTCGCCGAGCCGGGGCTGCCGCCGCCGCAAGGCAACGTGCTGAACCTCGCCGCGCTGCGCACCGCCACCGACGCCAGCTTCGAGGTCGACGGCCAGTCCTACACGTCGGCCAGCAACACGGTCGAGGACGCGATCCAGGGCGTCACCCTGCAGCTGCTCGACGCGCAGCCCTCGGGATCGACGCCGATCAAGTTCACGATCTCCGAGGACTTCGGGGCGATCGAGCAGCAGCTGAAGGACTTCGTCAACGAGTACAACAAGGTCGTCGACTTCCTGAACGACCAGTCGAAGCCGCGCGCGAGCAGCGAGGACTCGGTCCAGCCGCTCGCCGGCGACAGCTCGCTGCGCTCGCTGCGCACCTCGCTCGGCACCGCCGTCAGCAAGGAGAGCTCGTCGGTGCTGACCGGCTACACGTCGCTCGCGTCGGTCGGCATCTCGACCGACAACACCGGCCGCCTGACCCTCGACTCGGCGAAGCTGAAGGCCGCGCTGGCCGACGACCTCGACTCGGTGACCGAGATGGTCGCCGACGTCGACAGCGGCGTCGGCGCGCGGCTGCTCGAGATCGTCGAGAAGCGCACCGACACGATCGACGGCGCGATCAAGACGCGCAAGGACGCGTTCCGCGCCTCGATGAACGACCTCGCGCGCCGCATCACGCGCGGCGAGGACCAGCTCGTCACGTTCGAGGACTCGCTGCGCCGGCGCTTCGCGGCGATGGAGACGCTGGTCGGGCGGCTGCAGTCGCAGGGCGGCTCGCTCGCCTCGCTCAACAGCGGCAACTGAATGAACTGCGGCGCGCACGTGCGCGCCCACCGATCCACGGGAGGGATGGATGACGACGGCCTACCAGGCGTACCAGCAGGACACGGTGATGGCGATGCCCGCCGAGCAGCTCCTGCTGCGCATCTACGACGCATTGCTGCGCCGGATCGAGGAGGCGCGCCGCGCCGTGAACGCCCGCGACCGGGGGCGCGCCGGCATCGCGATCAGCAAATCGCTCGAGATCGTCGCGGCGCTGCGCGAGGCGCTCGAGCCGACCACCGGCGCGCCCTGCGTGCCGAAGCTCGACCAGCTCTACCGCACGGTCAGCGCCTGGCTGGTCGAGGCGAACGTCCAGCAGGCGCCGCAGTTCCTCGACTCGAGCCGCCGCGTGATCGGCACGCTGAAGGAGGGCTGGGATGCCGCCGTCCTCTCGCTGCGCTGAGCTCGAGCAGCTCGCCGACGTCGAGTCGGCGTGGCGCGACGCGCTCTCGTTCGTCGATGCCGGCGAGGTCGAGCCGGCCGCGGCAGCCGTCGAGCTGGCGGGCGCCGCGCTGGCGGCGCTGCCGTCGGCGCCGGAGCTGCGCGCCCGCCTCGACGACGCGCAACTCACCGCCTTCGCGGCGCGCACGGAACGGCTGTTCGTCCTCCATGCGCAGCTGCTGAAGCGCAGCGACGAGCAGATCGCGGAGCTGCGCGAGCAGATCGCCGGCCTCGGCCGCGGCCGCTCCACGCTCGCCGCCTACGGGGCGACGGTGCCGGCGCGCGACCGCTCGTGCGACGCGACGGCCTGACGGGCGGCGCTCAGCGGCGGCGGCGCCCTCCTCGACGTCGCGACGCTCAGCGGCGCGCGTAGAGGAGGAAGAGCGCCTCGCCGCCGTCGTCGAGCGTCGCGCGCACGGCGAGGCGATCGGAGCGGCCGAAGGCGTGCGGCCCGATCGCGAGCGCGCTCACGCGCCGTCCCGCGAGCGGCGCGCCGATCGGCAGGAGCTCGGTCACGTGCGCGGCGTCGGCGGCGACGCAGAGCGCCGCTCCGCCGTCCGCGCGCCGACCGACGAACGCGATGCGCCCCGCCGCGTCGATCGCGACCGACTCGTCGAAGTCGACGAAGCCCGTGGCGCCGTCCTGCACCGTCTCCGGCGCCCCGCGCCCGACCGCGCCGCGGCAGAGGCGCGCCGTCCCGTCGGCCGACCACGCCACGAAGGCGACCTGCCCGCGGCCGTTGATGGCGAGCGGGCCGTAGCGCTCCTCGGGCGCGCCGCCCGTCGTGGCGATCGGCTGCGCGAACGCGCCGCCGTCGACGCGCACGCTCCAGACGCCGACCTTCGGCGCCGCGCGGTAGGCCAGCGCGCCCCCGTCGCCGAGCGCGAAGCCGTCGAGCACGTCGAGCAGCTGCTCGCCGCTGTGCGCGACCACGCGCCGCTGGCCCGCGCGCACCAGGAAGAGGCCGTTCTCGAAGGCGGCGGCGCGGCCGGCGGCGGTGAGGCGCTTCGGCGCCGGCAGCCGCTCGGGAGCGAGCCGCGCGTCCTGCTCGTCGGCGGGCGCGAGGCCGTCGTCGCGGTCGGGGTGGCCGGGCGGGTCGACCGTCGCATGGAACGCGACCGCACCCGCGCCGTCGATGGCGACCGCGGGGCCGAACTCGCGGTACGCCTCGGTCGAGTTGGCGACGAACTCGAAGCGGCGCTCGAAGCCGTCGGCGACGACGATCGCGCTGCTGCCGTCGACGAAGCGCGCGCGGAAGGCGACGTGGTTCGAGTCGTTCACGTCCGGCCGCTCGCCGATCGACTCGAGCTCGAAGCGACCGAGCGCCGTGCGCAGCTCGGAGCCGGTGGCGATCAGCGGCGTCGCGCGGCCGCCCGACGAGACGAGCAGCGCCGCGCCGGCCCCCCGCTTCGCCGCATGCGCCACGACGAAGCCGGCCTGGCTGGCGGCGGGCAGGCCGAAGCGCGCCCACTCGCCGCCGCTCTCGGCCAGCACCACCGTGTCGATCCGCAACGGCGGCGCGGACGGCGGCGGCGCCGCCTCTTGGGCGGCCGCCGCTGCCGGCGACCGCCACATCACTGCAGGCGCCGCCGCGATCGCGAGCAGGAACGACAGCGCGGCGAAGGAGCGCTTCACCGCGCCGCCTCTCAGCAGCGCGCCGACATCGGCGACCGCCACATCTCAGCCCTTCGCCGTCTCGACCGGCTTCTGGGTCTCGACCGCCTCGAAGCGCAGCTCCTCGCCCTCGAGCGTCACGCGGACGAGGTCCTTGCCGCGGAAGTCGCCGCGCAGGATCGACTCCGACATCGGATCCTCGAGCAGCCGCTCGACCGCGCGGCGCAGCGGACGCGCGCCGAAGTCGAGGTTGGTGCCCTTGTCGATCAGGTGCTCGCGCGCCGCATCGGTGAGCTCCAGCACGAGCTGCTTCTCGGCGAGGCGATCGCGCACCTCGCGCAGCTGCACGTCGAGGATCTGCGCCATGTCGGGCCGCGTGAGCGGATGGAAGACGATCACCTCGTCGAGGCGGTTCACGAACTCGGGGCGGAAGAACTTCTCGATCTCCACCATCAGCTGCTCGCGCATCGCCTCGTAGGCGTGGTCGGGCGAGGCCTTGTGGAAGCCGAGCGAGCTCTGGTTCTTGATGATCGAGGCGCCGATGTTCGACGTCATGATCAGGATGACGTTGCGGAAGTCGATGTTGCGCCCGAACGAGTCGGTGAGGCGCCCCTCCTCCATGATCTGGAGGAGCATGTTGAAGATGTCGCCGTGCGCCTTCTCGACCTCGTCGAGCAGCACCACGCTGTAGGGCCGGCGGCGGACCTTCTCGGTCAGCTGGCCGCCCTCCTCGTAGCCGACGTAGCCCGGCGGCGCGCCGACCAGCCGCGACGCGTTGTGCTTCTCCATGTACTCCGACATGTCGATCTGGATCAGCGCGTCCTCGTTGCCGAACATGAACTTCGCGAGCTGCTTGCAGAGGTGCGTCTTGCCGACGCCGGTCGGCCCGAGGAAGAGGAACGAGCCCATCGGACGCTTCGGGCTCTTCAGCCCCGAGCGCGCCCGGCGGATCGCGCGCGAGATCGCCTTGATCGCCTCGTCCTGCGAGATGACGGCGCGGTGGAGCTCCTCCTCCATCTTGAGCAGGCGGTCGGCCTCGCCCTTCTCGAGGCGGGTGACCGGGACGCCGGTGATCTTCGCCACCGTCTCCGCGATCACGTCCTCGTCGACGGTGCCGTCGACCTCCTTGCTGCTGGCGCGCCACTGCTTCTGCAGCTCATCGCGCTGCTTGCGCATCTTGTCGGCCTGGTCGCGCAGGTAGGCGGCGCGCTCGAAGTCCTGCGCCGCGACGCACTCCTCCTTCTCCTTGTCGAGGAGCGCGATCTTCTCGGCGAGGTCCTTCAGGTCGGTCGGCTGGGTGAGCGCCTTCAGGCGCACGCGCGCGCCCGCCTCGTCGAGGACGTCGATCGCCTTGTCCGGCATGAAGCGACCGGTGATGTAGCGGTTGGCCAGCTCGACGGCGAGCTCGAGCGCCCCGTCGGTGATCTGCACGCGGTGGTGCGCTTCGTAGCGGTCGCGCAGCCCCCTCAAGATCTCGAGCGTCTCCTCGCGGGTGGCCGGCTCGACCATGACCGACTGGAAGCGCCGCTCGAGCGCGCCGTCCTTCTCGATGTACTTGCGGTACTCGTCGAGCGTCGTCGCGCCGACGCACTGCACCTCGCCGCGCGAGAGCGACGGCTTCAGCACGTTGCTGGCGTCGATCGCCCCCTCGGCACCGCCCGCGCCGACGAGCGTGTGGAGCTCGTCGATGAAGAGGATGATGTTCTTCGCGCGGCGCACCTCGGTCATCACCGCCTTGATGCGCTCCTCGAACTGGCCGCGGTACTTGGTGCCGGCGACCATCATCGCGAGGTCGAGGACGACGATCCGCTTGTCGGCGAGGATCTCCGGCACGTTGCCGGCCACGATGTCCTGCGCGAGTCCCTCGACGATGGCCGTCTTGCCGACGCCCGCCTCGCCGAGCAGCACCGGGTTGTTCTTGGTGCGGCGGCAGAGGATCTGCATCACCCGCTCGATCTCGCGCCGCCGGCCGATGACCGGGTCGAGCTTGCCTTCGCGAGCGAGCGTGGTGAGGTCGCGGCCGAAGGCGTTCAGCGCCGGCGTCTTGCCCTTGCCGCCGCCCGCGCCGCTGCCGGCCGCCGCCTCGCCGCCCGAGGCCTCGCCGCCGCCCGACGCGCCGCCGCCCGACTCCTCGTTGCCGCCCGCGCCGGCGCCCTCGCCGCTGCCGCCCTGGGCATTGCGCGGCTCGGCGCCGAGGAACTCGAGGATCTCGTCGCGCACCTCCTCGAGCTTCACGCCGAGGTTCAGCAGCACGCGCGCGGCGATCCCCTCGTTCTCCTTGATCAGCCCGAGCAGCAGGTGCTCGGTGCCGATGTAGTTGTGGCCGAGGTTGCTCGCCTCCTCGACGGCGAGCTCGAGCACCTTCTTCGCCCGCGGCGTGAACGGCAGGTTGCCCTGCGTCACCATCGTCGGGCTGCCCTTCACGATCTTCTCGATCTCGGCGCGGATGCGCTTCAGGTCGATGTTCATGTTCTTCAGGACGTTGGCGGCGACGCCGCTGCCCTCCTGCACCAGGCCGAGCAGGATGTGCTCCGTCCCGATGTACTCGTGGTTCAGGCGCTGGGCCTCCGCCTTGGCGAGGCCCATGACCTTGCGGGCACGGTCAGTGAATCGGTCGAACATGGGGTGCTCCGTGCTCCGACGAGCGAACCAGCGGGGAATGCAGTCGCCATAGCGTGGCGTGCGGAGGGCCGCCGCTCAACCTCCGGGACGACGGAGGACGCAACGCTCGCGCCGCCGCGAAGTGGGAGACGCCGCCCGTGCGCACCCGCGGCGCCACGCCAAGACGGCGGGCGGCGATGCGCTGTCGCGACGAAACGTCGGCGTCCATCGGCTGGACCGCTCCCCCTCTTCTTCGTCCTCGTGCGGACTCCTCGCTAGGCCTGATCGACCGTCGCCGCTCCGGGCTTGAGGCGGGGCGGTCAGTCGAGGTCGGCATGCCAGAGGAGCGCCGCGGCGCGTGCCTTCACGCGCTGCGCCTCATCGGCGACTGCCGAGAAGGCGCTGCGCAGCGCGCGCAGCTCGTGCATCAGGACGTCGAGATCGGTGCGCAGGCCGAGGAGCTGCTCGTCCCGGGGATTCGGAGCGAGCTCGCGCTCGAGCGCATGGCGCAAGGCCGCGAGGTCGACCGGCCACTGCGCAAGGCGCGCCGCCGCCGGGTCGCCCTCCGAGTCGAGCAGACCGATCAGCAGGTGGGCCACCCCCACCGCCGGCCGCCCGTGCCGCCGCGCCGCCCGCTCGGCCGCCGCGGCGGCGGCACGAACGCCGTCGCTCGCCGGAAGCGGAACGCCCGGGTCGATCAGGCGCTCCTCCGCCGCCGGAACTCCGAGCGACCAGCGCAGGGCGGCGACGTCGATGTCGAGCTCGCGCAGCGCGACGACCGGCAGCGCGGCGTCGTCCATCAGCAGCGCCTGCAGCAACGGCTCGCTGCCGAGTTCACGACGGTTGGCGCGGATCGCGAGGAGGCGCGCGCGCTGCAGCGCCAGCACGGCGCGCTCGGTACAGCCGAGCGACGGCGGCGCGCCGCCGAGCTGCGGAGCCGCTGCGGCGGCGGCCTCGAGGCTCGCGCCATTCACCTCGCGCGCGATCTCCTCGATCCGCTGCCGCAGCTGGAGCGCCTGCGCCTCGGTCCGCGCGAGCTCGGCGCGCATCCGCACCAGCGCGCGACTCGCATGCTCGGGGCTCATGGTCGGGAAGCTCACCGCGGAAGGGCCCGCTGGCGACGCACGTTGCGGTTCGGAGCGGGGCGCCGACTGCGGTGCGAACCGCGCGGGGTCGTCATCGGCCGCGGCGCTGCCGCCCGGCACCTCGCGATCGGCCCGCTCGCCGAGAAAGTCGACGATCTGCCGGCGCACCGCGTCGACCTCGGCGCCGTGCATCAACAGCGCGCGTGCAGCGATCCCCTCGTGCTCCAGGATCAGCCCGAGCAGCAGGTGCTCGGTGCCGACGTAGCGGTGGCCGAGTCCGGCCGCCTCCTCGACGGCGAGTTCGAGCACCCGCTTCGCGCGCGGCGTGAACGGGAAGTTGGCGCGCACGGCGATCGCCGGGCGCTGCGCGGTGATCTCCGCCACCCGGTCACGCAGGCGGGTCAAGTCGACGCCGAGCAGGCGCAGGGCATTGGCGCCGACGCCCGCCCCCTCGCGCAACAACCCGAGCAGCAGGTGCTCGGTGCCGATCGCCTCCTCTTGGCGCCGTTGGGCCTCGTCCTTGGCGAATCCCATCACCTTGCGCGCGCGATCGGTGAATCGGTCGAACATCGCCGCCCCCTCCCCCTTCCGCGAGGCCTCGGAAGTTGCTGCGCGTCGGCAGGCGCCGCCCGCGTCAGCTCGTCGGCGCTTCGAGCCGCTGGCGGATGTAGGTGGCGCGGGCGACGTCGCGCTCGTCGTCGGTGAGGACGCGGCCGGCGAGCAGCTGCACGTGGGCCGGCTGGCTCAGCACGAGCAGCTCGTTCACCGTCTTCAGCGCGGGACGCGGCAGGAGGCCGACGCAGACGCCGAGGCGCACGTGCGACAGCAGGTCGAGCGCCTCCTGCGAGGTGAGGCGGCGCGCGTGCGAGAGGATCCCGAAGGCGCGCCAGATGCGGTCCTCGAGCCCCTTCCCCGCCTCTTCCGCGATGGTGCGCCGCATGTCGCGCTCGTAGTCGACCAGCTTCGGCAGCACGCGCTGGATGTCGGCCAGCAGCTTGTCGACGCTGCGACCGAGCGTGACCTGGTTGCTCACCTGGAAGAAGTCGCCGAGGTAGGAGGTTCCCTCGCCGTAGAAGCCGCGCACCGCGAGCTTCATCTTCGAGGCGGCGTCGAAGACCTTGTCGATCTCCTTCGAGTGGACCAGCGCCGGCAGGTGGAGCATCACCGAGAGGCGCAGCCCCGTGCCGACGTTGGTCGGGCACGAGGTGAGGTAGCCGAAGCGCGGGTGGTAGGCGTAGCTCACCCGCTCGCCGACGAGGTGGTCGACGTCGCGGACCTGCTCGAGCAGCGCCTCGAGGTTGCCGCCGGGACCGAGCGCCTGCAGCCGCAGGTGGTCCTCCTCGTTCACCATCACCGAGACGTTGCGGCTGCGGCTGAAGAAGACGGCGCGCGGCCCCTCGAGCTCGCGCGCGAGGTCCTTGCTGATCAGGTGGCGCTCGAAGAGGAGCTCGGTGTCGAGCGGGTCGAGGTCGGCGAGGCGGAGGTAGGCCTGGTCGGCGGCGAGCGAGAGCGCGCCGAGCCGCTCGGCGAGGTGCGCCTCGACCTCCTTGGCGCGCTTCGGCTCGAGGCGCGCGCGGAACGGGAAGCCGGCGACGTTGCGCGCCAGCCGGACGCGCGACGTGACCACGATCTCGTGGTCGCGGCCGTCGCTGGCCATCCAGTTGCCCGCGGTCGCCGGAGCGCTGAACCAATCGCGCGGAGTCTCAGCCATCGAGCTGATTCCCCTCGGCGAGCTGCTTCTCGAGCGTGGTGATGCGATCGCGCAGGCGCGCCGCCTCCTCGTACTCCTCGCTCTTCACGACGCGCTGCAGGTCGCGGCGCAGGCGGCGCAGCTCCTGCGCGGCGCTGTCCGACGCGCTCTTCTGCGCGCGCGCGCCATCGGCCTCGCCGACGTGCTCCGAGGCGCCGTGGATCCGCTCGAGCAGCGGCACGACGCGCGCCTGGAAGACCTCGTAGTCGTGCGCGCAGCCGAAGCGCCCCTTCGCCTTGAACTCGGCGAAGGTCGTCCCGCACTCGGGGCACTGCCGATCGCGCGTGCGCGCGACGGTGTTCGCCTTGTCGACGAGCTCCTTGAAGACCGCCAGCACCGTCGGCGCGGGCTGCGCCGGCAGGCCGTGCCCCTTCGCGCACTCCTCGCAGAGGTGGAGCAACGCCTTCTTGCCCTCCGCGTCGATCTCGGTGACGTGGACCTTGGCGGCCTCTTTCTGGCAGCGTTGGCAGTACTCGGTCATGCGGCTCCTGGCTGGTGCGCGCCTCGTGGGTGCGCGATTGTTGCCCGTCGGCGGAGGGGATCAAGCTCGGCGGCGCGCGTGGTCGGCGACCAGCGCGCAGAAGAGGTCGCCCCGCTCGGTGAAGTTGCGGAACTGGTCGTAGCTCGCATAGCCAGGGGAATAGAGGACCGTCTCGCCGCCGCTCGCCGCCGCGGCGGCCGCGGCGAAAGCGGCCGGCAGATCGGGAAAACAAGCGTGGCGGAAGTCCGCTCGGCTGGCGCCCGACCGGCGCCCCTCGAGCCGCTTCGCGAGCGCCGGCCCGACCGCCCCATAGAGGTAGACGCTGCGGCAATTCCGCACCATCGCATCGAGCAGCGGTTCGGGGTCGATCCCCTTGTCGTAACCACCTGCAATCAAATGGGTTGCGCCGGAGTAGGCGCGCAACGCCACGGCCACTGCCGGGGGCGAGGTGGAGACCGAGTCGTCGACGAAGAGCACCTCGCCGACGCGGGCGACCTCGTTCAGCCGTCGGGCGAGCGGCTTGGCCGCGAACCCGGCGGTGGCCGCTGCCGCGAACGGCACGGCGAAACGGGTCGCCGCCGTCGCCGCGGCGAGCAGGTTGAGGCGGTTGTGGACGCCGCGCAGGGCGAGCGGCTCGAAGTCGACCTCCGGCGCGGACTCCTGGTCGGGCTCCCCGTCGAGATCGAGGCGGGCGAACCGCTCGTCGCGCAGCTTCGCGCCGCGCTCGTCGCGGCCGAACGCCCCCTCCTCGCCGTACCAGACCACCTGCGCGCGCGTGGTGAGGGCGAACTCGCGAGCGGTCGGATCGGCGCGCGGCAGCACGGCGACTTCGGCGCGCGTCAGGATCTGCCGCTTCGCCTCGGCGTAGGCGGCGAAGGTGCCATGGCGATCGAGATGGTCGTGGGTGACGTTGGTCACCACCGCGACGTCGGGTCCGAGCCCGATCTCGCCGAGGTGCTCGAGCTGGAACGAACTCAGCTCCAGCACCACTGCATCGTCGGCGGCGAGGTCACGCCAATGGTCGAGGAGCGATCCGCCGAGGTTGCCGCCGCCCACCACGCGTCGTCCGGCGGCCGCCAGCGTCCGCATCGCCAGCATCGTCGTGGTGCTCTTGCCGTTGGTGCCGGTGATGCCGAGCCAGCGACACGGCAGCAGCCGCACCAGCAGCGTGATCTCGCTCTCGACCGGCTTCTTGAGGCGCGCCGCCGCGCGCAGCGGCGGGACGTCCCACGGCACCGCGGGCGACGCGACGATCCAATCGGCGGCGGCCACCTCGTCGTCGCTCGCATGCGCGCCGAGGCAGAAGCGGACCTTCATCCCCTCGAGCGCGGCGAGCGACGGGGCGAGATCGGCGGCGCCGCGCTTGTCGGCGATGGTGACGCTCGCGCCTTCACGAACCAGGTGGAGCGCGGCGCCGAGCCCTCCGCCGAACGTCCCGAGCCCGAGCACCAGCACGCGCTGGCCGCGCAGATCGAGCGGCCGGAAGTCGCGCGGCAAGCGCGGCAGCAGCGGAGCGGTCACGTCAGCGCGTCTCCCGGCGAGCCGCCTCGGCGCGCTCGAGCAGCTCGGCGCGCGGCACCCCCTCGGCGGGCACGAACTCGACCGCCACCGCGTGGCGATCGACATGGGTCGTCGGATCGAGCAGCTCGCTGAAGAGGTCGAGCGGGAAGTGCTGGTACCACGGCGCGTCGATCGACGCGAACTGCGTCGCCGCCGGCCGATCGGGCCACCACGCATCGATGCGGAAGGTGCCGTAATGGGTGAACGGGACGGTCACGGGTGCGACGCCGACTTCGCGGCCGTTCACGGCGATGCGCGCGCCCGTCGGATTCGAATCGACCTCGAGGTAGCGCTCGACGCAACCGGTGGCGGCCAGCAACGGCGCAAGGAAGAGGGCGAGGGCGAGGAGCGTTCGATGCGCGATTCGCATGGGCGTCACTCGCGAAACGACGTTGGCGGAGAGGGCGGGATTTGAACCCGCGATGGAGTGTTACCCCCATACCGCCTTAGCAAGGCGGCGCTATCGGCCACTCAGCCACCTCTCCGCACTGAACTGATTCGTCTCGTGATCGTCTCGTGATCGTCTCGTGCCGAGATCGTCGCCGCACCGCTTCGTGATCTCGTCACTCGAGGCTCGCCACGCGCTGAGCGACCTCTGCATCCGGTCCACTCCGCTTGGCGGAGGGGGAGGGATTCGAACCCCCGGACCCTTGCGGGTCAACGGCTTTCAAGACCGTCGCAATCGACCACTCTGCCACCCCTCCGGATGGTTCGCGCACTTGCAGTTGCCTCGACCCCCGCCTGCGCCGTCGTCGCGGACCGGCCGCCGACCCTCAGGGACCTCCCTCGCGCTGCTTCTCCGCCGCGGCGGTCAGCACGTGCTCCTCGACCGCGATCGGGGCGTTCTGCGCGACCGCCAGCGCCACCGCGTCGGAGGGACGGCAATCGATGCGGACGGTCCTCCCCTCCTGGTCGACCACGAGGTTGGCGAAGAAGGTGTTCTCGCGCAGATCGTGGATCTCGACGCAGCGGAGCTTCCCGCCGAGCTGCTCCATCGCGCTGCGCAGCAGGTCGTGGGTGAGCGGCCGGGTCGGCACCTGCCCGTTCGCCTTGCGGTGGATCTCCGCCGCTTCGAAGAAGCCGATGACGATCGGGAACGCCCGGTCGCCCGCGCGCTCCTGGAGGAAGATGTACTGCTGATCGCTGTCCTCGCGGAAAACGATGCGCGACAGCCGACATTCGACGAGCACGATCTTGGGCCCTCTCGGAAGCGGCGGCATTGTAACGCTGCTTCCCATCGACTTCGGTGACTCCTCTTGAACGCTCCCCCGCTCCTGTCGTTCCTCACCCGCGCCGGCCAGCGCGAGAGCAGCCATCGTGGCCACGTGGTGGTCGCCGACGCCGAGCAGGTCTGGTTCGCGCTCGGGGACCCCGACCAGCCGATCTTCCCGCGCTCCGCGATCAAGCCGTTCCAGGCGCTGCCGCTGCTCGAGGAGGGGCTCGATCGGACGCTCGGGCTCTCGGCGCGCGAGGTCGCCCTGACCACCGCCTCGCACGGCGGCGACCCGCTCCACGTGGCGGCCGCGCGCACCCTGCTCGAGAAGGGCGGCGTTCCGGAGAGCGCGCTCCTCTGCGGCGCCCATGCGCCGATGGACGACGCGGCGGCGCGGCAGCTGCTGCGCGAGGGGGAGCGCTTCACCGTCCTCCACCACAACTGCTCGGGCAAGCACGCCGGCATGCTGATCCAGGCGCGCCAGCTCGGGGCGCCGCTCGCCGGCTACGTCGATCCGCGCCATCCGGTGCAGCAGCGCATCCTCGCCCGCCTCGCCGCTTTCGCCGGCCTTCCCGCCGACGCGATCGGCGTCGCGATCGACGGCTGCAGCGCCCCCGCCTACTCGCTGCCGCTCGGTGCGCTGGCGCGGGCGATGGCGCGCTTCGCCGACCCGACCGGCCTCCCCGACCCGAGCGCCGCTGCCGCGCGCCGCCTCTTCGACGCCGCGATGGAGGAGCCGCACTACGTCTCCGGCAGCCGCCGCTTCGACCTCGCCGTCACCAAGGTCAGCCAGCGCCGCACCTTCTGCAAGATCGGCGCGGAAGGGGTCGTCGCGCTGGCGATCCGCCCGCCCCGCCCCGGGCTGCGAAGCGTCGGCATCGCGGTCAAGGTCGAGGACGGCAACGCGCGCGGCTACGTCCATCCGGTGCTCGCGCTGCTGCGGTGGCTCGGCTTCGATCCGCCCGCCGACCTCGCCGAGCTGCCGCGCGGCTGCGAGGCGATCCAGAAGAACTACGCCGGCCTCGAAACCGGCAAGATCGAAGTCGCGGAGTCGTTCGCGCGCCTGCCTCCCTCGCCGTGGAGCTGACGCCGGCACCGCCGCGATCGGAGCGCCCATGCCGACCTCCTCCGAGCCCCTGCCCTCTACCGTCCCGCCCGAGCTGAAGAAGCTGCCGCGCCGCACCCCGACCGCCCACAAGGGCGACTTCGGCCGGCTGCTGATCATCGGCGGCAGCTACGGGATGCACGGCGCGCCGCTGCTCGCCGCGGCCGCCGCCTTCCGCAGCGGCGCCGGCCTCGTCACCATCGCCCTGCCGCGCTCGCTCTACGCCATCGCGGGCGCTGCCGAACTGCGCGCCACCTGGCTGCCGCTCCCGGACCACGACGGCGTCCTCGGCCCCGCCTCGCTCACGCCGCTGCTCGCCGCCTGCGGGCGGGCCGACGTGGTGGCGCTCGGGCCGGGGCTCGGGACCGCACTCGAGACCACCGCGCTGGTGCGGGAACTCGTGCCACGGATCGAGCGGCCGCTGGTCCTCGATGCCGACGGCTTGAACGCCTTCGCCGGCGAACCGGCCCACCTCGCCGGCCACCGCCGCGTCACCGTCGTCACCCCCCACGCCGGCGAACTCCATCGCCTGACCGGCCAGCGCCCCGGCGATTCCGACGAGCCGCGCCGCCTCGCAGCCGTTGACCTCGCCATGCGCGCCGGCGCGACCGTGATCCTCAAAGGGCACCGCAGCGTGGTCAGCAACGGCCTCGAGAGCTACTTCAACACGACCGGCAACCCCGGCATGGCGAGCGGCGGCAGCGGCGACGTCCTCTCGGGCTGCGTCGCCGCGCTGCTGGCGGTGCTGCCGGACGAGCTGCTGGCGGCGCGCATCGCCACCTTCGCGCACGGCCGCGCCGGCGACCTCGCGGCGGCGGCGCTCGGCGAGCTCGGCGTGACGGCGACCGACCTGATCGAGCGGCTGCCGGCGGCGCTGGCGGACCACGTCGCGTGATCCGACCGGCCGCCGCCGCGCGTCGCTTCGCGCTGCTCGCCGCCGCGGCCGCGCCGTTCGCGCCACCGCCGCGCAGCCCTGGCAACGCGCCGTTCGCGGAGGACGCGCCGGTCGATGGCGCGATCGACGCCGCGCTCGACGCGCTGTCGAGCAGCGATCCGCTGCTCCGCGAACGGGCGCGCCGCGACCTCTTCCACGCGCAGCCGATCGAGCGCCTCGCGGCAGCTCCCGCCGACCTCGACGACCGCGCGTGGCGTGCCCAGCTCGAGCTGCTGCTGGCGCTGGCGCCGGCCGAGGCGCGGCCGCTCGCGCTGCAGCGCCGCGCCGCCGCCGATCCGGGCGTGCGCGCGCTCGCGGCGCTGGCGCTCGCGCGCGCCGGCGAGCCGTGGCCGGTCGACGCGATCGCCGCGCTGCTGGTCGATCGCGACTGCAACGTGGCGCAGGCGCTGCTCGATGGCCTGGCGCGCCACTCGCTGCCGGTGCGGCGCCGCTTCGCCGCCGCGTTCGCAGCACCGCTCGATGCGCTCTGCCACGGGCCCGACCCGACGCTGCTCGAACGGGCGCTCGAGCTGCGCGCGGCCGACGATCGCGACGCGACCGGCGCGCAACTGCTGGCGCTGCTGCCGACGCTGCCGAGCACGCTGCAGGACCATCTCGCCGAACGGGTCGCGACGCTCGCGCCCGCGTGGGAGGCGGCGACGCTGCGCGCGTTCAGCGAGGCGTACGCGGCCGGCCGCGTCGACGCGGACGGGGCCGGCGGACCGCTCGCGCTGCGGCTCGCCGTGCGCTACCAGCCGGAACGGGCCGCTGCGCTCGACGAGGCGGCGTTGCGGGAGCTCCTGGCGCAAGCGGGCCTCCCGCCGTCGCCGCTCCAGGAGCACGCCGCCGCCGCGCTGCTCGAGCTGCAACGGGTCGCGCCGGCCAGCGCGGCGCGCGCGGTCGCCTTGCTCCCGTCGCTCGAGCGCGAGCCGCCGTTCGACGGGGCGCTCGAGGGGGCGCTCGACGTGGCGTTCCGTCTCGACGGGCGCGCCACGCTCGACCTGCTGCTCGCGCAGCTGGTCGCGCCGCGCGAGGAGCCGGGCCGTGCGCTCCCGTGGTTCGCGCCGTTGGCCCGCCTGCCCTACGCCGCGGTGGCGCGCCGCCTCGACGAGGAGGTCGCGCCCCGCCTCGCGCCGCCGCTGCGCGCCGCGCTCTGCGAGACCGCGCTCCACCTGCCGGCGGGCGAGCCGCGCAACCGGCTCCTCCTCCATGCGCTGCGCGACCTGCACGGCGACGCGCGGCTGCGCCCCTTCGAGGCGATCGCCCGCAGCGGCGACAGCGCCTTGCTCGGCTTCCTGATCGACGCGCTCGATGGCGAACGCGACGCGCGCACGCGCGGCCGCATGATCGAGCAGCTCGCCGAGTCGTTCGGCGCGAGCGACCCCGACGAGCTGCTGGCGCTGGTCGAACGACTGTGGCGCAAGCCGGCCGCCGAGAGCGATCGGCTGGCGGCGCTCGAAGGGGTCCCCTTCATCGCGCTGCAGGGGGCGAGCGACGCGGTCGCGCGCGAGGCGATCGAGCGGTTCGGTCGGCACGCGGTCGAGGCGCTGCTCCACGTGCTGGCGCAAGTGGGCGGCGCGGCGGCGGAGGCGTGGTTCGAGCAGCAGGCGGGCGCGCTTCGCGCCGACGCCGAAGCGGTCGACCTCTACCGCTTCTGCCTCTCGCGCGCCGGCCGGCTCGGCGGGCCGCGCATGCGCGAGCTGCTGCGGGTCGCGCTCGACGATGCACGCCCGCCGGTGCGCGAGGCGGCGCTGCGCGCGCTGGTCGAGGCGGGCGATCCGCTCGCGCTCGAGGCGGCGCCGCGCGTGCTGCGCGGACTCGATCCGGCGCGCCGCATCCCGCTGCTCGCCGACCTCGGCAAGCTGCGCCACCTGCCGGGCTACGCGGCGCTAGTGACGGCGCTCCTCTCCGAAGCCGAGGACGAGGAGAGCCGCATGGCGCTGCTCGAGCTGGCCGAGCCGGCGCTGCGCGAGGCGCTGCTGCCGGTCGCGCTGGCGCGCCTCGCGGCGAGCGACGACGCCGGCGAGCGCCACGGCGTGCTCGAGGCGCTCGGCCGACTCGGCGGGACGGAGGCGCGCGCGCTGCTCGAGACGCGGGTCGCCGCCGCGCTCGAACTCCCCGCCGAGCGGTGGCGCGACGAGGAGCCGCAGCTGGTCGAGGCGCGCACCGCGCTGCTCGCGCTGGCGAGCGCCGACCCGACCGCGGCGACGGCGCCGTGCGCGCTGCTGCTGCTGCGCGACGCGGCGATCGGCAGCGAGGCGGCGCTCGAGCGCGCGGCGCTCGGCCTGCCGACCCGCGCGCCGCCGGCCGACCCGACCCTGGTCGCCCTGCTGGCGCAGCGACCGCCGGAGGAGGCGGTGGCGGCGCTCGACGCGGCGTGGGCCGGGCTTGGCCCGCGAGCCGCGCGCTGCGACGAGCGCTTCTTCGCCGAGGCGGGCGCCATCGCCGAGCGCGCCCATGCGCCGCCCGAGCTGCGCGACTGGTTCGATCGCCGCGTGCTGACGCTCTGGCCGGCCGCGAGCGCCTCCGACTTCCGCGCCCTGCTGCCGATCGGGCCGCGCCGCGAGCTCCTGCGGCGCGGCGCGGTGGCGACCGCCGCCGAGGAGGCGGCGCTGCTCGCCGACCTGCCGGCGCTGCTGGCGGCGCTCGGGGGCGGCGAGGTGGCGCCGCGCGACCGCCTCGACGCGCTCGGGCGCAGCGATCCGCTGCTCGGCAGCTCGCCTGCGCGCACGCTGGCCGTGCTCGCCGCGCTGGCGGAGGCGGGCGGCGCCGGCGGCCCCGAGCGCGCCTTCGCCGCGGCGCTGCGCGAGGCGATCGAGTGCCCGCCGCTCCTGGCCGAGGTGGCCGCGTGGGGTGGCGCACGCGGGCTCGCTCCGCCGCCGGAGTTCGCGGCGCGGCTCGCTTCGCCCCGTCCCGACGACGCCGACTGGCGCGAGCTGCGTCGCCGGCTCGACCTCGACCGTCGCTGAAGAGTGCGCCGCTCGCTATCGTCCGCGAAATTTTGAACGCCCTGGACGCGCCCGTCGAGGAAAGCACCGCATGCCGCGTCGCGACGACCTGAAGCGAATCCTGATCATCGGTTCCGGCCCGATCGTCATCGGCCAGGCCTGCGAGTTCGACTACTCCGGGACGCAAGCGTGCAAGGCGCTGCGCGAGGAGGGCTACGAGGTCATCCTCGTCAACAGCAACCCCGCGACGATCATGACCGATCCGTCGATGGCGAACCGGACCTACATCGAGCCGGTCGACGCCGACAGCGTCGCGCGCATCATCGAGATGGAGCGGCCCGACGCGGTGCTGCCGACGCTCGGCGGGCAGACCGGCCTGAACGTCGCCGTGCAGCTCTACGAGCGCGGCGTGCTGCAGAAGTTCGGCGTGAAGCTGATCGGCGCCAACTACGACGCGATCAAGAAGGCCGAGGACCGCCACCTCTTCCGCGAGGCGATGGTGAAGATCGGCCTCAAGGTGCCGACCAGCGCGATCGCCTACACGATGAACGAGGCGATGGAGGCGCGCGACCGCGTCGGCCTGCCGGCCGTGATCCGGCCGAGCTTCACGCTCGGCGGCACCGGCGGCGGCATCGCCTACAACGTCGAGGAGTACGAGCGGATCTGCGCCGCCGGCCTCGAGCGCTCGCTGAACAGCGAGATCCTCATCGAGAAGTCGGTGGCCGGCTGGAAGGAGTTCGAGCTCGAGGTGATGCGCGACCACCAGGATCGCTGCGTCATCATCTGCGGCATCGAGAACTTCGACCCGATGGGCGTGCACACGGGCGACTCGATCACCGTCGCGCCGATCCAGACGCTCTCCGACCGCGAATACCAGCTGATGCGCGACGCGGCGTTCCTGATCATGCGCGAGATCGGCGTCGAGACGGGCGGCAGCAACGTGCAGTTCGCCGTCAATCCCGCCGACGGCGACATGATCGTCGTCGAGATGAACCCGCGCGTGTCGCGCAGCTCGGCGCTCGCCAGCAAGGCGACCGGCTTCCCGATCGCGCGCATCGCCGCGAAGCTCGCGGTCGGCTACACGCTCGACGAGATCCAGAACCAGATCACCAAGAAGACGCCGGCCTGCTTCGAGCCGACCCTCGACTACTGCGTCGTCAAGGTGCCGCGCTGGGCGTTCGAGAAGTTCCCCGGCTCCGATCGCACGCTGACCACGCAGATGAAGTCGGTCGGCGAGACCATGGCGATCGGGCGCACCTTCAAGGAGGCGATGCAGAAGGCGATCCGCTCGCTCGAGGTGCAGCGCTTCGGCTTCGGCCTCGACGGCAAGGACCCGTTCCTCACCGACACCGTCCCCGAGAAGGAGGTGGTGCTGAAGAACCTGTCGGTGCCCAACCCCGACCGCCTCTTCCACCTGCGCACGGCGTTGAAGCTCGGCATCCCGCACGACCGCATCTTCGAGCTGACCGGCTTCGATCCGTGGTTCCTCGCCAACCTGCAGGAGATCGTCGACTTCGAGGTCGAGCTGGCCAAGGTCCCGAACCTCGCCGCCTGCAGCCGCGAGCAGCTGCTCGCCGCCAAGCGGATGGGCTTCTCCGACGTGCAGCTCGGCTACCTGTGGAAGTGCGGCGAGGATGCGGTGCGCGCGCGGCGCAAGGAGCTGAAGCTCGCGCCGGTCTACAAGCTGATCGACACCTGCGGCGCCGAGTTCGCCAGCGAGACGCCCTACCTCTACTCCACGTGGGAGCAGGGCGAGACCGAGATCATCAGCAGCCCGCGCAAGAAGATCATGATCCTCGGCGGCGGCCCGAACCGCATCGGCCAGGGCATCGAGTTCGACTACTGCTGCGTGCAGGCGGCCTACGAGCTGCGCAAGTCGGGCTTCGACGTGATCATGGTCAACTCGAACCCCGAGACGGTCTCGACCGACTTCGACACCTCGAGCCAGCTCTTCTTCGAGCCGCTCACGCTCGAGGACGTGATCCACATCTACGAGACGCAGAAGATCGACGGCGTCATCGTGCAGTTCGGCGGCCAGACGCCGCTCAACCTCGCGCGGCAGCTGCTGGAACGCGGCCTGCCGATCATCGGCACCTCGCCGCGGCAGATCGACCGCGCCGAGGACCGCAAGCTCTTCAACGAGCTGATCGTCAAGCTGAAGCTGCGCCAGCCGGAGAGCGGCATCGCCTCGAACGAGGCGGAGGCGGCGGCCATCGCGCAGCGCATCGGCTACCCGGTGCTGGTGCGCCCGTCGTTCGTGCTCGGCGGCCGGGCGATGAACATCTGCTACTCGCAGCCGCAGCTCGCCCGCTGCGTGGCGGAGGCGGTCGAGGCGGCGCCCGGCAAGCCGATCCTGATCGACCGCTTCCTCGAGAGCGCGCTCGAGATCGACGTCGACGTGATCAGCGACGGCAAGACCTCGGTCGTCGCCGGGATCATGGAGCACATCGAGGAGGCGGGCATCCACTCGGGCGACTCGACCTGCGTGCTGCCGCCCCACACGATCTCGGAGCGGCAGATCCAGGAGATCCGCTCGATGGCCCACGCGCTCGCCAAGGAGCTCGAGGTCGTCGGCCTGATGAACCTGCAGCTCGCCATCAAGGGCGAGGACATCTACGTGCTCGAGGTGAACCCGCGCGCGTCGCGCACCGTGCCGTTCGTCGGCAAGGCGATCGGCGTCGGGCTGGCCGGCATCGCGGCGAAGGTGATGGCGGGCGTCGGCACGCTGCAGACGCTCGGCTTCACCGAGGAGGTCTGGCCCGACCACTTCAGCGTCAAGGTGCCGGTCTTCCCGTTCAGCAAGCTGCCCGGCACCGACACGCTGCTCGGTCCCGAGATGAAGTCGACCGGCGAGGTGATGGGGATCGACACCGACCTCGGGCTCGCCTTCGCGAAGGGCTACCTCGGCGCCAACCAGAACATCCCGACCGAGGGCAAGGTGCTCATCTCGGTGAAGGACGCCGACAAGCGCGAGGCGGTCGAGATCGCCAAGACGCTGACGCTGCTCGGCTTCCAGGTCTTCGCGACGCACGGCACCTACCGCGCGCTGAAGGCGGCCGGCGTCGACGTCACCGCGGTCTACAAGCTCGGCCGCGGCCGCCCGAACGTGGTCGACATCATCAAGAACCGCGACGTCGGCCTCGTCATCAACACCCCCTCGCCCGAGCAGGAGGCGCGCAGCGACGAGATCGTGATCCGGACCCAGGCGGTCCAGCACGGCATCCCGGCGATCACCACGATCAGCGGCGCGCGCGCCGTGGTCGCGGCGATCCACTCCCGCCAGCGCCTCGGCCTGCGCGCGCGCGCGCTGCAGGACTTCCACGCCGATGCGCGCCGCAACGGGACCGCCGCGCCCCATTGACCCCCGGCTTTCGCCGGCGTGCGTGTTTCGTTACGATGCCGCCCTTTCGCGGCCGGGGCAGCGTCCGCCCCCCACTATTGCAGGAACCACGATGGCATCCGAAGTCGCCGCTCTGCTCGAAGACACGCTTCTCCGCTGGAAGGGAGTCGAGGCGCAGCGCACGCCGAGCCGGACGAGCTTCACCATCCAAGGCTCGCTCTTCTCGTTCCTCACCAAGACGGGCGTGGTGGTCAAGCTCCACCCCCGGCAGCGCGAGGATGCGCTGAAGGTCCGCGACTCGCGCGCCTACGTCGGCAAGAAGGGCGAAGACGCCACCGACATGGTGGAGCTGCCGCTCGAGACGGCGCGCGACCTGAATCAGGCGCTCCCGTGGCTACGGCGCGCCTGCCGATTCGTCCGATCCAACTCGATGGGTTGAGCGCGGAACCGGCGCGGGCAACGATCGGATCGAGTGCGACCTGCCGCGGTGGTGCCACGCCGCCGCGGTGATCGGCCGATCCGCATCGGGTTCGCGGAAGCACTTCCACTCTCCCGCCGAGCGGCTATCTGGACGTCTCCTGCGAAGCGGCACACTCCGCTGCGCTGGTCGTCGAGCCGAAGGAGAGTGTCATGCGCCGCGCGATCCGACTGCTCGCCCTGCTCGCCGTCACTGCGTTCGCGGCCCCTGACGCGCTCGGCCACGGCGGGATCATCCGCGGCGGCACCGGCGGCTCGACGCGCACTCCGGGCGGCACTCCCCGCGGGCCGACCCGCCCGCGCCATCCGGGCGAGAAGAAGGATCGACCGGGCGAAACGCCTCCGCCCACCGACCCCGGCGCCCCGACCACCCCGCCGGCCGACCCGGGCGCACCGACCACGCCGCCCGGCACGCCGTCCGCGCCCACCACTCCCGGCGCTCCCGAAGGTCCGCGCCCGATGGCGCCGGTCACTCCGCCCGCGAGCGGCCCCACCAGCGGCCCGGTCGGCCCGGCGACCCCACCCGCCGTGCCGCCCTCGCCGAGCGCCGGTCGCACCGGCGGCGGCGTCCCTGGAGCCGCGCGCCGCTCGCCGCAAGTGAGCGACCGCTGGGAGACCTGGTGGAGCCAGACGCGCGAGCTCTACCTGAGCCGCCATGCTGGCGCCCCGCCGGACACCGCGACGTCGGGCCTCGCCACTGGCCGCGGCGCGCAGCCGGCGCTCGATCCGCTGCTGCGACCGGAGCTGCGCCGCAGCCTGCTGCCGTTGCTCGCGCAGTCGTTGCGGGACGCCTCGGTCGAGGTGGCCGACTCGGCCGCCATCGCGCTCGGCCGGTCGCTGCCGCGCGCCGAAGCGGCGCCGCTGCTCCCCCATCTCCTGAAGAACCTCGCCCATCCCGAAGCGAGCCCGCAGGAAGCGGCCGTGCTCGGACTCGGGCTGATCGGCGGGCCCGACGCGGTGGCGGCGCTGCGCGAGATCGCGCTCGACGCGCCGGAAGGGCGGCAGCGCTGCGGCGCGAGCGGGCCGATCGACGACCTGCTGCGCGGCCTCGCGACGCTCGGCCTCGGACTCGCCGGCACGCAGGACGCCCTCTCGCCGATCGTCACGCTGGCCACCAGCGCGACCGCCTCGCGCGAACTGGTCGCCACGGCGATCGTCGCGATGGGGCTGCAGCGCGAAGCGGCGCCCGCCGCGATCGTCACGCTGTCGCGCCTGCTCGACGAGCGCGGCCTCGAGCGGTCGGTGCGCGCGCAGGTGCCGATCGCGATGGCGCGCCTGCCGATGGCGGCGTCGCGCGGGATGCTGCCGAAGCTGCTCTCCCACCTCGCCGACAAGCAGACGCCCGCCGAAGTGGCGCGCTCGATCGCGCTCGCGCTCGGCCAGCTCGCCTCGCTCGAGGAAGCGGAGACGACGCGCGTGCTGATGGAGACGGCGCGCCGCCACTCCGACGCCTCGACGCGCGAGTTCGCGCTGATCGCGCTCGGCCGCCTCGGCGAACGCGCGGCGCAGGCGCTCGGCGATCCGCTGCAGCTCGAGCCGCAGCGCGAGAGCGTGCATGCCTTCCTGCTCGGCCAGCTGCTCCAGCCGGAGCGCAAGACGCAGCAGCCGTGGGCCGCCCTCGCGCTCGGCCTGTTCGGGCGCGGCGAGGCGGAGCTGCCGGCCGCGCGCGAGCGCGTCGCCCACTCGGGGCGCAAGCTGATCGAGACGTTCGAGTCGGTGCGCGACCCGTCGCTGCAGGGGGCGCTCGCGCTGTCGCTCGGCCTGCTGCGCTGCGCCGAAGCGGCCGGTCCGCTCCAGGAGCGCCTCACCGACGGCCGCCATCCCGAGCTGCGCGGGCAGCTCGCCGTCGCGCTCGGCATGGTGGGCGCCCGCGCCGCCGCCGAGCCGCTGCGCGCGCTGCTCGCCGACCCGGCGCTGCCGCCGCTGTCGCGCATCGACGTCGCGCGCGGGCTCGCACTGCTCGGCGACGCGACCTTCGAGCGGCAGCTGATCGAGCTGCTCGCCGGTGCCCCCGATTCCCACTCGGCGAGCGCTTACGTGCGCGCGCTCGGCCTGGTGGGCGGCAGCGAGTCGGCGCCGGCGCTGCGCGCGATGGTCGAAGATCGCTCGCTGCCGGAGTTGCAGCGCGGCTTCGCGGTGGTCGCGATCGGGCTGCTCGCCGAGAAGACGCCGCTGCCGTGGAACGTCCCCTACCTGGTCGACGCCAACTTCACGCTGCCCTTGCGCCCGCTCGACGCGATCCTCGACCTGCTCTGAGCGAGGGTGAGCGGCGCCGCCCGTCGCGGTCGCGCGCGGAATAGGCACGCACTCGCGGTCCCGCGGTTGCGGGCAATCCCCCGCCGCCCTGACCGGAGCCGTGCCATGCCGCGCTCGCTGCCTCGCCTCGCCGCTCATCTCGCCGCTTCACTCGCGGGCCGTCTCGCGCCGCCGCTCGTCGTCGGCCTCGCCGCCGCCATCGGAGCGGCACCGAGCGCGTTGCCGCACGGCGCCGTCTGGCGCCCGCCGAGCGACGGCGTCACCAACCCGGGCGGCGCTGGCGCTCCCACCACCGGCGGGCGCGGCCCGTCGACCGGCGGCGTCGGCGCGCGCCGCTCCGCCCCGAACCTCGATCGCTGGGAGGCGTGGTGGTACTTCCAGCGCGAGGCCTACCTGCCGCGCCACGCCGCCGGCCGCCTCGAGACGCAGAGCTCCGTCCCGGGCTACCTCTCCGGGCGCAGCGACCGCATGCCGGCCGACTCGCCGCTGTTGCCGAGCGAGGCGCGCAACCGGCTGCTGCCCTTCCTGATCACGGCGCTGCGCGACGAATCGACCGAGGTGGTCGACGCCGCCGCCATCGCGCTCGGCCGCAGCGTCGCGACCGGCATGGCGGGGCCGTTCCTCGCCCCGCTGCAGAAGACGCTCGCCCATGCCGAGCGGACGCCGCGGCAGGCAGCCGTGCTCGGCCTCGGCATCCTCGGCGGTCCCGAGGCGGCGGCGCTGCTGCGCGAGATCGTGGTCGACAGCGGCGAGGGGCGGCGCCTCTGCGGCGCGACCGGCCCGCTCGACGAGCTGCTGCGCGGGCTCGCGGCGCTGGCGCTCGGCCTCACCGACCAGCGCGAGAACGTCGAGCTGCTCGCCGGCCTCGCGCGCGCGCCGACCGCCGATCGCGAGATCGCGGCGGCCTCCGTGCTGGCGCTCGGCCACCACGCGAGCCACGCCCCCTTCGCGCTGGCCGAGCTCGCCCGCCTCCTCGAGGACGGCTCGCTCGATCGCGACGTGCGCGCGCAGGTGCCGATCGCGCTGCAGCGGCTGCCGGGCGGCCGCGCGCTGCTCGGCACGCTGCTGCGGCTGCTGGCGGAGAAGGCGACCAGCGACGAAGTGAGCCGCTCGCTCGTGATCGCGCTCGGCGCGCTGGCGCAGCCCGACGAGGCGGAGGTGGTCGAGGCGCTGCTGCGCGCCGCGGACGACCACACCGACTCGGTGACGCGCCACCTCGCGCTGCTGTCGATGGGCCGCGTCTACGAGCGCGGCGGCGCGCCGGACGAGGCGTCGGCGGTGCTGCGCAAGCGGGTGCAGGAGAAGCTGCTGGCCGAGGTGCGCGATCCGGAGCGGCGGACCAACCGAGCGTACGCGGCGTTGGCGCTCGGCATCATCGGCCGCGGCGATCGCGCGCTCGCGAAGGACGGCAAGGCATCGGCGATGACGGGGCTGGTCGGCGCGAAGCTGATCGAGGAGCTCGAGGGGGCGCGCGACCCGTCGCTGCGCGGCGCGTTCGCGCTGGCGCTCGGCTTGATGGGCGAGCCCGAGGCGGGGCCGAAGCTGAAGACCACCCTCGAAGGGACCAGCAACCCGATCGAGCAGGGCCACCTCGCGCTCGCCTGCGCGCTGGCCGGCGAACGGAGCGCGATCCCGACGCTGCGCGAGCGGCTCGGCGACCGGTCGCTCCATCCGGCGGTGCGGATCGACTGCGCGCGCGCGCTCGGCCTGCTCGAGGATCGCGGCTTCGAGGGCGAGCTGCTGGCGCGGATGGCGACGGCGGACGACCTGCCGCAGGCGGCGGCCTACGCGAAGGCGCTCGGGCTGCTCGGCGGGCGAGCGGCAGTCGAGCCGCTGCTCGAGCTGGCGCAGAAGCAGTCGCTCCCCGAGTTCCGCCGCGCGTTCGCGGTGGTCGCGCTCGGGCTGCTGGCCGAGAAGAGCGAGCTGCCGTGGAACGCGGGGTACTTGATCGACGCGAACTTCACGACGTTGCTGCGGCCACTGACGGAGGTCTTCGACATCTTGTGACCGGCAAGGTGGCGGGGAGAAAACGGCGGTCAAGACCGCACAGGTGGCGGGGGGAAAACGGCGGTCGAAACCGCACCCGGACGCAAGGGCGAGCGGCTGCGGGTACGCAGCGCTCGGCGCGCAGCGGGGCGGCGGCTCGTCAGCGTTGCGCGCCCCAGCGGATGCCGGTGCCGTCGCAGAGGGTGCAGATCGCCATGTGGCCCGAGGTGTGGACGGTGGCGTCGACCCAGCCGCCCGGACTCGCGCCGCGCTCGCGCCAGACCAGTTGCTGCTGGGCGCCGCCCCAGACGTAGTTCTGGCCGGCGCCGTTGCAGCGGACGCAGAGGTCGTCGCGGCCGCCGCTGTCGAGCATCCCCTGGAAGTCGAACCCCGGCACCTCGAAGTCGGGGGAGAGCCCCTGCGCGACCCGCTCGGCGCGCAGCCGCGCGTTCTCCTCGTCGATCGAACGGCGCAGCTCGGCCGTCTCCGCCTCGCGCTGGCGCTGCCGCTCGCGCTCCTCCGCGGCCCACTTCTCCATCAGCGCCTCGCGTTCGCGCCGCTGCACCTCGGACTGGCGCCACTGCGCGAGGCGCTCGAGGTCGACGTCGGTGTCGAAGTAGGTGAGGTTGTCCCACGCGATGCGCGCGCCCGTCTTGCGATCGAAGTACTCGACCTCGTCGCCGTCGCGCAGCCGCACCTCGAAGCGGTCGTTGCCGAACGAGCCGTCGCGCCGCGCGACCTCGACCCGCTGGCCCTCGCTCCAGAACTCCGCCGACCCGTCCACCAGGAGCCGCGCGCCGTCGACCGGCCGCCCCTCGAACGTCTTGCCGACGTAGAGCGACCAGTCGGGCAGCGTCAGCAGGCAGTGGCCGAGCGGCAGCCAGCGGTCGCCGTCGCGCATCGCGTTGCCGACGAAGCCGCAGCCGCCCGCGAAATCGAGCGCGACGCGGAACGACCCGTCCGCTTGCTGGCGGAAGCTCGTGGCGTCGGTGATCGCGTTGGCGCGGTCGAACGGCAGCCCGAAGCGGCACGGCTCGAGCGCCGCCGGACGGACCGCCGAGAGGTAGAGGCCGTCGCCCAGCAACGCGTCGCGGCCGAGGAAGAGATCGCCGTCGGGGTAGAGCAGCGCGACGTCGGGCGCCGCGACCACCCCTTCGAAGCGCAGGCAGCGGCGGAACGGGTCGAAGCGGCCGGCCGAGTTCGGGAAGTCGACGCGGACCGTCCACTCGCGGCCGTCGGGCAGGCGGACCGCCATGAGTTCGCCGCGCGGCTCGACCGTGACCCCCTTCGCGCGCGCGAGCGCGGAGGCGAGCGTGACGTCGGCCGGGAACTCGAAGCCTTCGCGGCGCCGCTCGAGATCGGCCGAGGTGCCCCGTTGCGCAGCCGCCTCGACTTCGCGCCGCTCCTCCGCGAAACCGGGCGCAAGGCCCGGCGGGAGGTCGGCGAGTCGCGCCAGCTTCGCGCCGGCGCGCCACGGCATGCCGTAGTCGACCAGGAAGCGCGCCTCGCGCAGCAGCGACGCTGCCTGCAGTCGCTCCCAGGAGAGCAGCCGCTTCGGATCGGCCTGCGCATCCCGCAGGTAGCGCGACGCGATCCGCGCCATCATCGCCGACTCGCCGGGGCTCTTCTGCTCGGCATGGAAGTCGGCCAGCAGCAGCAGGACCGCAGCCGTCTCCGGGTAGTTCCCCTGTCCCGCCAAGCCGAACCACGCCGCGTTGGCGGTCGACTTCCACGTCTCGGCGTCGACCGTCGCCTGCAGCAGCAGCAGCAGCGGCAGCACGATCGCCGGGTCCTTCCCCTGCTCGGTGCGCGACAACTCCTGCTGCACCGCTGCCCGCCGACCGCGCGCCTCGACCACCCGCAGCCACCAGCGCGCGATCGCGGGATCCTGGCTGAAGCGCACCGTGCGGAACAGCTCCGCCTCCGCCGCCTCGAGGTCGCCGACCTTCTCGTGGCACTCCGCCACCTGGACGTGGAGGAGATCGGAGCGCTCCCCCCCGACCGCGTCGAACGCCTCGTCCGCGTGGTCGAGCGCCTCGTCCCAGCGTTGCTCCGCGTACGCCGCGTCGAACGCGGCGAGCTCCTCCGCGTCGTCCGAGCGCGCGACCTGATCCCACACTTCCGGGCTGAAGAGGCAGCAGAAGCAGGAGGGCAGGGCCAGCAACGCGACGAGCGCGAGGGAGCGGAACATGGCGGACCTCAGGAGAGGGCAGGCGACCGGGTCGCCGCGCTCACCAGATCCGCGCGCGCTGCTCCGGCGGACGCATCATCGGCGCATCGGGGGGCAGCGCGAAAGCGGCGGCGAACTCGTCGACGTTCGAGAGCGGGCCGACCACGCGGAAGCGGGCCGGCGAATGGGGGTTGGTGTTCACCTGCAGGCGCTGCTGCGCGGGCGTCTCGTTGGAACGCCACGCACGCGCCCAGGCGAGGAAGAAGCGCTGCTCCGGCGTGAAGCCGTCGATCAGCGGGCGCTCCTTCCCGGCCAACGCGCGCTGCAGCGCCGCGTAGGCGATCGTCACGCCGCCGAGGTCGGCGATGTTCTCGCCGAGCGTCAGCTTGCCGTTCACGTGCAGGTCGTCGATCGCGCGGTAGCCGTCGAACTGCGCCACCACCACCTGCGCGCGCCGCTCGAACTCGGCGCGATCGGCGTCGCCCCACCAGTTGGCGAGGTTGCCGGCGCCGTCGAACTGGCTGCCCTGGTCGTCGAAGCCGTGGGTGATCTCGTGGCCGATCACCGCCCCCATCGCGCCGTAGTTGAGCGCGTCGTCGTAGGTCTCGCTGAAGAAGGGCGGCTGCAGGATCCCGGCCGGGAAGGTGATGTCGTTGTTGGTCGGGTTGTAGCCGGCGTTCACCAGGTAGGCCGGCATGCCGAACTCGGCGCGATCGACCGGCTTGCCGACCTTGCCGAGATCGCGCGCCTTCTCGAAGGCGGCCGCTCGCTGGCGGTTCCTCGCGTAGGAGTCGCGCGCGATGGCGAGCCCGCTCCAGTCGCGCCACGTGTCGGGGTAGCCGATCTTCGTCTTGAACTGGGCGAGCTTCGCGAGCGCCTTCGCGCGCGTCTCCTCGCTCATCCACGGCAGCTGCGCCAGCCGCTCGCGGAACGCCGCGAGCAGGTCGTCGACCATCTTCTGGCAGCGCTCCTTCGCGCGCGGGCTGAAGGTCTCGCCGACGAACGCCTGGCCGAGCGCCTCCCCCATCGAGCCGCCCACTGCGTCGATCACCCGCTTCCAGCGCGGCCGCTGCTCCTGCGCGCCGCCGAGCGCGCGCCCGAAGAAGGCGAAGTGCTCGCCCGCGAACGCCTGGCCGAGGTAGTCCGCCTGCGCGTGGACGAGCTGCCAGCGCAGGTAGCTCTTCAGGTCCGCGAGCGGCACGCGGGCGAGCAGCGCATCGAGCGCCGCGAAGTAGCCCGGCGCGATCAGGTTGATCGTCACGCTGCCGTCGAGTTCGAGCGCGTCGAGGTACTCGCCCCAGTCGAAGTGCGGCGTGGCCTTCTGCAGCGCCTCGAAGCCCACCTTGTTCAGCAGCTTCTGCGGATCGCGGAAGTCGAGCGCGCCGTAGCCGGCGGCCGCCAGCTCGCCCTCGAGCGCGAGGATCGTCGCCGCCTCGAGCGATGCCTGCTCGGCCGGCACGCCGAGCGCCGTCACCATGCGCGCGACGTGGCCGACGTACTGCTCGCGCAGCGCGACCGACGCGGCGTCGTCGCGCTTGTAGTAGTCGCGTTCCGGCAATCCCATGCCGTCCTGCGCGATCCAGAGGATGTTCATCGAGGTGTCGGAGAGGTCGGGGCCGGAGCCGACGCCGAAGAGCGCCGAGACGCCAATCCGATGGAGCTCCGCGAGGAGGCGCGGCAGCGCCGAGACGTGCTCGAGCGCGGCGATGGCGGCGAGCGGCTCGGCGAGCGGCGCGGCGCCCGCGGCATCGATCGCCGCCTCGTCCATGCCCGACGCGTAGAAGTCGCCGAGCTTGCGGTGCAGCTCGTCCTGCGGCGCCTGCGCCGACTTCTCGAGCAGCGCGCGCAGCACGGCGAGGTTCCGCTGATCGACCTCGTGGAAGACGCCCCACTGCGCTTCGTCGGCCGGCACCGGATTGCGGTCGAGCCAGCCGCCGTTGGCGAAGCGGTAGAAGTCGCGCGCCGGGTCGGCGCTGCGATCGAGCGTGGCGAGGTCGAGCCCGTGCGCCTCGGGCGACGCGGCGGCCGCGGCGGTCGGCGCAGCGGTCGCAGTCGACGCGGACGGGGCAGGGGTGCGCGTCACGAAGTAGGCCTCTCCATCCTTGCGAGCGGGACCGCCGCAGGCGGCGGCGAGCAGGAGCGCGGCGGCGGTCGGCGCACGCAGCGCGCGGACCGTCGAGCGCTCGCGGAGTGCGCGAGCGCAGAGCAGCACGAGGTTCACGAGCCCCCCTTTCCGGCGGCGTTCATCTCCTTGTACGGGTTGATCTTGCCGCTCGCGATCTTGAGCACGAACTCGTCGACCTTCGCGTCGAGGCCGCCGCTCTCCTCCAGCAATCCGGGGAAGCAGCGCTTGAAGGTCGCCTCGCCGCCTTCGCCCGCCAGTTCGGCGCGCGCGTACGCCTCGAACTCGGCGGCGCGGCCGGCGCCGTTGGGGGCCGGGAAGTTGAGCCAGAGGATGAAGTTGCTCATGTCGGCGTAGAAGCCGCTCGAGATGCTGACCATCGCGCCTTGGCGCCGCTCGCCCTCGAGGTTCGAGACCATCCCGGCCGCGAGGCCGTCGAGCCCGTGCAGCCGCAAGCCGAGCGCGCGCTGCAGCCCGACCCGCCAATCGGCCTGCCGGCCGGTCTCCGCGAGGCGCCCCGAACGCCACGGCTGGAAGCGGATCGACTTGTCGAACTCGCGGAAGTGGAACGAGAGGTACTCGGCGATCCCCTCGCTGAACCAGTGGGTCGCCAGCACGCCGATCGCGCGCGACTCGCCGCCGTCCTTCGACGCGAGCTGGTCGACCCACGCGTGGGTCAGCTCGTGCATCAGCGTCTGGATGCCCGACTCGAACGCGCCGAGCCCCGGCTTGATCACCGTCGACCAGGTGAAGCTCTGCTTCTTCCACGGCTCGTAGTGGGCGCGCATGCCGGGGCTGCCCGGGTCGCCGCGATCGGCCATCTGGTAGTCGCGGTAGCGCTGCTCGTTCAAGAAGACGAAGACCGGCAGGAAGAGCGAGGTCTCCGGCGGCTTCGGCGCGAGCGGCACGAGGTAGTCGCGGATCTTCTGGTCGTACGCCTCGAGGTAGGGCGTGTAGCCGTCCTCGACCGCCTTCTTGCGGGCGGCGCGCTCCTCGGGCGTGCCGCTCACCTCGACGAAGAGCGCGTAGGGCGGCTTGCTCTCGACCATCTCGTACTGGAGCTCCTTGAAGAAGGGCTTCTCCATGAGCTCGAGCCGCAGCTGATCGACCAGGCCGTAGAACGGCTCCGTCTTCGCCTTCGCCGCGCGCGCCTCGATCTCCTTGCGCGCGACCTCCCACTCGGCGATCAGCGCCGCACGGGCGCTCTTGGTCAGCTCGGCGCGCGCCGCGTCGCGGAAGTGCTGCAGGTGGAGCTGCTGCGGCGTGCCCGCCAGCGCGCTGAAGCCGGGGAGGTCGTCGCCCGGCCGCAGCTGCCGCACGTCGAGCTTCTTCTTCGCCTCCTCGTGGTCGGCGTCGAGCTCGAAGACGCGCGTCCAGCACTCCTCGCTGAGCTTCGCGTCCTTCAGCCGATCGGCCTCGCGCGCGAGCGTCGCCGCCTCGACCGCGTTGGCCGCCGTCTTGATCTTCTTCTTCAACGTCGCGGCATTCGGGAGCGGCGGCTCCTTCGGCGCCGGCGGCGCCTCGACCACCGGCGTCGGCGGCGTCACCGGAGCGGGCGCGTTCGTCGCCGCGGCGTTCGTGCCGCCGGCGTTCGCGCCGCCCGCGTCCGGCGTCGGCTCGTCGCCGCCGCCCTTCAAGAGCACGATCAGCAGCACGATCAGCACGACGCCGCCCCCCGCCGCCATCAGCAGCGGCCCCTGGTTCGACTTCTTCTTCGGGGCCTGCCGCGCGGAGCCGCGCCGGACGGTGCGAGGAGTGGGCATGGTCGTTCGCTCGACGAGTGGCCACCGACCGCGGCGGCGCTGGAAAGGGGCGCGATCGTAGCGGGGCGGGGAGGCCCCGCCATGGAGCGACCGACGCCCGCGATCACCCGTCGCGAGCGGTGAGTTGGGCGATCGCGGCCTCGAACGCGGCGAGACCGATCGGCAGCTCGACATCGAGCGGCGCCTCGCCCTCGATCGCGAAGCCGGAGAGCGCCTCCGGCTCGAGCTCGACGCCCCGCGGCGCGCTGCTGCCGGAGTCGTCCTGGCGACGGAAGAGCGTCGCGCGAGCCGCGTGACGCGTCGCCTCGACCGCCGCGAAGCGAGCGCTCCCGTCGGGGTCGACCTCCGTCTCGAGCCATGGCCAAGCACTCCCCACAGCCTCCATCGAGCGCAGCTCGAGTCGCAGAGAGAACTTCAGCAGGAGTTCGGCGTAGCGCGTCGCGACGGGCGCGGGGAGGCGCAGCGTGACGGGCCGCACCGCGCTGCGCGACAACTCGACTCGTCGTTCGCCTCGGACCGAGTCGAGTCGGGCGGCCCTGAATCCGGGCGCGGCGACCTCGACTCGCAACTCGGAGCGATCGGTCGAGAGACGAACGACGCCGCCAGAACCGTCGCACTGGAGTAGCAGGTCGCCACGCTCCCCGTCGAACGCGCGAAGGAGCGCGCCTCTGCAAGGCCGCCCCGATCCATCGACGATCGTGACGGTGGCGGCGTGGAGGCGACCACGGAGGTCGATCGGATCGAGCCGGGGATCGAGCGTGGCGCCGTCCGCCGTGACGCTCACCCGCTCGATCGATGCGAGGCGGGTCGGTGCCCCGCCCGTCAGCAAGCGCAGCTCGACATCCCAGTCGCCGGGAGCGAGCCCGAGCAACGCGAAGCTCGCGTCGCCGAGCGTGATCGCCCATTGCATCTGGGCGTCGATGTCCGACCCGGCCGAGGGCGCGGCGCAGAGCTGCAGCCCTTGGAGCGGGACGCCGGGATCGAGCAGCAACCGGCCGAGGAGACGGCCGGTCGCTGGCAGGCACAGCTCGACGTCGGTCGCGCCGGATTGGAACGGAATCGGGGGACTCCGACGAGCGCCGAAGCCATCGGACGCCTGCACGGTCGCGCTCGCGAGATCGATCGCCCCGAACAACGCGAAGTGGCCCTCCTGATCGCTCGAGGTCGAGGGCCACGGCTCGTCCAGGGAGGCCTCTTCCTCCTCTGTCAGCGGTCGACCGAAGGAGATCGCGACGGCCGCGGAGTCGATCGGCTTACCTTGCGTATCGACGACGCGTCCTGAAACGAGGAGCGGCCGCAGTCGCAGCACGACGTCGCCGAGCCGAAGCGTCGCTTCCACTGCCGCCTCCGACAGGGCGCCGCTCGCCATGCGCGAGCGATCGTCGGGGCGAAGGAGGCGGAAACTCGATCCGAGCAGCTCGGCGACTCGCAGCTCGGCGTCGAAGCGGAAACGCCCCTCTTCGTCGCTCTCGGCGCGCAGCCGGCGCACTCGCATCGAGCTGCGGAGTTCGAGCTCGAGGGGTGCGTGCACCACCGCCGCCCCGTCTTCGCCGACCACCCTCCCCTCGATCCCGTCGATGCTGGCTTCGACCTCGAACTCGAGGAGCAAAGGGGGCTCGCCGATCGCCGGCGTCACGATCCGTCGTTCGATCGTCGCCGCGAGCCCGTCGGCCTCCACTTGCATCAGCAACGGCATCGACGGCGGCAACGCGGCGCAGCGAGCGCGGCCGTCGACGAAGCTCGCCCCCTGCTGCCGTTCGCTCGCGATCGATCCTTCGGCGTCGAAGGAGTAGACGCTGATGCTGCCACGTCCTCGGTAGGACTGACCGGTGGCAGTCCGCAACACCACCTCGAGCGCGACCTCGGCCGGCAGCCGCAGCAGCACCGGCTCGTCGGGCGGAGCCTCGGGATCGACCGACGCGAACGGCGGATCGTGCAGCGAAGGCACGAACACCCCCCATTCGGCGAGCGAGCCGGAGCGCCAGCCTCGATCGAGCGTGTCGAGTCCGTCGAGCCGCGCGACTCCGTCGGGCGGCGCGGTGACGACCTCGCGCAGTGCCGCCTGGAACTCGCCATGCAGCCTCGACCCGAAGCGGACCGGCGTGCCGATCGCCGGCGCCCCGGATGCGTCGACGACGCGCACGCTCACCGCGCGCGCCGGCCACAGCTCGAGCTCGACGAGTGCGCCCGCCGTGCCGTCGAGGCGGAGCGCGCCGCGTCGCTCCCCCTCGATGGCGAAGAGCCAATCGCGCGAACCGACGTTCGCGGGCCATGGCACGCGCGCGACGCCGCCGGCATCCGCTGCGAAGAGCTGCGAGGCGGCGCGGCGAAGCGACGTCGCGTCGCCGACTAGGTCGCCTGGATCTAAGCCGCCGTTGCCGCCACGCGAGAGCCCGACCCGCGCGAAGGGGATCGGCTCGCGACGATCGCCCTCGATCACCCGCACTTCGATCCCGTCGGCGGGACCGGGCAGTGCACGGCGTTCCGTCGCCGCGGCTCGTTTCGCGTCGGAACTCGCGTCGTCGCGCGAGGGCGGCCGGAGGCGCTCCATCGCTTCGCGAGCCGGCGCGATCGGCGCGAGCGGACTCTCCGCCGGCGCGGTCGGCGCCGATCGTTCACGCGATGGCGGAACGGCCGCGCGACGCGTCGCTCGCCACGCCATCCATGCGACCACGAGCAGGGCGGGCAGCAGGAGGGCGCCGACGCGTCGCGTGCGATCCATCGCTTCCCCCATCGATCGCGGCGGACGCGATGGTAGCTCGCGGGCAGGGAGCCCCCCGCTCCCTCAACCCTACGGTGCGCTCCCGCGGCGGCGGGCGACGACGACCAGCGCGGTGGCGTGGAGCTCGTGCACGGGATCGAGCGCCAACGCGAGGCCGTCGAGCAGCGCGGCGAGGCGGCGCAGCGCGGCGGCCGGGTCGTGGTGGCCGTGGAGATGGCCGGTGAGGAGCAGCCCGCGGCGCGCGAAGTCGAGCGCGTCGGCGACGACCAGCGAGTCGGGGTACATCCACGCGAACGCGAGCGGCACGACCACCCAATCGGCCGGCGGCGCGCCGAGCGGCGGCAGCGCGCGCGGATGGTCGATCAGCCAGAGCGTCTCGCCGCGCGCGACCACGGCGGCGACCCCGGGCGGGAGGCGGGCATCGACGTCGGCGGCGCGGGGCGGCGTGCTGCCGCGGCCCGCGCCGCCGTGCGATCGATCGTGCGAGGCGTCGTCCGGCGGACGGCTCATCCGAGCCGGACGTACTCGAAGTCGAAGGGCTTGCTGTCGACGCCGCGCGCCGGAGCTGAGGTCCAGTGGGCGATCTGACCGATGCCGTGGACCGGCTGCATGATGCTGCGCAGGTAGGCCATGTCGGCCTCGCTCGGCAGCCACTTGGCGCGGTTCGCCTCGAACTCCGCCGGCGTGATCAGGTTGCCGGTCGGGTCGAAGCAGTTGCGCGCGTACTCGCCCTGGTGGCGGTGGAAGCGGCGGCTCGGCAGCACGAGGCGCTCCTCGAGGCCGAGCTTCTCGAGCTCGTGGTTCCAGCGGCGCACGGCGCGCTCGCAATCCTCGACGTAGTCGTCGCGCAGCACCTCGTTCAGCGCGTTGCGCAACGGCACCTCCTTGTTGGTGAGGCGGCCGTTCTCGACCACGGGGACGATCTTCACCTGGTTCATCGCGGTGTGCTCGTCGCGGCGCTCCTCCTGGTAGCGCCCCTTCAGCGACGCCGCGAAGAAGTCGGCCGAGTTCGACGAGATCTCGCCGCCGAAGAGGTCGAGCGAGTAGGTGTACCAGAAGTTGATGACGCGCTGGATGGTCGCGAGATCGACGCCGCCGAGGCTACGCACGTCCTTGCCCGGGTTCGCCTTCATCAGCTCGGCGGTGCGGCGCACGACGCGCATCAGGCCGGTCTCGCCGACCGACAGGTGGTGCGCCTCCTCGGTCAGCATGAAGCGGCAGGTGCGCGCCAGCGGATCGAAGCCCGACTCGGCCAGCGAGGCGAGCTGATACTTGCCGTCGCGGTCGGTGAACATCGTGAAGGCGTAGAAGCTGATCCAGTCGTTGCACGGCTGGTTGAACGCGCCGAGGATCCGCGGCTTGTCGGGATCGCCCGAGCGGCGGCGCAGCAGCTCGTCGGCCTCCTCGCGGCCGTCCTTCCCGAAGAAGGCGTGCAGCAGGTAGACCATCGCCCAGAGGTGGCGCCCCTCTTCCACGTTGACCTGGAAGAGGTTGCGCATGTCGAGCAGGCTCGGCGCGGTGAAGGCGAGGCGGCGCTGCTGCTCGACGCTGGCCGGTTCCGTGTCGGCCTGCGTCACGATGATGCGGCGCAGGATGTTGCGGTACTCGCCGGGCACCTCGTTGAAGACCGGCTGGCCGATGTTGTCGCCGAAGTGGATCTTGCGGTCGCCCGCCTGCTCGGCGAGGAAGATGCCCCAGCGGTACTCGGGCATCTTCACGTAGTCGAAGTGCGCCCAGCCGTCGGCGTCGACCGAGGTCGCGGTGCGCAGGTAGACGTCCTTCTCCTGCGCCATCGCCGGCCCCATCTCCTTCCACCACTCGAGGTAGGCGGGCTGCCACGCTTCCAGCGCGCGCTGCAGTCGCTTGTCGTCGTTCAGGTGGACGTTGTTGGGGATGCGGGAGAAGCGATCGACATCAGCCATGGTCACGGCTCCGTGGAACGCCGGCGATCGGGCGATCGCGGCGAGGAATGGCGGTTCGCGATCAGGTGCGGCGGTAGTCGAAGACCGGCCGCTCGGGACGGCCGTAGAGCGAGAGCGCCCCCTCGTCGCCGGTCGAGTTGGGCCGCGTGAAGATCCAGTTCTGCCACGCCGAGAGGCGGCCGAAGATCTTGGTCTCCATCGACTCGGGGCCGGCGAAGCGCAGGCTCGCCTCCATGCCGGTGAGCGCGTCGGGCGACATCGCCGCGCGCTCCTCGATGGCGACGCGCACCTCGTCGTCCCAGTCGATCTCGTCGGGCGCGAAGGTGACCAGCGCGAGCTCCTCGGCCTGCTCGGCGTCGATCGGCTCGCGGACGGCGAGCGCCTCCTTCGCCTTCTGTGGCGCGCCGAGGAAGCGGCAGTCGAGGCGCGAGAGGCCGTGCGGCATCGGCAGCTTCCCGGCGTTCATCGCGGAGAGCTGCAGGTGCACGGGGCGCTGCGGGTCGTTCAGCATGTAGGAGCGGTCGGCGGCCAGCGCGAGCTCGAGGAGCGTGCCCGCGAAGCAGCTGCCCGGCTCGATCAGCGCGAAGAAGCTGCGTCCGGTAAGGTCCAGGCGGCGCAGCACGCGGCCGATCAGCAGCGTCGTCTCCTTCACCAGCCAGTGGTCGGCGTGCTTCGCCAGCATCTCGTCGACCGCCAGCACCGCCGCCGCGTCGCCCTCGGTCTTCAAGAGCACCAGCCCGACGGTGTCGAGGACGAAGCGCAGCTGCAGCAGCGCGTCGTCGAGCTGCCGCGCGAAGGCGATCGCCCACGCATTCCCGCCGGCCGCCAGCAGCTCCGCCCCGTCCTTCGGCTGCGGCCCCTTCGGCGCGCGCACGGTGAGGGTCGCGACGCGCGTCTTCGGCGACACCTCGAGCGTCACGTGCTCGTAGCGCAGCGTGTCGCCGTCGACCGTCGGGCGCACCGGCGGCAGGACGACGCCGGGGCCGTGGCGCGCCGACTTCGGCGCCGCCGCGACGATCTGCTGGAGGCGCTCCTGCACCTTCGCCTCGAAGCGGCTGCGCGAATGGACCGCGTCGACGAGGCCCGTCTTCAGCGCCTTCGCGCCGCGGAACCCTTCGGCCACCGTGCAGAAGACGTCGGCGACGTCGCGGCGGATCTTGCGCTTGTCGACCAGCCGGGTGAGGCCGCCGGTGCCGGGCAGCACGGCCAGCAGCGGCGTCTCGGGGAAGCTCACCGCCGAGCTGCCGTCGTCGATCAGGTGGATCTCGTCGCACGCGATGGCGAGCTCGTAGCCGCCGCCCGACGCCGTGCCGTTCAGCGCGGCGAGCGTCCGCACGCCCGACTCGCGGGCGAACTCCTCGAGCCCGATGCGCGTCTCGTTGGTGTACTTGCAGAAGTTGACTTTGAACGGGTGCGAGCTGCTCTGCAGCATGTAGATGTTCGCGCCCGCGCAGAAGATCTTGTCGCGCGTCGAGGTGACCACCAGCGCGCGCACGTCGGGGTGCTCGAAGCGCAGGCGCTGCACGACGTCGGCGAGCTCCATGTCGACGCCGAGGTCGTAGCTGTTGAGCTTCAGCGGATAGCCGGGACGCCACGGCTTCTCCTCCTGCACCTCCATCACGAGGCGGGCGATCGCCCCGTCGACGGAGAGCTTCCAGTGGAGGTAGGAGGAGGGGTGGCGGTTGAAGTCGATCGGTTCCATGGGGCGGGAAAGGTAGCGCGCGTCGCCCCGGGCGACAAGCAGTATGTTGCTCACCGACTCTTGACGTTTCCCCACTCGATGAGCAGTATCGTGCCCATGCCGAGTGCCCCCCATCGCCGCTCCCGCCCCCCGCGCAGCGCCCCGCCGCTCGCCCCCGAGGGCAGCGTCGCGGGCGTGCCGTCGCCGGGCGTCGACTGGACCGCGATCGCCCTCGAGCTCGGCATGCGGCTGCGCGCGGCACGCGCCGCCCGCGGGCTGACGGTCGCCGCGCTCGCCGCCTCCGCCGACCTCTCGCGCCGCTTCCTCACCGACGTCGAGCTCGGCAAGGCGAACCTCTCGCTGCAGGTGCTCGCCCGGCTCGCCGCGGCGCTCCACCTCGACCTCGCCGCGCTGCTCACCCCCGCCGCGCCCGCCCGCCCCGGCGCCGCACCGCAGCGGTGGCGGGTCCACTCGTTGGTCGACCAGCTGCCCGACCACGCGCTCGACGAGGCGCGCACGCGTCTCGAGGAGATCGCCGCGACGCAGCCGTCGCCCCACCGTTTCGCGCTGATCGGCCTGCGCGGCGCCGGCAAGAGCTCGATCGGCCGCGCGGTGGCGCGCCGCTGCAAGCTCGCCTTCATCGAGCTCGACCACGAGGTCGAGGCGCGCGCCGGCATGCCGCTCGCCGACCTCTTCACGTTGCACGGCGAGAGCTACTACCGGCAGCTCGAGCGCGAGACGCTCGAGACGCTGCTGGTCGACGAGCGGCCGCTGCTGGTCGCGACGGGCGGCGGCATCGTGGCCGCCCCCGAGACCTACGCGCTGCTGCGCCGCCGCTTCGTGACCGTGTGGCTCAAGGCGACGCCCGAGGAGCACTGGAACCGCGTGGTCGAACAGGGCGACTCGCGGCCGATGCAGGGTCAGCCTGCCGCGATGGCGCGGCTGCGCGAGATCCTCGCCGAACGGGCGCCGCTCTACCGCCTCGCCCACCACGTGATCGACACCAGCGCGCTCGGCGAAGCGGGCAGCGCCGAGCAGCTCGCGACCCTCCTGCAGGGGGCGCGATGAGCCGCGGGGAACGGCTGGCGCTGCTCGCCATCGCCGCGCTGACGCTCTGGCTGCGCTGGTGGCCCGACGGCTCCGCGATCGCCGGCCGCGCCTTCCTCCGCCACGACGAGCAGCACTACGTCGACCTCGCGCGCGAGCTGCTGAACGGCCGCTTCGACACGCGCTACTTCATCAACCCGACGCTCTTCGGCTACCTGCTGGCCGGCGCGAGCGCGCTGGTCGGCGGCGTGCGCGTGCTGCTCGGCGACGACCCGAGCTTCGCCCACTTCGTCGCGCGCGAGACGATGAGCCCGTGGCTGATCGTGCTGACCGGGCGGCTCCTCTCCATCGCGGCGAGCGTCGCCACGGTGCTGCTGCTGGCGCGCCTCGGGCGGCGCCTCTTCTCGCCCGCGGTCGGCCTCGCCGCCGCGCTGCTGCTGGCGCTCGACGGCCTCGCGATCGGCCGCGCGCCGCTCTGCGGCAACGAGAGCCTCACGACGCTGCTCGCGCTGCTGGCGATCGATGGCGTGGCGGGGCGCGACGCGGCGACGCTCTCGCGCGGACGGCGGTTCCGTGCAGGAGTGCTGCTCGGGTTGGCGACCGCCACCAAGTACTCGGCCGGGATCTTCGGGCTCGTGCTGCTGGTCGCGCTGCGCCGCCGCGTGGTGCCGGCGCTGCTCGGCGCGGCGCTCGGCTACGCGATCGGTGCGCCGGCGACGCTGCTCTCCTTCGAGCAGTTCCGCGCCGGCTTCGCGACGCAGGCGGCGTTCCTGCACGACGGCTATCGCCCCGAGGATGCGCAGGCGGCCGCGAGCGGCTGGCTCGTCTACGCGCGCGACTTCCCGACCGCGCACGGCGGCGTGGTGCTGGCCCTCGTCGTGGCGCTCGGCCTCGTCGCCTCGCTGGCGGCGGCGCTGCGCCGCGACGGCGGCCCCCATCGCCTGCTGCTCGCCGCCTCGCTGCCGCTCTACCTCTTCCTCGGCAGCGGCATCTTCCATCGCGACCGCTTCCTGCTGCCGGCGACGCCCTACCTGCTGCTGCACGGCGCGTGGCTGCTGGTCGCGACGTGCGGCGCGCTGGCGCGAGAGCGCGCGCGCCTCGTGACCTTCGCCCCGCTCGTGCTGATCGCCGCAGCGGGCGCGCCGAGCGTGGTCGCGCAACGGCCGCTGCTCGCCGCGCTGCACGGCAAGCCCGACGCCGCGAGCGACCTCTTCGCCGAGGTGCACGCGGTGCTGCGGCCCGACGATCGGCTGTTCGAGTTCACGCTGCAGCTCTCCGACGAGCTGCTGATCGACGCGCAGCCGTGGCGCGAGCTGCGCCTCGCCGAGCCCGCGGCGGCGCTGCGCGCGGCAGTGGAAGGCGACCTCGCGCAACGCGGCCTCTTGCCGGGTGGCGAGCCGCTGCGGCCGTGGTTCACCAGCGCGCGCTCGCTGGCGGAGCTGCAGGCGGAGCTCGCGCGCAGCGGCGCGACCGCGCTGGTGGTCGTGCTCGCGGCGCGCCACCTCGGGGAGCCCGACGGACTGCGGCGCGCCAACCGCGATCCGCCGTTCCGCGACTGCCCGTGGTGGGGCGACTTCGCGACGTGGCTCGGCACGCTGCCGCGCCGCCTCGCGACGGTGAGCCGCGACGGAGCGCTGATCGCCGCGGTCGTCGAGCTGCCGCGGTGATGCTGCGAGGCGGGTACCGCAACACGCGAGCAGGTCGCGACACGCCCCTCGTTCCCGGAGCGTCGCGATGCTCTGGTTGATGGTCCACATCCCGAAGACGGCCGGGACGAGCTTCCGCAAGGCGATGCGCGACCACTTCGGCGCCGCGCTGCAGCTCGACTACGACGACCGGCCGTTCGGCACGACTCCGTTGCGCCGGCTCCTCTCAGCGTGGTGGCACGGCCGCCGTTCGGGCCGCCTCGTGCTGCCCGACGAGCACGGCATCTTCGGCCACTTCCTGCCGCTCAAGTACGCGGCGCTGTCCCGCGCGCGGCCGACGCGGCTGATCACGTGGCTGCGCGAGCCCGTCGCGCGCGCCGTGTCGAACTACCACTTCATCTTCGAGCGCCATCGCCGCAAGGAGCTGCCGCCCGGCCGCAGCCGCGTCGTCGATGAGCAGTGGTCGCTCGAGCGGTTCCTCTTCTCGCGGAAGTACCGCGACTACCAGTCGCAGTGGCTCGTGGGCGTGCCGCTTCGCCGCTTCGACTTCGTCGGCATCGTCGAGCACTACGCCGACGACCTCGCCGAGTTCGGCGCGCGCTTCCTCGGTCGGCCGCTCGCCGTGCACGACGAGAAGCGCGCCGCGCCGCGCGCGCCCTGCGAGTTCCTCGACGACCCCGCCGCCCGCCGCCGCGTCGAGCGCTTCCACGCGCGCGACATGGCGCTCTACCGCGAGGCGCTCGCCTTGCGCGAGGCGCGGCCGCGCGCGTAGCGGCGCGCGCTCGTCAACGGAACTGGAAGCCCTGGCGGACGGCGGTGGCGAAGCAGGCAGCGGCGAGCGCGAAGAGGGCGACGACCGCGTCGTTCACCCGCCGCCGGCGCCGCGCGCGCCGCTCGTCGATCGCGACGGCGCTCTCGGAGCGATCGCGGCGATGGAGCACGCCGATCGTCCGCTCGCCGATCTTGAGCGCGAAGATCGCGACCCACGCGCCGGCCGCGGCGAGGAACCACGGCTCGCCCGGCCGCGGGCGGTACCAATCGTTGAGCATCGGGAACGCGTTCACGTCCGGCACGTGCCAGAGGATCACCGCCGCCGAGAGCGCCACGCAGGCCCACTGACCGCGAGTGAACGGGAACCAATCGCGCCAGAAGCCGGCAGCACCCGACGCCCGGATGCCGTGGCCCGGATCGAGCACCATCTTCGGGCGCGGCGTGTTCGGGGCCGACTTCGCGCCACGCGGTCCGTGCGGTGCGTTCATGACCCTCCCTGCGGCGGCGCCGCCACCGGTTCCGCGGTCGCCGAGAGGTTGCTGTTCCGACCGGCGCCGAGGAACTGCAGCGCCTCGGCCAGCAGCGCGCGCCGCTCGTCGTCGCCCTTCACGTCGGCGAGGAAGAAGCCGAGCACCACCGCGCGCACCTCGCGGCCGCTCTCCGCATCACGCCGCGCCACCTTCGCGCCGAGCCACTGGCCGTCGGGCAGCGTGACGAACGGCGTCACGCCGGCGACGCCCTCGATCGGCGCCAGCACGCTCACCTTGTCGCGCTTCGTGGCGAGGTCGAGGGTGAAGCGCCGGTCCGCGGCGATCGTCGCCGCCTCGGGCGCCGCGAACTCGAAGCCGCGGTCCCACGTCCGCACGTAGCGGACGCCGAGCGTGTCGCGGTAGAGCGGCGTGTCCCACACCGCCGCGCCGGCGCCCGGCTGGCCGAGCAGCACGCGGCCGCCCGCCTGCAGGTGGCGCATCAGGTCGCGCCCTTCCGGCCCGACGAAGCGCGGCACCTTGACCCGCTTGCCGCCGCCACCGCCCGGCATGAACTGCGCGACCATGGCGTAGACGTCCTCCATCGACATCCCGCCGCCGCCTGTCTCGCCGCCCGCATGGTTGTCGAGCACCACGACGCGCTGCTCGAAGTGGTCGAGCAGCGCGGTCCAGTCGAGGCCGTAGGGCTTCGGATCGCGGATCGCGTCCGCCTCATGGCCGAGCGCCTTCAGGTCGGCCTGCCAGCTGGCCGCCACGTCGAGCGCGCGCACCTTGCGCTCGAGCTCCTCGAAGACGACCGCCTTGCCGAGCTCGGCGCGCGTCCCCTTCGTCACGTGGTTCAGTCCGAGCAGCGCGACCGGCTTCGCCGGGCCGAGCTCCTTGATCGGGAACTTGCGCACCAGCTCCGTCCACGCCGAGTCCTGCGCGAACTGGAGGCGCAGGTAGTCGGGATCGAAGCCGAGGTAGGCGGGGAAGTAGATCGAGAGGCCGTGGCTGCGGTGGTTGCCGATCGCGTGGCCCTCGGCCAGCACCGCGGCGTGGCTCGGGAAGTCGGCGGTGAAGATCCAGTTCTTGAAGTCCTTCGCCGTCCGCTTCTCCGACTCGCCCTCGAAGTGCCAGTTGATCTCGGTGACGAACTCGAGCTTGCCGCTCTTGCCGTTCTTCAGCATGGGCGGGAAGGCGATGCGCGCCACGTAGTCGCCCCTCTCGTCGGGACCGGCGAGCGGCGTCTTCGCGAAGCGCGAGTTGGCGACGAACGGCGCGAGGTTCCGCGGCGGGCTCGCCCAGCCGTTGAAGCCCCAGATCACCGCGCCCGGCGAGCGGCGCTTGAGGAGCACCTCGTTGACGAGCTGCGCGTCGACGTCGGCCGGGTAGCCGAGCAGGTCGATCACCCGCTCCGCTGCCGCCTTCAATGCGCCATCGCCCTTCTCGCGCGCGACGACCTTGACCAGGAAGTCCTGCAGGTCGACGAGGTTCCCGAACGCGCGCGTCTCCTTCACGATCTGGTCGGCCACTTCGCCGAGCAGCTCCTTCTTGCCGTGCAGGAGCTTCGCGACCTCCTCGACCGCCGCCTTCAGCTCGGCGACCTTCGAGAGGCGCAGCGCCGACTTGGTCTCGTTGCCGCTCCAGAAGTCGCCCTCGACCTGCACGCCGCCCGGCGCGTAGGCGCGCACGTAGGTCTCGACCATCGCCTTCGCCAGCGACGCCGGCGGCGCCTCCGGATAGGTGTTGAGCCAGCGCAGGTACTCGCCGTACGCCATGCCGTCGCCCGGCTCGGTCTCCTGCGAGCTCGCCAGGAAGTCGACCGTGTCGCGCAGCTCGTAGGCGACCTCGAGCGTCGCCATCAGGCAGGCGTCGAAGTCGAGCACGTCGAGCTTGCCCTTGCCCTGCGCGCGCAGCGACTGCTGGATCCCCTCGAGCGCGACGCGCACGTCGCCCATCTCGAGCGTGTGGTGGGTGTTCTCGTCGGCGGAGACGCCGCTCCAGCCGGCGCCGTGGTTCCAGATCACCAGCGCGTAGTTCTCGGCCGGGAAGTTCTCGACCGCGTAGCGGCCGAAGTCGGCGAGCGGCTCGGGGCGCCCCGCGTCGGTCTCGCCGATGTTGCCGAGCATCACCGAGCGGACGCGCAGCGGATCGTCGTCCTTCAGCACGTACCAGCGGCGCGTGCCGGGCTCGTTGTCGAGGCCGCGGTAGTACTCGGGCTCCTGCTCGGCGAACGGATTGGAGAGGTAGGCGCCGTTGGGCCGCACCTTCGGCTCGCTGCGGAAGCGGGCGCACTCGACGACGATGTTCACCTCGGAGCTGGAGCCGGCCGACTCCATCTCGTTCATGTCCTTGATGCCGTACGGCTCGAGGTTGTTGGCGGCGTTCAGGTAGACCATCACGGTCCACTTCTTCTTCGGCATCGGCGCCGCCGCGCCGACCGTGAAGAGCGTCTGCAGCGGCTCGCGATCGCGCGCGGGCAGCGCCTCGACGAAGCGCAGCTCCTCGGGCCCGCGCATCCCGCGCTTGGCGCGCTGCTTCACGATCGCGTCGGCCGCATCGCCGTCGATGCCCGGCACCTCGAGCAGCTGCTCGCGCGTCGCCGTCGCGAGGTCGACGCGCGGGAAGCCGCCGTCGTCGGGGAGCGGGCCGAACGGGAAGGAGATCACCTCGCAGCTCGCGTCGAACCACGCGGCCGGGAAGTCGTCGGGCTTGCCGTCCTTCCAGAGGTCCTTGGCGATCTCGGCGAAGGAGTGGCCCGCGGTCCCGCGGATGCGCTCCGTCTCGCCGGCGAGGCGCCGCCCGAGCGCGCGCGTCTCCTCGCTGACGGAACCGCCGTCGTCCAGGAGCCCGCGCTTCGCCGCGAACCGCCAGTTGAGCTCGACCTGCGCCATCAGGTCGGCGTAGGCGACCGAGGCGGGGTAGTTCTTCGTCGCCACCACTTCGAGCAGGTCGGCGACGCCGCGGAACTTGTCGGCGCGCAGCGTGGCAAGGAGCCGCTCCTCGCAGTTGTCCTGCTTCTCGACGTAGTGGTAGTCGAGCTCGTCGAAGCGCGGTTGCGCGCCGACCAGCGCGCCGATCGCCTGCGCCGAGACCGGGTCGATCACCTTGCCGAGCGCCTCGAGCAGCTCCTTGTTGCCCTTCAGCCAGTGGAGCGCGGTGCGCCGCTTCCAGACCTGCTCGAGCGTCGCCAACTCCCCGCGCAGGTCGACCTTGGCGTCGAGCTGCGCCTCGCCCTTCGCCGGCGCCCCCGGCTTGGTCGGCGCCTCCTGCGGCAGGAAGCCGGCAGCGCCGGCCGCGGAAGCGAGCGCGAGGAGTGCGGCGGGGAGCGAGAGGGCGCGCAGCTGCATGGAGGTCTCCTGTCCGAAGGGTGCGCGCACGCTACCGGTGCAGCGCCTTGGCGACGAGGAGGGCGGTACGCTGCCGCCCGATCGCGGTTCCGCTGCGCTGCTCGCACCGGTCGGCCGCGCGCCCGGCAGGAAGGCGAGGAGTCGTCATGGGGAAGTGGCAGGCGATCGGGCTCGTGGCGAGCGGCGTCGCCGCAGGAGTCGTGCTCGGCCACCTCACGAGCGGCGGAGGCGCGCGGCACACGATCGCGCCACCTGCGCCGCGAACGACGACGACGACGGAGGGGCTCGCCGAAGCGCGATCGATGCCGGAGGCGGAGCGGGTCGGCAGCGGCGAAGGCCGCTCGACGGCAGCGTCTCCCGACGAACTCTTGGGGGCCGAGAGCGCCGCTCGAGACGCGAGCGATGGCGCGTCGACGTCGAGCGCCTTCGCCGAGGAACTGCGCGCTCGCGGCCGCGTCGGGATCGCGCGAGGCTGGGCGGCGCTGCGCCCCGATCCGCTGCCGTCCACGGAGCTCGACCGCGGACTGGCCGAGCTCGAAGCCACGGTCGAGAAGCTCCCCGAATCGATCGGCGCGAAGCTCGCGCGCGCGGCGACGGAGCGCGAACAGTCGCTGAGGCTCGGCAGCGCTGCCGAGCTGCTGGCGACCATGGAGGAGAGCAAGGCAGTCGACCCCGCCTTCGTCCGCGACGCCGGCCGATTCGACGCGCTCTTCGAGCGGAGGAGCGCGACCGAGCCCTTCGACGGCCGCGAACTGATCGCCGGCGCCCATGGCGAGCTGCCCGCGCTGCAGGACGGCGCGCTGCTCTCGTTCCCCGCCGGCGTCTTCGATCCCGAGCTCGACGAACTCTTCATCCGGCAGCGCCCAATGCCGCGCGACGTGACGATCGCCGGCGCCGGCATCGACCAGACGCTGCTCTGCTTCGACGACCTCCACGTCTTCGGGGATGTCGTCAACCTCACGTTGCGCGACTTCACCTTCTTCAATGACGGCTGCCTCTTCGACCTGCGCGGCAAGACGCGCGCGACGATCACGGTCGAGCGGGTGCGCGTCACCGGCTTCGACTGCGGCGCCGGCGGCTCGAGCGCGCTCAATCTCGCGCCGACGGCGTTGCGCGCGATCGACTGCGTCTTCGCCGGCGGGTTCGGCGACTCGCCCTACAACGGCTACCTCTGCGACGTGCGCGTCGACGGATTCCTGGCCCGCTTCGACCGCTGCCGATTCGAGCACTTGACGCTGTGGCACACCCCGCGCGACGCGTGGCAGCTCGTCTTCGCCGGCTGCACGTTCGATCACGTCGCCGCGTCGAGCCGCAAGGACGGCACGCTCCCGGCCGGCATCGAGTTCGTCGGAGGCGTGCCGGCCTTCGGATCGCCGGCACCGCCAGGCGACCCGCCGGCAGCGCGCGACCTCGACGCACTCTTCCCCGGCTGGCGCGAGAAGCTCGATCGCTGAACCGCGCGGGCGGATCGCCGCTCGCGCCTGCGCCGCTCGCTCGCTTCGTCGTGGAAACGAAGCACCCCTCCCGTCGCGGTGTGGGCCACGACGGGAGGGGCTGTGAAGACGGACCGGCCTTCAGGAAGGGCCGATCCTCATGCAGTACGGAGTCAGTTCTTCAGCATCAGGAGCAGCTGGCCGTCCTCGACCGTGTTGGGGACGGGCGTGCCCGTCGGACGGTGCGCCTGCACGTCGAAGAGGAAGGAGCCGGCGCCGAAGACCGAGTCGCTCGGGATGATCCCGCTCGTCTCCCAGACGCCCGCGCCGACCGCGACGCCGTCGCGACCCGGGTTGTCGAGCTCGACCACGCGCGTCGCGGAGAGGCCGTTGAAGCCGAGGTTGCCAGTCAGGTCGAAGCGCCAGATCGAGCCGTCGCGACCCTTGTTGGTCATCGCGATGCGCGACTCGGTGGTGCCATCCTCCTGCACCATCAGGTAGTCGCCGTTGCAGGTGAGGTTGTCGGGCGAGAGCGCCGTGTCGCCGCCGAGCGCGACGGTCGCGTCGGCGTTGACGACGAGGCTCAGCAGCGCATCGCCGTTCGGCGCCGTCTTGTTGAGGCGCATCGAGTAGATGCGGCCGAGCTCGTTCACGCCCTTCGCGCCGCCCGTCGTGCAGAAGATGAAGTTGCGGTTGTTGCGCGGGTTGAAGTTGCCGTCCTCGGGACGCGCGAACGGCATGGCGTTCACCGCATCGGCCGCCGCCTCGAGCTGGACGTCGGAGAGGGTGTTGGCGTTCGGGATCTCGATCCACTCGATCTCGATCGAGCCGGAGGTGAAGGTCGCCTCGCTGTTCTTCGCCGAGTTCCTGGCGCGCGCGACGTAGAGCTTGCCGCCGACCAGGCCGTTCTTCTGGAGGACCGTCGTGCCGGCGCTGTTCTTGGTGCCGACGTACATCCAGAGCTGGCTGTTGTCCTTGGTCGGGTCGAGGTCGGCCGGGCCGTCCTCCATGCCCATGATCACGGTCAGGTTGCCGGTGCCCGGCTGCACCAGCGCGTTCTCCCACGCGAAGTGGCCGAGGTACGTCAGCGCGTGCGCCTCGTCCTCGAAGATCGCCACCGCGAGGCCGCCCTTGCCGTCGAACGTCGCGGCGCCGCCGCTCTCCTCGTTGGCGAAGTAGATCGACGTCGTGAGGCCCTCCGCCTTGCCGGCCATCGAGCCGGAGCAGAAGCGGGTGAAGCCGGGCGTGGAGTTCGACTGGTCGGCCGCCGGGCCGACGAAGGTGTCGTCGATGTAGACCTTGTCGTAGGCGCGCTTCGCCGACTGGACCACGCCGTTCTTGTCGATGACGAGGCGCGACACGAACGCGCCGCGGTTCAGCGTCTCGCCGACGTACGGCTCGGAGACGGTGCCCTGCGTCAGCTCCTGGTTCATGTAGACGATGGCGTCGCCGTTCTTGTTGGTCCGCATGCCGAGACCATCGGGGATGCCGATCATCTGGAAGGTGCGGGTGGGATCGCCCGTCACCGGCACGCGATCGCCGACGGAGAAGAGCGGCACCAGCGAGTAGTCGCTGGTGAGCGAAACGGCGTACGGCTGCACGCCCGTGAACCAGCGCGCGGCGGCGTGGCTCGACGCGGCGAAGCCGCCGACCGCCAGCGCGGCGACGGCTGCCGCGATTCCCTTGGCCCGGTTGAAGCGCATCTCGATCTCCTCGTGGATCTCAGGGGGATGGACGGCGGGACGCTGAGAGGCGCCCGCGAGGTCCACGAGGATCCCGCGCCATCGTCAAGCGATGGTGAACGAGCGGCGAAGAGGAGCCGCGCGGCGCGAGAAGAAGCGGCGCGGCGCGCGGGACGGATGCGGCGCGCGCCTCCGCGCCGTCACTCGATGCGGAGCGAGTCGATCTCGATCTCGAACTCGCCGTAGCCGCTCTTCGCGCCCGGCTGCAGGCGCGCCGTGATGCCGAGCCCGATCACGTCGGCGAATCCGGCCGCGACCTTCGCGCCGAAGCCCGACTGCCGGAACGCGGCGAGCGGCACGCGGACCTCGCGCCACTCGTCGGTGACCACGAGCGGCGCCGCGAAGACGTCCCAATCGACGACGGCCGCGCGCTCGATCGAGAGCGCCCAGGTGCGCGGCGTCCCGCGCACGCGCGCCACCAGCGCCTTCGCGCCGGCGAGGTCGACCCAGTCCGGGACGATCGGATTCCAGCGCACCGTGACGCCCGCGAAGGCGCCGTACGGCGAGCCCTCCGCCAGCGCGCCGCGGATCAACAGCGCCCCCGACCCCTCCGCCTCCACGAGTTCGAGCTCCGCCGACGACTTGCCGCCCGGCGCCGCCGCATCGGAGAGCGCCACCCAGTCGCCGCCCCAGCGCGTCGCAAGGTCGCCGTCGTCGAAGTCGTCGACCAGCGGCTCCAGGTCGCGCCCGAGGAGGCGCAGTCGCGGCGGCCGCTCGGGGCCTTGCTGCCGTTCACGCAGCGCGCCGCGATCGACCGGCGTCCCCGCCTTCAGCACCCCCTCGACCTGCCAGAGCGCGTCGATCTCGCGGCTCGGATCGCCGCGCACCACCAGCAGGTCGGCCACCTTGCCGGCGGCGAGCGAGCCGAAGTCGCGGTCGCGCCGCAGCAAGCGCGCCGACTCGAGCGTCGCGCAGACGAGCGCCTCCGCCGGCGTGAGTCCCGCCTCGACGTAGAGCGCGATCTCGGCCAGCACCGCGGGGCCGTGCGGCGTGAGCGGATTGCCGGCGTCGGTGCCGATGCCGCAGCGGATGCCGGCGGCGTGGAGGCGCTTCAAGTTGCGCAGGAAGAGGGCGTCGTCGGCCTCCTTCCAATCGGCGACCCAGCTCGCCGAGCTCGGATCGTTCAGCGACTCGGCGAGCTTCGCGCCGACCATCCCGTCGAGCCGCTGCGTCGCATAGGGCGAGCGCCCCTGCGCGACGCGCCGCGCCCCGACCACCACCGCGAGCGTCGGCACGTAGCCGGTGCCGCGCTCCTTCATCAGCGCGATCAACTCGTCGTCGACCTCGCCCACGTAGACGCCGTGCACCAGCGCGTCGACGCCGGCGCGCACCGCCTGCTTCGCCTCGGCGAGCGTCCAGACGTGGCAGAAGAGCGGCACGCCCGCCGCCTTCGCCCGCGTCGCGATGGCCGCGAGCAGCTCCTCGTCGAGCGTCGGCATCGTCGGCAGCGTGCCCCAGCCGCCATGCTCCACCACCGCCTTGACCACGTCGGGCTTGCGAGCGAGCAGCGCGTCGAAGCGCGCCTCGACGTCGGCGACCGTCTTCACGACGTTCGCCTCGAAGCCGAACTGCGTGCAGTGGCCGCCCGGCACGGTGAACGCGGCACCGGCGGTGGCGAGGCGCGCCTGGTTCGGGTTGGCGGCCGCGCTCTGGCGCAGCGCGAAGGCGAAGTTCGGCTCGTTGTGGAGGTCGGAGGCGGTCAGCACGCCGAAGGCGGCGTGGGTGGCGAGGTTCAGCTCGGGGTCGGGGAGGATGCCGCCGCCCGTCATCGGGCCGCCCGCCACCATCACGTGGGCGTGCAGGTCGAAGAGGCCAGGCAGCACCGTGCAGCCCTCCGCATCGAGCGTGCGCACCCCGGCCGCGATCGGCGCGTCGAGCGGCGCCTCGCCGACGATCCGCTCGCCGGCGATGAGGAGCTGGCCGAGCGGCCGCACGACGCCGCGCTCGGCATCGAAGAGCTGCCCACCGCGGACGACGCAGGTGACGGCGGAGGCGCCAGCAGGCGATCCAGCGGGCGCGCCAGCGGGAGTCGATTGCGGCGATGGCGTGAACGGCAACGCGGTGGCGACGAGAGCGGCACACGCGAACGAGCGGCAGGTGACGGTCATCGGGCGACTCCTCGGCCGGCGGGACGCGGCCTGAACACGATCGCACGGCGCCTCGTTCAGCGGTGCGCCGCTCCGTCCTGCGCCGCTCCCCGCCGCGGCGCCGACGGGCTCACGCGCCCGCGCGCCAGCCGCTGCGCTGCAGCTGCGCGAGGTGGTCGAGCACCTTCGCGCGCTCGGCGTGGGAGAGCAGGATCAGCAGGTCGCCCGGTCGCGCCCAGGCGAGCGCCCGCTCGACCGCCGCGAATTCGGACGGCGCGTGGTCGATCCGCTCGCGCGGCACGCCGCAGCGGACGAACTCCGCCTCGAGCAGCGCCGGCACGACGCCGCGCTCGCGGCCGCGCAGGTACTTCTCCATCTCCTTGATCACGACGCGGTCGGGCGCGAACGGCGCGGCGGCGGCGGCATAGGCGCGGACCGAATCGTCGTCGCGATCGCCCGCCTGGCCGATCACCAGCAGTCGCCGCCGAACCGGCAACGCGGCCGCCATCTCCATGACGACGCGCATGCCGTCGGGGTTGTGGGCGAAATCGACGATCGCGGTGACGCCGCCGAGCTCGACGACGTTCAAGCGGCCGGGGTTCTCGGCCGGCGTCCCCTTGAACTCGCGCAAGCCCGCCGCGAGCGCGGCGTCGCCGAGCGAGAGACGCGACGCGATCAGCAGCGCGGCCAGCGCGTTGGCGACGTTGTGGCGCGCGGCGCCGCGCAACGTGATCGGCGCATCGGCGACCGGCGCGATGACGGTGCGCGCGCCACCGCGATGGAGCACGAACGACGGGCCGCCCGGCCCCGGCTCGACCGTGGCCCCCGTGCCGCCACGCGCGAGGTGGGCGCGCAACGTCGCGTTGCCAGGATCGAGCGCGAACCAGGCGAGCGGCTCCGTGAGCGGCTCGGCAGGCCGCGCAGCGCGCTCGACCTGCAGCGGATCGTCGGCGTTCAGCACCAAGAGGCCCTTCGCGTCGACGGCGCGCCGCACGATGAACTTCGCGTCGACGAGGTCGCCCATGCCGGCGACGCCGAACTCGCCCAAGTGGTCGGGCGTGACGTTGGTGATGCAGGCGGCGTCGACGCGCGGCAGCGCGAGGCCGCGGCGCAGCATCCCGCCGCGCGCCGTTTCCAGCAGCGCGACGTCGACGCGCCGATCGCGCAGCACCATGCGCGCGCCCGACGGCCCCGAGTAGTCGCCGCTGTCGAGCAGCTCGTCGCCGACCTTCACCCAGTCGGTCGTCGACATGCCGGCCACCTTGCCGGCCGCCTTCACCATCGCGGCCAGCAGCCGGATCGTGGTCGACTTGCCGTTGGTGCCGGTCACCATCGCGACCGGCACGTCGCGCACGCCGCTCCAGTCGAGCGTCGCCGGGTCGGGCAGCTCGTCGGCGGCGAAGGTGCGCGAGCCGGCACCGAGTCCGATCGACACCTCTTTGTCGTCGGGAACGAAGGAGACGGCGCGCGCCGCGCAGGCGTCGCGCAGCGCCAGCAACGCCGGGCGGCGCTCCGCCGCGATCTGCGCCCGCAGCGCGGCGGATCGTTCCGGGAGCGTTCCGCCGACGACTTCCGCACTCCCCCCCTCGAGCTCCGCCTTCGCGCTGGCGAACGCCGCCTCGTTCACCTCGGTCGCCGCGTAGAGCGCATCGAGCGGCGCCGCGAACGCGACGTTGGCGCCGCAGTTCCCCTCGCCGCCGAAGAGCCGCGCCGCGATCGGCGCCTCGGGCCAACCGACCGCCGCGAGCCACCGCTCCACGTGCTGCCGCCAGAGCGCGACGACCCTCTCCACCTGCGCCGGCGGACCGGCGAGGTCGAGGATCACGGCGGGCGCCGCGAAGAAGAGGTTCCGGCCCGGCAGCCGACGCGAGTCGACCTGCGTCAGCTTCGTGGCGCGATAGGTCGGCGTCGTCACGCGCTCAGTCCTCGCTCTCCTCGCGAGCGAGGCGGACGCCGCGCTCGTCGCGGATCAGCTTCTCGTAGCCCGAGCGCAGCTCCTCGCGCAGCGAATCGCGCAGCTCCATCTTCAAGGGCGCGGGCAGCGCGTCGATCGCCTTCGGGCGCGCGTCGCCGAACTCGGGGCGGAAACGGGTGATCTGGTTCCAGCAGCGCGTGATCGCGTCGCCGAAGGCCAGCACGAGGTCGTCCTTCTGCGCCATCGAGAGCGCCGCCTGCAGCGCCTCCTGCTCGTCGGGGATGACGCGGATCTGCTCCTCGCGCACCCCCTTCTCGCGCAGCGTGGCGGCCAGCAGCTTCGGGATCTCGTCGGGGCCGCGGCCGCGCGGGTTGTCGTCGCGCCGGCAGATGTAGGTGTCGAAGCGGCCGGCGCAGTGGGCCGCGATCTCGCGCACGTCCTCGTCGCGCCGATCGCCCGGCGCCGCCACCACGAGGATCCGCTTGCCCTTCGGCGCCAGCCGCTCGATCAGCTCGACCATCGACTTCACGGCGTGCGGGTTGTGGCCGTAGTCGAGGATCACCTTGAACGGGTGCTCGTTGCAGACGTTCATGCGGCCCGGCGCCTGGAAGAACGTCGTGTCGAACGTCTGCAGCGCGTGGCGGATCTCCTCGAGCTTGATGCCCATCGAGAAGGTGACCGCCGCCGCGAACATCGCGTTCTGGACGTTGTGCAGCGCGCGCCCGTCGAGCGTCGCCGGGATCAGGTGGGTCCACACGAGCGGCATGTGGGCGCCCTTGTCGTAGAGCGTGATCATCTGGCCGTTGATGCCGTCCTCGAGGACGACGGCGCGGCCGCCGGCGCGGATGTGCTCCTTCACCAGCCCGTGGCTCGGGTCCATGGTGACGTAGCAGATCTTCGCCTTGGTGTGGTCGGCCATGCGCAGGCAGTAGGAGTCGTCCGCGTTCAGCACCGCGTAGTCGCGCGCCACCTCGACGATGATCCGCTTGACGCGCGCCAGCTCCTCGAGCGTGTTGACGCCCTTCAGCCCGAGGTGGTCGGCCTCGATGTTGGTCACCGCGGCGACGTTGCAGCGTTGGTAGCCCATGCCGCGCCGCAGCAGGCCGCCGCGCGCCGTCTCCAGCACCGCGACGTCGACGATCGGGTCGCGCAGCACCATGCGCGCCGCGGTCGGGCCGGTCATGTCGCCGGCGACGGTGAGGTGGCCGTTGCTGTAGACGCCGTCGGTGGTGGCGAGGCCGGGGTGCCAGCCGTTCATCTTGAAGATGTGCGCGATCATGCGCGCGGTCGTGGTCTTGCCGTTGGTGCCGGTGACGGCGGCGATCGGGATGCGGGCCGGCGAGCCCTGCGGGAAGAGCATCTCCATCACCGGCGCGGCGACGTCGCGCGCCTTGCCCTCGGTCGGCGCGACGTGCATGCGGAAGCCGGGCGCCGCGTTGATCTCGCAGATGCCGCCGCCCACCTCGCGGTAGCTCTGCGTGATGTCGGCGGTGAGGAAGTCGACGCCGGCGATGTCGAGCCCGATCGCCTTCGCCGCGCGCACCGCCATCTCGCGGTTGTCGGGATGGATCGTGTCGGTCACGTCGACCGAGGTGCCGCCGGTCGAGAGGTTGCCGGTCGAGCGCAGGAAGACCTCCTCGCCCTTCCCCGGCACGGTCGCCTTCGTGTACCCCTTCTTCTCCAGCAGCCGCAGCGCCTGCGCGTCGAAGTCGAGCTTGGTCAGCACCTTCTCGTGGCCGACGCCGCGGCGCGGGTCCTGGTTCACGATCTCGACCAGCTGCTCGATGGTGTGGACGCCGTCGCCGACCACGTGGCCGGGCTTGCGCAGCGCCGCGGCGACCAGCTCGCCGTTCACGACCAGCAAGCGGTGGTCGAACCCCTCGATGAAGCTCTCGACGATGACGCCGCGGCTGTGCTCGCGCGCGGCGGCGAAGGCGGCGGTCACCTGCTCGGGGGTGGTGAGGCGGATCGCGACGCCGCGGCCGTGGTTGGCGTCGAGCGGCTTCACGACCACCGGCCAGCCGATCCGCTCGGCGTGGCGCACCGCTTCGCGCTCGCTGTAGACGAGCGCCTGCTTCGGCACCGGCAGGCCGAGGTCGGCGAAGATCCGGTTGGTCTCGTCCTTGTCGGAGGCGATCTCGACGGCGATGTGGCGCGTCTCGCTAGTGATGGTCGCCTGGATGCGCTTCTGCCACTTGCCGTGGCCGAACTGGATCAGGCTGTAGCGGTTGAGCCTGAGCCACGGGATGTCGCGCGCCTCGGCCGCCTTCACCAGCGACATCGTCGACGGCCCGAGCGCGAGCCGCTGCGCGACCTTGATGAACTCGTCGCGCTTCTCCTCCCACTTCCAGTCGCCCCCCACCGCGCCCGAGGGCCGCAGGTTCGCGGGCAAGAGCGAGTGGAGCAGCGTCAGCGCCAAACGCCCCGCCTCGAGGCCGACCTCCTCCGCCTCGTACTCGTAGACGACGTGGTAGTGGCCGACCGGCCCGGCGCCGCGCGTCTTGCCGAACGTCACGTCCTCGCCGGTGATGTTCTGCAGCTCGATCGCGACGTGCTCCAGCACATGGCCGAGCCACGTCCCCTCGCCCTCGCGCATGCGGCGCAGGAACCCGCCCTTCTCCTCGTAGCTGCAGCCGTGCGTCGCGAGGCCCGGCAGCGCGGCGAGCAGCCCGTCGATGAAGGCGGGGCCGAGCTTCGCGGTCGGCCACTGCTCGAGCTCGCCCAGGTCGAGCGTGAGGCGGATGACCGGGAAGGTCGCGTAGAGGTTCGGGCCGACGTAGACGCTCGTCTCGACGATCTTCATGACTCGACGCTCTCCGGCTTGGCTGCGGGACGGGTCGCCTTCCTGTGCTTCAGGTCGTAGTGGCCACCCTCGGTGAGGACGTGGATGCGCAGGTTCACCACGCTGATCGGCGCATGCGGCGGCGCATCGTCGATCGACGTGAACTCCATCTCGGCGGGGTCGACGATCGTCACCGCGCCGCTGCCGACGACCGCGAGGTCGTCGTCGGGGCCGATGAAGGCGGCGGTGTCCTCGTCGAGGCCGATGCCGATCGCCTGCGGGACGGCGGCGATGGCGCTGATCAGGCGGCCGAGGCGGTCGCGCTGGCGGAAGTGCTGGTCGACGATCAGCTTGGCGACCACGCCCAAGCCGCTCGCGAGCTGCACCATCCCCTCGTGCGGCGTCGGGCCCTCCTCGCCGCCGGCGATCATGTGCTCGGAGACGAAGGCGGCGCCGGCCGAGGTGCCGGCGAGGTGGAGGCCGTCCTTCCTGTTGCGCTCGCGCAGCAGCGCGGCGACCTCGGTGCCGCCGAGCACCGTCGTGAGGCGCATCTGGTTGCCGCCGGTCACGAAGACGCCGTCGGCCTTCTTCAGGATCTCGAGCCAGTCGCGCCGCTCGGCGTCGCGCCGCTCGTGGTAGGCAAGCACGTCGACCCGTTCCACGCCGCAGAGGTCGTGGAAGACGTGCTCGTAGGTCGGGCCGGTCGTCTTCAGCTGCGAGGCGGTCGGGATGACGGCGAGGCGCGCGCGCCGTCCGCCGCAGAGCTGCGCGAACCGCTCGAGGATGCGCGGGTGGTGTTCCTTCTCTTCCGCGCCGCCGATCGGGACGACGAATCCGCGCCGTGGCTTCGAGCTCATGGAGGAGCGCTTCCTCGTGGAGGTGTGGAACGTCGCGGCGCCGCGCCGACGCTGCCCGACCACCCCCGTCACGTCGCGGCGGAGTCGGTCCGCAGCCACGCGGTCGCGGCGCCGGCGAACTTGCTGCCGGCTCGCGACGACCCGTCAGGCGTCCGCGCGCTCGAAGGTCCCGAGCACTCGCGCGCGGCCATCCCGGACGTGCCACATCCCCCGCGCCATGACGTCGCTCACCCGTCCCTGCTCGTCGAGGACGCAGAGGTCGGCGTCAAAGCCCGCGTCGATATAGCCCTTCGTCGGGAGACGGAGAAGGTGCGCCCAGTTCGCGGTGAAGGCGGGCAGCACCCGCTCGAGCGGCTGGCCGCGCGCCAGCAGGCTCGCGAGCGCGTCGCGCAGCGCGCCCGGCCGTCCGACGCCGAGCCCGACGCAGCAGCCGTTGCCGTCGAACTCAGGCAGGCTGCCGCCGCCGTCGGAGCTGACCGTCACGCGGTCGGGCGGCAGGCCGGCATCGAGATAAGCGAGCAACGCCTCGTCGGCGGTCACCGCGTCGTCCTCGGGCGCGACCGGGAAGGCGGTGAAGTCGAGGTGCCACTCGCGGCCAGCGATGCCGCGCTGCTGCTCGGCAGCGAAGCGAGCGGCCAACGCCAGCGCCTCGCGCAGCAGCCGGCGCTTGCGGTTCAGGTGGGTCGGATGGAAGACGCGCGCGGGGAGTTCGCTGCCGGTGATGGCGCGCTCGATCAGCTCGAGGCCGCGCGTGCCGTCGCCGAGGTGGAGATGGAGCGTGCCCGCCTTCTTGCCGAGCAGCCCGCCGACGTGGCAGTCGGCCGCCAGCTTCAGGAGCTCGTCGAGGGTGGGCTGGCTCGAGCGGTGGTCCGAGAGCGCCACCTCGCCGCAGCCGACGATGCAGTCGATGTGGACCAAGTCGCTGCGCACGCTGCCGGTCAGCGTCACCGGCGGCAGGTGGTAGCCGCCCGTCATGCACCACGCCGAGAGCCCCTGCTCGCGCAGCCCCCGCGTCTGCGCGACGAGGCCAGCGGTGCCGCGCGTCACGTCGTCGGTGCCGAGCACCCCCACCACCGTCGTGATGCCGCTCGTCGTGAAGTTGCTGAGCGGCAGCGGCGGCACGCGCGTCTTGAAGCCATCCTCCCCGCCGCCGCCCGTGAGATGGACGTGACCGTCGATCAACCCCGGGATCACCCGCCGCCCGCGCAGATCGAGCGTCGTCGCGCCGAGGTGACGAGCGAGTCCGTCGCGCAGCTCGCGCGGAAGAGCGCTGCCCGCGGCGCCGATCCAGGCGATCCGCTCGCCGACGATCAGCAGGTCGCAGCGACCGCGGGGAGAGGGGGCGTAGAGGTCGACGTCGAGGAGGAGTTTCAGCGAGGCGTCGGGCATCGTGGGCTCGCAGCGGGAGCGGAGCGCGGGATGGTAGCCCCCCGCGCCGGCACGACCACTCGACACGACGACTCGAAACGATCACCGGACACGAACGGCGGGCGAATCGGTTCACGGTCGATGGGACGGTCCCGCGCGGGCCATTGCCGACGGGTCGGACGAGCCGGATCCACGACACGAAACAAGGAGGCGCGGTTCTACATGCGGAGCAGCACGTCGCTCGGTCGGACCACAGGGATCGTCGCCGCATGGCTGCTTGGTCCATCGATCGCGATGGCGCAGGCGAGCGCGAGCGACGCCGGCCGCCCCACCATCGACGGTCGACCGATCCCGAAGATCTGGACCGACGAGGCGCTCGCCGAATGGGCGACGCCGATCGCGGGGCTCGGCATCGCCCCCGGCCACTTCAGCGACGCGGAGTACGACCGCGCGCCGATCGACGCCCTGCGCACCTATCCGGTCTATCACCCCGCGCGGGAGCCGAAGGGGTACCGCGACTGGATGAAGGCGCAGGGGCCGCAGCCGCTGATCGAGCCCGACCGGCTGAAGACGAAGGCCGACTGGATCGCCGCCGGCGAGCGCGTCTTCGATCAGCTCGACACGGCGGTCGCGCGCACCGACGACCCGGCGGCACTGGCCCACTTCAGCGACCCGTCGGCGTTCGACGCGGCGCGCGACGAACGGCATGACGTCGTGACGAAGGAGGGCATCGTCCTCGACTACCGCTGGGTCGTGGAGCGCGACGGGAAGCTCAAGCTCTCGCTCGGCAGCTGCTCCTCGTGCCACACCCACTTGATGGCCGACGGCAGCGTGCTGAAGGGCGCGCCGTCGAACTTCGACCTCGCGCCGACTGCCGCCGAGCGGGCGCTGCTGGCCGGCTTCGATCCGCAGCCGCCGCTGCGCCGCGGCGCGAAGCTCTGGCAGTTCTTCGGCGTGCCGTGGCGCGCCGATGACCTCCACGCGCAATGGAAGAGCGCGCCCGACGAGATCGTCGCGGCGTTCCAGCGGCTCGACGACGGCGGCCCGGTCGGCCCCACCTTCGACCGCTTCAACGGCAGCCCCTACTTCACGACGCGCATGGTCGACCTGATCGGCGTCGGGCAGCGGCGCTACCTCGACGCGACCGGCACCCACGTCAACCGCGGGCCGGAGGACCTCGCCCGCTACGCGATCCTCGTCGAGTTCGCCGACAACGCCGTCTTCGGCAAGCACCGCTTCATCACGGAGCGCAACACGCAGCTGAAGAACCGCCCCTCCGACGCCGCCGCCTACGCGCTCGGCCTCTACCTCGCGTCGCTCGAGCACGTGGCGAGCCCCCATCCGCTCGACGCGGAGGCGCGCGACGGCCAGTCGGTCTTCGAGCACGAGGGGTGCGCCCAATGCCACCCCGCGCCGCTCTACACCAGCAACGAGCTCTTCCGCGTCGCCGACTTCGAGCCCGACCCCCGCGATCCGGCGACCGCGCGCCTCCACATCTCCGACTACCGGATCGACACCGATCCCGGCCTCGCGCTGCGCACGCGCAAGGGCACCGGCTACTACCGCGTGCCGACCTTGCGCGGCCTCTGGTACCGCGAGCTGCTCGAGCACAGCGGCTCGATCGCCACCCTCGAGGAGTGGTTCGACCGCGCCCGCCTCGAACCCGACTACGTGCCGAGCGGCTGGCGCGGTCCGGGCGTGAAGCAGCGCGCGGTGCCCGGCCACGAGTACGGCCTCGACCTCAGCGACGAGGAGAAGTCGGCGCTGATCGCGTTCCTGCGGACGCTGTGACGCGCGGCGGCCGACTCCGCGTCACTGCAGCGTCAGCACCTCCGGCGCGCTCGCTCGCGTGCCGCGCGGCGCCTTCTGGGCGAAGCACTGGAAGGTGGCGACGGTGCCGGCGAGGCCGGGCGGGATCGTGTCGGCGAGTTCGTAGTCGCCGTCGGCGTCGAAGAAGGCGAGGTCGAGCATCGCGAAGAGCGGCGTGCCGTTGAGGTCGATCAGCGCCGTCATCACCAGCTGGCTCGTGGTCCCCTCGCCGACGTCGAGCTCGACGAGCTGGTTCGCCACCGCCACGTTCGGCGTGATCGAGAGGTGGAGATCGTTGCCGCCGAAGACTCGCACGCGGCCCGGCAGCGCCGGCATCGCCAGCGACTCGGGATCGCCCAACGCGAGCTCGCCGAAGCCGTCGCCGTCGAGGTCGCCCGCGCCGACCAGCGCCTCGTCGCTCCACTGCATCGTGTCGGGCAGGTCGAAGCGGTAGAGGCGGCCGAAGGTCTTGCCGGAGAAGAGGTAGCAGGGGCCGCTCGACACCCAGGTCGGCACGTTCGGGGCGCCGATCGCGAGGTCGCTGATGCCGTCGCCGTTCACGTCGCCCGCGTCGGCGCAGTGGACGCCGAAGCGCCCGCCGGTGAACTCGCCCGGCACGAAGGCGAGGATCTTCAAGGTCGCGCCCGAGTAGACGAAGACGGTGCCGGCGACCGGGACCGTCCCGTAGCCGCGCGCGGTGCCGACCATGAACTCGTCGACGCCGTCGCCATCGAGGTCGTGGAGCCGCGCCACCGACGCGCCGTAGAGGTCGCCGACCTGTCCCTTGATCTCGACGAGCTGCGCGCCGGTCGCGCTGGAGTAGATGCGCAGCGACCCTTGCCGCACGTTCCAGATCTGGTCGCACGCCGCGACGTCATCGAGGCCGTCGCCGTCGCGATCGGCGATCGCCGCGACGTCGGCGCCCCAGTAGAGGTGGGTCGAGGTGACGGTGCGCAGCAGCTTGCCGCTGCCGCTCGCGACGAGGTCGAAGTGGCCGCCTGATGGGCCGGAATCGGAGACGACGAGGTCGCGCTTGCCGTCGCCGTCGAGATCGGAGAGCGGCGAGACGCGCGCGTAGAGCTGGTCCTTCGAGACGGTCAGCGCGTAGGTCTGCAGCGGCTTGCCGTTGGCGCCGGAGAAGAGGAAGGCGTCATGCGTCGCCGCGGCGACGTCGGGCGCGTCGATGAAGTAGTCGATCACGCCGTCGCCGTCGAGGTCGTCGACGAACGCGCACGCCGCGCCGAAGAAGGCGGCGGCGCTGCCTTGGTCGCTCGCGTAGTGGACGCGCAGCGACGCGCCGGTGCGCCCTGAACGAACATCGACCGACCAGACGCTCGCGCCGGACGGATCGAGCGCGAGCGTGGTGACCAGCAGCTCGCTCGCCCCGTCGCCATCGAGGTCGCCGCCGAGCCGATCGCCCGCAGCGACGCGCGTCCCGAAGCGGTCGCCCGCGTTCGTGCCGGGCAGATCGAGGAGGAGCTCCTGCGCGAGGAGCGGCGCGGAGCAGAGCGCGAGCGAAGCGGCGGCCAACGGCGCCGCGAACGGGAGGGAACGCATCGTGGAACTCCGAGCGACGGCGATCGCCGCGCGAAAGAGGCGCGCAGCAGGCAGATCACCGCCGGAGCCCGAAGGAGTGCAAGCGGCGTTCCGCGATCGACGCGCGGTGCGCTGTTCCGCCGGCGCCGTATCGCGCGGCGCGGCGCCAAGTCACCGCCACCGTCGCGCCCCGCCACCGAGCAGCCCTCCGCGGCTCGCGCGGCGCGGCGGGCGCGAACGCCCAGCGGTGCCGCGCGCGCGCTGCGATTCCTGCACGCGGAGCGGCAAAGGGTGCGAGGCGCGGCGGGCTACTCGCGCGCCGGCAGATCGACGAACGACGGCCCGGCCGGCGGCTCGGGTGTGCGGTGACCTAGCTCGATGTCGCCGAGCGAGTAGATCGCGTCGGAGTCCTGCGGCGCGTAGTGGCCGGCGGAGTCGATCGTGACGGTGACGCGCTCGTGGCCGCTCCCTCGGTAGCGGTCGCGTAGGGTGCGCTCCCAACCGGTCGGTAGCCAGAGATGCTCGCCCAGGCGACGGAAGCCCGTGGCTCGCCACTGCTCGATCGGCGAATCGGCAGCGACGGTCGCGAACCCACGCGTCGGATCGAGCGAGTAGCCGGAATGGGGCGGGTGACCGAACTTCACTGCGACATGCCCGTCCGACTCCTGCACCGTGATCGGGCCAAAGAAGATGTCGACTGCTCGACGCGCCATCGCCGGCGTCCAGCTGAAATCCTTCGGAGCGAACAACTGATGCGACTCGTCGCCGAACTGGTAATCACCGGGTAGCTCGGCCCCGTCGAATCCTCCGCCGATCGCCTCGACTCCTTCGAGCGGCACGTGCTTCGGCAACTCCTCGCGTGACTCGCTCACGCGCGACTGGTAATGGCCGTCAAACCAGACGTGGTCGATCTTCCGGTAGCGCGTGCCGTCCCAGCTTTCGGTGTAGCGGCACTCCGAGAAGGGACGCGCGCCGCCGTGCCACGGCACGATCTGCGGGTCGTAGTCGACGCGGAAGCGCCCGGCACCGTGTCCCTCGTACCAGGCGCGCGCATGCCAGCGCGCCTCGCTCTTCTTCCAGTCGCCGGCGGCCGCGTCCCAATCCCAGCGCTGCCCGGTCACCACCAGATGGAGATCGCGAAGCTCGTCGCGCGCCAGCTGCCGCGTCGCTGCGATGCGCGCCAGAGGATCGTCCGGGTCGTCGTCGGGCGAGCGCGGGCCGGCGCATGCCGCGGCCAACGCGAGCAGCAGCGCCGCTGCGACGCCGCCGCGCTGCAGCGATCGCGCGAGGCGGGTCGGCGGGAGGGGCGGAGCGGCAAGGAGGCGTCGCACGCGCCACTCGATCGAAGAGGGTTGCGCCATCGACGTGACTCCCGCAAGGCCGCGCAACGATCGCGCGCAGTCGACCAACAGCGCCGCGTAGTCGACGGCGACGACGTCGCGCTGGACCACGACCTCGTCGACCGCCAGCTCCCGCTCGCGCGCCAGCTGCCGCAGCGCGAACCAGGCGAGCGGGTTGAACCAATGGAGCGCCGCACCGACCCGCGCCAGCGCGTGGACGAGGTTGTCGCGACGACGTACGTGCTCGAGTTCGTGCAGCAGCACCGCGTCGAGGCGCGCTGGCGCGAAGTGCTCGGCGACGGCTGGCAGCACCACGCAGGGCCGCCACCAGCCGAGCGTGCACGGGCAGGTCGGCCCATCGACCAAGAAGAGGGGCGGCGCGGCACGCAGCCCGAGGCGCGCGGCGGCCTCCGCGGCGAGAGCGGCGAGTGGTGGCGGCGCTGGCCGTCGTGCGGAGAGCAGGCTCGCTGCAGCGCGCCGCGTCTGCCACGCCGAGCGCGAGAGCAGCAGCAACGCGCCCGCGAGCCACGCCGCGATCCAGAGGTCGAAGCTCGGCGATCGCGGCAACGCGCTCGCGTAGCTCTTCGACCAGCCGCTCGGCGGCGCATGTGAGCCCGCGGCGGCGGTGAGCGCGGCAGCCTCACTCGCAGTGCCGCTCGCCCCGAGATTCGCTGGGACCACGCCTTCGCGTGGCGACGACACGGCGGATCCCCCCGCCCATGCCGCCTCTGCCGATGCCTCCCCCACCGGTGCCGCCTCGATCGCAGGCGCGCGTGCTCCCGTGAACGGCGTCCAACTCGGCCCGCCGAGCAGCGGCAGCACGGTGATCGGCAGCACCAGCAGGGCCACGCTCCAGAGCGCCGCGCGCAGCGCAGGCGCCGCGCTCCGCAGCAGAGCGACCGCGCCCCACGTGGCCGCCAGGATCAGGGCGCCCTTCGTCGCGAACAGGACGAGCGGGTGGATCATCGGCGGCCTCCCTTGCGTCGCGCGGCCTCGATCAGCTCTTCCACGCGGTCGAGCTCTTCCGTGGTGAGTTCCGCATCCGACGCGTCGAGCAGCGCCGCGATCGCCTTCTCCGTCGAGCCGCCGAAGAAGGTGCGCAGCAGCCGCTGCACGGCGCCGCGGGCGACGACCTCGCGCGCGCGCGTCGGGACGTAGACGAAGCGGGCGCCGTCGCGACGATGGCGCACGTGCCCCTTCTCCTCGAGGATCCGGAGCAGCGCGCGGACGGCCGAGTAGCTCGGCGGATCGGGCAGCGCGTCCTGCACCTCCTTCGCCGTCGCCGCGCCGCGCGCCCAGAGGACGTCCATCAACTGGCGCTCACGTCGACTGAGGTGCTTCTCGACCCGCTCGTTCATCGGCAGCGCTCCGCGGCGACTATGCTAAGAAAGCAGCAGTGCTAGAAAGCTAGCACACATGACCGCGACGTCAAGCGATCGGGAGGATCCGATCGCCAACGTTCGACGGGAGGAAGCCCGTCCGCCGACGATTCGAGGGCGCTACTGCCCCAGCACCGCCTCGAGGCCGCGCGAGAAGGCGACGCCGCGGCTCGCGCCCGGATCGAGCAGCAGGAGCTGCGCGTAGGCGCTGACGCCGGCGAGCGCCTCGTCGAGCGGCAGGTCGCAGGCGACCTTCGTCCCGTCGACGTCGACCAGCAGCACCATCAGCGCCGCCGGGTCGACCAGCAGCGTGCCGCCAAGGCGCGTCGGCACCGCGATCGCGCTCATCCCGCAGTAGAGGAAGCCGAGCGCCGGGGAGCCGGCCGAGTTGCCGAGCTCGACGCCGATGGTCGTGCCCATCACCGGATTCGCGTCGAGCACGAGCGACGGGATGCCGAGCGTCCCCGGCCAGCCCGCGTCGTAGTTGCTCCACCGCGCCTCGGGATCGGGCAGCGTCCGATCGCGCACCAGCAGGTCGAAGAGGCCGTTCGCGTCGCCGCCGATCAGGTCGAAGCTGTCGGAGAAGCACGGGATCGCCACCCCGCCGTCGGAGACGTCGAGCGCGGAACTCCGCGCATCGCCCTCCACCCCGTTCACGTGGACGGAGAGCTTGCGCAGCTTCCCGGTCGCCGCCTCCCAGAGGAACGCGTCGGCGGTCCCGTTCGTCTCGAGGCCCGCGAGGTTGGTCGAGTCGCTCTGGAAGACGACCCACTCGCCGTCGGGCGAGACGTGCGGCAGCTCGGCGCTCTTGTCGCCGTCGCTCCCGTCGGCGGCGATCGAGAGGCGGCGCGTCGTGCCGGCCGCGACATCGCGCAGGAAGACGTCGGCGCGGCGGTTCGCGTCGTCGGCGACGATCCCGTCGTGGCCGCTCCACCAGACGAAGCGGTTCGCGTCGCCGCTCATCTCGTAGTCGTCGGAGTCGCCCGCGATCTCGCCGCCGTCGTCGCGCAGCGAGACGCGCGTCGTGACGTCGCTCCCGAGGTCGCGCAGGAAGAGGTCGAGCGCCCCGTTCGAGTCGCCGGCGACGAGGTTCGAGGCGGCGCTCGCGAAGGCGACCTTGCTGCCGTCGCGCGAGATCGCCGCGCGCACCGAGTAGCCGTTGCCGCCGGCGCCGCCGGCCGTGACGCTGACGCGCTCGATGGCGCCGGACGAGAGGTCGCGCACGAAGACGTCGGTGCGCCCCTCGACGTCGCCCGCGACGAGGTTGCTGGCGTCGCTGTCGAAGGCGATGAAGCGGCCGTCGGCGCTGATCGAGCCGCTCGTGCACTGCTCGTTCGGCTGCACGCCGCCCGCGCCGAGCGTGGCGCGGATCGTCGTCGCGTTCGCCTCGTCGAAGAGGCCGTTCCCGTCGGGGTCGCGGTCGCGCACGTAGAGGTCGCGGAAGCCGTTGCTGTCGCCGGGCACGAGGTCGCTCGCCCAGCTGAGGAAGACGACGAAGCGGCCGTCCTCGGAGAGGTCGGCGAGCTCGCTGCGGTCGTTGCCGGCGAACCCGGCGGGATTGGCGCTGATCAGCACCGTGGTGCCGAGCTGCCGATCGCGCAGGTAGACGTCGAGGCGGCCGTTCGCGTCGTTTGGCGCGAGGTTGGTGGCGTTGCTGCTGAACGCGACGAAGCGCCCGTCGGCGGAGACGCGCGCGAAGTCGGAAGGCTGGTTCGCGTTCCCTTCGACGCCGCTGCCGGAGACGGAGACGCGCTCGAAGCGCTGTTGGGCGGAGGCTTCGGCGGTGACGATCGCGGTTGCTGCGACCGTTGCGGGCGCAGCGGTCGAAACGACGAGCCGGGCGAGCGAAGCGAGGCGGTGCATCGGGGACTCCACGACGACCCGCGCGGCGGATCGAGAGGCCCGAGGCTACGACGCCGCCCCGCGATCGAACAGGCGTACGGGCCTGGCGATCGCGGGGCGGTGGCTCAGTTTCTCAATGGCTCCGCGGCTCAGTGGCCCGGCAGCCGGCAGCTGCCGCCGTTCTTCAGGTGGTAGTCCTGGTGGTACTCCTCGGCGGGCCAGAACTTCTGCGCCGGCTCGACGACGGTGACGATGCGCCGCTTGGCGAACTTCGGCAGCTTGGCGAGCTCGGCGATCACCGCCTGCGCATCGGCCTGCTGCGCGGCATCGACGGTGAAGATCGCCGAGCGGTACTGATCGCCGATGTCGGGCCCTTGGCGGTTGATCGTGGTCGGATCGTGGATCGAGAAGAAGAACTGCGCGAGCTTGCGGAAGCTGGTGCGCGCCGGATCGAAGACGACCTTCACCGCTTCGGCGTGGCCGGTTTCGTCGTAGCAGACCTGCTTGTAGGTCGGCGCCTCGGTCTTGCCGTTCATGTAGCCCGACTCGGCGTCGACCACCCCCTCCTCGGCGGAGAAGGCGTCCTCGACGCCCCAGAAGCAGCCGCCGGCGAAGTAGGCGACCTGCGTCGCGACCGGCGAGCTCTCCGGCGGGAGCGTCTCGCCGTCGGCGTAGAAGCGCAGCGACGCGGAGTTGAGGCAGTAGCGCTTGCCGGTGGGCGGCGGTCCGTCGTCGAAGACGTGGCCGAGATGGGCGCCGTCGCGCGCGCAGACGATCTCCTCGCGCACCATGCCGTGGCTGCGATCGACGTTGATGCGCACGTGGTCGGGCGAGAAGGGATCGAAGAACGACGGCCAGCCGGTGCCCGACTCGAACTTGGCGCCCGAGCGGAAGAGCGGCAGCCCGCAGACGACGCAGGCGAAGAGGCCGGCGCGCTTCTCCTTCAGCAGCACGCCGCAGCCCGCCGGCTCGGTGCCCGCCTGCTGCGTGACGCGGATCTGCTCGGGGGTCAGCTCCTTCAGCCGCGCCGCCTTCGCCTCCGCGCTCGGCGGCGTCAAGTCGTAGGCGAGCTTGCTGTAGCGCGCGCCCTTGGTCTGGCTCTGCACCGCGTCCTCCTCCGGCAGACAGGCGCCGGTCGAGATGCCGAGCAGCGCCAACAACGACAGGAACTTCGTGCGATGACCCATGCGTCGATCTCCGCTTGCGACCTCGCGCCCCTCTTCGGCGCGCGCCGCTTCGATGCCGGAATCATGGCGAAGGGGTCGCGCCGGTGGGAGGCTCCGGGCGATCGAGGGCGCAGGGCGGCGCGGACGGGAGCTTGCCGATCGCGTCGCCGAGGCGGACGCGGCCCGGCAGGACGACGCGCGCGTTGATGCCGCGCAACTGGAGCGCGCGCCCTTCGGGGGAGTGGACGAAGGCGTGCGCGGCGGCGCCGAAACGGGCGGCGAACTTCGCGCAGCCGGTGTGCGGGAGGGCGGTCACCTCGATCACCGCGCTGCCGATCGCGAGGCGGGTGCCGGGCGGGAGGTGCGCGGCGGAGAGGTCGAAGTCGACGATCAGCTGATCGCCGGCGAGCGCGAAGCGGTCGGGCGCGCCCGCGATGGCGGCGAGCGCGCGGCCGTTCATCAGCGTGAGCTGCTGCTCGGGATGGGGCGAACCGTCGGCGGTGCGGCGGCTGCCGCGAGTGCTCCAGTTGTCGCCGACGAGGCCGACCGCGCGATCGAGATCGGCGACCTCGAGCGCGCGCCGCTGCCCCACCGCGGGCCGTGCGAAGAGCGCCTGCACGACGCCGCGCTCGCGCGGTGCGGCCGCGATGTCGGCGAGCCGCGCCTGCAGTTGCGCTGCGGAGGGCAGTTCGAGCGGCGGCGAGAGCGTTGGGTCGCGTGGCGGCTCGCTGCTCGTCACCGAACCTCCCGATCGCTCGGCCGAAACGGGCGGTGGCCGGGTGTGCGGTTCAGACCGCCGTTTTCTCCCCGCCACCTGTGCGGATCTGACCGCCGTTTTCTCCCCGCCACCTTGCCGCCCCGTCAGCCGCCGTCGGTGAACTCCGAGTGGCCCGACTCCTCCATGGCGTGGAGCTTCTTGTAGGAGGCCTTGGCGGCGTCGCGGTCGCCGTTGAGGAGCGCGCGCTCGAGGTTGGTGAACTCGATCAGCAGGCCGGCGATCTCGTGACGGTAGCCGGAGAGGAACTTCGCCTGCTCCGCTTCGGGGAGGCTCGCGGTCATCTTCGGGTGGAGCAGCTTGGCGGTCAGGATCGCCTGCTGCGCCTCCGCGATCCGCTTCAGCGACTCGCCATCCTGCGCGGCGTCGCCGATGCTGCGCCGCAGGAAGTGCTCGGCGTGCTCGATCTTCTCCATCGCCTCGGCGAGCGGCGTCTCCCCCTCGTCGTGCTCCTCGTGGTGGCCGCGCCCTTCGCCGCGCGGACGCTCCTGCGGAGCGGCGGGCGCGGCCGGCGGCTTCGGCGCGTCCTGCAGCGGGACGAGCAGCGCGAGCGCGCTGGCGATCACGGCGGAGGCAGCAAGTGCGACGTTCATCGGAGCAGGTTCCTTCGGGCCCTGGGATCGATCAGGAGTTCATCGCGGCGCCGGGCAGCGCGATCTTGTAGCGGCCGTTCGCGTCGGGCAGCGACTTCGGGTTCGCCTTCCAGTCGAGCTCGGCGGGGAAGAGGCTCTGCTCGGAAGCGAGCGCCTCGTCCCAGGTGAGCTCCTTGCCGCTGTAGGTCGCCATGCGGCCGAAGATCGCCGTCATCGTCGCGTGCGCGCCGTTCACCGCCTCGTTGTGCGGCTTGTCGTTGCGGATCGCGTCGAAGAGCACGTCGTGCTCGATCTGGTAGGGATCGATCGGCGCGTCGCCGCGCGCGCGCTGGAACTGCCACGCCGCGGCGCCCTCGATCCGCTTGCCGGAGAGGTCGGCGTACCCCTTGGTGCCGTGGGCGTGCTCGCTCACGCTGCTCCAGGCGTTGGGCCAGTGGTGGCAGTAGCTGAAGAGCTTGCTGCCGTCGGCGTAGTCGAACTCGACCTGGTGGTGGTCGAAGATCTCGCCGTGGTCGATCCCGGTGCGCACCTGCCGGCCGCCGTGGCCGCGCGCGCGGATCGGCGTCCCGTTCTTCACCCAGTTGGCGACGTCGAGGTTGTGGATGTGCTGCTCGACGATGTGGTCGCCGCAGAGCCAGTTGAAGTAGTACCAGTTGCGCATCTGGTACTCCATCTCGGTCTGCCCCGGCTGGCGCGGGTTGACCCAGACGCCGCCGTCGCACCAGTAGACGCGCTGGTACATCACGTCGCCGATCGCGCCGTCCTGCACGCGGCGCACCGCCTCGACGTAGCCCGGATCGTGGTGGCGCTGCAGGCCGACGCCGACCTTCAGGTTCTTCTGCTTCGCCAGCGCCGCCGCCGCCAGCACGCGCCGCACGCCCGGCGCGTCGGTCGCGACCGGCTTCTCCATGAAGACGTGCTTGCCCTTGGCGACGGCGTACTCGAAGTGGCTCGGCCGGAAGCCGGGCGGCGTGGTGAGGATCGCGACGTCGCACGCGTCGATGGCCGCCTTGTAGCCCTCGAAGCCGACGTGGCAGCGGTCGGGCGTCACGTCGACCCGGTCGGCGTGGTCGGCCTTGAGCGCGTTCAGGCTCCCCTCGAGGCGATCGCGGAAGGCGTCGGCCAGCGCGACGAGCTTCACCGGCCCCGCGGTGGAGAGCGCCTGCGCGGCGGCGCCGGTGCCGCGGCCGCCGCAGCCGATCAGCGCGATCTTCAGCGTCTCGTCGGCGCGCACGAAGGCGCCCGGCGCGATGCGCTGCGCCGCCGCCTGCGCGACGCGGTCGAGCACGGTCGTGGTCAGGAGCGCCGCTCCCGACGCCTTGAGGAAGGTGCGGCGGGTCGGATCGGGGCGAAGGCTCATGGCGACTCCAGGGCGGGGTTGCGGCGGATGCCGGACGGGACGAGCTTTAGCGCGGCGGACGTCAGCGGCCACCGTGGCGCTGGCGATCGAGGATCTCGGCGATCGAGGCGAGGCCCGGCTCCCACCACTTCTCGAGCTCTTGCGGAGTCGGATCGCGCAACGGACGGACGACGCGGAAGCCGACGAAGCGCGCGTCGGTGAAGTACCAGATGCTCTTCGGGAGCTGCGGGTCCTGCACCTTCCAGCTCTTGTTGGAGGCGCGCCGCGCGGCGCTGCGCAGCCGATCGGCGTCGTCGTCCCACGAGCCGCCGCGCGCAACGATCGGATACTCGGCGCTCGGCCAGTTCACCGGCCCGGCCGCGGCACCGCCCTCGATCGCCGACTTCGCGTACCAGCCGGCGTCGAAGGCGTCGAGCGTCCACTCGGCGACGTTGCCGTGCATGTCGAAGAGCCCCCACGGGTTCGGCTTCTTCTTGCCGACCGGTTGCGGCTTCGCGTCGCTGTTGTCGAAGAACCAGGCGTACTCGCCGAGCTGCTTCGGATCGTCGCCGAACGAGAAGGCGGTGGTCGTGCCGGCGCGGCAGCAGTACTCCCACTCCGCCTCGGTCGGCAGCCGGAACCAGCGACCGGTCTTCATGCTGAGCCACTTCGTGTAGTGGCGCGCGGCGAACTGCGTCATGCAGATGGCGGGGTTGCCCGAGATGCCGTAGCCGAAGTCCATCGGCACGTAGGGCGGCGTCGGCCGGCTCACCGCGTCGGCCCAGTCGTCGCCCGGCTGCTTCGCCGCCCCGCCGCCGCGCGCCTGCAGGTCGAGCTTCGACATGAACTGCAGGTACTCGTCCCAGGTCACCTCGCAGCGGCCGATCCAGAACGGCTCGAGCGCGACCGCGTGCGCTGGCCCCTCGTCGCCCTTGCGATCGGCCTCACTCTCGGGGCTGCCCATCACGAAGGTGCCGGCCGGGATCGGCACGAGGTCGAAGCCGACGCTGCTGCCGGGGATCGTCTCGCGGTAGGGCTTCATCGCCGCGGCGTCGGCGGCGAGCGCGGCGGGGTTCGGGTCGAGCGGCGGCCGGCCGCTCGGCATCGGCGGGTAGACGGCGACGCGCTGCTGCGCAGCAGCCGGCGGCGCGCCGTCGCCGCCGCTGGCAGGCGGCGCCTCTTGGCTGCCGCGCGCCGATGGGCCGCTCGCCGCGAAGCTCGCCGCGAGCCCCATCGCGAGCGTCCGCCCGATCCCTCCGTTCCGCGTGGTCGCCAACTCGAGCTCCGTCCGCTTGCGAAGCAGCGCCGGGCGCGCCGTGGGGCGCCACCTATACTCCCCCGCCGCGACCTCATGAAGACCGCTCTCGTCAGCGCCATCGCCCTCCTCGTGCTCGCAGCGGGTTGCAGCGCTCCGCTCCAGCGCTTCGCCTTCGACCATCCGGCCATGGGGACGCGCTTCCGGCTGCTCCTCTACGCCGACGAGGGCGAGCGTGCCGCCGCGGCCGCCGCGGCCGCCTTCGCGCGCATCGACGCGCTCGAGCAGGCGCTCTCCGACTGGCGCGACGACAGCGAGCTCGCCCGCGTCACGCGCGCCGCCAACGCGGCGCCCGGCACGCCGATCGCCATCGGGAACGATCTCGCACGCGTCGCTGCGCGCGCGCAGGAGCTCGCCGCGCTCTGCGACGGCGCCTTCGACATCACGATCGGCCCGCTCGTGCAGCTGTGGCGCCGCGCCCGCCGGCAAGGCGAGCCGCCGAGCGACGCCGTGCTCGCGCGCGCTCGCGCGGCCACCGGCTTCCGCCAGCTCGCCGTGGTGCGCCACGCCGATCGCGCGGGCGGCACGCTCGCCTTCGCGCGCTCCGGCATGGCGCTCGACCTCGGCGCCATCGCGAAGGGCGATGCGCTCGACGAGGTGCTCGCGCTGCTCGGCGAGCGCGGGCTGCCGTGCGCGCTGCTCGTCGGCGGCGGCGAGGTGCGCGCCGGCGCGCCGCCCCCGGGCACCCGCGGCTGGAGCGTCGCGCTGAGCGAGCTCGCCGACGGCGCCGGCCACCCCCTGGAACAGGAGAGCGACGCGCCGCGCCGCTGCGTCCTGCTCGCGCACGCGGCGCTCTCCACTTCGGGCGACCTCTTCCGCTACGGCGAGATCGGCGGCGAGCGGTCGAGCCACGTGATCGACCCGGCCGAGGGGCTCGGCCTCACGCGCCGCGTGCTGGCCGCCGTGATCGCGCCGGACGGCGCGACCGCCGACGCGCTCTCGACCGCGTGCGGAGTGGCCGGGCCCGAGCGGGCGCTGGCGCTCGTCGCGCGCGTGCCGGGCGCGGTGGCGCGCATCGAATGGCTCGAAGGCGGCGAGGTGCGTGCTTGCGCGTCGCCCGGTTGGCCACCGATGATGCCGGCCCCCGTGGAAGCAAGAGGAGAGGACGATGTCGATCCATTCGCCGACCCGCCGTGACTTCCTGAAGAGCTCGAGCGCTGCGCTCGGCGGGCTCGCGCTGGCCCCGGTGGCCGGCGCGCTGCCGAGCCTCGCGGTGCACCAGCAGGGCAGCGGCACCATCAAGGTCGGGCTGCTCGGTTGCGGCGGCCGCGGCTCGGGCGCCGCGTTCAACGCGCTCGCCGCCGATCCGGGCGTCGAGCTGGTGGCGATCGGCGACGTCTTCCGCGACCACGCCGAGAGCGCGCTCAAGTCGCTGCAGGCGAGCGAGGTCGGGGCGCGCGTCAAGGTCGCGCCCGACCACGTGTTCACCGGACTCGAGGGCTACAAGGGGGTCATCGCGGCGAGCGACGTGGTGCTGCTCTGCACGACGCCGGCGTTCCGCCCGCTCCACCTGCGCGCCTGCATCGAGGCGGGCAAGCACACCTTCGTCGAGAAGCCGATCGCCGTCGACGGGCCGGGCGTGCGCCACGTCCTCGAGTCGTGCCGGATGGCGAAGCAGAAGAACCTGATGGTCGTGTCGGGCCTCTGCTACCGCTACGAGCGCAAGAAGCAGCAGACGATCCAGCGGATCCAGGACGGCGCGGTCGGCGAGGTCCACGCGCTGCAGTGCACCTACAACACGGGCGGCCTGTGGCATCGCGGCCGCCAGCCGAACTGGACGGAGATGGAGTACCAGCTGCGCAACTGGCTCTACTTCACCTGGCTCTCGGCCGACCACGGCGCCGAGCAGCACATCCACAGCCTCGACAAGATCGCGTGGGCGATGAAGGACGAGTACCCGGTCAAGGTGGTCGCCAGCGGCGGCCGCGCCAACCGGCTCGACCCGAAGTACGGCGACGTCTACGACCACTTCAACGCGGTCTACGAGTGGAAGAGCGGGCTGCGCCTCTTCTCGAGCTGCCGCCAGTGGGCCGGCGCACCGTCGAACGACGTCTCCGACTGGGTGTTCGGCAGCAAGGGCAAGGCGAACATCCAGGCGCACCAGATCTGGGGCGAGAACGCCTGGCGCTGGAAGGACGACGGCCAGCCCGACGACATGTACCAGAACGAGCACGACGTGCTGTTCGCCAAGCTGCGCAAGGGCGAGATCATCAACAACGGCCAGTACATGTGCGATTCGACGCTGATGGCGATCATGGGCCGCATGGCGGCCTACACCGGCGGCGAGATCTCCTACGACGCCGCGCTGAACAGCCAGGAGAAGCTCGGCCCCGACTTGGCGACGCTGACGCTCGACACGCCGCCGCCGGCGCCGGTGGTGGCGGTCCCGGGGGTGACGAAGTTCACCTGAGGGAGATCCGGCAACACGAACGATCGGGCGGGCCGGCTCGCGCGCAAGCACGCGGGCCGGCCCGCAGCGTTCGCGGCGGGGTCGCGCGCCGCGCCGAGCAGCCTTAGCGCGGCGCGCCGCTCGGGCCGATGGCGCCGGGGTCGCGCTCGTCCCCCTCGCGCTCCGCCGGCAGCGCGCTGCTCCACGCCAGCCGGACCAGTCCGTTGCCGAAGACGAAGGCGGCCAGCGCCGCGCCGCAGAGCAGGTTCCACGCGCTGCCGAGCGTGCCCGCGAGGTGCTCGCCGCCGGCCAGCACCCCTTCCGGCGCGTCGCCGACGTAGGCGCGCGGCTCGCCGGAGGAGAAGGGCCACGCGTGGCGCCACGCGAAGTCGTGCGCGACCAGGTTCCACGCGACGCCGATCGACAGCGCCGCGATCAGCAGCGCGAGCGGCCGGCGGGCGCCGTTGCCGGCGGGCGTGAGCGCGAGCGCCCCCATCAGCAGCGGCAGCGCGGCGAAGAGGTGGTTCTCGTGGAGGTGGGTCGCGAAGAGGAAGAAGGCGGTGGCGAGCGCGCCGGAGAGCAGCAGGAGCTGCGTCGCGTGGAGCCCCGCGCGCCGTTGCCGATGGCGGCGCACGGACAGCACCAGCAACGCCGCCAGCGCCGCCAGGAACAGCGCGAGGCCGACCTGCGTGGCGGTCGCGCCGAGCAGCCACGGCGCCTCGCTGTCCTTCCAAGGGCCGACGAGCCACCAGAGGTTGTGCCCGTTCACCGACGTGAACGACATGATCGTCACGTCGCCGAGCAGCCGCGCCGCCATCGACTCGACGCCGAAGCGCGCGACGAACGGCGCGAAGAGGAGCGCCGCGGTGGCGAGGCTCGCCAACGCGCCGAGCAGCGTGCTCGCAACGCCGGCGAACAGCAGCGAAGCGGTCAGCAGCAGCGGGAAGAAGGGCGCTCCGAGCGGCTTCATCAGCGCGGCCAGCGTGAGCAGCACCCAGGCCGCGATCGCGCTGCGACGCGTGCCGCGCGCCGCTCCCAGCGCACCGGCGAGCGCCGCGAACGCCGCCAGCACGAAGCCGCTGTGGATCGAGTCGGGCTGCCCCCAGTGGCCGCCGTCGAGCAGCACCGCCGGATTCAGCAACCACGCCGCGGCGAGCCACGGCGCCGCCGCGCTCCCGCCCGCCCCGCCGCTGCCGTTGCCGCCGTCGCCGCGCGCGCCGCGCCGCGCCAGCCGGGCGAGCAGCAGCGCCACCGCGAGGTCGGCCAGCAGCGCCGGCAGCTTCACCAGCACGGTGAGCAACGTCGAGTCGGCCTGCCGCGCCAGCGCGTCGGGCTCGAAGAAGGAGTAGATCCAGCCGATCGCGCGCAGCACGTAGGCGTAGAGCGGCGGGTAGTCGAAGCGCGAGAAGTCGTGGTCGGCGCCGCCGCCGTAGAGCGACGCAAGGCCGTCCTGCTCGGCCTGCAGCGCCCAGAGCTTGAACTGCCCGATGTCGGGCGGATAGCCGGGCGTGGTCGCCAGCCAGAAGCGCGCCGCCAGGTAGGCGAGCAGCAGCAGCGCCGCCCACCGCGCCCGATTCAGAGCAGCCACGAAGCCATCCCCAGGAAGAGGACGAAGCCGACGATGTCGGCGATCGTCGTCAGCAGGATGCTCGACGCGAGCGCCGGGTCCATGCGCAGCCAGCGCAGGCCGAGCGGAAGGAGGATCCCCGCCACCGCGGCGGCCACCTGATTGAGGAGCGTGGCGGCGCCCGCGAGCAGCGCGATCGTGACGTCACGCTTCCAGAGCCAGCCAATCGCCCCGATCAGCGTCCCGACGACGGCGCCGTTCACCGTCGCCACCAGCGAAGCGCGGCCGACGGCACGCGCGGCGTCGCGCCCGTCGATGACGCCGAGCGCGAGGTCGCGCAACGTCACGGTCAACGTCTGCAGCCCCGCGTTGCCCCCCTGGCTCGAGATCACCGGCAGGAACACCACCAGCGCCGTCGCGGCGGCGATGGTCTCCTCGAAGGCGCCGATCGTCGCCGCGGCCGCCATCGCGGTCCCGACGTTCAGCACCAGCCACGGCAGGCGCCGCCGCACCGAGACCGCCCACGGCGTGAAGGTCCGCTCGTCGCCCGGCAGCCCCACCATCAGCTGCATGTCCTCGGTCGACTCCTCCCGCGCGATCGCCAGCGCGTCGCTGGCGCGGATCACGCCGACGAGCCGTTCGTCCGCGTCGACGACGGGCAACGCGAGGTAGCGATGCTCCTCGAAGCGTCGCGCGAGCGCCTCGACGTCGTCGACGACGTGCGCGCGCTTGACCTCGCGATCCATGAGGTCGACCAGCCGCCGCTCGCCGCGCTGGAGCAGCAGGTCGCGCATCGACGTCACGCCGACGAGCCGACCGGTCGCGTCCACGACGTAGCCGTAGAAGACCCCCTGGAGCTCCGGAGCGTCGCCGCGATCGACCAGCGACGCGCGCGCCTGCTCGACGGTGAGGTCGTCGCGCAAGGCGAGGAAGCGGTCGGACATGCGACCGCCGGCCGAGTCGTGCGGATAGCCGAGCAGCCGGCGCAGTCGCGCCGCGTCGGCGACCGGCAAGCGTTCGAGGAGCGCGGCGCGGCGTTGGGCGGGCAGGCGCTGCAGCAGATCGACCGCGTCGGAGGTCTCCTCGCGCGCCATCAACGCGACCAGCCGCTCCGGCGGGACCGCGGGCAGGAGTTCCTCGAGGCGATCGTCCTCGAGCCTCACGAGCGCGGCGGCGACCTCGTCGGCCGGCCGCTGCACGATCAACGCGAGCGCCTCGTCGCGCGGCACCCGCTGCAGCAGGTCGACGAGCGCGTCGGCGAGGTCCTCCCCCTGCTCCGGCTCGTCGGTGCGAGACATCGCGGTCATGGCGTCACTCATCGAGGCACGGTCGCGAGGCGCGCTGAGGATGCCGCTCGGACGGCGCTCGCGCACCCCGATTCCGCCGAGCGCGGCACGGGCGCGGCAGCCCGCGCTACGCTCGCGAAGCCCGCTGCCGCGACCGCTCCACGCGACCGCTTCCCGGAAGAGTCCCGATGACGCCCTCCCCCGCCTACCGCCGCGTGCTGCTCCTCTCCAACTCGACGCAGCCCGGCATGGGCTACCTCGACCACGCCGCCGAGACGATCGTCCGCCACCTGCGCGGCGCGAAGTCGCTGCTCTTCGTGCCGTACGCGCTGCACGACCGCGCCGGCTACGCGGCGAAGGCGCGCGAGCGGTTCGCGGCGCTCGGCGTGCGCGTCGACTCGCTGCACGACGCCGCCGACCCGGTCGCGGCGGTCGCGCGCGCCGAGTCGCTCTTCATCGGCGGCGGCAACACCTTCCGGCTGCTCGACACGCTGCAGCGCCAGCAGCTGCTCGCCCCGATCCGCGCGCGCGTCGCGGCCGGCATGCCCTACCTCGGCGCCTCGGCCGGCAGCAACGTCGCCTGCTTGAGCCTGAAGACGACCAACGACATGCCGATCGTCGAGCCGGCGAGCTTCGACGCGCTCGCGCTGCTGCCCTTCAACCTGAACCCCCACTACCTCGATCCCGACCCGGCCAGCAAGCACATGGGCGAGACGCGCGAGACGCGCATCCGCGAGTTCCACGAGATGAACGAGCCGCCGGTGGTGGGCTTGCGGGAAGGGGGCTGGCTCGAGGTCGACGGCGAGCGCATGACGCTCGGCGGCTTCGGCAGCGTGCGCCTCTTCCGGCGCGGCGAAGCGCCCGTCGAATGGCCGATCGGCGCCGACCTGAGCTTCCTGCTGCGCTGAGCTTCCTGCTGCGCTGAGCTTCCTGCTGCGCGGAGTTCGCCGCGGCACCGCTCGCGCGCGCGCTCACTCGTCGAAGAGGGCGACCTTCTTCCACTGCGCGTTGGGCAGCAGGTTGTCCTCCTGCAGCAGCCAGACCACCACCTTCTTGCCGCGCATGCGATCGTCGCGCCGCGCGAGCTGCTCGCGGCACTGCAGCTCGCCGCCGCCCATCGGCGTCAGCGCATCGATCGGATGGCCGGTGAAGCGGCGCAGCTGGTCGCCGAAGCTCGCGCCGTGGTCGGAATAGAAGCGGGCGAAGCTGTCGCCGAGCAGCACGATCGGGCTGCCGCGCACCTCGGCGGGGTTGACGCGCGCGCCGAGCTGGCGCACTTGGTGGAGCGCGAGCTTCTCGGGCGTCGTGTCGGGCGCCTGTCCGCCCGCCGCTCCGCCGATGTCGACCTTGCGCCGCATCACCTCGAAGACCTTGCCCTCGATCGAGCTGCCGGGGACGAACCACGCCTGCTCGGAGAGCCGCTCCGCGACGAGGCGCGCGGCGAGCTCGGCGGCGCGCGGCGTCCAGTGCTTGTTGCGCTGCAGGTAGATCTCGCCGAGCTCGGGACCGCCGTCGGCGCGCGCCGCGACGAAGGGCGGTGCGAGGTCGAGCGTCTCGACGCCCGCCTCGTTCAGCGCGCGCAGGAACTGCGCCGTCGCGCCGACCATGCCGGGGAACGCCGCCGCGCCCCCCGCCGCGCGCGCCGCCTCCGACTCGCCGAGGCGGGCCGGATCGAAGGCGGCGTCGACCAGCTCGGGGTAGAGCTGCAGCCGGCTCGGGAAGAGGACCAGCACGAACTCGATGTCGTGCGCGTGCAGCTGCTTCGCGAGGTCGACGATCGCGTGGTACGGGTGGTTCGGGAAGTCGAAGTCGATCGCGCGCGGCACGCGCTTGTCGGGCGCCGGCAGGTGCCAGGCGAGCCAGTGGTCGATCGCCATGCGCGGCAGCCAGCCGCGCGCGCAGTTGCGCCAGTCGTCGGTCTCGTTGGCCGCTTCGTCGCCGGCGACCGGCTCGATCGGCTTCGCCTTCAGCGCGCGCAGCGCGGCGGCGAACTCGTCGATGTGGCCGAACGCGGCCGCGCGCGCGATGGTCGCGTCGAGCGCCGCTCGCTGCAGCGCGAGCCGCTGCTCCCGCTCGACCGGCTTGCCGACGAGCGGCGCGGCGGGCGGGAGCGCGCCCGCGGACGATGCCGCCGGCGGCGCAGCGGGCGGCTCCTGCGCCGTGGCCAGCGCGAGCGCGAGCAGGGCGGGGAGCAGCGTCGAACCAGCAGCCACCATCGCGATCACTCGTCGAAGAGGGCGATCGGCCGCCACATCGGACCGACGCGGAAGGCCTGCTCCGGCAGCATCCAGACCACGATCCGCTTCTTCTTCCATTCGGCCGGCGTCTTCTTGGCCAGCGCCTCGCGGCAGGCGTCCTCGACGCCCCCCTTCGGGTTGATCTTGTCGATCGACCAGCCGGTGAAGCGGTAGAGCTGCGCCGTGAAGTCGCACTGCGAGGAGTTGTGGAAGTCGGCGAAGCTGCCCGAGAGCAGCGTGATCGGGCTCGACGGCCGGACCGAATCGAGGCGCGGGCTCTTCGGCTTGGTCACTTGCGTGCAACGCAGCCGTTCCGGCTTCGCCCCTTCCGGCGTGCCGCCCCACTGGATCTTGACGTCCACCTCGTTTCGCGTGGCGACCCAGTCGACCCCTTCCTTGGCCGGGCCGCGCTCGAACCACGGGTACTGCGCCAGCCGCTCGGCGATCCGCTGCGCCGCCAGCTCGGCGCCGCGCGGCGTCCAGTGCTGGTTGTAGCGCAGGAAGAGCTGGTCCTGCTTGTCGCCGCCCTCGCCGTAACGCGCCGCCACGAACTCGGGCGTGAGGTCGAGCACCTCGACGCCCGCCTCGGCGAGCGCCTTGTTGAAGCGCGGCGTGGCGGGGCAGAAGCCGGCGAAGCCGTCGAGCGTCGGGAACTCCATCACGAGCTCGGGATAGAGCGCCGGCCGCGTCGGGAAGGTGACCAGCAGGAAGTCGACGTCGTGCGCCCGCAGCTGGCGGGCGAGGTCGACGATCGTCGAGTAGGGGTGGTTCGTGGCGGCGCGGTCGAGCTCCGGCAGCACCGGACTGCCCGGGCGGCTCCCGTTCCAGTCGAGCCAGTTCTTGAGCGCGATGTCGGTGAAGACGCCGTCGCCGACGTCGGCGAAGCGCTCCTTCACCGTCCCGAGCAGCGCCTGGAGCGCGGTGGCGTAGCGATCGACCTGCCCGAAGCGGTCGACGGCGGCGATCTGCGCCTCCGCGCGCGCCAGGTCGACGGCGATGCGCGCGGCGCGGCGCGCGGCGACCTCCTCGACGGAGAGCGCCGGCGCTGCAGACGGTGCCGGTGACGGTTCCGGAGCCTGCTGAGCGTGCGCGCGCAGCGACACCGCTGCGGCAGCGAGCAGCGCCGCCGCGAGCAAGGAGGGTCCGCCGATCACTGCGGTGCGCCCGCCCGACCTGCGGGCGCTGCAGCCGGCGCCGCCGCTCGCGCCAGCAACGCGTCGACCGCCCGCTCGAGCTCGTCGAGATCCTCCCCCTTCGCGCAGATCACCCCCGCCTCGTCGAGCACGTACATCGTCGGCCAGCTCGTCACGTTCCAGCGCGACGCGATCGGCCCGTACGGGTCGCCGCCATCGAAGAAGGAGCGCCACGAGAGCGGCTCGTGCTTCAGGCCGATGGCGAGGCGGTCCTTCGGGTCGCTGTTGACGCCGACCAGCGCGAACGGCGCGTCCTTCAGGCGATCGACCAGCTTGCGCTCGCCCGGCAGGTTGTGGACGCAGATCGGGCACCAGTAGCCCCAGAAGTCGAGCAGCACCACCTTGCCGCGGTAGTCGCTCAGCTTGAACGGGACGCCGTCCTCGTCGGCCCCCTCGATCTCGGGCGCGACCATGCCGACCTGCAGGTTCTCGAGCTCGAAGAGCTCGGCGTCGGCGAGCGCGCCGAGGTAGCCCGCCTTGCGATGGTCGGCGAAGTAGAAGTCGTCGACCACGCGACGCAACGCCGCGAGCCCCGCGCTGCGCAGCGCGTCGGCACCGCGCGCGACGTGGTCGGCGAGCAGCGCCGCGCCGCGTCGCCGGGCGTACTCGGCGCGCTTCTCCTCCGGCTGCGCGGCGTCGGTGAAGTAGGCGACGTCGTCCGCGAAGTCGAGCCGCAGGTGGCCCAACGCGTAGGCGGCGTAGCCCTGCACGTCGCGCTGCTCGACGCCGGCGACCAGCGCCTCGAGGAGCGGCTCGTGCCAGCGCGACGGCACGCCGCGCATCAGCGACTGCGAGAGCGCCACCAGCAGGCGCGGCTCGGCACCGCTGCCGACGATGGCCGCGATCGCCCGCTTCGCCACCGCCTCGCCCGGATCGAGCGTCACCACGCGCAGGCAGGTGTCGAGCGATTCACGAGTCGCGGGAGCCGTCGCGGCGAGCGCCAGCAGCTCCTCGGCGTGGGCGGCGACCTGCGCTGCGCGCGCGTCGGGCTGCGCGGCGATCGCCGCATCGAAGCGGCTGGTCGCGGCGGCGAGGCGCTGCGCGTAGGTCGGCTCCGGCGCGGGCGCCTCCTGCGCGGTCGGCGCGAGCGCGAGCAACGAGGCGGCGAACAGCGAGGCGATCCACATGGGCGCGCTCCATCGGGAACCCGAGTCGAGCGCCCATTGGAGCATGGCGCCGGCGGCGGCGCGACCCTCCGCGTGCCGCGCGAGAACTACGTTCCTTCCACCTCGATGCGGCAGTAGGGGCAGAAGCGCCAGCCGCGCTCGAGCTCGCTGCCGCACTTCGGGCACCCTTGGCGCCCGGTCGCGCGCGCCGCCCCGCACCACGGGCAGTTGGCCAGCCCGACCCGCACGTCGCGCTGGCAGGTGGCGCAGGGCGCCTCCTGCGGCTGCGAGTCGCGCACCAGCAGGTAGACGAGCGCGCCGACCACGTGGCCGAACAGCGCGAAGAGGGCCCAGACGAACGGCCGCGCCACGCCGCGCGCGCGCGCGTCCCAGAGCACCCACGCCGACGGCGCCACCAGGATCACCGCGAAGAGCACCACCGCCACGACCGAGCTGCCGAGGCCGGCGACGAAGAGCGGGCCGCCGGCGATCGCGAAGAGCAGCACGACGGCGATGCCGAGCGCCAACGTGCCACGGCGGCCGAGGTGGTCGAGCAGGTAGCGGCGCAGCGACTCGATCACGTGGAGGTCCCCGGACGCGGCAGGGCGGTTCATGGCGAGCAGGGCGGCAGCGAGTCGCCGACCGCCGCGTGCAGGAAGGAACTGCGCAGCAGCGGCAGCGCGATCAGCGAGAGCACCGAGCCGACGCCGAGGAAGAGCAGCGGCAAAAGCCAGGCGCTGCCCGTCGACGACGCCGCGAAGAGGCGGGCGACGACGGGACTGTAGCGCACCAGCGCAACGGCGAGGACGAGCGCCGCCGTCAGCAGCGCCGCCCACTCGAGCGGCGCCACGCGGGACCGCGGCGCGCGCGACGGAGCGGCCCTCTTCGGCGCCGGCGTGGCTGCGGCGACTTCCGGCGCTCCCCGCAGCGCGGCACGCAGCGCGGCGAAGCGGCGCGGATCGGCGGACGGGGCGGGGAGTTCGCGCAGGAGGGCGATCCGCGTCGCGGCGGCCGCGAGCTCCGCTCGACAGGCGGCGCAGCCGGCGAGGTGGCGGCGCAGGAGGGCCAGCCGCTGCCGCTCGGCAGCGCTGCACTCCCCGTCGACGAGATCGGCGGCGAGGAGCAGTTCGCTCGACGCCGCCGCGACCTCGTCACAGAGGGGAAGGTCGCGGCCGGGAGCAGGGAAGTGCGAAGCCATCGCGCCCCCTACCCGGCCAGCGACGTCACCGGATCATTCGCCTTCCGCCGCGAGCGCCGCCGCCCCCTCGCCCTCGGCGGCGTCGTTCTCCGCCAGCGCGCTCGGCAGCGCGTCGCGCAGCCGGTGCATCGCGTAGTGGCAGCGCGACTTCACCGTCCCCTCGGGGATGCCGAGGATCGCGGCGATCTCGGCGACCGGCCGCTCCTCGATGTGGCGCAGCACCAGGATCGCCCGGTCGCGCTCCGACAGTTCGCCGAGCGCCGCATGCAGGAGGCGGTGGCGCTCGTCGAGCGCGGCGCCGTCGAGCGGGCTCTGCCCCTGCGCGGCCGGCAGGACCTGCAGCGCCGAGAGCTCGCTCTCGCTCGAGGAGCGCAGCGCGAGGCGGTTGTAGGCGAGGTTGGCGGCGGCTCGGTAGAGCCAGGCGCTGAAGGTGCCGCGCTTCGGGTCGAAGAGCTCGGCGCGCCGCCAGATTTTCACGAACGCCTCCTGGCAGACGTCCTCGGCGCGGGCGCGGTCGCGCAGCATCCGCTCGAGGAAGCGGAGCAGGCCTGGGGAGTGGCGCTCGTGGAGGAGCTCGAGGGCGAACTCCTCGCGCTGCTGGCAGAACGCCATCAGCTCGGCGTCCCCGAGCGCGCTCCAATCGCGGCGCAAGTCGGCGCGGGTAGGATGCGCCGCCTTCACGGCCGGCAGCGAGGCGCCTCGCGACGTCGGCACATCTGCGCCGTTCCGGCGCGCCTCGTCGCGACGCCATGCGACTCCGGTCAGGCGGAGAGAAGCTGAAATCGTGCTCATTCCGATCACCCCCCACGGTACGCGCGAGCTGATCGCGATCTCGGTCCTGTGTGGCCTCCTCGCGTGGGGACTCGCCCTCGTCGCGTGGCCCTTGGTGCTGCTTCCGGCGGCCCTGTGGCTGTTCGCCGTCTCGTTCTTCCGCGATCCCGAACGCAAGCCCCCTGCCGATCCGCAGCTGATGGTCTCGCCGGCCGACGGCGTGGTGGCCGACATCGTCGAGCTGCCGCGCACCGACCTGCTCGCCGAGCCGTGCGTGCGGGTCGGGGTCTTCCTCTCGGTCCTGAACGTCCACGTGAACCGCTGCCCGTGGAGCGCGAAGGTCGCGGCGTTGAAACATCAGCCCGGCGAGTTCCTCGACGCGCGCCACCCGGAGGTCTCGACGCGCAACGAGGCGCAGGAGATCCGCTTCGAGGCGACCTTCCCGTTCGTCGTGCGGCAGGTGGCCGGGCTCATCGCGCGCCGCATCGTCTGCCCGCTCGCGGTCGGCCAGAGCCTCGGCCGCGGCGAGCGGATGGGCATGATCAAGTTCGGTTCGCGGACGGAGCTGATCGTGCCGCTGCGACTGCGGCCCGAAGTGCTGGTCAAGGTGGGCGACACGGTGAGCGGCACCTCGACGCCGCTGATCCGGCTGCCGGCCAGCGCGACGTCCGCGTGAGGAGCGTCGCGTGAAGCCGGTCGCGATCCTGCCTGCGCTCTGCACGCTCGGCAACGCGTTCTGCGGCTTCCTCGCCGTGGCCAAGGGCGCCGACGCGATCAGCCTGCTCTGGCGCGCCCCGACGCCGCCGCCGCCCGAGATCCTGGTCGAGTTCCACCACCACTTCGCGATCAGCTGCTGGCTGATCTTCCTCGCCAACGTCTTCGACGCGCTCGACGGCCGCCTCGCCCGGATGACCAAGGCGACCTCCGACTTCGGCGCGATGCTCGACTCGCTCTGCGACCTGCTGACGTTCGGCGCCGCGCCCGCCTTCCTGGTGAAGTTCCTCTTCGAGTCGGAGCGGCTCATCGCGGAGCAGCCGTTCCGCCCGAAGTTCGTGCTGCTGATGTGCTTCCTCTACGTGAGCTGTGCGGCGCTCCGGCTGGCGCGCTTCACCGCCGAGACCGAGGACGACGCCGACGCGCACGACTTCTTCCGCGGCCTGCCGAGCCCGGCCGCTGCCGGCTTCGTCGCCGCCGCGATGCTCCTCTACCTCGACGTCTCGGCGCCCGACGCGCCGGCGTGGCTCGCGGCGCGCCGCGGCCTCTTCCTGAACGGACTGCTCTTCTGCATGCCGTTGCTGGCGTTGGCGATGGTCTCGCGCATCAAGTACGTCCACGTCGTGAACCGCTTCATGCGCGGCCGCCATCCCCACACCTACATCGCGCAGATCGTCTTCGCGCTGCTGCTGCTCTCGCTGATCCCCGAGTACGCCATCGCGCTGGTGACGATCGTCTACGTCTTCGCCTGCCCGCTGATCTCGCTGCTCGAGAAGCTGCTGAAGAAGCCGCTCTGGCCGCGGCCCGGCGCGCCGGCCGAGGGCGACGCGCCATGACGCCCGCTGCCGTCGCCTACGGGTCGAACCTCGGCGATCGCGCGGCCCACGTCGCCGCCGCGCTCGCGCGCCTCGCGGAGTGGCCGGGCGTCCGCATCGTCGCCCGCTCGCGCGCGCACGACACCGCGCCGGAGCTGCCGGCCGGCGCGCCGCCGCAGGGTCGCTTCCTGAACGGCGCGCTGCTGCTCGAGACGACGCTCGCGCCGCGCGCGCTGCTCGAGGCGCTGCTCTCGATCGAGCAGGCGGGCGGCCGCCGCCGCGAGGTTCCGCACGCGGCGCGCCCGATCGACCTCGACCTGCTCTTCCACGGCGACGCGGTCGTGTCGGAACCGGGGCTGCTGCTGCCCCACCCGCGCGCCCACTTGCGCCGCTTCGTCCTCGCGCCGCTCGCCGAGATCGCGCCCGACTGGCGCCACCCGACGCTGCACGCCACGGTCGCGGAGCTGCTCGCCCGCCTGCCGGAGGAGGCGCGCGCATGCCGGGCGTGATGCGGACGCTCGAGCGGATCGCCGACCTGCGCGCCGCCAGCCGCGAGTGGCGCGCGAGCGGCCGCACCATCGGCTTCGTGCCGACCATGGGCGCGCTCCACGCCGGCCACCGCAGCCTCGTCGAGAAAGCGCGCGCCGAGTGCGACGTCGTGGTCGCCTCGATCTTCGTCAACCCGCTGCAGTTCGGGGCGAACGAGGACCTCTCGCGCTACCCGCGCGACCTCGCCGGCGACCAGGCGCTGCTGGCGGCGGCCGGCGCCGACGCGCTCTTCGTGACGACGCCCGCCGAGATGTACCCGCCCGGCTTCCAGACCTGCGTGGTGCCGGGCGCGCTGGCGGAGCCGCTCTGCGGCGCGAGCCGCCCCGGCCACTTCCGCGGCGTGCTGACCGTGGTCGCCAAGCTCTTCCACCTGGTGGCGCCGCACGTCGCCTACTTCGGCCAGAAGGACTTCCAGCAGGCGCGCCTCCTGCAGCGCATGGTCGCCGACCTCGACTTCGACCTCGTGCTGCGCATGCTGCCGACGCTGCGCGAAGCGGACGGCTTGGCCATGTCGAGCCGCAACCGCTACCTCTCCGCGACCGAGCGGGCCCAGGCGCCGGCGCTGCCGCGCGCGCTGCAGGCGGTGGCCGCCGCCTTCGACGCGGGCGAGCGGAGCCGCACCGCGTTGGCCGCGATCGGCACGGCGGCGCTGGCGCGCGAGCCGGCCTTCCGGCTCGACTACCTCGAGGTTCGCGACGACGAGACGTTGGAGGCGCCGGAGCGGCTCGGCGCGGGCGGCGTGGTCGCGGCGGCGGCCTTCCTCGGCACCACACGGCTGATCGACAACCTGCTGCTCGGCGCGGCCGCGCGCCGGCTCGGATGAGGACCGCGATGATCCTGCGCGAGATGATGAAGGCGAAGATCCACGGGATCGTCGTCACCGACCGCAACCTGCACTACACCGGCAGCCTCGGCATCGACGCCAAGCTGCTCGACAGCGCCGGGATCCTGCCGTTCGAGAAGATCCAGGTGGTGAACCTCGACAACGGCGAGCGCATGGAGACCTATGCGCTGCGCGACCCGCCCGGCAGCGGCGCCTGCGTGCTGAACGGCGGCATGGCGCACAAGGGGAAGCCCGGCGATCGGCTGCTGGTGATCACCTACGTGCAGGCCGACGAGGAGTCCGCGCGCGCGCTGACGCCGCAGGTGCTGGTGATGTCGGGCAACGACAACACGAAGTTCGAGCTGCGCAACCGCTGAGCGGCGGCCCGACGCGACGGGGTGGCGCTGCGCGGTCGGAACGGCAGCAGAGCGAGCTACGGGTCGATCGCGATCGTCTTGAAATTGCTGGCGAAGGTGACGTTGGCGTTGGTGAGGTAGGCGAACGAGAGGTCGAAGCCGACCAGCGGCGAGAGCTCGTCCGCCTCGACGTGGAACTGCGCGTTCCCCTTGCCGGCGTCGTCGAGCACCCCGTCGGTGTTGACGAAGGTCGCCGTGTTGGCGCAGAAGAACGAGATCCACATCAGGTCGTCGTAGTTGAGCGGCAGCACGACGCCGCTGCTGCCGATCGGCAGGCCGGGCGCCGTCCCCGACGCCGAGCAGAGCAGCAGGTAGTCGGCCGGCGGCTCCTCGTCGGGGCCGAACAGCGCGAAGTCGACCGTGCCGCCCGCCGCCGCCGAGAGCGACGTGGTGTCGGTGCGCAGCGTCTCGTTGTGGTCGAGCCACGGGAGGGGGTAGAGCGTGACCGGTCCGCGGCCGTCGTCGACCACCACCACGTACTCGTCGCGCCCCTGGCCGACGCCGGCGGTCAGCTCGACGCTGTAGGTGCCGTCGCCATGGTCGACCACGCTGCCGATCGAGGAGAGGCCGTCGCTCGCCGCGCTGTGCGCCACGGTGACGGTCGCTCCGCCGGCCAGCAGCGGCAGGTCCTCCCAGTCGCGCAGCGCGATGGTGAGCGTCGCCGGCGTCGTGCCATTGCCCGGCACCCCGGCGCGGCTCATCGTCTGCGTCGAGCGCAGGTGGTCGGCGTGGCCGCGCCAATCGTCGCGCCACTGGTCGAAGAGGGTCCGCATCTGCAGGACCGGGTCGGGGTCGTTCCGATCCTGTCCGGCCACGTTGTGGTCCATGTAGTAGGTGCCGGTCGAGCAGCCGGCGCTCACGTTGCAGTTGCCGTCCGTGTCGCCGATCCGCGCGACGATCATGAAGCCGACGTGGGCCGACTTGTCGCTGCCGGGATCGAAGCCGGGCGGCGGCGCGCCGCAGCGATCGGCATCGCTCGGGTCGCAGCTGCAGCGGCCGTCGCCGCCCACCGCCTGCGCCGCCTCCATCGCCGCCATCAGCTTCTCGGCCAGGTCGCCGGGCGTCGCGAGCAGCGCCGCTTCGGCATCGGCCACCACCGGCTGTCCGGTGAGCACGTTGCCCTGGATCGCGTAGTGGATCGTGCCGGAGACGCCGGTGACGCCGCCCGCCCACGCGCCCGCCTGCGTGCCGGTGAAGGTCGCCTCGCGGCCCTTCAGGTCGACGATGCCGTACTGGCGCGACTGGTGGGACGAGTCGCTGTTGCGCAGCTTGCTCAGGATCTGCTTCGGCGAGGTCCCGAGCTGGAGCTCGTCCCAGATCAGCCGGCGATTGCGGCCGTTCGAGTCGATCGACGACTGGGCGCACGCGCCGCCGATGCCGACCAGCACCACCGGGCAGTAGACCTCGAGGTCGAAGTTCTCGAGGCAGGTCGCGCAGCCGACCGCCACCTCGCCGGTCGCCGTGTCGACCAGCACGATCGACCAGGTCGCCTCGGCCGTCGGGGCCGCCCCCAACGCCAGCAGCGCCGCCACGAAGAGCTTCCGCGCCAGACGCATCGCGATCTCCACGGCCGAGTCGCGCCGCGGCCGGCGGCGGACGAGCGGCCGAGGGATGGTAGCCTCGCGCCGATCGTTGGGGAGACGTGCGCGCGCCATGGATGAACCGCGTTTCCGCGCCCGCGGCCCGGGCTTCGTCGAGGGGATCGCGCCCGCGAAGCTCAATCTCTTCCTCGAAGTGGTGGCCCGCCGTCCCGACGGCTACCACGAGCTCGCCACGCTCTTCCACGAGATCGACTTCGGCGACGAGCTGCGCGTCGAGCTGGCGCCGGACGCCGCGGGCGACACGCTCGAGCTGCACGGTCGCGCCATCGACGGCGATCCGCGCGACAACCTCGCGTTGAAGGCGGCGCGCGCCTATCGGCTCCGGCGCCCCGAGACGCCGCCGCTGCGCATCGTGCTGCGCAAGGTGGTCCCGCCGGGCAGCGGGCTCGGCGGCGGCTCGGCCGATGCCGCCTTCGTGCTGCGCGCGCTGCAAGCGCTGGTCGCTCCGCTCCCGCCACCGGTCGCCACAGCGGTCGCTCGCGAGCTCGGCGCCGACGTCGGCTTCCTGCTCCGCGGCGGTACGGCGATCGGGCGCGGCCGCGGCGATGAACTCGAGCCGCTCGATGGCGTCGGCCCATTCATCTTCCTGCTCGGACTGTCGCCGTTCGCCATTGCGACCGTCCGCGCCTATGGAGCCGTCGACTTGAATGCTCCACGGGTCGACGTATCGTCCCTCGCCGGAGCATTGAAGAAGGGTGATCCGACAATCGTTCGGACGGGCTGCTTCAATCGACTGGAGAGCGCGGCGTGCCGAGTCGAGCCGCGTCTCGCCGAGACATTGCAGTGGCTGCGGGAAACTACGGGGCCTCATTGGGTCATGTCCGGATCGGGATCTGCCGTATTCGCGCCGATGAGCTCCGAAGTTGAAGCGAAGACGCTGCGCGACGAATTGAAGGACCGGCGGGACCTCGACCTCCGGATCGTCCGCAGCTTCGACGAACAACCGGGAAAGCAGTGCACCTGATGCGCCCTTGCACGCGTTGGCCACCAACCGTCGGCGCCCAGGAATCGGGGAGGGGGAGGATGGCCCGTGCAGATCTCCGAGATCCGGGTGAAGCTCGTCGACGACCCTGACGACAAGCTGCTCGCCTTCTGCACGCTCACGTTCGAACAAGAGTTCGTGGTCCGCGACCTGAAGATCATCCGCGGCCCGAACGGCCCCTTCGTCGCCATGCCGTCGCGCAAGCTGACCGACCGCTGCCACTACTGCACCGGCAAGAACCACCTCCGCGCGCGCCACTGCAATGAATGTGGCCGCGAGCTCGATCCGGCGCGCGCCGGTCGCGACGAGCGCGGTCGCGCGAAGCTCCACACCGACATCGCCCATCCGATCCACGCCGAAGCGCGCCAGCGCATCCAGGGACAGATCGTCGAGGCCTACTTCGCCGAGATCGAGCGCAGCAAGCTGCCGGGCTACACGCCGCCGAAGCTCGGCGCCGACTACGACGAGGAGGACGAGGGGGCCGCCGCGCCGCCGAGCCCCGCCCGCACGCGCCCCCCCTTGCGCGCGAAGCCGCCCGAACGCGAAATGGAGCAGTGACCGCTCCCCTCCACCTGCTCGGTGCCGGCCGCGCCGGCCGTGCTCTCGCCCGCGCCCTCCATGCGCGCGGCCTTCCCCTCGGTGCCATCGCCAACCGTTCCGCCCGCAGCAGCAGCGCCGCCGCTCGCTCGATTGGCGCCGGAACCCCCGCCGCCGCCCGCGACGCCTTCCTGCCGGGCGCCACCACGCTGATCGGCGTGCCCGAAGGCGAACTCGCCCCGCTCGCCGTCGAGTTGGCCGAGCAGTTGCCCGACTGCGCGGGCGCCATCGCGCTCCACCTGAGCGGCGCGCTCTCGGCCGAGGTGCTGGCGCCGCTGCGAAGCCGCGGCATCGCGATCGGCAGCCTCCATCCGCTCGCCGCCTTCGCGGCGCTCGACGAAGCGCCGCGCGACTTCACCGGCGTCACCTTCGACCTCGACGGCGATCCGACCGCCTGCGCCGCGGCGCGCGCGCTGGTGGCGGCGCTCGGTGGCGTCGCGCTCGAGCTCGGCGGCGGCGGCCAGCGCGACGGCAAGCCGCTCTTCCACGCCGCCGCCTGCACCGTCTCGAACGCCGCGGTTGCGCTCTTCGAGCTCGCCGAGCAGCTCGCCGCACGCGCCGGCGCGCCGCCCGACGTCGCGCGCGCGGCGCTGGTCGCCCTGTCGCGCTCGACCCTCGACAACCTCGCGCGGCTCGGCGCCCCGGCGGCGCTGACCGGCCCGATCGAGCGCGGCGAGGTGGCGATCGTCGCCGCCCACCTCGCGGCGCTCGCGCGCACCGCGCCCGAGCTGCTGCCCGCCTACCGCGACTTCGCGCGCGCCACGCTCGCCACCGCGCGCCGCAGCGGCCGCCTCGCCCCCGCCGCCGCCGCCGCGCTCGACGCGCTGCTCTGCGCCGACTGAACGCCGCCATGCCGTGCGCCATCGTCGCGAGCGTGCTGCCCCGATCGACCGCCGAGCTGCGAGCCGCTGCGGCCGCCGCTGCGCGCGACGGCGACGCCGATCTGCTCGAGCTGCGCGCCGACCTCGCGGGCGATCGTTTCGCCGAGTGGCTCGCGCTGCTGCCGCAGCTGCCGCTCCCCGTCCTCGTGACGATCCGCGCGCGCGCACACGGCGGCGCCTTCGAGGGCGACGAACGCGAGCGAGCGGCGCGCCTCGCCGCCGCCGCGCGCGTCGCCGCCTGGATCGACGTCGAGGCGGAGACGCCGCTCGCCGACGAGCTCGCGGGCGTGGCGCCGTTCGCCGCTCTGTCGCCGACCGACGCGCCCCGCGCGCGCCCGATCGTCTCGCTCCACGCCTGGGACGCGCCGCCGGTCGATCTCGAGGCGCGCGCGCTCGCCCTCGTCGCGCGCCACCCCGCCGCGATCGTGAAGCTCGCCATCGCGGCGCGCGACCTCGCCGACGTCGAGCGCGTCGTCCACCTGCAGCGCCGCCTCGCCGCCGCCGGCGCGCGCGCCGCCTGCTTCGCGCTCGGGGAACTCGGCGCGCCGACGCGGCTGCTCGCCGGCAAGCTCGGCGCGGCGCTGGTCTACGGTTCGATCGACGGCCACGCGCCGACCGGCCCCGGCCAGCCGACCCTCGCGACGCTGGCGCGCCTCCACCGCGTGCGCGAGCAGGAGGCGGCGACGCCGGTCGCGGCGGTGCTCGGCGACCCGATCGGCCACTCGCTGAGCCCGCGCCTCCACTCCGCGCTCTACCGCGCGGCCGGCCTCGCGCGCTGCTTCGTGCCGCTGCGCGCGCCCGAGCTGCCCGCCGCGCTCTCGCTCTGCGACGCGCTCGGCATCGCGGCCGCGTCGGTCACGCTGCCGCACAAGGAGGCGGCGGCGAGCCTCGCCGTCGGAGCGATCGCGGGCGAACCGTGGCCCCCGTTCGCCGGCTCGGCCAACACGCTGCTGCGCCGCGACGCCGGCTGGCTCGCCGGCAACAGCGACGTCGCCGGCTTCCGCGCCGCGCTAGCGGGCGGCTGGCCGAAGGGGCGCGCGCCGCCGCGTCGCGCGCTGCTGCTCGGCGCCGGCGGCGTGGCGCGCACGGCGCTGGCGGCGCTGCGCAACGACGGCGTCGCGGTGACCGTCGCCGCGCGCACCTTCGCGCGCGCGCAGGCGCTCGCCGCCGAGTTCGGCGCCACCGCCGTCGAGTGGGCCGCGCGCGGCCGCGTCGAGCGCGAGCTGATCGTGCAGGCGACGCCGCTCGGCATGGCGCCGCTCGAAGCGGAGACGCCGCTGCCGATCGAGCAGCTCTCCGCCAGCGACGTCGTCCTCGAGCTGATCTACCGCCCGCGCCGCACCCGCCTCCTGCGCGAAGCGGAGCAGCGCGGCGCCGCGACCATCGAGGGCGCGGCGATGTTCGTCGCACAGGCGCTGCAACAACATCGCTGGTTCACCGGCCACGACGGCGACCTCACGGTCGCGCAGGCGGAGCTGGCGGCGGCGCTCGACGCGAGGGAGTGACCCGCTTCGAACCGTCCTCGATGGACCGCCCGCGCGCTGATCCCCCTCCGCTGACCGCCCGCCCTCGCCTCACATCCGCGCGAAGTCGACGTCGAACGCCATCACGTAGCCCGCCGACACCACCAGCAGTCGCACCGTGCGCCCTTGCGCGTCCTTGATCGGGAAGAGGTTGTTGTAGGCGCCGGGGCTGACCGCGAGGTCGGCGGAGCGGAAGAAGGTCGACCACTTCCCGCCCGTGCGACGGAAGAGCCAGACGTGGCCGACCGCGTCGCCGCACCAGATCTCCGCGACGCCATCGCCGTCGACGTCGTCGACCATGACGCCGCTGATCCCGGCGCCGATCCCGCCGCCCGGCCCGAAGCGGTCGTCGCCGTCGAGGCGCGTCATGGCGAACGTCCCGACGCCGCCGACGCCGCCCGCTGGATGCTGCGGATCGAGCACGACGAGCTGGCCGCGGTTCACGCTCCGATCGCCCTGCTCCCAATCGAGCGAGGAGCCGGTGTCGAGCAGCGTGCCCGCCACGATCTCCTGCTCCGGATCGCCGTCGAGCTCGCCCGCGTCGAGGCCGAGCACGATCGACCCGAGGTCGACCGACGCGTAGCCGAGCGTCGACGGGACCGCGCCGCGCGTCGCGCCGCTTGGCGCGCCGGGCTCGATGGCGAAGACGTAGCCACCTGCCGTCCCGACCACGACGTGCGGCACCGGCGTCGCCGGACCGGACGCGCTTCGCAGATCGACGACGCGCAGGCTCGCCCCCATCGTGTGGTCGAAGGCGCTCTGCGTCAGCGCGGCGATCTGGCCGTCGAGCCGGTTCGCGCCGACCCGCGGGTACCACCAGTCGTCGCTGCCGTTGTCGGCGTAGGCCACGGTCGGATCGCGCGGCACGGGGAAGCCGGAGAGGCGGCGATCGGGATCGAGCGGATCGCCGCTCCGCTCGAAGACGAAGCCGCCGACCATGCGCGCCTTGCCGAGGTCGTCGTCGTGGAAGAACGACGGGTTGAAGGCGACCGTCGCGAAGCGCCGCCACGCCCCGCTCAGCGGATCGCGGAAGAGGTCGCCGCTCTCGGCGAACGGGATCGGCTCGAGCGCGCCGTCGCCGTCGCTGTCGACCATGCGCAGCCGCCGCGTCGAGTCGGCGCGCTGCGGATTGCCGGCGCCGTGGCCGACCTCCAACGCGAACGGATCGAGCGACGGCAGCCCCTGCAGCGGCAGCTCGAGGCGCGCGAGGCGGTAGCGGTTCGGCCCCTTCAGGTAGCGCGCCGAGAAGTCGGCGAGGTAGAGGCTCGCGGGCGCGCCCGGGGTCGGCTGCACGAGGTCGCAAGCGAAGCCGCGCGCGAACGAGCGATTCGACCACCACGGCCGCGCGGGGCTGCTGCCGGTGACGTCGGGATCGCTGCCGTACTCCTGCGCCGACGTGCGCACCGTCTCCAGCTTCGCGTCGAGCGTGAGGAAGCGGCCGTTGCCGAGCGCCGCCAGCACGAACCGCTCGCCGAGCGCGGAGAAGCACTCGAGCGCGGTGACGCGCGCGCCGGCGAGGTAGCTCCGCTGCGGATCGTCGAGGCGCAGCTGCTCGGCGGCGCGCAGCGGTTGCGCGAGGCTGCCGCCGCCGCCACCGCCGGGCGCCCCGCCGCTCGCCCCGCCCGTCGTCGGCCGGTTCGGGACCACGCGCAGCAGGTACTTCTGCACCACGCCCGCGCCGGCGATCACGAACGACGCGGTCTGCCCCGCTTGCGGCCGCTTGATCCACGCGAAGGAGGGCGGGTCGAACGCGTCGTCGGGATCGGCATCGATCTCGCCGGCGAGGCGGCGCGTCGCCACGTCGATCAGGGCGATCTGGTTCTGCGAGCGCGGCGGCGTGCGCGTGTCGAGTTCGTCGTTGCGGCTGAAGAGCAGCAGGTGGGTCAGCTCGCCGTTCGCGCCGAAGTGGACCGGCTCGACGCGGTAGAGCATGCGGCCGGTGAACCGGCTCCAGGCGATCGGGTTCGCCTCGGCCGCCGTGTCGAAGCGGCCATCGTCCGCCGGATCGAGCACCCAGAGGTGGCCGTCGATCGACGGCACCAGCAGCTCGTCGTCGCCATCGTCGTCGAGGTCGCATACGGTGGCGCTCGCCGGTCCGGTGGCGTGGAGGCTGCGCTGCAGCCGGCCGCCCGGCAGTGGCGCGCCGCTCTCAAGCGAGAAGAGCGACCAGTCGCAGAAGCGGTTGAAGACGAGCAGCTCCTGCCCCGGCTGCGCGCGCGCGAAGTCGCCGATCCGCAGGTGCTGGTTCGGGCCGTCGTAGAGGAACTGCGGCGCGCTGGCGGGCGACGCGAAGGGCGCCGCATCGGCGACGAACGCGCCGCCTTGCCGTCGCACTCGCCAGATCTGGCCGAGCGCGTCGCTGGCGAAGAGCTCCGCCTTCGGGCCGCTGCCCGCCACCGCCAGCGAGAAGAGCCCCCAGCCGAGGTAGGGGCTCATCCACTCGTCGCGCAGCCGCAGCGGATCGGCGGGACGCGCGCCGCGTCGATCTCCATCACGTGGACGCGCCCATCGAGGTTGCCGAACGCCACCTCGAGCGGCGCGTCGTCATCGAGCTGCCCGACGAAGAGCGAGTCGTTCCACGCCGGCCAGACCCCCTGGCCGAGGAACGGCACGGCGGGATTCGGGCCATCGCCAGCCGGCGAGAGGTCGACCACGCGCAGGAAGTCCTCGTTCGCATCGGCGACGTGGCGGTGGCGCAGGGTGGTGCTGTAGGGATCGGGATGGACCGGCCGACCGGCGGGCGGCGGCGTGGTCGGGACCAGCGGACGCGCCGCTCCCGCCAACGTCCCCTGCTGCACCATCGTCGCCCACTCGTCGCCGCGCCAGAGCGAGTACTCGTTCACCCCTTCGCGTGCTCCGAACACGCCGTCGTGGTCGGTGAACTGGCGCGGCTCGACGGCGAAGTTCGGGTGGGCGGCGTGGCTGCCGGCGATCCAGTGGAGGTTGATGATCCAGTCCTCGCCCGACATGAAGCCGCGCAGCGGCACCTGCAGCTCGTGGCGCCGATGGGCGAGCGAGAAGCCGGCCAGATCCCACGGCTGCATCGGCGTGCCATCGGCCAGCACCTGCGGCGCGTCGAAGCGGGTGCCGAGCACGTCGACCATCGCGTGGAACGGCGCGAAGAAGGGGTCGTTCGGCAGCTCGGGCGGCAGCATGCCGGTCGCCGTCTGGTGGAGCGTCTTCAAGAGCTTGCTGTCGCCGACGCCGTAGGCGAGGTCGTCGACGAGGAACTCGCCCGCTCCCGCCCAGACGTTCGGCTGCAGCAGCGCCAGCATCGTCGAGACCAGCCCGCCCCACGAGTGGCCGATCAGGTAGCTGCGCGATACCGCCGGATCGAGCTTCCATCCGAGCGACGGCAGCAGCTGCTCGCGCACGAACCACTCGCACTCCTGCGTGCGCTGCAGCGCGATCCAGAGGCTCTCGCTCAGGTTCTCCTGCGTCACGACGACGATGTCGCCGCGCTCGAGCGCCTGCTCGGTCGGCGCCAGGAAGGGCGCGCCCGGCGGGCCACCCGTGCCGCCCGTCGGCGCCGCGAACCACGTGGCGGTCGGGTTCTCGTTGCGGGCGAAGTCGGACGGGTGCGAGCTCAGGTTGACCAGCAGCAGGTGGCGATCGGGCGGTGCCGCGGCCAGCGCGTCGTCGGCGACGCAGATCAGCGCCGGCGCGCCGTGCACGCGGTACGGGAAGAGGGTGAAGGGGCGCCCCCACCAGGTCGTCCGTTGCACGATCGGCCCATCGGGCGCTGCCGCAGCGCCGGAGAGCGGCAGCAGGCCGCCGCCGGCGAACTGGCGCAGCTTCGCGTCGAGCGCGCGCAGATCGTGGAAGTTCTCGAGCACCATCGCGCGGAACGACTGCCCCGCCGCCGCCTCGTCGAAGCGGCGCGCCAGCACGTGGCCGAGCAGCGGGCGGCGATCGTCGAAGCGGGAGAAGGGGATGAAGCCGCCGAGGTCGGGACCGAACTCGCCGTGCTTCGCGTCGGCGACGTGGTTCGCCCCATCGTTGGCGTAGTAGCTCTCGACCTGCTGCGGCAGCGCGAAGGCCGTCGACGGCCACCCGCTCCCCCACGACCCGAACAGCAAGCAGCCCAACGACCACCACTTGCCACGGACCGCGGGACGGAGCGAGCGGGAACGACGAGACGGCGGCTCGGCAGCTGCGAGCATGGCGACCTCCCCGCGACGCGCCGGGGCGTCGCGGACGAGGTCTCCTCGTCAGCGGCGCGCAGGCGCGCGCGTCGACCGTGTCGGCATCGGAATGGGACGCAGGACGTTCATCTCGAACTTGGGACGGCACGCCTCGGCAAGGGGTTCCATCCCTTGCTGGAACGCGCGCCCTTCTGAAAGCCGCTCGCCACCGCGTCGCCAGTCGCGAGATGTGACGAAGCGCGACGGCGCCGGCAAGATGGCGCGCCATGCGAAGCCTCCTCGCCCTCGCCGCGCTGTCGTTGCCGCAGGCGCTGTCGTCGCCGCCGCCGCAGGAGCGCGCGAACCCGGCGATCCGCCACCTCGTCGTGATCACGCTCGACACGGTGCGCGCCGACCTGCTGAAGAGCTACGGCCACTTCCGCGAGACGATGCCGGCGCTCGAGCGCTACGTCGCCGACGCCTGGCGGTTCGAGCGCTGCTACGCGCCGATCTCCCACACCACGCCGAGCCACGCCTCGCTCTTCACCTCGACCCTGCCCTACGAGCACGGCGTGGTCGGCAACTCGATCAACGAGTCGGGCGAGGGGAAGAAGGCGTTCCGGCTGGCCACCAGCCCGACGCTGCGCACGCTGGCGCAGGCGCTGCAGGAGACCGGCCATCGCACCGGCGGCTTCGTCGCCGCGACGCCGGTGAAGCGCTTCACCGGACTCGACGCCGGCTTCGACCACTGGACCGAGCCGAAGGCGACGCGCCGCCCGGGCGCCGTCGTGGTGACCGACGCGCTGCGCTTCCTCGAGCGGCGCGCCGACGCCGACTGCTTCGCGTGGCTCCACCTCTTCGACGCGCACGGCCCCTTCCAGCCCGCCGCGTTCGGCCCGCCCGAACACTTGGGCTTCTACGGCCGCGAGCCGGCGCTCGAGCAGTGGCTGGCGGAGCGGCGCTTCCCCGAGGATCCGGCCGGCCGCTCGAGCAAGGTGCTGCCGACGCTCGACACGGTGAACCAGTACGCCGGGTCGCTGCGCTTCCTCGACGCGCAGCTCGCGCCGCTCTTCGAGCGCTTGCAGCAACCGGACCTCGCCGAGAGCACGCTGGTCGCCATCGTCGCCGACCACGGCCAAGGGCTCGGCCAGCACGGCTTCCGCGGCCACGGGATCGTCTGGAACGAGCAGCTCCACGTCCCCTTCTTCCTCAAGGTGCCGGGTCGCCCCGGCCGCGCCGTCGCGACGCCCTGCTCCTCGCTCGACGTGGTGCCGACGCTGCTCGGCTTCGCGCCCCACCTCGTGCTCCCCGCCTTCCTCGAGCAGCTGCAGGGCGCCGACCTGCTCGCTCCCGACTTCGTCGAGCGGCCGCTCTTCGCGTGCGCTCCGGTCGACTACCAGTTCGACGCGGTGGTGACCGCCCGCTTCAAGCTGGTGCGCAAGCCGGGCGGCGCCGCCGATCTCTACGACCTCGCCGCCGACCCCTACGAGCTGAAGAACGTGGCGGCCGCCCACCCGCAAGTGGTCGCCGAGCTCACCGCCCTCCTCGACGAGCGGCGCGAGGCCGATGCGAAGCGCGCGCGGCGCCACCAGAACAGCGCGAAGGCGGAGCCGCTCGACCCGGAGCTGGCGCGCGAACTCGACGAGCTCGGTTACGGGGCGGGCGGCGAGAATCGGCCCGCGGACGACGACGACGGCGGCAAGAGCGGCGGCGGCGAGAGCGGCGGAGGTTCACGATGAAGCGCGGACTCCTCTTCTTCGGCGCACCGCTCGTGGCGTTGGGTGGCGCGCTCTCGGCGGCCTTCGCGCTGGCGCCGCGCGCGCCGCAAGAGACTCCGCCCGCTGCGCCGGCGCCCGACGCCGCGGCGCCGCTCGCGCCGCCCGCCACCGGCTCGACGGCGCGCCACCTGCTGCTGATCACGCTCGACACGGTGCGCGCCGACAAGCTCGGCTGCTACGGCTACTTCCGCGACACGACGCCGAACCTCGACCGCTTCGCCGAGCAGTGCGTCCGCTTCACGCGCTGCCTCTCCCCCATCGCCAACACGACGCCGAGCCACGCGACGATGCTGACCGGCGTCTATCCCTACGAGCACGGCATCCTCGACAACTTCTTCCTGCGCCCCGCCGCCGAGCAGGTCGCCCTCTCGCTCAAGACCTCGCCGACGTTGCGCACCTTCGCACAGTCGCTCGCGCCGCTCGGCGCAGAGAGCGCCGCGTTCGTCGCCGCGACGCCGGTGAAGAAGAGCACCGGGCTCCACGTCGGCTTCGACACCTGGACCGAGCCGCCGCCGAAGGAGGCGCGCCGCACCGGCAAGGAGGTGCTGGCCGATGCGCTGCCGTGGCTCGACTTCGCCGATGCGACGCCACGCTTCGGGTGGTTCCACTTCTTCGACGCCCACGGCCCGATCAAGCCGCCGAAGACGCCGCCCAAGCGCTACCTCGACCTCTACGACACCGAGCCGCGGCTGGTCGAGTGGCTGCGCGTGCGCGGCTTCCCGGCCGAGTGCGCGGGCGAGCACGCCGGCACCATGCCGACCACCGAAGCGAGCAACCTCTACGACGGCTGCCTGCGCTTCCTCGACGACCAGCTCGCCGCGCTCTTCGAGCGGCTCGACCGCTACGACCGGCGCGCCGACACGGTGGTGATCATCGTCGGCGACCACGGCCACGGGCTCGGCCAGCACAACCTGCTGAGCCACGGCACCGCGTGGGACGAGCAGTACCACGTGCCGCTGCTGATCCGCGCGCCCGGCCTCGCGCCCGGCGTCGTCGAGTCGCTGGTCTCGACGATCGACCTGCTGCCGACCGCGCTCGCGCTGCTGCCGGGACTGCGCGACCCCGCCTTCGCGGCGCAGCTGCGCGGCGTCGACGTGCTGGCGGAGGAGTACGCCGCGCGGCCGGTGCTGGGGCAGTCGGCGAACGATCGCCCGACGCTGACCGTCACCACCACGCGCTGGAAGCTGCAGCAGAAGCACGACGGCCGCCACCAGCTCTACGACCTCGAGAACGACCCGCACGAGCTCGCCGACGTCGCCGCCGACCACCCCGACGTGGTGAAGCAGCTCGCCAAGGTGATGAACGCCGACATCGAGCGGCAGAAGCAGCGCTTCGATCTCCACCGGCGCGGCGCCGTCAGCGGCGGCAGCGGCATCGACCCGCAGATCCTCGAGGAGCTGCGCGCGCTCGGCTACACCGGCGACGAAGGCGGCGACGACGCGCCCGCACCGCCGGCCGGCGGCGGAGGCGACGACGCGAAGGGCGGCGGCAACCGATGAAGATCGCCAGCTGGAACGTGAACTCGGTGCGTGCGCGGCTCGACCGCGTGCTCGGCTGGCTCGCCGCAGCGAACCCCGACGTCGCCTGCCTGCAGGAGACCAAGGTCGTCGACGCCGACTTCCCGTTCGACGCCTTCCGCGCGGCCGGCTGGCACGTCGCGGTCCACGGCCAGAAGACCTACAACGGCGTGGCGATCGTCGCGCGCGAAGAGCCGACCGACGTCGTGCGCGGCATGGGCGACGGCGATCCCGACGCCGAGGCGCGCCTCATCGCCGCCACCGTGGCGGGCGTGCGCCTCGTCGACGTCTACGTGCCGAACGGCCAGGAGGTCGGCAGCCCCAAGTACGCCTACAAGCTGCGCTGGCTGGCGCGGCTGCGCGCCTTCCTCGATTCCAACTGCAAGGTCGAGCAGCCGCTCGTGGTGTGCGGCGACTTCAACATCGCGCCCGACGATCGCGACGTGTGGGACGTGGAGAAGTGGCGCGGCCAGTGCCTCTTCAGCGACGCGGAGAAGGAGGCGCTGCGCCACGTGGCGGCGTTCGGACTGGCCGACGCGCTGCGCCTGCGCCACGCCGAGGCGGGCCTCTTCACCTGGTGGGACTACCGCATGGGCGCGTTCCACCGCGGCTGGGGGCTGCGCATCGACCATTTCCTCGTGACCCCGAGCGTCGCCGCGCGGCTGCGCTCGGTCACCATCGACCGCGAGGCGCGCAAGGGCGAGCAGCCCTCCGACCACGCGCCGGTGGTGCTCGAACTCGACTGACGCAACCGACACGCTGGACCGGCCGGCGACCGCGCCGCGCCCTGCTGCAAGGAGCTCCTGCATGACTGCCCGTCCGCTCGTCGTCGCGGCGCTCGCCGCCGCTGCCGCCCTGCTGCCCTGCTGCACGATCGAGCTGCACGGCGGCGACCGCAGCTTCCTGGTCGGCGACCCGAAGGCGACTCGCACCGACGAGTCGGAGCTGCCGCTCGCGCGCGGCGGCCGCCTCGAGCTCTCCGAGGGAGACGGCAACGTGGTCGTCCACGTCGGCAGCGGTCCGGCGCGCATGGTGGCGCGCTGGCGCGGCTACGGGAAGGACGCGGCCGCCGCCGAGGCCGCGCTGGCGCAGGCGCGCGTCGAGAGCAGCGGCGACGCGGCGCGCGTCACGGTCCACTTCGTCCGCGGCGCCCACGTCGACGGCCAAGGCGTCGTCGCCGACGTCGAGCTCTGGCTGCCCGAGGTGCCCGACCTCGGCCTCACCACGTCGAGCGGCGACATCACCGTCGACGGCACCATCGCGAGCGGCACGCTGATCACCTCGTTCGGCGACATCGAGCTGCGCGGCTGCGCCGGCAACCTGCGCGCGACCACCAGCTCCGGCTCGATCACGCTGTCCGAAGTGGCGGGCGACGTCGATGCCGAGAGCAGCTTCGGCGACGTCAAGCTCGACCGCTGCCGCGGCCCGCGCATCGTCGCGCGCACCAGCAGCGGCACCATCACCTGCCTCGACGGCGGCGAGGCGACCTTCACGCTCGCGTCGAGCTTCGGCGACGTGGTCCTGCGCGGCGGCTCGGGCACGCTCGACGCCGACACGCGCAGCGGCCGCATCGAGGTCGAGCGGTTCAGCGGCGCGCTCGCCGCGAAGAACGGCTTCGGCTCGATCGTGCTCGACGGCCGGTTCACCACCGTCGACGCCGAGACGAGCTCGGGCGACGTGTCGCTGCGCTGCTGCGAGCTGCCGCGGGAGCGCGGCGCGTGGAGCCTCGTCTCGCGCTTCGGCGACGTCGAGCTCGAGGCGCCGGCAGCGCTGGCGGGCGACCTCGCCGCGTCGACCCGCTTCGGCAAGGTCGACTGCCTCTTCGGCGTCGGCCCCGAGAGCGAGCGGGTGCGCGGCGAGCGGATCGAGCGGAAGCTCCACGGCGGCGGCGCGCCGATCGAGCTCGCGACCGACAGCGGCGACGTCCGCTTCCGCACGAGCGTCCCGTGAGCGCGCTGCTGCTCGCCGCCGCGCTGCTGGTGCCGCGCGCGGCGACCGGCGACCGATCGCTCGCCGCCGAGCTGCAGCGCTTCGCCCGCGACGGCGAGCTGATCGAGTCGTTCCACCGCATCGAGACGGCGGCCGTGCGCGAGCGGCGGCGCGCCTTCCTCGCGGAACACGAGGCGCGCTTCGCCGCGCTCGATCCGCGGCAGCTCGATCGCGACGGCGAGGTGAACCGCGCGCTGCTGCTGGCGCGCCTCGCCGAGGAGCAGGCGCGGCTCGGTTGGCGCGGGCAGGACGCGGCGGCCGCGGCGCCGCTCGTGCCGTTCCTCGATGCGGTCGCCTGGCTCGAGGGGGTCGACCGCAGCGGCGCGCCGTTCGACGCCGAGGCGATCGCCGCCTCGCTCGCCGCCGCGACGCGCGCCTGCGACGCGGTCCGCGACACCCCACCGGAGGCCACCGCGCCGTGGCGGCGCGACCCCGGCGCGCTCGACTTCGCGCGCGACGCCACCCGCGCGGCGCGCCGCTTCCTCGCGCGCTGGAGCGAACGCAACGGCGCCGCCGAGCCGCTGCTCGCCTTCTGGGTCACGGAGCCGGCGGGCGCACTGCTCGCCGCGCTCGACGCCCATGCGAAGTGGCTCGACGAGCAGCACGCCGCGCTGAAGGACGAGCCGGGCGTCCACCCGCTCGCCATCGGCCGCGAGCGGTACGCCGCCGAGCTCGCCTTCGAGCAGATCGCCCTCTCGCCCGAGGAGATGCTGGCGTTCGGCGAGGCGCAACTCGCCGCGCTGCAGGCGGAGATGAGCGCCGAGACGGCGAAGTGGCTCGCGGCGCCCGGCTTCGAGTGGCCGCACGACCTGCAAGACAGCGCGGCCCGCGACTGGCGGCTCGGCCTCGAGCTCGCCAAGCGCGACACGGTGCCGGTCGGTGCGCAGCGCCTCTTCGTGCAGCAGGTTGCCGAGGAGGCGATCGCCTTCTGCGAGGCGCAGCAGCTCGTCCCGATCGATCCGCTGGCGCGCGAGTGCTGGCGGCTCGAGCTCTCCGACGTCGCGATCCAGAAGACGCTCGCCTACGGCTTCTACGGCGAGAACTTCATGGGGGTCGGCGCGCCGCTGCCCGCCATGGACCACCAGCGCAAGCAGGAGGCGCTGCGCAGCAACGCGCGCCCGACCACCCGCACCGTCGTCCCGCACGAGCTGATCCCCGGCCACCACCTGCAGGGGTTCCACGCGCAACGCCGCCCGGAACGCGCGCTCTGGCACTCGCCCTTCTTCGTCGAGGGGTGGGCGGTCCACTGCGAGAAGGCGATGGACCAGCGCGGCTTCTTCCGCGATCCGCGCGAGCGCATCGGCCACCTCTTCTGGCGGCTCCTGCGCGCGGCGCGCATCGTCGTCTCGACCCGCTTCCACCTGCGCGAGTGGACGCCGGCGCAGATGGTCGACTTCATGGTCGCGAACGCCGGGCTCGAGCGGAGCGCGGCGCAGGCGGAGGTCGACCGCTACATGACCTATTCGCCGCTCTACCAGTGCGCCTACCTCTACGGCGACCATCTCATCGGGCAGCTGCAGGAGGAGTGCCGCCGCGCGTGGGGCGCCGACTACAGTGATCTCCGTTTCCATGGCGAGCTGCTCGCGCAGGGCTCGATCCCGATCGCCTTCGCGCGCCGCGCCCTGCTCGGGCCGGCCGCCGCCTCCTCCTCGAAAGCGAGTTCCCGTTGAACGGTCCCGCCCCGTCCGATCGCCCCGCCGCGGCCGCCCCCTCCGCGCCCGCCGCGCCGCCCGCATTCCTCACCGCCACCCTGCCCGGCATCGGCGGCGTCCTGCGCGAGCGGCCCGAGGACTTCCGCGTCGACGAGGTGCCGCTGCGGCGGCCGAGCGGCGCCGGCGACTTCGCGCGCGCGCTGGTGGAGAAGCGCGGCATCTCGACCCCCGAGCTGCAGCGGCGCATCGGCGCGGCGCTCGAATTGCCGGCGGCCGAGGTGGGCGTGGCCGGCATGAAGGACGCCGACGCCGTCGCTCGCCAGTGGATCTCGGTGCCGTGGAACAAGGAGCACCGCCTCTCGGCGTCCAAGCTGCGTCAGATCGAACTGCTCGAGGTCGCCCGCGACCACGAGCCGCTCCATCCCGGCATGTCGGCCGGCAACCGCTTCGTGATCCACGTGCGCGGCGTCGGCGACGAGACGGCAGCGCTGGCGCGCGCCGACGCGATCGTCGCGGTGCTGGCGCGCCGCGGCGTGCCGAACTTCTTCGGCACGCAGCGCTTCGGGATTCGCGGCGAGGCGGCCGAGGTCGGACGGCGCCTGCTGAAGAAGGACGCGATCGGCGCGCTCGACCTGGTGCTCGGCGCCCCGTCGCCGCTCGAAGGCGATCCACGCGCGCGGGCGTTCCGCGTCGCCTACGAGAAGAAGGCGTACCGCGAGGCGCTCGCCAGCGTGCCGGGCCGCTTGTCGAGCGAGACGCGCCTCCTCGAGATGCTCGCGCGCGGCAAGTCGAAGGGCTACGTCGCCGGGATGATCCCGCCGGCGATGCGCCGCATGGCGCTCTCCGCTTGGCAAGCGCTCCTCTTCAACCGCATCCTCGCCCGCCGTCTCGAACGGCTCGACATCGCGCTGCAGGGCGACCTGCTCCATGACGGCACCGCGGCGCGCCCCTGCACCGACCCCGCCGCCGATCAGCCGGCGGTCACCGCGCTGGCGCTCCACCCGACCGCGCCGCTCTTCGGCGAGCGGGTCGCGCTGGCCGACGGCGTGCCGGGCGAGCTCGAGCGCGAGGTCTTCGCCGCCGCCGAGATCACGCCCGAGCTGCTGGTACGCCCCGCCGGCATGGCGCTCTGGGGCGAGCGGCGCGAACTGCGCTTCGCACCGAGCGAGTTCGAGGTGATGGCGCTGCCGGGCGAAGGGTCGCTGCGCTTCTCGTTCCGGCTGCCGGCCGGCTGCTTCGCCACGGCGCTGCTGGCCGAGGTGATGAAGGACGTCGCTCCGGTGGTCTGAAGCCGGCGGCGCGCGTCATGCGCGCGCCATCCGGCATCGCGCTTGCCATGCTCCCGCGGGATCGCGCCCTGCCGGCGCCCTTCGTGCCGCAGGGCGCGCGCGATCCCGAGGGAGCCTCCATGCAGCGCGCGGCGATCGACGAGGCGGTGGCGCAACTCGCTCGCGAGGGGCTGCTCGAGCGGGAGCAGGCGGCGCGCGTCGCTCCGCGGCTGGCCGAGCTGCTGATGGCGCCGCGCGACACGGCGCGCCTCGCGGTGCGGATCGTCGCGGCGCTGGGCGGGCTGCTGCTGGCCGCCTCGCTCCTCTCCTTCATCGCGTGGCACTGGGACGAGCTGTCGAGCGCCGCGCAACTCGGCGTCGTCTTCGGCGCGCTCGCCGTGCTGCACGCGGGCGGCTTCTGGCTCGCCGTCGCCACCGATCGAGCGCCGGCCGTCGGCGGTGCGCTGACCGCGGCGGCCATGCTCGGCCTCGGCGGCGCGATCGCGCTGGTGGCGCAGGTCTACCACCTCGAATCGCGCTGGCACCACGGGCTCCTGGCGTGGTGGCTGCTGAACGTCCCGTTCGTCCTGCTGGCGCGCCGCCGCCTCTTCCTGCTGATCGTCGCACCGCTCTTCATGGTCTGGCTCGGCTGCTTCGCCGACGCGTGGGGCGAGTTCTTCCACGGGAGGTACGACGAAGCGACGGCGATCACCTTCGCGCTGCTCGGCGGGGCGACGGCGCTGCTCGGCGCGAGCGCGCTGCTGCGGGTCGTGCGCGCGGCGCCGCTCGCCGACCTGCTGGCGCCGCTGGCACGGCTCGCCTGCTTCGGGCTGCTCTTCCTGCTCGCCTTCCACGACTTCCTCTCGCTCTTCTTCTGGGGCGCCACGCCGAGCGACGCGGAGCGCTTCGCGCGAGTGAGCGAGCTGCTCGTGCCGGGGCTCGCCGCCCTCGCGGCGGGCGGCGCGCTGGCCGGATTCGCGGCGTGGCGCGGCGGCGCGAGCGGCGTCCGTTCGCGCGAGGCGCTCGATGCCGCGTTCGGCGCGCTCGCCTTCCTGCTGCTCGGCACCCTCCACGCGGCCTCGCCCGGTTCGCTCCACGTGGCGGCGAACCTGCTGATCGCGGTCGGCGTGGTCGGCTCGATCGTGCGCGGCGTGCGCCACGGCGCCGAAGCGGACGTGAACCTCGCGGTCGCCGTCTTCGTCGCCACCGTGCTGGCGCGCTACTTCGAGTGGACGCCGAAGGGGTTGGACCTCTCGATCACCTTCCTCGGCGCCGGCGCGACGCTGCTCCTGGTGGGCTACGTCGCCGAGCGGGCGCGCCGCCGCCTCATCGCACGCGTCCGGGAGCAGAAGCCATGAGCGAGATGCCGACCCGACCGCGGACGACCGGCTGGCTGCTGGCGATCCTCGCGCAGCTCGCCTTCCTCGGCTGGCTGGTCGCCGCGCAGGAGCGGACGCTGGCCGCCGGCGAGCGCGTCGTGCTGGCGATCGCGCCGGTCGACCCGTTCGATCCGCTCTCCGGCCGCTACCTCGCGATCCGCGTCGCGCTGGCGCGCTTGAACCTCGCCGAGTTCGAGGCGGAGGGCCATGAGGTGGTCGTCGGCGCCGACGTGCCGGCCGCCGAGCCGGGCGGCGAGCCGCTCTTGCGCTTCGCCAACCTGCCGGCCGCGCTCGAACTCGCGACCGAGGGGAGCCCGCGTGCCGCGCGCCGCCTGCTGATCGGCGCCGCCGCGAAGGAGGCGCGCGCGCCGTTCCTCGGGAGTCGCGTGCTCTGGAGCAGCGGCGGCGTGCTCGAGCTCGACCTCGGCCTCGACCGCTACTACATCCCGGGCGACGCCGAGGACCCGACGCTCTGGTGGAACCGCGCGACGGAGCGACCGGCCGAGCGGCCGATGCTGACGCTCGCCGTGCGCGTCACCGCCGCGGGCAAGAGCGCCATCGAGGAGCTGCTGGTCGACGGCGTGCCCTACCCCGAATGGAACCAGCGGGAGCAGCAGCGCCGCTGATCAGGGAAACTCCTCATGTGACGCGGGCGCATCGGCTGCGTTGTGCGACCTCGATCGGAACCCGTCCGACGAGGAGAGCACCATGACCGACGCAACCGGGACCGAAGCGACGGCGCCGCTCGAGGAGGCGATCCGCGACCGCTGGCCGCGCTGGCTCGCGCTGGCGGAGCGCCACGCCGAGCTCGCACCGGGGGTCCGCATCGAGCCGCGCGATCTGGTGGCCGCCGCGCTGGTGCGCTGCCGCGCGTGGGAGGCGACCGACGCGGCTCCGCTGCTGCGGCGCGTGCCGGCGACGATCCGGCAAGTGGCGGCGCGCGAGCGGGCGCGCCTCGCGACGGCTCGCCCGTTCGGGCGCGCGCGCGTGGCCGCCGCCGCTCGAGGGGCACAACGCGCGGCACTGCTGGAGACGCGCCGGGAGATCACGCGGCGCCTCGACCGGCTCGCGCGCCACTGAAGAGGCGGCGGCGCGCGCGGCCCGGTGCTCACCTCGCGAAGAGGCGCTCCGGCTCCTTCAGCGTCTTCCACTCGATGACGTTGCCGCTCGGGTCGGCGAAGAAGCAGGTCGCCTGCAGGCCGCCGGCGCCGTGGTCGTGCTCGGCGGGCTCGACGAGGAACTGCACCCCCTTCGCGCGCAACGCGGCGACGCGGCGCGGCCACTCGTCCCAGTTGAAGAGCGCCCCGAAGTGGCGCGCCGGGACGACGCCGTCGCCCGTCGAGTCGACGCGCGCGTGGCCGGCCGCCTGCTCCGGCGCGACGTGGCAGACGAGCTGGTGGCCGAACCAGTCGAAGGTGCAGGAGTCGTCGTGGCCGCGCGCCTCTGGGCAGCCGAGCACGCCGGCGTAGAAGGCGCGCGTCGACGCGAGGTCGCGCACCGCGATGGCGAGGTGGAAACGCAGCAGCGGTCGCTCCATCGGAGTCGCTCCTCGGTCGAGTTCCGTCACTCCGCGGTCCACTCGTAGAGGGCGCACGACGCGTCGGCCGGCTGCACCAGCTCGAGGCGCAGCGCCCGCGTCGTCACCGGCGCGAACGCGACGCGACTGAAGGCGTCGCGCTCGAGCGGGTAGTCCCCCTTCGGTTCGACCGGCTGCCAGCTGCCGTTCCGGTCGCGCCAGAGGAGGCGCCAGCTCGCCGGCAAGCGGAACGGCCCGCGGCCGGCGTCCTCGTGCCAGAAGACTGCGCTGGTCGTCAGCGTGAGCGTCTCGTCGAACTCCCGCTCGAGCCACTCGATGCCGCCGCGGTGCGCGTCGAACGAGTAGCGCGCGACCGCGTCGTCGTCGGAGCACTCGGGCGCGATGCCGTCGAACGGGGCGAACGGCGTCGAGCTGCGTTGCGACGCGCGCGGCAGCGGCCGGATCGCGCTCCAGCGCTCCCCCTGACCGGGCAGCGCGGCGACCACCGGGAAGGCGGTGATGCGGACGCGCGTCGAGCCCATCGGCACGAGGCGCAGCTCCTCGAGCGGCGCGCGGCACTCGACCGGCCCCGCCTGCAGCGGCGCGCAGCGGCCGCGCTCGAGCGTCCACTCGACCAGCCGGCGCCCCTTGGCGCGCAGCTCGAGCGGCGCCGGCAGCACGAAGGGATGGGCGCGGAAGCGGTCGGCGCGCTCCACCACGTCGAAGGCGCGCGCCGCCACTTCCGGATCGAGCTGCAAGGCGAAGTTCCACGGCCGCGTCGCCACCACTTCGCGCGTCGGCCACTCGTCGCGGACGCCCCCCTCCACGGCGCCGCTCGCGCGCCGCCACTGCTCGCCGAGGTCGAGCGAGTAGCGCAGCGGCCCGCGCTCGATGGCGACGCTGCCGGGCGCGCCGCCGCTCTCGGCGAGCGAACGCACCGCCACCTCCATCGGCAGCTCGAGCGTCACCACGTCGCCGTGGCGCCAGTCGCGCTCGAGGCGCACGAAGCCGGTCGTGCCGCCGTCGACCGCGAAGGGGCGGCCGTCGACGAGGAGCTGCGGGGCGCGGCACCAAGCGGGGATCCGCAGCCAGAGCGGGAAGCGGGCGGGATCGAGGTCGGGGCGCAACGACGGCGGCGCCGAATCGACCTTCGACCAGAGGCGGATCGTGAAGGCGATGGTCGCGTCGAACGGATAGGTCGTCTGCGCCTCGACCGAGGCCCCGCGCCGCGCGTCGAGGTCGAAGTGGACGACGGTCGGGCCGTGCAGCAGCGCCGCGACGCCGCCGTCGCGCGTCGCCATCCAGGCGTTGCGGACGTAGCTGGTGAAGCCGCTGCCGAGCGCCGCGACGGCGCGTTCGAGGGCGCCGCCGTCGGCCGCCCCATCGGCCGCTCCGCGCTGCGCCGCGCCGCCCGCCGAGTAGAGGAGCGGCGCGCCGTCGCCGGTCGAGCCGGGAGCGAGGCCGTCGAGCTCCGAGTGGAGCAGGTTCGCTGCACTGCGCGCGCACGCTCCCCTGCTGTCGGGTGCGAGGTAGGCGGGCAGCAGGTTGAAAGCGACCGCCTCGCAGCGCGCGGCCCACTCGACGTCGCCGTCCTGCGCCAGCCGCGCCTGCCACGCCTGCAGCCGATCGACCTGGACGGCCAGCTCGAGCTCCTCGCGCGGATCGAGCGGCCACGCTTCGGCGGCAGCGAGAGCGGCGAGCACGGCGGAATCGTCGAGCGGCGCGGCGCGCGGCGCAGCAATCGGCACGGCGGCCGGCGGCGCGGCAGCGCTCACCGCTCGCCAACCGGCGACCAGCGCCTGCAGCTGCGCGCGCCGCGCGGGCGCCCCTTCGTAGAGCGCGGCGAGCGGCTCGAGGCCGGCGAGCCAGCGCGTGAGCGTCCCGTCGTCGCTCGCCAGCAGTTCGGCCGAGGGGGTCGCGAAGCGCTGCGCGAGCGGCCCGGCGCCATAGCAGCCGTCGGCGAGTTCGCGCAGCTCGCCCGCGAGCCAGCCGTGCGGCCGCACGCGCCCGAGCGGGAGGGGCAGCAGGCGGCGATCGGCGAAGTCGGCCGCGTCGTGCGCCGGCCCGGCGCCGTCGCTCGGCAGCCAGGCGTCGTGGCGCAGCTCGAGCGGCCGCTCCTTCAGCGGATCGGGGCGGCTCGCGAGGCAAGCGGCGGTCAGCAGCAGCGCGGTGCACGCCGCTCCTGCGCGCACGCTTCCGGTCGACGTCGCGGTGGATGCGTGACTCGATCGATCGACCCGTTCCCTGCCCATCGCCCCTCCTCCGCCCGTCACTTCTGCCAGAGCCCGTAGTCGACGCCGCCCTGCACGTAGATCGCGAAGCGGCCGCGCCCGGCCATCGGCGTCGCGCCCAACGCGATCGTGCCGCCGCTGGCGGTGACCGCCTCCAGCGCCGCGTCGAGGTCGTCGACCAGCGCGTAGGGGCGCACGACCGGCGCCTCGTCGGGGCGCAGCGGCGCGCGCACGCCGATCTCGCCGCCGCCGCGCAGCGTCGCCGTGCGCGCTTGGCCGAGCTCGGCGACCGGCTTGCCGAACCGCACCGCGTGGACCTTCTCGAGCGCCGCGCAGGTCGCCTCGACGTCGGCGGTCACGATCTCGAGGTAGTGGATCGCCAGCGACTTCGGCGCATCGTCTGCCGCCGCCGCCGGCGCGACGGCGCCCGCCGACGGCGCCGCCGGCTTCCCGGCCGGCGCCTGCAACGCGAACGCGCCCGCGGCGTAGGCCCACAGAGCGACGGTCGGCACCAGCAGCAGCACCACGAGCGAACGGAAGCGAAGCGATCGAGCCACGCAAAGCTCTCCTCGGAAGTGGAACCTCGAACACGCCCACGAGGGGCGAAGCCGCCGCGGCTCGCCGCGCCGGCGGGCCGACGAGCGCGCGGACGCCCCTTGAACCGTTTCCGGCCCGGCGCGAACTCTAATGAGCACGATGGCTGCTCCGACCGACTCTCCCGTCGATGCCGCTCGCCTGCTCGCCCACGCCGCATGGGTGCGCCGCCTCGCGCGCACCCTGGTGGCCGACGCCGCGCGCCGCGACGACGCCGACGAGCTCGAGCAGCAGGCGTGGAGCGAGGCGCTCGAGCGGCCGCCGCGGCACGCCGACGGACTGCGCGGCTGGTGGCGCACCGTGGTGGAGAACGTCGCGCGCCGCCGCCGCCGCGCCGCCTCGACCCGCGAGCGCCACGAACGGGCCGCCGGCAGCGCGCCCCACTCTCCCGCCGCGCCGCTCGCACTCGCCACCGGCGCCGCCCCCGCCGCCGCCGACAGCGTCGCGCGCGCCGAGCTCCACCGCCGCGTCGTCGACGCCGTCTTGGCGTTGCCCGAGCCCTACCGCTCCACCCTGCTGCTCCGCTTCTTCGACGACCTCCCGCCGCGCGCCATCGCCCGCCGCCTCGCGCTGCCAGTCGAGACGATCCGCACCCGCATGAAGCGCGGCCTCGAGCGGCTGCGGGAGGGGTTGGCGGCGCAGGGGAGCGACCGCGAGTCGCACGATTGGCTGATCGGTCTCTTGATCCTCGCGAAACGGGAGTCGCCGATGGTGCTCGTCTGGAAGGGAGCGATCCCGCTGCTGCTGGTGCTGAGCGCGTCCGGCTCGCTCTGGTGGTCGGCGACCGCTGAACCTCACGCTCCGCTCACGACCACGCCACTTGTCGTACCTCGCATTCCCGCGGAGGCCCCACCCGCGGTGGCCGCTCCTCCCGCCGAGCCGACGGCGATTCGCACGGCGATCGCTGCGCCCGCTCGAGAGGAGTCGGCGCCCGCTCCGTCGGCAGCGACGCTCACCATCCGCGGCAACGTCCTCGGCCCTGACGGCGGACCGGCGAGGTTGGCGGAGTGGCTGCTGCCTGCGCTCACGGAGGAGGAGCGCGCCGCCCCCGGTCCGGCAGGAATCGCGGTGGTCGCATACGCCCTCGGGCCGTCGCGGGACGCTTGGTTCGCGACGCGCCGCTTCTCTCGTGGCGTCGGGAGCCTCGACCTCGCTCGCGACGCCTTCGAGATCACGGTGGATGCGGATTGCCGAGCGATCGCCATCGTCGCCCGCAACACCGTGCTCGGGTCGATCGAGCGGATCGACGCGCCGGCACTCCTGCGCACGGGCGGCCGTGTCGAGGGCGGGGAGCGGATCGCCGACTTCCGTCCGGACAGCTCGATCGTCGTCGAGCGGTGGCGACTGCCGTCGACCAACGCCCGTGGAGCGATCCGCTTCCGTGTCCTCGACGAGGACGGTCGCGAGTTGGCGGTGTCGCCCGCCACGGTGACCTTGGTCGACGAGTGGGCTCGCGAGGAGCTGTCCGCCGTCGCCGATCCCGACCTCGTCCAGAGGACCGCGAACGGCTTCACCGGACTGCCATTCGGCCACTACCGAGTGATCGCGCGGCCGAGTGGCCATGTCGCAGGATCGCAGTCCGTGCAACTCACCGCAGCGGCGCCCGAGGCGGAACTCGAGCTGCGCCTGCGTCCGGCGGCAGCGCGCATCCGCGGCTCGATCCGCTTCGTCGACGCGACCGCCGACTCGCCGGTCGTGGTGAGCGTCTGCGAGCGCACCGACTCCGGATGGACGACGCTGGAAGCGTCCGCGTCGCTCCGGCATGGCAGATCCACGTTCGAGATCGTCGACTTGCCCGCCGGCGAGTTGCTGCTCGTCGACCACTCCGTGGGACTCGTGCCCGCACTCGCGTCGATCGATCGCAGCGATCCGGCGGCCGACGTGGAGCTCTCCTTCCGGCGTGGCACGCTGGTCCGGTTCCTCGGCCGCTGCGAAGAATCCGCGTGTCATGCGCTGGTCGAGAACGCCAGCCGGTCGGCACTGCAGCGCGTCCGGATCGTCGACGAGTTCGGCCGGGTGTTGACGGACGGCGCGCTCGGCGGCGGTTCGATCGGCATGGGCGGCGCCCCGTTCTTCGCGCTGGCGGCCGGCCGCTACTCCGCAACGCTGTTCGTCGCCGAGCATGACAGCGCGATCGTGGAGTTCGAAGTTCCGGAGGAGAGCGCTGCCGACGAGTCAGAAGAGCAGGGCCCGGGGCCACACCTCCAGAGGGTCGAATTCCCCCTCCGCCGCCGCCCGCGCTGAGCCTTCGCCCGCCAGCTCCGCCACGGTCGCGGGCTTCGCTTCGCCGATACGATCCGCGAGCGAACGGGCGGCGCGGAGGCGGGCGATGCGACGAACGGCGAAGCGGGACTCCTTCGAGCGGGTGCGCGCGCTGCTGCTGGCGGCGATCGCGGCGTCCGCGGCGTGCGCGACGCCGACGGCGCTCGAGCCGGAACGCGACCTCGGGCGCGAGCGACCCACGAGCGGCACCGCCGCCGACTCACGCGCCATCGACTCGCGCGCTGCCGCCACCCCCCACCGCGCGCCGCCGCCGATCGGCGTCGTCACCGACCTCGACGGGATCCGCGTGCTGCGCATGGCCGGCACGCCGCGCGAGATGGGGTTCCAGCACGGCAAGGCGCTCGCCGCCGAGATCAAGGAGGGGTTCCTCGAGTTCGTGCTGGGCTACCGCTGCCACGGCATCAAGGCGCGCTACGCCCAGATCCAGAAGCGGCTCGAGCACGAGATCGAGCTGCCGGCGCGCTTCCTCGAGGAGCTCGACGGGATGGTCGAGGGGATGGCGGCGAGCGGCGTCGACCTCATGCTCCCGCTGCTGAAGCGCCCGCTCGAGCGCGCCGACCTGATCGCGCTCAACACGATCGACCACTGGGGGCTATTTGGTTGTTCCGGCTTTACGGCTTGGGGGCGCGCCACCGACGACGGCGGCGTCCTCGTCGCGCGCAACTTCGACTTCGACGTCGACCAGCCGGCGCAGGCGATCGCGCGCTTGAACGTGGTGCTCTGCTTCGAGCCGGACGGCACCCACTCGCTGGCGAGCTTCGCCTTCCCCGGCCTGATCGGCGTGACGAGCGGCTTGAGCAGCCGCGGCGTCGGCGCCTTCCTCCACGTCGGCAACGGCGCGTTCGGCGGCGGCGAGACGGGCAAGACGCGGCCGCTGCTGGCGATCGCGCGCGAGCTGCTCGAGGAGTGCGAGCCGGCCGAAGTGGCGCCGCGCGCGCGCGACCTGCTCCGTGATGCTCGCATCCGCAACTCCTTCCTCTTCCGCCTCACCACCCCCGGCCTCGACGCGCCACCCACCACCGTCTTCGAGATCGACCCGCTCGCCATCGTCGAGCAGCCGCTGCCGACCGGCGACGCGCCGCCGCTGCTCCACACCACCAACCACTTCCTGGCGCGCGACGGCGCCTTCGCCGCGATCCCCGACTCGAAGATCCGCTACTGCACGCTCGAGGAGTGCGCGACGGCGGGCCTGTCGCAGGGCGACGGCCGCATCGATCCGAGCGAGGCGTGGGCGGCGCTCGGCCGCGTCGCGCAGGATCGCGGGATCGTCACGCTCCACTCGCTCGTCTGGCGGCCGCGCACCGGCGAGTTGCGGCTCGGCGTCTCGGAGGTCGTCGACGGCCACGCGTCCAGCGCGACGGCCGGCCGCTGCCGCTCGCTGTGGCTCGATGAACTGCTCGCTGACGCTCGGTGAGCTGCTCGCGGGCGCGCGGTGAACGGCTCGCTCGAGCTCGGTGAGCGGGCGGCGCAGCGCGGCGGTCAGCGCGCGTCGACGCCGACCGGGTCGAGGTCCTTCGGCGGGAAGTTCGGCGGCGGCTGCACGCGCTGGCCCGCCTTCTCCATCCGCTCGTAGAGCTGCATGCGCGAGCGGGTGAGCGTCACCTGCTCGATCCCCTCCACCAGCTTCTGCGCGGCCAGCCGATCGGCCCACCAGGTCGCGCGGCCGATCTCGTTCCTCGCCTCGTGCGCGGCGACCAGCCAGCGGTAAGCGGTGATCAGGCGCGGCTCGACGTGGATCGCCTTCTCCATCTGGCGGATACCGGCGATGGCGTGGCCGGCACCGGCGTAGGCGACCGCGAGGTTGAAGTGGCGCTGCGGGCTCTTCGGATCGCAGACGACCGCGAGCTCGAAGCGCGGGATCGCCTCGGCCTGGCGGTTCATCGAGAGCAGCACGTTGCCGAGGTCGAAGGCGACCGACGGGTCGTCGGGATGGCGCTCCTCGAGGCCGGCGAGCGTGGCGCGCGCCTCCTCGAGCAGCTTCATCGCCCGCTGCTTCTTGCGCTCGTCGAGCGGCGGCGGCTTCACCCCCTGCAGCATCGCGTCCTGGCCGAGGATGCGGCGCGCCTGCTGGTACTTGGCCATCGCCGCCTGCTGCGCCGCCTCGTCGGCGATGGCCACGCGCGGATCGGGCCGCTCGCTGCCGTCGACGACGGTGGCGCTGGCGTCGACGTAGCCGAGCGCGGCGAGCGCGGCGCGTTCCGCCTCGTCGACCGTGCGCGTCCCGTCGCTGCCGCCCGTCGCGCGCACGAACTCCACCTCGAGCTGCGCGCGCCAGCGCGCCACCTCCTCGGGCCGCCGGCCGGCGAGGTCGCGCTCCTCGCGCGGATCGGCGGCGAGATCGAAGAGCTCGTCGAAGGAGCCGCTCACCAGCTTCTTGTCGCCCGCGACGAGGCCGCGCAGCGGCGTCCAGCCGTGCGAGTGGAGCGGCAGCCACGTCTCGAGCAGCAGCGGCAGCGGCTCGGGCGCGACTTCGCCAGCGGCCGGCGCGGCGAGCGGCAGCGGCGGATAGTCGGCGTCGGGCAGCAGCGCGGCGTCGAGCGCGAGCTGCGCCAGCAGCGTCGGCGCGATCGAGCCATTGCTGACCGGCGCCTCGCGCAGCGCGCCGCGCGGGACGCCCGGACCGCGCGCCAGCAGCGGCACGCGCATGGTCGCGTCGTGCAGCAGCAGGCCGTGGGTCGCCTCGCCGTGCTCGCCGAGCGCCTCGCCGTGGTCGGCGGTGACCCACTCGAGCAGCGGCGCGCCGCGCTTGCGCTTGGCCAGCTCCGCGTGGAAGCGCGCCAGCTGCGCGTCGCAGGCGGCGATCTCGCCGTCGTACGGCTCGGCGAGATCTCGCTGCGCGGCGGGCGGCGCGTAGGGCGCGTGCGGCTCGTAGAAGTGGAGCCAGAGGAAGAAGGGCTGCGTCGCCGGCACCGTGTCGAGCCACGCGAGCGCGGCGTCGACCACCGCGGCGGCGGGCCGCTCGATCACCTGCGCCTTGCTGCCGAGCGCGGTGGCGGCCGGCGCGTCGTAGGCGGCGAACCCCTGCGCGAGGCCGAAGCGGGCATCGAGCACGAAGCAGCCGACGAAGGCGCCGGTGGCGAAGCCGTGCGCGGCGAGCACCTCGGCGAGCGTCGTCGCCGCCGGATCGAGGCGGTAGAGGCCGTTGTCGCGCGCGCCGTGGCCGACGGGCGGCCGCGCGGTGAGCAGCGTGGCATGCGACGGGAGCGTGATCGGCGCGGCGCACCACGCCTTCGTGAAGCGCGTCCCCTCGGCGGCGAGCTGGTCGAGGAACGGCGTGCGCGCGGCCGCATGGCCGTAGCAGCCGAGCCGATCGGCGCGCGTCGTGTCGAGCGTCACCAGCAGCACGTCGGGCTTGCGCTCCTCCGCGGAGAGCGCCGCGAAGAGCGTCAGCAGCGGAGCGAGCGCCATGTCGTTCATCTCCCCTGCTCGGCGCGCCGCGCGCGGACCCCTTCCGGGATCAGCTCGTCGTCGGTGAGCGGCTTCGGTGCGCGCGGCTTCGCGTTCAGCAGGTCGAGCTGCTTCTGCACGTCGCCGCGCGTCTTCTTCACCTCGGCGAGATCGGCCTCGTTCTGGCCCGCGCACTTCGCGAGCCCGTCGAGCCACCACGCGGCGGCCGGCCAGTCGCGCTCCTTCATCGAGTACTCGACCAGCCAGCGCCACGCCGCCACCGAGCGCGGATCGAGGTGGACCGACTTCTCCATCTCGCGCAGGCCCCACGACTTCTTGCCGCTGCGCAGGTAGGCGTTGGCGAGGTTGTAGTGGTTCGCGGAGTTGTCGGGGTTGGCGGCGACGACGCGCTCCAGCACGACGGCCGCCTCGCCCCACTGCCCGAGCCCCATCAGCGCCGAGCCGAGCATCACGTCGATGTAGGGGTCGGCCGGGTTGCGCTTGCGCAGCTCGAGCAGCAGCTGCTTCGCCTCGTCCATCAGCTTCAGGCCCTGCTCGCGCCTCTGCGCGATCCACTCGGCCGACTCGCCCGCCCGCTTGGCGCCGTCGATCTCGAGCAGCGCCGCGCCGTCGCGCACGCGGGCGATCGCGGTGTCGATCAGGTCGAGGTCGCCGATGCGATCCTTCGCATCGGGCAGTTCGGGATCCCACGGATCGCCGCCCGGCGACGAGTGGGTGTAGCCGAGCGAGGTGATCTTCTCGCGGTCCTCCTCCGACAGGACGCCCGCATCCTCCCACGGCAGCGCCGCGTGCTCGAGCAGCAGCGCCTCGAGGCGCGCGCGCAGCGCCGCCGCCACCTCGGCCCGCTTCTCGATCAGGTCGTCGAGCTCGCCCGGATCGTCCTGCAGCGCGTAGAGCTCGGGACGGCGCGTGTCGATGAACTTCATCCCCTTCCAGACCACGCCGCGCAGCGGGTGCCAGCGATGGTCGTAGAACGGGGTGAGGCTCTCGATGTAGACGGCGCGCTCCTCGTCGCCGTGGCCGTCGGGCAGCGGCGGCGTGCGCGCATCGGGCAGCGCGGCGCGGCCGACGCCGAGCCGCTCGAGCAGCGTCGCGGCGAGGTCGACGTTCGAGACCAGCGCGTCGCTGCGCGAGCCGGGCGCGACGCCCGGCGGCGGCGGCGCGATGATCAGCGGCACGCGCATGGTCGGCTCGTAGACGAAGATCCCGTGCGACTCCTCGCCGTGCGCGTGGAACGACTCGCCGTGGTCGGCGGTCACCGCCACCACCATCCCGTCGGCGAGCCCGCGCTTCGCGAGGTGCGCGGTCAAGCGGGCGAGCTGCCCGTCGCAGCCGCGGATCTCGGCGTCGTAGGGCTCGCCGCCTTCGTAGACGTCGGCCGGGTCGGGCTCGTGCGGGTGGTGCGGGTCGTAGAAGTGGAGCCAGAGGAACCAGCGCTCGCCGGGCGCGAGCGTGTCGACCCAGCGCAGCGCCGCGTCGGTCACCGCGCGCGCCGGTCGCTCGGTCACCTTCCAGGTCTGGCCGACCTTCGAGGCGTCGGGCTGGTCGTAGTGCTCGAACCCCTGGTCGAGGCCGAACTTGGCATCGAGGATGAAGGTGCCGACGAAGGCGCCGGTGCGGAAGCCCGCCTCGCGCAGCGCTTCCGGCAGGAGGCGCGCGTTGTCGTTCACCTTGAAGGCGCCGTTCTCGCGGACGCCGTGCGCGCAGGGATAGACGCCGGTGAGGATCGAGGTGTGCGACGAGAGGGTGATCGGCGCCGCGCAGTAGGCGCGGTCGTAGGTGAGCCCCTGGCGCGCCAAGTCATCGAGGAACGGCGTGCGCGCCGCCGCGTGGCCGTAGCAGCCGAGCCGGTCCTTGCGCGTCGTGTCGAGCGTCACCAGCAGGAGGCTCTTCGCCGGCCCGGCGAGCGGCGCGAGCGCGGGCGCCGACACCGCCGCGGGATCGCCCGACGCGCTGGCCGAGCCGCTGCCGTTCGCGTTGGCGCCCCCCTCGCCACACGCGGTGAGCCCCGCCGCCGCGAGCCCCATCGAGAGCACCGCAGCGAGCTCCGCCGCCCGCTGTCGCCGATCGCGCCGCCTCATCGCTCGTCTCCGGTCGCGGGCGCCGTCTCGCGCAGCCGCTCGGGCAGCAGTTGCGCTTCGTCCACGGCGCGCGGCGGGCGAGGCGCACCGCCGCTCTTCGCCAACTCCTGCGCCACGCGGGCGCGGGCGCGCGCGATCCCTTCGTGGTCGCCCGCCGACTGTCCCGGCAGCTTCGCCATCTCGTCGAGCCACCACGCGGCGGCCGGCCAGTCCTTCAAGCTGACGCACACCTGCGCCAGCCAGCGGTGCGCCTGCAGCGAGCGCGGCTCGACGAAGAGCGCCTTCTCCATCTCGCGCACCCCCATCGCCGCCCGCTCGGTGCTGACGTAGGCGACCGCGAGGTTGTAGCGCAGCGGCATGTTCCAGGGCGTCCGCAGCAGCGCGCGCTCCAGCAGCGGGATCGCCTCGGCGAAGCGCTGCAGGTGGATCTCGAGGGTCGACTCGATCTGGTCGAGGAACGGGTCGTTCGGGTTGCCGGCGCGGATCGCCGCCAGCTCGGCGCGCGCGCCCTCGAGCTCCGCCTCGCCGCGCGCCTGCTCCTCCGCGCTCGGTTGCGGGCGCCGTCCGGTGCGCAGCGCGACGTCGAGCTTCAAGAGGCGCTTCGCCTCGAAGAGGTGGCGCTCGATGCGGTCGAAGCGCAGCAGGTCGCCGATGCGCTCCTTCGGGTCGGGCAGGTCGGGATCGGAGAGGTCGCCGACGCTCGCCACGCCCGCGTAACCGAGCTGCGCCAGCTTCGCCACGTCGTCGCTGCTGATCGCCCCCTGCGCCTCCCAGCCGAGCGGCGCATGCTCCGCCAGCAGCGCGTCGAGGCGCGCCGCCAACGCGGCACCGACTTGCGGTGCGCCGGGCAGCAGGTCGTCGCTCTCCGGCGAACCGACCGCGTAGAGCTCGGGGCGCGGCGCGCGGATGTACTTGTGCCCCTTCCAGACCACCGCCTGCAGCGGGTGCCAGCGGTGCGCGTAGTAGGGCGTGAACGCCTCGAGGTAGATCGCCCGCTCGCCCTGCTCCGCGTCCGCCCCTTCGTCGAGCGGCGCCACGGTCAGCAGCGTGGGCGCGCGCGAATCGGGCAGCGCCGCGCGGCCGACGCCGAGCCGCTCGAGCACCGTCGCCGCGATGTCGCTGGTCGAGACGGGCGCCGCGATGCGAGTGCCGGGCGCGACGCCGGCGGGCGGCGGCGCCACGACCAGCGGCACGCGCATCGTCGCGTCGTAGACGAAGTTGCCGTGCGAGAGCTCGCCGTGCTCGCCGTGCCCCTCGCCGTGGTCGGCGGTGATCACCGTCAAGAGCCCGTCGTCGAGCCCCTTCGCGGCCAGCCGCTCGAGCAGGCGGCGCGCCTCGCGGTCGCAGCGGGCGATCTCGGCGTCGTAGTCGTCTTGTTGGTCCTGCCGCTCGCCCGGCGCCGATTCGTGCGGCGCGTGCGGGTCGTAGTAGTGGACCCAGAGGAAGAAGCGCTGGCCCGGCTTCAGGCCGTCGATGAAGCGCAGCGCCCCTTCGGTCACTTGCGGCGCACTGCGCTCGATCACGTTCCAGCCGAGGCCGAGCTCGCCCGGCTGCGGCGCCTCGTAGACGTCGAAGCCCTGCGCGAGGCCGAACTTCGCGTCGAGGATGAAGCTCGCCACGAAGGCGCCGGTGGCGAAGCCCGCCTCCTTCAGCGCCTCGGAGAGGAGGCGCGCCTCGCCGCCGACCTGGAAGATCGCGTTGTCGCGCACGCCGTGGGCGCACGGGTAGACGCCGGTGAGGATCGTCGTGTGGGAGGGAAGCGTGACCGGCGCCGCGGCGTAGGCGCGTTCGTAGAGGAGGCCGCGCGCGGCGAGCGCGTCGAAGCCGGGCGTCGTGGCGTGCGACCAGCCATAGGCGCCGATGCGGTCGGCGCGCGTCGTGTCCCAGGTGAAGAGGAGCAGGCTCTTCGCCGGGGGCGCGGGAGACGGCACGGCCGCGGGCGCGCCGGCGACGCGGTCGCAGCCGGTCAGCGCGGCGAGCAGCGACGCCGCCAGCGCGAGGGAGCGAGCGACCGCCGCCGGCGCGGAGTTCCGCACGGCGGAGGGCGGCGGCGCGGGAGGCAGCACGGCGGCGGACGGCGACTTCACGAGGCGTGGCACTCCGGGGCGGGCGGCCCGTCGGGGACGGCGCGGGGGCGCGACTTGGACGGAGATCGGACCGCGGCCGTTCCGAAGTTCACGGGTTCACGGGGCGCCGCCCGGGCCGGCCGGCAGCGGCGCGTGCGCCTCCGGGGGCGCCGCCCCCTCCTCGGGATCGAGGACGAGGTAGGCGGGATCGGCGAGGTCGAGGATCACGCCGAAGCGCGACAAGACGTCGGTACCGATCACGAGGTCGGCATTCGGGATGCGCCGCTCGACGATCAGCACCGGCAGCGCGGTCAGCTCCGCGGTCCCGAGCGCGAGCCGCTCGAGCGAGCCGTCGCGCACCGCCCCCTCGCCGACCGCGGTCGGCCGGTGCGGCGCCAGCTTCTCGGCGTCGTAGCGCAGCTCGAGCCGATCGGCGAGTTCGCGCGGCACCAGCGTCTCGGCCGACCCGGTGTCGAGCAGCGCCTCGCAGGCGATGCCGTTCAGCCGCACCGTGCAGTGGAGGCCGCCGGCCACGCCGAAGCGCAGCGGCAGCGTGATGTGGCGGGAGAGGCGGCGGCGGGCGCGCTCGGCGGTGAACTCCCCCTTCTTCCAGTCGAACCAGAGGCACTTGCCGCGGAACCACCCGGTGCCGAGCACGCCGCTCACCGGCACGCCGAGGCCGGCGAACTCGGGCCGATCGGAGAGGCCATCGGCGACGTAGGCGGTGAAGTCGCGCCGCCCCATCCCGTCGACCTCGAGGAACGGCACCTGCGCCTTGAAGTGGATCGAGGGCATGAGGGGGTCGCGGACCAGCTCGTGCTTCAGGCCGAGGCCGCTCGAGAGCTGCTGGTCGAAGAGGGTGAAGTTCCCGGCGCCGGTGTCGATCAGGAACCAAGCGCGCACGTCGCCGGGTAGGCGCCCCTCGACGAGCGGGAGGCCGGCCGCGATGCGCAGTTCGACGCGCATCTCGGGCGGCGGCGCGGTCGACGGGTCATTCGGATCCGGCGCCGGCATCTTGCAGCTGGCAGCGGCCAACACTGCGACGGCCCACCACCTCGAGGCGCTGTTTCGGTTCATGTTCGCCATGCTTCCCTCCGGCGGGCCATCTTGGGCGACCGCCGGCCGCGGGGTCAACCTGGAGAAGAGATGAAGTCGCTCGCTCGCTACTTCGTGCGCGGCACGGTCGTCCTGCTGCCGATCGTCACGACGCTCTGGCTCTTGATCGAGTTCTTCATGTGGATCGACGGGCTGGTGTTCGACAAGGTCGACCACCTCTTCCGGAAGCACACGCCCGGGCTCGGCTTCGCGCTGGCGGTGGTGGTGATGATCGTCGCCGGCTGGATCGCCTCCCACCTGTTCGGGAAGTGGCTCGAGAAGATCACCGACTGGCTCTTGGGCCAGATCCCGCTGGTGAGCACGGTCTACGGCACGGTGAAGGACATCCTGCAGGCGGTCGGCGGCGAGAAGAAGACCTTCGACCGGCCGGTCGTGGTGACCCTCTTCCCGGGCGGCACGGCGAAGGTGCTCGGCTTCGTGACGCGCGACGATCTCGCCTCGATCGGCTTGCCGGGCGAGGTCGCGGTGCTGCTGCAGCAGTCGCTCAACTTCGCCGGCAACCTGGTGATCGTGCCGAAGGCGCAGGTGCGCGAGCTGCCGATCGACAGCGGGAAGTTCATGACCTTCCTGATGTCGGGCGGCCTCACCGGCGAGCTCACCGGCGGCGCCGCGCCCCCGCCCCACTTCCCGCGCCTCGACGACGTGAAGGGGGGCGACGCCGGCAAGAAGTAGCGCGCGGGCGACGCGGGCGGCGCGCGCGTCACTTCTGCGGCTGGTTCTCGGGCAGCTCGTCGCGGGTCGGGTCGACGGCGCGCAGCTCGTTCCAGTGCTCGGCCGACTCGGCGAGCTTGCCCTGGTCGCCGTAGAGGCGCGCGAGGTTGACCAGCGCGTCGCCGAGGATCGCCCGCTGCTCGGCGGCACGTCCCTCGTCGCCCTCGTTCACCGCCGCCGCGAGGTTGGCGCGCGCGAGGTCCTCGGCGCGGATGTACCAGCGCTCGGCGAGGTCCAGGTCGCGCTTCAGGTGGTACTGCAGGATCAGCGCGCAGTCGTTCACGATGCGCGGATCGTCGGGCGTGAGCTCGAGCGTGCGCCGGTACGCCTTGAAGCTCTCCTCGTACTCGCCGGTGTCGCGGCAGAGCAGCGCGTAGTTGTTCCAGAACTCGGCCCGCTGCGGAGCGAGCGTGCAGAGCTGGCGGTACCCCTCGCGCGCCGCTTCGAGCTTGCCGAGCTCGTACCAGCGCCCGCAGATCCAGAAGACGCCGGTGATCGCGTTGTCGTTGGCCGGGTTGCGCCCCCATGCCGCGATGAAGAGGTCGAACGCCTCCTCGTAGCGCTCCTGCCGATGGAAGATCCAGCCCGACCACGAGCGGTAGAAGCTGATCCGCTCGCTGGCGGCGTCGAAGAACTCGGGATTCGCGCGCGCGGCGAGCTCCATCTGCTGCTCGGCGGCCACGTAGTCGGCGCGCGCCTTCTGGTCGTCGACGAAGTTGTTGTAGTTGGCGGTCGCGCGCGCGGCGAACAGCCCGGCGCGGAACCACGCCGCGACCCACGGCTCGAGCTCGTGCGCGTCGTACCACGCGAGCGCCGCGTCGATCGAGCGGCCTGCCGCGGCCGCCTCGTTCAGCAGCGCGTGGCGCTCGAGGTCGTCCGGCGCCTCGTCGAGCAGGCCGGCCGCCAGCGCGTACGCCTCCTCGCCGCCGCCGTCGACGCGCAGCAGCACGCGGACGCGGCGCGTGCGGTAGTCGGCGGCGCTCGCGCCCGGCTCGCCCTTCACGCGGTCGAGCACCTCCTTCGCGCGCTGCAGGTTGGCGTCGGCGTTCGCCGTGTCGCCCTCGCTCTCGTAGAAGTCGCGCTCCGCCAGCAGCGCGTCGGCGAGCGTGCCGGCCGCTGCGACGTCCTTCGGACCGAGCTCGGTCGCACGCCACAGCAGGCCGAGCCCCTCGGCGCCGTTCCCGTTCACGTAGAGCAGCCGGCCGAGCGCGACGTGCAGCGCGACGCTGCGCGGGTCGCCGTCGAGCGCGGCCCGCAGGAGCTCCTCGGCGCGCGCGGCATCGCCGGCCGCCTCGGCGGTCGTCGCCTGCTCGAGCGCGAGGCGGGTCGCCGCGGGGAGCTGCTCCTGGGCGGATGCGGCGGCGGGAGGCGGTGCCCCCGCGCCTTGCGCCAACGCGACGGCGAGGATGGATGCGACGAAGAGCGGCATGGCGAGTCGTCCTCTGCTGCGCCGCGGCGTGCCGACGCGAAGCCCCCTGCAACGTGGAAGCGTTGCGGGCGGCGATGGTAACCCGCGTGGTGCGCGCCGTGCCGCTACGATCCTCGCCCCCATGACGCGCCGCGACCGCTTCGCTCCCGATCCTGCGCTGCCGCTCGCGCTGCCGCTCCAACTGCGCGGCGACGCGACGGGTGCGCCGCCCCGGCTGCACGACGCGAACGGACGGCTGCTGGCGCTCTTCGAAGCGGAGGTCGATCCGCTGCTGCTCGCCGGCGGGCGGTTCGCGTGGCAGAGCGGAGCGGAAGGCCGTGCGCGCGCGCGCCTCTTCTGGCCGCCGCGGCCAGCCGCGCTGCTCCTCTTCGTGGACGGCGCGAGCACGGCGCGGCCGTTCGCGTGCGACGGCGTCGAGCGGGCGACGCGGCGGCTGCTGCTGATCGATCCGCGGACGCGCGCGGCGCTCTCGATCGAGGGAGAGGCGGAGGGCGCGGCGAGCGGGGACGCGGGCGCGGACGCGAGCAGCGAAACGGACGGGGGGTTGCGGCTCGCGGGCGAGGCGGGCAGCGATGCGCTGCTGCTCGACGCGAGTGCGACGACGATGCGCTTCGCCTTCGATGCAGCGGCGTTCGCGCTGCTCGAGGCAGCGGAGCGGGAGGGCGTCGAGGCGGGGGTGGCGAAGGCGTGCAACGGCGGCAGCGCGCTCGGCTTGTCGATCGTCGCGCCGTCGCCGCGGCTCCAGGTGGTGAGCTGGCGCGCCGACCACGCCGCCGACGAGCGCGAGCAGGAGTCGCTGGCGCAGCTCGTGGCGTCGCGCCGCGCCGGCACGACGCTGCTGCTGACGCCGCCGGACGGAAACTCCCCGGCACCCGAACCACCGGTGCCGGGGAGTTTCCGTCCGGCACCGGTGGCGGCGGCGTTGCAGCGGCTGGTCGAAGGGGCGCCGGAGGTGGCGCTCGAGTGGGAGGGGCGGCGCGCGGTGGTGCAGGCGCCGATCGGGCGCGGGCGCGTGGTGCTCGGCGCGGCGGACGAGTGGGCGGCGCCGCTCGCGGACGCGACGAGCGCGCGCGCCATCGAGGCGGCGATCGACGCGGCGCTGGTGGCGCGGGCGAGCGCGGCGGGGCCGCTCGCGCGCGTGGCGAGCGCCGGCCCGCACGGCAACGGCGCGCCCGATCGCGACGCGCCGCTGCAACCGCTCGCGCACGCCCCCGAGTGGCTCGACCTCCACGTCGCGCTGCCCGACTGCGCCGCCGCCTTCCGCCACGAAGTCGACGGCGGCGAGCGGGTCGCGCCGGCGCTGCCCGGAGCCGCGCGCCACGGCTGGCCGACCGTCGGCCGCCTCGTGCGCGGCGTGGAGAGCTTCGAGCTCGCGCCGTGGCACGCCGGCGCACCGCCGCGTCGCCAGCTGCTGGTGATCGAGCGCCTCACGCTCGCCGCCGACGCCGCGACGCTGCTGCGCGTCGAGCTCGACGACGAGGACCTCGGACCGTGGCGGCTCGGGCCGCCCTCGCCCGACGGCGCCGCGCTCGACACCTTCGCGATCCCGGCCGACCTCCTCGCCGGTCGCGACCGCTTCCGCCTCGCGCTGCGCGCCGCGAGCGGCGAGCAGGTCGCGCTGCGCTGGCGCTTCTTCCTCGAGGAGGAGCTCGACGGCAGCTGGCTCGACGATCTCGAGTGGACGCCGCCGCTCGCGCGCCGCGCGGTGACGCACGACGTCGCGACGCGCCGCCGCGGCCGCAGCGTGACGCTCGACAGCGGGACGCGCGCCGCGACCGAGCTGCCGCGCGGCTACCGGGAGCTGCGGCTCGGCGCGGTGCTGCCGAGCGGGAGCGCGGGGGAGCGCGCGGCGTTCGAGGTGCGGCTCGACGGCGAGACCCGCGCGCGCGTCGACTGGATCGTCGACGAGGTGGTGATGCCGCTCGACGGCGCGCGGCGGCTCGAGCTGGCGGCGCTCGGACCGCCGACGGCGTTCGTCACGCTGCGCGACGCGCGCCTGTTGCGCTGAGAGTCCTGCACGCCGCCGCCCGGCGGCCGGTCGTTCACTTCGCGTCGAGCGCCGCCGTCTGCGCGCGGCTCCAGACTTCGCCCCTCTTCAGCAGGCCGACCTGGCCGCGCCCTTCCTTGATCACGACGGTGTGGTCGGCGGCGATCGGCCCCTCGACGACCTCCTCCTTGCCGCCCGGCCAGCGCACCGTGATGCGATCGACGACGGCGGTGGTCCCGAGACCGATCAGCGCGCGCGGATCGTTCTGGCTGATGAACGAGCCCTGGCCGAGCTTCCAGCGGCAGTGGCGCCGGCCGCCCGCCTCGACCACGATGCGCGCGCCGTAGGCGTCGCGGTTCACCGTCGTCCCGAGCAGCTCGACGCGCAGGAAATGGCCCTTCTGCGCGGTGTCGTTGCGCAGCAGCAGCGCCGGCTTGTCCATCTGGAACAGCGCGATGTCGGGGTCGCCGTCCTCGTCGTAGTCGGCGAAGCCCGCGCCGCGGCAGTTGCGCTGGATCCAGAAGCCGATGCCCGCCGTCTTGGCGGCGTCGCTGAACTTCACCGGCCCGTCGCGGCGGTAGAGCAGCGGCCACTGCTCGTAGTCCTGGACGCGCGGCCGCTCGCTGTCGACCTGCGGGAAGACGTGGCCGTTGAACGCGACCAGGTCCTCGTCGCCGTCGAGATCGAAGTCGAAGAAGCCGGTGCCCCAGCCGACGAAGGTCATCGCGCTGCGCACCTTCTCGGTCGGGTTCGGGTTCTCGTCCCAGAGGTTGTCGCCCTGCGACAGGAACAGGTCGTTGGTCTGCGCGGCGAAGTTGGTGATGAAGAGGTCGGGGATCAGGTCGTCGTTCAGGTCGCCGAGCGCGATCCCCATGCACGCCTTGTTGACGCCGTCGTGGTCGACGGCGAGCCCGCTCTCGCCGCCCGACGGCGTGAACATGCCGGGCCGCGTCTGGCGGTAGTGGTGGTTCGGCGTCATGTCGTTGGCGACGAAGAGGTCGAGCTGGTCGTCGCCGTTCAGGTCCACCATCTGGATGGTGAAGCCGTACTCCTCCTCCTTGGTGCGCAGCCCCGCTTCCTTGGTGACCTCGGTGAAGGTCGCGCCGTCGTTGCGGAAGAGCTTGTCGGGCGCCCCCTTCAGTCCCTGCGGCCCCATCATCACCTTCATGTTGCGCATGGTCTTGGCGAAGGCGGGCCACGGCGCCTTCTTGTTGAACTCGAGGTAGGCCGAGACGTAGAGGTCGAGGTCGCCGTCGTTGTCGATGTCGCCCCACGCGGCGCCCGGCGTCACGTTGCCGAAGGTGACCCCCATCGCCTCGGCGACGTCGGTGAAGGTGCCGTCGCCGTTGTTGCGGTAGAGGAAGCAGGGGCCGAAGCAGGTGACGTAGAGGTCGCTGTCGCCGTCGTTGTCGTAGTCGCCGGCCGCCGCCGAGATGCTCCAGCGGTCGTCGCCGAGGCCAGCCTTCGCGGTCACGTCCTCGAAGGTGCCGTCGCCCTTGTTGCGGTAGAGCTTGTCGGAGACCTCGTTCTTCGCCTTGCCGAGCACCGCCTCGAGCGTGCTGCCGTTCGGGATGAAGAGGTCGAGCCAGCCGTCGCCGTCGTAGTCGAACCAGCACATCCCCGAGCCGAGCGTGTCGATCAGGCGCGGCTTCTCGATCGCGCCGCTCAGGTTGACGCAGTCGATCCCCGAAGCCGCCGCGACCTCGCTGAAGGCGATGGCCGGCCAGTCGGGCAGCACGAAGGGATTCTCGGCGGGCGCCGCAGCGGCAGCGGCGCCGCTCGCCGGTGCGCTCGCCGGCGCCTCCTGCACGAACGGCGAGGGCACGGCGGCTCGCGCGACGGCGACCGGCAGCGAAGCGGCCGAGAGCAGCGCCAGCAACGCGCCGCGCGTCAGCGATGAGTGAAGCAGCGTCGAGTCAAGCAACGGAGTGCACCTCGTGCGGCTCGTGGAGCACGGACACGGAGCCGTCTCGTCCAGCGGCGGCGCTCGGATCAAGGAGTCGAAGCGAGCGGCGGGGATGATAGTCGCGATTCGCGGCGCCGCCCGCCCCGCCTCACGACGCGGCGGGAAGATCGTTCCGCTCGGCTCGACGGTGGCGGCGCGACGCGGCTCCCGAGAGTTCGCCCTCGCGCGCGGGACGCTCGCGCTCACCCCTTGCGCTCACCCCTTGCGCTCGACCGCGCCGCGGAACGCCGCCGCCGGCAGGACCGACAGCTTCACCTCGGGCTTGCGCCCCGCGAAGTAGTCGCAGCTCCACGCGTCGTTGAAGAGCGCCACGCGCTGCCCGTGCGAATCGACGGCGAGGCGCGCCCCGCCCGGCAGCTCCTCCTGCGTCACCGTCCCGCTCTCGATCCAGCGCAGCACCGACCACGGGGCACGCTCGATGCGCGACTCGGCGCCGTACTCCGACTGCAGCCGATACTGCACCACCTCGAACTGCAGCGGACCGACCGCGCCGAGCAGCAGCACTCGCTGCGTCGTCCCCTCGACCAGGAACGACTGCACCACGCCCTCCTGCAGCAGCTGCTCGATCCCCTTGCCGAACCGCTTGGCCTGCGAGGGGCTCCCGCTGTGGAGGAAGGCGAAGCACTCGGGCAGGAAGGCGGGGATCGAGTCGAACGCGAGCGTCGGGTCCTCGGCCAGCGTGTCGCCGATCTGGAAGCCGTCGCGCCCGATCAGGCCGATCACGTCGCCCGGCCACGCCAGGTCGACCGTCTCGCGATCGCGGCCGAAGACCTTGTGGGAGCTCGCCAGCCGGATCTTCTCCTGCGTGCGCGTGTGGACCACCTGCATGTCGCGCTCGAACTTGCCGCTGCAGATGCGCAGGAAGGCGAGGCGATCGCGGTGGTTCGGATCCATGTTCGCCTGGATCTTGAAGATGAAGCCGGAGAAGCCGGGCGCGGCGGGATCGACGGTGCGCCCGCTCGCCACGCGCGGCCGCGGCGCCGGCGCCATCTCGCAGAAGCTGTCGAGCAGCAGCTGCACGCCGAAGTTGTTCACCGCGCTGCCGAAGAAGACGGGCGTCAGCGTGCCGCCGAGCACCTTGTCGAGGTCGAAGCCCGACCCGGCGCCATCGAGCAGCGCGAGCTCCTCCACCACCTTCGCGTGCACCTCGGGCGCGAGCTTCGCCACCACCTCGGGATCGTCGAGCCCGTGGATCGAGACCGGCGCGCGGTAGGTGCCGCCCGGCGTCCGCTCGAAGAAGTGGACCTGCCGCGAGCGGCGATCGAAGAGGCCGCGGAAGTCGGCGCCCGAGCCGAGCGGCCAGTTGACCGGCGCCGAATGGAGGCCGAGCACCTCCTCGAGCTGGTCGAGCAGCGCGAGCGGATCGCGCGACGGGCGATCGAGCTTGTTCATGAAGGTGAAGATCGGCACGCCGCGGCGGCGGCAGACCTCGAAGAGCTTGCGCGTCTGGCTCTCGATCCCCTTGCCGGCGTCGATCACCATCACCGCGGCGTCGACCGCCATCAGCACGCGGTAGGTGTCCTCGCTGAAGTCGCGGTGGCCCGGCGTGTCGAGCAGGTTCACCATCCAGTCGCGGTACTCGAACTGCAGCACCGTCGAGCTGATCGAGATGCCGCGCTGCCGCTCGAGCTCCATCCAGTCGGAGGTGGTCTGCCGCTGGTTCTTCCGCGCCGTCACCGAGCCGGCCAGCTGGATCGCGCCGCCGTAGAGGAGCAGCCGCTCGGTGAGCGTCGTCTTGCCGGCGTCGGGGTGGGAGATGATCGCGAAGGTGCGGCGGCGTTCGAATTCGTGGGCCATCGGGCGGTGCATGCCTGCTGCGGGAAGCGGGAGGAGGAGCGGACGCGGGGGCGAGCGGAGCGGAGCCGGCGGATCGAGCGCGCGACGGCGCGTCAGCCGTGGTCGTGCGGCGCGATCGCGGGGCGGCGGCGGAAGCGGAGCTCGGCGCCGTCGGCGGCGACGAAGGTGACGTCGAGCCAGGTGCGCAGGGCGAGTTCGTTCGCGGCGACGTGGCCCGCGAGGCGGCGCAGCGCGGCGAGCGCCGGCGCGGTCGGCTGGCGCGTGACCAGCGCGACGTGGAGCGGCACGTGGCGCGGCCGCGCGATCTCCTCGAACAGCCGATGCTCGCCGAGCTGGCGCTGCCGCTCGGCCAGCACCGTTTCGCCCCATGCGGCGAGCTCGGGCAGCGCGGTGGCGACCGGCCCCGCCGCCGCCGCTCCGTCGAAGCGGACCCACCGATCGAGCGGCACCGCGCGGTCGTAGGGCGGCAGCGAGGAGGCGCCCGTGCCGAAGCGCTGCGCCTCGTAGTGGGCCGACCACGGCAAGGCGGCGAGTTCGGGCAGGGGCGAGGGCGGCGCGGACGCTCCGGTCGGGATCGGCAGCAACTGCGCGCCCGCCGCGGCCAGCAACTGCTCGAGCTCGGCGGCGGACGGCAGCAGCTCCGCCGGCGGCAGCTCGCAACGCCACTCGATCCAGCTCGCCGGCAACCCGTCGGCGAAGGCGCGCTCGGCGAGGCGCGGCACGGCGATCAGCAGCTTCGGTGGCGTCGCACCGGCCGGGAGCGGCTCGGCCAGCTCCGCGGTGAGGAGCAGCTCGTGGAGTTCATGGGCGCGATCGCGAGGCGGCCGCAACTCGATGCGCGCTTCGCCCCACCCGAACGCGGGCGGACGACCCGGCGACGGGAGCGCGTCGTAGAGCACCTCGCGAGCCCCGCCGCTCACCGCCCCCGCGCGATCGGCCCGCTCGACGCGCAGCCGCACGGCCGGCAGCAGCGATGCGCCGCGCGGTGCCGGGGAGTTTCCGTCCACCCCCGGTGGCGGGGAGTTTCCGTCCGGCAGCGCCGCGACGGCGACGTCGAGCCACGCGGTGGCGTGCAGCGACGGCAGCTCGAAGTAGAGCGGCTTGCCCGCCGTCACCTCGACCGCGGGCCGCGCGTCGCCGCACACCTCGATGAAGCGCGGCTCCATTCGCCCGAAATTGAGGATCGACGGCTCGACTGCCGGCCTGTCGAGGCGCGCGAAGAGCGGCGGGGCCGGCCCGTCCTCGCAACCCGCGACGGCGAGCGACGCCAGCAGCGCCAGCGCAACGAACGGTCGCGACGTCGCCATCACAGCGGCTTGAGCAGCAGCTCTTCTGCGACCGCTCCCTCGGCGAGGACCGCGTGGACGATCGCGTCGGCGACCGCTTCGGGACGCATCATCCGCTCGCGCCGGATCCCGACCCGCGCGAGGTCGAGCCCGCAGTCGTCCCACGCGCGCGTGTCGACCTGCCCCGGCAGGACGTTCAGCACCGCGATGCCGCGGCCGCGCAGCTCCTCGCGCAGCGCGTCGCCGAAACCGCAGAGGCCGTACTTGGTGGCGCAGTAGCCGGTCGAACCGGCGAAGCCGGTCTTCCCCGCCTCGGAGGAGACGTTGACGATCGCCCGCCCGCGGCCGCGCGCCTTCATCGCGCGCACCACCGCGCGCGTGGCGAAGAAGGGCCCGCTCAAGTTGGTCTCGAGCAGCGCACGCCAGGTCGCCGTGTCGAGCTCCTCGAGCGGCCGGACGCGGAAGAGCCCGGCGTTGTTCACCAGCACGTCGATGCCGCCGAATTCCGAATCGGCGCGCGCCACCGCCGCCTCGATCTGCGCCTCGTCCGCGACGTCGCCGCGCAGCGCGAGCCCACGGCCGCCCGCCGCGGTGACCGCCGCCACGGTCGCCTCGACCTCGTCGGCGCTGCGCGCGAAGCAGGCGACCGCGTAGCCCGCCTTCGCGAACCGTAGCGCCACCGCGCGGCCGATGCCGCGTCCGGCGCCCGTGATGAAGGCGACCGGCGCGGCGAGCCGGGAATCCGGTCGCGCGGACGTCACCGCACCCCCCGCGGGCGGCGGCTCTGCGGCGTGGCGCCGGGAGGCGTGCGCACGGCCCCGTTCGCCGCCGCGCCGGCAAGCGGCACCCCCGCGTTACGCGGCGCGCTCGCGCCGTAGAAATCGACGAATTTGCGCGGCGACTCGTAGAGGCGCACCCGATGGAGCAGGCCCGCCGGCAGCCGCCGCTCGAGGACGCGCCAGCAGCCGACCGCCACGTTCTCGGCGGTCGGGATCACGCCGCGCAGGAAGTCGGGATCGAGGTTCAGGTTGCGATGGTCGCACTTGGCGACCACCTCGCGCTCCATGACCGCCTTCAGCTCCTTCAGGTCGATCACCATCCCGGTCGCCGGGTCGACCTGGCCGCGCAGCGTCACCTCGAGCACGTAGTTGTGGCCGTGCCCCCCCTTGTGCGCGCACGGCCCGTAGAGGCGGGCGTTGGCGGCGTCGGAGAGGTCGGGGCGATGGAGGCGGTGCGCCGCCGCGAACTCGACCCGTCGGGTGATGTCGAGCACGGGCGCGGCGTCGTTCGAGCGAGCGGAACCTGGGGCGGGTCGGGGCAACGGTCGTCCTTTCGGTTGGAGGAGGCGCGATCTTACGGAGGGGGCGCGGCGCCGCTCGCCGCCGAGTTGGCGCCGGATGAGGTCGGCCGGCGAGCCGCGGCGGTGGAACTCCTTGCCGACTCGCGAGCCGGAGCGCCGCCAACCTGTTGCACGGCCGCGGGTCGCGCTCTATGTTCCCCGCGCTCGTTTCGGCCGCAGGACGGTCGGCCCCCTCACCGGGTGGCCCGCCCCTTGAGAGCGCTTCACCGCGCCACGGCCGGAGCGAGTGAACGAGCAAAGCAAGACAAGCAAGAGATCGACGGCGGGGGTGTAGCTCAGCTGGTTTAGAGCGCCAGCCTGTCACGTTGGAGGTCGTGGGTTCAAGTCCCATCACCCTCGCCACTTCTCGATCTCTCGTTGGTATCCCTTCGCTCTTCTCGGGTCGGCCGCTCGGCCGCTCCTTCCGTCGCTGGCTCTGCCGCTCGCAGTCGCCGCTGGTTGCCGACGAGCGCCCCGCTCGCCACCGCTGCTCGCCTCCACCGCCCCCATCGCGCGACGACCCGCGCCGCCGCTAGCGTGCGCAACACGGTGCGAAGCGGCAGATCGGAGGGAGCCACCGTGGGACTCATGGACTCGGTGAAGAAGCTGCGCGACGGACTCGCGCTGCTGAAGGACCCGAAGGCGCTGCTGGCGAGCGATGCGGGCCGCGCCGCCAAGGACGAGGTCGACGCCTACGTCGAGGCGAAGCTGCAGGCGGCGCGCACGCTGGCGGGTGGCCTGGCCGACGAGACGCTGCAGAAGGCGCGCGCCGAGGCGGCCGCCTTCCTCGACGTGATCGAGAAGCGGATCGACCTGAAGCTGGTCGAGATCGAGAAGCTGCTCGAGGCGCGCCTCCAACGCGAGATCTACTGGAAGCTGGTCGCGCTGCGCTGGACGCTCGCCTTCGTCGTGCTGATGGCGCTGGTCTCGCTGCTCTACCTCTGGATGCGCCAGCGCTTGGGCGCCGGCTGAGCGGAGCGACCGCGATGGGCGCGCTCCTCGACTGGCTCTCGACGCACGTCGAGCCTTACGTGAGCTTCCGCTGGCTGCTCGGCGGCGTGCTGGGGGCGCTAGCGCTGCAGTCGCTGCTGGCCACGTTCTTCACGCTGCGCGACCTCGCGCGCCCCGGCGCGCCGCTGCCGCCGCGCGAGCAGCAGCTCGCCCGGCTGCTGAAGTCCCACGGCGTGCTGCTGCTCTTGCGCGCGCTCAGCTGGCGGACGGTGCGCCGCTACCGCGGGCTCGTCGTGCAGATCGTCCTGCTGGCCATCGCCGCCATCGTGCTGCACGCATGGGTCTTCGCGTGGAGCGACTCCGCGGCGCGGTGAAGCGCGGTGACGCGGAACGTGAGGCGAGAGGCACCGACGAAGAAGCAAGGCGGAGCAGCCGGCCGGCATCCGACCGGACGGCTGCTCCGCCCGATCACGATCCGCCGCGATGCGGGGGCAAGAGCGCGGCGTGCCGTGACGTTGCATCGATCTCCTTGGCAACCGCGGTGCCAGATCGATCACGGCGACGACGCCGGCGCGGCGGGCCAAAAGAGCGCTCGCGACGCGTCGACGTCACCGTCGTGTGACGTCTCGGGCATTTCGTGACCAGTCGCGCCTGCTCCGGCCGATCCGCGTTGCACGCGGCCGGCGCGATGACGATCAGCGGAGCGTGATCTGGTCGGTCGAGGAGACGGCGAGCTTGCCGCCGCTCTTTCGCAACGCGAAGGCCTGGAAGGTGAGGGTGAGGCCGGCGAAGCCGGGCGGCACGGAGTCGACGAAGGTGAGCTCGCCGAAGCTGTTCAGCGCCTGCAATGCAGCGGTCTCGAAGAGCGGCACGCCCCCGATCTCGACCACTGCCAACAGCGCCAGCTTGCCCGGCTCGCCGCCGGTGACGCGAATGCGCGCGGTGTCGTTCGCGTCGTAGAACTCGTGGTCGGCCTGCACGAAGAGCTCGCGCCCGAGATGGAGCGTCGCGCGCCCGGCGCCGCTGTAGCCGGCGCCGCTCCAAGCTGGGTCGCCGAGGATCAGGTCGTCGATGCCGTCGCCGTTCACGTCGCCGGCGGAGCTCGATGCGTAGGCAATCTGCCCCAATGCGCCGTAGAGGTCCAAGGTCCGGAAGTCGAAAAGAACTCGACCCGTTCGACCGGAATGCAGATGGCCCGTTGGCTGGTCGTTCCCGTGGCGCCCATCGGCGAGCTGGAACGTGAGGAAGTCCCTCCAGCCATCGCCATTGACGTCGCAGCCGCCTCGGAATAGGAGCTGCTCGCCGAGCTTCGCATTCGGCCACTCTCCGTCGTACTGGTACTGCAACGACCGCGTCGCTCCGTCGAAGACATAGACGCGGCCACCAAAACCAAAGACGCTCGAGTGGGCGTACGCGCTGACCATGAACTCCGCGACGCCGTCACCGCCAATATCTCCAAGGTTCACGGCGCGAGCCCCGAAAGCGTCGGCCGCCGCTTCACCCTTCAAGGTGTGGAGCGCGGTACCGCTCAGACCATCGCAGATCTCGAACGTGCCCTCGTTCACTGGGCCAGCTCCTGGAGCCCCGATCCCCACCTCCGGCACGCCATCGCCGTTGTAGTCCCCCATCGGGATGACGACGCACTTCTGATCACCAGGGGCGGCACCGGTCTTGTTCCACAGCAGCTGGCCCGTCGCGCCGGAGAAGACGTAGGCGCGCCCGGCGTGCCCCTTCTTCCCGTTCGCATAGAAGCGCGCCCCCGCCCCGAACTCCGCGCGTCCGTCGCCGTCGAGGTCGCCAAGCGTTGCGACAACGATCCCGAAGTTGTCGCCCACCGTCTCGCCCACCAGGAAGTGCAGCAGCGCGCCGCTCGCCCCGGAATAGACCGACACGGTGCCGCGATCGACGTAGCCGACCCCGGGGTCGTCGAGGTAGGCGCCAACGACGTAGTCATCGATGCCGTCCCCATCGAAGTCGCCGCCACCAGCCACCGCACCGCCGAAGTACGAGTCACGCGCTGGACCTTGGTGCCAGCGCAGATGCGCGCCGTCAACACCCGATACGACGTAGGCCGCACCGATTGCGAAGTTGTAGTTGGTCGAGTTCTCGTAGGGAGCGCCGACGATGAAGTCCGTGACGCCATCACCATTCACATCACCGATCGAATCGACGGCGCCACCGAATGAGTCCTGATCGGACCAGCTCCCGCTTTGGCCGGTCGCCTGCCAGTCGATGTCCTGCGCCGCCGCTCGAGGCAATGCCGCCCACAGAGCGATCCATCCCCATGCAACGACGCGCGACGGACTCGGGCAGCGCTCGATCGGGGAGTTCGGGGAGTTCGGGGAGTTCGGGGAGTTCGGGGAGTTCGGGGAGTTCGACATGAACGACTCCACCGCGCGGCGCCGGCCATCCGCTCGCCGCTGGCCACGCGCCTCGCAGTTGCTTCCTCAGGACAGTCCGCGAGCCGTCGCAACGTACCCGCTCGCAGCACCCGCTCGCAGCACCCGCTCGCAGCACCCGCTCGCAGCGATCGCACCTGAACGCTACAGCGAGCGACGCCGCGCGCCAGCCCTCCGATCCGCCTGCCCCCCTTCACTCCCACCCGAACTTCGCCGGCTCGTACGGGACCTTCGACTGTGGGTACTTCTGCAGCAGCGCTTCGGCGCGGGCGATCAGGGTGTCGACGCCGGCGGCGAGCTCCTTCGCGGTGAAGGCGACCGTCTCGTGCGGCAGCGCGCCGATCCCCTCGAGCCCCTTGCCCCCGTTCGCGCGGCCGAGATTGGAGGCGACCGCGAAGTAGAGGGAGAACTTGCCGCTCGGCAGCGGCAGCGTCTCCTTCGAGGCGGACATGCCGGCGGTCGGGCTCTCGCCGATCGTGTAGGCGCGGCCGTCCTCGCGGAAGATCGCGGCCGCCGTCTCGCCGGCGCTGCGCACCGTCGCATCGATGATCACCACGATCGGCCCGCCGTAGGGGTTGGCGCCGGCGCTCGCGTAGCGCTTGGCGAAGTCGAGCGTCTTGCCGCGGGGCACGAAGCGGCCCATGAACGCCTCGTGGTCGAAGCTGCCGCCCGAGTTGCCGCGGAAGTCGAGGATGAGCCCCTTCGCGTCCTGCAACGTCGCGAGCGCCACGTCGATCTGCTCGGGCAGATCAGACGGGCAGCGGCGCAGGTGGACGTAGCCGAAGCCGGCGGCGGTGCGGCCGTACTTCAGGTCCTTCGTGGTCGCGAGCCCCTCGGGCAGGAAGGCGGGCCCGTCGGGCACCTGGTTCGCCTTCTCGCAGGTCACCGTGCGCGCGACCTTCTTGCCCTTCAGGTCCTTCAGCTCCAACTCGACGCGCTGCCCCTTCGCGAACTCGAGCCCCCAGTGGCAAGCGGCGAAGGTCGCCTGGTGGTCGGTCGAGTAGCTGCGCCAGTCGCGCAGTTCCGCGACGCGCGCGGCGAGCCACTTCGCCGCGGGGTGGCCTTCGACCTTCACGACCTCCATGCCCGGCGTGATGCCGGCCGCCGCCGCGCTGCTCCAGCTGTTCTTCACCAGCAGCTTCCCGCCGCTCTGGCAGAAGAAGAGGCCGAGCCCCGCCTTCTCGCCGCGCAGCCGTTCCGGCAGCTGCACCTGCTGCATCGATTCGGCCGGCACCACCTCGGCGTGGCCGTCGCGGAGCCGCGCCAGCAAGCGCAGCAGCACGAAGAGGTGGTCGGAGTCGTCGCGCGCCGCCTTCGCCGCGGCCGTCATCTCCGCGCGCACCGCCTTCCAGTCGATCCCCTTCTGCTCGATCAGCGCGCCGCACTTCTCCTGCAGCTGATCGAGCGCGAAGGCGACGTCCTTCACGCACTCGGCGCCATCGCGCGCGACGACCGCCGACGGCCGCGCGAGCGCCGTCGGCCCGACGAACGCGAGGAAGAGCCACGCCACGATCGCTCGCATCGTCCGCTCCTCGCGCGGCGCCGCGCTGATCCGTGCCGCGCCCCTCCGCGCCCTCCCGCACCCTTCCGCTCAGCTCGGCTCGCGGATCCAACGCCACAGCTCGCCGAGCTTCGGCGGCTTGCCGGTGCTGAAGATCGCGACGCGGAAGATCTTCCCTGCCGCCCACAGGCAGAGGAAGACGCCGAGCGCCACGCTCACCGCCGACGCCGCCGGCAGCCACCACACGGGTGGCGGCGGCAACGCGAGGCGCATCGGCATCAGGAGCGGCGCCGAGAAGGGGAAGAGCAGCAGCGCCGTCGAGACCGCGCTGTCGGGATGCTGCAGCACGTGCGTCATGCCGAGCATCGGCAGCACGATGAGGATCACCACCGGGAACATCATGTTCTGCGCGTCCTGGATCGAGTTGCACATCGCGCCGATGGCGACGTAGACGCTGCCGAACAGCAGGTAGCCGCCGAGGAAGTAGAAGGCGTACCAGGCGAGGTTGCCGCCCGAGAGCGTGCCGGCGCGCAGCAGGTCGAAGTGGCCCGCCGCGAAGCCGGCCGCCACGCCCCACGCGAGCAGCACCACCATGCCGGTGAGGAACGAGCCGATCAGCTTGCCGGCCAGGAGTTCCACCGCGCTGATCGAGGAGACCAGCACCTCGACCACGCGGTTGCTCTTCTCCTCGATGGTGGCGTTCAGCAGCACGCCGGCCGACTGCATGATTCCCATCAGCAGCAGGATCACCAGCGCGATCGGGACCGCGACCTCCTTGCCGCCGCTCGAGCGCAGCATGCCGGCCGAGCTGCCGTCGCCGCTCGTCGCCTCGCGCGGCACCACGAACTCCTCGAACAGGATCTCGCGATCGATGCGGGCGACCAGCGCCGAGTCGACGCCCGACCGCTCGAGGCGGAGCTTGCGGATCCGCTCGCGCGCGGCGTTGCGCAGCTCCTGGCGCAGCTCGCCCGCGGTGAGCGAGAGCGCGGCGTAGGCGAGGCCGAACTCCTCATGCAGCGAGCCAACGCCCGGCGCATCGTTCCCGCCCGCGGCGTCGCGGATGGCCGGCGGCACCTCGCCGACGCGCGGCCCGATCAAGAGCCAGCCGAACAGCTCGCCCGCGCGGGCCCGCTGCGCGAGCTGCTCGGCGAGCTCGGCGCGCGCCACGGAGTAGGGCTTGTCGAGCAGCCCGGCCGCCGCCAGGTCGACCGGCTCCAGCACCATCTGCAGCTTCTGGCCCGGCTGGCCGTTGCGCTGCGTCGCCCACTCCGCGAGCGGCTGCTGCAGCGCGCCGCTCCAGTCGGCGACGGCGAAGCGCCGCTCGCCCGACTCGCCCATCTTCTCGAGCAGCTTCGGCAGCCCGATGCTCGCGAGCGTCAGCAGCGGCATGAAGAGCAGGCCGATCACGAACCCCTTGGTGCGCACCACCGCGTCGAAGTCGCGGCGCGCCACCAGCCAGATGCGCTTCCACATCACTCGCCCCCCGCCGTGGTCGTCGCGTCGCCCGCACCGGCGAGGCGCAGGAAGAGGTCATGCAGCCGCGGCGTGCGCGCCTCGAAGCGCGACAGCCGGAAGCGGCCGACCAGATGGGCCAGCACCTGCTGCGGATCGGCGCCGGGAGCCATGCGCAGCTCGAAGCGGCCGGGATGGTCGTGGACCGAGACGACGCCGGGCGCCGACTCGAGCAGCGCCCGCTCGCCCTCGCCCGCCACGTCGAGCACCTCCTCGGCGTAGCGCGCGCGGATCTCCGCGTTGCTGCCGTCCAGGACCTTCTTCCCCTTGCAGATCATGAAGACGGCGTCGCAGAGCTTCTCCGCGTGCTCCATGACGTGGGTCGAGAAGATCACCGTCTTGCCGGCGCGCTTCCACTCCTCGACGATGCCGATCAGCAGCTCCGCGTTCAGCGGATCGAGGCCGGAGAAGGGCTCGTCGAGGATCACGAGGTCGGGCTCGTGGACGACGGTCGCGATGAACTGCACCTTCTGCTGCATCCCCTTCGAGAGCTCCTGCACGCGCTTCGTGCGCCAGGCGGCGAGCCCCATCCGTTCGAGCCAGCGCTCCATCCGCGGCAAGAGCTCGGCGCGCTTGCGCCCCTTCAACTGCCCGAGGTAGAGGATCACGTCGGCGACCTTCATCTTCGGGTAGAGGCCGCGCTCCTCCGGCAGGTAGCCGACCTGCGCCGCCGTCTCGCGTCCGGCGGGTCGTCCGAGCACCTCGACCTCGCCGCGATCGGGCAGGTGGATGTGCATGATCATCCGGATCGTGCTGGTCTTGCCCGCGCCGTTGGGGCCGATGAAGCCGTAGACCGAGCCGCGCGGGATGGTGAGCGAGAGGTCGTTCACGGCGACGTGGCCGCCGAAGCTCTTCGTCACGCCCGCGAGGCGGACGGCCGGTTCGGCGAGGGACGAGACGCTCATGCGGGCAGGCTCCGCGGAAGGAGGGGACGCGGCGCAGGATGCCACGGCGCGCGCGCGGCAGTGCAACCGCTGGGCCGCTGCACCGATCGCCGTTCGTGCGCGGAGCGACGCAGTGGTAAACCGTGCGCCTTCGGAGGACTCCATGCGACGGTTGCTGATGACGACTCGATCGTGGCGGATCGCGCTGCTGCTGGCCGTCACCGCGCTGGCGAGCGCCTGCGGCTGCTGCGGCGGCTGCTGAGAGCGCGCGCTCGGGAAGAGAGTTCCGCTCGCGCCGGGCCGCTCGCCGCGCCCGTTCGCTGCCCGGCTCGGCTAACAACTCCTCCTGCCGCGAACCCGCGGTCGGAGGCGTGGATGGCGCGAGGCGCGTCGCAAGGGATCGAGATCCGCGGAGGCGACGGTGCCGAGCCCGGCATCGAGCTCTTGCCGTCGGCCCTGGCGCTGCTCGCCCGCCTCGAGCGCGAGTCGCGCGATCGCCGCGCCGCGCTGCTGCGCCGCCGCCTCGAGCGGCAGGCCGCCTTCGCCGCCGGCATCCGGCCGCGCTTCCTCCCCGCCACGAAGAAGCTGCGCAGCGGTGCGTGGCGGGTCGCCGCGCCCTGCTCGCACGACGCGCCGAGCGTGCAGCTCTGGCTGCCGCCGCGCGCCGCCGCCAGCGCGCCGCCGCCGGACGTCGAAGCGCTGGTGGTCGACCACGGCGAGGCGATCGGCGCGGTGATCCCGCCGCCGCCGCGCGCGCGCACGCTGCTGCGCCCGCGCCCCTTCGATCGCCACGAGCCGCGCGTCGTCATCGATGGCCGGCCGGTCGCCGCCGCGCTGCTCGACGTCGCGAGCGACCTCGCCGGCCGCGTCGCCGCCCGCGCGCCCAAGCGCGAGCCGCCGCTCACCGTCGTCCTCCCGCCGCTCGAGAGCCACCTCGAGGCGCGCCTCTGGAACGAGCTGCTGCGCTCCGCGCGCGAGGAGCTGTCGCTGCCGGCCGGCGCCTTGCGCGCGCTGGTGGTGGTCGACTCGCTGCCGGCGCTCTTCGAGCTCGATGAGCTGCTCTTCGAACTCGAGCTGCACGCGAGCGCGCTGCTGCTCGACACGGTGGCGCTCGCGCTCTCGACGCTCGAGCGGTTCGGCGACGACCCGACCCAGCTCGCGCCCGATCTCGAACTGCTGCTCGGCCCGCAGCCGGCCGGCGATGCGGCGCTGCGGCTGGTGGCGACGACGGCGCGCCGCCGCGGCGTGCGCGCGCTGCTCGGGCCGTTGCGGCCGGTGGCGCTGCTGCGCCCCGATCGCGCCGGCCCTGGCCTTGCCGCGCTGTGCGAGCGGTTCGACGCGGCGGCGGCGGCCGGTTTCGATGGCGTCGCGGTCGCCGATGCGGCCCACGTCGAGCTGGCGCAGCGCCGCTTCGTCGAGGCGGCACGCGCCCGAGCAGCGGCCGGCGACGCGGCGGCGCCGCTCGCCGATCCGACCGGCCCCGCGCTCGAGGAGGAGCTGCTGGCCGCGCCGCGCGGCGAGCGGCATGGCGCCGCGCTCGAGGAGAACGTCGCCGCGTTGCTCCGCTTCGAGACCGCGCGGGCGACCGGCCTCGAGCAGGTCGAGTGCGACGGGCGACTCGAGGGGCGGAGCAGCACGGCGTTGCGCCACGCGCTGCTCGCGCAGTGGTCGCGCCACCGCGCGCGCCTCGCCGACGGCCGCGTCGTCACGCCGGAGCTGCTGCGCGAGCTGCTCGGCGCCACGGCCGACGCGTGGCAGCCGCGCGCGCCGCCCGACTGAAGCGGGCCGTTGCGCGCCGCGCCCCGAGGGTCCGCTCACTCCCCGCTGCTCTCCCCCACCTCCATGACCCACGCCACTCCCCACGCGGTGCCGCTGATGCGCGGCGACAGCGGTCGGTACAGCACGAGGCACTCGCTGCCCTGCGTCGGCGCGCCGTCGGCGAGCCGCTCGATGCGAGCGGCGGCCAGCAGCGCGGCTCGCGATTGGGCGCGGACGGCGAAGGTGGCGATCGAGGCGGTGATCGGCGCGCCGCTCGGCGCCCCGCTGCGCGCGAGGCCGCAGAGGAAGCGCGGCCACGCCGGCCGCTCGCCGAACGGCGCCGCGTCGGCGCTGACGAACTCGGCCAAGTCGCCGCCCGGCTCGGTGAACGCGGTGCGCAGCAGCCCGTCGAGCAGCAGCACGAGGCGGCGCGTCGTCGAAGCGGCGAACTCCCCCTCGATCGGCGCGAGGCCGCCGAAGAGCGTCGCGCTCGGGAGGGTGGCGATCGCGGCGGCGCGCCACGGTTCGGTCGCGGCCTCGCGGCGCAACGCGACCACGACGCACTCGCCCTCGCGCCCCGCCGCTCCCGGCAGCAGCAGCAACTCGAGCAGCGGGTCGAACGGCAGCCGCTCGAGCGCCGCGAAGTCGACGGCGCGCAGCCGCGCGAGCCACGCGGGCGGCTCGGTCGCGGCGGCCAAGAGCTCCCGCTGCAGCGGCGAACCGTGCCACGCGGCGGCGGCGGCCGCGGCGAAGTCCCCCGCGCGCGCCGCCTCGAGCGGGGCGAGTTCCGGCGCGGCCGCGCGCCCCTCCCCGCTCGATGGTGTCGGCGCCGTCGCTGCTGCCGGCGCCGGTGCCCGCTCCTCGCCGCACGCCGCGACGAGCGCCACCAGGACGCTGGCGGCGGCGAGGGCGGCGCTGGCAGTGGCCACGCGGCAGAGCGATCCGATCCCACGACGACGGCCCATTCCCGTTCCTCACTATGGTTGAATCTGGCCCCTTCCCGGCGCGCGCCGCCGGGCGGGCGCGGGCATGATGCGCGGCCCGCCGCCCGATCGATCGCGGAGACCCCTCGATGTTCGCCTCCCTCACCCTCGCCGCACTCTCCCTCTTGCCGCAAGCGGCGGCGGAGAGCCCGCTGCTCGGCAAGCCGTGCCCGGCGCTCGACCTGTCGCGCGCCGTGCAGGGCGCCCCGGTGCACGCCGCCGAGCTGGTCGGCCGCATCGCCCTCTACGAGTTCTTCGAGCTCGGCCACGCGCCGTCGTTCGACCATGCGCTGCCGACGGCGCAGAAGCTCGCGACCCAGTACGCCAAGGACTCGCGCGTCGCGGTGGTCGGCGTGGCGACCGCGTTCCCGCCGGCGGAGAAGGCGGCCGCGCTGGTCGATGCCGACGTGCGGACGGCGCTGGCCGCGAAGCGGATCTACATCCCGGTGATGCGCGATCGCACCGGCAGCGCGGTGCAGGCGGTGGCGCTCGGCGGAGCGGTCGGCGTGCCGCGCACGCTGCTGATCGACGCCGAGGGGATCGTCCGCTGGCACGGCAGCAACACGACCGCCGAGAGCGCGGCCGCGATCGAGCAGGAGGTCGCGCGGCTGCTGGCCGCGTTCTGGGTCGAGCCGATCGCCAACCTGCCGGTCGAGCTCGAGAGCTACTCGCGCGGCGACCTGCCGAAGGCGGGCTCGACGGCGCGCCGGATCAACAACGACCCGAAGGCCGACCCGGCGCTGAAGGCGGTCGCCGCGCAGGTGGAGAAGAACCTCGAAGCGGGCGCGAAGAAGCTGCTCGACGCCGGCCGCGCGCTGCGGGCCGAGGGGTTCCCGGCGCGCGCCCAGGAGAAGCTCGAGAACGCGGTGAAGATCTTCGCCGTGGTGCCCTCGGCGATCGAGGCGGCGCGGCTGCTGCAGCAATGGAAAGAGGACAAGGTCTTCCGGCGCGAGCTGGCCGGCGAGGCGCTGATGGTGAATGCCCTCGCGCTGCTCGGCAGCCCGAAGGACCTGCGCCGCCAGGTGCGCGAGCGGCTCGAGAAGTACGTCGTCACCTACGCCGACACCGCCATCGCGCCGCGCGTCCAGAAGGCGCTGGCCTCGCTCGACTGAGATGACGGCCGCCCTCGAGCGCATCGTCGGTCGCGCGCACGTCCTGCAGGGGCGCGCCGACCTGCTGCCGTTCGAATCGGACGGCCTCACCCACTTCCGCCAACAGCCGCGCGCCGTCGTGCTGCCCGGCACCACCGAGGAAGTCGCCGAGGTGGTGCGCTGGTGCGTCGCGACCGGGACGCCCTTCGTCCCGCGCGGCGCGGGCACGGGGCTCTCGGGCGGCGCGCTTCCGTGCGCGACCGGGATCGTGATCGAGCTCGCGCGCTTGAACCGCATCCTCGAGGTGCGGCCGCGCGATCGGCTCGCCAAGGTCGAGTGCGGCGTGATCAACGCGGAGCTCTCGACCGCGGTGCGCCCGCTCGGCCTCCACTACGCGCCCGATCCGTCGAGCCAGACCGCCTGCACGCTCGGCGGCAACGTCGCCGAGAACTCGGGCGGCCCGCACACGATGAAGTACGGGACCACCACCGACCACATCGTCGGCCTGCGCGTGGTGCTGCCCGACGGGACGATCACCGAGCTCGGCGGGCCGCTCCACGACCTGCCGGGCCTCGACCTGGTCGGCACCTTCGTCGGCTCCGAAGGGACCTTCGGCATCGCCACGGAACTGTGGGTCCGCCTCACGCCGAATCCCGCGGTGATCCGCACCTTCCTCTTCGCCTTCCGCGACCTCGAGCAGGCGTGCCGGATGGTGAGCCGGATCGTCGCCGACGGGATCCTGCCGGCCGCGCTCGAGATGCTCGACCAGACGACGATCCGCGTGGTCGAGGCGTCGGTCCTGAAGGCGGGCTACCCGGTCGACGCCGACGCGGTGCTGCTGGTCGAGCTCGACGGCATCGCCGCGCAGGTCGAGGAGGACGCCCGCAAGGTGCGCGCGATCGCCGGCGAGTTCGGCGCGTTCGAGTCGCGCGAGGCGGCCACTGCCGAGGAGCGCTTGAAGCTCTGGAAGGGGCGCAAGGGGGCGTTCGGAGCGCTCGGACGCCTCTCGCCCGATCTCTACGTGCAGGACGCGGTGGTGCCGCGCTCGCGCCTGCCCGAGGTGCTGCGGCGCGTGCGCGCCATCGCGACCGAGGAGAACTTGATCCTCTCCAACGTCTTCCACGCCGGCGACGGCAACCTCCATCCCAACATCAGCTACGACGGCCGCGATCCCGACCACGTCGCGCGCGTGCTGCGCGCCGGCGACAAGATCCTCGCCACCTGCCTCGAGGTCGGCGGCTCGCTGTCGGGCGAGCACGGCATCGGCATGGAGAAGCGCGACTCGATGAGCCGCCTCTTCTCCGCCGACGACCTCGACCGCTTCGCGCAGGTGCGCCGCGCCTTCAATCCGCTCGGGCTCTGCAATCCCGACAAGGTGCTGCCGGGCGCCAAGGTGTGCGTCGAGTTCCGCCACGGCATCGCGATCGAGGGAGTGACCCATTGAGCGCGACCGCGTCGGGGCAGTCGCTGGCGGCGCGGCTCGCGGCGCGCGGCATGGCGTGCGCGCCGGCTTCGTGGAGCGCGGCGCAGCGGGCGGCGCTCGGTGCGGCGGCGCCGGAGCAGTGCGCGACGCCGAGTGACCGCGCGGCGCTGCGCGAGCTGGTGCTCGAAGCGGCGGTCGCCGAGGAGTCGCTGCTGCCGATCGGCGGCGGGAGCGCGTTGGCGGCGGGGGGGCCGTGCGGGCGCGTCGGCCTCGCGGTCGCGCTCGCCAAGCTCGATCGGGTGGTCGAGCACTCGGCGGCGGACTTCGTGGTGACGGTCGAGGCGGGCACCCGCTTCGCCGCGCTGCAGGAGCTGCTGCTCCCCCATCGGCAGTGGCTCGCCATCGAGCCGCCCGACGCGGAGCGGGCGACCGTCGGCGGGATGATCGCGGCGCAGGCGTCGAGCTTCGTCGCCGGCGGCCACGGCACGCTCCGGAACCACCTGCTCGGCGTGCGCGTGCTGCATGCCGACGGGCGCTTCGCGAAGGCGGGCGGGCGCGTGGTGAAGAACGTCGCCGGCTTCGACCTGATGAAGCTGCACCACGGCGCGCTCGGCACGCTCGGTCTGGTGGTCGAGGCGACGTTGCGGCTGCGGCCGCTGCCCGAGTGCGACCTCGCGCTGCTGGCGCCGTGCGAGGACGTCGCGCGGGTCGCGCCGTTCGCCGATGCGCTGGTGCAACCGGGGCTCGCGCCGGTCGCCGGCCACTTCGTCGGGCAGTGGAGCGGCGGCGCGCTGCGGGGCGACCTGATCGCGCGGTTCCAGGGAGCGAGCGCGGCGGCCCACGCGCAGGCCGATGCGCTCCGCCACACGTGCGGCGACGCGGCGTGGCAGCGCGAGCAGCTGCTCGGCGTGGCGTTGCGCGCGCGGCCGCGGCCGTTGCAGGCGCTGGCCGAGGCGTGCTCGTTCGGCGACGAGCCGCACGGCGCGCTCCTCTCGCTCCACTTCGCGCCCGGCAAGTCGGCGGAGGCGCTGGCGGCGCTGGTCGAGCTCGGCGCCGGCCGTGTCGCGCTCGATCTGCTGCGCGGCACCGGCTCTGTGCGGATGGCCACCGACGGGCCGGGCGGCGCGCTGTCGCAGTCGCTCGCGCATGGCGTCGCGGCGTTCGGGCGCGCGCTGGCGAGCAGCGGTGGCGCCGCCTTCGTGCTGGGCGGCCCGCCGGAACTGCGCGCCGCGCTGCCCGATCGCGCGGAGAGCGAGGGCGCCGCCAAGGTGGCGAAGGCGCTGCGCGACGAGCTCGATCCGATGCGACGCTTCAACCCCGGCCGGCGAGGCGACTGACTTGGACGCGCACGAGAAGATCCTCCTCGACCAGCGGGCGCTCGACTGCGTCCACTGCGGCCTCTGCCTGCCGGTCTGCCCGACCTACCGGCTCACCGGCAACGAGGCCGCCTCGCCGCGCGGCCGCATCTACCTGATGCGCGCCTTCGCCGAGAAGCGGATGGAGCCGGCGGTCGACACGATCGGCGAGGTCGACAAGTGCCTCGTCTGCCGCGCCTGCGAGACGGTCTGCCCGTCGGGCGTGCAGTTCGGCGAGATGATGGAATTGACGCGCGACCTCGTCGAAGCGACGCCGGCGCGCGGCGGCTTCGCGCGGCGGGTGAAGCGCCTCTTCTTCCGCCACGTGCTGCCCCATCCGGCGCGCGTGCGCTGGCTCGCGCTGCTGCTGCGCTTCTATCGCGAGAGCGGGCTGCGATTCCTGCTGCAGAAACTCGGGCTGATCGAGCTGTTCGGCGCGAAGACGGTGCTGCGCGATCGGCTGCTGCCGGCGATCCCGCCGCTCGCCGAACGGGTCGAGCCGCCGGAGCGGACCGCGGCGCTTGGGCAGCCGCGCGGCGAGGTCGGGTTCTTGGTCGGCTGCGTCGCGCACGAACTGCTGCCCGGCGCCAATCGCGCCTCGATCGCGGTGCTGGCGGAGAACGGCTTCGCGGTGCGCTGCCCGACGTCGCGCCCCTGCTGCGGCGCGCTCCCCTCCCACTTCGGCGACCTCGAGGCGGCGCGCTCGCTGGCGCGCCAGACGATCGAGGCGTTCGGCGAGGGGAGCGACCCCGTCGTGGTCAGCAGCGCCGGCTGCGGCTCGGCGATGAAGGAGTACGGCCGCCTCTTCGCGCACGATCCGCAGTGGGCCGAGCGCGCCAAGCGGTTCGCCGCCCGCGTGGTCGACTGGAACGAGTTCCTCGCCGCGAAGGGGCTGGTCGCGCCGCAGGGGCGCCTCGACCTGAAGGTCGCCTACAGCGAGCCGTGCCACCTCGCCCACGCGCAGCGGATCTCCGCCGCGCCGAAGAGCCTGCTCGCCGCGATCCCGGGCGTCACGCTGGTCCCGTTCTCGGGCTCCGACACCTGCTGCGGCGCCGCCGGCCTCTACAACGTGACGCAGCCCGAGCAGTCGCTGCAGCTCCTCGGCCAGAAGATGGAGCAGCTGAAGGGCGCCGCGCCCGACCTGATCGTCACCGCCAACCCCGGCTGCCATTTGCAGCTGCGCAGCGGCGCGTCGGACGCGCTGCCGGGCGTCGAGGTGCTCCACGTCGCGGAGCTGCTGGAGCGGAGCTATCGGGCAGGGGCGAAGAGCGGCGACGCGAGCGGCGCGAAGGCGAGCTGAGCCCCGCTCCGCCGGTGGCGGGGTTGATTCTTCCGCCACCGGTGGCGGGGTTGATTCTTCCGGCAGAGGCAACCGCCAGCGCGGCGCGTCGTGGATCGCGCGCGCGGGCGCGCTACTTTGCAACGCCCGCGCGACGGCATGCCTCTCGTCGCCGCGTCCCCCCATCCAACTCGGAGTCGAACATGAAGCGTCCGCTCGCCCTGCTCCTCGGTCTCGCGGCTCTTGCGCTGCCGGGATGCATCTACGCCCACATCAAGTCGCCGCTCGACACCGACCTGCAGCAGACGAAGCTCGGCGCGAAGGTGGGCACGGCGTCGAACCAGCAGGTGCTCGGCCTCGTGGCGTGGGGCGATGCCGGCACGCAGGCGGCGGCGGCGAACGGCGGCATCACGACGATCAACCATGCCGACGAGGAGTGGTTCTCGATCCTCTGGTTCGTCTACGGCCGGCGGACCACCATCGTCTACGGCGATTGACGTGCGCGCGCGCATCGCTGTCGCGCTCGGCCTGGCGCCGCTCCTGTCGGCATGCATGGTCGGGCGCATCTACCAGCACACGCACGAGCCGCTCGACACCAACTTCTCGCGCACGCCGGTCTTCACCGGCAAGAGCGAGGTGGGCCAGGCGGCGGTGAGCCACGTCCACGTGCCGATGACCAGCGTCCAGATCGACCTGCTCTGGAACAGCAACGCGATCGGCGACGTGATGAAGCGCCACGGACTCGAGGAGGTCTATTACGCCGACATCGAGACCTTCAGCGTGCTTGGCATCTGGAACGAGTACACCGTCTACGCCTACGGCAAGCCGGCAGCGGCACCGGCGGCGGGCGCGGCCGCGGCGAGCGGAGCCGCGGGCGGCGCTCCGTAGCGCGCGCTTCACCGAGCCACGGATCTCGAACGCCTGCCGGCGCCTGCTCCTCTCGAGCAGGCGCCGGTTTCGTTCCGAGATGGACGCGCGCAGCGCCGTTCCGCTTCACCCGCGCGCGCGCGGCGCGTACTCGAGCAGGAAACGCTGCGCCCCCTCGTCGGGCAGCGCGCCGCGGAAGGTGATCGCGGAGTCGAGCTGCTGCTTCTCCGCCTCCTTCGCCGCCTGCGCCTGCTCGTGCAGGGCATCGGGGCCCTTGTAGAGGACGAGGCGGCCGGCGTGGGCGGGCAGCGGCTTCAGGAGGCGCAGCAGCTCGCGCGCGGCGTCGACGGCGCGCGCGGTCACGACGTCGACCGGCCGCTCGCGCAGCACCTCTTCGCCGCGGCGCGCCTCGACCGTGACGTTCGCGAGCCCCATCGCCGCGGCCGTCTCGCGCAGGAAGGCCGCCTTCTTGCCGATCGACTCGATCAGCGTCACGTCGACGTGCGGCAGCAGCAGCGCGAGGAGCAGCCCCGGATAGCCGCCGCCGCTGCCGAGATCGGCGAGCGTCGCGCGACGCAGCGCGGCGCGATCGGTTGATGCAGCGGGCAGCACCGCGAGCGGCGCGGCGCTCGCAACAGCCGGCGGCTCCGGGAAGAGCTCGAGGAAGCGGCGCCACGGCAGGAGGCTGTCGAGCACGTGCTTCACCGCGAGGTCGCGCGGCGCCGTGATGCGGGTGAGGTTCAGCCGCTCGTTGGCGGCGAGGAGCAGCTGCGCGTGGTGGAGCGCACCGGCGAGGAGCGCCGCGCGGCGCGGCAGCTCGGCCGGCAGCACGGCGTCGAGGGCGCGAGCGAGCTCGGCACTGGATGCGCCACTGGATGCGGCAGCGGACGCGGCAGCGGGCGCGGCGGCGGGCGCGTCCGGGGGTCGAGTGTCGGGACGATCGGCCAAGGCGGGTGGCTCCAACGCTCGGCGGCCGGTCGCCGCGAGCGCTGGTAGAGTCTCGCGCCGTCGAGCGCGCGAACAAGCTGCGACCCCGCGGCCCACCGCCGCCGCGAAGGAGCGTCCATGAAGCCGACCCCGAGCAGCGCCGCCGATCGCGTCCCGGCCGCCGGCTCGCCGGCGCCGCCGGCAGCGGCTCGCGCGCAGAAGCGCGGCCCGGTCCACCTGCAGCCGAAGGGCTGGGGCCACGAGGTCTGGATCCACAACGACGAGCGCTACTGCGGCAAGCTGCTCTTCTTGAAGGCCGGCAAGCGCTGCAGCCTCCACGCGCACAAGGTGAAGTACGAGACCTTCTACGTGCAGAGCGGCAGCCTCTCGATGCGGCTGCGCCATCCGGGCGGGCAGGAGGAGACCTTCGTGATGAAGAAGGGCGACTGCCTCGAGATCCCGCAGGGCACGGCGCACCAGTTCACCGGCATCGAGGACTGCGAGCTCTTCGAGTTCTCGACCCAGCACTTCGAGGACGACAGCTACCGGATCGAGAAGGGCGACTGATGGCGTCGCCGGCGCGCGAGGAGGGGCGAGGAGCCGATCGCGCGGCGCCGGCGGAGACGAACGCGCCGACGCTCGCGAAGCCGGTCCTCGGGCTGTTCGACGTCACGATGATCGTGATGGGCTGCATCATCGGCGCCGGCTGCTTCGCCAATCCGGCGGCGATCGCGGCGCAGGTCGGCAGCAGCGGCTGGATCTTCGCGATCTGGGGATTGGGCGGCGTGATCGCGCTGACCGGCGCGCTGGTCTTCGCCGAGCTCTCCGCGATGTTCCCGCGGACCGGCGGGCAGTACGTCTTCGTGCGCGAGCCGTTCGGCCGCTTCCTGGCGTTCCTGTTCGGGTGGGTGCTGCTGGCGGCGATCGTCTCGAACGCGATCGCGTGGGTCGGGCGGATCTTCGCTCGCCATCTGGCGCTGCTCTTCGCGGGCGGCGACGGGGCGGGCGGGCTCGACGAGCTCGGGAAGCCGTTCATCGCGCTCTTCTCGGCGATCTCGGGCCACGAGGAGAGCGCGAGCGCCGCCGGCGAGAAAGTGGTGGCGTTCGCGCTGATCGTCGCGTTCACGTGGCTGAACGTGCGCGGGCTCCGGCTCGGCGCGACGGTGCAGAACGTGGCGATGGTGGCGAAGCTGCTCGGCATCGTGGCGGTGATCGCGCTTGGCGCGGTGGCGATCGTGCGCGGCGAGGCGTTCCCGGCCGACGACGGGCTCGCCATCGCGACCGAGCTGCGTGCGGCGCGGGGACTGCCGCCGCCGGTGGCGCTGGCGGCGGGCGGGATCACCTTCGCGGCGTTCAACGCGGCGCTCTTCAAGGCGATGTTCACCTACGGCGGCTGGCAGAACGCCGCGGCGGTCGGCTCCGAGGTGAAGGAGGCGAAGCGGACGCTGCCGCTCGGGATCCTGCTCGGGACGGTCGGCGTGGTCGCGCTCTACCTGGCGCTGAACGGCGCGCTGGTGGCGGTGCTCGGGCCGATCGGCGTGGCGGCGACCGGGACGCCGGCAGCCGACGCGGCGGGACGCGTGGTCGCGGGAGGCGAGCTCTTCGTCGCCGCGCTGGTGATGACCAGCACCTTCGCGATCACGCAGGCGCTGCTGATGGTGACGCCGCGCATCTACTACGCGATGGCGCAGGACGGGCTCTTCTTCGCGCCGATCGGCCGGCTCCATCCGCGCTACGGGACGCCGGCGCTCGCGATCGCGCTGCAGGGGCTGGCGGCGACGGTGCACCTGCTGCTCGGCGACCTGCTCGACCTGCTCGACATGACGACCTTCTTCGATTGGTTCGGCTTCACGCTCTGCGCGCTTGGGCTCTTCGTGCTGCGCCGCAAGCGGCCCGAGCTGCCGCGGCCCTATCGAGCGTGGGGCTATCCGTGGCTGCCGGGGCTCTTCCTGCTGCTCTCGACCTGGGTCTTCGTCTTCCACTTCTGGTTCGCCGAGGAGCAGGCGCGGCAGCGCAGCCTCTGGGTCTTCCTGGTCGGGCTCGCGCTCTACGGCGTCTTCGAGATGTCGCGGCGGCGCGGCGACGCTCGCAAAACGAACGGCTGATGGGTCGTCGCGAGGGGGTGGTGCGGTTTTGACCGCCGTTTTGCCCCCGCCACTTGTGCGGTTTTGACCGCCGTTTTCTCCCCGCCACCTGAGGATTGAACCGGGAGGGGCGGTTGGTCGTAATCTCCGTGATATCACTTCACGACGGAGACCGCACCATGACCGAGTCGGAAGCCCGCCCCGTCCATGTCGAGCGCCCCTTCGCGGCACGCGCAGGGCTACCGATGTTGCTGCTCCTGCTGCTCGGCGTCTTCGGCGGCATCGCGCTGATCATCTGGAGCGGGATGCACGGGCTGCCGGTGCTCGCACTGCTCTTCGTCGGGGTGGTGATCACCTCGCTCTTCTGCCTGCCCGGCCTCTTCGCCGTGCAGCCCAACTCGGCGCGCGTGGTGACGCTGTTCGGCCGCTACCTCGGCGTCGTGCGCGCGTCGGGCCTCCACTGGACCAACCCCTTCGCGGTGAAGAAGGCGGTCTCGCTGCGCGTGCGCAACTTCGAGAGCGAGAAGCTGAAGGTCAACGACAAGGACGGCAACCCGGTCGAGATCGCCGCCGTCGTCGTCTGGCGCGTGATCGACAGCGCGCAGGCGCTCTTCCAGGTCGACGACTACGAGAACTTCGTCCACGTGCAGGCCGAGTCGGCGGTCCGCAACCTCGCCACCCACTTCAGCTACGACCCGCACGAGGATGGCGCGATCGCGTTGCGCAGCCACCCCGGCGAAGTCGCCGCGAAGCTGAAGGAGGAGATCCGCGAGCGGCTCGAGCAGGCGGGCGTCGAGATCATCGAGGCGCGCATCACCCACCTCGCCTACGCGCCCGAGATCGCCCACGCGATGCTGCAGCGCCAGCAGGCCAGCGCGATCATCGCGGCGCGCGCGAAGATCGTCGACGGCGCGGTCGGCATGGTCGAGATGGCGCTCGATCGCCTCGAGCAGAAGAAGCTGGTCGAACTCGACGGCGAGCGGCGCGCGGCGATGGTGAGCAACCTGCTCGTGGTGCTGTGCGGCAACGGGCAGTCGACGCCGGTGGTGAACGTCGGGACGCTCTACCAGTGACGCGACCAGCGACGCGCCGCCCCACGCCCCGATCGCAACGCCCCGCTCCCCACCCGTCCCGCGGCTGACGAGGAGGCGCCGCCGATCGCCCTGCGCGGTCGGCGGTGCGCACCGCTTGCGAAGCGAACGAAAGCCCTACCTCCTGCGCCTCGACCCGCGCCTCTTCGACGCCCTGCAACGCTGGGCGCGCGACGACCTGCGCAGCTTGAACGCGCAGATCGACTGGCTGCTGCGCCAGGCGCTCGCGAAGGCGGGCCGCGCGCAGCTCGACCTCGAGCGCGATGGCGAGCGTGACGACGCGCTCCTCGACTCGCCGGCCGACCCGGACGCGCCGCGCGAGCCGCCCTCGAGCTGAGGAGCGCGACGCCGCAGCGCTATCGTCCCGCGCTTTCCCGCTACGGCGCAGGAGAGCTCGCGATGGGCGCAGCGATGGCGATGGCGTGCGCGTGGCTGTTGGCGCAGGGCAGCGCGCCGAGCCAAGCCGAGAGCCCTTGGCTCGACGACAAGAACCTCGGCGCGCCGCTGCGCCCGGGCGAGGTGCCGCCGCTCGCGGAGCCGCTGCTGGACGTCGCGGCGAAGCTGGTCGGGCGCGCGCTGGTGAGCAACCGGGCGATGGCGACGCTCGAGGAGCTGTGCGACGACTGCGGGCCGCGGCTGTCGGGGAGCGCCGGCGCCGACCTCGCCGTCGAGTGGTGCCTCGAGCGGCTGCGCGCCGACGGCTTCGACGACGTGCATGCCGAGAAGGTGATGGTGCCGCGCTGGGTGCGCGGCGATTGCAAGGTCGCGATGACCGGGCCGCGCGCGCAGGAGCTCGCTGCGTGCGCGCTCGGCGGCAGCGTCGGCACCGGCGGCCGGACGCTCACCGCGCCGGTGATCGCGACGCCAAGCCTCGAGACGCTCGCCAAGCTCTCGCCCGCCGACGTGCGCGGCAAGATCGTCCTGCTGACGCGGAAGATGGAGCGCGACGGCGGCAGCGAGTCGGGTTACGGACCGACCGTCTCGATCCGCGGCGGCGGCGCGGTCGCCGCGGCGAAGCTCGGCGCGGTGGCAGTGATGATCCGCAGCGTCGGCACCGGCAACGCCCGCCTCCCCCACACCGGCGCGATGCGCTACGAGGAGGGGGTCGCGAAGATCCCTGCGGTCGCGCTCTCGGCCGAGGACGCGGAGCTGCTCGATCGGCTGCTGGCGCGCGGGCGCGACGTGTCGGTGTCGCTCGCGCTCGGCTGCGAGACGCTGCCCGACGTCGAGTCGGCCAACGTCATCGCCGAGCTGCGCGGCCGCGAGAAGCCCGAGGAGATCGTCGTCATCGGCGGCCACCTCGATTCGTGGGACCTCGGCAGCGGCGCGATCGACGACGGCGCCGGCTGCGTGATCGCGTGGGAGGCGCTGCGGCTCTTCCGCGAGCTCGGCCTGCGGCCGCGCCGGACGGTGCGACTGGTCCTCTTCATGAACGAGGAGAACGGCTCGCGCGGCGGCGAGAGCTACTTCGCCGACCACCGCGACGAGATGGGCCGCACGGTCGCGGCGATCGAGTCGGACAGCGGCGCCGGCCGGCCGCTCGGCTTCGGCTGCACCAGCAGCGACGGCGACCTCGCGCGCGTGCAGCAGCTCGGCGCGCTCCTCTCCGGCATCGGCGCGAACGCGGTCACCAAGGGCGGCGGCGGCGTCGACATCGGGCCGATGCGCGGCGGCGGCGTGCCGACGCTCGGCCTGCGCCAGGACAGCCACTGGTACTTCGACTACCACCACACGCCCGCCGACACGCCCGACAAGGTCGATCCGCACGAGCTGGCGCTGAACGTCGCGGCGATGGCGGTGATGGCCTACGCGCTGGCCGAGCTCGAGCCGCGGCTCGCGAACTACCCGCAAGAAGCGGAGACGCCGCGCCGCCGCTGAAACGGCCGCCGCCGCGGATCGAGCCGTGCGTCACGCGCGGCGCCTGGCATCGGATCCTTCGCCCTCAACTCCTGGAGCGCCCGTGACCCGTCATCGCTACACCGCCCGCACCGTCGATCCCCACGACCTCTACGAGCGGTCGGTGCAGGACCCGGTCGCCGACATCCACCAGCTCGTCCGCTGGTTCACGAAGGTGCGCGGTCGCGATCCGCTGACGCTGCGCGAGGACTTCGCCGGCACCAGCTTCATGTGCGCCGAGTGGATCAAGAGCGATCCGCGTCGCACGGCGATCGGCGTCGACCTCGACCGCGCGACGATGGAGTGGGGTCGCAAGCGCCACTTCCAGCCGGCCAATCCCGAGGGCGCCGACCCGCGGCGGATGCGCTTCTTGCGCGGCAACGTGCTCTCCGCGCGGACCGCGCCGGCCGACCTCTGCTGCGGCTTCAACTTCAGCTGGTGCGTCTTCCTCGAGCGCGCGACGCTGGTCGACTACTTCCGCGCCGCGCATCGCGCGCTGGTGCGCGACGGCCTCTTCGCGCTCGACATCCACGGCGGCCTCGAGGCGTTCTCGGTCTGCAAGGACGAGCGGCGCATGGGCGGCTTCACCTACATCTGGGACCAGGGGGCGGTCGACCCGATCACCCACCGCACGATCCGGCGGATCCACTTCGAGTTCCCCGACGGCAGCATCCGGCGCAACGTCTACCGCTACGACTGGCGGGTCTGGACCTTGCCGGAGACGCGCGAGGCGCTGCTCGAGGCGGGCTTCCGCAAGGTCGACGTCCTGTGGGAGCTCTACGACAAGAACGGCGACGGCAGCGGGATCTTCCGGCGGGTCGAGCACGCCACGAACGAGGACTCCTGGGTCGCCTACCTGCTGGCGTGGAAGTAGGCCGCGCGGCCCCCTTCGCGGGGGCGGAGGCGCGAGCTATCCTCCCGCGCCTCGTTCGCCGCGCGCCGCGCGTCGCATCGGAAGGATCGCCGCCATGAATGCAGCTGTCGCCAAGGTCGTCCGCTGGTCCTTCATCGGCGGCTTCATCGCCTTCGGGATCGACTGGGCCGTCTCCGGCGGGCAGCCGCTCGGCACGCGCATCATGGTCGGGATCATGTGCTTCGGCGCCGGCTTCGTGACGGGCGGGATGATCGCGGCCAACTTCAGCGCCGACCATCCGGACACGCCAGGCGCGCCCGGCGGCGGCCACGGCGCCGGCCATGGCGGCGGCTCGCACGGCCACGGCGCGCCGCACGCTCCGCCGACCCCGCCCGCACCGCCCGCGAGCCACTGAGTTCGTCGGGGCGCGTCGGCGCCGTTCGGCGCGCGCAACACTCCTTGGCGTTCGGCGTCGCGACGTGACGCGCCGCAGCGTCGGCTCGTTCGCGCGGTTCCTCAGACTGCGTACGCCGGCGGCATCTTCGCGTGGTGGTCGGTCACCGCCTGGAACGCCGCGCCGACGCGCAGCAGCTCCGCCTCGCCGTAGAGCTTGCCGATCAAGGTGATCGAGGTCGGCGTCCCGTCCTTGCTGAAGCCGTGCGGCAGCACCAGCGCGGGATGGCCGGTCAGGTTGGTGAGCGCCAGCACCTCGCCCGCGAACGGCGGCGTCACCACCACGTCGAAGTCGGCGAACGCCTGCGCCGTCGCCTCGAGCAGCTGCGTGCGCAGCCGCGCCGCGCGCAGGAACTCGACCGCCGGGAAGAAGCGCGCCGCGCGGAAGAGGTTCGGCCACGCGGAGGGCCCCTGCTCGCGCAGCTGGCCGAGCCGACCGTCGCGGGTCGGCTCGTCGAAGGCGGCGGCCCCCTCGACGATCAGCATGTCGGCCAGGTCGCTCGCGCCCGCGTCGGGGAGCGCCATCGGCTGCGGATCGGCTCCCTGCGCCCGCAACGCATCGAGCACGGCGCGATCGGCCGCCGGTCCGCCGACCGGGAAGCCCGCCTTGAGGTAGCCGATCTTCAGCCCCGCGAGCGGCCGCGTGGCGTCGAAGTCGAAGCCGAGGTCGACGGTGGTGCGATCGCGTTCGTCGCGCCCCTCGAGGGCCGCGAAGACCAGCGCGCAGTCGAGCGCGTTGCGGCAGAGCGGCCCGAGCTTGTCCATCGTCCAGGAGAGCGCCATCGCGCCGTGGCGCGAGACGCGGCCGAAGGTCGGTCGCAGCCCGGTGGTGCCGCAGCGCGTCGACGGCGAGACGATCGAGCCGAGCGTCTCGCTGCCGATCGCGAACGGGACGAGCCCGGCGGCGGTGGCCGACGCCGACCCGGCCGACGAGCCGCTCGATCCCTGCTGCGGATGCCACGGATTGCGCGTCATGCCGCCGAACCAGAGATCGCCCATCGCCAGCGCGCCGAGCGAGAGCTTCGCGATCAGCACTGCGCCCGCGGCGTCGAGCCGCTCGACGACGGCGGCATCGAGGGTCGGCACGAACTCGCGCCACGGCTCGGCGCCGAAGGTGGTGCGCGCCCCCTTCGTGTAGAGCAGGTCCTTCGCGCCCCACGGCACGCCGTGCAGCGGCCCGCGCCACTTCCCGGCGTCGAGCTCCGCGTCGGCCGCTCGCGCCTGCGCCAACGCGCGCTCCTTCAGCAGCGTCACGGTGCAGAAGAGCGTCGCGTCGTGCTGCTCGAGGCGCGCGAGGAAGAGCTCGGTCAGCTCGACCGAGGTGACGGCGCGTTCGCGCAGCAGCGCCGAGAGCTGCCAGACCGGCGCGAAGGCGAGCTCGCGCAGATCGGAGGGCGCTTCGAGCGGCGGCGGCGGCGGCAGGACGACGCGTCGAGCGGCAGCGGGCGGGCGCGTGCGGCCGGGCGCGACGGGATCGAAGTAGAGGCAGGGCGCCACTTCGTCGGCGAGCGGCCGCTCGCGCATCCGCGCGTAGGCGGCGCGGCGCTGGTTCACGGCGCGCTCGAGCTGCGCCCGCTCGGCGTCGGTGAAGGAGAGGCCGGCGAGCTGCTCGGCCTGCCCGATCGCCGCGCGCGTGATCGCCCCGCCGTCCTGCGCGAGTGACGCGAGCGCTTCCGGGAAGAGCGTGGCGCCGAGCCCGATGCCGCTGCACCAGGCGAGGAAGTCGCGGCGCGCGGGGGCGGGCGGACGGAAGGGGGCGACCATGGAAGGCTCTCGCGAAGGGAGGACGGGGGGCGGCGAAGGCGCGCAGAGTAGGCCGGCCGGCGGCGCGCGGAGCGGCCGGAGCGGGAGGCGTCGCCGGGGGGCGCGGCGAGACGGTGCGGAAGTCGGCGGCGGACCACTCCCGGAACGGTCCGCCGTTTCCCGTCTCTTGAAATTGAGACTCTATCTCAATACGCTCCTCGCCCCGCGGGGCGGCCGAACGTGCCGCCCCACCCCCCTCCCCCTACCTACGGCCGCCACGGCCTCCGGAGCCATGAACCCCACCCGCCTCCTCGGACTGACCAGTTCCGCCCTCGCCGCGCTCGCGACCTCCGTCGCCGCGCAGTCGACCCCCTCGAACGCTGAACTGCTCGAGCGCCTCGAACGGATCGAGCAGGAGAACCGCGACCTGCGCGGCCGCGTCGAGCGCGTCGAAGGCAGCGGCGCGGCGAGCACCGGCGCAGCCGGCGGCAGCTCGCTCGAGCGCGACCTCGCCGACCTCGGCGCGCCCGGCAGCGCCGCGGGAACGAGCGCCACCGACCGCGACGACGCGCTCGCCGCGCCCGGCCGCGCGCTCGCGCAGAGCGGCCTCTCCGGCGCCTTCGGCGGCCTCTACACCAAGCCCTTCCTCGCCAGCAGCAACGGCATCGCGCTCGGCGGCTACATGGACTTCGAGTTCAAGGACGCGACCAACGCCGACCGCGACTTCCGCTTCCACCGCCTGATCCCGTTCATCTACGCGCAGCCGAGCGAGCGCGTGAAGTTCGCGACCGAGATCGAGATCGAGGATGGCCACGAGCTCGCCGTCGAGTTCGCGGTCATCGACCTCTGCTTCGCCGACCCGTTCAACTTCCGGGCGGGCGTGATCCTCTCGCCGCTCGGCAAGTTCAACCTCGTCCACGACTCGCCGGTGAACGAGCTGACCGACCGGCCGCTCGTCGACTCGACGGTGATCCCGACCACGCTGCGCGAGGCGGGCTTCGGCGCGTTCGGCACGCTCGCGTCGGCCGACTCGTCGCTCGGCCAGCTCACCTACGAGGCGTACCTCACCGGCGGCTTCAAGGGGTTGCTCGACGACGGCACCGCCACGTTCGACCGCAGCAACGGCCTGCGCAACGGGCGACCGCACGAGGAGGTCGGCAGCGAGCGCGCCTTCGAGGACATCAACAACGGCTTCGCCGGCGTGGCGCGCCTCGAGTGGAGCCCGACGCTCGGCGGCGTGGTCGGCCTCTCGGGCCACCGCGGCGCCTACGACGAGAGCGGCGAGAACGAGCTGACGATCGTCGCGGTCGACGGCGCGCTCGACGGCCGCGTCGTCTCGCGACTCCTCGGCGCGAGCGGCGCGACGGCGCGCGTGATCGACGGCTTCGAGCTGCTCGGCGAGGCGGCGCACGCGAGCCTGCAGACCGACGCCTTCGCGCGCGCGGCCGGCATCCCCGATCGGCTGGCCGGCTGGTACGTGCAGCTCAACTACCGCCTCTACCCCGACTTCCTGCGCGACTTCGAGCAGCGCGGCTGGCTCGATCGCGGCTCCCGCTTCACGCTGGTGGCGCGCTGGGACGACGTCGACCTCGACGGCAACGAGCGCGAGCGGCTGACCTTCGGGCTCAACTTCCGGCCGAACCAGTCGCAGACCGTCATCAAGTTCGACTGGCAGTTCAACTCGGAGAGCGGCAACACGGTCGAGACGCGCAACGACGCCTTCCTCGCCTCGATCGCCACCTACTTCTGAGCGCCCCGATGAACGCTCCACGCCACCGACTCGCGCTCGTCGCGCCGCTGCTCGCTGCCGCCCTCCTCGCGCTCGCCGCGTTCCCGCCGCGCGCCGCCGCCCTTCCACCCCCCGCCGCCGTCCCCCCCGCCGACGACACGCAGGTGCTCCTGACCAAGTCGCAGGCGTTGCGGCTCGCGTTCCCGGGCTGCGAGCAGGCGCTCGAGTGGCGGCGGCTGCTCGACGCGGAGGAGAAGCGCGCGCTCGAGCGGACGCTCGGCCGCTCGCTCGACGAGAAGGGGTTCCTCGTCTACCTCGGGCTGCGCGGCGGCGCGCTCGACGGCTGCGCGGTGATCACCAACGAGATCGGCAAGACCGAGCCGATCACCTTCCTGGTCGCCGCCGAGCTCGACGGCCGCGTGCGCCGCTGCGCGGTGATGGTCTACCGCGAGTCGCACGGCGGCGAGGTGCGCTCGCGCCGCTTCCTCGCGCAACTCGAGGGGCGCACGCTCGCCGACCCGATCGCCGTCCATCGCGACGTGATCCACGTGAGCGGCGCGACGCTCTCCTCGCACGCGCTCTGCAACGGCACGCGCAAGGTGCTGGCGCTGCTCGCGCAGCTGTCGCCCGGCGACGACGGCTCCGCGCTGCTCGCAACGGCCCGCACCGCCGGCGCCAAGCCGATCGACCTGGCGCGCGAGCCGGAACCGCCGCCCGCCGCCCATGCGCCGGCGCGCATCGAGGCGCGCCGCCTGGTGATGGGGAGCGAGCTCGCCGTGGTGGCGCTCACCGCCTCGCCGCGCGCGCACGAGGCGGTGCAGCAGGCGCTCGCCGCCGCCGAGGCGCTCGACGCGGTCCTCTCCGATTGGCGCGACGACAGCGAGCTCGCCGCGGTGAACCGTGTGGCCGCGCGCGGCCCGGTCGCCGTCAGCGCGCCGTTCGCCGACTTCCTGGCGCAGTCGCGCGAACTCTGGCAGGCGAGCGGCGGCGCCTTCGATCCGGCGATCGGCCCGCTGGTGCGCGCGTGGGGCTTCCGCGGCGGCCCGGTCGCGCGGCCCGCCGACGCGACGCTCGCGGCCCTGGTCGGCCACGCGAGCTTCGCGCAGGTCGAGTTCGACGCCGCGGCGCGCACCGTCGCCTTCCGCGACGGCGCCGTGCAGCTCGATCCGGGCGCGATCGGCAAGGGGATGGCGGTCGACGCGGTGGTCGCGGCGCTGCGCGCAGCGGGCATCGACAACGCGTTCGTCGACTTCGGCAGCACGCAGCGGGCGATCGGCGGCGGCGAGGAGGGCGACGGCTGGCCGGTGGCGATCCGCGACCCGGCCGACGGCGCTCGCGCGCTCGAGGTCGTGCTGCTGCGCGATGCGGCGCTCTCGACCTCGGGCAGCTACGAGAAGTTCGTCGAGATCGACGGCGAACGGCTCCCCCACCTGCTCGATCCGCGCGACGGCCGGCCCGCGCGCGGCAGCCTCTCGGCGAGCGTGATCGCCGCGACCGGCGCACGCGCCGACGCGCTCTCGACTGCGCTCTTCGTGCTCCGCGGCGACGCCGGACTCGGCATGCTCTCGCGCCTGCCCGACGCCGCGGGGCTGCTGCTGCCCGAGCGCGGCGCCGCGCTGCGCAGCCCGCGCTGGCCGGGTGCCGAGGAGCGCGCCGAGTGCGCTACACGCTGAGCCCGAAGCTCCACCTGTCGCGGCTGCCGCTGCCGACGCGGATCCTGCTCTCGGCGTTCCTCGTGACGCTGCAGGCGGCGCTGGCGGTGAGCGCGCTCAAGTACACCGATCGCGCCGAGTTCACGCCCGACGGCGCGCGGAGCTACTGGCATGGCGAGGCGCCTGCCGCCGACGAGCTGCTGCCCGGCGAGGCGGAGATCGACGATGCGCCGACGGCGGCGGCTCGCGCCCCCGCGCTGCGCAAGTCGACGCGCTACCTCGTCGACGTGGTCCACCCCCATCTCTTCACGGTGCCGCTCGTCCTGTTCGTGCTGTTGCACCTGCTGATCCTGACGCGCCTCGGAGATCGCGCGAAGATCGCGCTCACGCTCCACGCCTTCGGGTCATGCGCGGCGACCTTCGGCCTGCCGTTCCTCGTCGCGGCGAGCGGCACGGGCGCGCTCGCCTTCGTCGTCGCAGGCGCGAACCTGCTGCTCTCGATGGGCGGCGTCGCGCTACTGCTGCTGGTGGAGCTGTGGCGCGCGCCGCCGGCCGGCCCCGCTCGCGACGCGCTTCAGGACAGCGACAGCTCGACATAGAGCGGCCGGTGATCGGAAGCGGTGCGCGCGAGCAGCCCTTCGACGCGCTCGCAGCGGGCGATGCCGATCGAGCCGCGCACGAAGACGCGATCGAGCGGACGCAGCGGCTTGAACGCCGGGAAGGTCAGCGGCGGACGCGGCACGCTGCGGAATCCGGCGGGGTGGAGCACCGCCGGCCCGAGCTGCTGCCAGACGTCGTTCAGGTCTCCGGCGATGACGACGTGCTCCTCGCTGCCGTGGTGTTCGTCGATGTGGCGCAGGATCCGGCGCAGCTGCTGGCGCCGCTCCGCTTCGGCGAGCCCGAGATGGCAGTTGAAGATCCAGAGCCCGTGCGGAAGGTGGTCGACCGCGAATCGAGCGTGCAACGCGGCGCGCTTCTTGTGCAGCGGCAGCGTGAGGCTCAGGTTGAAGGGTTCGCGGAACGGGAGGCGCGAGAGCAGCGCGTTGCCGTAGCGGCCGACGTTCAGGTGGTGATTCGGCCACCAGGCACGGTGCGGCAGTCGCAGCGCATCGCCGAGCAGGTCGACCTGCCGGTCGAAGCGCGAGCGGCGCGCGCCGTCGTCGACCTCCTGCAGCAGCACGATGTCGGCATCGAGCGCGCGCAACTGCTCGATGATCCGCTCGGGAAGGTAGCGGCGATCGACGCCGCCGATCCCCTTGTGGATGTTCCAGCTCGCGAGGCGGACGCGCATCGGGACGGCGGGAGCGGCGGTGGGCGTCAGGCCGGCACGCGGCCGATGCCGCTCGGCGACAACGGCAACGCGGCCCGGCGCCCGCCCTTCGCCAGCGACGAGTTGCGCACGATCGACTCGAGCACCTCGACGTAGTCGAGGAAGCGCTTGCGCCCGCCGCGCGAGAAGGCGATCCAGGTGGTCGGCCGCGCGCCGTCCTTCTCCTCGCGATCGAGCGTGATGATCCCCGCCTCCTCGAGCGCCTTCAGGTGGCGGCTCAGGTTGCCGTCGGTCAGGTCGCAGAGCTCCTTCAGCTCGGCGAAGGCGACCGGCCCGTTGCCGGCGATGAGGCACGACAGGATGCCGAGCCGCGCGCGCTCGTGGAGCACGCGGTCGAGCTCGGGGTAGGCGAAGCGCCCCTTCTGGTCGGAGTCGCGCGGCGAGGTCATGCGCGCCCCTCCTCCGGCTCGCCCGCGCCGCGCGCGAGCACCCACGCCAGCGCGAGCTGCCCGACGCAGAAGACCGCCGCCATCACGTCGGCGCGCAGCGCGATCGCCGCGGGCAGCAGGAGCAGCGTCGCCCCGCCGGCCGCGACGTAGGCGAGCCCGATCCAGGCGCAGCCGCGCGGCACGTGGCGGCGCGACGAGAGGACGCCGCCGCCATAGAGCACCATCCAAGCGCCCGGCAGGAGCTCCGGCGCGCCGCGCACGACCAGCGCCACCGTCAGCACCGAGCCGGCGACGATGGCCGGCATCAGGTCGAGCAGCGCGGCGAAGGCGAGGCTGCGCTCCCACTGGCGCGGCGAGGCGCCGTAGGTGCGCGCGATGCCGTAGACGTTGATGGCGAAGCAGAGCGCCGCCGTCGCCACCCACAGCGCGACGAAGGCGAGCGGGCCGGGCGCGAGCGCATGCTGCAGCGCACCGGCCGCCAGCGCGATCGCGCCCGACCACGCGACCGGCGTGGCGCGGTAGCCGTCGAACGCGCCGCTGCGCGCCAGCATCCGGCGGATCTCGAAGAGGTCGCTGCGCGCGACTTGGCTGCGGGCGGCGTCGTTCATCGCAGCTTGCTCCGCACCAGCTCGCCACGGGTCGACGGCGCGCCGCGCTGCAGGTCGGCCTCGGTCTGGTCGTCGACGCGGCCGAAGCGGCGGCGGCGGCGCGCGAACTCGCGGCACGCCGTCTCGAGCCCCGCCTCGTCGAAGTCGGGCCACAAGGTCGGCAGGAAGAGCAGCTCGGCGTAGGCGAGCTGCCACGGCAGGAAGTTGGAGACGCGCGCCTCCCCGCCGGTGCGGATCAGCAGGTCGACCGGCGGGACGGCGGCCGACGGCAGCAGCCGCTGCAGCTGCTCCGGCGTGAAGGGCGCCTCGGGCAGGCTGCCGTCGCGCGCGCCGCGCCGGATGCGCTCGGCGAGCTCCGTCAGGTCCCACCAGCCGCCGTAGTCGAGCGCGAGGCAGAGCGACATGCGCGTGCCGTGGCCCGTCTCGCGCGTCACGCGGTCGAGCTCGGCGCGCGCCGAGTCGGGCATGCGGTCGCGCCGGCCGATCGAGGTGAGGCGGATGCCCTGCTTCAGGCACTTCGGGCCGCGCCGCTTGAGATCGCGCACCAGCAGCTTCCAGAGGGTGTCGACCTCCTTCTGCGGGCGCTGCCAGTTCTCCGTGGAGAAGGCGTAGAGCGTCAGCGACTCGATGCCGAGCCGCGTCGCCGCCTCGGTGACGCGGTCGACCGCGATGGCGCCGGAGCGGTGGCCGGCGACGCGCGGCAGGCCGCGCTGCTGCGCCCAGCGGCCGTTGCCGTCCATGATGATCGCGACCGAGCGCGGCATGCCCGGCGCGAGCGGGAGCTCGGTCGACGGCACGGAGCCGTTGCGATCGAAGGCGGAAGGCGAAGGGGCCATGGTCGGTCCAGAAGGGGCGGCGGCACCCGGGCTGCGGCGCTCACCGAATCGCTTTGCGTGGCAAAGTATCGCCCATCCGGGCCGGTCGAGTCAAGACTCGCCGCCGGCCAGTTCCTCGTCGCGCCAGTAGCTCTCCTCCGCGTTCGGGAACGTCTTGGCCTTCACGTCGGCGGTGTACTGGCGGAAAGCGTCCTGCATCGCCTTGCCGAGCTCCGCGTAGCGGCGCACGAAACGCGGCCGGAAGCGGGTGAAGAGGCCGAGCATGTCGTGCGAGACGAGGATCTGGCCGTCGCACTCCGCGCCGGCGCCGATGCCGATGGTCGGGATGCGCAGCGCGGCGGTCACTTCGCGCGCCAGCTCGGAGGGGATCTTCTCCAGCACGACGGCGAACGCGCCGGCGTCCTGCAGCGCCCGCGCATCGCGCAGGATCTGCTCCGCCTCGCCCGTCTCGACGCCGCGGGTGCGGTAGGTCCCGAACTTGTGGATCGACTGCGGCGTGAGGCCGAGGTGGCCCATGACCGGGATGCCGGCGTCGACGATGCGACGCACCGTCGGGCAGATCATCTCCCCGCCCTCGAGCTTCACCGCCTCGACCAGCGCCTCCTTCATGAACGCGCCGGCGTTGCGCAGCGCCTCCTTCTCGCTCAGCTGGTACGAGAGGAACGGCAGGTCGCCGACCACCAGCGCACGCCGCGCCGCCCGCGCCACCACGCTCGCGTGGTAGAGCATCTGCGGCATCGTCATCGAGATGGTCGTGTCGTGGCCGGCGAAGACCATCCCGGCCGAGTCGCCGACGAGGATCACGTCGATGCCCGACTCGTCGAGCAGGCGCGCCATCAGCCAGTCGTAAGCGGTCAGCGCCGCGATCCGCTCGCCCTGCGTCTTCATCTCCTGCAGGCGGAGCGTGGTCACCTTGCGGCGCGGCGGCGGCTTGGGCACGGTGCTCATGCGTCGATCGCCTCGTTGGGGGCGCGGGGGGCTCGCGCGCGGCTCACGTGCGGTACGCGGTCAGGCTGGCCGGGGAGAAGCCCCACGAGCCACCCTCCCAGAGCGCGCGCGTGGCGAGGTCGACGATGACCATCACCTGGGTGGAGAGTTCGACCGGCGACTGCGGCGCGGCGCGCGTGCGCATGCACTGCAGCCAGTTCAGGCGCAGCAGATCCTGGTCGGGCACCTTCTCGTACTTCGCCGACTGCGCCTCGACGGCGTCCTGGTAGGTCGGCTCCGGCTTCAGTTCGCAGCCGGTGCCGCTCAGCAGCAGGTTGGCCTTGTGGCCGCGCACGACCTCCTCGACCTCGAGCGCGTTGCAGGTCGAGCCGAGCACCTCCATGGTGTGCTCCTTCTCGAACTGCACGATCAGGTGGACCTGGTCGTGGTTCTCCATCTGCTTGTCGACGTAGTGGCCGCCGAGCGCGCTGACGCGCACCGGCCAGCCCGGCCCGATCGCCTGCACCAGCGGCGTGATCTGATGGACCAGCAGGTCGCCGATGATCCCGGTCGACCAGCGCTTGTAGCGCCGCCAGCGGTGGTAGACGACCGTGTCGAAGGGCTGCGGCCCGAGCGGCCCGCACCACGCCTCCCAGTCGAGCGCCTCGCCCGGCTGCACGCGCTCGTCGATGGCGTAGTAGTTCCACTCGCCCGCCTTCGAGTTGCGGCAGTAGCCGGTCTGGCTGGCGACCGGATGGCCGATCGCCCCCTCGGCGATGAGGCGGCGCGCCTCGGCGTACTTCGGCTTCATCACGTACTGCGTGCCGATCTGCACGATGCGGTCGCTGCCGCGCTGCTCGCGCCACAGGTCGAACGCCTGGTCGAGCCGCAGCGTCATCGGCTTCTCGACGTAGACGTCCTTGCCGGCGCGGATCGCCTCGATGGCCATCTGCGAGTGCCAGTGCTCCGGCGACGCGATCAGCACGCCGTTCAGCTCGGGGTGGCGGAGCAGCTCGCGGTAGTCGCGGTAGCCGGCGACGGCGAACGGCTGGCCGTTCTCGCCCTGCTCCCGCGCGCACAGCTCGACCGCCTCGTCGAGGCGCGGCTTGCAGACGTCGGCGACCGCCACGACGCGGACGTTCTCCTTGCTCTCCTTGTGGAGCGCGAGGAACCGCTCGCAGTGGTGCTTGCCCATCCCGCCGACGCCGATCACGCCGATCTTGAGCAGCGGATCCGGACGCGGCGGCGGCGCCGGAGCGGGCGGCGTCTCCTGGGCCGCGGGAGGGGTCGCCTCCTGAGCGAGGAGCCCGTTCGCGAGTCCGAGCAACGAGGCGGTGGCGGCGCCGCTGCCGAGGAGGAACTCGCGCCGCGAAGGGGCGGCCGGGCGAGCGGGAGGATGCGGTGCGCGGGTCGAGCGAGGTTTCATCGCTGGGATCGCCTTGGCGCTGCCGCGGTGGGGCGACAGCGAGGTCGGGAACGATAGTGATTGGCCCGCGGGGTCGATACGCCGGAGCCGCCCCCTCACGCCCCGCGGCGCGCGCGCATCGCGCCGCCCTTCCCGGCGTCGCGCCCCTCGGCGTCGCACTCCCGGTCGTCGCGCTGCACCACCAGCATCCGCAGCCGCCGCCGCGCCCGCGACAGTCGCTGCTTGATCCCTTCGCGAGTGAGTCCGGTCCGCTCGGCGAGCTCCTGGCAACTGAGCCCGATGTAGTGGTGGCCGATCAGCAGGGCGCGATCCCCGGCGCGCAGCCGCGCGAGCGCGTGGCGCAGCCCCTCGCTCCAGGTGACGCGCTGGCGCGCCTCCTCGTCGACCTCGAGGCGCGACGCCTCGCGCACGAGCGTTCCCAGATCGACCCGCGTCTCGTCGAGCGCGACGTCGTCCGGCTCGCGCCGACGCAGCCGCCGGCGATGCCAGTCGAGCGCCACGTGCCACGCGATCCGCATCAGCCAGCCCGCCGCCGCCTGCGGCTCGCGCAGCTTGCGCGAGTGGAGGATGCCGCGCAGCAGCGTCTCCTGCGTCAGGTCCTCGGCGACGTGATGGTCGCGCACGCGCGCCACGAGGTAGCGCAGGATCTGCGGTCGCAGCGGCATGAACGCCTGCGCAGCCTGCTCCCAGACGAGGCGATCGGCGGCGGGGTCGAGGCGCATCGAGGTCGCTCCGGTACGCGAAGGCGGCGAGAGCTTGAACGACGCCGCCCGCGTCCGTTCACTTCGGCGCCGTTTCGAGCGCGGCCCGCAGCGCCGCCGCCGCCGCGCGCGGATCGCGGGCGGTCAGCAGCGCCGCGGCGACCGCCACTCGGCGCACCCCGAAAGCCACCAGCTCGGCGACGTTCTCGGGCGTGATGCCGCCGATCGCGAAGACCGGCCGGCTCGCGCTGGCCAGCGCCGCCGCCAGCTCGGCGCGCTCGACCACGTGGTGGTCGCGCTTGGTCGCGGTGGTGAAGCAGGCGCCGAGCCCGAAGTGGGTCGCGCTGGTCGCGTGGCCGGCGAGGAGCTCGGCGCGCGAGTGGGTGGAGAGCCCGATCCACGCCGGCGCCCCGAGTCGCGCGCGCGCCTGCTCGACGGGCGCGTCTTCCTGCCCGAGGTGGACCCCCACCGCCCCCCCATCGAGCACCGCCGCCGCTTCGATGTCATCGTTGATCAGCAGCGGCACGGCGGCCGGCGCCGTCTGGGCCAACACGAGGCGCGCTTGCGCAACCCGGTCGGCGGTGGGCACCCCCTTCATCCGCAGCTGCACCAGATCGACCCCGCCGGCGAGTGCGGCGGCCAGCGCGCGGCGCCAATCGAAGCCCGGGGCGGTGGGGTCGAGGAGCAGTTGGAGGCGGCAGGTTGAGATCGGATTCAGCTCTATCACTCCCCGTCTCCCGCCTCGCCGCCCCGCCGAAGCACGCCATTGTGTCGCAGCCGGATCGGCCACTTTCGCTGCCGAGGACAGTTTGTCCGCCGCCGGGCGCTCTCCCGCCATCGACGCGCTGGCACCGAGTTTGCCAACGGATGGTCGACTCTTCGGGAGGCGCCGAATCGCTGGCCGAAACTCTCCAGCGGTCTTCTGCCATGGAACTGCACGCTAACGACAAGCTTCGACTCCTCGTCGCCGACGACGACCTGAACCTCCGTGAGGCTCTGGGCGAGTTCTTCGCCCGTGAAGGCTTCGCGGTCGAACTGGCGGCGTCGGGGCTCGAAGCGATCGATCTGCTGCAGCGACGCCTCTTCGACGTGTCGGTCCTCGACGGCCACATGCCTGGCCTGACGGGACCGCAGGTGCTGCGTCGGCTGCTCGCCGACCGCGGTCGCGCGGCGATCCCGCCGACCGTCCTCGTCTCCTCGGATGCCTCGATCGAGACGTGGGTACGCGAGCAGTTCGGCGGGCGCGATGGCGCGTTCTCGACGGTCGACTTCCTCAGCAAGCCGATCCGCCTCGACGCCCTCCGCCGATCGATCCAGCTCCTGCTCGGGCGGGTGCCGCCGTCGCCGCGCTGAACGCGCAGCGACCGGCCCTCCGCTCGTCTCGATCCGATCCGCACGAACAGGAACCGCGGCGGGCGCAGCGCGCCCCGCACGCCAGCAACCCGCTTGAACGCAGAGGAGAACGACAGCGATGGCGAAGACCGCTACCAAGACCCCCGCCGCCACGACGAAGGTCAAGCCGCTCGGCGAGAACGTCCTCGTCCGCCGGATCGAGGCCGAGGAGCGCACGGCGGGCGGCATCCTGCTGCCCGACTCGGCCAAGGAGAAGCCGAAGGAGGGGATCGTCGTCGCGGTGGGCGACGGCAAGCTCCTCGACGACGGCAAGCGCGCCGGCTTCTCGGTCGCCACCGGCAACCGCGTCATCTTCTCGAGCTACGCCGGCAACGAGGTCAAGGTCGACGGGCAGGACTACCTGCTGATCGCCGAGAGCGACATCCTCGCGATCGTCGAGTGACCGGCTCCGACTGCCCCGAATCCTGAAACGGAGACAACCCAGCGATGGGCGCCAAGAAGATTGCCTACGACCATGAAGCGCGCGAGCTGATCCGCAATGGCGTGAAGAAGCTCGCCCGCGCCGTCCGCACGACGCTCGGCCCGCGCGGCCGCAACGTCATCATCCAGAAGTCCTTCGGCAGCCCGACCGTCACCAAGGACGGCGTCACGGTGGCGAAGGAGATCGAGCTCGAGAACACCTACGAGAACATGGGCGCGCAGATGGTGAAGGAGGTCGCCTCCAAGACCTCCGACATCGCCGGCGACGGCACCACCACCGCGACCGTCCTCTCGGAGTCGATCTTCGAGGAGGGGCTGCGCAACATGGCCGCCGGAGCGAATCCGCTGGCGATCAAGCGCGGCATCGAGAAGGCCGTCGAGCACATCAAGGCGGAGCTCGGCAAGCTGACCATGCCGGTCAAGGGCCGCGAGGACATCGAGAAGGTCGGCACCATCGCCGCCAACGGCGACGTCGAGATCGGCAAGAAGATCGCCGAGGCGATGGAGAAGGTCGGCAAGGACGGCGTCATCACCGTCGAGGAAGGCAAGACCTTCGACACCACCATCGAGTGGGTCGAGGGCATGCAGTTCGACAAGGGCTACTGCTCGCCCCACTTCATCACCGACGCCGAGAAGATGGAGTGCGTGCTCGACGACCCGTTCATCCTCATCCACGAGAAGAAGCTCTCGACGGTGAAGGACCTCGTCCCGGTGCTCGAGAAGGTCGCGCAGGCGGGCAAGCCGCTGCTGCTGATCAGCGAGGACGTCGAGGGCGAGGCGCTCGCGACGCTGGTCGTGAACAAGCTGCGCGGCATCTTCCAGTGCTGCGCGGTGAAGGCGCCGGGCTTCGGCGATCGCCGCAAGGCGATGCTCGAGGACATCGCGGTGCTGACTGGCGGCCGGGCGATCTTCGAGGACCTCGGCATCAACCTCGAGAACCTGCCGGTCACCGACCTCGGCCGCGCGAAGAAGGTGATCATCGGCAAGGATGACACCACGATCATCGAGGGCGCGGGCAAGAAGGAGCAGATCAAGGGGCGCATCGCCCAGATCCGCGCCGAGATCGAGAAGACCACCTCCGACTACGACCGCGAGAAGCTCCAGGAGCGCCTCGCGAAGCTCGCGGGCGGCGTCGCCGAGATCAACGTCGGCGCGGCCACCGAGAGCGAGATGAAGGAGAAGAAGGCGCGCGTCGAGGATGCGCTGCATGCGACGCGCGCGGCCGTCGAGGAGGGGATCCTCCCGGGCGGCGGCGTGGCGCTGCTGCGCGCTGCGGCGACGCTCGACGCCTTGAAGGCGACGGGCGAGGAGAAGCTCGGCGTCGACATCATCCGTCGCGCCGTCGAGCTGCCGCTGCGCTACATCGCCGACAACGCCGGCATGGACGGCTCGATCGTCGTCAGCAAGGTGAAGGAAGGCAGCGGCAACTTCGGCTTCGACGCCGCGCGCCGCGAGTACGGCGACATGGTGAAGTTCGGCGTGATCGACCCGACCAAGGTCGTGCGCAGCGCCCTGCAGAACGCGGCCTCGGTCGCGACGCTGCTGCTGACCACCGACGCGCTGATCGCCGAGATCCCCGAGGACAAGCCGAAGATGGCGGGTGCCCCGGGCGGCGGGATGGGTGGCATGGGTGGAATGGGCGGCATGGGCGGGATGGACTGACCCCGCGACGGCTCGCCGATCGGAATTCTCGGGCCCGCGCCGGCACTCCGGCGCGGGCCCGCTTCGTTGGCGCCGCACGCGGGCAGGGCGCGCAGCAACGCACGACGGCGCGGGCGCCGGACTCGCCAGCGCCTGCGCCGTCGCTCGAACGCGGCCGACCGCCCGCGGCGATCAGCCCGCCGCGCCCTCGGCGAACGCGTTCTTGCTCTTCGCCATCTGCACGCCCTGCTCGTAGTTGCGCTGTTCGCGCTCGAGCACGTGGCGATCGAGGAAGCCGAGCTCGACGATGCAGTCGGCGAGCGTCGGCGTCGCCGACTGCTGCTCGCGCAACAGCTCCTCGATCTGCTCCTCGGTCATCAGCCCTTCGCGCGTCGCCGCCTCGCCGAAGCGCAGCTTCAGCTGCTCCGAGAGGCTGATCACGCCGAGCACCTGGCCCCAGGTGAGCCAGCCGCGATGGACGGCGAGCTCGCCGAGGTGCGGCCGGCTGCGCGCCTGGTTCTTCAGCACCTGCAGCACGGCTCGCGGGGTCAGCAGTCGGCGCAGCACGAGGTATTCACCGAATCCGGTCGACATCTCGATCTCCAGGAAACCCGCCGCCCCGAAAAGAGTTCCAGGGAGGCCTCCCCCGAGATCGGCCGACGGCGAAGGCAACTTGAGAAGAATCTTCCGGCGCGCCGGCTGGCGCCGCCTCGGGCCACCCGCGCGCCTCCGCAGGCCCGCGGCGGCCACGAAGCGACCGCTTCCCCTCGGCGAGGGGAGCTCCGCGGGGAGGATCCCGACAGCGTCCGGCGCTCGGGCGATCAGGCCCCGGCGCTGCGGATGTAGGCGGAGAGCTGCTCGACCTCCGCCTGGCGTTCCTGAAGGTCGGACTGGAGGAAGTCGCGCAACGACAGGCAGCCGAGCACGCGGCCGCCCTCGACGACCGGCAGGTGGCGGCAGCGGTGCGCGCGCAGCCGCGCCTCGCACTCGGCGACCGTGTCGTCGGGGTTGCAGGTGACCAGCTCGCGCGTCATCACGTCGGCCACGCGCGTGCGGTCGGGATCGCGCCCCGAAGCGAGCACGCGGTAGACGAGGTCGCGCTCCGAGCAGAAGCCGACCGCGCGTCCCTGCTCGACGACGGGAGCGCCGCCGATCCGCTTGGAACGGAGGAAGCGCGCCGCTTCCAGCACCGAGATCTCGCCGGCCAGCACCGTCGGCGCCGGCCGGTTCCGCAGGAGGTCGCGAACGTAGAGCATGAGCGACTCCAATTCGTCGCCCGACAGGCACGCCAGCGCCGCGGCTCCACTACGGGCCACGGGACGATCCGGGCCACGGAACGATCCGTGGATCGGACCGCGCCGGCGGACCGGCGGGCGGAACTCCTTCGACTCCCCGCCCGTCGGAATAGTCGATCCGCTCGATCGCGCAAGGGAGCGTCGCCCGCGCCCACCCGCTCGGCGGTGGCTGCCCGCGCGTCAGCGGTCGCGCGATTCGCCGAGCGGAAGCCCCGCCGCCGCCGCGACGCGGTGAGCGGCGTCATCGAAGCGCGCCGCCGTCGGGCAATGGGCCGCCAGCAGCGCGAGGGAGAGCCCGACCGCGAGGGCTCCGGGCAGCCATTGGACGCCGAGCAGCAGGAGTCCGATGCCGGCGAAGAGTCCGCCCCCTTCGGAGAGGGCGATGCCGACCAGGTTCATGGCGAAGAAGCGCTCGTCGCTGCGCTCGATCAACGTCCGCGCGCCGGTCGCCGCATCCTGCGCGGCAACGACGGCGGCGACCTCGTCGGCGAACTTCTTCGCCGCCAGCGCCCGCGGCAGCAGCACGACGCGCCAGAGCAACGCGACGAGGAGCACCGTCCCGGCGGGCACCACCATCACGCCGCGCAGGAACTCCGCATCGCTGCTGGTCCCGAGCAGCGGCGGCACGAACGACGCGACCACCGGCAGCACGACCGGCCCGCTGCAGAGCGCCGCCCAGACCGCCAGCGCCTTGCGCCGCGTCGACTGCCGATCGACTCCCTCGCTCGCCATCGAATCGCTCCGCTCTCCTGCGGCCGGTGCAGCGCCGACCTCGAAACCGCGCGCACTACGATGCCACGGCGGAAGGGGTTCCGGCGCCTCGCCCGCTCGCGGAGCTTCGCCATGCACCTCGGGTCGATCGCCCTCGTCGTCGCGCCCTCCATCGCGCTCGGAGCCACGCTCGTGCCTGCATCGCAATCTGCCCCGCCGCCCGCGCCGCTCGCCCGCCCGGAGGCGACCTTCGCCAACGACGCCGCGTTCCTTGCCGAGCACGCCGACGTCGTGCTGCTGCAGGCGCCCGGCGCTGGACCGATCGCGGTCTCGCCGGCGCTCTCCGGCCGCGTGATGACCAGCGCGTTCCGGCCCGACGCGCCCGGCTTCGGCCTCGTCTACCGCGAGGCGATCCGCGGACCGCGCGTGGCCCGCGGCTTCCGCAACTACGGCGGCGAGGATCGGCTCTGGCTGGCGCCGGAAGGGGGCCCCTGCGGCCTCTTCTTCGAGCCGGGCGCGCGCCAGGAGCTGGCCACCTGGTTCGTCCCGCCCGCCATGGACGGCGGCCCGCGCTCGATCGTCGCGCAGGACGCCACCTCGATCACCTTCCGCGACCGGATCGCGCTGGCCAACGCGCAGGGCGCCGCCTTCGCTCTCGAGATCGAGCGCCGCATCGATGCGCTGTCGCGCGCCGCGATCGCGGAACTGCTCGGCCGCGAGCTCCCCGCGGGAGTCGAGGTCGTCGGATTCCGCAGCACGAACGCGCTGCGCGAACTCTCCGCGAGGCCGCTCGCCGACCACGCGCTGATCGCGCCGTGGGTGCTCGGGCAGTTCAAGCCGTCGCCGCGCACGGAAGTGCTCTTCCCCTTCCGCGGCGACGCGAGCGCGCTGAAGAGCGACTACTTCGGCGCCGTTCCGGCCGACCGCCTCACCGTGCAGCTGCAGCCCGACGGCGGCGTCGCGCGCTTCAAGGCCGACGCGCAGCTGCGCGCGAAGATCGGGCTATCGGCGCGCGGCGCGACCGGCTGGATCGGCGCCTTCGATCCGGTGCGCCACGTGCTGACGCTGGTGCGCCACACGGTCGCGCCGCTCGAGGCGCGGGTGCCCGACTGCGACTGGGTCGATCCGAACCCGCGGCTCGCCGCCGGCGACGTCGCGACCAGCTACAACCACTTCCAGGAGCCGCGCTTCTTCGAGCTCGAGTCGATCGGCGCGGCGCTGCCCGCAGGACCGGGCGGCAGCGTCGTCCACGTCCACACGACGCTCCACCTCGCGGGCGACGCGCTGCTGCTCGCGCAGCTGGCGAAGGAGCGCCTGCGCGCGGAGCTGTGACGCTGCGCGCCGCAACGCGCGCCCTCACGCCGAAACGAGCGCGGACCGGCGCGCCCGTGCGAGGAGCGACCGGTCCGCGAGCGGACGCCTCGGAGCAGCGCGCGCGGCCTCGCCGCGGCGCCGCCGAGGAGCCGACCTCACTTCTTCTGGGCGGCCTGCAGGCGATTGATGCTCCGCGACAGGCGCGACTTCTTGTTCGACGCGGTGTTGTCGTGGATGACGGCCGCCTTGGCCGCCTTGTCGATCGCCTTCATCGCCTCGGGCAGCAGCTTCTGCGCGCCGGCGAGGTCGCCCTTCTCCACCGCGGCGAGGAGCTTCTTCGTGGTGCTCTTGATGCGCGACGACGCGGCGACGTTGCGCTCGCGACGCTTCAGCATCTTGCGGTAGTTCTTCTTGGCTGATTCGGTGTGCGCCATGTCAGTCCTTCGTGCTCCGTGGGTCGTGCGCGCGGGTCACGAGCGCAACGTCTCGATCTTCTTGGCGACATCCCGGTAGTGGATGTCGACCTCGTAGATGCGCGAGTAATGGGTGAACGCGTCGGCCGGCCGCCCGGCCTGCTCGGCGACGAGGCCGAGATTGTACAGGATCGACTTGCCGCGCTCGCTGGCCGGGGTGGCCTCCTCGAGCGCCATCTCGAGCTGCTTGATCGCGAGGTCGAGCAGCCCCTTCTTCTGGAAGCACGCCGCCAGCCGCATCAGCGAGTCGGCGCGCGTCTTCGGGTCCTTGATCGAGCGCTGGAACGCCGCGATCGCGTCGTCGAGCTGCCCCTGCTCGTGGAGGGTCTTCCCCAGCTGGAACCAGAGGGCGAGGTCGGTCGGCCGCTCCTCGACGCGGCGCCGGTACTCGCCGGCGGCGAGCTTCTGCTGGTCCTGGCGGAGCAGCTCGAGGTCGTCGCGGAAGTTCGGGTTGTCCTCGGCGGCGAGCCGCTCCTCGAGCTTCTTGATCTCGCGGCCGACCGCCTGCAGCTGCAGGTCGCCGATGCGGTCCTTGAGCTCGCTCGCGTTGTCGTCGAAGGCGAGCGCCTCCTTCAGGATCCGCTCCGCCTCGCTCCACTCCTCGCGGCGGGCGACCAGCTCGGCGAGGCGGCGCCGCGCGCGCCCGTCCTTGCCGTTCGCCTGCAGCGCCGCGCGCACCTCCTGCTCCTCGGCCGCCAGGTCCTCGGCGGTCTTGTGGATGCGCGTCTCCCGTTCGAGGCGCGCCTGCGTGGCGACGTCGCGCACCAGCTCGCGCGACGAGCGCGCCGTCTCGTAGGCGCCCTTCTTCAGCGTCACGTCGGCGGCGAGGTTCTTGCGCATCCGATCGGCTTCGGCGTCCTTCGGATCGGCCTTCAGCGCCTTCTCGAGGCACTCGAGCGCCTCCTCGGCGCGCCCCTTCGCGGCATGCGCCGCCGCGGCGCGCTTCCAGGGCTGCGAGAGCTTCGGCTCCGCTTCGCCGAGCGCGCTGAAGACCGCCACCGCCGCATCGCAGAGCCCGCTGCCGATCAGCGCCTCGCCGAGATCGAGGTAGGCGTCGGCGTTCAGCGGATCGCTCGCCAGGTACTTCTCGAGCGCGCGCGCCTTGCCGCCGCTGCTCTTCGCGAGTCCGCTCACCGCGGCCGACAGCTTGTGCGGCGACCCGCCGAGCTTGGCGAGCCAGCCGCCGCCGCCCTTCTTCTCCGCCTTCTGGCGGATCGCCTGGCACCAGAGGCGCCGCGCGCCGCCGTGGTCGGGCTGCAGCGAGATCACCTGCTCGAGCAAGCTCTCCGCGTAGTCGAAGTTCTTCTTGCGGAGAGCTTCCTCGGCCTTGGCGATGTGGTTCGTGACGTCCATGCAACCTTGCGTTCGCGCCGTTTCGCCGCCTGCGGACGCGCGCGAAAAAATGGGCCGCGGAGAGTATCCCGACCGCGCGGAGGTGTCCATGCACCCCCCTCGGCGCGGCGCCGCTCCTCCGGGCGGGCGCGGCGCTCCTCGCGGTAGGGCGTGCGCCGGCTAAACGTAACGCGCGAACGCCGCGGCCCGCGACGCCGGGCGGCGCCCCATTCCCCCGCGAGAGCCCATGGAAGTCGTCGTCTACCCCGACCCGCGCCTCCTGCAGAAGACCGTGCCGCTCGCGGCCGTCGACGCCGAGGTGCGCGCCAAGGTCGCCGCCATGTTCGAGCTGATGTACGCCGACCGCGGCGTCGGCCTCGCCGCGCCGCAGGTCGGCTGGAGCGTCCGACTCTTCGTGATGAACGAGAGCGGCGATCCGGCGCGCAAGGAGTTCGAGCGGGTGGTGATCAACCCGCGCATCGTGAAGAAGGCGGGCCGCGTCTCCGGCGAGGAGGGGTGCCTCTCGTTCCCGGGGATCTACATCGAGGTCGACCGCGCGCGCCACCTCTCGATCGAGTGGCAGGACCTCGAGGGCGTCGTCCATCGCGCCGACTGGTCCGACTGGCCCGCGCGCATCTTCCAGCACGAGTTCGACCACCTGGAGAACGTGCTGCTCTTCCACCGCATGAGCGCCGCCGACCGCATCCAGAACGCGGAGGCGCTCGACGAGCTGCGCCGCGCCTACCAGGAGGCGTGACGGCCGCGCGCCGCCCTCCCGGATGGAACGGATCGATCCCTACCTCACCGGCGCACCGCTGCCCCACCTGCACGGCGCCGTCGCGACCATCGGCGTCTTCGACGGCGTCCACCTCGGCCACCGCGCGATCCTCGACCGCACGCTCACGTGGGCTCGCACCGAGCGGCGCCCCGCCGTCGTGCTCACCTTCGCCCACCACCCCGACCTCGTCGTGCGCGGTCGCGAGCCGGCGCGCCTCCAGTCGCTCGCGCAACGGCTGCGGGAGATCGAGCGGGCGGGCCTCGACGCGACGCTGGTGCTGCCGTTCGATGCGGCGCTGCGCGAGCTCTCGGCGGAGGAGTTCACCGCGCGCATCCTGGTCGGCAGCCTGCAGTTGCGCGGCCTCGTGCTGGGCCACGACACGGCCGTCGGCCGCGATCGGCGCGGCGACGCGCGCCTGCTCGACGGGCTCGGCGCGCAGCACGGCTTCACGGTCGAGGCGGTCGGCCGCATCGCGATCGACGGCGAGGTCGTCTCGAGCACGCGCATCCGCGAGGCGCTCGAGCGCGGCGACCTGCCTACGGCGAGCCGGCTGCTCGGGCGCGCGCCCGCGCTGCTCGGGCGCGTCGTGCCGGGCGATGGGCGCGGGCGGCAGCTCGGCGTCCCGACCGCCAACCTCGCGCTCGACCACGCCTGCGCGCCGGCGAACGGCGTCTACGCGGTGCTGGTCCTCGAGGGCGACACGCGCCGCCGCGGGCTCTGCAACATCGGCGTGCGCCCGACGCTGACCGCCGGGACGAATCGCACCGTCGAGGTCCACCTGCTCGACTGGAGCGGCGACCTCTACGGCCGCGAGCTCGAGGTCGTCTTCCTGCAGCGGCTGCGCGAGGAGCGGCGCTTCGCCGGCAAGGAGGAGCTGGTCGCCCAGATCCACGCCGATCGAGCTGCCGCCGAGGTGGTGCTGCGGCGCCTGCCCGACTGACGCGCGCCGGCGCCGGGCCGAGCGGCTGCGCGCGACGGCATGGCGGCCGTGGCGTTGACGACCCCGCGAAGGGCCCCTACCATCCCCGCCCTCTTCTTCCGAGAAGGGTGGGTAGTTAGCTCAGCTGGTAGAGCACCGCACTGAAAATGCGGGGGTCGTTGGTTCAAGTCCGACACTACCCACCAATATCTGCGCCGCAGCTTCGCTGCGGCGGGGCGCCGGCGGCGCATGTCGCTGGACGGGAAGCCGCACTGGACAGGCGCCTTGGCGCGTATGTGCGCCGCGCGGTCATGTGCGCCGCAGCGTTGCTGCGGCGGGGCGCCGGATGGCGCAGAACACTGGACGAGAAACCACACTGGTCACGCGCCATCGGCGCGGGAGAGGTGGACGGGCTCGAGCACCGTGGACATGGACGGTGATCGAAGAAGCGCTCGTAGCTCGAGCCGGATCCAGACTCGAACGCCAGCTCTTCAGCGAGGCGCAGGACGCGGATCGAGGCGTGACGCCGACGGCGTCCGCAGCCAGCGAGACCGCAGATCCGGGGCGCGGCGTAAGCTCGCGCGGATGAGCG